>DATGZN010000037.1:0-56226 GCA_035297145.1 Bryobacteraceae bacterium
CCAAGTGTCAGTGCAACCTGGAAACAAGATCACGTGAGCGCACGGCAGCTCCTGGAAACCGTACTGGCGTGGGCGGCAGTGTTGGCGGTAGCCGGCGTGGTGTTTGCGGGTCTCTACTTGGGGATTGCGTCGCTGGAATAAAGACGTAAGATGCGAGAGGGACGGAGGCGTCTGTCCCTCTTTGCCCACTGAAGTACGATTTAGCCGCTAACCTTCCGTCGCGGACTACGACGACGCCTTTCAGGTGTGATTTCCCAACAGAGAGCGAGAAATCCTCTGCTTGACGACGCTCTCGGTGGCGTGTTTCACTGCAAGTTTGGCCTTATATGGCTGAGCGCAAGGCGAGTCGCCCGGTGTTTCCTTGGCTGTTGGCGGGCCTTTGGATGATATTTGTTCCGGGATTGGCCTCCGTCCAACCTGCTGCTGCGCAGGCGCGGGGCACGCCGAGCCCTCAGGCGTCGGGAACCATCCGTGGCACGGTGAAAGATCCCTCGGGATTGGTAGTCGTGAGCGCGGTTGTCACGTTGGAACCTGCGGCATCCACAAGCCCGCGAACAACGATCACAGACGAAGCCGGATCTTTCCGCTTTTCCGGTGTGGCGCCGGAAAATTACACGATCACGATCGCCGCCCTTGGATTCTCGGAATGGAAGTCGGGGAACGTGGTGGTCGGTTCGGGCGAGAATCAACCGGTTTCTGCTGTCCTTCAGGTGGCCCCCGCATCCACCAAGATGGATGTTGGTCTTACGCAACATGAATTAGCGACCGAGCAACTGAAAGCCGAGGAGAAGCAGCGTCTGCTCGGCGTGTTTCCGAACTACTTCATCAGTTATGAACCGAATGCGGCTCCACTGACTGCCGCGCAGAAATTTCAGCTTGGCTGGAAGACCATGTTTGATCCGGTGACTATCGCATCCAGCGCGATCACCGCGGGAATCCAGCAAGCGCGGAACAGTTACCACGAGTTCGGGCAGGGGATGGAAGGCTACGGGAAGCGTTTTGGGGCCGACTACGTGGATGCGGTAAACGGCATCATCATTGGCGGCGTGCTCATGCAAGCGGTTTTTCATCAGGACCCACGGTACTTTTACAAGGGCACGGGCAGCGTCCGCAGGCGATTCCTCTATGCGATCGCGACCGCGTTCGTTTGCAAGGGTGATAACGGGCATTGGCAGCCGGACTATTCCGATGTTCTGGGTGGTCTGGCGGCCGGTGAGATCTCAACCCTGTACTATCCGGCCAGCTCGCGAACCGGACTGCGGCTATTTCATAACGTGCTACTCGGGTTTGGCGGCAGGGCGGCAGGCAATCTGGCGCAGGAGTTCGTCTTTCGCAAATTGACGACACACGTGCCGAAAACGGCGGCGAGGTTGATGCAACCGATGCTGCGTGAGGGAACGCCCGTATCGCTGATTTCGGTGGAAGACTTGAGTGCGAAGACGGCGGGGCCGATTGATTTTGTGCTGGCCCATGATATTGAGGTAAGCGGTGCGGTTGTGGCCACGGCCGGATCAAAAGCGTCGGGCGAGGTCAGCTACAATGGCGTGCAAATCGGCGATGGCGGGGCGATGCAGGTGGGACTCAAGGGTGTGCACCTCAAGGTTGGCAACACGGAGGTTCCGCTCAGAAGTAGTCAGAAACGAGGGAGCGACGGGGCGTTGGAGTACCATCGGCTGGAAGACTCGGGCAGGATCGCGATTGAGTTGTATGTGGGGGAAAACGTGGCGTTGAAGGCCGGGCAGTGAGTTCGGTAGGTTCTGTGCCCCGGAGAGAAGAATGTACCTGTACTTCGCCTTGTGAGAACTCAATCAATGCGGTTCTGTCGTTTTCTCTGTTCGTTCCGTTCACCGAGTAAAATGAAGATCCCGTTCGCCAGACACCCAAGGATTATGAAGAAGAACGAGAGGCGAACCGAGACGCCGGTGATGAAGTGGAGTGCGACAGCCAAGGCAGTCACGAGCACGAACGCGAATGTGTATAAACGGCGACGCACCCGCGTTTTTGAAGAGTCATTCACAGCAGCTTAGGTCCTGCATTCATTCTCCCTCAGCCGGCTGCTGCTGGCTCAAACAATGCAGCGTGCCGAAGCCTAAGACCAGATCGACGGCGTGGATGCCGACCACTTGGCGGTCCTTGAACAACTCGGCGAGGATGCCGAGGGCGATGCGGTCGTTGGGATCGTTGAAGGTGGGGACGAGGACTGCCGAGTTCGCGATGTAGAAATTCGCGTAGCTGGCGGGGAGACGGTAGCCGTCGAAGAAGAGGGGCTGCGGCATGGGAAGGGCGACGATCTCCGGTCTTGAGCCGTCTTCGAGGCGGAGGTCCCGGATTCTTTCCCAATTCTCTTTCAGTGGCCGGTAATTCGCATCCTTGGGATTGTCCTCTTTAATCAGCACCACTGTTTTCGCGTTGACGAAGCGGCACAGGTCATCGATGTGGCCATGGGTATCGTCGCCGGCGATGCCTTTGCCGAGCCAGAAGATGTTGGTCACGCCCAGATATTCGCGCAGGGCGGTTTCAAATTGGTTACGGCCGAGGCCAGGGTTACGAATCTGTTTCGTTCGCGACAGGTAGCATTCCTCGGTGGTGATGAGGGTACCGCGGCCGTTGACTTCGATGCCGCCGCCTTCGAGGATGAACGGGCGTCTGTTCACTTGCGCGTCGAATAACGGCTTGCGGAGCACGCGGGCTGCGGTTTCGGGCACGCGGCGATCCTTTTGCCAGTCGGGATACTTGGCCCAGGCGTTGAAGTGGAAGTGCACAATGGCGGTTTCGAGCTTGCTGCCGATCGAGCGGCGGACGAAGAGCGGGCCGCTATCGCGGGTCCATGAGCGGTTGGTGGGATGGACGATGAATTGGACGCGGCTGAGGTCGACACCGGGACGGCTCAGGTAGCGGCGGGCCTTCCTCTCCTCGAGCGCGGAATTGACCATCAGGCGCACGATTTCACCCGCTGTGATCTTGCGGATGATCTCGGTGTAGACCCAGCGAATGGTGTCGAGCTTGTCGGGCCAGTCGGTGGGGTGGTTGGGGCGCGCGAGCCAGGTGGCTTCGTGGGTTTCCCATTCGGCGGGCATGGAGTAACCGAGCGATGCGGGAGTCTCGACGGGTGCGGTGCGTGGAAGCGCCATACGTCGAGCATAATTGTGATCGCGAAATCTGTCTATTTCGGCCGGCGTGTTTTACAGTAGTAGAGAAACTTTTCGACAGAAATCATGGCCAAGACTACCAACCATCACCGCCGCTATCGCGAAGACATGTCCGAGATGCCGGACTGGATGAAGAAGAAAAAGTGCCCGAATCGCGACAAGTACCTCGCGGGCAAACGCATCCTACCCAAGAACCTGACGGGCAAGGAAAAGCTCGCCGACATCATCGACAACGCGTTTCTGGCCTACAATGGCGCGCGCCTGAGAGAGAGCTGCCAGCTCTTCACCGGGAAGATGCTGGAGCCGGATGTGACGATCGGGATGAGCCTTTCGGGCGCTTTGACGCCGGCGGGGCTGGGGTGCTCGTCGATTGTGCCGCTGATCAAGGCGGGCTTTGTCGACTGGATTGTCTCGACCGGCGCGATTCTCTACCACGACATGCATTTCGCGCTGAACTACCCGGTGCACTCCGGCAGTTTCAAGATGGACGACACAGCGCTGCGCGATAACGACATCGTGCGCGTCTACGACGTGTTGATGGGCTATAGCGATTGCCTCATGGCGACCGACGAGATCCTGCGCAACATGCTCGTCCAGCCGGAATTTCAGAAAGAGATGGGGACGGCGGAGCTGCATCATCTGCTGGGGAAATACGCGGCAGAATGGGAGCGCAAGGCGGGGCTGAAGGACGTTTCGGTGTTGGCCGCGGCTTATCGCGCGGGCGTGCCGTGCTACACGTCTTCGCCGGGCGATTCGACGATCGGGATGAACGTGGCGGGTGTGGAGCTGCGCGGGAACAAGTTGCGGCTCAATCCGGCGATCGATGTCAACGAGACCACGGCGTACGTGCTGGCGGCCAAGCGCTCGGGTGGCAGGAGCGGCGTGGTGCTGTGGGGCGGCGGGAGTCCGAAGAATTTCATGCTGCAAACCGAGCCGCAGATTCAGGAAGTGCTGCGGATCAAGGAATTCGGCCAGGACTTTTTCCTGCAAGTGACCGACGCGCGGCCGGACACAGGCGGGTTGAGCGGCGCGACGCCGAGCGAAGCGGTGAGCTGGGGCAAGGTGGATCCGGACCGTCTGCCCGACGCTGTGGTGTGCTATACCGACACCACGATTGCCATGCCGCTGCTGACGAGCTACGCGCTTGCCCGCCACAAACCGCGCACGCTGCGGCGGCTGTACGATCAGCGCGAGAAGATGATGCAGGCGCTGACCAAGGAGTATTTCGCGCACAACAAGGTCACGATGCTCGACGGGTCGCGGCCGGCCGTCTGACCGATGACCAAGAAGAAACTGCTGGCCGCGGCGAAGCGGCATGGCACGCCGATCGTCGTGATCGATCACGAGGTCATCCGCCGCAACTACGCGAGCTTCCGGCGCCACCTGCCAAAGGTGCAGGCGTACTATGCGGTGAAGGCCAATCCGGCGCCGGAGATTGTGCGCACGCTTTACAAGGCAGGCGCGAGTTTTGATGTGGCGTCGCTGCCGGAGTTTCTGCTGGTGCACGAGAACATCGAACGGCTGCGTGCAAAAGCGCGGCAGGACTTCATCTGGGACAAAATCATTTACGCGAACCCCATCAAGCCGAAAGAGACGCTGGAGGCACTCGATCAATACAAACCGCTGCTGACTTATGACAATCGCGAGGAGCTGGCGAAAATCAAACGTTACGCGCCGCACGCGGGGCTGGTGCTACGGCTGCGCGTTCCCAACACGGGCTCGATGGTCGAGCTGTCATCCAAATTCGGCTGCGACACGGGCGAAGCGGTGGATCTGATCCTGGAGGCGTTCCGCATCGGGCTGGTGGTGGAGGGATTGAGTTTTCACGTGGGCAGCCAGTGCACGAATTTCGAGAATTTCGTGCAGGCGCTCAACATGGCGGCGGCGGTGATGCAAGAGGCGCGGTCACGCGGGCACGAGATCAAGATCCTCGACATCGGCGGCGGCTTTCCGGTTCATTATGACGAGCACGTCAAGCCGTTTGCCAGGCTCGCCGGGAAGATCAACACGGAGATCGACCGGCTATTCAGCAAAGACGTTGAGATTTTGGCGGAGCCCGGCCGGTTTCTGGTCGCCACGGCGGCGACGGCGATTGCGCGAGTCATCGGCAAAGCCGTGCGCGACGGCAAGACTTGTTACTACATCAACGACAGCGTGTATCACACTTTCTCCGGCATCATCTTCGATCACTGCCAGTATCATGTCAAAGCATTTCGCAAAGGCGAGACCGAGATCGTCACGGTTTTTGGGCAGACATGTGATGGCATGGATACGATTTCGCAATCCGAGGAACTGCCGAGGCTGGAGATAGACGACCTGGTCTACTCAGAAGACATCGGCGCTTACAGCAATGCGTCGGCTACGTGGTTCAACGGCTTTGCGCCGGCGCAAGTGGTACATGTAAACCAAGACTAAGTAAGTTCTAAAATTTTACAACTCAAAGACCCTAACGGCCATCAGTAAAAATGGCCTTGGGTAGCATAGCGTGCACGCCCTTCACGTGATCCACAACCTGAGTGACGTGCAAGTCAACGGCGGCACTCGTGAGCATGTAGGCCTCGTCGCGGGACAGACCGCGTTCCGTCACGAGATAGTCGATCATCTCCTTGGTGGCCCGGTGCGCAGCCTCGTTGAGATCTTCATGCAGACCGATGGTGATGTAGTGTGTGGGAGTTTCGGCGCGCGGCCAGCGGAGCTTCATGTCTTTGCGCACGGTAAGGCGGAAGACGCCGGTGAGGTTGGTTTCAATTGCTGTGATGCAGACTTCGCCGTCGCCTTGCGCGGCGTGGCCATCTCCCGCGGCAAACAGGGCTCCCGGCACTTGAACCGGCAGGTAGATCTTCGTGCCGGCTACAAGCCACTTGTTATCCATGTTGCCGCCATTGTAGGCCGGTGGTCCGCTGCTCAAGCGGCCCTCGGGTGGCGCAACGCCGAGAACACCGAAGAAAGGCCGCACGGGGATGCGGATGCCGGGAGCGAACTCGGCAACCTTGTTCTGGTCGTCCAGCCGCACCAGTTTCGAGCGCAAGTAGGGAAACTCCTCGGGCAGGGAACCGGCATCCGGCTCGATCATCATCCAGCCATACGGTGAGCGTAGGCGGATTTCGACAATCTCGATCTCGAGCACATCGCCAGGCATGGCGCCTTCAACGGCAACGGGTCCTGTGAGAACGTGCGGTCCCGGGCCCTTGTCCTTGACCTTCGCTTCCACCTCTTTCAGTTCGCGCATGGGATCGTCGGGCGCGGCGCCGAGCTGCTCCAGTTCGTCGATGGCGCAGATCGTATCCATGGTCACCACGCCGCCGGACTTTACAGTGAGGACGGGCTTGGCGTCCGCGGCGAAGTAACCCCATTGCACATTTGCCGGCGTGACGTGCAGCGTCTCCTGCGCCAGGGAGGCGGGAATCAATTGCACTGCGATCGAAAGAAATAGAATGGTTCGCATAGTTTGGCAATGTTACAACGCTTTTGCACCTCCGTGTAATACACTGTTACGGACCCAGGAGGGATTGTGCGACTGAGCATTGTTACGTTTCTGTTTATGGCTGCGGCATTTGCAGCGGATGGTTATCATCGGATACAAAAAATCACTATTGGCGGTGAAGGCGGGTGGGACTATCTGATCGCTGATGGAGCCAGCGGCCGGGTATATGTTTCCCACGGCACCGAGGTGGATGTTGTGGATACGAAGTCGAGTCAGGTGGTGGGAAAGATCACCGATCTCAAGGGCGTGCACGGGATCGCGCTGGCTCCGGAATTTGGGCGAGGCTTCATCAGTAACGGCCAGGCCGGCACGGTCACGATCTTCGATTTGAAAACGTTCAACAAGATCGGCCAGGACGTGCCGGCGGGCAAGAATCCCGATGCCATCATCTATGATCCGGGCTCGAAGCGAGTGTTCGCATTTAATGGGCGCAGCTCCGACGCGACGGCGATCGACGCCGAAAAGGGAACCGTGGCGGGTACTGTGGCCCTCGAAGGTAAGCCGGAATTCGCCGCGGCGGATGGCGCGGGTCACGTTTACGTCAATATCGAAGATACGAACAAAGTTTTCGACATTGATTCGCGAAAGCTCACGGTGGCGCATCGCTGGCCGCTGGCGCCCTGTGAATCGCCATCGGGCATGGCGATGGATCGAGCGCACCGGCGCATCTTCGCGGGCTGCCACAACAAAATGATGGCGGTGATGGACGCGGATACAGGCAAAGTAGTGGCGACGCCGCCGATCGGAAATGGAATCGACGCCACCGCATTCGATCCGGGCGCGGAACTTGTATTCAACTCATGCGGAGACGGCACGTTGAGCGTCATCCACGAAGACTCGCCGGATAATTACACGGTAGTGGAAAACGCCACCACGCAAGCTGGAGCGAGGACCATGGCGCTCGATACCGAGACGCATCACGTGTATCTGGCGATCGCGGAATTCGAGCCTGCTCCTGAGCCGGCGCCAGGCGAGAGGCCACGGCGCAAGATGGTGGCGGGGACATTCGGACTTCTGGAGTTCGCAAAATAGCCGAGCCGGACGCTGCGTGTTTTGACGAAATCGCGCAAATTGGCGCAGTAGTACGGTTGGCGAAAGACCATTCATTTATTGAAGTGGTTTGACTTGTCAGTTCTTGCGCTGCTGGATAGCGGCGTGCCCTGTTTCAAGTTGGTGAAGGAGGTTGAAACATGGCACTGCTTGAAGGGAAAGCCGGCCGCGTTCCTCCGGCGACCGCACCTTTCCATCACGCCTACTACTTTGCGACAGAGCTGAGTGTGTGGGCCCCGCTTCTCACGTTGCTCGCGCTTACCGTGATTGCCGGCTGTATTTTGTGGTCGAAAGTTGGCGGCTACTGAGCCAGCTCACTGGGTCAAGGCTCCGAGCAGAATATCGCGGTCCCAAGGGCCGTCGTGCCGCACGCCATTAAGGAACAGTCCGGGAGTTTTGTAGACGCCATTTTGGACGCCGCGGCGAAAATCTTCGCGGACGCGATCCTCGTATACCCTTTTCTTTAATTCGCGGCTGAACCGGTCGGTATCCAACCCTAAGTTCCCCGCGTAGGCCAGCAGGTTCTTGCGCTTGAGCGCGTTTTGATTCTGGAACAAGAGATCGTGCATCTCCCAAAAGCGGCCTTGCGTGCCGGCGGCCTCGGCAGCTTCCGCGGCTTCCTGCGCCTCGGGGTGAATCCCGCCCAAAGGATAGTGCCGGTAGACGATGCGCAGCCGCTCCCCGAGCGTCGTCTGCAATTCGTGAATTATGGAGAACAACCGGCCGCAGTCCGGGCACTCGTAGTCGCCGTACTCGACCAGCGTGAAAGGCGCGGATTCCGTGCCGTAGACGTGATCTTCAGCGTGGATGGGCAACAGTAATCGTGTGGTATCCAACGGTTCCGCGGTCATTGCCTATGCCAGTCCCCTCCCAAAGCCTTTGATGCATGATTCATGATTCCGGGTTCGATTCGAGCGGCCTTCCTCCAAACTTTTTCGACGCTGCTGAAGGCAATATGATGGAGTTCCTGTTAGGTGAGTGCGGCTCGAACCGTGGACTTTCTGCTTATAACGCGACGCAACCGAGGGCAGGGATTATCCCACCCAAAATGAGCGTTTTAGCACGCCTAATGCTCGATGATAGCGGCGAAGCATGCCTGGAGCTATCTGGACAAAAGCCGTCTGTCCCTCTCCCAGAACCTTAAGTTGGTCTTGTACCGCGCTCTGTTCGTTATGGACCATTTGCTGATCCAGATTGGGTCCGCTTAGCGTACCCGCTTGAATCTGACCCGATTCTGTTTGGTTCAGTTTCTCCAGCTTCTGTCCCATACCTTCCAAGAAGGAAGCGGTCTGGCCCGACACAAGTAAACCGCTTAACGGAGTAGCGACATCCGCGAGCCCCTGCGAAACTGCATTTGCCGCAGCAAAAAACCGTGTTTGAGATTGAACGGCTGAAATCGCGTCGATTTTGCCGTATTCACTTGCTCGCGCGCAGAAACCACTATCAGAGTTCATGTACAACGCTGTGCAGGCTTGGCCGTCCGTATCCACATTGCTGAGTGGATTATTCCGCACGTACACATACATGTTCCACTGTTGCGGATCGACCAATCGTTCCTTGGCGATTGGATAGAGTCCGGGCTAGTGAACCTCCCTTGCGCACTGGACATATACCGAGCCCCGAAGAAATCGAGGCCCTGCATAGCCGAGCTGGCGGTTTCCGTATCGCGTTCTTTGCCGGTGAACCTCTCAGTCAGGGCGTCGGCCGCCGTGAAGCACGCTGCCGTTCGCCCTCCCATGCCGCCCGGGATCTCTTCGCCGAACGGTAAATAGTCATGACACGCTACCGCCTGGCCACTCGCTCCGTCTGTCTCCTCTCGCGTGCTCCCCAAGTGGTCTGCTGTCAGGGAACAGGGCTGGCACAGCGTATCCTGTGGATTTCCCGAATAGTATTCGGCCGCGAGCTGGCCCTGCGCATCGTACACGTACACCCGCGTTGCGCCCCCGCTCACCTTCGTCACTCGCCGGCCGTCCGCGTCGTAACTGTACGTGCCCGCCGTGCTGCTCCCAATCTTAACGCTGGTTTGCCGGTTCTCGCCGTCATACTTGAAACTATACGCGCCGACCACCTGCTGGTTCCCAGATCCGTCGTAAGTGCTCGACTGGATCATCAGCTGGTTCGCGGAGTTGAAATTGCTCTGCGCCGCCGGCGTGAAGCGTGGATTGAAACTTCGATACGGTGGGCTTGCATATCTCCCACACGTCGTCGCTGCCCGCGTGGGCAGCGTGGATTGAAACCGTCCAGTGGACACGAGTGCGCTGTCGACGGAGCGGCGCTGCTTCGCCATAACCTCGCACTAAATTGTTCGGAACTGTTCGGAAGTTCCATATCAGTGGACCTATAAAGTACAGATTTCGTGGTGGGCGGTCGCGGGCTCGAACCGCGGACCTTCTGCTTGTAAGGCAGACGCTCTAACCAACTGAGCTAACCGCCCGGAGGAGCCGGTCTATTGATTATAGCCGCTTCCCAAAACCTTCAGGCTCAAATCTGCCTGACGGCGGCATCTCCCGAGCGGTGGACGCGGCCCTTACCCTCTTGAGGGACTGCATCCTGCTGATTCGTCCGTGCATCGAAGTTGTATTCCGTTTGTGGGCTTCCCAAGAATGGACTACTGTAGCAGGGGAGATGCCAGTGAGACACATTCATCTACGCCCGCGGACCCGGCGCCTTTACGCGTCGCTTGGCCTCGGACTTCTGTTCGCCGCTGCAATGAGCGGCCAGCAGAGCAGCCAATTTCAGGGCAGCGTCCCTGCGGGCAGTGCGTCGGCGACCCCTCTGGCATTGAAGCTTGATGACGCCATCCGGCGGGGCTTGCAGACGAACCTGGGGCTGCTGACACGCGACACCAGCAGCCAGACTGCGCGGGCGGAGCGGACACGCGCGCTTGCGGCCTTGCTGCCGCAGGTCGCGGGTTCGCTGGGCGAGACGGAACAGCAATTGAATTTGAAGACAATTGGGTTCAACGTCACATTTCCGCCTATCCCTGGTTTTCACGGGATACCAACGATCGTGGGGCCGTTCCACTACACAGCCGCGCAGGCCAATGTGTCCGCCAAGGTGTTCGATTGGAATGCTCGGAAGAATCTCAGCTCGGCGCGTGCGAGTGAGGAAGCAGCCAGGCTTTCGGTCGAGGACGCGCGCGATCTGGTGGTGCAGGCGGTAGCGAGCGCCTATTTGCAAATCATCGCCGACGCTTCCCGTGTGGCATCCGTCCAGGCGCAGGTGAACACGGCCGAAGCCATCTATAACCGCGCTGTGGATCAAAAGAAGGCGGGGACCTCGCCGGGAATTGACGTGTTGCGGGCGCAGGTGGAGCTGAAGACGCAGCAGCAGCGCCTGCTGGCCCAGCAGAATCAATTTGAGAAGGACAAACTTGCGCTGGGGCGGGTGATCGGACTGGCGGCCGGTCAAACGTTCGACATCGCCGACACCGTGCCATTCGCGCCTCTCGGGGGTCTGACGCAGGATGAGGCGCTGCGGACGGCACTCGCACAACGGCCCGATTACCAAGGCGCGATGAAGCTCGTGCAGGGCGCGCAAGAGTCGTTGAAAGCGGCGCGAGCTGAGTGGTACCCCACAGTCAATCTGGACGGCTACTACGGGGACGCGGGTCCGTCGCTCAACAACTCACATGGCGTTTTCCTCCTGACCGGCGCCCTCAATTTCAACATCTTCAATGGCGGGCGAATTCGCGGAGACATGGAGCAAGCCAAGGCAGCGTTGAAACAACGATCCGACGAGCTCGCCGATCTCGGCGGCCAGATCGACTATCAGGTGCGAGCTGCTTTCCTGGACATCCGGACGGCGGCGGACCAGGTCGCGGTGGCGCAAAGCAACCTGGAACTGGCCAGCCAGACGCTCGAGCAGTCCCGGGACCGCTTCGCCGCCGGAGTGGCCGATACCGTTGAGGTCGTGCAGGCGCAAGAGTCCGTGGCAGCGGCCAACGACAGCACGATTGCGGCCCGCTTTGCCCACAACCTGGCCAAGGTGGAGCTGGCGCGGGCGCTTGGCCTCGCCGAACAGGGGATCAAGAAATTCATCGAGGTGAAGTGAGATGGCTGAGACGACGGTCCAGGAGGAGAAAACTGATTTCCCTTCACGACGTTTGACGAGACGACCCAGGCGCAGTCCGGCGCGCATCATTGTGCCCATTGTGCTGGTGGTGTTCGCTGTGGGCGGCTATTTCCTGTGGCGCTACTTCGGCTCCTACGAATCCACCGATGACGCGCAGATCGATGGCCACCTCAATGCCATCAGCGCGCGCATTAGTGGCCAAGTGAACGAGGTGCTGGTGGAAGACGAGCAGCTCGTGAAGAAGGGCGATGTCCTGGCAAAGGTTGACCCTCGCGACTATGAGGTGGCGGTGGCAAAGGCCGAAGCCGACCTCGCCGACGCGGAAGCGGCTCTGGAAGGGTCCCGGACTGACATCCCGGTGACTTCGACCAACACCGAAAGCACCCTCAAATCGGCGCGTTCTCTTCATGCGGACGCGGGCGCCGGGCTGACAGGAGCCGAACGCCAGCTCAATGCCGCGCGGGCACGTCTGGAGACTGCCCGTGCTCAGGTGAATGAGGCGGAAGCGAATTACAAGAAAGCTGCGGATGACGTGGAACGTTACAAGCTGCTCGTCGCCAAGGATGAGATTTCGGCGCAACAGTACGACCAGGCAGTTCAAACGGCTGCCGCGGCGAAGGCGACGCTGGCTGCCCGGACGGCCTCCGTGGCCGAAGCGCAGCAGAATATCACGGTGGCGGAAGCGGCCATTCAGCAGGCCCAGGCGAAGATCGGCCAGGCGGACGCCACCATTCAAGCGGCCCTGACGGCGCCACAACAGATTGCCATCAGCCAGTCCAAGGCGAGATCCGCGGCGGCAAAACTCGCGCAGCAGAAGGCGCTGCTCGACCAGGCAAGGCTCAACCTCAGCTATTGCACGATCGTCGCGCCCGTTAGCGGGATCGCGGGCAAGAAGAGCGTGGAGGTTGGCCAGAACGTTTCGCCGGGACAGCAGCTTCTTGTGGTGGTTCCACTCGACGACATCTGGGTGACCGCGAACTTCAAGGAGACGCAGCTAAGAAAGATGAAGGCGGGCCAGAAGGTCAAGTTCAGTGTGGATGCGTACGATCACGAATACACGGGCCACGTGACTGGCATTGCGGGCGCCGCCGGCTCGCGTCTTAGCCTGCTTCCTCCGGAGAATGCCACCGGCAACTACGTGAAGGTGGTACAGCGCATTCCAGTCCGCATCGACATCGATGCAGGCCAAAACAGCGATCATCGACTGCGGCCCGGCATGTCGGTCGATCCCAAAGTTTACCTCGAGTAACGGAACATGGCCGAGCTGACCGAGACGACAATCGCTGCGCCGGCGAGCCCGGTTCCCTGGAAGCCGAAGTTCAATCCGTGGCTCATCGCGGTCGTCGTCGCCATGGCCGCTTTCATGGAGGTGCTGGACACCAGCATCGCCAACGTCGCCTTGCCGCACATGGCGGGCAACTTGGGAGCCAGTAACGATGAAAGTACGTGGGTGCTCACGTCGTATCTGGTCTCGAACGCGATCGTTCTTCCCATCAGCGGATGGCTGGCGGGTCTGTTCGGGCGAAAGCGTTTTTTCATTCTCTGCATTTTCCTGTTTACCGTGAGTTCCATGTTGTGCGGTGCGGCGCCGACCCTCGGGATGCTGATTCTGTTCCGCATCCTGCAGGGAGTGGGCGGCGGCGGACTTCAGCCTATGGCACAGGCCATTCTGGCCGATACCTTCCCGCCGCATCAGCGCGGCCTGGCCTTTGCGGTTTATGGAATCACGGCTGTCATGGCGCCGACCATCGGCCCCACGCTCGGCGGCTGGATCACGGACAACTATACCTGGCGCTGGATCTTCTACATCAATCTTCCCGTCGGGCTCCTGGCCATGTTTCTGGCATACCGAATGGTGGAGGATCCGCCCTACCTGAAGCGTGTGCAGGGCGCCGCCGTGCGAGTGGACTACATCGGTATCTCGCTTCTTTCGCTGGGCATTGGTGCTCTGCAGATCCTGCTCGACAAAGGCCAGGAGGATGACTGGTTCGGCTCGCACTTTATCGTCACTCTCGCGTTGGTCGCAGTGGTGTGCCTGGTCTCGCTGGTGGTCTGGGAGTGGCGGCAGAAAGACCCGGTCATCGATGTCCGCCTGTTTAAGTACTTCAGTTTTGCCAGCGCCAATCTCATGATGTTCATTCTGGGCGTCATACTTTTTAGCAGTCTTGTGATGATGCCTCAGTTTTTGCAGACGCTGTTGGGTTACACAGCGCAGTCTGCCGGCCTGGTTCTTTCCGCCAGCGGGGTGCTGCTGTTGTTCGAAATGCCCGTGGTCGGGCAACTCACTACCAAAATCGCTGCGAAGTACATCGTGGCCTTCGGCTGGTTGTTGCTAGCCATCGCTATGTACTACTCCACCGTGCGCATGGACCTGTTGATTAGCTTCCGGTCGGCCATGTGGCTGCGAGTCGCGCAATCATCCGGCCTGGGTTTCTTGTTCGTGCCCATCTCGCTCATCGCCTACTCCGACATACCGCCGGAGAAAGGCAACAGCGTTTCGGGCATGGTGAATTTTATGCGCAATATTGGTAGCAGTGTTGGAACTTCGATGGTCACCACAGTGCTGGCGCGCCGCGCCCAGTTCCATCAGTCCATGCTGTCGTCCCATACAACAGGATTCGATCCGGCGTTTCAGAACCAGGTGGCCGGTCTCAGCCGGCAGCTCGTTCACTCCGGAATCAGCTCAGCCGATGCGCAGACGCACGCGTACGGACTGATTTACCAGGGAATGCAGGCGCAGGCACAGACTCTGGCCTACATCGATACATACTTGTTGCTGGCCATTGGCGCGAGCATCATGTTTCTGCTCTCGTTCATCGTGCGCAAGAACGATCCCCGGGGCGGACCGGTCGTGATGGAGTAAAACCGATGAGGAATGCATGATCCGAGTAATTACAATTGACCGCGAATATGGCAGCGGTGGCCCCGATATCGCCAAGAAACTGGCCGATCGGCTGGGCTGGAAGTTGTGGGACCAATTACTGACTGAAGAAATTGCCCGCCTGATGGACTGCGAGACTCGAGTGGTGGAGGAGCGCGAGGAGCGGAAAGATCCCCTGCGCTACCGCCTGTTCAAGTCATTCATGCGCGGCAGCCTGGAAGGCAGCTTGAACGCTCCGCGGCTCAAGATGGTGGATGCCGAGTGCATCCGGGAATACACACAGCGAACGGTCACGAACGCTGCCAAAACCGGCAATTCCGTCATCGTGGGACGCGGCTCGGCGTACTACCTCCACGAGCGTCCCGAGGTCTTTCACGTTTTTATCTACGCTCCCATCGAGGAAAAAATACAGCGACTACAGAAAACAGGCAAGAGCGAGGCGGAAGCCATCGAGTTGGTCGAGACCGTGGACCGTGACCGCGCCGCTTACATCAAGCAATACTTCGACCTCGAGTGGCCGGCCCGGCACCTCTTCCACCTCATGATCAACTCCACGCTCGGCGACGACCGGGTGGTGCAGACGATTGTCGATTCGGTCGCATTGTTGGAAAAACGGTCCGCGTGACGGCGGTTAAAGAGACTTGAGCCAGCGGTGCGTGGCTTCTTTGTCGTCTGCTTGGAAAATCAAAGACCCCGGAACGATTGCGTCGGCTCCGGCCTCCCTCAGCCGGGGAACCGAATCACCGCGAATTCCGCCGTCGGCATACAGCTTTATCTCGGGTCCTGCCTCGAAAAGACCGCGAATCGCTCGCATGCGATCGCAGGCTTCCGGCGCAATATCTGCTCCCTTAACTCCGAGGTGTGTGCCCATGGAGATTACGTGATCCACCTTGCCAACGTGTTCTCGCAGCGCCTCAACAGGCGTGTCGAGCCGTATTGCCAAGCCTGAACGCCGCCCCGCCGAACTGATCTCGCCGATCGCTCCAGCTACGCCATCGCTCTCAACGTGAATACTGATCAGGTCAGCGCCAGCGTCGATGAAACGGCCAACCATGCTGACGGGATGGCTCACCATGAGGTGTAAATGCAATGGCTTCAGCGTGGACTTACGGATCGCCGATACCAGGTCCGGAAAGAACAACAGGTTGGGTGCAAAGTGGCCGTCGGCTACGTCGATGTGGAAAGAGTCGGCGTAACTAGAAATACGTTGTATCTCCGAAGCAAGGTTGACCAGGTCTGCCGACCATAGCGACAGGTCGAGAATCAGCGGAGGCATTTTTCGCTTCACCCGATTCCGGCCTCATCAGCGGCCATATCCCCACTATCGATGGCTTGCGCAGGGAGCACATTGGGCGCCCCTGAGCCGGCCGGGCATAAACCTCGAAAGTATGGGCAGCGTGTGCAGTGGTCGCCCTCGCGGAGCGGAAAACTGACATTGGACTGCGCCTCGCGAAAATCGCGAACCAACGCCTCGGGATCGTCGATCAGGGAACGCTCCAGCGAAACTGGCACGGCAACGCCGGGCCGCAGGAAATACACATAGGCTCGTGCCGGTGTTCGCCCCACCATGCGCTCCAGAGCCAGCGCGTACAGGCGCAATTGCGGCGCGTAGATCTGTGCGCGGGCTGTCGTTTCACGCGCTTTGACCTCGTCCGTCTTGTAATCCACCAGCACAAATTCGCCGGCCTCTGCAAACCAAAGATCGATCTGCCCGCGCAGTACGACATCCTCGACCGCCATCAGAAAATCGAATTCCCGCTCGCTGCGGGTGGCCCGTGCGGCACGGCGGCCGAGTTCGCTTGAATGGAAGGTCTCGACGAGCTTTCGCGCTTCTGGCGTTGCCTCTGCGACCGTCTGGCCGGCGAGCAGCGCATGGACGTCCAGACCGAACTGGCTCGCGCTGATCTCCTGGTCCGCATCGTCTTCGTCGATGTTCGGCAGAGCGCGCGGAGCATTCCCCGGCCAGCCAACGTAGCGCTCGAGGTAATAGCGGCGCGGGCATTCGGCGAACCGGGCAATCGAGGTCACGCTAGCGGCAAAATCGTGTTGGCCAATCACTGCGGGGCGGTCTAAGAGCGGAACGGGTACCTTTGTGGATTCGGCTTCCCGGCGCGCGAGGGCCTGCGGCGGCTGATCGGTTGTGAAGATCCGCAGCGCGAAGCGCTCGCCATCGGGTGCTTCAATCTGCGCGACTCTCTGCTGCGGTGTTCGCAGATCCAGGCCCAACGCATTCTCAAGCGCTGCGGCCCATTTTTGCGGCTTGCCGAAACTCGAATACGTGAACACCAGGTGTTCCTCGGCACGCGTCATCGCGACGTAGAGCAGGCGGTCACTCTCATCGGCCTCGCGCTGGTCCACCTCGTCGGCAATAGCTTTCAGGAAACTATCGCGCTTGGTTTCGCTTGTGCCCGGGTACATCCAATTTGCTCCCAGGCCCAGGTTCGGCGAGAAAGCCAGTGCACCGCATCCCGCTGCAACTCCCTTGTGAAGTGCCGCCAGAAACAAAATGGGAAACTCGAGACCCTTCGCGGCGTGAACGGTCATGATGCGCACCGCGTTGACGGCGTCCTCGGGCGGTGCGTCAGGCTCGCGCGCGTCGGCTTCGCGCATCAGCTCGAGTTCGTCAACGAACTCCCGAAACGTGAGCCGCGATGAGGCCTCACGTGCCAGAGCCAAAAACTTCTCGATATTCGCCGCGGCCCGCGTGCCCGGAGCGACGGTGTAACCCGTTTCGTCCATGGCCCGCATCAAGAGCCGGTCGAAACCCGCGACGTCACGTGTCTCCCGCCAATGCAGCATTTGCTCACGGAAGTGGCGCAGCTTGACGAGATCCTCCGCGTCAAACGCAGCACCCGTGTGCTCGAGCCGCCGTAGCGCGCTGCCCAGGTTGCCCCCTGTTTTCAGCCGCAGCAGAGCTTCGTCAGAGACGCCCGCGAATGGCGAGCGCAGCACCACGGCCAGGCTGATTTCGTCGCGCGGATTGTCGATCGCGCGCAGCAGTCTTGTCAGATCGACTACCTCGCGCGTCTCGAAAAATCCCTTGCCCTGATTCAGCAGGTACGGGATGCCGGCTTGATCGAACGCGCGCGTGAAAGCTGGAACCACTTCAGAATTCCGCAACAGCACAGCGAAATCCCCGAATTGCGCGGGGCCTCGCGTGAGCTGTAGCGATCTTTCGAGATCGCGAATGCGGTGCGCGATCCACAGGGCTTCCAGTTCCAGCGCAGCATCTTGCGTACCGGCAATCGCGGCCAGGACTTCGACTGAGGGTTCGAACTTGAGCGGAAACTGTCTCTTCGCGATGAGGGGCAGGGGATCGATGCCTTGCGCTCCATGTGAGATTTTTTCCGCGGCGCTCAAAATCTCTGGTCGGCTGCGCCAGTTCTCATCGAGTTCGACCACTCGCTCGCCGCGTGCCCGCACCTCCTCGCGATACGTGCGAAAGACTTCAGGCTCCGCATGACGAAAACCGTAGATGGACTGGTTGATATCGCCCACGGCGTAGAACCGGCCCGCACTGCGAACCAGGCTCACGAGTTTGGCCTCCAGCCGGTTCGTGTCCTGAAATTCATCCATCAGCACGTACTCGAATTGGTCTCGCAGGCGCTCGCGGATCACGGCATCCTGTTCCAGCAACCGCACGGCGAACGCCTGAAGATCCGCGAAATCCAGCACTCCGATTTGTCGCTTGCGCGCGCTGTAGAGCCGGTCAAAACATTCGATCACTTCGATCAGCGTGTCGCGCTCACCGGAGTAGTACTCCGTAACCAGCGTGCGGCGAGCCTCGTCGAGTAAGGTGTCTTTTATGAACATCAGCCGCGTGTGGCTCTCGCTGCCTTGTTTGATGCCTTTGAGGTTGGTGGGGAAATCGCCGATAACGCGGAAATGCTCGTCCGTGACCGGTGAATCCGGCAGCTCGGCCACACACCGCGCCGCTTCCAGCGTTTCACGCAACCTGGTCACCTGAGCCGGCTTCCAGCCGAATGTCTTTTCTTTATCAATTTCGGCAACAGCGCGCCTCACCTCCGCGAGTGGAGCCCCGTTCCTCCGAAAGCCGCGCAGCCGCGACGGCTCGACATCGGCTGCGCGCATCGCGTCGTAAATATCGGGAATTTCTTTTGCGAGATCCGGCGAGGCGAGGCCGCGGATCAGCCGCCGCATCGCGTCCGCTTTCTCGGCGAACATCCGGTCCAGGGCATCCCTTGCCGCTTGCCGTTGCAGGATGGTTGCTCGGCGCGCATCCAGAACCTGGAACTCGGGGTCGAGGCTCGCGGCGATAGAATTCTCACGCAGCAAGCGCGTGCAGAAACCGTGGATCGTGGAAACGTGAGCCTGCTCCAGCTGCCGGCGAAGCTCTGGCGTTTCGCGGAATGATTCGGCCAGCTTGTCCTTCATGTGGCGCGCGGCTTTTTCCGTGAAGGTGATGGCCAGGATGCGCTGCGGCGGCACGCCTTTTTCAACCACCAGGCGCCTGTAATACTCCACCAGGACGGTGGTCTTTCCGGAGCCCGGCACCGCGACAACGCACGTGTCGCCACGATCCTCGACGTTCACCGCATCGAGTTGCCGCGGGGTGAAATTCACTCGGCGCACTCCGCGATCGCGGCCTCTGCTCCCGCGTACCGGCAGGCGTCCCGAAAATCGCAGTACCTGCATTTCCCCAGATCGCTTGGCTCCGGTGCGACGCGGCCTTGTGCGATGGCGCGCGCCGCCAACATGCTGCGCTCAACCGCCGTGGCCAGCCAGTCCGGCGTGAATGGCTCAACCTTCGCCTTGAGCCAATCTGGCTTTTCGCCCCAGCCCGCGTAACGGATGCCATCGCGCAGGCTGCAGTAGTAAACGCCGGCCACGCTGAGTTGAAAGCCGCGCTCCGCCGCCAGCCAATAAAGCGGCCCTTGTAGGCGGTCTTCGTTCGCGGCGTACTCGCGCAAATTGGAGCTGTACTTGTAGTCAATGACGAATGCGCGGCCCTCGGAATCCTGCAGCAGCCGGTCCACGCGGCAGCGAATCATCAGACCGTCTTCGAGCTCGAACCGGCAGGACGCCTCCGCCTGGCTATGACAGTCCGCGGGCCATCGCTCGGCTGTCGCGAAGCAGCGCAAATCATCCAACATTTGCGCCCGCACGAACTCGGTCTCGTAGCCCGAGACGACAAATTCCTTTTGCGCAAATTCTACAAAAACGCGTTCAAAAATTGGTTCGATCGGCCCGCGCGCCTCCAGCCACTCTTTGATCACCTGGTGCACGATGGTGCCCCGGAGACGGAAATCCAAACGCTTCTCGGGACGCACTGGTGCGCCATCGAGCTTCAGCGTGTGCCGTCCGAAAAACTGGAACGGGCATTGAAAATAGGTTTCGAGAGCGGTGGGCCGCATCTCGTTGTGCTTCTGTTGCAGGATCTGCAAAAGGTCAGGCGAGCGAATGGGCGCTGCCGTAGTCGCCGCCGAAGGCTGCGCGATCCGCACGCGCACGGTGCGGCTTTCGGTTGGCACTTGCGCCGCATCGAGAAACAGAGAGGGCAGGTTCAGTTCGGCGCGCGCGTCGTTTTTCGGATAGCTCATCACGACCGATGCCGTCGCGCGATGGAGCGCGGAGTCGAACAGGAACCGCTCTTCGTTTTCGATGTCTTCCGTCGTCCGAATACGCAGTCCGCGCTCTTTGAGCCGGCGACGCATGTGCTGTGGTAGAAAAGGATCAGGCGCCTGATAACGCGGAAACTGGCCCTCCACCAGGCCGCACACGAACACCACCGGCAACTCCCACTGCCGTGCTTCATATGCGCTGAGCACGTGCACCACGTTGCGTCGTTGGTCTATTAGACGCAGCGGCGTCAGACGGAGCAATGCCTTGACGGCGGGCCAAAACTCATCCAGCGAGAGCGGAATCGATGCATCGAATGCCTGGCCCGCATCGATCACTGCCTTCTCCAATACGTCAAGTGCCTGAGCTTGCGATCGCCACTCAAGCACTGTTTCGTGACCCACTCCGTCGCGTAGGCGTGACGGCCGGTAGAGCGCGCGTAAGCCCGCGAGCTGCGCGCCCCATTCCGCGGGCTTCCACCGCAGTGTCCGCCATTTGTCCACCTCACTGAAACTGTCCAGCAGGCGTCCGAGGCGCCGATCCGCACTTTCGATGGCCGCCGCCAGTTCGCGCAGAGCCCCGAGGCCGGCGCCGGGCATCCGCTTGCGTACGTCGAAATCGAAACGATCCATCGGGAGGGAGAAGCCCGCTCCGGGCGCCAGCTTCATCACCGTCAACGTCTCGTCCAATTGCCAGCCGCCCAGCATGGCATCGATCACTCCCGTCAGGTAGCGAACGGCGGGCTGCTCCGTCAGCACCAGGTCGAAGTAGAATTTAGCCGGGATGCCGAAGCGCTCAAGAGTAGCGCGCAACAAGCGAGCGTAAATGTCCGGTGCGCGCACAATGATGCTCATCTCACGAAACAGCCGGCCGCTCTCCACCTGTTCCAGGATTCTCCGCGCGATTTCGTCCACTTCGCGCTCTGTTCCAGGCGCGACCACCAGTTCCCGCGCCGGCGGCACGCGCTGGCGCGTGAGCCTCCGCTCCTTGAAACCGATGGACAGCAGCCGCGCACGTGTAGCTGCGGAAATACCGTCCGTGGGCAGCGTTACAGTGACATCCGCGTGTTTTGCCATCGCTTGAACGAGGGCGATTTCGGGGTCTGTCAGCGAAAAGAAACCATCGAGCCAGATCGTTTTCGCCGCTCCCAGACCAGTCTCTTCCACGCGCGCAGCTGCCAGGCTCAGGCGCGTAGACCGCAATGCCAGACGCCGCTCTTTCAGCGCACCGCTGATTTCGTCGAAGACGCGCGCTACCGCGCGGCCTAGCCCGTCAGTCAAGTGCTCCCGGAGCAATCGAGCATCGCACGCAGCCGACGCGCATTCGTCGATCACCGCCGCCAGTCGTGCGTGCAATCCCGCACAGTGCGCGACCTTCTGAAATTCCGGAAGATTTAGGCGGTGAACGGTTCTCTCCACCAGAACCGTAAACAGTGCACTTGAGACTTCAGGAACATCCGCCACCCAGCTCTCTATGAACCGCGAGATCGTCTGAATACTTCGGGGTGAAAAGACCAGGCCCTCGCGCGCCAGTTCATCGCGCAAGTGCTGGGCCATCGTGGCTGTGGGGACGAGCAGACGCACGCTCGTTTCCCCGCGATGCAGTGCCTCCCGGAGCGTCTCCAGTGCGCTGAAGGTTTTGCCCGACCCGGCGGGGCCGGTCAGAAGTTGCATGTAAGATCCAGCTTAGCGCCGCTTGCCGCACTCGGCGCTTCGAAGCCGTCTCTTCATCCGCGCAGCGATTCCAGAAGCTTCACGGCCATGGCAATGTCGCTCAACCGTTGCGCCGCGTCTGGCACCTCGCGCTCGATATTGAGTGGTCCTTTGAACCCGACGGCCTTCAGTTTTTGAATGAATCGCGGCATCCCGACCGCGCCCTGGCCCAGCGGCTTCTCTTCGCCCAACGCGCCCGGCACGCCCTTGGGCGGCCAGTCGCCGTCTTTGCAGTGAACTGACAGCACATGCTGGGCGAGCGTGCCTAGCGCTTCCACTGGATCGCCGGTGCCGTAGAGGATCATGTTGGCGGGGTCGAAATTGATGCCCAGGTTCGGCCGATTCACGTCGATCAAAAATCGCAGAAGCGTGTCCGCCGATTCCTGCCCGGTTTCCAAAGCGAAGGTCTGATGGTTTTTCGCGGCATGATCGCAAACCCGCCGCACCATCCCCCGCACCGCCATGTAATCGGGATCGGTGTCGTCCTCGGGCACAAATCCGATATGCGTCGCGATGCTGGGAATGCCCACTTCGCGAGCGAAGTCGCTGACTTCGTAAGTGCGCTGTTCACGCTCGGCGCGCGTCTCGCGCGGAATGAAGCCCACCGTTCGCTGCACTGTGGGAATGTCGGCGTAGCTTTCGCCGTTGTATGCGCAGAATGCCGTGACCACGGGGAAATCTTCCGCTGCGAGCGCCGCCTTCCATTTCGCCGCGGTGCCCGCTAGTGGTGCGTCTCCGGCCACCCCGATCTGGCCGCAGCGCGCGCCCAGAGCCTTCAACTCGCGCACGGTCTCGCCAGGCTCGCGTCCTGCCCAGAACATCACGCCAATTTCTCTGTCTCTCAAAACTTGCATGCCATTCTCTCTCCGTTGTTGTTTCTCGATTCCACCATGAGCCGCGTGAGCTTCACCGCTAGCGCCGATTCCTCCGGCGGGCACAGATCGGGCTTCTTGCCATGTATCACGCAATCCGTGAAGTAACGCAACTCCTCGGTAAACAAATCCGCTTCGCCGGCATCCACAGCCTGCTTTTCGCCGTCCGCGCCGTAAAACGCCAACGGCCGTCCTTCCGAGCTGTAATCGAGCGTGCCATCTTCGCCCACGATCGTAAATTCCATGGAGAATGGATAGGACTTCGGATGATGCCAGCCACCCGTGATGACTACGCTGCCGATCGACGGATAGTGGAATTCGGCCGCGATGACATCGATGCCGCGTGCCAGTTTCTCGTATCCTGTCGCGGACACCGCCGCCGGCTTGCCGAGCAGGTGGACGCAATAGTCTACATCGTGAATTAGCAAGTCGAAAACGCCGCCGCCGCTTTTTGTGGGATCTCCCAACCACTTGCTCCACGCCGGGGCCGCGCATCGCCTGCGGAATAGCGCCGATCGCACCGACCCCAGCGCACCCGACTTCACTCGCTCAGCCGTCTTCCTGTATGCGCCGATGAAGCGCAGCACTTGCCCGGTCATCAGCACGCGCCCGCTCTTGAGCGCCTCCGCCAGCAGTTCGTCGGCGGTCGCTCCGTCCAGCGCCATGGGCTTCTCGACGAGCACATGCTTACCCGCTCGTAAGGCGGCGAGAGCCACCGGTGCGTGCTGGTCCGTGGGCAGGCAGATATCCACCGCGTCGATTTCCGTGTCTGCCAGCGCCTCATCGGCCCGGTGATACTTCTTCACGCGCGAGAAATCCATTTTCTCGCCCGGCCCCCCAATGTTCCCCTGGATGCCGCTTAAGTCTCCAGCCAGCTTCTTCTCATCTTGTGAGACCACGGCACAGAGTTGCGCTTCCGGAATGTTTTTCCAGGCCTTCAAATGGGTGCTACCCATGAAGCCCAGGCCGATCACGGCGATCCGCATCAGAGGGCAATATACCATCCCAGGCCCGCCTCTCATGAATTTCGTACAATAGACAGCGGTGTCGATCAAGTCAGATGCCGAACTGGAGAAGATGCGCGTCATTGGCGGCATCGTCGCGCGAGCGCTTCGTGTCATGGCGGAGAGCTTGCGCGCGGGCATGACCACCCGGGAATTGAACGCAATCGGAGCGCGCGTGTTGCAACAGAATGGCGCGCGTTCCGCCCCGCCGCTGGTTTACAACTACCCTGCGGAGGTTTGCATCAGCGTCAACGATGAGGCCATGCACGGCATTCCCGGCGATCGCGTCCTCCACCCCGGCGATCTGGTTAAGCTCGATTTGGTGGCGGAAAAGGACGGTTTCTTCGCTGACGCCGCCGTTTCTATTCAGGTTCAGCCCGTCTCCGCTCCCGCCCGCGAATTGACGAACTGCGCCGAGCGCGTGTTCCGCCGTGCACTCACGGTGGCTCGCGCCGGCAATCGCGTTCGCGAAATCGGCCGCGTGGTGGAGCGTGAGGTGCGCAGGTCTGGATTCTCCGTGATCCGCGAGCTGTGTGGCCACGGTGTCGGTCGCACTATTCATGAAGCCCCCGCAGTCCCGAATTTTGCCGATCGTAACGCTCGCACCAGATTGACCGAAGGCCGGGTGATCACCATAGAGCCGGTCATTACTGCCGGCAACGGTCGCACGCGATTAGATAAGGATGGTTGGACGTTTCGTACCGAAGACGGCAGCCTGGCCGCGCACTACGAACATACAGTTGTGATTACGCGCGGCCAGCCCGTGCTTCTGACAGCAGCTTGAAAAAGAGAACGATTTCATCCATGGGAAAAATGACGGTCCGGCGTCCGCGGCCGTTTGCCGATGCGGTGCGCGTGGCCTCCCCCAAAAACCAGGGCCGGAAGCGAGACCCGCTGGCAGCCGGTGACGCTGAGTGGAGGCGCATCCAGAAGTCCCTGCACGAAAGCAACGAGCGCTTTGAGTCTCTGTTCAAAGCCGTGCGCGTTGGATTGTTGCTCTGCGGACCCTCAGCGGAGATCCGGATGTGTAACCAGGCGGCTCTCGACCTCCTCGGGGTCGGCGAGTTGGTGGGCCGGTCGGCATTCGATCCGGAGTGGCAGACCGTCCATGAAGACGGGTCGCCTTGTGAAGGAAAGGATCGACCCGTTTCGCGCGCCATTGCCACACGCCAATTGGTGCACAATGCGGTAGTGGGCGTCTTTCGCTCGCGAACTCAGGACCACGTGTGGCTGCTCGCGGATGCGCAACCGCGCTTGGCTGCGGATGGCAGCGTCACCGAGGTGATTTGCTCGTTCTCCGACATTACGCAACAGAAGCGTGCCCTCGGCAGCGTGATGGCTTGGAAGAACCGCTACGATGCCGCCGTACGCGCCAGTGGCCAGATCCTCTACGATTGGGACGCCGCCACAAACGACGTTGTCTATGGAGGCGATTACCAGAGAATCCTCGGGTACTCCGAGGAAGATCTGAGCGGCGGATTGGCACGGTTTATGGAGCTCGTCCATCCTGACGACCAGAAAGATGTTTGGGCGGAGATTCGCCGTGTTCTCGACACCAAGGAGCCCTATCGTCAGGAGTACCGCATACGGACCAAGGACGGCCGCTACCTGCTGGTCAAAGACCAGGGATACTTTTACACCGACGATGCCGGCAGTCTCATCCGCATGGTCGGTTTCATTTCCGACATTTCGGATCAGAGACACGCCGAAGGAGAACTGCGTGCGAGTGAACAGCGCTTCCGCAATTCTTTTGCGCACTCCGCTACGGGTCTGCTCCTCGTTGACCTCAAAGGACGCTTTGTCGAAGCCAATCGTGCTTACTGCGAAATTACCGGCTACCCGCAAGAGGAGTTGGAGTCCCTCACCTTCCTCGATATCACTCACCCCGAAGACGTTGACCGGTGTGCCCAGCCATTCCGGCAAATGTTGAATGGTGAAATCGCGAGCTATGTGATCGAAAAACGGTACGTGCGCAAGGATGGTGGTCTGGTTTGGGCGCGTATCAGCTCCACGCTTCTTCGCGACAGCGGCAACAATCCGTACCACGCTGTGGTGGTCGTCGAAGATATCACCGAGCGAAAACGCGCCGAGGAACAGCTCGACACACTTTCCTGCCGCCTGCTGCATGTACAAGATGAAGAGCGGAGGAGGCTGGCGCGCGAGCTGCACGACAGCACGGCGCAGAGCATCGCCGCCATGTGCATGAATCTGGGTGTGCTGAGCGAATCCGCAAATCTCCTCGATCAGCCGGCGCGCAAAGCGCTCACTGAATGTCTCGAGATCGGCGAACAGTGCATTCGCGAGCTGCGCACTTTCTCCTATCTCCTCCATCCGCCCGTGCTCGACGATATGGGCCTGTCTTCCGCTCTCAAGTGGTACGTCGAAGGATTTGTGCACCGGAGCAGGATCGAAGTCGGGCTGGACATTGCGCCGGATCTTGGCCGGCTTTCACGCGAATTGGAGTTGACTCTTTTTCGGGTCGTACAGGAAAGTCTCACCAACATCCATCGCCACTCCGGCAGCCGCTCCGCCATGATTCGCATTGTGCGGCATCCCAACGAAGTGCTCCTGCGAGTTCGGGATTATGGCTGTGGAATCCCCGGCGCTTCCGGCAATGGAAACGGAACCACGCCGAACGCCGGTGTTGGCATTGCCGGAATGCGCGAGAGAGCCCGCCAGGTTGGAGGACGCTTGCAGATCCATTCAGGGCCCGGCGGCACTGACGTCGAAGTGCGGGCGCCCATCAGCCCGCAAACAGCGTGAGGCTCTTCCTCAAGCCGCCTCGCTGATTCCCTTGCCTTCCACGCACTCGTACCGTTTTCCCGCGCGAATGTTCTTGTATTCCTCCGTGCGGCCGCTGGGCCACTGAATCACCACGCGTTCCGCCTTGTCGCGCGTGCCCATACCAAACGTAAGCGGAATTTCCGATTGAGACAGATAGCTCGATCCGCTTTTCACCATCCGCCAACTGGATTGGCTGCCTCGGTACATCCGCACGGTCGCACCGATGCCGTCGCGGTTCGATTTGGTTCCCACCAGCCGGATGCGAATGCTGCGGTTCCCGGCAAGCTGGTCGTTACGGTAAAGATGCGCCGGGCCTTGATTCGTCGTTATCAGCACATCCAGATCGCCGTCGTTGTCAATATCGCCGAACGCCGCTCCGCGCCCTACCTTGGGACGCGCGAACTCCGCTCCCGCCTCCGTCGCCACATCGATAAACCCTTCGCTTCCGCGATTCAGGAACAAGTGCGGCGGCTGCTCGTAGTTGGTATCGGCCCGGACGTTCCGAACGGTGTCGTCGATGTGCCCGTTCACCACCAGCAGGTCCAGCAGCCCGTCCAGGTCCGCGTCGAAGAAGAAGCACCCAAAACCCAGGCTGCGCTGCGAGAGCTTTCCGATATTCGAGCGCGGCGCCACGTCAATGTACGAGCCGCCCTTGGTTCCGCGGTAGAAACCCAGCATCTCGTTATCGAAATTGGTGACGACCAGGCCGGGAATGCCCGAATTGTCATAGTCGGCCACGTCCACTCCCATGCCCGCCCGCGCCTTGCCGTCCTCGCTGAACGCCACGCCGGCTTTGAGCGCCACATCCTCGAATGTCCCGTCGCGCTTGTTCTGGTAGAGCTTGTTGGGCTGCGTATCGTTGGCCACAAACAGGTCGATCCAGCCATCTTGGTCGTGATCCAGCATGGCCGCCCCCAGCGACTTCGAGCTGCTGTCGAAGATGCCGCTGGTTGCCGTGACATCTTCAAATGTTCCGTTGCCTCGGTTGTGAAACAGCCAGGAAGTCGCGCCCCGATACGCCTCCGGCGTGCAGTACGATTTGTGTTTGGCGTCGAGGCTACAGAAAACATCCTGTGCCGGTGACCACTTCACGTAATTGCATACGAACAGATCCAGATGCCCGTCGCGATCGTAGTCGAACCACAAGGCCGACGTGCTGAAGCCCTGCCGGTTCCCGATGCCACTGCGCTCGGTCACGTCCACGAACGTCCCTTTGCCCGTGTTCTGGAACAGCCGGCTCTGTCCCACCGAGGATATGAAGAGGTCCGGGAAGCCGTCATTGTTGAAGTCGCCCACCGCCACACCCAACCCGTACATCTCCATATCCAGGCCCGCGCGCTTGGTGACGTCGGTGAATGTGCCGTTCCGGTTGTTGTGATAGAGCCGCATGGTCGTGCGCCGCTGTTTGTGGCCCGGCCAATCCATGCCGTTGATGAGCAGGATGTCCTGCCAGCCGTCGCTGTCGTAGTCGAGAAATGCGCAGCCCGGGCCCAGCGTCTCCGGCAGGTACTTGCCGCCGAACGCGCCGCTGTTGTGCACGAAATCGATGCCCGCGGGTTGCGTGACTTCGATCAGGCGAAACGCCAGCCCAGGGCGATCCGCCGCCCGCATCCGGCCCGTACCAAATAAAAATGGACTTCCGAGGATGAGATCCCGCCGCGTCACGGAATCCGGACCAACCCCTTGCGCACCGCGTAGAGCACCAGCTCCGCCGTTCGATGAATGCCCAGGGCTTCCATCAGATTGGCCCGATGCACCGAAACCGTGTTGACGCTTAGCTCTAATAGCGCTGCGATTTCTTTATTCGACTTCCCCTCGGCGATCAACTGCAGGATCTGCTTCTCGCGATTCGTCAGTTTGTCCAGGTCGGCGTCGTGCTCGGGCGTAGAGGAAAGCAGTCCCGGAGCCAGTACCTTCTCGCCCGCGGCCACTTGCTTGATCGACGCCGCCAGATCGATGTCCATGGCGTCCTTGAGAATGTAGCCCTTCGCCCCCGCCTCCAGCGCATTGCGCACGTAGTTCTCTTCCGAGTACATGCTGAGCATCAGGATCGCTGTCTCCGGGAGAATCTTCAGGATTTCGATGCTGGCTTGCATGCCGTTCAGGCCGGGCATGGCCATGTCCATTACGATGACGCGCGGCTTGAGTTCCCCCGCCAGCTTCACCGCCTCGCTCCCGTCCGCGGCCTCGCCCACTACGCGAATCTCCGCGTCGTCTTCCAGCATCCGCCGGAAACCCTTTCGCACCAGGCTGTGATCGTCAACCAGCAGAACCGTAATTTCACTCATGCGGATATTCCGGCCGGAAGCTCCAGCCACTGCCTTTCCAACTCGTCATTCGCCTGAACCCGCTGGCGCCAGCGGCACATCCAGCCGCACTAGCGTACCACCTTCGGACGGCCTCAGAAACTCGATGTTACCGCGAAGCAGCTCCGCCCGCTCACGCATCGCCACCATTCCGATGCCTCGCCGGATGCCTCCGCGTTTATCCTCCGGCAGGCCCACCCCGTGATCCTCTACCTCCAGGTGCAACTGATGCTGGGACAAATCCAGCCGCACCCACGCCTGCTGCGATCTCGCATGCTTCGCCATGTTGTTCAGCGCCTCTTGCACCACGCGATACACGTGGATCGCCACGCCATCGGCCACCATCGTGCTCGCGCCGGTCTTCGTGTAATGCACCACGATCCCCGTCTGCTTCTGGAAAACCGGAATGTACCAGGTCAGCGCCTGCTCCAGTCCGCCGTCATCCAGAATCGCCGGGTGCAGCGACTGATATAGGCTACGCGTCTTCAGCAGCGTGGCTTGCGTGATCTCTCGTACTTCCTGCAAACTTTCGCGGAAAGCCGGCGGCGCCTCCTGTTTGGCTGCCCGCGCCAGCATCGCTCCAATAGCCGTCAGAATCTGCCCGAATTCGTCGTGCAGCTCCCGCGAGATGGACCGCAGCACCTCCTCCTGCATGCTGATGAGCTTGCGCGCCAGGTCGCTCCGTTGCGCCGAGAGCCGCGCCAGCCGCTCAAACAAGTGCCGGTTCGACCGGATCAGATACAAGCTCGTCAGCGCGATGACGATCAGCGCCGCCGCAAGAAAGTAATACACGTTGCGCTCGACGCCCGCATAGATCTGCTGAACCCGAACCGCGGCGCGCTCTTCCGCCTCGTTGTTCTGCACCAGCAGGCGTGCCACGTTATTGGCGATGGCTCCCTGCTGCGGCTCGAGCGACGTGTGCACCAGGTCGCGCGCCTTCTTATTCTCGCCTTTTGCCGCCATGGCGAACATCTGGTCTACTGAGTTCCAGAACAGCACCAGAGACCTCGCGAAGTACGCCTGACGGTCTGGACTGCGCTCGCCCGGAGCTACTTCCCTTTCCTTCCGCAATGCGTCCTCCAGGTCCGCACGCAGGCGATTGAATGGGACTCGATAAGCCAGCGGTCCATACGGCTCATCGCCGTTGACCAATTCCTGCATCGCCAGAGCTAAAGAATGCAAATCGTCTTCGATGCGCAGCAGTTGTAGCGAATCCCGGCGATTGCGCTCAACCAGCTGCGTCTGCAAATCCCTCAGTCCCGCGATCCGATGCAGCGCATACCAGGAAAACGCCCCCACTCCCGCCAGCGTGATCACCAGCCCGGCCAGCAGCCGCGCTGTCGGATTGGAGAATCGCTGCTGCATTAAACCCGCGTGCCCAAACTGTTTTCTCTGCGCTCTCGGTGCGCAAGCGTGGATTGGATTTCTTTTTGTTTCTCTCGGCGTCTCTGCGTCTCGGCGGTGAAGTCTTTTTGCCGGTTAGGTTTTTCTTCTCGCCACCAGCAGGGTCAGATCGTCCGGCAATGGCGTCCCCGCCGACCAGTCCGCGATAGCCTGGTTTACGCCTTCCAGGATTGCCGCCGATGACTCCGCTCGATGCTTCCTCACCGCTTCCGCCAGCCGTTCCTCGGCGAATTCTTCACCCTGCGGATTCAGAGCGTCCGTTACGCCGTCGCTGAACACCACCAGCACATCGTCCGCTCCCAGGCAGTTTCGCGACTCGTCATATTTCATCATCGGCATCACGCCCAGCACGCATCCACTGGCCTCGAGCCACTCCGCCTCGCCGCCAGCCCGCATCACCAGCGGCGGGTTATGCCCCGCGTTCGCAAACACCAGCTCTCCCGTCGCGCCGTCCAGCAGGCACATGAAAAACGTGATGAAACGGTTGCTCGGGCAATTGATCGCTGTCAGCCGATTGAGCCGCGTCAGCACCGCCCCCAGGTTCTCTGGCTCCTCGATCAGCACCTGTACACGTGCCTGTAAGCTCATCATCAGCAGCGATGCCGGCATCCCCTTGCCTGAAACGTCGCCCAGCACCATCGCCACGCGGCCGTTTTCATACGGAAAGAAATCGTAGTAGTCGCCTCCCACCGTACGGCAAGGCGCGTTGTGTCCCGCCAGATCCAATCCCGCCACGGCCGGCGCTTTTGCGGGAAGAAACCGCTGCTGAATCTCCGCGGCCTGTTCCAGTTCGTGCGCCATCATCCGCTCTTGATGCTCAATCTCCGCCAGGCGCTCATGTTCAATGCGGATCGCCGCCGTGTTGGCCATGAAGGTCAGCAGGTTGAGGTCGTCTTCTTTGAAGACGCGCGTCAGCGATGGGGAATCCACGTAAATGAGGCCGATGGTGCGGTCCTTGGTTTGCAGCGGCGCCGCCATCAGCGTCCGCACACTCTGCCCAATGATGCTCTGCCGCTCGCGAAATGCTTCGTCGAGCATCGTGTCCCGCACCAGCACCGAGAGCCGTGTCTTCACCACGCGGTCGCGCACCGTCGTGCTGATCCGAAATGTGCTGCCCTTTGCCGCTCGCACCACCAGCTCGTCGTTATTCTCCAGCGTCATCAGAATGCCACGCTCCGCGCCCACCGCCTCGATGGAGAGATCCAAAATGAGCTGAAACAGCTCGGTTAGCGACTTTTTTTCCTTCTGCAGGCTCAGCTCCTCGCCGGCCTTGATCAGCGCTCGCATTTGCACCGCGGTGGTGTCTACTGTCTTGCCGCCCAGCAGCTTCTTCAGGTCCACCACCACCGTGGAAGAGGTTGGGCTTTCACCTTCCGCTCCGGGGACAAAGGTGACCGGGGCAGACACTGCCTTGTTGTCCGGATCGTCGTAAACCATCACCAGGTGTCCGGCCGCCACCCGATCGCCTGGGCGCAATCGCATCGCGCCGTTGAGCCGCACACTGTTCAGTAGCGTGCCGTTTTTGCTCGCCAGGTCGTGGATGTTCCACTCGTCGCCTTCGCGCTCAAACGCCAGATGCTGCCGCGACAACCCGGCATCGTCCGCGAAGCACAGCTCCGTCGTGCTGGATCGCCCGACAGTAATGCGATCCCCCTGTAGTTGAATGGTTTTGGTCAGTCCGTCAGGGGTGTGAATCCGCAGTTCCCGAGCGTACGCAGGAGCCATTACGCGCTAGTTTACAACAGGACACGCTGTCCGTAGGACGGACATTCCCGCCCGCCCACAGTGCCCTATCGGCCCCGGCCCGCGCCCCTCGTCTATCGCTTGATGGGATATTTATCGTCCAGCGCCAGGTTGAGTTTCAGTACATTCACGCGCGGTTCGCCCAGGAAACCGAGTTGGCGCGATTGCGTGGAGCGCTCCACCAGCTCCTGAACCTGCGCGGCCCCAACGCCGCGAGCCTTCGCCACGCGCGCCACCTGGGCCGCCGCGGATGCGGGACTTAGATCGGGATCCAGGCCGCTCGCCGATGCCGTCAGCAGGTCCGCCGGAATCGGTCCCGTGAAATCCGGATTCTCCTTGCGAAACTTCTCCGTGTCCGCCTTGATGCGATCCACGAGCTTCTGGTTTGTCGGTCCCAGGTTCGATGCGCCGGAATTTGCCGCATCATACCCATCTCCTGCGGCGGATGGTCGGCCCTGGAAATACTCCGGCTTGGTGAATTTCTGCCCGATCAGCTCGGAACCAATCACCTTTCCGTTCACTTCGACGAGACTGCCATTGGCCTGATGTGGAAAAATCACCTTGGCGATTCCCGTGACCAGCCCCGGATAGAGCAGTCCGGTCAGTACCGTGAGCACCAGAGTCATTCGCACCGCGGGTAACAATTGTTTCAACATTTTTTCTTCCTTAAGCCAGATGCAGCCATCCCAGAATCACGTCGATGATCCAAATCCCCGGGAATGGCGCGATGATGCCGCCCACTCCATACACCAGAATGTTCCGGCGCAGCAGAGCCGCCGCGCTCATGGGCTTGTACGAAACGCCGCGCAGCGCCAGCGGAATCAGCGCGATGATGATGAGCGCGTTGAAAATCACGGCCGCCAGCACGGCGCTTTCGGTGCTGTGCAACCGCATCACATTCAGCGCACCAATGGCCGGATACGTGACCGAAAACATCGCCGGCAAAATCGCGAAATACTTGGCGACGTCGTTGGCGATGGAAAACGTGGTGAGCGCGCCGCGTGTCATCAGCAACTGCTTGCCGATCGCCACTACCTCGATGAGCTTGGTCGGATTGCTGTCCAGGTCAACCATGTTGCCGGCTTCTTTGGCGGCCATGGTGCCTGTATTCATGGCCAGGCCGACATCGGCCTGAGCCAGCGCCGGGGCATCGTTGGTGCCGTCACCGGTCATGGCCACCAGCCGTCCGCCCGCCTGCTCCTTCTTGATGAGATCCATCTTCTGCTTAGGGGTGGCCTGCGCCAGGAAATCATCCACTCCAGCTTCGGCGGCGATGGCGGCGGCGGTCAGCGGATTGTCGCCGGTGATCATGACGGTTCGAATGCCGATGGCGCGAAGCTGATCGAAACGCTCGCGCATGCCGCCCTTGACCACGTCTTTCAGGTGAATCACGCCGAGGACTCTCGGCCCGTCGGCGACAACAAGCGGCGTTCCGCCCGACCGTGCGATATGGTCCGTCACTTCGGTAAGCCGCGCCGGGATGGTTCCGCCATGCTCCTTCACGAACTCGATCACGGCGTCCGTGGCGCCCTTGCGGATGCTGCGGTGGTCCAGATCGACGCCGCTCATCCGCGTCTGTGCTGAAAATTCGATGAACTTGGCTTCGTGCTCCGAGACCTCGCGGCCACGAAGCTGATACTTCTCTTTCGCCAGCACGACGATAGAACGGCCCTCCGGCGTCTCGTCGGCGAGACTCGAAAGCTGCGCCGCATCCGCCAGATCAGCGGGCGCAACGCCATCCACCGGAATGAACTCCACGGCCTGCCGGTTGCCCAGCGTGATGGTGCCGGTCTTGTCGAGCAGCAGGGTATTGACGTCGCCTGCCGCTTCCACCGCCTTGCCGCTCATGGCCAGCACGTTGTGCTGCATCACACGATCCATGCCGGCGATGCCGATAGCGGAAAGCAGCCCGCCGATGGTCGTCGGGATCAGGCACACGAGCAGTGAAATCAGCACGGCGATGCTGGGCACCTTGCCCGAGTGTGTTGCCGATACGCTGTATTGCGCAAAGGGCGGAAGTGTCACCACCGCCAGCAGGAAAACCAGCGTCAGCCCCGCGATTACGATATTGAGCGCGATCTCGTTCGGCGTCTTCTGCCGCTGCGCGCCCTCCACCAGGGCGATCATGCGATCCAGAAACGTTTCGCCCGGATTCGAAGTGATCTTGATCTTGATTCCATCCGAGAGCACCTTGGTGCCGCCAGTGACGGCGCTGCGATCGCCTCCGGATTCGCGAATTACGGGCGCACTCTCGCCAGTGATCGCTGATTCGTCTACACTGGCGATGCCTTCAATCACTTCACCATCGCCCGGAATGATATCGCCGGGGTTACATAGCACGATGTCGCCTTGCCGGAGTTGGCTCGCGGCGACGTCTTCGGATTTACCGCCATTCCTCAGGCAGTGCCCCACGGTCTCGGTCTTGGTCTTGCGCAGAGTATCGGCTTGCGCCTTGCCGCGGCCTTCCGCCATGGCTTCCGCGAAATTGGCGAATAGCACAGTGAACCAGAGCCACAGCGTGATCTGAAAGGTGAAACCGAGATCGGAAGCCCCCGCCCGCCAGTCGCGCAAGACCAGCGCCGTGGTCAACGCCGCGCCCACCTCCACCACGAACATCACCGGGTTCTTCATCATGGTCCTCGGGTTCAGCTTGACCACCGAGTCCCACAAAGCCCGCTTGACAATGGGCGGATCAAACAACGGCCGCGCTCGCCGGCGCTTCGTCGGCAGAATGTTGACCGTTGGGTTTTGACTCTCCACGAGCATACTTTAACTCCAGACCGGCAAGATCAGCGAGGAAAACAGCTGGTGCCGCATCATTAGAAAATGTTCCACTATCGGGCCGAGCGTGAGCGCGGGAAAGAAGGTCAGCGCGCCGACAATCACAACCACACCAACCAGCAGTCCGACAAACAGCGGCCCACTCGTTGGTAACGTGCCCGCCGATGCAGGCACAAGCTTCTTGCCGGCCAAGCTTCCGGCGATTGCCAGCAGCGGAATAATCATCAGGAACCGGCCGATCAGCATGGCCATCCCGATTGTGATGTTGAACCAGGGCGTGTTGGCGCTGAGGCCCATGAAGGCGCTGCCGTTGTTCCCGGTGCCACTGGTGTATGCGTAGAGGATCTCTGTAAGTCCGTGAGGACCGTTGTTACTCAGGTTAGCCGTGGCCGGTCCCAGCGGATTGATCCAGCTATCCTTGGCGAATTGAATAACCGCTCCCGTGCCGGAGAACAAGAGAATACTGCCGGCCAACACCAGCACAGCCAGCATCACCATCTTCACTTCCTTCTGCTCGATCTTCTTGCCCAGATACTCCGGCGTTCGCCCCACCATCAATCCGGCGATGAACACCGAGAGGATGGCAAACATGAGCATGCCGTAGATGCCCGCGCCAACCCCTCCGAACACCACTTCACCCAGTTCGATATTCACTAGCGGCACCAGGCCGCCGAGCGGCGTGAAACTATCGTGCATGCTGTTCACGGCGCCGCAGCTCGCGTCGGTTGTGACCGTTGCGAACAGCGCCGAGTTGGCGATGCCGAAGCGCACTTCCTTCCCTTCCATGTTTCCGCCGGGCTGCGTGGCAGTCGCTCGGTTCTCAATCCCGAGCGAAGCGAGAATCGGATTCCCCGCTTGTTCGGAAGGGTAGGCCACGAACACGCCCGCCAGGAACAGGATGCTCATGGCCGAGAAAATCGCCCAGCCTTGCCTGGTATCCTTCACCATTTTTCCGAACGTGTACGTCAGGCCCGCCGGAATGACGAAAATAGAAAGTAACTGGATCAGATTGGAAAGCGGAGTCGGATTTTCAAACGGATGCGCCGAGTTGGCATTGAAGAACCCCCCCCCGTTGGTGCCCAGCATCTTGATGGCTTCCTGCGAGGCTACCGGTCCCTGGGCGATGGTTTGCGCGGCGCCCTCCACCGTGGACACTTTGGTGTAAGGGCTAAAATTCTGGATCACGCCTTGCGATACAAACAGCAGCGCAATCACCACCGACAGCGGCAGCAGAACGTAAACTGTCGCGCGCGTCATATCCACCCAGAAGTTGCCGATTCTTTCGCTTGAATGCCGGGCGAAGCCGCGGACCAGGGCAATCGCAATCGCCATTCCGGCTGCGGCCGAAAAGAAATTGTGGGTGGCCAGGCCGGCCATGTTGGTGAAATAGCTCATGGTGGTCTCCGGCGTGTAGGCCTGCCAGTTGGTGTTGGTGGTGAAGCTGGCGGCGGTGTTGAATGCCAAGTCGGGCGTCATCGCCGTCGCGCCCTGCGCGGCGTGCGCGGTGCCGAATCCTTGCGGATTGAACGGCAGCCACCCTTGTATGCGCTGAATCAAATAAGTGAGCAGCAGGCTCACCAGGCTGAACATTAGCAGAGAAGCGGCGTATCCGGTCCAGCGTTGTTCCTCATCTTCCTTGATGCCGCAGAGCTTATAGATAGAGCCTTCGAGCGGCCGCAGCCCCGGATACAGCCAGGTGCGCTCCCCGGCGAAGACCCGCGCCATGAACGCACCCATCGGCTTGGTCAGCGCGAGGATCGCTAAGAAGAACACGAGGATTTGCAATAGTCCGTTAGCAGTCACAACGATCTCCCGTCAAAACTTCTCTGGGCGCAACAGCGCGTACACCAGGTACACCGCCAGCGCCAACGAAATCACACCAGCAATCAGATAATCCATGAGGCGCCTCCTATAGACGGTCACATCCGCGAACGTACGCCCAGCTTACGACGAAGAACAGAACGGCAATGGCGATGAACAACAAATCCAGCAACATGATTTGATTCCTTAGACTCCAAGTAATGCCACACTATGGCCAGCTCGCGCCAGTGCCCGCGCCAGCTTCACTTCCGCCGTTGGCCACCAGCGCTTCTTCGTGGCTAGTACGACGAGCGAGTGGGGCGGCAGAATCTGCTCGCGGCCGGCGTCCGGGTCCCGGGTGTACACGATGCGAATATCGGCCTGCGTGCCGGCATCCCCAGCCACCGCGGCCAGTTTTTGCTCCAGAAAAGCCGCCGGGACATCCGGCTTATCCAGCGCCAAGGGATAGGGCACGACGTGCACAGCGAACAGCGTGATATGCGCAGTGAGGTTCCGCGTGAGTGCGGCAGCCTGAGCCAGCGCAGCCATGGTCAGCTCCGGGCACGTATACGGCACAAACACCTGAAGGTCGCCGTCAGCCCGATGCCCCTTGGCCAGCCCGCGTAGACTGCGCTCGTCCAGACGCAAAACAAGCTGTTCCGGCCAGGCTTGGTTATAGGGCATAGCGGTTCCAACTATCAGCCTAGGCCGGAGGGCATTAAGAAGTCGTTAACAAAACGTTGAAAATTCCTAGTACGAGCAGTTTGCGGAGATCGCGCGGCGTTGCACGCTAACAGTGTTACTGCCCGTACTAGAGCTATAGTGCTCAAAGCAAGCCTTGCCACGACAATCGCTGGACGGGGGCGGCGCAGAGTCAGTGCCGTTTCGCGCGCGCGAAGGCGGCGGACCCAAACGAGGTGCTCTTGCCTCAACGTGAAAGCAATCGCATTGTCCTTCGAGCTACCGCTCTATTGCATTGACATGGTCGAGATCTTCTCGGGAAGGCTACGGTCACATTTCGCACAGCGCCGCCACTAGCGTGCCTTTCGCGGCTGAATGCAGCGGATCTTGCGCCGTGCGGATTTCCGATAGGGCAACGGGGAATTCACTTGCGTGCAGAGCCTTCTCGAAGCGTTCCTGGAAACCTGCCGGCATGGCGGTCCCGCCGCTCAACACCAGCGGCACGGGATTCTTGAGTTTGGGGAGGTGTGCCGCATTCGAGAAGGCGTCCCGCATCGCCTTCACCAGCGTCTGGATCAGGTCGTCGTAGTAGACGCTCAATGCGTGGTAGACCTTGTTCTCGAAGAACCCGTTGAACCGGAAGCCGCGTTCCTTTTCGACGCGCACGCTGGTGCCGAGATCGCGGATGGCCGCCGCGGCACTGGCATCGATGTAGTCGCCCCCTTTGGGGACGCTGAAGCTGATCACCGGCACCGAGAGATACGCCAGGCAGACGTTGCACATCCCGCCGCCGCAACTGACACCGATGCCGGAAAAATTGGAATCGCTCAGTTCGCCATACACCACCGCCAGGCCTTCCGTGATGCTCTTGGGCTCATAGCCCAGCTCGCGCAGCGATTCCCGGAGCGTGGTCTCGTGAAATGTGAAGTTATCGTCGGTCACTCCGAACGCCGGGGCCGGCACGCTAAAATACAGCGTCTGGCCCGGCTTGCGGGCACGGCCCAGCAAACGCGTCGTGATCTGCCGGATCACCAGCATGCCGTCGGCTTCGCCCGCGTTGAGCAGGCCGCGCATCATGGGTCGCCGCGCTTCCACATGGAACAGTTCCGCAAACTGCTCGGCGTCATTGCCGAAAATCAGGATCTCCTCGCCCTGTACGGCGTGCGGAATGCGCTCTTTGTTCAGTAGCCCCTGCGCCATCTTCGTGTAGGGAATGGTCACAAAGGCGTTGAGTTGCCGTTCGTACTGAAAATTCTGGTCGAAGCTTTTCCCCGCCACGATGTGGCTAGTGCCAATGTCCAGACCTAGCACGGGCGATTGTTCAGTTGCACTCATGTTTGCTCTTTTCGGTCGGCCCACGTCGGCTACCGCCTATCGGCTGAGGTAGTCGAACGGGAACGTCTCTTCACACCGCGCTTTGTGCGCGTATACCGCCAGGCCGAGCTTATCGATCCGGCCGATGCGCCGCGACGCGTTGCGGTTACTGATGTACACCATGAACACGGCGGCTACTCCAATTGCAAGTACCATAACGTTTTATCCGCGGTTGACGAACGCGGGATCGACGGCATTGGCCAACTCACGAAACGCGGACATGGAATCCGCCGCTACCTTGGGGCCCGCCTGCGTCACGCAAAGCGCCACCGCTTCGGAAATGCGCTGCGCTTCGTTCTGCTTCTTCAACTGCCACTTCCGGAAGTTATCTTTTTCCCGGGTGGTTTCTTCCAGGCTGTTGCTGATGCGTGCCGCATACTCGGCCGCCACCCGATCCATTTCCGCCTGAATCGCGCAGTTTTCCTGGGTTTTGCGCGCTTCGTATTCCTCCAGGTGTTTTCGCTGGATGGCTTCATAGGAATTGATGGCGCGCTGGCGCAGCGTCGCATCCTGCAACACCTCATCCACCTGCACGCCGGCGGCATCCAGCGCCATCAGTAGTGAGGCGCGTTTGGTTTCCGTGGTGAGGTTGCGGATGTGCTCGTTTTGCAGCATCTCGATCACTTTTCCGATGCTGTAACCCAACCGTGGGCCCTTAATGCCGGCGGCACGGTAGATTTCGTCAAATGCCTGCAATTCGCTCGTGGAACCGGCGAAGCCATTGCTTCCCACTCCCGCCGCTGCTCTGGTTTCGCGGACTTCCTCTTCCGGTCGGCTAGTGAGTGGCTCGGGTGTGCCGTTGACAGGGCCGTTGGGACCCTCGTCGCCGCGCCAGGATGAAAACCATTTATTCTGCATGTGACCCTCTGCTCGCATTCTCAAGAATTCTGCTTCGGGCGGCTACGAAACCCGGAGAAACGGCTTCCTCGACGCAGTCACCGTACAGCCTGTTTGCCCGAATACACCCAATAAGTAAGAGGGCTATATCTTTTCTCTCACCAATTTTGGTAAGCAGCCGCGCCGACTGGCCGGGCGGGCGGGTGTTACATTAGCTTCCATGCGCCTGGTCACTAGCTGCTTTCTCCTCCTGGGGTTGGCCTCCGCCGGCTGCGCCGCGGGCCCGGTGGTTCTGAAGGCCAACCGCATGTTCGACGGCAAATCCGACCGCCTGACCACCCCAGGAGTAGTTGTGGTGGTAGCCGGTCAGATTCAGGCCGTGGGAGCCGGTGCGGCTATTCCCGACGGGGCGCAGATCATCGACCTCGGCGATGCCACACTTCTGCCAGGTTTCATGGACGCCCATACGCACCTGTCACAGCAGGCTTCTGACGACTGGAAGCAGGATCAGATCAACTCCCTGCGAAAGACGGTCCCCGAGCTGGCCTTGGATTCGACCGAGTACGCGCGCAATACCCTGATGGCCGGTTTCACCACGGTCCGGGACGTGGGGTCCTCCGACTACATCGATGTCGGCCTGCGCAACGCCATCCGCGACGGGAAGATTCCAGGCCCTCGGATGCTGGTTTCGATCCATGCCATTGGCGCGACCGGTGGCCACTGCGATGACAGCGCCGGTTTTCGGCACGGGCTGTTCGGCAAAGAGACAGGGCCGGAGGACGGTGTCGCCAACGGTCCGGACGCAGCCCGCACAGCGGTTCGGCTGAATGTGAAATACGGCGCGGACGTCATCAAAACTTGCGCGACCGGCGGCGTGCTTTCCCTGACCGATGACGTCGACACGCCGCAGTTGACGCAGGCGGAGCTTGATGCCCTGGTAGACGAAGCGCACGCTCTGCGCCGCAAGACTGCCGCTCATGCCCACGGAGCCACCGGCGCCAAGCGCGCCATCCGCGCCGGCATCGACTCCATCGAGCACGGCACCTTCATGGACGAGGAAGCTCTGGACATGATGAAGGCGCGTGGCACCGTTTGGAACCCTACTCTCGCCGCCACTTGGTGGCTCAGCCAGGAGCTGGAGCGCGGCCATTACATGCCGCCCGAGATCGCCGCCAAGGCGCGAACCGCCATCGACGCGATCCGCGCGACTTTCCGGAAGGGCCTGGAGAAGGGCGTCAAGATCGGTTTCGGAACCGACGCCGGTGTCTTTCCACACGGCTTGAACGCCGTCGAGTTCGGGCTGATGGTGAACCTCGGGATGAAGCCCATCGATGCGCTAAGAACGGCGACTTCGGTGGATGCGGACCTGCTTGGGCTCGCCAACAAGCTAGGCACGCTCGAGGCGGGCAAGATCGCCGATGTGATCGCGGTTCCCGGCGACCCGACAGTAGATATTCATCAAACCGAGAAGGTTCTCTTCGTGATGAAAGAGGGCGTGATTTACCGCAACGATCGCGCCCCCGGCGGGCCTGTACGAGGCGGGCCTCCCTCGGACTGATGGCGCTATTTCTGGGAGTGGACGGGGGCAAGTCGTCGACCAAGGCGCTCATCGGCGACGAGAGCGGGCGAGTCTTGGGAGCCGGCGTTGGGGGCCCCTGCAATCACGTGGGCGAAGCCGAAGGACGCGCCAGGCTGGCTCGCGCCGTGATGGAAAGCGTGGCGCTGGCGTGTGGGCAAGCAGGAATCGATGCCTCGCGTGTGCAATTCGAAGCCGCCTGCTTCGGCATGAGCGGAGGCCCTGCCGACAAGCATCCGATCCTGGCGGAGATTCTGCGCGCGCAAAAGCTAATCGTCACACACGATATGCTCATCGCGCTTTCGGGCGCCACCGGCGGCGATCCGGGCGTCGCTGTCAACGCGGGAACGGGCTCGTTCGCTTTCGGGCGAAACGCTTCCGGGGAGACGGCGCGGGCCGGCGGCTGGGGTTTTGTGTTTGGCGATGAAGGCAGCGGATTCGACATCGCCCGCCAGGCGCTACGAGCAATTTTGCGCTATGAGGAGGGGTGGGGACCGCAGACCGCGCTGCGTGCTGCGCTGCTCGAAGCCACAGGCGCCGCTGACGCCAACGAGCTGCTGCACAGCCTCTACACCCCGGACTGGCCTCGGCCGCGAGTGGCCGCGCTGGCGAAGCTGGTGGACAGGATAGCTGTCGCGGGAGATCCGGTAGCGCGCGACATCCTCGTCAATGCCGCGCAGCAGCTCGCGACGCTCGCAACCTCGGTGGGCCGCAGGCTGTTCCGGGCGGGCGGGGGGATGCTTGTGTGCCACATCGGCGGCGTCTTCCGCAGCCGAGTGCTGCTGGAGCGCTACCGGCAGATCGTCGAGCTGGAGGATGGCGCCCGCTGCGAGCCGCCCCGCTATAGCCCCGCCGCCGGTGCGCTGCTCGAAGCCTATCGCGCAACAGGCATCCATCCCGTGTTAAGCGGAGTTCCGGAGTAAAAATATGAAATTGCGATATGTGACGAAATCTGGCCGGCCACGTCCGGCCCCTACACGAGCCTATCGAGGGAACCGTAGCGGCGGGGCACGCCCGGCCCTTGTGCTGGCAACATTATTTCTGATCGCCGCCGTCCTGCCCGCGGCCGAACCGGATTGGGACCAGGTGGGCCAGACTGCCCTCGATCTACTGCAACAATACGTGCGCATCCAGTCCATCGACCCCCCGGCGAATACCGCCGAAGCTGCCGAATTTGTGAAGCACGTCCTCACCGCAGGCGGCATTTCCGCGCAACTTTACGCGAGCGGTCCCGGCGGCCAAACGAATCTTGTGGCGCGCGTCGCCGGGCGCGACCGCTCCAAAAAGCCGTTGCTCCTTCTGAACCATCTCGATGTCGTGCCGGTAGACCGAAAGGCCTGGAAGTTCGACCCATTTGCCGCGGTTATCCAGAACGGTGAGATCTGGGGACGCGGCACCATGGACATGAAGGGCATCGGCATCGAACAGATGATGGCACTGGTTGCACTGAAGAAGTCCGGCATCCTGCCGCCACGCGATGTTGTCATGCTGTCAACCGCCGACGAGGAAAACAACGGAACCTACGGCATCCGGTGGATGATCGCGAATCATTTCTCGGATATTGATGCGGAATACGTGCTGGATGAAGGCGGTTTCGGAACACGCTCCATTCTGGCGCCGGGAAAGTTGGTGTTCGGCATCGAGGTGGGGGAAAAACAAACACTCTGGCTGCGTGTGCGGGCGCATGGCACCGCGGCACACGGCTCGCAGCCCATTCCGGACAACGCCAACGTGACACTGCTCGCGGCGCTCCAGAAAGCTATGGCCCTGCCGCCCGCGAAGCCGCATCCCGTGGTCGCTGAGATGATCCGCACCATCGGCGAGCCCCTTGCCGCCAACCGATACACCGCCGCCATTCAGGCGAACACGGTTTCGCTGACCACGCTGACCTCGGGGGTGGGTTCGCCCGTCAAGGTGAACGTGATCCCGTCCTCCGCTGAAGCCACGTTGGATTGCCGCCTGCTGCCGGGAGTGAACGCGCCTGAATTCATCTCGGACATGAAGGCGCGCATCAACGATCCGCGCGTGACGGTTGAAGTGATCAACGAACCCGAAGATCCCGGCGCTTCCAACAGCCGCACGCCGCTATTTGAGGCCATTGGGCGCGCCATCCGGAAAGTCCACCCGGACGCTATCGTCACCCCCATGCTCGTTCCGCACGGAACAGATTCGAACAAACTGCGCGTGAAAGGGGTAGTTGCCTATGGCCTCACCCCCATGGTGCTGGATCTTTCCACAGCCGGCTCCATGCACAGCGACCAGGAGCATATTCCCATCTCCGAGTTTCAAAAAGGAATCCGAATCTTCTATGAGGTACTCAAAGAAGAATGGTAGCCCTACTAGAGGAGGAAACGATGAAAGCGTGGATTGTTTCAATTGCGTTACTATTGGCCGCTGCGCCGGCGTTCACGCAAAGTCTCACCAAAGAAGAGCGCGAGCGCGCGATCACCGATCTGCAAGCGACGCGCAAGCTGTTTCTCGAATCGGTGGCGGGCTTGTCTGAAGCCCAGTGGAATTTCAAGCCGGCGCCGGAAGTGTGGTCGGTTGCTGAAACGGCAGAACACATTGCCGTTTCCGAGGACACGCTTTTGGGCTTGGTGACGGAACGGCTCATGAAGTCTCCCGCGCAGCCCGAGAAGCGGGCGGAAGTGAAAGGTAAGGATGAGGTTATCTGGGAAAGAGTAGTGGATCGCAGTCACAAGGCCCAAGCTCCGGAGATCCTGCGTCCCACGCACCGCTGGGCCACGGAGCAGGCGTTATTGGATCACTTTAAGGAGAGCCGCGACCGCACCATCGGCTACGTCGAGCACACCGACGACGCGCTACGGGATCACTTCTTCGAGCACCCGGCGTTTGGACTGCTGGACGGCTATCAGTGGATCGTACTGATCACGACACATACGCACCGTCACACGCTGCAAATCCTGGAAGTGAAGGCGAACGCGAATTTCCCGAAGCAATAGCCGATGGGCCTGGCGATTGATTCGCGTGCATTCGTGGCCTGAACTAGTACATCGTCCCGAAAGTTCCTCAGAGTAAGGCTATGCCTGCTGATGTGGCGCACGTTTTAACGTGCCGCGCCGGGCTTTAGCCTGGCGTGATTGGCTTGAGCTAACTTGAGCGGAAGGCCGAGATGAATCTCGACTCGGCACGCTAAAGCGCGCGCCACAAGGGCAGACATAGTTGAAGGTACTTTCGGGACGACGTACTAGTTCCCGCTCCGCACTACCGTAACGGCGCGCCAGGCGGAATTGCCGGCGGCGTCGAACGCACGGATGGTGACCGTATTGCTTCCCACCAGTAGCGGGATGTTGGGAGCCGTCCACGTCAGGGTGCCTATGGCTGTTCCCGAGGCGCCCGCGTTCGTGGACCAAGTGACCGATGTGACCCCCACGTTGTCCGAAGCCAGGCCTTGGAATGTAATGCTGCTGGCGGTGGCGGAAACGATCGTCGATGCCGGATTGGTGATGCGCAGCGACGGCGGCGTCGTGTTGCCAGGCGTGCCGGGCCCGGATGGCGAGTTCGGCGCCTGCTGCGCTTGCCGGGTCACGGAAATCGTTTGCGTCGCGGTGTGACTCGCCGCGTCGAATGCGGTGATGGTGATATTGTTCGCGCCCATGGTGAGCGGTATGGAAGTGATGCTCCAGTTGGTGGAACCCAGGGCGTTGCCGATCTGGCCGCTGGCACTGCTCCAGGCGACCTCGACCGGTGCTACACCGCCGCCCGTAACTCCCGAGACCGAAATCGTGGCTGCGGTAGTTGTGGAGCTAGCGGCCGGACTCTGCACCGTCAGGGTGAGCGGCGCTGGCGTGGGCTGCGTCGGCTGTGAAGGTGTAGAACCGGTGGCGGCGCCGTAGTAGGACTGAACCACGGATACGTCGCCCGTCCCCAGCGTTGTGTGCATGCGGTAGTAGGGATACATCACCTGGTTGGGATCGTCCACGTGTACCAGCCCCAACGCGTGGCCCGCTTCGTGTAAAGCGACACTATACAGATCCGTGTCAGCTCCAACCTGCCAGCGCTCGTCATCATTCAGGTGCATGTCGCCGGCGATCGGCTCCGGATTCACCGACGCGGGATAGAACGTGTGAGCCAGCACGGTCGGGCTGTCAAACGGATACGAATCGCCATGAGCGCCCGTGGCGAAAAGAATGTTCACGGTTTGCGGCGCCTGGGCATTTGGAGCGCTGGTGAAACTGACGTTCGCACTTTTCGCCCATTCATTAAACGCCCGCAGGATTTCCGATTGCGATGAATTAGCCGGAAGCTTCTCGGTCAACTGCGAAAAGAAGTACCCGAGCGTCAGGCCGTTGGTCCCGGTGACATTCCACGGATAGCCCGTACCCGAGTACTGCGCCACTGCCGTACCTTCGGCCGCCGCGGCTCCTCCGCACGCGTACACATGTCTGCCAGTTAGCAATTCGGGCGACGGCGGAAAGATGTATGCGACCTCGTCCCAGGCGGCCAGGCGGGAGAGCGCGCTGAAGTCGCCGGTTACCAGCAGGTGATGCGAGGCGAGATATCGATTTTCGATCAGATGCAAATTGTGTTCCCGCACCATGGAGCGGGCTTCCTGCATGTTCACGTCGGCGTGGAATTCCACGACATAAGCACCGGGCGCGTGTCCCGATGCCAACTGCTCATTGATGCGCGGGCTGATCTTGTCCTGATGTTCCAGGCGGCCAATCCAGCGGACCGGAAAGCCCGCAAGCGAGAAATCGTCCGGCGCGGCCACCATCAAGGTCGATTTGCCCACATAACCGGTTACGACAATTCCGCGCGTATGCAATCGCTGGATCGTTTGCGCGCTCACCGGCGCTTGAAACTGAACCAGGTAATGAGAAATCCCGGTCGTACGGCGCTGGACAGGCCGGGAGAGATACTCACTTCGATCCGCAGGCGGCTCGAAATCCCTCGTTTTCAGATGGATGGTTTCGGCGGCAAGACTGGCCAGACCGAACACTGTAAGGATGAGGAAACGGAAGACGATCACATATAGCTCATCGGACTAACCGAGATTTTCTTTAGGGTGGGTTCACTTCAGTAGTAAGACATGAGGCTGATTGCCTTCGGGCTGATTCTTGCCGCCCAGTTGTGTGCGGGCACAACGGGTTCGGTTCCCTCTTACACCATCGATACGGTTGCGGGCAGCAGTGCGGTGGGGGATGGAGATCCTGCGATCGCGGCGTCATTGAGTGACGCCGAGGGCATAGCGGTCGATTCCACCGGCAACGTCTTCATCGCCGACGCGAACGATCACCGCGTCCGCAAGATTGCCACCGATGGGACGATCTCCACAGTAGCGGGCGACGGATTCCCGGGGTTCTACGGCGATGGCGGGCCGGCCTCTGCCGCGCGGATCAACACACCCTACGGAATCGCGGTGGACAGGGCGGGTAACCTGTACATCGCCGACTTGGGCAACAATCGCGTGCGCAAGATCGGGCCCGACGGTACCATAACTACGGTTAACGGTACGGAGAAATTTCTCGCCCCGCGCAACGTAGCGCTGGATGCCGCAGGCAATTTATACGTTTCCGAATTCGGCGGGCATCGCGTGCGCCGCGTTGCGTCGGATGGGACGATCAGCACCATCGCGGGCACCGGCACCGCAGGTTTCTCGGGCGATGGTGGCTCAGCCACGGCCGCGCAGCTTAACTATCCCGCTGGTCTGGCTTTCGATAGCGCCGGCAACCTCTACATCGCCGACAGCAGCAACAATCGTGTGCGGGAAGTTCTTGCGTCCGGCATGATCACGACCGTGCTGGGCACCACCGCTCCCGGCGCGACGCTTCCCAATCAGCTCAATGTTCCCACCGGCCTCGCCATCGACAGCACTGGAAATCTGGACGTAGCCGACAGCGGGAATCAGCGTATTCAGCAACTCGCGCCCTCGGGTGGGATCCAAACATTGCCCGGCGCCGGCCGCGATGTTGCGGCGGACGGCAAGGGCGATCTGTTCATCGCCGCCGGATCACAGGTGTTAGAACTGACGCCGTCGCTCAAGCTCTCCACCATCGCGGGCGGCGGCTTGTACCTGTATGGCGGGGATGGCGGGCCGGCGACAGCAGCGCGCCTGAACGGACCCGTGGCCCTCGCGCTCGACGCGGCGGGCGCACTGTACGTCGCCGACCAAAGAAACGCGCGAATTCGCAAGGTCGATACCAGCGGGATCATCACCACGATTGCGGGGGACGGAACTTTCGGCTCGGGCCCTGGTGAACTGAGCGCGCCAGGCGGCGTGGCGGTGAACAGCTCCGGTATGGTTTACATCGCGGATCAGAACAATGACCGTATCCAGGCGATCGTTTCGTCGGGCAATATCGTGACGGTGGCCGGAATCGCGGTCCCGGGGTTCAACGGCGATGGGCTGCCAGCGACTTCGACGCAGATTTTTTCACCGGGCGCCATGGCCATCGGTGTTGACGGCGCCATTTACTTCGTTGACAAGGGCAATCAGCGGCTGCGCGAGATCCGGAGCGACCAAACAATTTCTACGCTGGCGCAGATGGCGGCCAACGGCGTGGCTGTCGATACTTCAGGCGTCCTTTACATAACGGATGCCGATCTGCACGAGGTTTTCAGAATCGACAGGGCGGGGCACCAGGATGTGATCGCCGGTACAGGCGCGGCCGGCTTCGGCGGCGATGGCGGCGCGGCGCTCGCCGCGCAGCTCAATTCGCCCGGCGGAGTCGCAGTGGACCGGCAGGGAAGTATCTACATCGCCGATACGGGCAACCACCGCATTCGCGTCGTCACCCCCGATGGCACGATCCGCAGCATCGCCGGTAACGGGGCGGCCGGCTTCGGCGGCGATGCGGGACCTGCGCTCTCCGCGGTGCTGAATGCACCGACCGCGCTGGCGGTAGACGCTACCGGCAACATTTGGATTGCGGATACGGGGAACAATCGCGTGCGGAGGCTGGCTCCAGCGGGGACTACGACGGAAGTGGGACAACAGAGCACGCCACCCGCCGTGGTGAGCGCCGCCAGCATGCTCGCGGGCCCTGTGGCGCCAGGCGAAATTGTCTCCATCTTTGGACTGGGCATCGGCCCTGTAACTCCCGCTAACGGCGCATTGGGTTCATCGGGCGCCCTCCCCACCGAGCTGGTGCAAACACAGGTACTATTTGGCGGCCAGGCGGCGGCGCTGTTCTATGCGCAGGATAGCGAGATCAACGCGCAGGCGCCTTACGAGATTGCGGGAGCAAGTACGGTGGATGTCGAAGTGATCTACCAGGGGCAATCGCGCGGCAAGGTGACGGTGCCTGTGGCTGCGTCGGCGCCCGCCATTTTCACGGTGAGCGCAGGCACCGGACTGGCTGAAGCGGTGAACCAGGATGGGACGTTGAACTCGACGGTCGATTCCGCCCCGCGTAGTTCGGTGATTAGTCTTTATGCCACTGGCGAAGGTCTCACGCAGCCGGCGGGCGTTGACGGCCAGCCTGCTGTGGCGTCGTCTTTGCAGCCGGTGCTGCCGGTTACCGTGACCATCGGCGGCGTGCTCGCCAATGTTCTGTACACCGGTGAGGCTCCGGGGTTCGTGGGACTCTTTCTCGTGAACGCGCGCGTCCCGGCAAGCCTGAAGACGACCGGACTTGTGCCCGTGGTGCTGCGCGTCGGCACAGCCGCCAGCCAGGATGGGGTGACGATCGCGGTACGATAATCGTAGCCCTAATCCATGCCTGCCGTCGCTCTCACCATCGCCGGTTCCGATCCTTCAGGCGGCGCCGGCATTCAGGCCGACCTCAAAACTTTCCATCAACTGGGCGCGTACGGCGAAGCAGTGATCACGCTCATCACCGTGCAGAACACGGTGTCGCTGGAATGGGTGGAGTGCCTGCCTGCGGTTCTGGTGCTGCATCAGCTTCGCGCCGTGCTCGACGATATCCCGCCGGCCGCGGCCAAAACGGGAGCCCTGGGAAATCGTGCCATCGTGCAAGCCGTCGCGCGAGCCGCAGCTGACTTCCGCTTCCCACTGGTGGTCGATCCGGTCCTGGTGAGCCAGCATGGGCGTGCTCTGGCAGACGACGATGCCCTCCCGGCAATGCGCGACGAACTGGTTCCGAGAGCATCGCTCGTGACCCCGAACCTCGCCGAAGCCGAGGCGCTGACCGGTCTAGAAGTCCGCGATCTGGCCGGAATGCACAAGGCGGCACGGCGGCTTCATGACATGGGTGCGAAGGCAGTGTTGTTAAAAGGCGGGCATCTGGAGGGTGACGCCGTGGACGTCCTCTTCACTACGGGGTTGACGCGCGAGTTCCGTGCCACCCGCATCGCGACGCGTCACACGCACGGTACCGGCTGCACCTACTCGGCGGCTATCACTGCGGAACTGGCCATGGGAGCCTTGCTTGAACCGGCAATCTTACGGGCCAAAGCTTTCGTAACGGAGGCCATTCGGACGGCACCGGGGCTCGGCAGGGGTTCGGGGCCGTTGAACCACTACGCCACCATTCAACTAGCTCGCGGAAGCACCGGTGCATGAAGTTTCCTGAACTATTACTTGAAGCCATTGGCCGCTCCGAGATCCCTTTGCGCTTTGAGCCAGGCGCCGAGGAAGCCGTAGCCGCGCCGGTCACTGAGCTGCTTCGCGCATGGATTCAATCTCATGCCGCAGCCGATGGTAGCCGCAAAGCGCTCATTCAAGAATTACTTGACGAATTAGACGGTACGCGCGAGGTTCCACGCTAGTCACATGACCAAAGTGCAGATCCGATTCCGCTTGGAGCGACCCCTGGACGAAGAGTGGATGCCGCGCATTGCGTCAGCGCATTCGATCTACGGGATCATGCGCGTGCGGGTCGAGCCGGCTACCGAGGAAATCGTGGTTGACTACGACGCTTCGCGATTACGAACTGAGGATGTCGGGGCTGCCTTGAAGCGCGGCGGCATTCCAGTAGAGCTGGAAAAATAAAAAACCGGCGGTGCGCACTTTGTGCTTCTCAGCATCCTGTGCGAGGCCCGCCGGTTCGCGCCACTTCAACTGGTCTGGCTAGTGCAAGGCAACTACCAATAGCTAACTCTCTGAAAATTCAAAGGTATGCGAGTTAACTACGTAATTTTTGGCCAGGCATACACCTTACAAAATTACATGGCACGGAAATAATACGCGATCTCAACCGGCGGCCTGCGGCTCCCGCCGCTCCCAGCCAGGTTTGAACAAAGGCAGATAGTTTTCTTGCCGATACGGATGTTTGTGGATTTCCTCCACATTGAGATCAACGCCCAGCCCGGGGCGCTCCGGAACCTCTATGTAGCCGTTCACGACTTCCACCTGATGGGTGACGATTTCCTTCTCCCAGGGCTCGTTGAACTCGTCGAAGATCTCGTGAATGAAGAAGTTAGGGATAGAGGCATTGAGCTGAACGCAGGCCGAGGAACACACCGGGCCTTGCGCGCTATGCGGCGCGATCACCGCGAAGTGAGCGTCGGCCATTCCGGCCACGATGCGAGCCGTGAACAAACCGCCTAGATTCAACGGCTCCGGCTGGAGGATACTGACGACATCGTGTTTCAGCAACTCGGCGAACTGCTGCTTGTTGGAGAGACTCTCGCCGGTGGCGATCGGCACAGGGCTGCGCCGCGCCACCTCGACCATGGCGTTGATGTTGGTGTGCGGCACTGGCTCCTCGAACCAGGCGGGCCGGAACTGGTGGATGGCCTCGGCGAATTCTACGGCAGTGGGTACGTTGAACCGGCAATGGCCTTCGATCAACAGGTCGACCGTGGGACCGACGGCGTCGCGCACGGCGCGGATGATGTCCACGGAAAGATCGAAGTCGTAGCGCGAAAGCGTGCGCCAGGCTGAGCCAAAGGGATCGAACTTCAGCGCAGTGTAGCCACGACTGGCAACTTTCTTGGCTTTTTCGGCGAAGCTCGCGGGAGTACGTGGACCCCGATACCATCCGTTAGCATATGCGCGCAGCTTTTCGTGACACCGGCCGCCCCACAAGTTGTAGATGGGCTGGTTGGTGGCCTTGCCGATGATGTCCCACAGCGCGATTTCGATCGCCGCCACAGCGCACATGTGGATCTGCGCGCCTTCGGAATAAACGTCGCGAATGAGGCGCTGGGAAATGATCTCCACCTGGAACGGGTCCATGCCGATAACCAGCGGCCTCAATTCATGGATGGCGGTTTCGATGGTCTTGGCGAAGTAGTTGAGCGTGCCTTCGCCGACGCCGTGAATGCCCTCGTCGGTGGAGACTTTCGCAAAGAGCCAGTTCTTCCAGGGATTGCCGGCGATGTAAGTGTCGATCGCGGTGATGCGCATAAGAGGGAATTGTAGCGCGAGCGAGGAAGCGGTGGATCAGCGGGCGGTGGGGTGAAACACTTTGAGATCCAGTCCTGCAATGCTTCGGAAATGCCGTACATTGGCGGTCGCGAGTGGCGATCCAGTCTCGCGCGCGGTGGCCGCGATCAACGCGTCGGCGACCTGCAAGCCACCGCTTAGAGCGTGCTCCTCCATCAGGGTTGCGGCCACGTGGCTGATTGGCTCATTCAGTGGAATCACGTGGAAGCCGTGTTCCTGAAGAAAGCGGCGGATGATCCGGAGTTCCGCGCGATCGCGTGCCCCCTGGAACAATTCCATCAGGGACACAATCGACATTTCCGGGCTGTTCTGGGTAGCGATCAAGTCCGCGGCCCGCCGGTTGCCCCGAAAGAACCAGATGAGGACGTCAGTATCAAAGATCACGCGGCTGTCTCAGCTTGCGCACGTAGGCGCTGACATCCCCGAGATCCTTGCGGCCTTTCCACAGGCCAAACGCCTCGGACTTCCGCAGTTTCGCCGCACTAGATTTGGCGGCTGGAGCCACGATGCGCGCCTTCTCCTTGCCGCGCTGCAACACAGTGACGGATTCGCCGCGCTCGACGGCGCGGAGGATGTCTTTGGTTCGATATCGGAGATCAACCGTCGAAACGTTCATCGAGCCCCTTTTTCCATCTGTCTCGTTATTAGTATACATTACGATACCTGAGTGGACTTGTTATACTGAAATTTCCCATGCTCAGAGTGCGGTTTGCGCCGTCTCCCACGGGATTTTTGCATATCGGGAGCGCGCGCACATTTATCTTTAACTGGCTATACGCGCGCCGTCACGGCGGCACCATGATTTTGCGCATCGACGATACCGATATCGAGCGCAATACGCAGGCGTCGCTCGACTCGATTTTCGAAGGGCTGCAGTGGCTGGACTTGGGGTGGGATGAACAGTACCGGCAGTCGGAGCGGCTGAGGCTGCATAGAGACATGACCGAGGCGATCTTCCAAAAAGGTATGGCGTATCGTGATTTCACTCCGGCCGAAAGCGAGGAAGGGGAGAAGTCGCGCGCGGGCGCGGCCTGGCTGTGCAACGCCGGGATGCGCGAACTCACAAGCGAAGAAAGCGACCGGCGGGCGGCGGCGGGCGAGCCGTTTGTGCTGCGCTACAGAGTGCCACGCGATCCGGCGCGCGAGATTCAGTTCCGCGACGGCGTTTATGGCGAACAGGCGAAATCAACGGCCGATATCGAGGATTTCGCGTTGCTGCGGAGCGATGGGACGCCGACCTATCATCTGGCTTCCTGCGCGGATGACGCGGATCTGCGCATCAGCCATATCATTCGCGGGCAGGACCATCTGACGAACACTTTCAAGCACGTTTTGATTTTTGAAGCGCTCGGGGTTGAGCCGCCCACGTTTGCGCACCTGCCGCTGCTGATTGCGCCGGATGGAACCAAGCTTTCGAAACGGCGTCACGGGCCGGTGGTGAGCGTCACGACTTATCGCGATGCCGGATTTCTGCCCGAGGCGTTCATCAACTTCTTGTGCCTGCTGGGGTGGTCACCGAAGGACGACAGGGAGAAGATGTCGCGCGAGGATCTGATCGCGGCGTTTTCGTTCGAGGGGATCAACAAGTCGAATGCAGTAGTGAATTTTACGGAAGAGGATCCGTTCGATCCGAAGGCGGTTTGGCTGAACTCGCAGTACATTTACGCCATGCCCGTGGACGAGCTGGCAGCCAAGTTGCAGACATTTGTGCCCGCGGAGCCTCAAAAGGTGCGCGCCGCGACGCCGCTGATTCAGGAACGCATCAAGCTGCTGTGCGATGTGGCAACCGTCGCCGACTTCTTCTTCGTGGACGAGCTGCCGCCCTACGACCCAGCCGAACTGATCCCGCAAAAGGGCGACGCGGCCATGGCGTTGCGAGTGTTGGAGCAGGCGCGGGAGATTTTGCCAACGGTCGAGTTCACTCACGATGCGCTGGAAGCTGCGTTGCGCGCGGCCGCGGGCGGGCTTGGCGTAAAGGCTGGCCAAATGTTTCAGCCTATTCGCGTAGCCGTTTGCGGGCGCAAGAATGCTCCGCCATTGTTTGAGACCATGGCAGTGCTGGGCAAGGAAACCTGCCTCAAACGGATCGAGCAGGCGATCCAGAAGCTTCAAAATACCGTGGCCGCGAATTAACGCGAATCCACGCGAATAGAATTTAACTATGAGCATCGATCACAAGACCGAGCCGGAGGCCGTTGCCGCAACCGGGCCCTCGAATTTCATCCGCGAGATCATTCTCGACGATTTGAAGACCAACAAATGGGGCGGCCGGGTGCACACGCGGTTTCCGCCGGAGCCGAATGGCTATCTGCACATCGGGCACGCCAAGTCGATCAACATCAACTTCGGCCTGGCCGCGGAGTTCGGCGGCAAGTGCAACCTGCGGTTCGACGATACCAATCCGAGCAAGGAAGAGACCGAGTACGTCGATTCCATCATCGAAGATGTGCGCTGGCTGGGCGGCGATTTTGAAGATCGCCTCTTCTACGCCTCCGACTATTTCCAGCAGCTCTACGAATGGGCCGTGCAGTTGATCAAGGCCGGCAAAGCTTACGTCTGCGATCTCACCGCCGACCAGGTGCGTGAGTATCGCGGCACGCTCACCGAGCCGGGGCGCGAAAGCCCGTGGCGTAAACGGTCGATTCCAGAGAACCTCGAACTGTTCGAACGCATGAAAGCAGGCGAATTTCCCGATGGCGCGCGCACGCTGCGGGCAAAGATCGACATGGCGGCTCACAACTTGAACATGCGCGATCCTGTGATGTACCGCATACTGCACGCGGAACATCATCGCACGGGGGACACATGGTGCATCTACCCGATGTACGACTTCACGCACGGTGAATCGGACTCGATCGAGCGCATCACGCATTCGATCTGCACCCTGGAGTTTGAAGATCATAGGCCGCTGTACGATTGGTATCTCGAACAGTTGGGTATCTATCATCCGCAGCAGATCGAGTTCGACCGGCTCAACCTTACTTACACGCTGCTGAGCAAGCGGAAACTGCTGACGCTGGTGCAGGAAAAATACGTGAACGGGTGGGACGATCCGCGGATGCCGACCATCACGGGCATTCGCCGGCGCGGCTATACGCCGGAAGCTATTCGCAATTTCTGCCGTGCCATTGGGGTTTCGAAGACGAACGGGACTATCGAGCTCGGCCTGCTCGAACACCATGTTCGCGAAGACCTGAACAAGCGCGCGCTCCGAGTGATGGGCGTGCTGCGGCCGCTGCGTGTGGTGATCGACAACTATCCTGAGGGTCAGACGGAGGAGATGGAGGCGACCAACAATCCGGAAGACGCGAGCGCGGGCACGCGGAAGGTGCCGTTTTCGCGCGTGCTGTACATCGAGCAGGATGATTTTCGCGAAGATCCGCCGAAGCAGTATTTCCGGCTGTCCCCGGGCAAGGAAGTGCGGCTGCGCTATGGCTACTTTATTACGGCCAAAAGCGTAGTGAAGGACGCCACGGGACAGGTGGTGGAGATACATTGCACCTACGATCCTGCAACGCATGGCGGCAATGCGCCGGACGGCCGCAAAGTGAAATCGACCATTCACTGGGTCTCGGCGGCGCACGCCATCGAAGCCGAAGTCCGGCTGTACGATAACCTGTTTGCGGTGGAGAATCCGAATGCCGTGCCGGAAGGCCAGGAGTTCACCGTGAATCTGAATCCAAAATCCTTGGAGCTGGTGCCAGACGCGAAATTGGAGCCTGGGCTCCGCGGCGCCGCCGTGGGCACGCGCTATCAATTCGAGCGCCTGGGCTACTTCTGCGTCGATAAGGACTCAACCCCTGACAAGCTCGTCTTCAACCGCACGGTAGGGCTGCGCGACACCTGGGCCAAGATCGAGAAAGCGCAGCAGGGGAAGAAATGATCCTGCTGGGAATCGGTGGAATTCTGAGCGACGCCGCCAGCGCTATTCTGCGGGACGGCCACCTGGTAGCGGCTGTGGAGGAGTCGAAACTGGCGCGGCGGGTGCGTGCACCGCGCGGCGAGCTGCCCGAGGAATCCATCGAAATGTGCCTCGCGCTCGCCAAAGTGCGCGCCGAGGATGTGGATTGCGTGGCCGTAGCGCGTCCCATTCCGGCGGCGACGGAAAGCGGACTGCACCTGAAGCTGCGCTCGCGTTTCCCCAAAAGCCGGATGGCGCTGATCGACCATCACCGCGCGCACGCAGCCTCGGCGTTTTATGCGTCTCCCTTCGAGGACGCAACCGTTCTGGTGCTCGACCGGCATGGCGATTTTCGCTGCGGCTCGCGCTGGCATGCCGAGGGCGGCCAGTTGCTGCGCTTGGATAAGGAGCTGTACGCGCCCGACTCCCTGGGAGAACTCTATGGCCGCGTGACGGAGCTGCTCGGCTTCAACGCGAATGCGGATGAGCACAAGGTGCAGTGGCTCTCGGCGACGGGCGAAAACGGCCACCGCGAGCTGTTTTTGGAAATCCTCCAGTGTTCCGCCAGCATTTGGCCCAGTCTCGACCGCTCGTATTTCGATGCCGAGCGGATGACCCACGGCGGCTTCAGCGCCAAGTTCTTCGAGCGCATCGGGCTTCAGGATCGTGCGACGATTCCGGAACCCGAGCGCCCCCGGCTGGCCGCGGGCTTGCAGCACGCCATCGAAAGCGCGGTGCTGAGTATGGCCGGCGATGGCGGCAATCTGTGTCTGGCGGGCGGCCTCGCCATGAACGCGCTCCTGGTGCGCGCGCTCGAAGCCTCTGGAAAGTTCGATGGTGTGTTTGCGCAGCCGGCGGGAGGAAACTCCGGCACGGCGCTGGGCGCGGTGTTCGAGGCCTGGCACGGCCTGTATCACG
>DATGZN010000038.1:0-3949 GCA_035297145.1 Bryobacteraceae bacterium
TATTCCTATTGTTAAGCACGCGCGGCTACGGGGTGATACGAATGGTCGCCTATGCGATCCAAGCCGTCAACCTGGCAGCGCTGGGAACCTGGCTGGCGATGTTGAATGCGGCAGGGGAACAGCGCCGGCAGAGACTGCGCCCCGCCTGGATGCCCGGCCAGGAGGAGAAGCTGGCCAGCCAATTGAACAGCCTCAACATGGCGTTGATGCGCGCTACCCGAAATTAGGCGCAATACTGTCCACTCTGTGGGGCAGACCATCGCTCTTTGTGGTCTGCCAATCCGGCGCGCAAAGGGTAGAGTAGGAGAGAGGGCGACACCTGTCGGCGCGACCCACCCTCCCCTCATCGAACCGGACAAGCGGATTTCCCGGCATCCGGCTCTCCTGAAAGCGTCTCGCCTCAGGCATGTGCAGGCAGTTGCACGGCTGCCAGCCACTACAAGTGCACCAGCCCAAGGCGCTGGATCTGCTCATAGAAACTGACCCCTTCCGGCGGTCGGTAGGACCGTTGGCTGCGCCGTCTCAGGTGTTGCGTGAGACGGCTGCGAACGTACGTGTTGATCTCGCGGAAGGCTTGGCGTGGATACCCATAGTCGAAGTAGTTCTGCCAGCCCCTCAGATGCCGGTTCAACCCCTCAATCAGTTGCGGGATCGGCTGCGCACACTGCCGACGATCGGTCATCGCGTGCAACTTCTCCCGTTCCTTCTTCAGAGCCTTCGCCGACGGACTCACATGCAGATACCGCCACCCCCGCCCTTGCAGGTCGTCGTAGTAGCGGAACGTGAATCCCAGAAAGTCCAGACTCGCTCCCTCTGCCTTCAGGTTCACCACCCGCGTTTTCTCCCGATTGATCTCCAACCCCAGCCAGTCTTCGAGTTTCGACTCAATCCAACCCGTCAAGCGAGGCCCTTGCTCGCGCGCCAACACCACAAAATCGTCGGCATAGCGCACCAGTTTGGCCCTCGCCCACTGAGCTGGCCCATCGGCTCGATTAAACAACTTGTCGAACCAATGCAGGTACAGATTACTGAGCAGGGGCGAAATCACCCCGCCCTGGGGAGTACCCTTGCGCGGACGACTCCATGGTCCCGGCTGGCCCTTGCCCCCCGGTTCTACGACTGGGGTTTCCAGCCACATCCGGATCAGCTTGAGCACGCTCCGGTCCACCACTCGCATGCGCACGCAAGCCAGAAGCTTGTCATGCGGAATCGAATCGAAGGAAACCACCACACACTACCCACCATCAGGACTTCCCGGAGCGAGTGACCATCACCCGCCCGCATCACCCATTTCAAGGGCAATCTCTGGAAGTCCTCCGGCACGCCCGCATGCGTGGCAGACTGCAGTTCGTTCTCATTTTACCGGACGGCAGTAAGTCGCTGATCCCCGCCGAGTGGACCGACTTCAATGTCACTACATGCTCTCCACAGAATCCGCAACTCGCCGGTTCATTGGATGACCTACTGCGCCTCCGTGGCCTCGTCGATGCTCTCCAGCGGCGCGCCGCCGATGTGTCGGTAACATCGGGTCGTGACCAGGAGAGCCATGCCGCAACTACATCTGAACTTCACCGACATCCCCATTCCGGAGACGTGCCTGTGGGAGCAGTTCGACCACGATCAAAAACGGATCGTGGTCGAGGCCCTGGCGCGCCTCCTGTTCAAGGCGACGCGAACCGCAACGCGCCCGGAGGAAATCAATGACTGACGTTTCCAAGATCCAGCCCTCGCACATCCAACGCGCCGCGGTCGTCTACATTCGCCAGTCCACGCCAGGCCAGGTCGAGCATAACCGCGAGTCTACCGCCCGCCAGTACGCTTTGGCCGATAGAGCCTGCGAGTTGGGCTGGTCCCAGGAGCAGGTGGTCGTCATCGATGAAGATCTCGGCCTGTCCGGCTCCAGCACCGATAAACGCTCCGGCTTCGCGCGCCTGACCAGCGAAGTGGCTCTGGCTCATGTGGGCATCGTGCTGGGACTGGAGGTTTCACGCCTGGCTAGAAACAACGCCGACTGGTATCGCTTGCTGGAACTCTGCGGCGTGACCGACACGCTCATTGGCGACAACGACGGCGTATACCACCCGGCGTTGTTCAACGATCGCCTGTTACTGGGTCTGAAAGGCACCATGAGCGAGGCCGAGCTGCACATCATCCGCGCACGGCTGGATGGCGGTATCCGTAACAAGGCCGCGCGCGGCGAACTGCGCCGTGGATTGCCCGTCGGTTTCATTTGGGGAGAACAGGATGGCGAAGTCCTCTTTCATCCGGACGAGGCTGTCACCGGTGCCATCCGCACGGTCTTCGAACGCTTCGCCGAGTTCGGCTCCGCGCGCCGCGTCTGGCTCTGGTTCCGCTCCGAAGGATTGTCCCTTCCACTGCAACAGGCGCCCGCCGGTCGGGTTGGCCCCATCCGCTGGGTCACTCCGACTTATACCGCAGTCCACCACATTCTGACCAATCCGGTGTATGCTGGCGCTTATACCTACGGCAAGACCAGGTATGAACGCTACGTCGATGAACACGGCACCGTCAGGAAACGGATACGCCATCTCCCCATCGCTCAGTGGGCCGTCCTCATTCCCGAGCATCATCCCGGCTTCATCGATTGGGAGATCTACCAGGCCAACCAGGCGCGGCTGGATTCTAACACCCGGCCGAAGCCGCATCAGTCGGGAGGGGCGGTGAGAGAGGGTGCGGCCCTGTTGCAAGGCATCGCCACTTGCGGCCATTGCGGCCGGCGTTTGATGACGCATTATCGCGGCAGAAACTCGACGCCCGGTTACCACTGCGCCGGCAAAGACATCGTGGATGGACGCGGACAGTACTGTCTCACCATCGGCGGTCTGGCCATCGAGCAAGCCGTAGCCGACGCGTTTCTCGAAGCCATCACGCCGGCGGCCGTGGAAGCCATGCGGCTCACTGTCGAACAACTCCAAACCAACCACGACGCGGCTTTGTCGCAATGGCGCTTGGAAGTGGAACGGACGCACTACGAAGCCGAACGGGCCGAGCGCCGCTACCGCACTGTGGAGCCCGAAAATCGACTGGTGGCCCGCGGTCTGGAAACAGAGTGGGAGAGCCGCCTGCGCGATCTGGCCGCCGCCGAAGCGGAGTTGCGCAGACGCGAGCAACAGCGGCCCAGCAGGCTTGACCAGGAGCAACTCAAACGTATTCAGATACTCGGCTCCGATATTCGTCAAGTCTGGCAGGCAACCACTACTACGGATCGTGATCGTAAAGAACTGCTGCGCACGCTGGTCGAAGAGGTAGCTCTGAATCTCAAGCGGGCTGAAGGTCACGCCAATCTGACTCTGCGCTGGCGCGGCGGTGCCATCACCATATTGGATGTCTCTGTCCCGCGTTTCAAGCCCATGGGACCGCGCACTGACGAAGACACCATCTCACTGCTTCGTCGATTGGCGGCCTTGTATCCAGACGAGGTCATCGCGGGAATCCTCAATCGACAGGGGCGCAAGACCGCCAGCGGGGAACGCTTCACTGCCAACCAGGTGGGCAGCTTGCGCCGTTACCGCGACATTCCGCGCTTCCAACCGGCGACTGAGCCGCCCAATGGCGAACTGGTTTCGATCCGCAAGGCGGCGCAGATCTTGGGCATGAACACATCCAGCATTCACCGCTGGCTGGCCGACGGTTTCATCGCGGGCGAGCAAGTCACTCCGGGAGCGCCGTGGCAGATTCGCATCACCGATGAGTTGCGCGCGCGCATCGTACAGCAGGAACCGCCAGGGTATCTGCCGATGATGGAAACTACGATCAAACTCGGCGTTTCGCGGCAGACGGTGTTGCAGCGTGTCAAGCGCGGCGAGCTCGAAGCCGTGCTCGTTCGGCAAGGCCGGCGTAAGGGCTTGCGAATCAAAGTAGTCGATCAGCAATCCGACCTGTTTGGAGCCATTTCATGAACCAGGGGGCAGTATGAAGCCGTATCCAA
>DATGZN010000039.1:0-25237 GCA_035297145.1 Bryobacteraceae bacterium
CTAAGCGAATAGCGCAGGTACCAACGAAGGCAGAGGACGATGATCTCGTCTTGAAAGTGCCGCCCGCGAAACAGTGCTGGCCGCTTGTTCTCCACTCGTTCACCCTACCAGACCCGTACTCAACGCGTTTGCGACACATCCGAATGATCCAATCTTTTTGCAGAACTTGGACAGACACAACTCGTCACAAGCACCCCCAGCGCCGCGCTGAACGTTGGGTGCACGATTTGGGCAGGGAACATACTGGTAAAACCAGTCTTGCGGGCCGTCCTCTTCCATGCCATGGAAGTGAAGGCCTGTGGCTTACAGGCACTCGCCCTGAAACACAACGACTTATGCGATCGCAAACGGGCACGGAATGGGCACGGAGCGCTTGATTGGGCACGAACTGGGCACGGACTTCTGGGGTGAACCCTCTGTTCTGAATTGGTATCACGGCTCGAAAAGGACCGCCATCGGTTCCAGCAGGCTTTTGAAAACGAGAATGTGTGAAGTCTGTGTTCATGCCTATCGAAGACGAGACGAGGGGAGCAAAATGAAGTGACCGCAACCTGGCGATCGGTGAACCGACATCATCTAGTGGCTTTGTCCGTGCCTCTAAGCCACTCGAGGAGTATCGCACGATTAAGCGAGCGTTCGGGTTCGTAACGGATCCAGTCGCTTCCGGCCGATTCAACCACGCGCCGGAACCTGAACGCTAAGGCACCCGCATTCGCAGAGGCGTTGTCGCGTGCGTCCGAGAACAGCAGCTTTCGGGGCGCGATCAGGGCGGCGATGTCCGGCACGTCCGCGTTCTTGAGCGCGGACGGAATCACCGAGCCCAGGTCGATCTCATCGTCACCCGCGTGGACGTGGCCATCGAGCTGGGGAGAATTCCACAGGCGCCGCATTTCGCTTGGCGGATACGGAGCCATCGCCCTCATTTGCGAAACGAAGCTGTGGAAATAGCGCGCGACCGCGACTCGCTTGATTCGCGCATCCAACGCGGCGGCAAGTAGAACCGGGAGAGCGTCATCGCCCAGCCCTACTGCCGTTACGTCGCCGGAATCCAGTTCCTTGCGTGTCACGACGTAGTCCAATGTGCGGATCACGTCGAACGCGCGCCTGCCCGCAAGCGGACGACCGAACAAAACCTGGTTGGCCACCAGCCGGAAGTTGGTGTTCCAATCGTGTTCAATCCACCCGAGGGTCTCGCCCCTTCCCCGCAGGTCAACCGAGAGTACGGCGAACCCTGTTTCCACCAGCGGCGGAACAAGGCCAGACTGAGCGACGGCCCCCTTGCCGCGGTCATCTACGATGATGACGGTTTTCGCCGGTCCGGAATGCTCGGGGAACCAAAGCAAACCCGGAATGTACTCGCCGTCTTCACTGACAAAGGAGAATTTCTCCATCTGTCGGCCTTGGGCTTTTTGCACGGTTTCCGGCCCCAGATAATGCGGCGATTCTTCCGGAGGAGCAGCCAGCTCGCGAACCCATTTTCGGGCCTGCTCACGACCGCCGGGCAACTCCGCAATCGCGTGCATCGCCTTGGTTCGCGCCAGATCGACTACCGACTGCGACGCGTGAAAAACCGAGCGGTCGCCGTCACAGCGCAGCCGCGGGTCATCTTCGTTCAGCGACCGCACATCGCCTTCCGGAATCGCCTCGCCGTTTCCTCGACCCTCTAGAAACTTCGCCATCCATCCGTACATGCTTTCCCGGTAAGGACGCGAATACGCGTGTGGCTGTCCGGCAAGTTCGCCGAAATGCGCCTCCTCCGGCCGACCCAGAAGTAGGTACAGCGCCTCCGTACTTTGCCCCGCCCGTCTAGCCCCGCTGATCGGAAAGATGTTGTCGTGGTCGCCCTGGAGCATCAGCAACGGCCGTTGAGCAATCAGGCCGGCGATCTCGAACCACTCCATGGTCCGGAACAGCCCGGGCAAATGCGTGCACGTGCAATGCGTGCCGGCGTACTTGATCCAGTTGTTGAACTCGAACGTGAATCCCACGACGACCGCTGCGCGAACGCGCTGATCGAGCGCCGCCGTGAACAGCGTATTTAGACCGCCCCCGGAGTTGCCCGTCACGCCTATTCGCTCGGCATCAACATCCGGCAACGTAACCAGATAGTCAATAGCGCGCATGCTGTCCCAGACCATCCAGCCGGCGACGGTTTCACCCAGCGGCAGCAGCGCGTAGCCGGCTTCGTGGTGAATGTTGCCGGCGATCATCCGCTCGCCCTGGCCGATGGCATCGTAGACCAACACAATGAATCCCATCTGCGCCAGCTTGATCGAGCGAGCCTGCACGTCGCGAGCAGCCTTCCCCTCGGCAAGATAGTGCCCGATGGGACACAGGATGGCCGGGCGTTTTCCTTGCGACGGTGATTTCGGTCGATATACGTTGGCGAATACTGGAAACCCGGGGCGGCTTTCGAATATCAGGTTCTCGATTACGTAATCGCCAAGGTCATGACGGGCCACAACGCGCGCATTCAGCGGGCTACGCTCCGGCATTTCTTCCAGCCCGATTGCCTGGCGGAATCCGCGTTCCACCTCCGGCCGCCGTTTTCCCCAAGCCTCGCTATCTGCCGGAAGCTTCCAGCGCAATACGTATTCGGCGGCGTCGCCGAGCGACTTTACCAGCGCCGGCGAATTCGGCAGCACATTCGACCGTTCGAGCAGCCGCGCGGGCGACTCCACTCGCCACTCGTCCCCTGGCGGGGCCGGCTGAGCGAGCATAGCGCGCGGCGCGAAAAGCAGCATGGCAGCGGTGACAAGCGTATTCTGGGATTTACCGCTCATCGCGAATTATCTGACTAACTTGCTCTTATGATCTACCAGTTCATGACCGCGATGGAATAAACCTTGACCGGCGGCACCTCGAACGTGACGGCGGACGCCTCGTTGTTGGCCGCGATCACTTGCGGCTGTTCCGCGTCCGGTGAGTACAGCCGAACTTCCTTCACCGGCTCAGGCACGCGGCACCTGACGGGAATAGGCTCAGCCAGCGCGCCGTTGCGCGCACTGTAGTTGACCAGATGCAACATCATGCGCCGCTTTTCGGGCTGGGAAGCCAGGTTCACAACGAGGTTCTCCGGCCCGCCGACGCGCAGTAGGATGTTGTTTTGGGCAGCCCAGTGAATGGCACTTACCAGGTCTTCCCAGTTCCTCGGCCGCTTCCAGAATTGATTCTCGATGCGAAAGTAGTTAACCATCTCGGGCATCGGTCCATCGAACTGCAAAGCGGGCAGATAGACCGAGCGCCCCTGGCCGACGACCTTCCGCACGGGCTGTCCTGAGATTTCCAAGCCTCCGGCTCGCTCCTGGTACCCCCCCTGTGCGCGTGGCTGCCCATCAATCAGATCTTCCAGCCCGGGCTTCACACGGACGCGGCGCCACTCATCATAGAGTCCCGATTGGCCGATGGCGATCAGACCGCCGCCGTTTTGAACGAAGCGGCGAATGCATGCGAGTTGAGAGTCCGATAAGCACTCTGCATTCGGCAGCACAATCACAGGGTATTTCGCGAGATCGCCCAGGTGCTCGTCAAAAATCAGGCCGAATGGAATGCGCGCTTGGATCAGCGCCTGCTCCGCCAGAATGGCGCTCAACTGCGCCCCGGCGTTGTTATAAGTAATCGACGCATAAGAACGCAGCAGCCCGACATCCGCGATATCCTGCGTCTTGGTGAACAGGTCGCGGTAACGGCGATAAAACGCGATGTGCTCGAGGACGTGAGGCTGGAGCGGATCTGTTCCGGCAAAGCCGATGGTCTGATTGAACGCGAGAGATTCAGCGGTCTCCAGTGGATGTCCGGCGGCGTAGGTCAGCAGGATATTGCCGAAGGCGCGGGCCAGTTTGTAACTGCGGATCTTTGTGATCAGTCGGCCGTCCGCCGTCACTCCCGGCGTGTTCTGCTCTTCGGTCCAGAACACCTGCGTGGACTTCAGAAAACGAGCGTGGTCGAGGCCGGCCTCCCATGCCCGGTTGCCCCCTGTAATGCCGTGCGGATTACACTCGATGACGATCTCGGGATTCATTTCCTTGGCATAGGCCGCCATCTGCTGCAAGGCGTGAGCCATCACTTCGCATCGGAAATCAACCCATTCCTGGATCACCGGATCGAAGATGATACGCATGTGCTGAGGGGCATTGTTCGCATTCCACTCGGGCGGATTCACGTAGTCGACGTTATCGAAGCCGAAGCGCTCGCGTCTCCTTGCTGCGGAATACTTCCCCCGCAGATAACGGCGAAAACCCTCCACGCAGGAAGGGCAATGGCAGGAATCGGGCTCTGGATTCAGGTCGAAGTTATCGAAGTGGATGAAATCCGTTTTTACGTCTTCCACCGCGTAGCGAACAATCGTCTTCAGATACTCCAGATAGTTTTGGTTCGCAAAACAAGGGCGGTAGCGGAACGATTGCTGGTAGCCGTAAGTGAGGAGGATTGGCTTTCCGGAGCTGTCGCGCTCTATCCAGTCTTTGGCGCGCGGCTCTTCGGCGAAGAAGGATTCGTACATCATTGTATTCCATTGGATGTAGCTGTCCACCTTCAAACCGTTCCGGTGAGCGATTTCTGCCACGCGGCAAGCGTCCTCCATCTCAGCGCGCTCCGCGGCCATGCCAAAACCCTTATAGAGATGGGTGTGGAAGACCTCCACGCCCTGTGATTTCAGCCTCCGAATGACCTCTTCGCTTTGCTCGTGTTCGTAAGCCTCGCGAGCATCCAACCGCTGGCCACCGCGCCGAACCTTGAAGAGGTACCCTTCATGGGAACCTCCGGCGTCGATCACACCTTCTTTCAGCCAATGAGCTTTCGGCAAACTCGGCAGTGTTTCGCGAGGGGCCGAGTCGGAGCTCGCGCCCACAAGAGGGGCCGAGAGAACTGCACCTAAGAAACTTCTCCGTTTCATATCCGCTCCTTGCAATGGTGCAATCACTTGGCGTTCTCCATGGTCTTGAAATGGAAGACGGGCCCCCACTCGCCGATTTCACCCCGGCTGTCACGCGCACGTACCTTCCAGTAATAAGTGGTTCCCGGGTTGAGGAAACTGGTCGGCACCTTCCATTCGGCTTTCTCCGATCCCGCGTTGCGGTGCAGCGTTGTAGAGAGGGGCCAGCGGCAATCGGGCCGCAGGCTCACCATGACTTGATAGTCGGTCACCTTGGCGGACGCATCTCCTGCCGGCGCGGGAGACCATTTGAGGATCGGTGAGAGCGTCGCGACTTCTCGCCCGTCGCCCGGATCTACGGCGGTTTCTACTTTGGCTGGCGGGCGATGGTCGCGAATTTCTCTCCACCGGTGCGTGATTCTAACCTTCACCGGTTGCGCCGATTGATGCCAGAAATGGACGGTGTTCTTTCCCAGTGACAGAGCGGGCAGGCTGTCTGGCGAGACCTGGAGGTCGGTTTCGGCCCGGAAGGCATCCACGCCAGCCTGTGTTGGCGGCCTATTCTCTGCGTTGCCTCGCACTGAGAAGGCAAGCGCGTACTTATAAGGCACGCCCGACTCCAGAATCTTCGAATCGAGATCAAGACTAACGGTCTGCGGGCCTCGGCCCCACCGGTATTCGAACAGATCACCGGACTCCCATCCCGGCCTGCCGAACGAAATAGAAGCCGAATCCAAGCTGGAATCACCCTCCTTCAAAAGCGTGCAGGAAAACCGCCCTCCCACGATTGGGTAGGGGCTTTCAATGGGAACCGTGAAGACCGACGGCCGCGTATACAACTCGTCTTGCAGATCCGCGACGTGAATTGCCGGGCCTCTGCCGTCCTGCGCTCGCGTCGCCACATTCCCGTAACTCGGGATCGACAGATACGGCCGGATATCGATATGACGAAGATCGGGCTCCCAGACGAGCTGGCCGTTCGCATAGATTTCCGGCACCTCCGCGCGCTGGCCGCGGCCCTCGTACTTGGCGAGCCTGGGAGTCCACCAGCGAACGAGTTTCTCCCCAGGCTTCAAGTTCATCGCCATGGAGTAATTCTTTGCGATCTCGCTGTCGTAACTGTGTTCCTCGTAGTTGTCTTTGTAAGAAATGATGTAGCGGACGAATTGCTCATTACGGCCAGGCGGATCGGGCCCGAGGAACCATGGCTCGAGTTCCCGCGGGTGAATCGCGCGCTCGATGAGCCCTTTGTCGTGTTCCAGCGTGGCCAGGCTGGCAATCGTGCGATTGTCACGATCTAGGTAGAAGACCTTCACATTCCCGTCGAGCATGTGCCAGGCGTTGTTGAAATAGGCTTCCGAAACGGTGTGGCCCCAGAGCTCCTGTACCCGCGCCTGCAGACCGGCCGCGGTCCACAGGCACTTCATCCACGCTGCCACATGACCGCAGATCCCGTAACCGTAGCCATTCATCGCCCGTACAGGATGTACCGCTGAATCATCGTGAGGCGATCTCTGATAAGTTCGGTAGCGCACCCACCACCAGATGGCCAGTGCCCTTTCCTCGTCGGTCTCGTAGCCGCGTGTAATCTCCGAAGCCATCGATTTCGCGTCGTACCAGTCATAAAGCCCGTTGACCGTCATGCGCGGATTCACGACAGGTGTCGCTCCGAGATTCTCAATCGTGATCTCCAGATTCTCCGGATCTTTCGTGCCGGCGATGTCGATGGTGTATTCTGCCTCCGGTTTGTCGATGACCACGGAGTACTCTTTGACGTCGGTCTCCGCAGCTCCGGTGGGACAAGACGCCAACAAAGCTAACAGAGCATAAATCGGTGTCCGCATAATCGTCCTTAGCCCTACCTCAACAGCATGTCGGTTCCGTCGGTCAGCCATTCGAGATTGAAACGCGCCAAGGTCAGCTTGGCGCAGTATTCCACCCTACCGTTGTAGCTGTTGCCGGTCTCGAAGATGATCCCGATCGTTCCATCCGGAAACACCGTCATGCTGGAGTACGCGCCAGGCCCTTTCTGGACCAGTTTGGCTACAGGCCAGGTCTTGCCCTCGTCGTAACTGAGCCGCACCGTCAAGTCGTACCTGTGTTTGAGATCCGCGGGGTTGGCGAACAACAGCCGGTTCCTGCCATTGCCGTTGACTGCACGGCTGTATCGAAACAAGCTCGCCTGACACCCGCCCCACAGCTCGGAGTCGGTTAAAACCGGATCGGCCTTGGGCTCTCCCCATGTGACGCCGCCGTCGCGGCTCACCACGACGGTGCGGCGCGGAGCGCCTCGGACATTGAGCATCAAAGACCCGTCCGCGAGCTCCACTACCTGCGTTTCGTTCAGCGACGGCGGTGCCTTGCCGCCAGCCTGCCAGGTCTTGCCATGGTCGTCGCTGTAAATTACGCCGTCATAGACCGGCACTACCAGCCTTCCCATTACCATCTGAACGCCGACGCCGGGCCCCAGTTCCTTGTTGCCAACGGCCGGAGTCAGATCCGCAGGCTCCGACCACTTAGCCCCCTCGTCGTTGCTTTGCATCAGCCAGATTTGACCTCTGCCGCCGAACGCGTCAGCCTGCGGATCATATTGGGCGTAGTGGTTGACGAGTAGATAAATCGTGCCACTCCTTTGGTCAATCACGGGCACGGGGTTCATATATGCCTCGGCGGCCTTACTGGCCCGCAGGACCTGCATGGGTTGCCACATCATGTTCTGCTCGCGCGATCGTGGAACCGGGCCGGGGCGGCTCGATGGATTCCAGTCGCCTATATTTCCGATACTGCGCTTCAACACCAGATGCGTCGGCGAGCCGTCTTGGCTGCTGTCCCTCCTGCCCTCACAGAATGCGAGAACCGTTCCTTGATCTGTGGCGATCAGCGAAGGAATGCGATACGTGTTGATAGCGTCCTGTCCGCCGACGAAAACCTCGGTCTGTTCGAATAGCGGTTCCGCGGCCACTGCCGGGCGATGCAGCACACAGAGTGCCAGAAGAATAGCTACTCTGCTCATTGCACGCTCCGCGAAGTGAGAGCACATGTCCCATCCTGCAACCCGGGAGACGTAGCCTTTACCGCGACCCGCCCGGCCGCTGCATCCGAGAGCACATTGATCGCCGCCATCCCCCAGACCGCGTCGAGAACCGGTGTACCGAGAAGACGTCCAGGACCTTCCGCATTGAAGGTGATCCAGGGCATGGCGTCCGGCACCATGACTCCATTCTTGTCGGCGATGATCGCCACGATCCGAACAGCGTCGCGGCCGCCGGCTTGCATCTGGCCACGATCGGGCTTCAGCACGATCTGGTAGGGCTGTCCCGCAGTTCTTCGCTCGTCGGAGTACTGCCTGCCGTTTTTCATGCCCACGGCGCGGAGCACGCCCGGCTCGTATGGTACATCCCTCCAGATGAACGGGCCGTGGCGCAGTGTGGTACCGCTCGCTAATAAAGGCCGGCTTTCCCACATGCTGTAACTCTTCCATTCCGCAATTAGGTTCTCGGTAGTCTCCGGCTTCTTCTTTCCCAACGATCGGCCGTTGAGAAAGAGCTCGATCTCGTCGCATGTGGAGTAAATGCGGACCATCCTCGGCTTCCCCTCGGTTCCCGGCCAGGTCCAATGCCCCACGATGTAAACAAATGGTTCCTCCGTCCATTGTGCCTTCACAAACCAGTAGCTGGCCTTCGGAATCCGCCACAAGTCACTCAAGCCGCGATAGTCTCCGCCTGTGAAGCGGGTACCCCAGGGACGCTTGTCCGGAGGACCATAAAAATTGAAGATCCCTTGCGTGCTTTCGCATGCCGCGCAGCCCGCGTCGAACATCTCCCATTTTGTCGTCGCCATCCACGGCATTGCCTCAAACTTGATCCAGCTCGCTTCCTGGAAAATAGCTCCCGTCAGTTCTGAAGGTATGGTGTTGCGGCGGTATCCGGCTACATTTCCTACGGTCTCCTCCGGCGTGTTCCCGGCCTTCGGTTCGATCAGAATCCCCCGCTCGTTCTTGAATGCTCCCCACTCGTTCCACAGCCACATCCAGTCCGGATGCTCCGTCGACAGCTTGTAGAAGTCGAAAAACGCGCCATTGGTCGGATCCCGCACGTCCGTGATCAACGGATAGACGCGCCCCGCCGTCCAGCGCGTCGGATCGAGCTCGTGGGCCTTGTTGTGGAGTTCCCGCAGGTCGTCCAGGTATGGGTAACCGGTGAGGTCGTCACCGATTCCCCAAATGACGATCGATGGGTGATTGCGGTCCCGCCGTACCATTTCCGCCATTGTGGCGAGACAGTCATCGATGAACTTGCGCGTGAAGCGCGAATCGCCCTTCTCCGTCATGGGTCCGGGGGTGTAATCGTAGATCTTGATGTTGGGGATTTCTTCCCAGATCAGGATTCCCAGTTCATCCGCCGCTTCCAGAATGCTCTTGTCCTGCACATAGTGGGAGGTCCGCACTAGGTTCGCGCCGAGGTCCTTGATGATCTCCATGTCGCGGCGGCTGATCGCGTCCGGCACGGCGTCAACCAGGTATCCGTAATCCTGGCGGCGGTTGACACCGTGCAGATTGATAAACTCGCCATTGATGGTGTAGCCCTTGCCAGGAGCGTATCCCATCAAGCGAAAGCCAAATCGAGTGGACAGTTCGTCGATGGCCCTCCCATCACGGTAAACCCGGCTGCGCAGAGTGTAGAGGTTCGGATGATCCGGATGCCACAGCTCCGGCTTGAGAATCGAGAGGCCGATCGGCTCGAACTGAATTGTCGCTCCGCCGGCGATGCTTTTTTCCTGCTCGGCTTTAGCGACGACATCGCCGCTCCGTCCTATCGCCTCGGAGACAAGAGTGACCTTTACCAGTGCACTCAGAGAATTCCTCACCTCCGTACTCACGCGAACCGTTGACCGCTCTTTGTTAACCTCCGGAGTGGTAATGGACACGCCACCGTCCGGAATCAGAACCGGGCCGGTAACGTGCAGCAAGACATCCCGGTACAATCCTCCGTAGATTGCAATGTTGGTTTCGTTGGCTGGGGGAATATCGGGGCTGTTGGTGTCATCGACTCTGACGGCAAGCAAGTTCCTCTCCCCAGCCGCAACAGCATCAGTGACGTCCAGGACGAAGCCGGTGTAGCCGCCTGCGTGCTCGCCCGCCTCTCGGCCGTTAACCCACACCTTGGTGACCTGCGATGCCCCTTCAAACTCGAGGAAAACTCTCTGCCCACGATCCAGTGGGGGTACCGAAAACTGTTTTCGGTACCAACCTATGCCGCGCCAGTGATTGATTGTGACCCAGGGGTTAGGGGTCTGGTCCCAGGAGTGCGGTAGAAATACGCTGAACCACTGCCCGTCATCGTAGTCCGGTTTCCACGCATTCTGGAATTGCCATTCGACAGCCGAGCCCGGCGCAACCTGCCTTTGAAATCGCCAACTCTCATTTAGGCTGATGTGTTGGCGAAGAGGCTCGGGTGGCACGGCTCGTTGTGCTGCCAGCGCCACAGTCTGAAAGAAAAGAGCAGGAAGCAGTGCGAGATTTGGGAGACAGTTCAACGTGTGCTCCTCGTATATGAAAGGTCAACGCCGGATGATGAAGCCAGCCGGCGGGGCAGTGGAAACCGCCTGCCCCGCGCTAAAAGAGCGCCGAACCTAGAACTCGAAGCGAGCTCCGAGCATGATGCTCCTCATATTGTTGTTCGAGCCGTTCACGCCGCGCCCGGTGAGGCCGGTAATGGTCGCGACATTGATGGAACTGATATCCGTGTTCGGATTCCCGAGGTTCGGATGGTTGAATGCGTTAGTCGCCGTTGCCTGCAGTTTGAAGCGAAGCTTCTCGCGAATCTGGAAGAATTTGAACAGGCCGATATCGACGTTCGCTAGACCTGGTCCGACGATCACACCGGGCGCACTGTCTCCGATCGTGCCGGCGGCCGGCACGGCGAAGGCAGCCGTGTTGAACCACCGTTGGGCCGCGGGATTGGAGAGCTGCGGGTTTCCGATCAAGTTTGGCCGTTCCCCAAATACTCGGGCGTTGGTGGTGTCGGGACAGTTGCTGCAGCCCGGATCCAAGAACTGGCCGCTCTGCAATACCAGGATGGCTGATGTCTGCCAGTTGCCGAATGCCTGTTGCGCCCATTTGGGGAGGCTGGAACCGAACGGCTTGCCGGTTCCGAACGGCACTTCCCAAATGGCGTTGCCAACGAAGCGGTGACGTGAGAGCCCGTTCTCATTGCCGCTGTCGATCCCCATATTCCAAGCGTATTCAGGCCAGCCCATTATGTCGCTGCCCCGCAGGTCTGTCACTACCTTGGTATGCGTGTAACCCAAGTCGAAGGTCAGACCCTTTGAGTACTTCTTCTGCAGTTGGAACTCGAACAGGTGACCGATCTCCGAGCCGCCATTCTGGCCCACGTAGGCGTTGTAGTAGTTTGGGTAGACTAGGTTCCATTCGTTATTCGGGTTGTCGCTGATGTGGGGTTGATTCAGGTCCTGGAAGAATAGGGTTTCCACCGTGTGGTGGCCGCGATAGCTCGCCCTTGCCACCATGGAATCCCCAAACTGCTTTTCAACGGTGAAGTTGAACTGCTCGGTATAGGGCGTGCGAACACTTTTGGCAAGTCCGCTTATATACAGCCCAGGGAAGTCGCCCGCGCCGGACATAGTGAACGGATCGGGGAATTGGAACGCCGGGGTGCCATTCACCATACGGTTATGGAAGGTTTGTTGGAGGCTGAACGGCCCTCCAAAGTAACTGTTAATCATCGCCCAAGTAAGAAGAGGTGTGTAAAAGAGGCCAAATCCACCCCGAATCACCATCTTGTGAGGCAACCGGTAGGCGAAGCCGACCCGCGGACCCCAGTTCTGGTCGGAACTGACCAGCGAACGAGCCGGGAAGCCTGCCTGGGCGGCAGTTTCGATCGGGACGTTCGTCGGGAAGACCGGGCTGACCAGCGTGTTGATGACTTGCTGCGTGGGCACCACCAGATCTCCATTGACGGGATTGAACGTGTAGCGCATGTTGTTCTGATCGACGGGCGTAGTAGTCTTCTCCCAGCGGAGACCGAAGTTCACCGTTAGCTTGGGTGAAACGCGCCAGTCGTCCTGGATATAGGCGGCATAGGTGCCGTAATTGACAATAGCGTTCGGCCCCCGGTCGTAGGTCCCGCTGCTGTAAGGCGTCCCGAGCAGGAAACTCGCATAATCGAATCCGCCGTTGCCGTTGGTGGACTGCGTGCCGAACGCCTGGAAATTGACCACGCCGAAGTTTTGCGAAGTGTCGCTTGTGACCTCGTTGACGTAGTAACGCCGGATCGAGAAGCCCATCTTCATCGTATTCGTACCCCGCGTTATCCCAACGTTGTCCAAAAACTCCTTGGTGCTCATGTTCCAGCCGTTGTTGGCGTTGGAATAATAGCCGGTGAAATTCGTGAAGTTGATTTGCGGAAAGCCGTACAAGCCCTCGAGAGCGCTCGCGTTTGGAAGTTGGAGGCCCGTGGCGCTGAGAACATCGGAGCCCATGGTCGTGCCATGGTACGCGGAGTTGTCCGCGCTGCAGCCGAATCGGAACTCATTGATGATCGAGGGCGAGATCAAATGCGTCTCGGAAATGTAGGCGTTGGTCGTGTCCCTGTTTTGGATCTTGTTGAACAGCGGCAGCCCGTTGTAATTGCCGTCTTTATTCTGGTGGCGGTAAGTGTAGCGGGCGGAGACCGTATCCTTGCCGTCACGGAAATTGTGGTCCACGCGAGCGGTCGGGTAGTGGTGGGGGTGCGAGTTCGGGAAGGTGTCCAGGAAATTTTGTACGTAAGATCCTGAGGCCCCAAAATTGGGCAGCGGCATGTACTGCGTACTCTGGAACTTTTGCGAAACCGGGCTGATCCGGCTGGAAGGGATGATGTTACCCGAAAAGGGTTTTCCGGTGGTCGGATCGTAGATGGTGACCCCCTGCGCGAGCAGTGCGGAAAAATCGCCATTCCTCATGGCCTGCGTCGGCACGCTCGCCAGGCTTTCATAACTACCTGGCTGAACGAACTCTTCCCAGTCGAAAAAGAAAAAGGTTCGGTTCTTTCCGTTGTATAAGTGCGGGATGTAGACCGGGCCGCCAAGAGTTCCGCTGAAGAATTGCCGGTACGGACCATTGGGTTTGCTGTGAGAGAAATAGCCTGCTGCGTCGAGGGCGTAATTGTTCGTCTGCCAAAACGTGCTGCCATGCAGGTCGTTCGTGCCTGAACGGGTTGATAGCGAGATGGTGGCGACGTCGCCGAACTCGGCCGAAGGCGTCGCGCTCACTTCGGTAATGTCCTGCACCGCCTCCAGCGACATGCCCATCAGTGGACCGCTCCAGGCGCCCCACGCCGGCGCCATACCGCTGACTCCGTCGATCGAGTAGAAGCCGAACGAACTGCGTTGGCCCGCGAGGTAACCCCCGTCCTGATTTGACGACGACAAATAACGATAACTCATCGCTCCGCCGGGAGAGTTCACAGGTAGGTCGAGGATCTCGTTCCTGGTCACGACGGCTCCGAGCTCAGCGTTTTCTGTGTTCAGCGCGGGCGCCTCTGCGCTCACCTCCACCTTTTGCGCCATGTCTCCGACCTGTAGCGCCGCATCAACGCGGACCGTCGCCTGTGTGGCCAAAAGGATTTCCTTGCTCACGACTCCCTTAAATCCTTCTTTCGTCACGGTGACCAAGTAAGTCCCGGAGGGCAAGTCCGCGAACGTGTAGTTCCCCGAAGAGTTCGAATTGGTTACTCGCTGGACGCCAGTTTGCGTCTGAACCAGCACCACTTTGGCGTCCGGGATCACCGCGCCGCTGGCATCGGTGACCAGTCCGACAACCGAGCCCACGAACGTCTGCGCCATCATCATCGATGCGCAGGCGACCAACAGACTCGCAATGAAGGCGCCGCATACTACGCGACGTTGTTGCATCCTTGACCTCATGACCGTATCCCTTCCCCTTCTGCCTTCCCCAACCAGGCTCAGATCGTTTGATGTTCCTGCCCTGGCAATTTGTTGACCAGCCAGGGCCCGCGCTGCTTCGGCCCGCGAAAGGCGATTCGAGCCGGAACTGGTGCGGTTTTCCCGCACCTCCAGCGACGGCTCTGCGCCACTGCACGCACACAATGAACTTGTTCGTGAGCCCATGTTAGAGTTCGCAACCTGTGGGCTACAAGCGTGGAGCGCGTAACCTAACGCGTTAGTGCTACCGGTTTATAACAGTGAATGACGCGAAAGCGGTATAGTTTTGTTGGATGCATTTGGGGATCAGGGGTGATCAAAAGCCGGGCCCGCCACGTGTGGATAATGTCTTTCCACTATCTGACTCGGCAGCGCCCGAAGCGGTTCGCACCGAACTCGATCGGCTGCTGACCAGTCCCGGGCTGCGCCACTCCGAAAGGCTATGCCGTTTCCTCAAGTTCGCCGTCGAGCAACAGCTGGCTGGCCACGCTGAGCTGCTCAAAGAATCTGTCCTGGCCATCGAGATCTTCGATCGCGATCCCACCTACGATTCTCATGTGGACTCGGTCGTCCGGGTGGAAGCACGGCGGTTGCGGGACAAGCTCGACCGGTATTATGCCGCTGAGGGCAAGGAGGATCCAATCGTCATTACGCTGCCGAAAGGCAGTTACGCTCCCGCCTTCGAGCGCCGCGCCTCCGTGCAAACGCCAGAATCGGTGCGCCCTGGCCGGGCGCTGAGGCAGGCGAATCTCAAGCTAATCGCGGCGTCGGTGCTGATCTGCGGCCTGACGGCCATCCTGGTTACCCGTTGGGATGGAGGCCGTCGCACAACCGCGAACCCTTTGCTGCGGGCTCTCACCTCTGACGCGGGCCTGACTTTTCAACCCGTGCTGTCCCGCGATGGAAGGCTGCTGGCCTATTCATCCGACCGTGGCGGATCCGGCGGCCTCGATATCTGGCTGCAGCAAGTATCCGGCGGCGCACCATTGCGGCTCACCGACAATCCAGCGGACGACGTCGAGCCCGCATTTTCGCCCGACGGCACTATGATCGTTTACCGCGCCGAAGGTGAGATGGAAGGAATCTATCTCATGCCAGCGCTCGGAGGCAGACGCACGCTCCTGGCCCGCGGCGGCTACCGGCCGCGGTTCTCTCCCGACGGCACCAGGGTCGCCTACTGGACGGGTGAGCGGTCGTTCCGTGCAGCGAAGATCTTCGTCGTCTCTTCACGCGGGGGCGATCCTGTCCAGGTGGTGCCAGATTTCCAGTACGCCGCCTATCCGATCTGGTCTCCGGACGGCAGCCATATCGTGTTCGTGGGCAGCAGGGGCCAGATGGTGAGAGAGGAGTCGAACAGGGACGACTGGGATTGGTGGATCGCGCCTGTTTCCGGCGGGCCGGCGGTCCGCACCTCAGCTGGTAAGCTATTTGAGCAGCAGGGCCTGCGGCCTCCGGAAAGCGGCCGGTCACACCACAGGATTGAGCCGGAATGTTGGACGGCATCCGGGCATCTGGCCTTTGCGGCGCGTTCCGGTGATCACACTAACATCTGGCGCGTTCGCATGCCTCCCGGAACCTGGCAGGTAGCGGGCCCCGCGGAAAAACTCACCTTCGGCGCCGGCCGCGAGGACAACCCGAGCATCGCAGCGGACGGGTCGATGGTCTTCTCTGTTCTGACCTACAAGTCCGACGTGTGGGGTCTTCCGATCCATGCTGATAACGCGGAAGCGCGTGGCCCCTTGATCCGATTGGCGGCAGGAGAAGGAGACTACATCCGTCCGGTGGTGTCGCGAGCGGGTGACCATCTTGCATTTCTTTCAGATCGCACGGGCAACAACGACGTGTGGGTGAAAGATCTGAAGACGGGGCGCGAAACAGCGCTCACCGCCACACGCCAGGATGAAGTTTCGCCGATATTGTCGCCCGACGGGTCCACCGTCGCTTTTGGGTATTCTGCACCGCTCGCTGAGGCGATATTCGTCGTTCCATTCGCCGGCGGTAAACCCACCCAGCTCTGTTCCGACTGCGGGGAACCACGCAACTGGCTACCGGGTGGCCGGGGGTTGCTCTATCAGAAGCTCTCGGCGAAGGGGAACTCGCTCATCGGAGTACTGGAGTTGACCGGGCATGCCGAACCCCTGGTGCAGTCGTCCGACAGTGCGTTGTTTTCGCCCTCGGTCTCACCCGACGGCAGGTGGATGGCGCTGGTTGTGCGTACGCCCCCAAATGACCACCGCGTCACCGTGGTTCCGCTCCGAAACGGAATCGCGGCACCGAAGGTGGCCTGGATTCCAGTCACCGAATCCGGACCGTGGGTCAACAAACCTCGCTGGGCCCCGAGTGGCAATCTGCTGTATTACGTTTCCGACCGGGACGGATTCGTCTGCATCTGGGCGAGCCGGCTCGATCCCGCGACCAAACAGCCTTTGGGTGAGCCGAAAGCCGTAGTTCACTTTCACGTTGGACGCAATTCGCTGGACAACGTCTACGGACTGGAGTTGTCAGTAACGGACGATAAGCTCGTCTTCAACCTCGGTGAAAGCTCCGGCAACATCTGGTTGGCGCCAACTGGCAGCAGGTGAGCATCGATTGCAAAAATCAAGAAATGCTGCCGGGGCAGAAAATCATGCTCCGCCGTCACAGTGTATCCTGCCTTGGACATCTCTGACTTGACCTGTGCGGGCGTGAACCGAAACTCTTTGGGCGGGCCCTCTGGCGAGTCCGGTTTGAAATCGATGATGGGTGTCCTTTCGGCAGGCATGCGTGACTTGAACCGGCCCGCCCTGCTAAGTTCATTCAGTCGCCGAGGGGCGACTGATAGTGGACCGCAAAAGCACACTGGCCATCCCCGAACCAATCGTGCAGCTGCAACGGCAGTTGGAGCAGTTTCGCAGCACGCAGCCGCGGCGGACGAAACTACCGGAGTCGCTGTGGCAGGCTGCGGTCGAACTGGCGCGGCAGCACGGTGTGTATCCGGTGGCGCACCCGCTGCGGCTGGACTACATGCAACTGAAGAAGCGGCTCGGCGGAGTTCCTAGCCCCCGACGGAAGACAACCAAGCCAGCATTCGTGGAACTGGTCGCACCATCCCCAGGGAAGGTCGATGAGTGGGTCATCGAGGTTGAGTCCTCGCGTGGCGCCAAGATGCGCATCCAGTGGAAAGCCACGGTACCGCCTGACTGGGCAAGCCTGCTACGCGCCTGGCGGGAAGTGGACGGATGATTCAGATCACTCCTCAGATGCGCGTGCTGGTTGCGATCGAACCAGTCGATGGGCGAAAAGGGATTGACTCACTGGCGCGACTCTGTCAGGAGAGGCTTGCGGAAGATCCATTCTCTGGATGCGTGTTTGTGTTCCGGAGCCGCAGCGGGGCGGCGATCCGTTTGCTCAGTTATGACGGCCAAGGATACTGGCTGGCACAGAAACGGCTGTCGCAGCGGGAGGTTCGTTTGGTGGCCGGAGGCAACCGGGCCGGCCAAGGGATTGGAAGCCTACGAAGCCCAGCTGCTGATGGCGGCCGGCGATGTGTCGCGCGTCCGCGCGGCGCCGATGTGGCGACGGGTTAGCGCGCTGAAGTGAGGATCGGTAAAAAGCATCACGACCCCCTTGCGTTCCAAGAAAAACAGGTTCATACTGCTGGTCAATGGCTGAGTGGAAGTACCGGGGCCGGTTGGTTACCGCCGAGGACATCCTATATATAGGTGAGCTAATCGCCGCGTACCCGCACGAGAGCCGCCGCACGCTGTCGAAGAAGCTATGCGAGGCCTGGCAGTGGAAACAGCCCAACGGTGCCTTGTGCGACATGGTGTGCCGGGGCCTGCTGCTGATGCTCGACCGTGCCGGCCAGATCACGCTTCCGCCGATCAGTTACGTGCGGCATAATCCGCTGGCGAAAAGAGCGCGGCCGGCACCGGTGCTGATCGACAGCACACCCATCGAAGGCAAGCTGCACCAGATCCAGCCACTCGAGTTTGAGCAGGTGCGGCGCACCGGGGATGAGCCGCTGTTTAACAGTTTGATGGAGGAGCATCACTATCTGGGTTACGAGCAGCCGGTGGGAGAGCACCTGAAGTATCTGGTGTGGACACATGGACGGCCGATCGCGTGCGTGGCGTGGTCGAGCGCACCGCGGCACATTGGCTCGCGCGACCACTACATCGGCTGGAGTGCGGAAGCGCGGCGGCGCAACATTCGGTTCATCGCCTATAACACACGGTTCCTGATTCTGCCGTGGGTTCGGGTGAAGCATCTGGCGTCGCACATTCTGGGCCGCATGGCGATGCGGATTTCGGATGACTGGCGCCGCATGTACGAGCATCCGATTTACTTCCTGGAAACGTTCGTGGATCCGGAGCGATTCCGCGGGACTTGTTACCGCGCAGCCAACTGGGTGTTGCTAGGCAGGACGACGGGGCGCGGCAAGCAATCCAATAGCTACGTGCCCAACCGGTCGATCAAAGAGGTTCTCGGATATCCGGTGACAAAGCGTTTTCGCGAACTGTTCGGAAAGTAGGATGACGAAGCCCGCGATCGAGCGCATCGAGGTAAGCCGGGATGAACTGAATCAGTTGCTGGTGCGCGCCAAGACAGCGCTCAACGAAGATGATTACCGCAAGCTGAAGGCGACGGTGGATGCGCTGAGTTACTTGACCGAGCTAGTCGCGGACAGAAAGACGACGATTCGGGACCTGCGCCAGTTGCTGTTGCCACCGTCGACGGAGAAGACACGCGAGGTCCTGAAGCAAGCGGGCATCGCCCACACGCCGAACTCCGGTGAGACATCGGGAGTGCCAACACCACCGGCCGACAGAAGCGCAGACAAGAAGCCCGGACACGGGCGCAACGGAGCCGATGCCTACCAGGGAGCGCGGAGAGTCGAAGTCGCACATGAGAAGTTGCAGGTGGGCGATAGCTGTCCAGGGTGCTGGAAGGGCAAGGTGTACGAGCAGCAGGATGCCAAGCTCCTGGTGCGGATCGTGGGACAAGCACCCATCGCCGCGACCGTCTATGAACTCCAGAGATTGCGCTGCAACCTTTGCGGAGAGATCTACACGGCGAAGGCGCCGGAAGGCGAGGGTGAAGACAAGTACGACGATACGGCGGCGGCCATGATCGCACAGTTGAAGTATGGCAGCGGCATGCCGTTCTACCGGCTGGAGGATCTAGAAGGGAGCCTGGGGATTCCGCTGCCAGCATCGACACAGTGGGAGATTGTGGAGGAAGCGGCGGAGTTGATCAAGCCGGCGCGGGATGAGTTGATCCGTCAGGCAGCGCAGGGCCAGGTGTTGCACAACGACGACACCAGCATGAAGGTGTTACGGCCCGAACGCGAGCCCGCAGACGAGCGCACCGGTGTATTCACCAGCGGCATTGTGTCGACCGCGGAAGGGCAAAAGATCGCATTGTTCTTCACCGGGCGGCAGCATGCCGGAGAGAATCTCGCTGATGTTCTGAAACGGCGCACGACGGAACTCTCCGTGCCGATTCAGATGTCGGATGCGTTGTCGCGGAACGCGCCGAAATCCGTGGAGCTGTTAGTGGCCAACTGCCTCGCGCACGGGAGAAGAAAGTTTGTGGAGATCGCGCCGAACTTTCCCCGAGCAATGCCGTCATGTGCTGGAGACATTGGGCACGGTCTACTACCACGACAAGCTGGCGCGCGAGCGCGAGTTATCGCCGGAGAAGCGATTGCGGTTGCACCAGGAACGCAGTGAGCCGTTGATGAAGAGGTTGCGGACGTGGCTCGATGCGCAGTTGGCGGAGAAGAAGGTGGAGCCGAACTCAGGGTTGGGAAAGGCGATTCAGTATATGCTGCGGCACTGGGAGCCGCTGACACTGTTTCTGCGCGAGCCTGGCGCTCCTCTGGACAACAATCTGTGTGAGCGGGCGCTCAAGAAAGCGATTCTGCATCGCAAGAACTCGCTGTTTTACAAGACGCTGAACGGCGCCGAGGTAGGCGATCTGTACATGAGTCTGATCCATACCTGCGAGCTCTGTGACGCCAACCCATTCGACTATCTCACTGAGTTGCAGAGGCACGCCGGCGAACTGGCGCGGAATCCGGCGGAGTGGATGCCCTGGAACTACCACGCCACGCTGGGGCGATCCTGCGCCAGCGCGGATCCCAGGTAGATTATGATGAATCTCCCTGGCCGAAAAGGATCGTCTTCGGCTAGGCTTCGGTGACAGTCAGAAATGGCCGCCAAACAGGCCTCTGCAAACGCAAAATCACATAGGGTTTTTGGCCAGGCACGGAAGCCCCCGAAAATGTTTCGCGCCGGCCTCTACGCCCGTGTTTCCACCAACGACCAACAGACCATCCCGTTGCAGATTCGAGCCCTACGTGAATACGCCGTCCGTCGAGGCTGGATTATAGCCCTGCAGGTCAAAGAGGTCGGCTCCGGCGCATCCGGACGGCAACTGCGGGAGAAGTTGTTGGATGCGGCGCGCCGCCGCGAGATCGATGTGCTACTGGTGTGGAGGTTGGACCGGTGGGGTCGCTCGGTCGCGGACCTGTTGGCCACGTTCCAGGAACTGGAGCATCTTGGCGTCGGGTTCATCTCGCTAACCGAGGCGCTGGATCTGACGACACCGACAGGGCGAGCCATGGCTGGCCTGCTCGCCGTGTTCGCCCAGTTTGAGCGGGAGATTCTGCGGGAACGAGTGCGCGCCGGTTTGGCCCACGCCCGGCAAAACGGCCAGCGCCTGGGTCGACCGGCAACGGCGGCACGGCACACCGGAGAGGTTGGGAAGCTCTATCGTACTGGCGTCAGCAAAGCCGAGATCGCGCGGCGATTGGACATCGGCCGGACCTCGGTGCGCCGGATTCTGGAAGCAAAACGATGAGAAAGCCGGCCACAGACCCGATCCGCGAAGACCGCATCCATAACGAAGCCATCGTGGACGCTTACGGACCGGAAGAGAAAGCGATGAGTTGGTATTACTACCTGGAAAACAAAATCCGCTTCCCGTTCCAGGCAAAGTGCATCGCCGCGAAGCTCGTCTCACCCCTCAAAAAAGGGGAGACCGTCGAAGTCCGCCGCCTGGCGCCGGAGGATGCCTGCTCCACTGACATGCTCGTGCTCATCCGATGGCAGGGCCGGCACATGGCTGCTTCTCTTTCCCAACTGGCCCCCGTCGATCCGGACGAATCCACTGCCGAAGCAATCGGTGATTGGCATTACTGGGTAGCCCGGGGCTACCTCTTCTGAATCACGCTGGCCGGCACCTCCCCTACCGTTTTTCACTCGCTCGTTAGAATCGAACAGAGCCATGGCATCTCAAGCAAAATCACAACCCACATGGACCGACGTAAAGGCAAAGCTCGCGAGCTTCGACCGGAAAGGCTTGCTGGGGTTGATCCAGGATCTTTACGCCGCGCACAAAGACAATCAGATGTTTCTTCACGCTCGCTTCGGCTTGGGCGAGGACGCGCTGCGCCCCTACAAGGAAACGATCGCTCGGTGGCTTTGGCCTGACAGTTTTCGGAACCAGGATACGTCTGTCCTCAAAGCCAAGAAAGCCATTGCCGATTACAAGAAGGCGATTGCGGACGCCGCTGGATTGGCCGAGTTGATGGTTTTCTATTGCGAGGAGGCGTCGGGCTTTTCGAGCGATCTCGGCTATCAAGACGAGAGCTACTTCGATGCCCTAGTGCGAATGTTCAACCAGGCTGTTGCGACCGCGAACCGGTTGCCGGTCAGCAGCCGCGACGCTCTGATCGTCAGACTGGATCGGGTCCGTAGCATCAGCCACAAGCTCGGGTATGGCGTTGGCGACGACATGGGTTCCATTTTCGCGAAGTACACGAAGCGTAAAGCTTGACCAGTTCCTATCCAGCTATCCGCCGGTTTCACGTCGGCTATTCAGATTCCACGCAGCCTTGCCGAAAGGACACAACTGATTCCGTTTGATAGGAAAGCTGGTTGGCAACGGCGCTTACGCTCCGATTGGATTTTGAGTCCGTTCTCGGTGCTACTCGGGGTAGTTGCACGCGATTAAGTAGCAGTGATTAGAGCGCGGCATGCATAGAGGAGTTGCCGGGAAGTGCCCCACGACGGGCACAATCTCGGGCACAGCCGCAGAACACTGGAACCACAAGCAGTCCATAATGATCAGGTGGTGCCAGAAGGCCAGTAAATCCATTCTTGCCGGAATGCCGATTAGCACCTAGTGACCCCCATTCGCCTAACGTCTATCACAGAAACTATCACAGTGGTTCTCGTACGTCTCTCGTGCTGGCGTTCGCCGCCTGAGCACGTCGGAACTCCGCAGGCGTGGTCCCAAAGAGCCGGTCCGGCATCCGATTGAGGAAGCTTGCCGGGCGGCAGGGTTCGGCATGGCTTGGTCAAGGCGAACATTAGAGCATTTGCTCCGGAGGCAAACGCTCGATGTGTATGCTGGTGATTTTACAGCTGGCCTATTAGGGTTATGAGCGGCAATTGAGGGGTGTTCAGCGCTTGTTGTGTACCTTGTTGTGTACTCAGCGGAATTTCGTGCAGACGCCAGTGCCCACATCAATCGCTCGGCTGCCGCACACCCGCCAGATTTATTCTCATACCGGGCAGGGATGTGAGCTCAGTGCCGAATCAAGCTCGGACTGAATGGCTGCCTCCGGGCCGGCTTCCTGACCAGCTTAATCACACTATCTAAGCGAAGGACGAAATTTTGTCCAGCCTTTGGGGTCCACCTCAACTGGTGGATGGCTCCGATCCCATCGAGCAGGAGATTGCCGCACAGTTACCGCCCGACGGCCTTGAACCGGTACTTGTTGATTCTCAAGCGCTTGATTTTTGAATCGAGAGTCCGCGCTGGCAGACCTAACCTGGTTGCTGCGCCCGATGGACCAGAGACTTGTCCCTGGCTTCAGCTAGCGCTGCTTCGATCATTTCCTTCTCCTGCCTGGCGAGGATGCCATTGAGCGTACTCGTTCGTCTTCGGCTTGCCGGAAGTTGACTCTTCAACCACGTCTCATCCACAGAGAACGTTTCACCCTCGCTCAGTATCACAGCTCGTTCAATGACGTTTTGTAGTTCACGAACGTTCCCTGGCCAGTCATATGCCTGGAACACTTTCAGAGATTTCTTATCGATCGTTCTGAACTTCTTGCCAGCCCTTTTTCCAATCCAATCTATAAAAGACTCAACTAGCAAGGGAATGTAAGCCACCCGTTCGCGCAACGGTGGCATCTCAATAGGCACTACATTCAGCCTGTATAGGAGATCTTCCCGGAATTTACCTTCGGCTACGAGCGCGGTCAGATCCCGATGAGTGGCCGCGAGCACTCTCACGTCAACAGGAATGGGCCTGTTGCTGCCGACGCGTTCGATTTGACGTTCTTGCAGCACCCGCAATAGCGCGACCTGGATTTCCGGGGGCAAGTCGCCGATTTCGTCCAGGAAAATTGTCCCGCCGTTCGCCGATTCAAAGCGCCCCAGCCGCCGTTGTGTTGCACCGGTGAAGGCGCCCTTCTCCGTGACCGAAGAGCTCGGAAGCAATCAGCGAGGGTGGGATAATCGCAGACGCCGACCGCTCGAAGGCGCTCTCCGAATAGCCCGTAACCCGACTGCAATCAGCTGCAAGCGTCTACATGCGCTTGTCCCCCCGGTTGACACAAACAGTTAAGACACACCTCGCCGTTCGATGAATATTCCTCGACCGGCAAAACGACTTTAGCGCATACTCGGTACCGGCTGGCGAAGCAGAGGCGGGCTCTGCGGGAGCGCAACCCGCCAAGGAATAGCCAGCCGGAAACTCATCCAGACGATGAGTGGGGGCGTTAGCCGCTGGGCTGGCGCCTCCATCGGATGGATAGATTTCCCGATACCTGGGAAAACTCATAAAGGAAGTTGCCGCGCAGCGGCCTCCTTGTGGTTTCGCTCGAACTCGGCGGGCGGCAGATAGCCGAGAGCCGAATGGAGCCGCTTCTTGTTGTAGATCTTCTCCAGGAACTCGCGGATCGAGGTGCGCGCCTCAGCCAGGTCCCGGTAATCGTTGCGATGCACCTCTTCGTACTTGAGCGTTTTCATGAACGATTCGCAGGCCGCGTTATCCCAGGGGTTGCCCTTGCGCGACATGCTGATGGTGATGCCGTGATCCTTCAGCAGATCGGTGTAATCAGTGCTGGCGTACTGTGAGCCCCGGTCGGAGTGATGGACCAGTCCAGGCTCGACCACGCGCCGCGCCAGGGCCATGCGTAGCGCGCCGAGGGTTAGCTCGTCCTCCAGCGTTCGGTCCAACGCCCAGCCGATCACACGCCGCGAGCAGGCGTCCAGGATTACGGCCACGAACACGAACTCGTCGCGCAGCCGGATGTAAGTGATATCGGCCACCCACAGCTGATCGGTGCCGGTGAGCACCATGTTCCGCGCCAGGTTCGGATACACCTTGCGTCCATGGTTGGAGTCGGTGGTCACTACGAACTTCCGCTTCCGCACGCACAACAGGTTGTCCTCGCGCATCAGGCGGCGAACCCGCTTGGGGTTCACCACCCACCCGCGCCGTCGCAACTCCTTGGTGATGCGTGGACGTCCGTAGCTGGGCCACTCCACGGTGATGCGCTGAATCGCATCCCGCAGCTCCATGTCTCGGTCCGGACCTGGTTCCGCGCTGTTCAAGCGGTAGAAGCCAGACCGGGAAATCCGGCCCAGCTTCACCATGCGATCAATCGTCAGCCCGCGATTGGCCTTCACTTCTTCTTGGACCTTCCGGTAAACCGCGGATTTCCAGTCACTGCCTGCAGCATCCGCTGCTCCTCGATGCGCTGCAAGCACCCCTTCAAAAAATCAATCTCCAGCGCCTGTTGGCCGATTTTGCGCTCCAGTTCCGCTACTCGGCCTTCGCTCCAGCGCGGCTTCCCGTTGCCCGGATACGCATTACCCGGCCCCTGCCGGAACTCACGCCGCCAACGGTGCAGCACATTCGGGTTGACTTCCAGCGCCCGCGCCACCTCGCCCATGGAAACCCCCTGCTCCAGGCGCTGCACCGCCGCCAGCTTGAACTCTTTGGTGAACATCCTTCTCGACAGCCCCATAACTCAATTCTCCTTTGAATGGATTTTGAGTCTTAACTGGTTGTGTCAAAAATGGGGCCAAGTCCAGAGTGACCCTTATGCGATCTCCAAAACGAGTGACAACGAGGGTTCCCATTATGGACTTCTAGTCGAGATCAAGACCCTCCCGAGTGTTGACAAGTGGTCCCTGATTGCCGGTGATTGCATCCATAACCTCAGATCTGCACTTGACACTTGGACTTGCCCCCATTTTTGACACAACCAGTTAAGACTCAAAATCCATTCAAAGGAGAATTGAGTCATGGGGTTGTCGAGAAGGATGTTCACCAAGGAGTTCAAGCGGGCCGCGGTCCAGCGGCTGGAGCAGGGGGTTTCCATCGGCGAGGTAGCGCGGGCGCTGGAAGTGAACC
>DATGZN010000040.1:0-92909 GCA_035297145.1 Bryobacteraceae bacterium
TTCTGGACGCCGACATTCGAGGGTTCTTCGATAACATGAGCCACGAGTGGACGGAGAAGTTTATTCAGCATCGCGTGGCCGACTCGCGGATCCACCGTCTCATCCATAAATGGCTGAAGGCGGGGGTGAGCGAGGAAGGCGAATGGTCAGAGTCAAAGGTAGGAACTCCGCAGGGAGCGGTGATTTCACCGTTGCTGGCGAACATCTACCGACCGGCGATTTTCGAAACCGACGCGAACGAAGGCGAGGCATGCCTGGCCCCTACGATGGACGTCGAATCGACCGATGTAGCGAAGGCCACGCATAGTGTGCGGGGACCTGCAGCCGTTCGGGTTCGTCTGGAAAAAGCCGCGGGTCTCCCGCCAAAACCGCGGTTGCCCCGCGCTGCGGGAATGCGGTAGAGCGAACGAAGCATGGCTGACAAGATATCATTGCGTTATGTATTGGCGAACAGTCGCATTGCTGGTGGTGAGCACGGCCGTGTTCGGAGCCGACGATTCCGGCGCCGTCCTCAAGGCCATGCACGATGAACTCCAGCACTCACAGGGGCTCGATTCGGTTCATCTCGAAAAGCCGTACTTCATTTCTTACACCGTCGAGGATGGCGAGAGTTTTGGCGCCGTGGCGAGCCTGGGCGGAATCATTGGCAAGACGGAGTCACGGTTTCGCGTGCCGCGCGTCCAGTTGCGCGTGGGGAGCTACCAGTTCGACAACACCAACTATGTCGGGAGCGGGGCCAGTTTCGGCAGCCGTTACGACATCGACCGTTTCCCCTTGGAAGATTCCTACACCGTACTGCGGCGGTATCTCTGGCTGGCCACGGATCAATCGTACAAGGCCGCGGTTGAGGCGCTGGCGCGCAAGCGGGCCGCGCTGAAGAACATGTCGGCAGGCGAACCCCTCGCCGATTTTGCGCACGCCGCGCCAACGCACTACCTGGAGGCGGTCCCGGAGGAAGCGCTGGATAAGGCGGGCTGGGTGGCCCGGGTGCGGTCGCTCTCCGCGATTTTCGCCGGATTTCCGCAAGTGCTGAACTCGAACGTGGACGTGCAGGCGGCCAAAGACCTGCGTTATCTGGTCACCTCGGAGGGGACGGAAGTGCGGACCGGCGGTCACACGCTGATCATGCAGGTGAGTGCCGTGGGACAGGCGCCTGACGGAATGTATGTGCGGGACGCCGCGGGGATCTATTCACGGGACTTCCAGCATTTTGCGGGAGAAGCCGAACTGGCGGGCGTGGTGCGCCAGGTGGCGGAAAACGTGGCCGCTCTGGCTCACGCACCTGTGGGCGAGACCTACAACGGCCCGGTGCTGTTCGAGGGCGCGGCCGCGGCGCAGCTTCTGGCGGAACTTCTGGGCAGGAACCTGGTGCTGACGCGCAAACCGGTGAACGAACCCGGGCGGCCCAATCTGGTGCCGCAGAGCGAGTTGGAAGGCCGGCTGGCTGCGCGCGTTCTGCCGGAATGGATGGACGTGGTGGATGATCCCACGCGGACGGAATGGCGAGGCAAGGCTTTGTTCGGCGACACGCGGGTGGACATGGAAGGGGTTGTGCCGAAGCCGCTCACGCTGGTCGAAAAGGGCGTCCTGAAGAATTTCCTGCTGACGCGCCAGCCGGTGACCGGCTTCGCGGAATCGAACGGGCGGGCGCAGTTGCCGGGCGCGTTCGGCGCCGATAGCGCCACCATCAGCAACCTTCTGGTAACGGCCACCGAAACCGTTCCGGTGAGGGATCTCAAGAAACAACTCATTCAGATTTGCCAGGCGCGCAACCAGGCGTACGGCATCCTGGTGCGGAAATTGGATTTTCCATCCACCGCGCCGGTAGACGAACTGCGGCGCTTGATGGCGGCGAATGCGAGAGACGGTAACGGCGGATCACATCCGGTAAGCTTGCCAATTCTGATTTATAAAGTGGATAAGGATGGGAAAGAGCAACTGATTCGCGGTGTGCGGTTCCGCGAATTGAATGTACGCTCGCTGCGGGACATCCGCGCCGCCGGCGACGACCTTAATGTTTTGGACTACCTGGAGAATGGCGCGCCGATGGCCCTCAGAGGCGCGGGATCATACGCGGCTGAGGCATCGGTAGTGGCGCCGTCGCTGCTGGTGGACGATCTAGAGGTGCGCAAGCTGGATGATGAGTTGCCGAAGCTGCCGATCGTGCCGTCGCCACTGGCGGGACGGTGAGGGGGGAATAAGAGGGCACGATCGCTCACCCCGCCGACGCGGCCGCCAGCCGTTTGTTAATCAGAATCCCCGCGGCGATCAGCGCGAAAATCATCGCAACGAACACCAACAACCAGCCCCAGTACTGCGTCGGATGCCGGAGAACGCGGATGAAGTGGCGCCCGTATAGATCCGCCACGATCGCGATGGCGGAATATCGAACCGCGCGGCCCACGGAGACGATGGCGAGATACCTCGCGAGAGGGTAGTTGGAAGCCCCCGCTGCAGCGAAAAACATGCTGGTTGGGAAGGGAAAGGGAACTACGGTAGAGGCTGCAAGAACGCCGGTTCCCCATTTCTCGAACAGTTTCAGACTCGCGGACACTTTACCGGCTCCAAACTTGCTGTTCATATACGCCGATCCGGCTGTGCGAGCAATTCGGAAGGTGAGATAGGCACCGATCATCGAGCCCGCGGTGGCCACAACAGCGTACTCGTACCAGGGGTCGCGGTGACTGGCGGCGAGAATCGCCATCAGGATGTCGGGGCCGCCAAATGTCGGGATCGGAGTGCTATCCAAAATCGCCAGGAAGAAAAGCCCCAGTGCTCCCAGGTGGCGGAATATCGAGGTGAAGGTGGGGGCATGAGTCGGCCTGGCGCTCTGAAGCAGAACGTTCAACATGGGCAATATATCAATTTTATCTAAGAGGTTTCGAGGAAAACGCAGGGACTGGTTCAGGACGTTAGGGAGCCCTCGCAGGGATCATATCCAGCAGCAAAATGACGGGAAGTGTCCAAAGACTGCCAGGAGACGACGCCGCCCTACAACAACTTTGGAGCCGTGCTCCATGAACAGCAAAAGTACAGGGAAGCTGCGGCCAAATATCAGAAGGCAACGGAACTCGACCCGAATTTTGCGCTGCCCTACAACAACTGGGGTAATATGCTCCGCGACCAAAAGCGATACGAAGAAGCTGCCGGCAAATATCGGAAGGCGACCGAAGCCAACCCGAAATACGCGCTCCCGTACTACAACTGGGGTTCGATGCTCTGCGACGAAGGGAAGTATGAGGAAGCCGCCAAAAAGTTCGAGAAGGCCATCGCGGTCGGTCCTAAAGATGAGCTTCCTTATGCCGCCTCCTACACTCACTTGGGTGACATACTCTACGGCCAAAAAAAATACGCGGATGCCGCCGCGCAATATAAGAGGGCAACCGAAGTCAATCAGAGCTATGCGTTTTCCTACAACGATTGGGGCAACGTGCTCTTTGACGAAGGGAAGTATGAGGACGCTGCAGTGAAGTATCAGAAAGCAATTGAGCACGATCCGGAGTATGCGGATCCACACTACAACTTGGGCCTTCTATTTCACCATAAGAAGAGATACGACAAAGCGGCTATAGAGTTTCAGAAGGCAATCGACATCGATCCGAAGTATGAAGTCGCCCACAATGGCTTGGGTAACGTGCTTTTTGAACAGAAGAAATACAAGGAAGCCGCAGCGAGATATCAAAGGGCGACCGAACTCGATCCGAAGGACGCCATCTCATTCAACAATTGGGGCCTCGCCCTCTATGAACAAAAAAGGGTTCCGGAAGCTGCCGCTAAATACGAGCTGGCTACGCGCCTCGATCCGAAATTTGCGCTGCCCTACAGCAACTGGGGCATCATGCTACATGACCAGGGGAGGTACTTGGAGGCCGACAAGAAATTCGCCAAGTACAAAGAGCTTACGGCTGCTCGGTAGTTCGGGCAGTTCGGCTGTTTGAACCCCACTTCCCGGCTCTGTTACACTACCTGAAGCCCTTTTTTGGCTCCCAGAAAAATTTAGGATGCTGCTCGCCAGAGAATTCGTCAGCTATTTGTCTCGCCAGATCGTACGAAAGCTATCGCCCCAGATCATCGAGACGCCTAATCCGCAGGCGGCGGTGGACATCCTGGATCACATCATCACCGAGGAACTCACCGTCGAGGACCGGCTGAACGAAGAGGTTCGCGAGATCCTCGGCCAGTACACCGACTACATGCGGCAGCAGGGCGTCAGCTATCAGGAGATGTTCAGGAAGATCAAAAACACTCTGGTGGCGCAGCGCAAGGTGATCCGCGCTTCCGGGCGCGACACCGGCGACCACATGAAACTCTCGCGCGACAAGATCACCGACATGTCGCACAAGATCGTAGCCGCGTTGCGAAAATCGCGGGAGCTGCGCATCAAGAAAGATCCCAACGATGTGCGGCTCGATATCGTGCGCGCCATGACCGAACTGCTGACGGCGGAAGAGAAGGTCGACCGTGTGGCGCGCGATAAAGTGCGCTCGCAGAAGCGCGAAATCCCCGAAGGCAGCGAGGAGTGGGACCTGCTGCACAGGCGCTACTACGCCGAAGAACTCAAGAAACTCGGCATTGATCTCACGCGATAAAAACTCAAGCCGATGAAGCCTGCGATCGTCGTCGTCGGCAGCCTCAACATGGATTTCGTAGTGTCGGTGGAGCGCCTGCCGGTGCCGGGCGAGACCGTGCTAGGCCGCAACTTCCAGATGATTCCGGGCGGGAAGGGCGCCAACCAGGCGGTGGCGGCGGCCAGGCTCGGGGGTAATTCCGTGGCCGTTCGCATGGTGGGGCGCGTGGGATATGACGTCTTTGCCGACCATTTGAAGGCCAGCTTATCAGCGGCGGGTGTGGATGTCAGCGCCGTGCACGCAGCGAAAGCGGCAGCCACCGGCGTAGCGCTCATCTCCGTGGATAAAAACGGCCAGAATTCCATTGTAGTGGCGTCGGGCGCGAATCATGAACTGGCGGCCGCAGATGTGGAAGCGATGCGCCCAGTGTTCCGGGCCGCGCGGCTGGCGCTATTCCAACTGGAGACGCCGCTCGATACGGTGGGGGCCGCGCTCGCCCTCGCACGTGAGGAAGGGCTGACGACGATCCTCGATCCGGCCCCGGCGCAGGCTCTGCCGGAACGCGTGCTGCAACAGGTCGACATCTTGACGCCGAACGAGAGTGAAGCCCTGCGGTTGCTGGGCCGTCGGCCCGCGCGAGTCTCGCCGGCGGGGGCGGTAGAGATGGCCGGCGCGCTACGGCGGCGCGGGCCGAAGACCGTCATTATTAAACTGGGTGAGCAGGGGTGCTATGCGGATTCAGGCGCCGTCCAGGCCCATTTTCAAGGATTTGCGGTCGAGGTTCGGGACACCACCGCCGCGGGGGATACTTTCAATGCCGCGCTGGCCGTCGCCCTGGCCGAAGGGGCCCCTCTGGAGCATGCCCTGCGCTTTGCAAACGCTGCCGCGGCAATTTCCGTAACCCGGCCAGGGGCACAAACTTCGGCTCCCTTGCGACGGGAAGTGGACGACTTCCTCCAGTACCATCCGGTACTACCCTGATTGACGGAGCGCCGTTCACCCGCTAAACTTAATCAATTACGCCACAAGCAGATAGGGCCACTACGCGCACGTTCGCAGGGTAAGAAGGATTCCAGGAGGGCTGTTAGAGCAATGCAACGACACCTATTTACGTCCGAGTCTGTCACCGAAGGACACCCGGACAAGATTGCTGACCAAATCTCGGACGCGGTACTGGACGCAGTCCTCGAGCAAGACCCTTACGGGCGCGTGGCCTGCGAGGTACTAGTGACCACCGGCATTTGTGTGGTGGCAGGCGAAATCACCACCACCTGCTATGTGGATGTTCCCAAAGTTGCCCGGCGAACCATCGAAGAGGTGGGCTACACCGACGCCACCTACGGGTTCGATTGCAAGACTTGCGGCGTGCTGAATACGATCCAGGGCCAGTCGCCTGACATCGCCATGGGTGTCGATCCGGGCGGCGCGGGCGACCAGGGCCTGATGTTCGGTTACGCCTGCGATGAGACGGCGGAGCTGATGCCGATGCCGATCATGCTGGCTCACAAGCTGACCCGCCGGCTTTCGGAAGTCCGCCGAGCGAATATTCTTGATTTTCTGCGTCCCGATGGGAAATCGCAGGTCAGCGTGGAATACGCGGGAGGAAAACCGAAGCGCATCGACGCCGTGGTTGTTTCGACGCAGCACTCGGATGACGTTTCCACCGAAACCCTGCGCGCCGAGGTGAAGAAGCACATCATCGACGCCGTGATTCCCGCCGGCATGGTGGATTCGGGCACCAAATACCATATCAATCCCACAGGAAGATTCGTCGTAGGCGGACCGCACGGAGATACCGGCCTCACCGGGCGCAAGATCATTGTCGATACGTACGGCGGCATGGGACGGCACGGCGGCGGGGCATTCTCCGGAAAGGACCCGACGAAGGTCGATCGCTCCGCGTGCTACATGGCTCGTTACGTAGCCAAGAACCTGGTGGCGGCGGGCCTGGCCAGCCGCTGCGAAGTGCAACTGGCTTATGCGATCGGCGTGGCGGAACCGGTTTCCGTCATGGTGAACTCGTTCGGAACCGGAACAATCTCTGAAGAAAAGATGACGGCGCTGATTCGTGCGCATTTCCCGCTTACGCCCAAAGGCATCATCGATCACTTGCGGCTGCGGCGCCCCATTTATCGCCAAACCGCGGCATTTGGCCATTTCGGGCGGACGGAACCGAGTTTCACCTGGGAAGCAATAGATAAAGCGAATGAGTTGCGCCAGGAAGCGCCAGTGGCGGAAGCCGCGGTACGCTAGCTAAGTGGGACAGGCATTCTTACCTGTCCATGTTTCGTTATTATTCCGAAAAACAGACGGGCAGGAATGCCCGTCCTACACGAAGGATTCCATGCCTGTAAATACGCAAACACAAGTTGCCTGTGACGTGAAAGACCTGGCCCTCGCCGATTTGGGCAAGCGCAGAACGGAATGGGCGTTCCAGTCCATGCCCGTGCTGCAGACTATTCGCAAGCAGTTCATCAAGACGCAGCCGCTTGCCGGGCTGCGCGTTGCCGCCTGCCTGCACGTGACGACGGAAACCGCTAACCTCATGATTACGCTCAAGGACGGCGGCGCCTCGGTGGTGCTGTGCGCTTCCAACCCGCTATCGACGCAGGATGATGTGGCGTCCACGCTGGTGCGCGATGCCGGCATTCCGGTGTACGCCATCAAGGGTGAAAACAACGAGGTCTATTATTCGCACATCACCGCGGCCGCAGAGCACAAGCCGCATCTCACCATGGATGACGGCGCCGATCTGGTTCACATGCTGCACACCAAGCGCCAGGAACTGCTGGGCGAAGTGTTAGGTGGTACGGAAGAGACAACCACCGGAGTCATTCGTCTTCGCGCCATGGCCAAAGAAGGCGTGCTGCGCTACCCCATCGTGGCCGTAAACGATGCCTACACCAAACACCTGTTCGATAACCGCTATGGCACCGGCCAAAGCACGATCGACGGCATCATCCGCGCGACCAACGTGCTGCTGGCGGGGCTGAACGTCGTGGTGGCGGGCTATGGATGGTGCGGGCGCGGTGTGGCCATGCGTGCGCGTGGTCTGGGCGCTAGCGTCATCGTCACCGAAGTGGATCCCACCAAGGCGCTCGAAGCGCTGATGGAGGGATATCGCGTCATGTCCATGCAGGAAGCGGCAGTGATTGGCGATGTCTTCATCACGGTTACCGGCAACAAGCACGTGATTGGGCGCGACGTCTTCGAAAAGCTGAAGAACGGCGCGATTCTATCGAATTCGGGCCATTTCAACGTGGAGATCGATTTGGAGGCGCTGGGCAAGCTGGCGTCCTCGCGACGGCCCACACGCGAATTCGTCGAGGAGTTTGCGCTGCGCGACGGGCGCCGCGTCTACGTGTTGGGCGAAGGCCGCCTCATCAACCTCGCCGCCGCCGAAGGGCACCCTGCTTCGGTGATGGACATGAGCTTCGCCAACCAGGCGCTCTCCGCCGAGTACATGGTGAAGAATCATGCCTCGCTCGAAAAGCAGGTTTACTCGGTACCCGAAGCGCTCGACAAGCAGGTCGCCAAAATGAAGCTCGAATCCATGGGCGTCAAAATCGACCGGCTGACCGTGGAGCAGGAGCACTACCTCTCAAGCTGGAGCGAAGGCACGTAGAGGGATCGGCTTGGTCGCATCGGAAATTGCTGGACAGCCCTGGGGCAAGGTACAGACTAGCGCATCTCAATACTGCACGCCACCACACGTTTTAGCCGAGTTTGTAGTCTCGCCCGCGGTGCGGTCAGACGAAACGTCAGCGTCAAGTAATCACAACCATCCTCGCGTCAGGGCCGAGAAGTCCGGCGCACCCGCGCTTGCACGACAATTCACGTAGGCGACTTCGCATCCAAGTAGATCAGCAACTTCCTCCAACGCGACATCTTGGGAGTTGCTCACGCGAAAAGGGCTTATCGGCAAGAATGTGCGATAGTGCCTTCAGCAAGCCCTCCGGGAGCGGGAGTTGAGTTGCACTGGGCAGTCGCCGACAGCGCGAAAGTCTTCGCAGGGCTTACTGTAGCCTGGAGCATTCCGCTCTGGCCTGCTTGAGCATAGGGATATCGGGATCGGCGTCTTTCGAGAGCGCGAGGAAATCCTCGTAGGCGCTCTTGGCCTTCGCTTTGTCGCCTGCGAGCGCGTACGCTCTGCCGAGTTGCACATGCGCCAGCGCGCCGATTGGATCGGCGAAGACTATGCCGCGGTGGTCGAGAATCTTCTGAAACTCGGCGGCGGCTTCAGCGTACCGCTTAGCGGCCAAGTATGCCTCTCCGCGCACATATGCCGGATACAGACCTCCGAAGAAGCCGTAGAACGCTGTCCCCGGCGGGGCCATCTCATATGGAAGCGCGGATTGCAAAAGCTCGATGGCCCGGGAGTTGTCTCCATGGGCCAGTGCGAAAAGCGCGCGCAGTGTCGGAAGGTAACCGAATCGGACACACGTATCTTCTGGAAACCGTTTTTCCAGATCATCCGCCAGAGTTTGAGAACCCTTCAAATCCCCGGATAGCGCCAGCGCAAATGCGGCGCCATACTCGATATCGCGGCCCTTTGAGAGTTCCAGCGCCGCCTTCGCCGACTGCCGCGCGGCAGGTGCATGCCCGAAAGATGCTTCATAGACCGCCTCCCCCGTCTCGTATAAGGCCGCCCTTTCCCGATCACCCATTTGCCGCGCCATGTCTATCGCCCGCTGCGACATCGCCCTGGCCCGTTGCAAGCGGCCAGAGTGCGCCAGGACCAGGGCCTCGCTGTGGGTGACCCAGTCTTCTGCCCCTGGTTCACTCCGGGCCCGCGTCATCTCCCGTTCCATTCCCGCTTCATCGCCTTTCAGGAACGCGATGTAATAACGCAGGACCAAATAGTCTGGAATTTCCAGTTTCCGCTCGCCGGCCCGGTGTAGAGCGGCTTCGGCTTCCGCGGGCCGTCCCGAATAGAAATAGGTGAAGGCAAGATTGGCGAAACTTGGTACGTTGTCCGGATCAAGTGCGATCGCTTTCCTGGCTTCCCCAATCGACTTTTCGTATAGGCCCGTGCCCTGGGTTGAAAACCCCGAATACAAAGAGTGAGCGGCGACGTCACGGGGATAGGTTTGCGACCACTGCTCCAGAGTCTGCTGCGCTTTCTCCAGGTTCCCGGTCACCTGACGGTCATAAGAGACTGTGATGAAGAACCTCTCGCGGTCGCTGGCACGGACCCGTAGCTGATAGGCTTTGCTCGTGGCCTCCGCAGACAGAACAGACTCACCAATATCGGCGTATACCCGCCCCAGGAACGCGTACGCGATGGCGAACTGGGGGTCAAGTTCTACGGCGCGCTTGAAGTGGGGCACAGCGGAAGCATAACCGTTGGCGAAGGCAACCCTCAGGCCCGTGCTGTACGCTTTCAACGCTTCGAGCGACGGCGTGGTAGCCTCCGCAAGCGGAATCGAGTGTTTCTCAATCGCAGCGAATGATTCGCCGGCTCGCGTTCTGAATCTGTTGGCAATCTGGCTGAGGGCGTTTAGAACCTCCTCTTTTTTCGCTGCCTGAAGTTGCTCCTCATCGAGGATCTCTCCATTGCCGCAGTTTTTTGCGCTAAGCCCCAAGACGTATTGGCTTCCGAGACTTGCGATCGAGCCCACCAGGACGGCTGCCCCTCCGGTCCGCTCGCAGACTTCCCGGCCGAGTTCCGGAGTGAGCGGCACATCCGCAGGCTGGCCCATGAGGCGGAGCGTCTGGTGAATCCGTTCGTCGGAAACCAGGCTGAGGAAAGGCGATTGCTCCAGTTGCACCGCCAGGCCCTGGCGAAGCGTCCCGTCGAACACGGGGTCGCCCGTCTTATTTACGAAGTCGGCGAGAACGATAGTGTCTTTCGCGGTCAGTGCGGGCTTGCGGTGAAAGTACAGAAATGCTCCGACTGCCAATACTGAAGCCGCCAGCCAGGCGGCGAGGGCGGTCAACCACTTTCCGCGGGCTTGCCAGACTTTTGTCTGGTGCTTCTCCAGGGCGACAACACCACTTCCAGAGATAATCCTTAGCGCGGCGCTCGACGTGCCCGAGGCTCCCAGTTTCTGAACCGAACCAATGAATCGATATCCGCGCCCCGGCAGAGTTTCGATGTAGCGAGGGCTTTCGGCTGAATCGCTTAGCGCCCGCCGGAGCTTATTCATCGCCACGTTCAGGCCGTGCTCGAAATCCACGAAGGTTCCGTCGCTCCAGATTTGCTCCCGCAATTGCTCGCGGGTCACCACCTCGCCGGGATGCCTAAGCAGGAGAAGGAGAATCTGGAAGGGCTGGCCGGGAAGCCGTATACGGACCCCGCCTTTTACCAGCTCACCGGCCGCAACATTCACTTCGAAGGGCCCAAAGGCCAGACGAGCTGCGGACTGAGGCTGACTCGCCATGCTCGAAAAGTGCCGGACTCAAGTTTACTACGGGCCGGACGGCTCAAGGCACACGAAGGATCTGCAAATTCATCAATAACTTAGCCGATGAGGTGAACTTGACCACTTAAATGACCCCCTGGTTATGGGATCCGGGGTTGACCGGCAGTAATGTTGACCCGTGGAATTTGAAGTTCACTCAAGGAGGAGTGGCAAAGAAATGTTTACTGGAAAGAAATTGATCGTTTCTCTCGCTCTAGGCGTATTGGCGGCTTACGCAGGCGAAAACAAGGCAGTCTATGTAGTTACCGGCGCTCAACAGTTCGGTATCGTGGACCTCGAAACAGGGGCCTTTAAGGCGATCGGCCCGGGCACGCCTGAAATCGACGCAGACCTGGTGCACGGGCCGAACGGAACATTGTACAGTCTGGGCACGTTTACTGGCAGCCTGGTGTCGATTGATCCCGAAACCGGTGCGACCACTGTCATTGGTCCGACGGGGCTGGGCACCAACGCCTTCAGCCTTGCCGAGGCCGGCGGCAGGCTATACTTGACGGACTTCCAGAACAATCTGTATTCCGTCAATGCTTCGACCGGCAATGCGACCCTAATTGGGCCGACCGGCATGCCGCCGGATCCGCATGTTCCGTTTACGTTTAACGCGGATGGCACCTTCAATCTTTGCGACGAGATCCTCTCGGGCGTAGGAGACAAGCTGTATGCGACGTTCGATTCTTTCACGCTGAACACGACGACGCTGGCGATGGACTTCCTGGTGGCTCCTAATCTCTGGGAGATCAATCCCCGGACCGGCGTCGCAACCCTCATCTCCCCCACCACCGCGAACATGGATGCCTTGGTTCACCTGGATGGCAGATTCTATGCGTTCCGCCTTCAGGTGACCGGGTTTTCTTCCACGGTGGGCCCGGAAGGCATTAATCAGCTTGTCAGGTTTGACTTGGAGAACGGCGGCACCGACTTCGTTCGAGACATTGTTCCGGCGGCCGGGCCGATTTTCGGAGTAGCGCCGGTTCACGCCCGGCCTCGATTGCGCTGGCGAGCACCGGACTAGGTCTTAACCCGTTTCTAACGGTGTGCTTAGGCGACAGAACGATCGCAACATTTCACAGTCGGCGTCTGACAGCGGAATTATTCGTTCTCCACTGTTCGAAGTGGGTGGAGGCGCTAGATTTCTCCGGAACGCCGACTGTTCATTGGTCGCAGTCCAGTTTGACCAGAAATGAAGCGTCGAATGGACCACACTCCTCAGATACGGCGTTCGAGGAAGTTGGCCAGAGGGACCCGCTTGAAGGCTGATACCCACATAGCGGAAGTGCCTTGCTGGCAGGTCGCACCGGAAATTGGCGCTGTTCCCGTGGTACGCCGCTATGCTTTCCGGTGTCTCTCCCGCGAGCGCAGCATCCATCCTGCGAGCACACCAGCAAAGGTCAGCACGCTCAACGCGGCGCCGGCATAGAAAGTGATCGGCGCATACTCGAGCGTGATTCGGCTCGTGCCGCGTGGGAGTAGGATGCCGCGCAGCGCGCCATCGACTTTGTAAATCGCGACGGGCTTGCCATTTGAGCTCGCGCGCCAACCGGGATAGTAGATCTCGCTCAGGATCAGCAACCCGGCGCTGCCGGCTTCCGCGTCTAGCACCATTCGGTCCGCTTCGTAAGAATGAAAGCGCACAGGTTCGTCTGTTTGCGGCGCGGGCTCCAGAGCCTGCGGTAACGATGTTTCGATCACCGCGACTTTGCGTAGATTGATGGAAGAATCGTCGAGGCGCTGGAAAACTGTGTCCGGAGATGCTTCGACGACAGTTTCGTGGACAATCCAGGCTCGTGGGTACGCCTTCGGGTTTTCGTACACCTTCCAGTGGCCATCCTGATAAAGTGGCGCCGGATCCGTGGCCGTGGCTGGCTTCACGAGATATCTGACGTTGAGAAGATCTTCGTGATTCTGGAGCAAGCGCGAATAACCTGTGAGCACTGTGCCTCCGCCGCCCCAGACACTCTGGACACCGTACGCATCGCCAATATTTGGCTCGGGGGCCACTGCCACTTGGACCCGCCCCAGACCGGGTCGCGACTTCAAAAAGCCGGCCACATCCCGCAGGCTGATCATCTGCTCCAGTTGTTCGTTGGGCTTGCTGGGTCCGTTGATGTTGGCTTCTCCCCAGGCAAACAGGCTCAGATCAAAGACGATGAACACGCCGATGAGTGCACGGACCCCGGAGCCGGCCTGATGTGCCGTCAGGAAACTGAACAGAGCGCAAGAAACTAAAATCAGTAGCAGCGAGAAAGCAATCCAGATCTCGAGAGTGAGCTGGCCAAAGATGGCAGGCACGAACAGCGCTCCGGCGCTGGCAATGGCAACCCACTTCAGGATGGGTCTGGCGGGACTCCATGATGCATTCTGGCTCCCACGCTCGAGGAGGCTATCGAGTCCGAACGCAGCCAGAATGGCAAGAGCGAAGGTAGCCAGGTAGATGAATCGGCTGCCTGTCCGGACTACCCACAGAAACGGAACAATTGCGTATAGCGCGCCATGGAGAGGCGAGAGCTCGCTCCGCGAATATACAAAGGCGAGGACGGCCAGCCCAGTCAAGTAACGCACCCAAAGGTTGCTCCAACTTCTCCAGATCGCCGTGATTGCCAGGAAAAAGGGAAGGACGCCGATGTAAATCGGCCACGCTTCGCCGCCCCCAAACTTGCCATTGAAAGCGGTTGGAAACAATACCGAAGCGATACTCTGCGGCCACATTCCAGGGTGAAGACGGTGGTACGGGATCTTCTCCGCTGCGGGAAACGCTCCACCATCGATGAAGCGCATGCTGAGCTTTCCGTATTCATAGGAAGGCAGGAGTTGGATTGCGCCGGCGCCGCCGGCCACCGCCAGAATAACGACGAGAAGCAGCGCCAACCGGAACCATCGGGATCGCCGTGACACTGCCGCCGGCAAGGGAGCGCTCACGCCGTGGTAGCCGACGGCGGTGATCACGACGACCCCCTGCATGATGGAGAAGTGGATGCCACCCGTGAGGATCGACAATCCTAGGCACAATCCACTCAGCGAGGCTTCAAGAACAGCCCTGCGGGCGCCTTCCGCTTTCAGTGCGCGGATCAGGAAGAAACAGATTGCCGGAAGCCAGATGCCGGCCTCCACGAAAGGCAGCCAGATCATTCTCACTAACAGGCCGCCGAGGGAGAAACAGCAAGCTCCGACAAACGCCGGGAATCGGCTCATGCCAAGCTCGCGGATGAGAGCGAAAGTGAAAATAGCGCACAGAAGATGGGTCAATATGAAGGTTTCGTTGTAGAGCCGCGGCGAAAAGAGACCGTTATGGTTGAACGGAACCAGCAAGAACGCGAGATGCAGTGGATAAAAAGCCGACGGCAGCATTTCCCCGGCAAAGGGCCGGCCGCAGAACGCGTACGGATCCCAAAGCGGCATATGTCCCTGGCGCAGTGAGCTGATCCAGAAGCGAAGCCAACTGTAGTTGTAGTTGACTGCTTCCGATCCGATGATTCGCGTAAATTGGTTCGTGAGCAGGGTTTTCCAGAAGAAAATGGCGATCGTCAGTGCTAGCAGACCAAGGTACTTGGCGGTTGACCGGCTCATTGGCGTCATCGACATTCTACGTCTTCCGGTGATACACCCCGGCGCTCGTTTCCATAAAGTTTCCCACCACGGGTGCCGATTAAGCCGTAGTGTCTGCGATGGCCGCTGATCAGATGCAGCGGTGTCGGCCCTGCTTTCGCAGCTCTGTGCCACTTACCAGCATCATGCCGGCCGCGCTAGACAAAACCATGGCGTCACCGGTAATTTCGGGTGCGGCTAATATCCGTGCTGCCCGAAGATGTCAGATTGCAGGTTTTTCAGCGTTCCTTCAGCACCAAGGAAGGCCAAGGCCGAGGAATCGGGACCTATAGTGTGAAGTTGTTGACGGAGCGACACCTCGGCGGCACCGTCGGGTTCGAGTCGCCAGCGCCGGAAGGGGGAACCACGTTCCATCTCCGGCTTCCGGGTAACGGCTTTAAACGCTTGGATTATTAACAAATAGCGCGTATTTCCCTCGCAACAAGTTGTAAATTCAGCATTTTCAGTTAACAAGCGCTTATAGATCAAGGGCCTTCCATGCGAAGATTCGGGTTAGGGAGCTTCACAGGAACCCGGAATGGCCGGCCAGATCGCACCGTTAGAAAACCTCGTCATTTGCCCAGTGCGTGTGCACGGGTCCTCAATGTGGGATTCTGTGCAGCGCGCCTGTGATGTTGCCCTGATCATTTTCACGTTGCCGGTTTGGGCGCCGTTGCTGTTAGCAGCGATGGGGATCAAGCTACTCCTGGATGGCGGGCCTGTGCTCTTCCGCCATGTGCGGCTGGGCCATGGTGGCGAGCCCTTTGTCCTGTACAAGTTACGGACAACGCCCGCGGATTTCCAGCCGAGTCCCGGCGACTGGAGCAACGAAAATTATCCGCCCCGCACGCGCTACGGTAGCTGGTTGCGGCGCTTCGACATCGATGAACTACCGCAGTTGTGGAACGTGCTGAAAGGTGAGATGTCGCTGGTGGGACCCCGGCCGGAGATGCCGGTGCATGCGCGGAGATTCAGCGGAGCGCTTCCGGAATACCCGCAACGGCTCACGGTGCGACCTGGACTGACTGGCCTGGCGCAAGTTCGCGGATGGCGCGGCGATACCAGCATCCGCCAGCGGCTAGTCTCCGACCTGGAGTACGCCAACCGGCGCGGACCGGGCATGTATTTCGCGATCCTGGCGAAAACCGTGGCGGTAGAGGCGCGGCGGGCGGCGGAGTTAGGCTAGGCGCTCGCGGGAACGTAGTCCTTTAGCAGACGAACCGACGGGAACAAGGGCTGCATCGCCCGCACGAATTTTTGGTCCGCAGTGATCAACTCGCAATTGTGATGCAGCGCTAGGGCCGCATGCGCCGCCGTAGTTGGTTTCCCTGTCGTTCCGAATCCATGACGTGCTGTCACCCAAGCGTGGAAGCGACTTCATGAATTCCTGATATTCTTCCAGCCTTCGCTCATCCGTGCGCGGCGAGCGTGCTCTTGTTCGCTCAACTGGATTTTGGCGGACACAATTGAATTCTAACGCTGGCTGAGGCCGCCATCCACGGCGAGCACCTGCGCGGTGATGAAGTTTGATGCCGCTAGAAAATAGGCCACGGCATCGGCGATTTCGTCCGCGGTCCCGGGGCGGCGTGCGGGGGTGGCGCGAACCATGGCTTCGGCTTCCTCATCTAGAGTGCCAAACGGGATCACTCCGGGGGCCACTGAATTCACCGTAATTTCGGGAGCGAAAGCCTTCGCGAGCGCGCGCGTGAGCATAATCACGCCGGCTTTCGAGGCGCAATAGTGTGCATGGTCCGCCCACGGGCGGATGCCGCCGAGAGAACTGATATTGACGATGCGGCCGCCGCCGGATTTCTTCATCAGGCGCGCGCCGTGCTGGCAGCAGAAGAATACGGCTTTCAAATTGACGGAGTGGATGAAGTCCCAGTCGGCTTCGGTGATGGCGAGCGGATCGATGGTGGCAAAGCGGGCGGCGTTGTTCACCAGGCCATCGAGTCGGCCGAAGTGTCGATCCACTTCTTCGAACATCCGCGCGATTTCGGCGACGCTCTCGAGGTTGGCGCGAAAAAGCGGCGCGCCGCCGCACTCCTTGGCGGTCTCATGCGCCTCGGTTTCGGAGGAGATGTAGTGAATCGCGACGCGCGCGCCATTGCGAGCCAGGTGCAGCGCTATGCCGCGTCCGATGCGTTTGGCCGCTCCCGTCACGAGAATCACTTTCCCCGCAATGCTAGATGGTTGGCTCGCCATGCACCTCTACCTCCTCACGCGCTACGCCCTCAACGGCCGGTTCCGGCAATCGTCCCGTGAAATTGGCCCATGCCCAGAAGAACGCCGTGGTCGAACTCAGTGCGCCGGCAATCGCTGCGATCGGGCGCGGACTGTAGGATACCGACGCAATGCCAGCGGCTGTCATCGATAACATCATGACCGACCACTGCATCGACTCCATGGTCGAAAACACGCGTCCTCTGTATTCGTTGGACACGCGTTTTAATAGTTGCGACATATTTAACACGGAACTGACGGCCACCGCGGCACGCGACAGCGCGATGAACAGCAGGGCCAGATAGAAATTCTGCATCTGGCTGAAGATGATATAGGTCGCGCCATGCAGGATGTAGCAAACGGAAATGGCGAGCTTGTAGCCGCGGAAACTGATGCGCTCGCCCAGCCAGTGGGCGAAGGCGCCGCCCACCAGCAGCCCAATTCCGGCGCATCCCCACACTTCACCGATTCCCGCTGGACCTCGGTTGAATACTTTTTCGCCGAATAGACTGAACAGAATCTGTGCGGCGCCGCCTCCGGTAGCCCAGCCTACGCCGATAAGCGCAATGCCAAAGATGAGCGGGTTGGCGCGCATGTAGCGCAGGCCTTCCTTGTATTCGTGCCAGGGACGGACGACCTCGGCTTCGGTCAGCGCGGCTCTGCGAGGCTGAAAGGCATCTCCAGCCATGTGCAGCCGCGAGATGCACGCGGCGGAGAACAGAAACGACAGCGAATTGAGCACGAATGCCCACTCGTAGTGGAATAGCGTGACGGCGGTGCCGGCCGCGAATGTGCCGATGGTGATGGTGGTCCACTGCGTGGTCTGGGTCAGCGAGTTGGCAGTATGCAATTCTTCGCGTGTGGTGATGGTGGGCAGAATGGCAGAACGGCCGCTTGTGAAAAACGGCGATGCGAACATCAGCAGCGCGCTGAACAGGTAGAGCATCCAGTTGTCGCTGCGGTTCACACAGAGGATGAAGCCAAGTGCGAGCACGGCGCGTACCAGATCGCTCGCTATCATCACGTGCTTGCGGTTCAGGCGATCGAGCACTACACCGGCAATAGGGCCCGCGAACATCGCGGGAATGGCGCGCGCCAGCATCACGCCGCTCACCGCAAGACCGGAGTTGGTGTGGGCCAGCACCAGACTGAAGACGGCAATGTTATTGAAATGGTCGCCAATCTCACTGACCACCTGCCCGCTCCACATGTAGCGATAGTTGGAATTCTGGCGGAGAAGAGACCGAAAGGAGAGCATCAGGCGCGCTCCGTGAGATAGACGCCGCTGAAGATGACGGTTCCGCTGGCGACGAGCGGCGGCGTAATGCGCTCACCCAGAAACGCAACGGCCAAGAGCGTCGCGATGACCGGTTCGAGATACACGAACGCCGCCAGGCGAGAGGCGGACATGTGCGCGAGCGCGTGATAGTAGATCAAGTAGCAGGCCGCTGAAGGGAAGACGGCCATATAGACTAAGCCGCTCCATCCCGCTGTGCTGACGTGTGCGAAGGAAAAGCCGGGGGCCTGCCACGCGATGATGGGTGCGAGCAGCACTGCGCCTGCCATATACGCGAAGCCATTCACGGTGATGGTGCCGTAGCTTTCCGTGGCTTTCTTGGCATACACAGCGAAGAACGAAAATAAAATGCCAGCCAGCGCCGTGATGGCGTCACCGGCCGGCGTGGCTTGCGTAAGCGGCGCGCCTGGCGCCACCGACGCTTGTTGAGCCAAAAAGCCGACACCCGCAAGGGCCATGGCCATGCCAATCGTCTTGCGTGCGGTGATCCGCTCCAATCCGATCGCGGCGGCGATGAGGAGCACGAAGATGGGTGAGGCGCCGAGAATCCATGCGGAGTGCGCGGGGCTGGTGCGGTTTAATCCGGCGAGGAACAGAAGCTGGTTGCCGACGTTGCAGATCGCCAGGAACACCAGCATCGACACGTTGCCGCCAGGCCACCAGCGCTTCCCCGCGGCGCGAACGTTCTGCCAATAGATGGGAGTGAGAAAAATACCGGCGAGCCCAATGCGCAGAGCGCCGAGCAGCAACGGCGGAAACTCGCGCAGCGTAACTTTGGCAATGATGAAGTTCGCCGACCACAGCAGCGTCATCAGCGAAATCAAGATGTAGAGAACGAAGTGCCCGTTCAACCGGCAGGCACCTCGCGCACGGTAACCTCGCGCAGATAATCGTGGTCGATCGTGTAGCCGAAACCGGGATCATCGCGAATCTCGATGGTGCCGCGCGCGGTGGTATCGACGGCCGGGCAGATGATGTCGCGCTTCCAATAGCGTTTGCTGGCCGAGACATCGCCGGGCAAAGTGAAATTGGGCAAAGTGGAAAGCGCGACGTTGTGCGCGCGGCCGATGCCCGCTTCCAGCATGCCGCCGCACCATACCGGAATGCTGGCAGCCTGGGCCACGTCGTGAACGCGCTTGGCCTCGCGAAAGCCGCCGACGCGGCCGAGCTTAATGTTGATGATGCCGCAGGCGCGCAGCCGGATGGCCTGCTCGGCATGATGCGCGGAGCGAATACACTCGTCGAGACAGATGGGCGTCTGCAATTTGGACTGCAGCACGGCGTGATCGATGATGTCGTCGTGCGCCAGCGGCTGCTCGATCATCATCAGATAGAAGTCGTCGAGGCGCTTGAGATGATCGGCGTCCTTCAGCGTGTAGGCGGAATTTGCGTCGGCCATCAGTTTGATGGAAGGAAAGCGCTCGCGCACCTGGCGGACGACGTCCACGTCCCAGCCGGGTTTGATTTTCATCTTGATGCGCTGGTAGCCGGCGGCGAGCTCGTGCTCGATCTTATCCAGAAGCTGCGAAACGGAATCCTGAATGCCGATGGAGACCCCGCAGGGAATCTCGCGCCGCGCGCCGCCGCCAATTTGCTGCCACAGCGGCCGGGTGTTTACGCGGGCTTCCAGGTCCCAAATGGCCGTTTCCAGACCGCCGCGCGCCATGCGGTGTCCGCGAATGTGTTCGAGGAGCGGCGCGATATCCTCAGCGCTCGAGAGATTCTTTCCGATGACGCGAGGCACGGCGTAGTCGCGCAGGATCAGCCACGCCGACTCGGTCCACTCTTCGTTGTAGAAGGGGTTTTCGCCAGCCGTGACCTCGCCCCAGCCCGATGCGCTGCCGGCAATCGCTTCGACGAGAATGATGTCGCGTTCCAGCGTGCGTCCGAAGCTGGTTTCAAAGAAATGCACGAGCGGCATGCGGATCTGCCGCAGAATGACTCTTTCGATTTTCATTCCCAACGTCCGAAGAGGTAGGCGCCGGCCTCGGCTGATTTCTCCACACCTACCACGGCGAGCCCCCGGCCGAAATATTCTTCGAATCGATCGCTAATCTCCCCCTGTATGTGGCGGGCGCGCTTGGTATCCTCGCGGCGGATGATGGGGATGGCAGCGGGCACGGAGATGCGCTCGACCGTTTCCGGCCGCGCCACCGGCGGTCCCCCATTGAGCAGGGCCTTGACGCGCGGGCTTTTGATCCACCACTCGGCGACACAGCGGTCGGTGGGCAGGCCGCCGTGGAGATGGCTGGTGGTAGTGCCGTATTGATTGCGGACATAGCGGCGCACGACTGCGCCCAGCCGCTCGATATTGAAATACGCGTTCTTGATTTCGAGCGGATCGAAGGTCCACTCGACGAGCTGAATACCACGCTCGATGGCATCTTCGCGCTGTTTGAGTTTGAGCCGGCGGCCGACGCCCTTGTCGCGATATTCCGGTATGACACCGAGCATGTGGCTATGCAGGTACGATTTGCCACCTGCTTTGAGACCCGGAATGGCGAGGCAGAAGCCGACCATGCGATTGCCGTCATAAGCGCCGAAAGCCTGGCCGCCCACTTTGGTGGCGACGATAAAAAGGCGCATGGGAAGCAGTTCAATATCTTTGAAGCCCCAGATTTCTTTTTGCAGCCGCACCGCGTCTTCGAACTCGGGCTGCGTGGTCAGGGCGCGGACGGTGAGCGGTCCGGCCGCGGCACTCACTTCTTTGCCTCCTGCCACAACGCTTCCATCTCGTCTATGGAACTCTCGCGGGTGGTCTTGCCGCGCTCGGCGAGCTTGTGCTCTACGTATCCGAATCGCCGGCGGAATTTGGCGTTGGTCTTGCGCAGCGCCTGTTCGGGATCGACCTTCACGAAACGCGCGAGATTCACTAGCACAAACAGCATGTCGCCCAGCTCGTCCTCCAGGTGTTCGCGCTCGCCGCGCACCCGCGCCTCCTCAAACTCGCGCAATTCCTCGTGGAGCTTGTCGATCACCTGGCCGGCATTTTCCCAATCGAATCCAGTCTGCGCGGCGCGCGATGCAATCTGCTGCGCCTCCACCAGCGCTGGCAGCGAGCGCGGCACCGAGCCAAGGAGCGTCTCATCCGAGTTGCCTTTGCTGCGCTTTTCTTCGGCCTTGATCTCGCTCCACCGCTTCCGCACGTCGCCCTCGGTCACAGCGGTCTCGTCTCCAAAGATATGCGGATGGCGGCGGATCAGCTTCTGATTGATGGCATCCAAGGCGTCGTCGATGCGGAACAGGTTCTCTTCGGCGGCCATCTGGGAGAAGAAGACGGCTTGAAGCAGCAGATCGCCGAGTTCGTCCGCCAACTCCAGCCAATTGCGCGCGTCGATGGCGTTCATCACTTCGTAAGTCTCTTCGAGGAGAAACGGCTTGATGGTGTCGAAGTTCTGCTCTCGATCCCACGGACAGCCGCCGGGCGCGCGCAGGCGGGCCATCAAATCGACAAGCTGCTGAAATTTTTCACCGGCTGTTGGAGCGGACATCAGCGTCGGACGAAACGAACGGGAGTAAGATTCAAATTTAACACAGGGGTGGAGAGCGGGATCGGGATAGGATGACACCGCTGCGGCTCTTGTCAGGCTCGCGTTTGTAGCCTGCGTACCGGTAAATCTCTGCGGCGTTCCAGTCCACAGACCGTTTTAAACGTCCATCAACTGATGTAGCGAACGCCATGCGTTTTGTGCGGGGACCTGCGGCCTTTCGGTGCACTGGGATCGAAACCCGGATCGAAACCCGGATCGAAAGCCCGCGGGTGTCCAGCAAACGGCGCGGTACCCCCACGCTACAGGAAGGCGATCGGACATAAGCCAGGCTCGGACGCGATTGTCGAGTGGGGTAGCAACCAAAAGTCTAATGAGTCGCTGTTACGGTGCACACCCACGCGGTCCTGATAAAATGTAGGGTCAAGATGAGTGAAGTGGAAAATCCGCCTTTGCAACCCGAGTCTCCGGAATCAGAGACGGAGCAGCGCATGCCGGTGCCGCCCGCGTCGTTTGAGTTCCTTGCCTTGTCTATACGGACGCAGGCGGAACTGCAGTTGGGCCTGATCCACTTTGGCCCGGAAAGCGAGCGGCCCAAGCCGGACCTGGATCTGGCGCGGCACAGCATTGACCTTTTGGGCGTGCTGCAAGAGAAGACCAAAGGGAATCTTACGCTGGAAGAACAGCGTCTCCTGGAGAATTCGCTCACCGAATTGCGCTTCCGTTTTGTGCAGGCTCTCGAAGAAAGCAAGAAAAGCTGAATGGGCGTGGCGGGCCCAGTGAAGATCACGGTGCTCGGGTCCGGCACCAGCGTGGGCGTTCCAACGCCGGGCTGTGATTGCGCGGTCTGCCGATCAACCGATCCGCGCGACAACCGGCTGCGCCCTTCGGTGCTTTTGCAATACGGCGGGCACAACGTAGTGATCGACACGACCCCCGATTTCCGCACACAGGTTCTGCGCGCGCACCTCAACCGGCTGGACGCGGTGCTGTTCACGCACTCGCATGCCGATCACATCATGGGGCTCGACGACGTGCGCCCGTTCAACTTCCGGCAGCAGGCGCGCATTCCGATTTTTGCGTCGGCCGAGACGCTGGGCGCGCTTCAGCGCGTATTCCAGTACATCTTCAACGTCGGAGAGCAGCAATCCTCGGTGCCGCAACTCGAGATTCACAACATCAACGGCGGGGCCTTCGACCTGTTCGGCCAGGATTTCACACCGGTGCGGCTGCTGCACGGGCGCAATTCAATCTACGGGTTCCGCTTCGGACGCGCCGCATATTTGACCGATCACAGCGAGATCCCGCCGGAATCGATGGAACAGTTGCGGGGCCTCGACGTGTTGTTTCTGGACGCGCTGCGGCACAGGCCGCACCCCACGCATTCGACCGTCGAACACTCCTTGCGCACGGTGGAGCAGTTGGCGCCGCGCCGCGCGTTCTTCACTCACATCTGCCATGATTTGCCGCACCAGGAGACCGAGGACGCACTGCCGCGGAATATCCGGTTGGCCTATGATGGCCTCGAAATCACTGTGGAGGACGGCGATTAGATGACCCAGCCGTTTCGCCTCTTTCGCAGCCTGAACGAAGTGCCGCGCGACTTCGGACCGTCGGCCCTCACCATCGGGAACTTCGACGGAGTGCATATCGGTCATCGGCGCATTCTGCGGCGCGTGCGCGAAATCGCCGAGGAACACGACTGGAAGGCATCGGTCCTGACGTTCGACCCGCATCCAGCGGTCGTTGTGGCGCCCGAGCGTGCACCGCGTTTGATGACTACGCCCGTACAGCGCGCCGCCTTGATTCGCGAAGAGGGAATCCAGCAGGTGCTGATTCTACCGTTCACGGCTGACGTGGCGCGCCTCACGGCAGAGGAGTTCGTGGAGAAGATCCTGGTGGCTAGATTGGGCGCGCGTGCGGTGGTGGTGGGAGACAATTTCCGCTTCGGGAACAAGAAGGCTGGAGACACGCGCCTGTTGAACGCTCTGGGCGAGCGATTGGGATTCTTTACCGAGGTGGTCCAGGCGGTTTCGTGCCGCGGAATGCGGGTCTCAAGCAGCGGACTGCGGGAAATTGTCGAGGCAGGCGACGTGGCGCGCGCGGGCCGCCTGCTGATGAGGCCGTACGCACTGGAGGGCGACGTGGTGCCGGGTCGCGGCGTGGGTTCGAAGAAAACCGTACCGACACTTAATCTGGCGCCAAGTTCCGAGCTTCTGCCCAAAGTTGGCGTGTACGTGACGCGCACCACCGATCTCGATGACGGCCGAAGTTGGGACTCGGTGACCAATGTGGGGCATCGGCCTACGTTTGGAGGGGATAACCGGCTGTCGATCGAGACGTTTCTGCTCGATCCGCTGGAAGGGGAAACACCCCGCTCCATTCGCCTGGAGTTTCTCCGGCGGCTGCGCGACGAACGGAAGTTCGAGAGTCCTGAAGCCCTTAAGGCACAGATATTCAAAGATGCCACCCGCGCCCGGGCCTATTTTCGCCGATCGGCTCAGTGGAAGCGGCAACCAGTTCTGGAATACGTAAAAGGAGACGCAAATGAGACTGTCAGAAGGTAAGACGCGGCGCATGAAGGCGCTCGCGAACAAAGCCGGGGTGATTGCCGCAGCCGCCATGGATCAGCGCGGGAGTCTGCAAAAATCACTCGCGGCCGCACGCGGCATCGATAAGAAACAGGTCACCGACGAAATGATGAGCGAGTTCAAGGTGGCGGTGAGCAAGGTGCTGACGCCGCACGCCAGCGCGATTCTGCTCGATCCCGAGTGGGGATTGCCCGCTGCCAAAGCCCGTGCGAAAAATGCGGGTCTGCTGCTGGCCTATGAGGCGAGCGGCTACGACAACACACAACCAGGCCGGTTACCGGACCTGTTGCCGCACGTATCTGTGAAGCGCATCGCGGATTGGGGCGCGGATGCGGTCAAAATCCTGATCTACTACACACCTTTCGACGAAGCCAAGGTGAACGACATCAAGCATGCGTTCATCGAGCGCATTGGCGCTGAGTGCGTGACGTACGACATCCCGTTCTTCCTGGAGTTTGTGGGCTACGATCCGCAGGGGGGCGACGAAAAAGGTCCGGAATACGCCAAACGCAAACCGGAGATCGTGATCGGGAGCATGAAGGAATTCTCGAAACCGCAATACTACGTCGACGTGCTTAAGGTGGAAGTGCCGATCAACGCCGAGTACGTTGAGGGATCGAGCGTCTTCAAGGGGCAGAAGGTTTATTCGCGCGCGGAAGCCCTGGATCATTTCCGCAAGGCGGCGGCTGTGGCGACGAAGCCGTTCATCTATTTGAGCGCCGGTGTGAGCAACGCACAGTTCACCGAATCGCTGCACATGGCCGCTGACGCAGGCACAGACTTCTCCGGCGTGCTGTGCGGCCGCGCCACGTGGAAAGAAGGCATTCCGATCTACGCCAAGCAGGGCGTGAAGGCGCTCGAAGACTGGCTGGCCAAGGACGGCGTAAAGAACATCAACGCCGTGAATGACGCGATTAAGGCCGCCAAGCCATGGTTCGCCAAGGTGGAAGCGCCGGTCCCAGTGTAAAATAAGCTGTTTGTTTACAGGTTGTTATAACTGTTATTTACAAACTGTTTTGGAACTGTTCTACTATGGTTTGTCGGTAAATGGCCATGATAGAGGCAGCTCAATCGGTCAAACAGGCGCACCTCCTGGTGGCGGATGAGGTCTGGGTGGCGCTGGCGATGCTTCATCAAAAGCACCGTCAGCGCACCTCCTTTTCGGCGAAAGAGATCCTCGATCAGGTGAAGTTGGAGCGGGCGTATCCGGACTTGCGCGCCGGCGTACAAGCCCACATCTATTTGCACAACGTCGCCAACGTGGAGCCGAATTCGGCGCGGTATCGAATGTCGTTCAAGCTCGAAGACGACACCTATCGCTTGTACAGGCCTGGTGATGCGGCTCATCCTTTACGGAAGGGGAAAACGGCTCCTCGCCGCAATGAGTTGCCCGAGAAGTATCACCGGCTACTGGATTGGTACGAGCACGAATATTGCGCCGGCACACAAGAGGAAAAAACCGGCGATAGCTGGTTCGATGAGATGTGGGGCCTGGGAAAACACATCTGGGCCGGCATTGACGCCGACAAATACGTGGCCAGCCTTCGGGAGGATTGGGAACCGAGGTCCGAGTCTCGGGAGGAAAGCGCCTGGAAGCGCATTAAAGATCATCAGGGAGAGGAATTCCGCACTGTCAGAGGCTTACCCTTCACGTATGAGGTCGAGGGAGATAGCGGAATCTGGTTCCACCGTGACGGGAGCAAGATCAATAAGCGGCTTGGCCGCTGCGACGTGGAGAAGGCGCTGTGCCGCTGCCCACTCGAAAGTACGGTGCAGATCCGTGACTGCTTTGATCCCGCGTATTTGTTCGCGCTCTTGATGGATGCACGTATCCGTGGCGGTGACTGGTAAGGGTTCCGATGGCGTTCGTTTTCTGGGACACGAATCTTTTCATTTACCTATTGGAAGGGAACGCGGAGTTTGGCGAAAGCGTGCGGAGCCTCGGCCAACGTATGGAGGCTCGACGAGATTGCCTGGTAACAAGCGCGCTGACAATCGGAGAGATTCTCGTCAGACCTTTGCGAGAGAACGACACCGAAACCGCTGAACGCTACCTCAGGATGTTCCAAAGGCCCGAAGTCCAAATCACCACCTTCGATCCGAAGGCGGCGCAACATTACGCCCGCGTGCGTCGCGACTCCACTATTAAAGTTCCTGACGCCATCCAGCTTGCCTGCGCGGCCTCCACAGGCGTCGATCTCTTCATCACCAACGATGACCGGCTCAGCCGCAAGAACATTCCTGGCATCAACTTCATCACCAGCCTGGCGCGGGCGCCGATCTAGGACGGGTCGGCTCTATCGCCCCTCGAGCGTATCGATATCGATATAGGAATCCTGGGATGCAGGATCGTGGCGGCCGGTGGCGCGGATCTCCACCGTGTGGCGGCCGGGCGGCAAACCGCCGAACGCCGAACTCGTTTGCCATTCGAGCGTGGGACTGTAGAGGTCGATTACGCCTTTTGACACGCCATCAATGAAGATGGCTGCGAGCCCGCGATTGAAGGCCTTCGTATACCAGTACTGCAATTCTGTACCTTCGAAAGAGAAGCGTGCTACAGCCGCGGGGTCATTGGTGTAGGTTAATGTTGCATTCGAAGCCTGCTCGAATTCCCCACGCATCCAGTTGCCTGCGTAAGTGATGCTCCAATTCGTGTCGTCGCACTTGGCGCATTTCCGCGCCGGCTCAATTTCTGGTTCGCACTGGCCTGCCACGAAACGGACATACACTCTCGCGCCGTTGACCATCAGTTTGCTCACGCACAGGGATTGGCTCGCAGCGCCCGCCAGCATACGACTCGCGACCTCAGATTCACGCTGGATAGCGTCCGCCTGGGGCTGCTGACGCGCGTAGAAAACGGTTAGCGACGGCAGACGCTGCTCCCGGACACAACCGGCCAGATCGTGGAACAGAGCCTGGTCCGCCCAGTCCAGATTCCATCGCGCAAAATCACGCAGCAGCAGAAAGCTCTGATCCGCACGGGTCACGCGGTAAATATCGATAGCGGGAGCGTCCTGGCAGTGGCCGACAAAATGCCAGCGCCAATCGTGATAATGAGTGAAAAAATTGATCAGGTTGAACTGATCGACGTACACGGCGGGAGGCGACGGAAAATCCCTGCGAAAACGGTTCATTTGCGCCGTGCCCAGTTCGGTATTGATCTTTGGATACTGCGCGAAAGCAAAGGACCACGCGCCGATCGTGACGGCACTGACGGAAAGTAACAGGGCGGTCGCCGGTCTGGGGTTCAGCGCCTCAGCGATGCGGTCCAATAGGATGCATCCGCAAAGAATCACGAACGGAAACAGGAAAAATTGTTGGCGCAGCTCACCGCCATACGGGTACTTACCGAGCACGCCGCCCGCCACGATGATCGCGAGGAGCATGGCGCTGGTCAAGAGCGCTGCCGCAGCTCTGACATTCTCGGGCCGAGTGAGCCGCCTGATCAGGTAGACCAGCCAGGCAGCGGCGAGAATCATGGCCGTGAAGACCACATAGACGGTTATTCCGCCTGTCACTGGAAAAGGGGAGAACCAGTTAAAGAGGTCGTGACTGTTGCGGGTCAGGAAGACCCAGAGGGATTCGTGGCCGGACTGAAAATACCGCTTGTGGAGATGTCCTGCTACGACGGCGTGGGGCTGGCCATGGGTCATGTAGACATATGCGAGCGCGGCCGCAATGGCACCGAAGGTGACTCCGTCCTGCGCCAGGCGCTTCCAGAGCTTGCGCCGGAACAGTGACACGTCGAAAAGCATGGCAGTTACAACACAGGCGCAGATGTAGAGGAACGCGCCATAGTGCGAGTAGCCGGCCAAGACGGCGTACAACGCGAAGAGGGCTCGCGACTTTATCGGCGTGTGAGCGGGTTCTGAAAGAACATCGAGAAAGTAATAAAAGGATACAAGGATTAAGAACACGCTCAGCATGTAGGAGCGCACTTCGCACGAAATGATGATCGAGGGCAAGGCCACGCCATAGGCCAGCGCCGCGACCACGGGTGTGTATTGGTAGACCGAAAGCCGCTCGGCTATTTTTCCGGTGACAAACACCGCCGCGATTCCGGTGAGCAGCGAGATGGCGCGGTACACCAGGGGCGTGCGGCCGAACCAAATCGCCACCTTCAGCAAGAGATAGAACAGGGGCGGATGAAAGTTGGACTGGTACTCCTTGTAAAACTGATGCCAATCATCCTGCATGGCGATGAACACATGCCAATAGCCGTCGTATTCGATGAACTGGGTCGCGCCGAGATAGATCCGCGGAATTGCCGCCAGTAGCGAAATGGCAAGCAGCCACCGATTGAGCGGCTGGCGGAGGATGGGCACGGAACGCGCCTCCATCACGCCTCCGTGGCTTGGGTTTGTGTGGAGAAATCGACGCCTTCCCAGCGAGCGACCACAGCCGATGCCAGGCAATTACCCAGCACGTTCACCGAAGTGCGCGCCATGTCGAGGACGGCATCGACTCCCAGCAGCACGGCGACTCCTTCCATCGGCAGGTGAAAGGTCGAGAGAGCGCCGGCCAGCAGCACCAGAGACTGGCGGGGGACGCCGGCCACCCCCTTGGTTGTCAGCATCAACATCAGCATCATGAGAAGTTGCTGGCCGAGTGACAAATGGATGCCCGCAGCCTGCGCGACAAACACGGATGCGAGCGATAAGTAGAGCGTCGATCCGTCAGCGTTGAAGCTGTAGCCGGTGGGTATCACAAAAGCCACGATGTGCGGCGGGACGCCGAATCGCTCCATGTTTTCGAGAGCAAGCGGCAGCGCGGCTTCGCTCGAAGAAGTCGAGAAGGCAAGGAGAAACGGCGCGCGCACCGCCCGATAGAACGCGCCCGCGGGAATGCGGAACAGCATTACGATCGATCCGAGTACCAGCGTCACGAACACGAACTGCGCTGCGTACATGGTGAGTACCAGCTTGCCCAGTCCGAGCAGCACACTGGAACCCTTGCTGGCCACCGTAACCGCGATGGCCGCTGCCACACCAAACGGCGCCAGGTACATGACGTAGTTCGTATAGCGGAACATCACCTGCGCGAGCGATTCGCAGAACGCGACTACTGGTTTCGCCTTCGCGCCGATGGCTGCACAAGCCGCTCCGAACAGAAATGAGAACACCACAATCTCGAGCACATCGCCTCGCGCCATGGCATCGATGATGCTCGACGGAAACACGTGCTCGATAACTGTCCCGGCGCTTTGCTGATTTTGCGGCAGAGCGGCCTCTCCGGACGGCGTCAGCGTCATACCCGCTCCCGGCCGCACCAGGTTCACCGCCGCGAGGCCAAGGAACAGCGCCACGGTGGTGACGGCTTCAAAGTACACGATGGCCTTCAGGCCGATACGGCCCATGCGCTTCAGGTCGCCTGAACCCGCGATGCCGTAGACCAGCGTCCCGAAGATCAGCGGCGCAATGATGGAGCGGATGAGCCGCAAGAAAATGTTACTGACTGGCGAAAGGCGCGCGGCAAAGCCGGGAGCCGCGATGCCCAGCGCAATTCCCACGGCCATTCCAATGAAGATCCACGCGGTGAGCGAGAGCCGCCTCACCGTTCTCCCCATTTGAGTTTTTGGCGCAGCACATCGAAGAAGAGCATGTTTGGCGGCCGGACGAGCATGAGCGTGTGCTGCGAGCTGCGGCAAATAATCTGATCATCTTTCTGCAACGGTTCGCCGATCTGCCCATCGATTGTGAGAAATGCCGCGTCGCCCTCTGCCTGGCAGATGATGCGAATGACGCTCGAATCTGGCACGATTACTGGACGATTGGTCAGCATGTGCGGGCAGATGGGCGTCAGGCAGATGGACGCCACTGAAGGGAAGATGATGGGGCCGCCCGCGGATAGTGAGTACGCCGTCGAGCCGGTCGGCGTCGCCACGATGAGGCCGTCGGCTTTGTAACGGCACACGAACATCTGGTCCACGTGTGCGTCCAGATCGATCATGCGCGCGATCGCGGATTTCGTGATTACCACGTCGTTGAGGGCTTCATATTCGCCGACCACATTCCCCTCGCGCACGAGTTGGCCGTGCAGCAGCTTGCGCTTGCCAATGCGATGCTCGCCACGGAAGGCGCGTTCCAGGTCGGGAAAGAACGAGTCGACCGTGATGGCCGTGAGAAAGCCCAGTCCGCCGAGATTCACAGGGAACAGCGGGACCTCCCGGCCTCCGATGGCCCGTGCGGCGGAGAGCAAGGTGCCGTCGCCGCCGAGCACAATCACGAGATCCGCGCCCTCGGGGATTTCCGCGCGAGACATCGCTCCGCTCGTGCCCGCATACACGGCGGTTTCTTCGTCATATCGAATGCTGATGCCGCGCCCCCGGAGCCACGCCATCAGTTTCGGAACCAACTCAGCGGCGGCCGGCACACCGGGCTTCGAGAGGATTCCGACTGTTCTAATGTCGGGCATAAAGCAGAAATTCCTTGTTTCCTTCGGCGCCGAGAATGGGACTCTCCATAATACTGGTCTCGAAACCCAGGATCTTCACGGCATCCTCCACGCGCGCGCAGGATTCGCGATGCAGCTCCGGGTCCCGCACGATGCCGCCTTTTCCAACATGTCCCTTTCCCACTTCAAACTGCGGTTTGACGAGTATAACCATCCTGCCATCGGAGCGCAAAAGGGGGACTGCCGCCGGCAATATCAGAGTCACGGAAATGAAGCTCACGTCGAATGTGGCGAGGGCCACGGGTTCGCCAATCTCTTTATATTGCAAATAGCGTGCGTTGATTCCCTCGTGCACAACCACCTGCGGATCGTTGCGCAGTTTCCAATCGAGCTGGCCTGAGCCGACGTCCACCGCGTGGACGCGCGCGGCGCCGCGCTGCAGCAGGCAGTCTGTAAATCCGCCCGTGGAGGAGCCGACGTCGAGGCACACGCAGCCGGTCACATCAATGCCAAATCCATCCAACGCCGCCGCCAACTTCACGCCGCCGCGGCTCACATAAGGCGGCTTGCCGCTGATTTCGATCGCGCTCGCGGCATCTATGGCGTGCCCCGGCTTTGACGCCTTTTGGCCGTCTACGGATACTTCGCCGGCCATGATCAGCGCCTGCGCCTTTTCGCGGGACTCGGCCAGACCGCGCTCGACCAACAGGCGATCGAGCCGCTGCTTCATGACTTGCGCTGCACGATGAGATCTGCCAGCTCGCCGAGGCGCCGGGCGCGGTCCCCGAAAATAGCCAGCGCCTGATGGGCACACTCGCGCTCGCGCTCCGCCATGCGGTGCGATTCTTCCAGCCCATATACAGCAGGGAAGGTGATCTTATGCTGCTGGGCGTCCTTGCCCGCAGTCTTGCCCAGGGCTTCGCTCGATTCCTCGACGTCGAGGATGTCGTCCACAATCTGGAACGCAAGACCTACGTGCTCGCCGAAACGCGAAATGTCTTCGAGCTGCCGCGCGTCCGCACCAGCGTAGATGGCTCCCATGCGCACACTGGCCCGCAGCAGGGCTCCGGTTTTCGCACGGTGGATGGCCTCGAGCAACTGCGCGTCCGGCGGCTTGCCCTCGCCTTCGAGATCCGCCACCTGGCCGCCGATCATGCCGCCCACCGTGCCCGCAGCCGTGGCCAGTTCCGCGATCACCCGCGTCTTGCGATCGTCCGGCACACCATCCATCTTCGCGAGTGTTTCAAACGCCAGGGTGAGCAGTGCGTCACCCGTGAGGATGGCCATCGCTTCGCCAAAGACTTTGTGCGACGTCAGCTTACCGCGGCGGTAATCGTCGTTATCGAGCGCCGGCAGATCGTCGTGAATCAGCGAATACGTGTGAATGAATTCCAGCGCGCACGCCGCCGTCTCGATGCCTCGCGGCGCATCGCAAATGGCGCGCGCGGCTTCCAGGCACAGCACTGGCCGCACGCGCTTGCCACCCGCGAACAGGCTGTAGCGCATGGCGCGATGCAGCATCTCCGGCGGAACGGTTTCACTGGGAACCAGCCGGTCGAGTTCGCGGTCGATAAGCTGCTGCTGCCGCGCCAGGTGCTCGCTGAAACTCATGCTTTGTCGGGACGGAACGGCTCGGCCTGCATTTTGCCGTCTTTGCGGATGAGCATTTCGACGCGCGTTTCCGCATTTTCGAGCTGCTTGCGGCAGGCCTCGCTGAGCGCCATGCCCTTCTCGAACAACTCGAGCGAGCGTTCGAGCGGCAGATCACCGGCCTCGAGTTCCTTGACGACTTTCTCCAGTTCGTCGAGCGAAGCTTCGAAGCTTTCCGCAGGCTGGGCGGGATCGTCAGGCATCAATATATTTTATCCTAGGGTTGCGCGCCGGCATCAGCTCGCAGCGGAGGGCGAATGTTTGTCTGTATATGGGAGTTTCGGGTCACCGCAGGGTCCGAGCGGGATTTCGAACGCATCTATGCGCAGGACGGCGACTGGGCGCGGCTTTTTCGACTGTCGCCAGAGTATGAAGGCACAGAGCTGTATCACGATCTCGCCGATGGTCGACGGTACCTGACCATCGACCGATGGCAATCGAAGGCGGCTTTTCACACTCTGAAGAATTGTTGGCGCGACGAATACGTGACGTTGGATGGCCGCTGCAGTTGCCTGATCGACTCCGAGCGCTTGATTGGAGAAATTGAGTCGTGACGAGCGCCGGCGTTGATGCTCGCGCGACGTGACCCCTACTTAATCCCCACCACCATCGAGTCCGGTCCCACCAAATGCTCGACTCTCATCTCGCGGAAACCTGCCTCTTTCATCCAGCCGATGCAATCCGCGCCCGTGTAGTCGAAGCCGCCTGGCGTCTCGATCAGCATATTGAGGCTCATCAATAAGCCGAACGCATTCTGCGACCGGTCATCATCAATGAGCGATTCGTACACCACCACGGCGCCGCCCGCCGGCACAGCTTCGAACGCCTTCCTGAGGAGCATCTTCTTCTCGTCCAGATTCCAGTCGTGCAGGATGTGGCCCATCGTAATCACGTCGACCTTCGGCAAGGGGTCATTGAAGAAATTCCCCGGCGCGAAGCGCAGGCGTGCGTCCAGCCGATTCTGCTGTACGTAGTCCTCGAAAACCGGCCCGACTTCGGCCAGGTCAAAACCCAAGCCGGTCAGGTGTGGATTGTGGAGCGCGATCTGCACGGCCAGGTCGCCTTGCGCGGTTCCGACGTCGGCGAATGTCTTGTATTGGCTCCACGGCACCTTTTGCGCGATCGCCATATTCGCACCGCGGCTGATGCCCGTCATGGCGCCGAGGAATTCCTTGAGCCGGGCGGGATCCGCATAAAGCGCCTCGAACGGCGAAGGCCCTCCGTCGCGAGCTTCATTTTGTTGCCGGCCGGTGCGCAGCGCTTCTGTGAGGAGATTCCAGTGTCCAAATAGACGGTGGTTGGCCATCTCCAGGATGCCGCCGATGTAGCTCGGCTTGCGCTTGTCGAGATACAAATCCGTAGCCGGTGTGTTGGAGTATGTACCGTTCGAGCGTTGCAGGAAGCCCAGGGCAACCAGGGTGTCGAAGAAGTCGCGGGCGGATCGCGGGTGGAGCCCCATTCGGCCGCTCAAAGTGTCCAAGTCCTCGGCCTTCCTCGCCAGGTCAGTGAAAACACCCATCTCCACGGCACTCAGCAGCGTTTTCGACGCCCAGAATCCAAGGCCAACCTGCAGGATGTGGTCCGGTGTGGGGCGAGCGGTTTCGTTGGCTTGATGTGGCGTCATAGGGAGAATATTGTCGCACTTTTGTGCTGTGCTATAAGTTAGGCCTAAGAATGGATGGTAACTTAGCAAGGTGTTTCGCGTTGGTGACAGTCGCAGTAGTGTCGATGGCTGGGCGGCTTCAGTGCACTGATTGGATCAGGGTCACTCCGCGCATCAAGTCACAGGTACACACGCTCAACCGTGTCGAGGCGGAGACGCTGCTTTCCAGAGTTTGCAAGAGCGCTGTCCGATCTGACGATTTCACTGGCCTGGGGTGCGCCACTCGCCAGTTGGGTCACGGATTTGCGGAAATTGTCGATCACCATTTTTCTCCCAAGGGCGTCATTTTCGGACATTTCTTATCCCCTGACACCGATGACGCGGCCGTGAGTGGATGGAGCGGCGCAGAGGGCCACGCGGGTCTGTTTGGCGGCACTTTGCTGCTCACAAGGCGGAATGGAAGGTGGACCCCGCTTTGGTACAAGAGCGCCGTCATAATAGATTCCTGCTTAAAGGCCGCCATGCCAAGCGGCCGGGATATTCTCCTGTGCGAAACAGAGGATGGCGGCATGGGCTACGTAGATCACTATTTGTACGCTGTCGATCTCACGCGTCCAGCGGACATACGGGATGCGCCTCTTGTAATGGCAATATCGTGCGAGGTTGGTTGCACGACCCATCGACAGGAAATTCGGCGCGTTCAGTGGGAACAAGAAACCAGACGCCTTTCAGTCACGGTCAGAACGCCGGAGTGGCGACGCACCTGCGACGATGGTTACCCACGGCAGAATCTGCCGCCGCTGGTCTCTGCGCTGGAATTCGAACTCACCGACAGCGGCTTCAGCGCAAGCATTGGGCCTGCTCCAATGAAGTAGCCGCAGTTTCAGATCCTCGCCGGCGCCGCCACGCCCAGCCGGTCTCCCGCCTCGCACAGCGCCTTCCAAGTCCCCGGCCCGATTGGAATGCCGCTCTTCCGCCGCTCCTGTTCCGTGCGCCACTCGGGGTCGCCGGCCACGAGCACCTCGCTGTAACCCTTCGCCGGAGGTGTCGTCTTCATGATCCGGATCAGGCGGTCCATGCGCGTGCGGAATTCATCCGGCGGCAGGAAGCGCGCGATGTCGATTGCCAGAAACATCTGGCTGACCCGCACGGGCTTGCCGCGGAAGCGGATGCCGCCGAGCTCCGTGCTCATGGCGCCGCCGCTCAGCACCGCGCAGAGGATCTCCGCCATCATCGCGAGACCGCTGCCCTTGTAGCCGCCGAGCGGCATCAGCAGACCTTTCAGGGCTGTTTCGGTATCGGTGGTGGGCACGCCTTCGGAATCCATGGCCCAGTTGACGGGAATCTGCGGCTGTCCGTTGATCTTCGCTTTGAAAATCTTTCCCGCCGCGACCGTCGTAGTTGCCATGTCGAGCAGCCACGGATGTTCCTCGCCGCCAGGAACGGCCATGCAAATGGGGTTGGTTCCAAGCCGCGGTTGCCTGCCCTGCCACGGCGGCACCAGCGCCGAGGCAGTGCACATCACGATGCCAATCTGCCCGGCGTCCGCCATCTTCTGCGCCCAGAACGCGGCTGCGCCGAAGTGATTGGATTCGCGGGCCACCACCATCGCCATGCCCGACGCCGCCGCGATGCGTAGCGCGTGAGCACAGCAGGTTTCGGCAATGGCCTGGCCGATGCCGTTTTGCCCGTCGAAATGCAGGCACGATCCGCTTTCCGAAATTACGGATCCGTCGGCTTTGGCGTCCATGTCGCCCCATTCGATCTGTTCGAGGTAGTAGGGCAGCAACTGCAGGCCATGCGAATCCACACCGCGCAAGTTGGCCGCAACCAGCGACTCGGCAACTAATCGTGACTTGGCCGGCGGCACGCCAATGGCTTCGAGCAGATGCGCGGCGAACGGCCTCAGTTCGCCGGCGGAAACGAGAATGTCAGGATCGGGCATGGGAACCCAACAGCTTATGACAGTTCAGAGCGTTTGCGATAGGCGAAGCTACTCATACATTGAGCATGTTATACTCACTCTGTGAGTAAGCGGCTGCAAGTGCTGCTCCCGGATGCCGAAATGGCTGAGATCCAGCGCATGGCCCGGCGCGAGCAGCTCACCGTAGGTGAATGGGCCCGACGCGCGTTGCGCCAGGCACGCTCCGAGAGGTCGCCGGGCGATCCGAAAGCTAAGTTGAAAGTCCTCCGCGAAGCTGTGAAACACTCGTTCCCGACCGCTGACATCGAACAGATGTTGGCGGAAATAGAACGCGGCTATCTCAGTGACCTTCCTTGATTCGAATATACCCATGTACTTGGTTGGGGCGCCGCACCGGCACAAGACAGAGGCAGAGATCCTTGTCGAGCGGGCAATTGCCTCGGGGGATCGGCTGGTTACGGACGCCGAAGTGTTGCAGGAGATTCTACATCGCTATTCAGCGATGCGACGGCGCGATGATATTGCGACCGCATTGCGAGTGACATTAGGGCTCGTTGACGCAGTCCTTCCCATGGACGAGCGGGATGTTTTGCGGGCAGCTGAGATTCTGCGCTTATCCGAGCGATGGTCCGCTCGTGATGCGGTTCACATCGCCATCATGGAACGGCACCGTATTCAACGCATCATGAGCTTCGATCAGGATTTCGACCGCTGGCCAGGAATCACTCGGGTGCACGAAATCTAAGACACAGCACCTCTCACGCCGCTTGCTATAATTCTCTTTCACCACCCCCGCGGAAGAAAACAGGAGTTCCCCTCATGGAAGAAAAAGAACGTGCGCGAGCTTTGGAGCTGACGCTCAGCCAGATCGAGAAGCAGTTCGGCAAGGGCTCGATTCTGCGCCTGGGATCGAAGGAAGCCATCGTCCCGGTCTCGGTGATTTCCACTGGCTCCATTGCGGTGGATGCGGCGCTGGGCATCGGCGGCTTACCGCGCGGCCGCGTCTGCGAGATCTATGGGCCGGAGTCGTCAGGCAAAACCACTATCGCGCTGCAAGTGGTCGCGCAGGCCCAAAAAGCCGGCGGGATGGCGGCGTTTATCGATGTTGAGCACGCGCTCGATCCCATCTACGCGCGCAAGCTGGGCGTGGACGTCGATAACCTCTTGGTGTCCCAGCCCGACTACGGCGAGCAGGCGCTGGAAATCACCGAGAAGCTGGTCGCCTCCGGGTCGATTGACGTGCTGGTGGTGGATTCGGTAGCGGCGCTGGTGCCCAAGGCTGAGCTCGATGGCGAAATGGGCGACAGTCACATGGGCCTGCAGGCGCGGCTGATGTCGCAGGCGCTGCGCAAGCTCACCGGCGTGGTTTCGAAATCCAACACGTGTCTGATTTTCATCAACCAGATCCGCGAAAAAATAGGCGTGATGTTCGGCAATCCGGAAACCACCACCGGTGGGAGGGCGCTGAAGTTCTATGCCTCGGTGCGCGTGGACATCCGGCGCATCGCGGCCATTAAGGACGGGGAAGCGGTCGTCGGCAACCGGACAAAAGTTAAAATTGTTAAGAACAAACTGGCGGCGCCGTTCCGCGAAGCCGAGTTCGACATCATTTACGGCGAGGGCATTTCGCGCGAAGGCGACCTGATGGATATCGGCGTGGCGCAGAACATGATCGAGAAGAGCGGCTCGTGGTTCAGCTATAAGGGCGAGCGCATCGGCCAGGGGCGCGAGAATGCCAAGCAGTTCCTGAAGGACAACGCCGACATCCGCCAGCAGCTCGATACGGACGTGCGCAAGGCCCTGGGCCTGATCAAGCCCGAGCAGGCGGTGAATGGCGGAGCGACTCCGCCGGTCAAAGCCGAACCGCCGCAAGCGCGGCAAGCCCCGGCGACTGCGGCCACTCGAGCACGCTAAGGGCTTTTGGCTGAGAACATCCGCCGGCGGCTTCCACTTCCAGGGCATGGACGAAAAAGAACGCCGCAAGATCATTGACCAGACTCTGGTCCAGTTGGAAAAGCAGTTTGGCAAGGGATCGATTCTAAGACTCGGGTCCGGCGCGGTGGTGCCGGTGTCGGTGATCTCGACCGGGTCGATCTCAATCGATACAGCGCTGGGAGTGGGCGGCGTGCCGCGCGGGCGGGTGGTGGAAGTTTTCGGCCCGGAATCGTCGGGCAAAACCACGATCGCGCTGCAGGTGATTGCGGAAGCACAGCGGGCCGGCGGTAGCGCGGCGTTCATCGATGCTGAGCACGCGCTCGATCCGGCGTATGCGCGCAATCTGGGCGTGGACATAGATAACCTGCTTGTGTCGCAGCCCGATTGCGGCGAGCAGGCGTTGGAGATTGCGGGAGCGCTGGTGTCCTCCGGCGCCATCGATATCGTAGTCATTGATTCCGTTGCGGCGCTCGTGCCCAGAGCCGAACTCGAAGGTGAAATGGGCGACAGCCATATGGGCCTGCAGGCTCGCCTCATGTCGCAGGCCCTGCGCAAGCTCACCGGAGCCGTCTCGAAAACCAACACCTGCTTGCTCTTCATCAACCAGATTCGCGAGAAGATCGGCGTGATGTTTGGTAATCCCGAAACCACAACCGGCGGCCGCGCGCTCAAGTTCTATTCTTCGGTCCGGCTGGACATCCGCCGCATTGCCGCCATCAAGGACGGCGACAACGTCATCGGCAACCGCACTAGAGTGAAAGTAGTAAAAAACAAAGTTGCGGCGCCGTTCCGCGAAGCCGAGTTCGACATCCTCTACGGCCAAGGGACCTCCCGCGAAGGCGATTTACTGGACACCGGCGTCACGCGCAACGTAGTCGAGAAGAGCGGCTCCTGGTTCAGCTACAAAGGCCAACGCATTGGACAGGGACGTGATAGCGCACGCCAGTTCCTCATCGAGAATCCGGAAATGCGTGGCAAAATCGATGCCGAGCTGCGCTCCCTGCTCGGCCTGGTGGCAGCCGGCGAGAATGGGTCGGCGAAGGCCGCCATCGCGTCCGCACCGCAGAAATAGGCGTCCCCACGCGCGATTTCGCGCACACCTCGTAAAAAACACCGAAAAATAGGCCGTTTTCGCGTGTTTTCTCTTTACTTCGGCTTTCACCTTCCGTATCATTGAATCGATTTGCGGGATAACGAGCGTGCGCGTGCCCGTGAGATCGTGTTCGATGTGAGTTTAAATCTGAGGAGGTTGAATGGCCAATCAACGAATGACGCAGACCCAGTTGGTCCGGTCGCTGGCGGAAGCTACGGAGGTGCCGAACAAGACTGCCCGGCAGTTCCTGGATCATCTTGGCAGCCTGGCGATCGCTGAAGTAAAGAAGAACGGTGTATTCGTCGTGCCCGGGCTGGGTCGGCTGGTTCGGGTGGACCGGAAGGCAAGGATGGGCCGGAACCCGGCGACGGGCGAGGCAATCAAGATCCCGGCCAAGAAGGTCGTGAAGTTTCGCGTGGCGAAGGCGGCCAAGGACGCCATCGTGCCGCCCAAGAAGAAATAACCGAACGTTTTGGCGTCCCAAAAGAAAAACCCCGCGATCCCTCGCGGGGTTTTTTTTTGATCCTTTGAAGCCGAGAGGAGATCCGCCCAACGTGCGGGCAGTTCTTCGAAGCCTTACGCCGGCTTCTTTTCTTCGACCTTCTCTTCTTCCGCCCGCTTCTCGCCCTTTTCCTCTTCGGACTTCAGCGCGGTCTTAAAGTTGCGGATCCCTTCGCCTAAACCCTTCGCCATCTCGGGAATCTTCTTGCCGCCAAATAACAACATGAACACTGCGAGAATGACGATCCATTCAGGCAAGCCAATGGAACGCATACGGCCTCCTTCTCACTGTCTTATTGTAGGAATGCTCTCCCAGAGCCGTCAAGTTGTGAAACTGTCGAGTCGCCAGTCAATCCCCGAGCGTTCTTGCTTCTCCAACATCACCGCGCCAGCATGAAGACGGAGGCCATTCATGATCATCGAAATGCGGACCTATAAGACCAAACCCGGCATGCGCGCTCAGTTCCTTGAGATATTCCGCTCCAAATCCATCCCTGCGCACGCGGAGATCGGGATGAAAATACTGGGGCCATTCCTTTCCGTCGAAGATTCCGACACTTTCTTCTTCATGCGCGGCTTTCCCGACCTCGCCTCGCGCGAACCGTTGAAAGCCAGGTTTTATGAAGGAGAACTCTGGAAAAACGAACTGGAGAAGGTTTTGATGCCGATGTTGGAAAAGTATGACGTCGTGCTGGTGGAAGACGCCGAGGGCCTCGTTCGTTGGTAGTTGGCGCGCTTCCGGCCTTTAGTTGTGCGCGGCGCTCGCCGGCCACTTTTCCAGAAGAGCCTTCGCCTCGCGGTACTTTGCCTCGGCGTATTTCAGTTTCTCCCGCGCCTCGTCCGTCCATTTTCCTTCGTCTACCAACGCCGCTCCCAGCAGGTAATTGGATTTGAAAGAGAACCGATGCCGCTTTAAACCCTGGCGGGCAACGGCCTCCGCCTCCGTGTAGCGATGCTGTTGGCAGAGCAGGGTCGCCAGATTGGTGAACGCGAGAATGTGCTCCGGGGCCGAATCCATCAGGTGCCGCAGCATCTTTTCCGCTTCCTCGGATTTCCCGGCGGCTTCCAGCTCCAGCGCCAGGTTGTTCTCAGCTTCGTAATACTGCGGGTCGATGTCCAGCGCAGCCCGGAACTCGGCGATCGCCTCTTCGTGCTGGCCTTTTTTGGATAAGTGCTCGCCTTTGGCCGCCGCCTTCCGCGCCGCCTTCGGGGGATCATAAGCGGGAGCCCCTCCGCCTAGCGTTGGGTCGTCGGCGGCTTCGCTCGACAGTGATCTCCACTGCACAGACGCGGGCTCTGCCTTCGTGGCGGACCCCTGCTGCTGATGCCCCATCTCTCCGACAGAACCTAATCTTCGGCTGGCATCAGTACTCATGCCCGGCGATGCGGTTTGAGCATACAGAGCAAGGGGGAGAATCGCACTCCACACGGTTACTCCAAGCAACCTTTGCATTGGTGCCTCCTAAACCGTACGATTGCAGGTTAGCACCGCGCGGCCCCGCGCGACAGCGGTCAGCCAAGGGTGCGTGGTTCCGGCGGTCGCACACTTTTTCGAACAAATCAGTTTCGTACCCGCGGCTGATATGATGTCTGGTTCGGAGATCACATGAAACCCGTTCCTAGCGGCAAACAGCAGGCTCTGGTGAGCCGATTGATGAAGGCCTGCGGCGGCGCGTACGGCCCCAAAACCCGCCGGAAATATTACATCTCGGGTCCGCAATGGGCCGCGGCTTACCAGGGCCAGGCGCTGTTTCACGCGCCTACCCGCCAGGCGATCGGCTTCGAGGAAGTCATCCGCGAGTACGCCAGGATCGGCATCGGTTATTGGACGACCCACGATACCGACGTAATCCCGACCGAAGCGCTAGGCAAGGATGAGCAGTGGTCCATCGTGGAGCGCATCAATAAGAACTTGAAGAAGCACGGGCTCAAGTGCTCCATGGTCACCACAGAGACGTTCTTCCATGCGGTCTGGGCGGCGAGTCCGGCCGCGGAATCGCCGCAGGTCCGGGACTACGCCGCGTTTCGGGTTAAGAACACGGTAGACGTCGGCCACGAGTTGGGCGCGCAGTTTGCCGTCTACTGGCCGGGCTCGCTCGGATACTACACGCAGGGTGCAGTCGAGGAGACCGAGACCCTGAAATGGTATGCCGGTGCGCTGAATGCCGCCTGCGAGCATGATATCGCCGTCGCCAAAAAGAAGAACCGGCCCACCCTCAAGCATTGCCTCGAAGCCAAGCCCTTCGAGCCTCAAGCCGAAATCCTTCTGCCCACGAGCGACGCCATGCTGGCGTTCATTTTCTCGGGCGTGCTGACACATCCCGAAATGGTCGGCCTGAACCCGGAATATTTACACGAGCTGATGTGGGGAGGCGCGCCGCGCGCCGCTCTGGCGCGGGCCCTCCTGGCGGGCAAACTCTGGCATTTCGATATCAACGACGGCTATCGCCTCAAGCACGACGTGGATATCGCCGTGGGCCTCGTGAATCCCCTGGATTGGCTGAATGTGCTGGTGTTATTGCGCAGCCATAACTATAACGGCCCGTTCAATTTGGATTACAAGCCGCCCCGTACCACTAGTAACAGCGGCGTCTTTGCCGTCAGCTTTCCGACCGCCGTCGACCGCTTCATCACCCTTTGGGAAATGGCTGGCGACGTTTTGGCCGATCCGATCATCAAACAAGCTACGGACGCGCTGAAGGCAGGCGGAGAGACGGTGGATGCTCGGGATGCCGATGCCGTAACGGCGGCTCACCGTGAGTTGCTCAGCCTGCACGAGCTGGTGGGCCACCGGTTGTTCCAGATCCTCATCGGAGCGCATCGAGGCCGGACCTACTCCGTGTAGTACGGGCACTCACGCAGCTGTCAGAGAAAAATTACGAATTTTGGCACAACCTTTGCTAGGACTTCTGCGTCTGGTGAGATGAGGAGGCCAAGGCAATGGTGAAAACCATCACGAAGCAACAGTTCAAAGGGCATGTGCATTGCCCGATCTGCACCCACACCGTAGGCGCCGATGTCGAACAAATCGGCAAGAATGTCCGAGTGATTCCTGGGCAAAAGTGCCCGCGCTGCTCGGCTACACTGGATGTGGCGGCGGTGCTTCAAGTACTGGAAGCGGCATAAATGTGCTGGGTGGTACTTGCAGGTAAGTACCGGATTGTAGTTAACTTGTTTTTTTGCGATAGTAAGAAGGCTTTATGAGACGCAAGCCGTTAGCCAAGCCCGTCGAGCCGATTGTCTCGCCTGAGATTCTGGAGCAGGCCAAGCGGTCCATTTCGCCGGACAAAGCCAAGAGTGTTACCAAGTGCACAGTCTGCGGGGCCGAAGTCACGGAAGGCGCCTTGGAGCCGCTTTGCTGGGTTTGCCGCCGTCTCAAAATCAGCGCCTGGCACGACATCGAACAGTCGATGCCCGCGCAGGAATAGCGTCCGTACCAAGCCAACTTCGCTGTAACCGTTGACGAATGGACGACACGATGGGTTCGTCTTCGACGTCTACCGGTTGGCTTCGATCATTTGCGCCACTTCTTCCCACTCCGCCATCAAGCCTTGCAGGTCCTTGCGGCGGGCGGCCAGCAGCTCGGTGAGATCGCGGGTTTCCTCGGCGCTTTTGAAGTTGGACAAGGATTGCTCGAAGTCGGCGATCTCCACCTCGAGCCGTGTCACCTCATCTTCGATGGCGCGGCGGCGCTCTTTCATCTGACGGAGCTTGATCGGATTGAGCCTGCCTGCGCCGTCGCGTTTGGGCACGGCAACTTGTTTCGGTGAAACCGCCGGAGCGGACCGGGTGGCGGATTGTGCCGCTGGCTCCGGTTCGGGCGCCGGCGCTGCGGCCGAAGCACCGCCGCCCCCTTCCTTCCGCCACATGTAGTCTTCATAGTTGCCCGGAAACACGTGTACCGCGCCCTCGCCGACCTCGAAGACGCGCGTGGCGAGCTTGTCGATGAAATACCGATCGTGCGAAACAAACAACACCGTGCCCGAAAACTCCTTGAGGGCTTCGAGCAGGACGTCTTTGGCGCGCATGTCGAGGTGGTTCGTCGGCTCGTCGAGCAGCAGAAAGTTACCCGGCATCATGAGCATACGCGCCAGCGCATACCGGTTGCGCTCACCGCCCGAGAGCACACCAATCTGCTTGAATACATCGTCTTCGGAAAACAGGAAGCAACCCAGAATGCTGCGCAGCTCGGTATTGGTCGCCCGCGGCGCTACCGCCGATAGATCGTCGATCATGCGCACCGCCGGGTCCAGCTCCTTGTACTGGTCCTGCGCGAAGTAATCCGGCAGGGCATTGTGCCCCAGAGTGTACTCGCCCGCCGTCACCGGCTCAATGCCCGCCAGAATCTTAATTAATGTCGATTTGCCCGCGCCATTTACACCCACCAGCGACACGCGATCGCCCCGCTCGATCATAAAATTTACATCCGAAAACACCAGCTTCTCGCCATAACTCTTGGCGATGCCCTTGCACTCCGCGACCACGCGCCCGCTCGCCTTGGGTTGCGGAAAATGGAAGTGAATAGTCTTCTCTTCCGGCGGCAGCTCGATGCGCTCGATCTTCTCCAGCTCCTTGATGCGGCTCTGCACCTGCTTGGCCTTGGTTGCCTGGTAGCGGAAGCGATTAATAAAAGTCTCGAGCTGGTGGATCTTGTCCTGCTGGTTCTTGTGCGCCGCATCTAGCTGCACGCGCCGCTCGGTTTTCTGCTGTTCATAGCGCGAAAAATTGCCCGAGTAGAAGTGAACTCGCTTGTTCCATAGTTCGGCGATCCGCTTCACCGTCACGTCGAGGAAATAACGGTCATGCGAAACTAGTACGAATGCGTGCGGATACTGCCCGAGATATCCTTCGAGCCAGTTGCGCGCCTCCAGATCCAGATGGTTGGTCGGCTCGTCGAGCAGCAGCAGATTCGGTTTCTCCAGCAGCAGCTTGGCCAGCGCGATGCGCATCTGCCATCCGCCCGAGAACTCCTCGGTGCGCCGTTTCCAGTCCTCGCGCCCGAACCCCAGCCCGGAAAGCACCGCCCCCACCTGCGCTTCGATGGCATAACCGTCGCGCGCGCGAAACTCGGCCTCCGCGCGATGAAAACGTTCCGATACCTGGGCGTATTCCGCGCTCGTGTGGTCAAGCTCGGCCATGCGCCCGGCCAGCGTTTCCTGCTCTTCCTCGAGCGCGCGCAAGCTGGCAAAAACCGTCATGCACTCCGCGAACACGGACCGGCCGGAGAGCGAGAGCCCATCCTGCGGCAGATAGCCGAGCGTGACACCCTTCATGAGGGTCTTTGTGCCGCCTTCGAGCGAATCGATACCCGCCAGGATCTTCAGCAACGTCGATTTACCGGTGCCGTTCGCGCCGACAATGCCGGTGCGCTCGTTCGGAGTCACCAGCCAATCGAGGTCTTCAAACAGGATTTTGGGACCAAAGCGCTTAGCCGCGCCCGTGAGTTGAATCATTGAAGCGGAAAGATGGAGTCTTCTATTACTTTATCAAGACTAAAGAATGTCAGAGTCAAGGCTGGCGATGAACTGAATTCCTGGAACGATCTTGCCGGCCAACTTCCGATCGTTGGTCAGGAAAAGGTCGACTCCCGCATTCGCGGCGCACGCTAGGTGGATGGCGTCACTGGAAGAAACATCAAGGCCTGCCCGGATACGTGCGTAGTGGTCTGCGGCATCGTTGGTGAAAGGAAGCACCTCGGCGAATGGGGGACGCATGGCCTCTCGAATCCGGTTGACCGCGTCAGGCGCTCCTCTCTTGTAAGGACCAACCAATACCTCGCCCACCGCGAAGGAACTGGTGCAGAGCGCATCCTTTCGCTGTTCCATGCGGGCGAGAATGTGCTGGATGCGCTCTACGTAGGCGGGGTGCTCTTCGAACCAATACACAAACAGCATGCTGTCCCAGTAGACGCGGCTCATCGACGGTTCATCTTATCGTATGCGTCAGCCATCTCCTGGCGATCCTTCATGATTGAGGCCTCCCAATCGCCAGGCTTCCCAAACAAGCCTTTCGCAATTCCGCGAAGTTCCCAGAAAGGATTTCTTGTGTGCTCGGCGCGGCGAACTTCACCCGGAACGAACGTGAACGTGAACCTAACTGTCGTGCTGAGCTTCGATGGCGGTCCGCTCACATCGCTCAACACCATGTGGTTGGCGTCATGAAAGCGTTGTGACTTGAGTGCACTGCAAACGAGCGGAACGCGATTTACCAGGCCAAGAGCACGGTGAATATCCCCAGCCACAACCGTGATAGCCCGATCGCCACGTTTCCTGGCAGGCTCCAGGTAGTGAGCCTGAACGTATTGCCGCACCCTGTCAGATTCCGAAAGGATATCCATATTCGCGTTCGACATTGCCCAAACCTCCTCAAAATCATTATGCAATAGGAATGCATGAATGCAAAATAAAATGCATGCATGCAATGAAATTATCAGGACCTCTTCTCCCTATATCTATGAAAACAAGCCCACGCCCCCACCACCAACCCCAAGAATCCCCCCGCCAGCTTCAGCTCAAACACCCACACCGACGAGATCTCGGGAGGTGGGACGAACGATAGCGCGACGGCTACCACCGTCACCAGCAACCCTGCCGCGGCGCTCATCCGCTCGCCGCACTTCCACGCCGCGCCAAACAGATAGAGGAACGGAACAAAATACGTAATCACCGTCATGTCGACCAGAAGCTGGTACCCGCTGCGCAGGTTCTCCCCGGCCTGCATCACGAAAAGGAAGACCGTGCACGCCCCGCTGAGGATAAAGATCGAAAGGTGCGGCGTTCCCCATCGCGGATGCAGCCGGCTGAACACCGGCGGTAGGTAGTGGTCGATACCGATGACAAACGGCAGCCGCGCCGTCCCTGCAATCCACACCGCAAGCTGTCCCATCACACCCAGGCAGATCGCAAACGCGATCACGAGCGGCGGCCAGCCGATCCCCAGCCGCGCACCCGCCGCACTTGCCGCCTGTACCAGTCCAATGACGACGCTCACGCGATCTGGCGGGAGCAGCACCAGCATCGCCAGCGTGCCCGCAATGTAGAATGCAGCGATCGCCAGACCCGACATCCACGCCGCGCGCGGGACCATCTTTTGCGGGTTGCGGATCTCACCACCCATGATCGCCGCCAGTTCGATTCCGCCGAAAGCGAACGCGATCTGCGACCAGAAGTTCAGCCTGTCAAGATTCCATTCGGGAATGATGCGTATGGGCGTAGCCGAGCCGCTGTGAAGCCACACAACTGCGCCGAACGCCACTAGCAACGCGCCCGTGAGGCAAGTAGAAAGTGCCCCGAGGTTGCCCGTCCATTTGCCGACCGCGAGCCCGAAAACATTGGTGATCGACGCGATCCACAGCGCCGCTAGCGAAATCGCCACCACCCAAACGCGGTTTTCGGCAAATCCCAGTGCGTTCGCGGCCATTCCCACGCCAGCCAGCAGCAGGCCGGGAAAGTAAAACAGGTTGCTCACCCAGTAGCACCAGGCGCACAGGAAGCCGTGCCAGTCGCCGAACGCATCGCGCGCCCAGATGTAGATTCCGCCTTCCTGCGGAAAGCGCCGCGAAAGCGCTGCAACCGCCAGTGCGGAAGGAACGAAGAACAGCCCTGCGGCGAGGAGCCACAGTGTAATCGACCCCGGGCCGGTGTGCGCTGCCGCGGCCAGCCAGCGAACGCCTATCACCGCCGCGATATTGAACAGGACAAGATCCCGCAGTCCCAGTTCGCGCCGCAGCGCTGGGCTCGCGGGCGGGTCGCTCAGGCGTGCTCCCTCGGCGTTCCCGGTATGAGCAGGTCACGTCGCTTCATGAACGAGTCTCATGATAGCTCATCCCCCTGTTATGCGAGCGCCGGAAAACCGCGGGTCCCGACAACGCCGCGGTCGCACTCCGGTGCTCTGACAGGAGAAGGAAATGGCCTGTCAATATAAGAGATGCTTCCGGGGACAAATTAGTTTACAACCAGTAGCGCCATTGATCGCGTGTCATTACATACCAAGCCAGGCATGCATTGGTTACCGCATGAGCGACAATGCAGTTACTCAGGCTGCGCGTCCGGATCATCCACCAGTTGTACACAATGCCTGCAATGAGCCCGACGTCCCAGTACGACCCGTGTTCCACTGCAAAAAGAACCGCGACGAACCAGAACGATTGTGCCGTGTACGCGCCCAGCGGCACCTTGCGAAAATCTGCAGAGATCAGCCACCGCATGAGCCATCCACGCCAGAACAACTCCTCCAGAACAGGCACATTGACTACGCTCGACAGCACCCGAAATATGAGGAACATCACGTTACCCTTGGCCCCTTGCGGCAGCGAGCTCTCGGGCGCGCCCACGATGCCGTTGTGGAACAGCCAGCTCTGGCGGTACGGCGGCCACAAAAGATCCGGTCCAATCCAGATGAAGAACACTGCCACGCCCAAAACAATGCTGCCCAAGGGATTGGAAATCCGCCGCGGTATGACGCCGCGCGAGACCGTCATCAGCAGAGCGAAGACGACCGTAAAGCGAAGTGCGTGGCTCCACTCGATGGGGAACGGCAGGAAACGATCGATGGCCAGGAACCCCAGGAACACGCCGAAGGGCGCGACATACGGCAGGGCGCCTTGCCCCAGCAGGCTCCCGCGGCCAGCGTCATGTGCCGATTCCGCGTTCACCTTACTCGTGCCCGATTTGTGAAATCAGCTCCACCGCCCGCTCATACAGCATGGCGGTGTCATTACTGCAACCGAGAAAAAGCATCCCCCGCTCTTTCCAGAACTTTGCGAGCGCCGAACTACGCGTCTGCGTGCCCGGTGCGATCCCCCGTTTCACGCAGCTATCCCGCACCTTCTCCATCGCCTCCACCATTTTGGGATGTTGAAACTCGCCCGGCACGCCAAGCGAAATCGAAAGGTCGGCCGGCCCGATCATCACCGCATCAATCCCCCCGACCGCCAGTAGTTCCTCGCGCGCTTCAAGTGCGCGCCGCGTTTCGATCTGCAGCACCACCATCGTATTGGCATTCATGTGCTCGATGATTTGTGCGAACGTTAGCGGCTCGTAATCCACTTGCACCGCTGTCAGCCCATAGCCGCGAACGCCAGCCGGTGGGAATTTGGTCCAACTCACCGCTCGCTCCAGCAGCTCCGCAGACTCGACGCGCGGGAACATAACGCCTTGCGCCCCGCAATCGAGCGCCCGCGCCACCAGCGAATACTGCAAGTCGCCCACGCGAACTATCGGGCTCAGTCCGGCCATCACCGAAACGCGGCAAATGTCCTGTACGGTTTCGAGATCGAATCCACCATGTTCGGTGTCGATAAAGGCCCACTGGAATCCAGCCGCCGCCAGCATCTTCGGTATCTCCGGCGACCGCAATTGTCCAAAGCCGGTGCCGAGCTGCAGCTTTCCGGCGCGTAGGTTCTGCTTCACAAGGTTAATGCGCATGAGTTTCTAATTGTAACGGGAATGCTGAAGGTCTAGGCCCACATCTGTTATTGTCACTTGAGGGGATGCCTCCGCAACCAGACGAACCCACATGGAAGTTGGCCCTCCGCGCCGGCATCCGATTCGCAGTGGTTCTCGGCGTTCTGTTCGGCTGCGCGGGGCGGCTCGACTGGCCTCGAGGGTGGTTCTTCGTCGCCCTCTGCATCATTACCGTTGCCGTCACAATCCCGGTATTTCGGCGTGAGAACCCGCGCATCCTGAGAACGCGTTTGCAAAAGACGCACGGGGCGAAATCCTTCGACAAGGTGATTTACGTGATCCTGATGTCGTCCGTGCTTGCCTGCCTCGCGATCGCCGGCCTCGACACGCGCTTCGGCTGGTCATCGCTGCCCTTTGAGTGGACGTATTTGGGACTGCTCTTCTACGTTGCCGGTTACGTACCCATTGGGCTGGCTATGTCCGCCAACCCATTTATCGAAAGAACCGTCAGGATTCAGGAAGAGCGCGGCCACGTAGCGGTCACCACCGGCCCATACCGCATCGTGCGCCATCCGATGTATGCCGGCCTCATGCTCGTAATGGGAAGCTGGCCTCTTCTGTTGGGGTCAACCTGGAGTTACGTGCCATGGGCCGTGGCAGCCGTGACACTAATTGTGCGAACGGCTCTGGAGGACCGTACCCTACGCAGCGAGCTATCCGGCTACGAAGAGTACACCAAGCACACCCGCTACCGCCTGATCCCCGAAGTCTGGTAGCAGTCCAACGCAAGCGTTACAATACCCCTCGTCATGCAACTCCGTAATTTCGGGATCGCCCTAGCCGTCGCAACCGCGGCGTTCGTTGCTCCATCCGGCGCCGCTGACCAGCACCATTACCTTTACGTCGCAGAACCGGGCATTCGCAACTACGTCGAGTATGGCGGCGTTGGCGTGCTGGTCTTCGACATCGATGACGGCTACAAGTTTGTCAAACGCATTCCCACCTGGGAAACCCCGGCGGGCAAGGAGCCCGAGAACGTCAAGGGCATCGCCGCCAGCGCGGCCACTGGCAGGCTCTACGTCACAACCTTCAATCGCATGGCTGCCTTGGATATCGCCACCGGCCGCAGAATCTGGGATCGCGCGTACGAAGCCGGATGCGACCGTATGGCCATCTCTCCCGATGGAAAGATTCTCTACGTACCGTCGTTCGAAGGGCCACACTGGGCCGTGGTGGACGCGTTGTCTGGCGACGTGATCACGAAAATCGTAACCAAATCCGGTTCCCACAACACCATCTATTCCCGCGATGGCTCGCGCGTTTTCATGGCGGGCCTGCGCTCCACATACCTTTCCGTCGCCGACACCAAGACCCACACTGTCGTCGAGACCGTTGGCCCCTTTTCCAAACCCATCCGCCCGTTTACCGTGAACGGACGCGGCACTATGGTGTTCGTGAATGTGAACGATCTTGCGGGCTTCGAAGTCGGCGATCTCACGAATGGCAAGTTCCTCTGCCGCGTCGAAATTGCAGGCTACAAGCCCGGCCCGCTGAAGCGCCACGGCTGCCCCAGCCACGGCATCGCTTTGACTCCCGATGAAAAGGAACTCTGGCTAGCGGATGGCGCGAACAATGCTCTTCACGTTTTCGATGCCACTGTCATGCCTCCCAAGCAGGTGACCACCATCCATCTCCGCGACTTCCCCGGCTGGGTCAGCTTCAGTATAGACGGCCGTCAGGCTTACTCGTCCACCGGCGAAATCATCGATGCGAAAACGAAGAAGGTCGTCGCGACATTGACTGACGAAACCGGCCGCCAGGTACAGAGTGAAAAACTGCTGGAAATCGTTTTTAGCAACGGCAAAGTCACCCAGGCCGGCAATCAGTTCGGCGTCGGGGCCGTGGAGTAGGGTCTACTCTGTCCTCAAGGCCTGCAACGGATCTCCGTTTGCCGCCTTCCACGCCAGTTGCACGCTCGCCACGGCTCCGATCGTGAGCAACAGCGCACCCGCGCCCAGATACGCAATTGGATCCGTACCGCTGATTTCGTAAAGGACACTGGTTAATAAGCGGCTCAGCAACAACGCGGCCACAAGGCTAACCGCCAAGCCGGTGGCCAGTGGGATCATTGCACTGCGCACGATCACCGCTACCACGTCTCGCGGAGTCGCGCCCATTGCCACTCGAATGCCGACCTCTCGCGTCCGGAGCGCAGTGGTGTAAGCAACCACGCCGTAAACCCCCGCCGACGTCAACAGCAATGCCAATCCTCCCAACACGGAAAAGATCCACGCTGAAAAGCGCGGCCGCCAGATGGAATCCGCAATCACGTCGGTCATCGTTTCCACTTTCATGATGGGCTGACTGGAGTCAACAGTCCAAACTGCCTTTTTCAGCGAGTCAGCTACCGCCAGAGGATCGCCGGAAGTCCGAACCACAATCGTCGACATGAAAGCGCCGAAAATAAATTGCGTGTACGGCAAATATTGCTCCCCTTCTGGTGGCTTCTCGTAGCTCCGTTGGGGGGTGTTCTGAACCACTCCCACAACCGTGGGCCCGTCTCGCGCTCCATCCTCACCCGGCAACCGCTCACCCACAGCATTGCGGCCCGGAAACAGCTCTTTTGCCAAGCGCTCGTTAATGATCTCGACTTTCGGTGATTCCAACGTATCTGCCTCAGTGAAGAAGCGTCCGGCAATCAGCCGAGTGCCCATGACGCTAAAGTATTCCGGGCTGACCGTCCGCGCCGCCCCGCTGTGAACAAGCGTAGTGCTTACATCTGACAGTGGTAGATTATTCACCACGGCCAGAGCCTGCACACCCGGAACTCTGTGGAGCCTTTCGACCAGCTCGTGGTAATACGCCATCTGCCGTGGCTTAGTATCGTACTTGCCGCCGTGTTGCAATTGCCTCAAGCTGCCCACCGGCACCCGCATGGTAAGCACGTGGTCGGGACGAAATCCATGGTCGGCCTCTTCCAGACGGATCAGGCTTCGGATCATGAGACCCGAACCGACCAGCAGCAAGAACGCAAATGCGGCTTCCGAGGCAATCAGAACGGAGAAGAGTCGCGTGGAGGACTTTGAGCTCGCCGCCCCCTGCCCGCTGCGCAGCACAGACTGCAAGTCTGTCTTCGATGCCATCAGAACCGGGGCCACGCTGATCAGGCACGCGACCGTCAAACATAACGCTGTGTCGAATAACAGCACTCGCTCATCGAGCGCAACACGTTGCACGTGCGGCAATAGAGTGGGCAGCCGCGCGAGCTGCTTGACCAGATATTCAAGCGCGTAATGCGCAATCAAGATTCCAACCGCACTGCCCGCGATTGCTAGCGCGAAACTTTCCGCAAGCAGTTGCCGCATCAGCTGCCACATTCCGGCGCCCAGCGACGCACGAATTGCCATCTCTTTTTGTCTCTGTACCGCGCGACTCAGAAGAAGACTGGCTACATTTACGCAGGCGATCAATAGGACAAGACCCACTGCACCCAAGACAAATACGAGTGTCAGCTCGTACTCCCGTACAGGCGCTTCTCGCCATGGCGATGCAACGATTCGCAATCCCGCATTCTCTTTCGGATCCTCCCGCTCGATTCGACGGGCCGCAACCTCCAGCGCGCTGCGGACCTGCGACATAGAGCTTCCAGCTTTCACCCGCGCTACAACCCCCAGATGCACCTTAAATGCCGGAGTCAAACGAAGAGGAATCCATACGTCAGTTTTCGGGTCAGCAAACTGGAACTCTTGCGGCATGACACCAGCGATCGTATGAGGTTCGTCCGAAAGCCGGATCACGCGTCCCAACACGCTAGGATTGCCGCGGTACACCAGCCGCCAGAAGCGGTCACTGAGCACGGCCACTTTCGGCGTACTCGGGTCATCGTCAGTTTCCAAGAGGGTCCGTCCCAGGCTGGCGTGCACACCCAAAAGCGAGAAAAGCCCCGCGGATGTCCTGCTGATAACTACTAGGACAGGTTCGGGCGTACCCGTTGCCGTTACATCGTCCCTGACGAACGCGGCCGCGTTCTCGAATATGTCGATGCGCTTGCGCAACTCCAAAAAGTCCTGCGATTCCAAATTGTGCATATCGTCTTTGGCGGTCCCCACCTCCACTTTCACCAGCCGCTCGGCTGCGTTATACGGCAAGGGCCGCAGCAACACCGCATCCACGATGCTAAAAATAGCGGTGCTCGCCGCCACGCCCAGCGCGAGAATCCCGATCACGCCCGCCGAGAATCGCGGCTTTCTCAGTAACGTCTGAAGGCCATTTCGCACATCCTGACTGAAACTTTCGATGTATGGCACACGTCGCATCTCCCGGCAGTTCTCCTTTTGCCTCTCTATTCCATCCATGGCACGTAAGGCGGCACGCCGGGCGGCCTCCGCTGTTTTGCCCGCATGCATCTCCCGCGCGATGAGCTGATCGAGATGAAAATGAAGTTCCTCATCCAGTTCTTGCTCGACGCGCTTCCGCCAAAAAAGGGAGCGTATACGCAGCGGCACCACATACCACCAATGCTCCAGGCGCAACTTTCAGCCCTCACTCACCATTTGATAACGTCCCCAGGCAACAGAGGCACTCGAAGAGCCTCCCGATCATGGACATCGATTTCAACCGGAGCCAGTCCGTCCTGATAATGGCGAAACAGTGCGACGTGCCGATGGCTTTCGGCAAATTCCGCTAGGACGCTACCCCACAGAACTGTTCGAGGAGTGCCATTCACGATGACTTCAATTTCCAGCGATACCGTGCAGGCTGCCGGAAAAACAGTGCATTGAGTGAGACCATCGCCGCAGACTGCGCCCGGTTCAGTCAACAGTTGCGTAGTCAACCGCTCCATTTCGTCGGTTGACTCGGCACCGAGCAGAACGGCGCTACGGACATTTGATTTCTTACTAAGCAGAACCTGATAGAAGTACCGATGATTGTGATAGAGCCGCTGTGCCTCAGTCAGCAGTTGCTGAACCGGAGGCTGATCGGAAGGCCGCTGCTCCACCCGCGAATCAACCGAGATTTGCTTCAACTCCCCCGTTGCAAGCACCTGATACCGGGCAATCTCTGTCCCCAGAAAATTTGCCAACCCGTGCTTCGGCGCGCCCTCGCGAAAATAGGCATTCTCTACGCGCAGTTCGGTCAGCGGCCGCAGTTCCACCCAGCCCGGCCCGACATTAGTGTACCGGCTGAGCACCTCTGGAAATGGAGTCTCCTTGGAATCCGGCGATCGAAGCAGATAATCCGGCTGGCCCGGCAGGACTCGGAACGCCGTCACCGGCCGCCGCACCGCGCAGGAAACGGTCAGCGTACATGCCAGCGCCACGATCGCCCGCATCGTCACGCCTCCGTCAGCCTCACTACCGCGCTGATCGCGCCCGCCAGCCGCTCCCAGTTCGCGGCTTCCTTGGCGAGCTTTCTGTGGCCTAATCGGGTGAGTGAGTAGAATTTGGCCCGCCGGCCAAGCTCACTGGTCTTCCACTGCGCCTTGATCCAGCCTTCCTGTTCGAGCTTGTGCAGCGCCGGATAAAGCGACCCATCGCTCACTTGCAGCACATCGCGTGAGACCACCTTCAGGCGTTGGCTGATGGCCCATCCGTGCAGCGGATCCAAGGCCAGAATCTTGAGAAGCAGGAGGTCCAGCGTGCCCTGCACAAGATCAGACGGCTTGCTCACAGTAGATGTCCTCGGTTACCGAGGACAATTCTATGCCGACGCGCCCCTGTTGTGCAAGTGGGGATGTGTTGCGCCTAACGCTTCGTGAGCAATGCCTTGATGTTGGACTCGATGTCGTCTCGGTCCACCAGCCCTGCCCTGTAAGCTGCGGCCAGCTTTCCCTTGCGATCGATGAGGAATGTGTCGGGCATGTTCTCGATTCCGAAACTCTTCGCTGTCGCGTCGTTACCCAACACAACCTCGTATGGAACATGCCCGTCGGCCAGAAACGGCCGCAAGACCTTCCAGCCGTCCTCATCCAATGAGACCCCCACCACAGCGAATCGCTTCGCGCCGTACTTGTTCTGGAAGCCGGCGAACCATGGAATTTCTTTCTTGCATCCCGTACACCAGGTTGCCCAAAAATCCAGCAGCACCACCTTGCCCCGATAGTCCTTGAGCTTAACCGTCTTCCCGGCTGAGTCTTCAAGGGCAAACTCCGGTGCGCGCTTTCGCTCCTTGGACGATTGCAGGGCGGCGCGGATGCCCGGTTGATCATCAGCAAGGGCGATGCCGGCAAGTGTGACGCATAATACACCAATGTGCGTGAGATGGAGTCGAATGAGTGCCATGTTGATCAGTATTCTCCTTAAGTCAAACTTGAATTCTGTGCCAGCGCCGTCCGATGGCGTTGCTAATCAGATAAGCGGCGGGCCAGTAGACAACAAACTGCACAACCCGGATTTGCCAACTCTGCCAGATCTCTGGGTGCCGATATGCCGCCAGGAAGAAGCCAACGCCCGGTTCCTGGATCACAAGCACACTCAGAGCAACTATCGCGGCAATCCATATCGCGGTTCGTAGCAACGGCCTGAGTCTCCCCACGTCCCTGCCCCGCCGCATGCCCCACAAAGAAGGGATCACAACCAAAATTGCCAGCACGAGCAGCGGAAACACCAACTTATAAAAACCGAGAGCGGAAACCGGATCGTTCTGATCGGGCGGGCGCACGTATCGCAACCAAGAGGCGAGATAACTTGGCGCTGCAAAGAGTTCTCCCAACAGCAGCGCGAGACAAAACAGAGCACCGTTGGTCGGTACAAGTCGCCGTGACACGCCCCCCAGTACTAAACCAGCGGTCCACGACCAGCAAACCAGCGGTAAGCACCTAATGAAGAGAAATACGATGGAGTCCCGAAGCTCATACCAAAACTCGCGGTATCTCAGCAGCGCCCAATCCCAGTTGTTCGCGTACAGCCAGGTGTAAGTGGCGCTCTGGGTGGCCGTAATGCGCGACATGACCGAGAGGAGCATCGCGAGCGGGATAATCAGGGCCGTAAGCACCGCCCACGGCCGCCAGTCCTTCCACAACGCAGCCTGCCGCCGCACAACCAGACCCAATACACCGCGCAGCGCGAATCCCGCGCTTTCACCAGACTCCGCGAAATCTCCGCGCACCGCGTCTCGTTCGTGCGGCGCCAGCGCTCGCGACGCAACATCCACCAACCACCAGCAGATCCGATTCATGACCGCACTGCGATTCGGCTCGTTTCCCACGAAACCCCACGGCTCACTCGTACCACCGCTTTGTAAAACGCGCCCGCCGCCTGGCTGCCCTGCGCCGTCACGCGCACCATTCGCTTAGGACGCCCGCCCCGCTGCGGAGTCGGGTCTCCCATCCAGGTTTTGACGAAGCCCTTTGCCTCCAGCCGGTCCAGCGTCGTGTACAGCGCCCCGATCGAGCAGGAGCTTTTGGTCGCGCTCTCAATTTCTTGCCGGATCGCCGCGCCATATGCGTCCTCGCCCAGCCGCGCCGCCGCCGTGAGCAGCAAATATTCGAATTCGCCTAGCATGATTACTATTACATTGTGATTGTAATCCCGGCGCGTGTCAAGCAGGAATTGCGATAGGGAATGTCGGTAGACATATAGCGCAGGGACACGCGTATTTTGCGGGTACCTGCGGCCGTTCTCGAAGGAACCGTCCTTTACACCACCAGCATCTGATGGTCCGGGCACTCCAGATGAATGCCCTCGTAAAGCTGCCCGATCAGCTCGGGCCCGTGCTTGGCGAGCAAAGGAATGATGGAGTAGAACCGCTCTTGCAGGTGTTTGTTTGGATAGATCAGTCCGTTGAGGCACCGGGCGTCGCGCGAAGCCCGCTCGTCGCGCGCCAGCATCTCCCGCGCGACTTTCCGCTCGATTTTCGAAAGCTGATACGCAATCTTGTTGTAGCTCCGCCGCACCGCGGTGTCGAGCGTTGGATCGAATCGGGCCAGTTCTCCCTCCAGCCGCTGCACGTTCTGGCCTACCGCGCTGCGTGTTTCCTCCAGTACTCCTGTAAGTCCCGGGGGCACCAGCGCGGCGGCCACCCGCTCGCGCAGAGCGGCCTCGCCATGGAAAAAGTCGGGTAAGCACAGCCCATAGCGATCCAGCAGCTTGCGGCTCCGCCGGTCGAGCACCGTGAAACCACTCCGATGCATCGCGACCGGCATGCGGCCCAGCAACGCCCGATACAGCACGTCGGATTGCGCTAGATACGCCAGTTCCGCCGGACCTCCAATGTACGCAACCGTCGGCAGCATAAAATCCTGCACCACCGGCCGAAGCAGAGCGTTGGGCGAAATGCGCGTGGCCCGCTCCATCAACTCTTCGGGCGAATAACGGGCGTCTTGCGAAAGGTAATTGCCATTTTGCTTGCGCAACGCCATCCTGCGCCCATTTTCCAGCAGGAAGAAGAACGACGTCTCATCATCCACGTGAACCTGCGCGTGATATCCGGCCGCATTGAGCTGACGGTTCCGCTCCATCACCAACTGCTTCAACTCAGGCGCCTGCTCGAGCGCGTTGCGAATCACCGGCGCGGCCAGTTCCCGAACCGCTGGCGCCATGGGATCGATCTGTAAAATGTCGTACGCTCCCAGCAGATCGCGCAGTAACGCGCCGAACGCCTGCCCCATGGTGCGACCAGGCAAGTAGGCCATAGCCACCCGGTCGGCTGTTTCCGCGCCGAAGGGGAACTCTCGCAGAGCCGCGCGTAACTCGTCCACCGGGACGGACCCAAGCCGGATCTCCCCGACCGGCTGGCTGGCTCCCACGGCGCTGTCGATCTCCAATTTCACTGCCTTGTGTTCCGTATCGAACACCCAGGCATGGTTGACCTCCGCGAAGTCGTGGTCCTCGGTTGCCAGCCAGAACACCGGCACCGCTGGTATGCCGCGTCCTGTCAATTCCCTTGCCAGGCGCGCTGCCGTGAGAGCTTTGTAAATTGTGTAAGCCGGCCCCGAAAAAAGCCCGACTTGCTGCCCCGTCACCACCGCCACTGTACCCGGCTGGGCCAGCCGTTCGAGCGAGGCGCTCGGCCCATTTTGCTCATGCAGAACCGAAACCAGCGCCGCACGGCGCTCCGCGCTCAAACTGATCTGGCGGGACGCGGCAGCGTAGGATTCAGGATCGTACGGAGCGTAAGAATAAAAGGCCCGGACCCGTTCCGGGTGATAAACCAGATCCGCAAACAACTTCGTCGTGTGCGGCAACTCCGTGTGGCGGATACAGGTACACTCCATGCAACGTTCAGGTTACCAGATGTTAGACGGAAGCTGGACGATTCCGGTATGTGCGTTTTGAGCGCCAATAACGTGAGGCGCGGAGGCTTTTAGCCCGCTGGCAGGAGCCTCGAGATGTCGTTGTAAATGACAAAGGTAACAACGACCATTAGAAACACGAATCCGACCTTGAACACGGCTTCCTTCACCTGCAGGCTCAGATCGCGCCGCATCAGTGTCTCCACCAGCAGGAGCATGATCACGCCGCCGTCCAGGATCGGAATGGGCATGAGGTTGAAAATCGCCAGGTTCAGGCTGACGGCTGACATCAGCCAAAAAAACGCCGACGGACCTTCCCTTGCCGCCTCGCCGGACAGCTTGGCAATGCGAATCGGCCCCATGAGCGACTGCGGCGACATGCGCCGCTCGATGAGACCGCCCAGGAACTTGAAGATCAGCGTCGCGCCCTTTAGGTTCTCCTGCACGGATTCCCGGAGGGCGGCGGGGAATGAAAGCCGCGTAGTGATCACATTTTGATGCTGCTCACACACAACCCCGATCATCCACTGCGGCGTGCCGGCCCGATTGCTCATTTCCGGTTGCACCGTGACGAGCATGGATTTGCCGCTCCGTTGCAAACCGATCACCACGGGCTTGCCATTGGAATTCTTAACCGCCTCCGGCAGGGTACTGGTGGCATGGATCGGCACACCGTTCACACTCACCAGCATATCTCCCTTTTGGATACCCGCCTTCTCCGCGGGAGGCCCCCAGATGCTAGCCACCCGTACTTCCGTTTTTGGAGCCCAGCCGGCGAAACCCGCGCCGATACGGTCGTCCAAAATCGGCGTCACCGTTGTTCTGAATATCTTCCCGCCCCGTTCCACGGTGACAGTGAGCGATCGTCCCGCGTCTGCCACTTCCTTCAGCGTGATGTCTTCCCAAGTCGGGTTTTTGTCGCCATCGATCTCGACTATACGATCGCCCACCTGAATGCCGGCCTTGGCCGCTGGCGAATCGCGCAACACCTGCTCCACCGGCGCCCGCTCCTCGGAATCCGCCAGCCTCTCGTACTTCACCATGAACAGCCCGGTCAATAGGGCCACCGCCAAAACCACGTTCATGAACGGTCCCGCGAACGCGATGATCAGGCGCTGCCAGCGCGGTTTTGAAAGGAAGCTGCGTGGATCGTCCGCGTTCTCGTCGCCAATCTGCTCGCCGGTCATCTTCACGTAGCCGCCGAACAAAATCAGGGAGAACCGGAAATCTGTTTCGCCTCGACGGAATCCGAACAGACGCGGCCCGAAACCAAAACTAAAGGCCTCAACCCGTACATCGAACCAGAGCGCCGCCCAATAGTGGCCCGCTTCGTGGATAATGATCATCACACCGATGAGGACCAGCAGCCAGAGTATATTTTGAAAAACAAGCATACGTTTAAGCCTTCGCTGTCACCCTGCTGCCTGCGTTCACAGCGGCTTCTTTCGCAACCAGTTCGCGAGCCAGAGAGCGCGACTCCCTGTCCACTTCGAGAATATCATTGATCGTCGCTGACTGCCCTTTCGCCATTTTCGACACAGTTTGTTCCACTATTCGATAGATGGTTGGAAAGCTGATTTGTCTCGCAAGAAAAGCTTCCACCGCTACTTCATCGGCCGCATTCAGCGTGCAAGTGGCTGATCCGCCAGCCGCTTGGCACTCATACGCCAACTTCAGCAGTGGGAACTTCGCCAAATCCGGCGGCCCGAATTCCCATCGCCGCGCCTCTGACCAGTCAATCTTAGGCACCGGCGCCTGCGTTCGCTCCGGGTAAGTCAGCGCGTATTGGATGGGCATGCGCATATCCGTCGCGGAAATTTGGGCAATCACGCTGCCATCGCTGTATTCGATCATTGCGTGTACCGAAGATTGCGGATGAATCACCACGTCCACCTGCGCAGGAGTGAAGCTGAACAGCCAGCAGGCCTCGATCACTTCAAAGCCCTTGTTCATCAGCGTGGCGGAATCGATGGTGATGCGGTTCCCCATTTTCCAGGTTGGATGCTTGAGCGCGTCTTCCGGAGTCACCCAGGCCAGTTGGTCAATCGGTGTCATGCGAAACGGCCCGCCCGATGCGGTCAGGATCAGCCGCGTGACCTCAGCCCGGTTGCCTCCCCGCAAGCATTGATGTGCGCCGTTATGCTCGCTGTCGATAGGGATCAGCTCCGCGCCGCTCACACGCACTGCGTCCATCACCAGCCGGCCACCCGAGACCAGCACTTCTTTGTTCGCCAGCCCCACGCGTTTGCCAGCGCGAACAGCCTCATAAGTCGCTTCCAACCCAGCGACGCCCACGATTGCCGATACGACGATTTGCGCTTCTGACGCGGTGGCTATAGCAACGAGGGCTTGCGGCCCGAAAAGCAACTCCGGCCAATCAGATTTCGCCAGGCCCGACTGGGTCAATCGCTCGCAGAGTTTAGCGCGGTTTTCTTCGTCTGGCACAACCGCGACGCCGGGACGAAACTCGACAATCTGCTCGGCCAGCCGCGTGACGTTTCGGCCTGCCGCCAGCGCGTACACCTTGTATTGGTGGCTATTTTGCCGGATCACGTCCAGCGTGTTCACGCCGATGGAGCCTGTGGAACCGAGGACGGTCAAGCGGGGCATTCGGATTCAGCGGAGACTTCGACTCATGCTAGCACGGAAGCCGATGACGGTCATGTTGACCTCATGTAAACCATGTTCTGCCGTTTTCTGGAATCCGCTTTTTTGAAGACCCAAACCCTTTCGGGCGCCGGGGAGGATTGCTTCAGGGGTCTTTATTTTAGAGGTTAGTCTCGCTTTGGTGGGAGTTGCCTCCCCGGCTTGATTCCAATATTAGAATAGTCGCTTCAGAAATGCAACCAAAATTTGTATTATCGATTCCTACTAGCCCTGCCGGACACGCACTTCCACCCCCGCGATAGACTCTAAGACTTTGATTGTAGAGCAGATATCCTCTTCTCCGTGCCCAGTGGCGATGGCCGCCTGGAACATTTGCCGCGTAAGTCCAGTTAATGGAAGAGGTACGTTGAGCTCCTTGCCCGAATCCAGCATCAGCCCAATGTCCTTGTCCATCCATTTCACCGAGAACTGGGGACTGAAATCGCGACGGAAGACGTAAGGTGCTTTAAAATCAATCAATCCGGACTTCGCCGCGCTATTGGTCAGAATCTCCAGCATCAATTGAGGATCCACGCCCCCCTTGGTAGCCAGGACCATGCCCTCGTTGAAACCCTGCAAGAGATTGGAAAGAATAAGGTTCTGGCTCAACTTGGCTTGTAAGCCCATGCCCAGCCCACCGCAGTAGTAGATTTTCTTCCCCATGGCTTCCATCCAGGGGCGGATTTTGTCGAGGATGGCCTGATCGCCACCGACCATGAAGGTCAAAGTGCCAGCATTGGCTCCAGGGGTCGAGCCGGTACAAGGCACGTCCAGATAGTGCGCGCCTTTGGCGGCAAATGCGGCGCCAATCTTGCGGCTACCACTAGGCGAGATGGTACTGGCGTCGGCGACGATCGAGCCGGATTTGATGCCTTCCACGACTCCGCCGGGGCCGAGGTTGACCTGTTCGGACATGGCCGTATCGCCGAGGCATAGGAAAATGCACTCGGCGTTCTCGGCGACCTCTTTTGGCGTGGCGCAGAATTTGCCCTTCTCCGCCGCGGCGAGTTCCTTCGCTTTTTCTCCCCTGTGCGACCACAGCGCCACCTGGTGTCCCGCGCGCAGAAGATTGCGCGCCATCGGATACCCCATGATTCCGAGGCCTAGAAAGCCTAGCTTTGCCATTCCACTCTCCTAGTTTGATATGAACCGCAATTGTACGACGCAGCGAGCATGTGCGACAATTGCCGTCCAATGAAACCTCCCGTTCTGGTGACGAAACGGATCTATCCGGAAGCGATCAAGTATCTGCAACAATACGCCGAGGTCGACTACGCCAATTCGGACGACGGCCTTCCCGCGGAAGAGCTGCTCCGGCGCATTCGCGGCAAGCAGGCGGTGGTAAGCCAGCTCACCGACAAGTTCACCGCGGCGGTGATTGATCAGCTCGAAGGAGTGCGCGTGATCGCGAACGTAGCCGTCGGATTCGACAATATCGATGTGGCGGCGGCGACACGGCGCAAGATTCTGGTCACGAATACGCCCGACGTTCTCACCGATACCACAGCCGATTTTGCTTTCGCGCTGATGATGGCCGCGGCGCGACGCGTAGTCGAAGGGCATCGATTCGTACATTCCGGGAAGTGGACGAAATGGCGGATCGATCTGCTGGTGGGCCAGGATGTGCATCACCACACGCTGGGCATTTTCGGTATGGGACGCATCGGGCAGGCGGTGGCGCGGCGGGGGCGCGGGTTCGACATGCGGATTCTTTACCACGACGCGATGCGCGCTTCCGAGGCGGTGGAGCGCGAGTTAAATGCGGAATTCGTGAGCGCGGAGCGGCTGCTGCGTGAATCCGATTTTGTGAGCCTGCACGTGCCGCTGCTGCCTGAGACGCGTCACATGATGGCGTCGGATCAATTCCGCATTATGAAACCGACGGCGATTCTGGTGAATACATCTCGCGGTCCGGTAGTGGATGAAGCGGCGCTGGCGGCGGCGCTCGAAGAGGGCGTGATTGCCGGGGCAGGAATAGACGTGTTCGAGAACGAGCCGAGGGTGCATCCTGCGCTGCTGAAGCTGGAGAACGTGGTGCTCGCGCCGCACATTGCCAGTGCTTCGGTAGACACACGCCGGAAGATGTCGATGATGGCGGCGGAGAACGCTGTAGCCGCACTGGAGGGGAGGCGGCCGGCGAATCTGTTGAATGGGGAGTTGTGGGCCGCGAATACACGCGAATGAACGCGAATCATCGAGCTCGACATTCCGCGTGGGTTCGATCGCTCGCATTCCTGTTCGTGGCATCGGCGGTGGCGGCTGCCGACGTTCACCTGTGGGAGAAGCAGGAACTGACGTTTACTGCCTCGCAATCCTTTGCGAACCCTTACACGGACATCACCGTTTGGGTAGACCTCTCCGGACCCGGATTTCAAAAGCGCATCTACGGATTCTGGGATGGAGGGAAAATATTCCGCGTGCGCGTGCTCGCACCGGCTCCGGGCGATTGGACCTGGATGAGCGGATCGAATCCGCCTGACGCGGGTCTTGACGGCAAGCGTGGCGAGTTCCACGCGATTGCCTGGGCCGAATCGGAAAAGCAACAGAACCCGCTGCGCCGAGGCTTTCTGAAAGCCACCGCGAATCAGCACGCCGTCGAGTTAGCGGATGGCACGCCGTTCTTCATCGTCGGTGATACGTGGTACTCCGCTGTCACCAATCGCTTTCGCTGGGACGACGACGAAAAGGAGCGCCCGCTCGGACCGGAGGCCGGGTTCAAGGACTATCTGCGTTACCGGAAAGCCGAGGGCTACAATGCCGTCGCCATCATTGCGGTGTTTCCGGCCTGGGCGACCGACGGCTCACCAGTGGACATTTTCCTCAAAGACGCCGACCACACCTGCGTGCGCTCCGCCTGGACCGAGTACGGCACCAAGAGCGCCAAGAACATGGAGAACGAGGGCGGGCGGCCGTTTCTGTTTCCGGGCAAAGTTCCCGGTTATGAAAATCTTTATCCCGACGTCAATCGTCTCAACCCCGCATATTTCCAGTACATGGACCGCAAGATCGACTATTTGAACGCACAGGGCTTCATTCCATTCATCGAGGTCTCCCGGCGCGACCTGAGCATGTGCTGGAAGAAATACTACGGATGGCCGGATTCCTACGCACGGTACATCCAGTATGTCTGGGCGCGCTATCAGGCGAACAACTGCGTGTTCAGCCCGATCCATTTCGATATCGACGAAGACACGATCCCGGCGAGCGACTTCAACAACGCCGTGCAGGTTGTGATGACGAAATACGGGCCGCCGCCGTATGGCACGCTGCTTTCGGCCAACTCCAGCCCATCCACGCTGGTGAATTTCGGCGAGGATTCCTGGGTGACGCTGCATCAATCCGGCAACGAGCGCGAGCACGATTACTACTGGTACCTGACGGAGATCTTCCAGGCTCCGCATCCCAGGCCGGCGCTGAACGGCGAGCCCTATTACGCCGGTTACAAGGATGAATTCGGCCTGGGCAACGGTGGCTATCAATACGGCGCCGAGGGTGGCTCGGAGAAGGACAACCAGTTCGTGCGGTCGTCGATGTACGGCAGTTTTCTTTCCGGGGGACTCGCGGGGCACATCTATGGCGCGGAAGGTATTTGGGGAGCGGATATTGAGCCGGCGTCACCGGTGAAGATGTGGGATGCGTTCCAGTGGCGGTCAGGCGCCGAGATGCGGCACCTGCGCACGTTCGCTTTCTCCATCGGCCGGCATTTTCAAGATCTGGTGCCCGATGCTGACCTGGTTTCGCCCAACAAGACTCACGTGACACACGGCTATGAAGGCTGGGCGTATTGCGCGCGCACGCCAGATAAGAACATCTTTCTCGCGTACTTCGAAAAGGGTTGCCCGCGCAGCCAGATTCGTGCCGCGCGCCCGCTCAGCGCGTATCGCGCTCAGTGGTTCGACCCGCGCACGGGAACGCTGCGCGACGCCGGTAACGGCACGGTTCTATCGAATTCCACCGGCGTGATCCATCTGCCCGACATTCCCGGCGACGCGGACTGGGGACTGCGTCTGGTCTACGTCGGAACGGCGCCGAAGCAAGCGCGGCGCTGACAACCCTCGGGCAGCGTCGAGTACGCTTAATAGAAACGATCATGGCCGTGGATATCGCGACTGTTCCCGTGGAACTCATCGAACGGCGGATCTACCTCATCCGAGGGCACAAGGTGATGCTTGATCGCGACTTGGCCGAGTTGTACCAGGTCACGACTTTCAATCTCAACAAGGCGGTGAAGCGAAACCCCGGACGCTTCCCCGACGATTTCATGTTTCAGCTCAGTAAGGAAGAGGCTGCCTCTTTGAGATTCCAAATTGGAATGTCAAAGCCAAGCGGGCGGGGCGGCCGTCGTTACTTGCCGTATGCATTCACGGAGCACGGCGTGGCGATGCTGTCTTCCATCCTGCGCAGCAAGCGGGCTGTCGCAATGAACATTCTTATTATCCGAGCGTTCGTGCGCCTCCGCGAGCTGCTCGCCACTCACAAGGAACTCGCACGCAAGATCGAGGAGCTGGAGCGAGGTCAGGAACACCAGGCCATGCAGATCAACGCCATCTTGAAGCGTCTGATTGAAGCCCCCAAGAGGCGGAAGCACCCGATTGGATTTGTGAGTGAGGGCGGGGACCATCCACTCGGCGGCCACTAGCTCTACCTGGCGTCAGATCTCGGATCGGCGGCGAGTTGTTTCTCCTTCAGAAAGTTCCAAACGTCGCGATTGATGCGTGCGGCAGCCGCGTAGTAGTTGTGATCGTGACCGGGAATTTCTTCGATCTCGACGGGAAATCCATTTTTGGCGAATAGGTCACGCATCGTGCGAACCAGTGGGACCGGATAGACGCGCTCCTCGGTCCCCACCAGCAACAGGATGGGGATCTTGCGTTTGGCATCCTCAAACATCGAGGGCGGAGGAGACTCGCGGAACACGCCCGCGTGCGCCGAGGCCGCGGCAAAGTACTCCGGCGCCAGGAGGGACATCATCAGTGCGAATTCGGCTCCAGCGGAGTGCCCAAACAGATATACCCGGCGGGGATTGATGGGGTTGGCTTTCTTGACGGCCTCGATCACCTCTATCACGAACTTCGGACCGTCCATCGGCGTTGACCATTCAGCAGAATTCCGCGCGTTTGGCCCGACCAGAACGATGCCCTCTTGCTCAGCCAGTTTCTTCCAGGGCTCGATGAGGGACCAGCCATCGTGTCCGGAGCCGTGAAACAAGACCAGCAGCGGCGCAGGGCTTGTGAGACCTTCGGGCACAAAGAGGAAGTAGTCGCGTGGCTGTCCATCAACAACGAGCGAGTTTTTTGTAACATGGCTGGACGCCGCATGCAGCGTCCACGGGATCACGAGAGCGAATTGGCGCCGATCAGGCAGCCGGTTCACAAGGCGTCCCGGCGCCCGACATCATTTTGGCTCTTGGTTTGGTGTGTCTTCCGGCGGCGGTGCGGTTGCAGGTTCTTCTGAGCCGCGGTGGCAGGTGTAGCAAGTGACGTGCTCCTTGCCGTCGGGGAACTTGGTATTGATGGTGCGGGCGAGCTGAATCATGCCCCGCGCGATTTCCTTGTGGTGTTTCTCGTCGCTGGCGAAATCGCCTGGCACGTGGCAGAAGTCGCACTTCACACCAAGTGCGACGGTGTAGGACCGCATGGCCGGCATCAGATTCTCCGGCGTCAGCAGTTTCAGGTTCTTGGGCGCGGGCATCTTGTGCTCGGCGCGAGGCGCCTGTTGAGCCAGCAAAGGTGAAACGGAAAGCAGCAGTATAGCAATGCGCATGGGTAACTATTATGCAGCACCCGCCGAGACCGGAGCAACATGCGCGAACCCAAGATCGTGGAATCGGCATTCGGCGCCCGAACGCCGATTCCAACTGCAGGCGCTACGCTTTGGCGGGTTTGGGGACGACCTTCTGCGCCTTGTCATCCCAATAAAGCACGCGGCCTTCGCGGTAGGATTGCACCGACATCGAGATGGTGACCTGCGCGCGGTAAGCGGTTTCGACGTCGAGCACCGGCTTCTGGCGGCTGCGGACGCAATCCAGGAAATTCTGCATGTGCGCCCACTCGGGTTTCTCCGTCACAGGTATGGAGATCTTTTCTTCACCCCACTTGGCTTTGTAGGCGTCGTTGATGACCCGTTTCTCCGGGATGACGGTGATGTGATCGGTCTCCCCCTCGAACCGGCCGTGGTCGACCATGATGATCGTCCCCTCGTGGCCGCGAATCAGGCCCGGGATGTGCTGGGAATTCGCCATCGATGAGCTCAACACCAGGGTGTGCTCGTTCGCGAAATCCGCCATCAGGTTGAACGTGTCTGGAACTTCGCGCTCATCTTTGAACACGTAGATGCCGCCCGACGACATCACGCGATGCGGAAACTGCGGCTCCGGCCAGCAGATATTCAATGGCGCGACCACGTGGAAGAACAGATCGGTCGCAATGCCACCGGAATAGTCCCAATACTTGCGGAAACGGAAGAAGCGATCGGCGTTGTATGGCCGCTTGGGAGCGGAGCCGAGCCACATCTTCCAGTCGATGAAGTTGTCGCCCTTGCCGTCCGGGCCGGCTTCGGCGTCGATGGGCCAATTCCACTCACCCTCGACCGAGTTGCGATGATACGAGCCCTGGCTCATGAGCATCTTGCCGATCATGCCGTCTGCGATGGCTTTCTTGGCTTTCCACCACTGTTCGGCTGACGTCGTTTGTGAACCGACTTGAAAGACGCGCTTGGTCTCGCGCACGGTGGAGGCGAGCTCCTTGGCTTCCTCAATCGTGTGGCACATGGGTTTTTCGCAATAGACGTCCTTGCCATGGTCCATAGCCTCAAGTGCGATTTTCGCGTGCCAGTGATCGGGCGTAGCGACAACGATGGCGTCGATATCGGGCTTGCCGATCACTTCGCGGTAATCGAGAAAACCGTCGCATTTGAGTTTCTCGGCGTTCTCCCGTTTGCGCTTCTCATAGACGTCGCACACAGCGACGACTTGGCAGTCTTTGGAGCGCTCGCTGATTCCGGCAAATACCCCCGCCAAGTATGAGCCTCTTCCACCGACACCAATAACGCCGACATTGATGCGATCATTGGCTCCCAGCACTCTGCCGCTGGAAGCCTTGGCAGCCGGTCGCGCGAATGCCTTCGCCGCCACCCCCAGCGTCGCGCCGACGCCGGCTGCGTGCTTCATGAAGTCCCTGCGATTTACTGCTGATTCAGTTTCAGCCATGTTTATCTCTTTCTGCCGGGAGTAGAGCCCGGCTTCGCAAAACCCCCGCTAGTCGGGACAAATACCTAAGGATGAATGAATGTTAACCAGCTTAATTCTACTCCTCAAAAAGCGCTCGCGGAAAGGGCCATGAAATTGCAGTAAGAGCCGCCGGGAGGTCACTTCTATGAAAAAAATCCTTGGTGCATCCATTATCCTGACGGGGGCGTTGCTGTCCGGAGGTTGCGCTACTAAGAAATACGTACAACAGACTGCAGCGCCGATTCAGACTAAGGTCGATCAGGTCGCCGACCAGACGAACAAGCAGGGTACCGAAATTGATGCAGCCAAGAAAGACCTTGAGCGGCACGAGACGGGTATCAATGCCGCTAAAGAGCGTGCCATGTCGGCCGAGAACCGCGCCAACGAGGCTATGACGGCAGCCAACAAGGCTGACCAGGACGCCATGCAGGCGCAGAACATGTCTACCCAGAACACCCAATCAATCAACTCTTTGACTACGGCCCTGGGGAATCTGGATGACTATAAGCTCCAGGCGGAAACCGTGGTGCCGTTTGGCTTTAATCACGACGAGCTGACTTCGGAAGCTAAGGAGCAGTTAGATCAGTTCGTCGGCCAGCACACCGGTGCCAAGCGTTACTTTATAACCATCGAGGGCTACACCGACAAGACCGGTACCAAGTCCTACAACGATGCCTTGAGCCGCCGCCGGGCAGAGCACGTGATGGCGTATCTCATTACCCAGCACAACATCCCGGTGTTCCGCGTTCAGGACATCGGTCTGGGAAATGAAAAGCCCGCCGATACCGGCCGGAACCGTGCCGCGCGCGCCAAGAACCGCCGCGTGGAAGTGCGTATGTTTACCGCCGATACCAATCTGGCGATGGCGCAGCCGACCAACGGCCCAGTCAGCGCAAGCAAAGTAAACCGGTAAGAGTCGATTTTACCCCTGCGGGGCAGGTTTCCTCCTGCCCCAAAATTTCTCCTTGCCCAGCCTGCAAATATTTCCTAGTTGACGTGTATATGTGCAAAAAAGTACGTCGGGGGAACTCCCTATGACTGCTTTTTATGGGCGGAGTGAGCCGTCTTCTTGGCGGTTACGGGTTCTTTGAGCAGCGATTCGACCAAGTTACGGATGCTCGTTTCCTGATCCTTGAAGAAATCATCGGTCCCAGTAAACTGCCCACGAATCTGGCCATTCCGGTCGATAAAAACCAGTTCCGGAACATAGGTTGGCTTTACGAGTGAGTGCTCTAGATATTCATTCACCTGGTCGCGCGTCGCATATCCCACGGGAAACGCCGGATGAAACTGGGCAATGAACCCAGGGATCAGCTGCGCGGCATTCTCATTGAAGAACGCGCCCAGAATTTGCAGGCCTCGATCGCCGTACTCCCCTTGAATCCCACTGAGAATCTGCGAGGTGTGTTGGCAGTGTGGACAGGTGGTGAACATGAAGGCCAACAGCACAACTTTGCCCGAGTACTGGCTGGGCAGAATCTGATTTCCGTCAGTCGTACCAATGGCAAACTTGCCGGCGGGACGCGGTACCTGCTGCGCGGATGCCAAGGCCACGAACGCTAGAGCCGCGAGAGACTGTCGAAATCGCATAGTGCCAGTTTAGCAAGACAAGGCCGGCCGGCATCGAGTGCTATTGTGAGAAGATCAGTTGAACGGCCATGCGCACGCTACAGTATTCGACGCCGCACGGCATCACGGTGACGCGCACCAGGTCAAAAGCGACCTACCGCAAAGGCCTCAGGCACCTGCTGCGCGAGTTAGACACATGCCGCGGAATTTACTTGTCTTCGGGATATGAGTTCCCGGGCAGGTATTCGCGATGGGACCTGGCCGCGACCCGGCCACCCGTGGAAATTCTGGCGTTCGATCGCAAGGTAGAGTTCCGGCCGCTCAATGTGCGCGGAGAAATCGTCAACCAGATGCTGGCGGCGGTGTTGGGCGATCACCCGCATTGGGATTCGTTCGGGATGGAACGCGGCGGAGTGCTGGTAGGAATGCTTAAGCCTCTGCCAAAGCTTTTTCCGGAAGAGGAGCGCAGCAAGCAACCTTCGGTGTTTTCGGTGCTGCGCGCGCTGATCGAGGAGTTCCGCAACGAGCAGGACTCGCGGCTGGGGCTAGTGGGAGCATTCGGCTACGATCTGCTATTCCAGTTCGACCCCATCGAGAAACGTTTACCGCGGACCGGCCGGAAAGACCTGCACCTTTTTCTTTGCGACGACATTTATTTCATGGACCGCAAGAAGGAGCAGATCGAGCGCTACCAATACGATTTCGACTACCAGGGGCTCTCGACGCTCGCGCTTCCACGGACAGCGGAGCCGGTAGCACCGCAGGAGCCAGTGCAGCCGGGACCGATCGAATCCGACCATACGCCCGCGGAGTACATGGCGAGTGTGGAAAAGGTGCGTGAGGGGATGCGGCGCGGCGACTATTACGAAGTCGTGCTGCACCAGACGTTCCGTACGCCTTACGACGGGAAGGCTTCGGAGCTGTTTGAACGGATGCAGCGCGCCAGCCCCAGCCCCTACGAATTTCTGTTGCAGTTCGGCGATGAGCAGCTCGTAGGCGCCTCACCCGAGATGTTCGTGCGGGTGGAAGGGCAGCGCGTGGAAACATGTCCGATTGCGGGGACGGCGCGCCGCACTGGCGACCCCATTCAAGACGCTCATAGCATCAGGGAGCTGCTGGACTCGACCAAGGAAGAATCCGAGCTGACCATGTGCACCGATGTGGACCGCAATGACAAATCGCGGGTCTGCGAGCCAGGCACGGTGAAAGTGATTGCCCGGCGGGTGATTGAGTCGTATGCGGGTCTGTATCACACGGTGGATCACGTCGAGGGATTTCTGAAAGAGGGATTCGATTCGCTGGACGCGTTCCTGAGCCACATGTGGGCAGTGACGATCATCGGCGCGCCTAAAAAGGCGGCGGCTGTAGCCATCGAGAATCTGGAGAAGGAAGCGCGCGGATGGTACGGGGGCGCGATCGGCATGCTGTCGTTGAGTGGCGACATCAATACGGGCATTCTGATTCGCACGACATATTTGCGAAACGGCATCGCGACCTACCCGGCGGGAGCCACGCTGCTCTATGACTCCGTTCCAGAGATGGAGGAGCGTGAAACGCGCCTGAAGGCCACGGGATTTTTCCGAATTCTGGGTGATGAACCAGAGCGGCCGCGCGTCGAGGTCCACGAAACCGAGGGCGCGGGAGTGCGGCTGCTGCTGGTAGATAACGACGACTGCTTCATCCACACTCTGGCGAATTATGTGCGCCAGACGGGCGCCGATGTGGTCACGTATCGAGCCGGCTTCCCGTTGGAGATGATCCGGCAAATCGCGCCCGCCGTGATTCTGATCTCACCGGGGCCGGGGCGGCCGGCGGATTTCGGCGTTCCCGACCTGGTGAAGAATGCCGTGCGCCTGGGAGTGCCTGTGTTCGGGGTTTGCCTGGGACTGCAGGGAGTGGTAGAAGCGTTCGGCGGCGAGTTGGGAGTGCTCGACTATCCGATGCACGGAAAGCCATCGTGGATCACGCATCGGCGCAAGGGTGTGTTCGAGGGGCTGCCGGAGCGATTCCAGGTGGGCCGCTATCATTCGCTGTTCGCGCGCCGCGAAACGTTTCCGGCGTGTCTCGAAGTGACGGCGGAGTCGGAAGACGGCGTGATCATGGGCGTGCGGCACAAAGAGCTACCGATTGAGGCGGTGCAATTCCATCCGGAATCGATTCTGACGCTCGAGGGAGATTGCGGGCTGCGGATGATCGAGAACGTGGTGAGGCTGTACGGGCGGCTGGCGACGGGCGTCGGGGTTTAGTTGCGATTATGGCCGGGCGTGCCGGGCCACTACATCACGGCGATCATCGCGTCAGGTGCCGGAGAGGTCGAGGGTCGTCACCTGGGCTTGGGGTTGATCACGATAGATCAGGCTCGCGTCGACGGGTGCGATTTCGTTGCGCAAGCGGCGCAAGATGTCGTATGCGGCGACCGCGGCGGGCACGAGCCACAGGAAGCGCAGTGGGCGGACCATCATCCAGTGCTCTATTTCGGAGCCATTTCCGGAAAAGAAGGAATAACCAATGATGCCGAGAAGAGCCAGCATCACGACGTGATTGCGAAACGGCGGGAACGAGCACGTAAAAGGAATCTTGCGAAAGCCGACGAGTAGTCCTTCGATCAGCAATAAAGACAAGGCCAAAACATAGATCGCGTGGATCGCTGCGATGCGCCAATCCCAAAGCAGCCAGTAGGCCACCAGCGTTGGGAGGATGATCGCCACCACGACCACGGCGAGGCTGACATTCCTGGCGACTGCCTCGGACTCGTGCCTGTCCGGATCCAGAATCACCTGAAACATCCAGTTGGCTTCCAACTCAACCGGCATCTCAAAGACGAATCGCAGGCCGCAGACTACGAAATACACCATGGTCAACGGAATCGACAGCAGGTCGGCATCGGGGATAGCCGGCTTGGGATGTGCAAATGACGACAGAGCAGTTTGCGAGGCCGCGACCAGCCCCATGCCGGCAAAGCCACCGAAGAAGATGCAGTGTTTTTCGCTGCGCAGAAGCGCACGGATCGTGAAACTGCAGCAAGCTCGCTGAAAATGACTCGACAGGAGCGAGAAGCCTACGGGTAAGCTCAGAGCCACCCGGCGGCGGAACAGCGGGCCTCCGCTCGATTCTGAAATTCGCATGAAGCACCGGCGGTAACTCAACGCACAAAGCAGAAGCCCGCCCGCGAAGGCGATTCCAACCGCACGTAAAGCAACGGGGCTGAGCCTGGCCAGCTCCGGCGTTGCGTGGCCTTGCAGCGATTGGTAGAGAGCCAGGAACCAGACGGGTGGAAGCAGGGCCACCGCGGGGTGGTCCGGGAGGCGCCGAACCAGGTCGGGAACGGCGAAGCTCGTGACCACGAGCGTCACCAGCGTGACCACGAGCAGAACCCGAAGGTAGAGCGAAACACTACGGAAGGCACGATAGGGCAGGAGCGTCATGAGCACGCTCATGATGGAAAAGCACGCAAGAAACGCAAAGAAGCTGGCGAGCATGACGCAACAACCGTGCACGAGGCCGAAGCGCAGCATCTCTCCGACGGTTTCCCGGTTGCCGACAACACCGAGGGGATACAAAACGATGGACGCGGCATTTACGTCGGCCGCGAACACCATCGCCAGGATCAGGATGGCCAGCAAGTTGGCGGCAAAAATACGGCGGGCGGAAATGGGCAACGGCGCGAGATTCGCATAGTCGCGTGGGCCGGGAAGAATGCGGTCCCACTTGAGCACGACGATCACACCGGTGATGGCCATCGAAAAGACGATGAAGAAATACTTATCGGGCAGCGACTCGGTATAGATGTTGAACTGGCGGATGCCGCGGAGCCACTGCAGGAGCGTGGAGTACTTGTCAAAGAGAAGGATCGAGAGGAATGCGCCGGGCACGGCCAGCAAGCCGAGCACGCCGCCGACGCCCATGTCGGCATCGTCGGCAGCCGTTTCCCCTTCGAAGATGGTGGTGGCGAAATGCGCTACCAGCCTGGGAAATGGCTGCTCAAGAGTTGATCGCAGCCAAGATGCTCCCGGCCACTTTGTCGGCATCCACTTGCTCCGTCAGGTGAAGGAACGTGTCTTCGAGCGCGGGCATGAGCGTGCCCGAGCGGATCTCTTCGATGGAGCCGTGGGCCACCACGACGCCGCGGCGCAGAATCAGGAGGTGCGAGCAGACCTTCTCAACAACCTCCAGGACGGGTGAGCAAAAGACGATGGCCTTGCCCTGCGCGGCGAGCAGGCCGATCACTTTGCGAATGATAAGCGCGCTGATGACGTCGAGGCCGGAGAGTGGCTCATCGAGAATGACAATCTCGGGATCGTGCATGAGTGCCGCGATCAGCAGGATGCGTTGGCGCATGCCTTTCGAGTAGGCGGAAATGGGCGTGTGCCTGTGCGGAAAGAGCGACAGGCCTTCCAAAAGCACCGCGCTTTTGTGCGCGAGCAATTTACGATCCATGCCGCGCAGGGTACCGACGAGATCCAGATACTCCCAACCGCTGAGAAACGAGTACAAGTTCGCCTCTTCCGGCACGTATCCGAGGCGGCGTTTGTAGCCGACCAGATCGTGCGAGATCCGCGCGCCGCGAAACAGGATCTGGCCGCTCGAAGGACTCAGCAAGCCCGTTAGCATCTTTACGGTAGTGCTTTTGCCGGAACCATTCGGACCGAGGTAGCCGAGGACTTCGCCCGCGTGAATGGCAAAGCTGACGTTATCGACGGCGGGGCGGCCGCTGTAGGTCTTAGATAGGTTTACGGCCTCAAGAACGGCGGCTGGTGAGGGTGTCGACATAGGCCCTGGAGATTGGACACGGCCAGAGCGCTGGGAGTTCCCGGCGCGTTAAGAATATTACGACGCTTGTTCCGCGGCGGTGGACAACACCAGCCCCGAAGGCAACTCTTCGCCGAAGATACGGCCAAGGGCGCGCTCGTCGCGTTGCGTTTCGCCTTCGAACATGGCCAGGAGCTGTTCTGCCCGGGGAAGAGCGGCGAGCCTCTGGCGGACCAACTCACGGGTGGCGGGCGAGAGGTCGCGAGTAGGATCGTCGGTGCGGCGGGCGAGTGCGGCTAACGCCTCAACGGCCGGCGGCAGGGGGGCTAGCGCTTCCACCCATCGCGTGACGGTAGTGGGCGGAATCACCAGGTTGATCGGGCCGTAGAAAAGCTCGCGGGCACCGATACGTGAGATGCACCACAATTCGGATTCGCGCGCCGTTCCGGCCTTCGCCATGCGGACGAGGGCTTCGCCGAGCTCGGTCTTGGTCTGGATGGGCAGAAGTTCGAGGCTGGCGGAGGCGCGCCACATCTCACGGGCAAGGCTGCTGTTCAGCCGCGGCGGCTTCTTGTTTCCGCGTGGGAGCAGCATGGGCGCGAGGCGCTGGTACAGGTCGGTCTGCTGGTTGCGATTGAGGCCACCGGCGATGCGTCCCCAGAAAATCCACCAATCGATCTCACCCTGCACCTGATTGGCGTACTGCAAACCGCCGGCGAAGATGCGGCGGGTCTGCTCGATACGGAAATCGTCGCCTGGAAAACCAAAGCCGGGACGTAGACAGAAGCCGCATAAATTGAACCAACGGGCCTCGAAGGCGGGACTCTTCTTGCGTCCGGCGGCACATTCGAGGAAAACGTCGGCGAGCTGGCGAATGGCGCTGAGCGGCCACGATCCGCGGCCCAGCGCAAGCGTCTGTTCCAGTTTCGCTGGCAGTTCTTCGGGCGCGATCTGCGCTTTGGCGGTCGGGGAGAAAACGTTGCGAACGAGTTCCGCGGCCTGCTTGAGCGCTTCTTCGCTAACGACAGTGGCGGGGCGGGTCTTCTCGGGCTCGGCGGAGCGCTTGCGCAACTCGAATTGCAATCGCCAGCGGTGATCGCTGATTTTCGATTCGCACCAGGTTTCGAGCGTGCCGATTTCGGTGAGATGCGCGCCGACTTTCACGGGGATCGAACGCTCGCCAGCTTTTCCGAAGCGGATGACGGCGTTCAAAGGGGCATGGGTGTGCAGGCTCTCGTCGCCGGCCGCGAACTCGATGACCTCTCCTGGGCGATCTTCGGTGCGGGTAAGCGAGCTATACAGCCGGAAAGACACCGGCCGATTGGCGATCAATTGCAGGTCCTCGCGATCGATTTCGAGTGTCGTGCCTTCTTCCGCGCCGCGTGGGACCAGGCAGACAGCGGCGATTTTGGCTTCTTTATCTGGGGCGGGCTGGCCGATCCCGAGGTAGTACGCCCGCGGCAATCCACCGCGGACCAGCACACCACTGCCGGTGGAGCGGACATAGGAATAATACGCGGCACCGGCGGCGACCGCGAGATCGAGATCGCGATTTTCGAGAATCTCGGGCCTCTTGCCATACCAGTGGCCAACGACGTCGGCGACGCGCTCGCGGGCGATTTCGGGGATGAAGAAGCCGCCATTAAAGAGAATGGCGTCGGGCTGCTGGCCGGCACTTTCGAGAAACACGTTCAGATGTTTGGTGATGGCGGGATCAGTGACATATGGCAGGCCCAGCTCGCGGAAGAGACTGCGTTTTTCTTCCTTGGGCGGGTCGTGCCTCTGGCTCATCGGCAAGAAGCCTTCGAGGAGCAACTCGAGCGCTTCTTCGCGCAGAATCTCGGTTTTCAACGCGCCGCCCACAAGCGACGCGCCCGCACCGAGGACCGTAATCTCAACGCTTTTCAGATTCGGCTCGCTGAGCAGGCGTTCTTTGGCGGCGGTGCATTGGCGGCGGAGCCCGCTGCGCTGGCGGAGCGAGAGCGGCTTGCCCAATTTCGTCTCGACCAACCAGGCGAGGGTGAGATCGAGATTGTCGCCCCCGAGCAGCAGATGCCTGCCGACAGCGGTCCGGGTGAAATCGACGCGATCGCCTTCGCGGCTGACGCGGATGAGACTGAAGTCGCTGGTGCCGCCGCCCACGTCGCAAACGAGCACGACTTGGCCATCGTAAAGCAGCTTGCTGGAACGGGCGAAATTGTTGGCGATCCAGGAATAAAAAGCGGCGGCCGGTTCTTCGAGAAGCGTGAGCTTGGGCAGGCCGGCTTCGCTCGCGGCCATCACGGTCAGTTCGCGCGCTTCTTCGTCGAACGACGCGGGAACGGTAAGGACGATGTCTTGCTCGGCGAGCGGTGAGCCTTGCTTTTGATCCCAGGCCTCGCGGAATTTCCGGATGAACTCCGACGAGACTTCGACGGGCGACAACACGCGTCCGGTTTCCTGGGAATCCCAGGGGAGAATTTTGGCGGTGCGATCGACGTCGGGATTCGATAGCCAGGACTTTGCCGAGTGGACGAGACGCGTGGGGACAAGCGCGCCCTGCTCGCGCGCATAGACACCGACCGGGCGGCCATCTTCCAGAAACATGAACGAGGGCAGCGTGCGCCGCGGCTCGACTTTTCCTGGCGCGACCAGTTGCGGCACTTCGAAGATGTGGATGGGCGGAAAGTTGAGATCTTCGGCTTCGGCGGGATCGACCCAGGCGAGCGCGGAGTTGGTGGTGCCGAGGTCGATGCCGATTTTCATGGCGTCACGCGCTCGCGCACGTTGAACTCGAGTTTCCAGCGGCGGCCGTCGCGGGCCACACACCACAACTGCAGGATGCCGGTCTCGGTGACGACGGTTTCAAAGGAGACTGGCACGGTTCCGGTGGCGTCGGCGGAAGTGAGATTCACTTCCATAGGTGAAAGTTCCTGGAGATCGTCGCCGACGTCGTCGATCATTGCTCCAGGCGCGTCGTTCTTGCGGACGGCCGAGGAGAAGAAACGGAACTCGGCGGGCTGGCCGACGATCAAGCCGAACTGGCGATCGGGAATCGCCACCGACGTTCCCTCCTCCATGCCGAATGGCGCTACGGTGAGCGCCTTGAGAGGCGCGGGCATGCCGGGAACTGCGGGCATGGCACTTTCGATGCCGACATAGTAGGTGCGCGGCACGCCGCCGCGGATGCGCACACCTTTTCCATGACGCGCCAGACCGTAATACGCAGCGCCGCGCGAAACCGCGTGCATCAGATCTTCGCCGGTGAGCGGCTGGACCGGGTTGAAACCTTCTTCAGCCAGCCAGGAATTCAGAACCGCGATGAGGCGGTCGCGAATCAAGCGTGCGTGCAGCACGCCGCCGTTGAACAGAACGTGAGTGGGTGCGGCGAGACCAGACGGGCCTCGGCGAACGCGTTCGTGCTCGGCCGAAGAGGCCTGCTGCCGGAGAAATTGGGCCAGATGTTTGGTGACAGCGGCGTCGGCGGCGTAGGGCAATCCGATTTCCTGAAGGCCGAAACGGCGCTGGCGCTGGGGCAGGTCGGAGCTGGTGACGTTGGGAAAGAAGCCTTCGCCGAGGATTCGATCGACATCATCGCGGCTGACCGAAGCCTTGATCGTTCCGCCAACGAGACCCGTGCCTTTGCCGAGGATGGTGACCGGCTGCTCCTTGGATTTCGCGCCGTGTGCCAGCAGTTTTTCCTTGGCGACGCGACAGTTGTGCCAGAGCGCATGGAGCTGGAGCGTGTCGATGCGCGTGCCTTTCTGCGCGAGCTGGTCGGCAACAGAGCGCGCCAGCGCGAGATCCATGTTGTCGCCGCCGAGCAGGATGTGTTCGCCGACCGCCATGCGCTCGAGGGCCAGCTCGCCGGATTGTTCGGTAACGGCGATGAGCGTGAAGTCGGTGGTACCGCCGCCGATATCGACCACCAGGATGAGATCGCCCAGTTTTACGCGGTCGCGCCAGTCTTTGTGCCGCTCAATCCATGCATAGAAGGCGGCCTGCGGCTCTTCGAGCAGGGTCACGTCGCGGAAACCGGCGCGCTGTGCGGCGTCGAGTGTCAACTCGCGCGCTACGGCGTCGAACGATGCGGGAACGGTGACAAGGATTTGCTGCTCGATGAAGGGCGCATCGGGCATTTTGAAGTCCCACGCCTGACGCAGGTGCTCGAGATATTGCGCCGAAGCGTCCAGCGGCGAAATTTTGCGAACGCCTTCGGGCGCGCTCCAGGGCAGGATGGGCGCGGTGCGGTCGACGCCCGCATGGGAGAGCCACGATTTCGCGGATGCCACGAGCCGGCCCGCGTTTTCGATACCTCGCTTTTGCGCGAGTTGGCCGGTTACGAGCTCCGGCTCGGCGTTCCAGGGAAGCGCGAGAGAGCCGGTGGGAAAATCCGAAGCTCCGGGAATGTAGAGAGACGAGGGCAACAGCGGCTCATCGCGCACTTCACCGGGATTCACGAGCTGCGGAACATCCATCAGGCGGACTTCGGGAGTGTCGAAGGAATCGGCGCCGGGTTGGATTTCGGTGTAGGCCAGGGCCGAGTTGGTAGTGCCCAGGTCGATTCCGATGACGTACTTCATTTATTCGATTTCGATCTCGGCGGGAGCGATGATGGCCGCGTCCTGCTTGGGATTCAGCGCAGGAAGATCGACTTTGCCGGCGCGCCATCCTTTGTGGCGCAGCAAGCCGCCGGAAGGCTTGCCGGCCGGGACATTGCCGATGAATTTGACCGCGGCGGGATCGGAAACGGCTGGCTTGGTGAAGGTACCTTCGACGCCATCGATGACGGGATCGAGCTTGACGTAACGGCTGAGCGATTCCCGAGCTTGATCGTGCAAGCCGCGGACGGCGGCGCCTACCTGGTCATCGGAATAACCGGCGATGTCTTCCATGATGAAGTCGACCAGGCGCGAATCGCGTTGGAGGATCGAAAGAATTTGCAAAGCGCCGTCGGAGACGCGGGTCACTGTCGGCGCCGGCTGCGCCTTGGGAGCGCCGCGGCGCATGAGGCCGAGCTGGGTGATCGCGTCGTCGGGCAGAGATCCGCGAAACAGAAGTGAGAAGAAACAGCGGAAGGCGAGTGAGATACGTCCCAAAGAAGATGACTCCAATGTTTCAGGATATCAGGCGGGGCAAAGGGACAGCTGCCGTCGAAAGGCCGCGGGTGTCCCGCAAACGGCGCGGTACCCCCGCGCTACAGGTGTTCGGCATGGCCCTTACGCCTTGGCCTCTTCGCGTAGCGTGCTGCGATGGCGGCCCCACAAAAAGTAAATGAACAGGCCGATGACGAGCCAGATGAAGAAACGAATCCAGGTTTCGAGCGGCAGGCTAATCATGAGGACGAGACAGCAAACGATCGAAATGATGGGGGTGACGGGCACCCAGGGCACACGGAAGCCGCGAGGACGATCGGGCTGGCGTTTGCGGAGCGCGATCACGCCCACGGAAACGACGATGAAGGCGAACAAAGTGCCGATGTTGGAGAGATCGGCGAACCAACTGATATCGAAGATTCCGGCGGGAATCCCCACGAGGAAACAGGCGAGCCAGGTGCTGACATGGGGCGTCTGGAAGCGCGGATGGACGCGCGAGAACAAGGCGGGCAAAAGGCGGTCACGGGACATGGCGAACCAGATGCGCGCTTGGGCGTATTGAAACACGAGCAACGACGAAAACATGCCCATCAGCGCACCGGCGGTGACGATGAGGCGCAAGCGGTTAAATCCGATGGCCTTCAGCGCGTTGGCCACGGGAGCGTCGTTGTTCAAGGTGCGCCAATCGGCGATGCCCGTGAGAACCAGCGCGACCGATCCGTAGAGTACGGCACAGATTACGAGCGTTCCAAAAATTCCCCAAGGCATGTCGCGCTGCGGCTCGCGGCACTCCTCGGCGGCAGTCGAGACGGAATCGAATCCGATGTACGTAAAAAAGACGATCGCGCCGCCCGTGAGCACTCCGGTGTAGCCGTTGGGCATGAAGGGATGCCAGTTGCTGCTCTTGACGGCACTCGCGGCGCCGAAGACGAACAGGAGTATGGCGACGATCTTGACGACCACAATGAGATTGTTGGTCTCGGCGCTTTCGCGGACGCCGCGAACCAGCAGATAGCTCAGCGCGATCAGGATCAGCAACGCCGGCACATTGAACCAGCTTCCGGTGAATTGCCCTTCGACGATGGCGGGCTGGGAGAGCTCTTTGGGCAGATGAAAGCCGAACAGGTTGTCGAGAATATCGTTGAAATAGGCGGAGAAGCCAACCGCAACGCTCATGTTGGAGAAGGCGTACTCGAGAATGAGGTCCCACCCAATGATCCAAGCGAAGATTTCGCCGAGCGTGGCGTACGCGTATGTGTAGGCGCTTCCGGCGATGGGGATCATCGAAGCGAGCTCGGCGTAGCACAGAGCGGCGAACCCGCAAGCGATAGCGACGAGTACAAACGACAGTGAGATCGCCGGACCGGCGCCCGCGCGACCAGTGAGCGTGGCGGCGTTACCGCCGTTCACCAGCAAGTCGAGGAGCGGCGCCTTGAGGACCGACTTGCCCATGAAGTGCTCGCCGGCAGCGGCCGTACCCGTGACGGTGAAGATGCCGGAACCGATGACGGCGCCGATGCCGAGAGCCATCAAGCTCCACACGCCCAGAGTCTTGCGCAGCTTGACCGCCGGGTCTTCCGACCCGGCGATGAGCGCGTCAATGCTCTTAGTGCGTAGGAGCTGGTTCATAGCGGAACCAGCAGTTTTGGTTTTGGGGACAGGCTACGAAACCCCCAAATTTCGCGAGGGGCCTGCCTCGGGCAGGAATTAAGTGGTTTCGTAGCCTGTCCCCGAAATTTAGCGGGCTGGTTCATTCGCGGCGCGCGGGCGCTGTTATCGTTTGCGCTGGCCCTGAGCCAACTTTTTGACTTTCTTCTTCAGCGATCCGCGGGCTACTCCGGCGGCACGCTTGGCCTTGGGCGGAGCTTTCTTGCGCGCGGTGCGCTTCACTTTTTTGCGTTCGGCTTTGTCGGTGATGTTCTTAGTGTTCATTCAGGTTTTTTTCAATCCGGCGTATTTTTCCACGAGCTTCTTCAAACCGTAACGGGGGAAGCTCACGGTGATCTTAGCATCATCGCCCTCACCTTCGCGCCGCAGCACGGTGCCGGTGCCGTACTTGGGATGCTCGACGGTCATGCCGGTTCGGGCGGGCTTTTTGGGCGGTGGCGGCGGTTTGGGCAAACTGTGGCTGGTGGGCGGCGGCTTCGGTAGCTGCTGCTTCGCCGGAAACGGCACGCCGCGCTCGGCGAAGAACTGCGAAATGTTCTCCAGGGAGTTGTAGGTTTTGCCGGTGAACAGATTCTTTTTGACAGTGTCGCGGACCTCATAACGCTCCGCGGTTAAATCGACTTGCCGAGCGGCGTGATCGTCACCACCGAGATTCACGATCAAGTTGGCCGGCACTTCGCCGAGGAATCGCGAGGGGATGGAGCGTTCCTGCTCGCCGCCGCCGAAGCGCCGCCGGTAGCGCGCCCAGGTGAGAATCAGGCGTTTCTCCGCGCGCGTCATGCCGACATAGCAGAGCCGGCGCTCCTCTTCCATCATGGCTTCGGAGTCGAAAGAGCGGCTGTGTGGAAAGAGCCCTTCTTCCAGGCCTGCAAGGAACACGAACGGAAACTCGAGGCCTTTGGCATTGTGCAAAGTAAGCAGATTCACCTGCGCGCGCTCGTCCACGGCATCGGCGTCGGCTACCAGCGCGGCATGATCCAAGAAATCGGCGACGGTTTCGCCACGCTCGGCGGCTTCAGCCGCGGCGCTCGCCAACTCGTCCAGATTCTCGAGACGGCCTTCCGACTCGGTGCTGTTTTCCTGCTCGAGCATCTTGCGATAGCCCGTGCGTTCCTCGACGAAGCGCAGACCATCGTGCAGCGGCAGGGCTGGCAGAGCCTCGGCGAGTTCCATAATCAACCGGCGGAATGCGTCGAGCGCGGCATGGGCGCGCGTGGGAAACTGATGCTCCTCCAGCATGCGGCCGATTGCCGTCCAGAGATCCAGGCTGTTTTCGAGAGCATAGCGCTCGATTTGCTCGACGGTAGTCTTACCGATTCCGCGCGCTGGGGTATTGATGATGCGCAGAAGACTGATGGAATCGCGCAACGAGAGCGCCAGCTTCAGGTACGCGATGATGTCCTTGACCTCGGCGCGCTGGTAGAAACTGAAGCCGCCGACCACAACGTACTTCCGCCCGTACCGCCGCAGAGCCTCCTCGATTTGCCGCGACTGAAAATTCGTGCGATAAAGAACGGCCACACGCTCGGTCGGATTTTCGGCAAGGAGGCGCTCGATCGTGTCGGCGATGAACAGAGCTTCGTTTTCAGCGTCGAACCCGTTGTAGAGCCCTAGCGGTTCGCCGGCGCCGGCGTCTGTCCACAGCCATTTGCCCTTGCGCTCTTTGTTGTTCGCAACTAGCGCACTGGCCGCTTCGAGAATGTTCTTAGTCGAGCGGTAATTCTGCTCCAGGCGAATGGTCCGGGCGTTGGGGTAGTCACGCTCGAAATCGAGAATGTTGCGGATGTCGGCTCCGCGCCAACTGTAGATCGACTGGTCCTCATCGCCGACCACGCAGACGTTCTGGTGTGCCTGGGTCAGCAGGCGCATGAGCTCGTACTGGCTGCGGTTGGTGTCCTGATACTCGTCGATCATGAGATAGCTGAGGCGGCGGTTGTAGCTTTCACGCGTGGCTTGATCGTGGTACAGGAGCCGCACGCTTTCGAGCAAGAGGTCGTCGAAATCGAGGGCGTTCGCCTGGCGCAGCGCCTTCTCGTACTCTTCGAAGATGACGGCGATCTTGGTGAGATTGGGGTCCGTCGCCTCCTGATACATGTCCTGCGGCGTTTTCTTCCGGTTCTTGGCGTGGCTGATGCGCGAGAGCACCGCGCGCGGCTGCATGAACTTCTCGTCGAGCCCGAGATGGCGAAATGCCGCCTTAATCAACGTGAGCTGGTCTTCATCGTCGTAGATGGAAAACCGGCGCGTGAAACCAGGCCGGCTCGGCTGCAACCCATCCCCATCGCGACGCAGCAGGCGTACGCAAAACGAGTGGAAAGTCGAAACATTGGGCGCGGACGACAGGTTTTCGCCTTCGAGCAAAGCGGCGACGCGAGTGCGCATCTCATCGGCGGCCTTGTTGGTAAACGTCACCGCGAGCACGGCCGAGGGCGGAACGTGATGGCGGCTGATGAGGTGCGCGATGCGGTGCGTGATGACTCGCGTTTTTCCGCTCCCGGCGCCCGCCAGGATCAGCAGCGGACCTTCGGTATAAGCAACGGCGTCGCGCTGTGGAGGATTCAGACCTTCGAGAAAATCCATTAGATGGGGGACACCTGAATTTTATCATGCGGGCGTTGCGTTCCCGCCGGAATGTCGCGACGGAGAGAAAATAAAATCACTGTTATGCTCAACAAGTTAATCTCGCGGCGAACGGCCCTGAAAGGCGCCGCAGCACCGCTGATGGCGGGTCCGGCGGCTGCATCGATCTACGGCCGGCAGCAGGCGACGGCGTTCGCTCTAGCCGGTGACCGGTACCACAACATCGACTACATTCGCACGGCGCTGGGGAAGATCATCGTGCGTGATCTGGGTGTTCCGGTAGATTTCACGGACGAGCTGAGTCTGCTCGATGCCAGAAACTTGAAAGATTACAAGCTGTTGATCGTGTTCCGCGACGGCATGACTTGGCCAAACGGATATTCCGACGACGGTCCTGGGCAAGCGGGCGGCGGCCTGCGCGGAATCGTCAGCGACCCGCCGTTGCCCCATTGGGACGCCAACGAGGTCTACTGGATTACCACGGAGCAAGGGCGAGCGGTGAAAAAGTTCGTCGAAAACGGCGGCGGAGCGCTTTTTTACCACAACACGCCGTATATCAGTCCGCACAATCAGGATTTTCGCGACGTACTGGGCGCCGTGACCGAAGAGCATCCTCCGCTGCGGCCCTTCCGGGTACGGATCAGCAACAGAAATCACCCCATTACGGCGGGCGTCAACGATTTCGTGGTGACCGACGAACAACACTTCGTTAAGTACGAGAAGGACGCGAAGGATATCCTCATGCAAAGCGTGAATGAAGACGGCAAGACCTGGAAAAACCTGGGCACCACTTCGGCGGCCGGTTGGGCCTACAATTTCGGCAAGGGGAGAGTCTGCTACCTGGCGCCGGGTCACTTGATCAGCGCACTTTGGAATCCAGCGTACGTAAAAGTTCAGCAAAATGCAGTTAAGTGGCTTTTGAAACAATTGTAAACGTCCCGCACTCACCGAACTGTGGTGTAATGCGTCTATCTCGGTTGGAGATCGTTCCCATGAACCATAAATCCTCCTGTTGCTCAGCATTGCAGCTGGTGCTTTGCGCCACCTTGCTCTTCCCGGCGCTGTTACGTGCCGATGAAGGGATGTGGACCTTCGACAATCCGCCCACAAAGCAGCTCCAGGCCAAGTATGGCTTCGCGCCGACTCGAGAGTGGCTGGATCATGTTCGCCTAGCGAGTGTGCGCTTCAACAACGGGGGTTCCGGCTCGTTTGTGAGTCCTCACGGGCTTGTGCTCACCAACCATCACATCGCGCTGGAGGAATTGCAGAAAAACTCGACTGCCGATCATGACTACGTAAAGAACGGTTTCTATGCCGCCACCCAGGACCAGGAAATGAAGTCGCCAGACCTCGAGATTAATGTCCTGATGTCCATGGAGGACGTTACGCACCGTGTGATGGACGCGGTGAAAAGCGCCCGGACACCGGAAGAGGAATTTGCGGCGCACAAGGCGGCGATTGCGGAAATTGAACGCGAGAGCGAGAAGAAGACGGGGCTCCGTTCCGATGTGGTCGCTCTGTACCAGGGCGGCGAATACTGGCTATACCGGTACAAAAAGTACACTGACGTGCGCATTGTGTTCGCCCCCGAGGAGCAAATTGCTGCCTTCGGCGGTGATCCCGATAACTTCACGTTTCCGCGCTACGACCTGGATATGGCATTGTTCCGTGTTTATGAGAACGGAAAGCCGATCGAGAGCAAAGATTATATGAAGTGGAACCCGAAGGGAGCTGGGAACGCCGAGCTGGTATTTGTCCCCGGGCATCCCGGATCGACGCAACGTTCGGACACGATGGCGCAACTCGAGTTCGAGCGGGATACGGCCGAACCGAACATTCTGAAGATTCTGAAGCATCGAATCGCTGTACTCGAGCAATACTCCGGCTTGGGCGCGGAGCAGGCGCGCGAGGCTGCGGAGCGGTTGCTGATCCTTCAGAATTCGCGGAAGGCATATGAAGGACGCTACGACGGCCTCCGGGACAAGGCCGTGATGTCCAACAAGCAGAAGGACGAAGATGAGTTTCGCGCAAAGGTAAACGCCAACCCGGAATGGAAGACCGCGTACGGCGGCGCATGGAGGGCAGTGGCGGAGGCGGAGAACAAGATGGCTACGCGGCCGAAGGAACTGTTCTTCCACGGTCTGGATTCCGATCTCGCCGACCTTGCGCGGACCATTGTTGAGTACGCAGCGGAAGTCAAGAAGCCCGATGGAGAGCGCCTGCCCGGCTATCATGAATCGGAGCTGGATTCGCTCAAATTCCGGCTCGCTTCGCCTGCTCCGGTTTATCAGGCGATGGAGATCGCACGAATCACAGGTGCGCTCGAACAAGATCGGACCGAGACCGGCGCAGACGATCCTTTCCTGCGGATCGTGCTGAATGGCAAAACACCAAAAGAGGCTGCAACCGAATTGGTGAACGGCAGCAAGCTGGACGATCCGGACGTGCGAAAGAAACTGCTCGATGGCGGAGAAGCGGCGGTTGAGGCGTCGAATGATGCGATGATCGGGCTCGCGCGGAAGCTGGATCCCATGCGGCGCGCCTTCACGAAGTGGAGGGAAGACAACGTCCAAAGCGTGGAGCAGAGGGCCGGCGAGCAACTGGGCAAGGCGCGTTTCGCGGTCTACGGAAAAGCCACGTACCCGGACGCGACGTTCACGCTGCGGCTCTCTTACGGGCAGGTGAAGGGCTACCCCATGAATGGAACCGAGGCCCCGTATAAGACCACGCTCTACGGCCTGTATGACCGCGCGGCCAGTTTTGATTTCGAAGGGCCATTCTACCTTCCGTCCCGTTATATGGAAGGGCGGGGGAAATTAGATCTGGCTACTCCCATGAACTTCGTCACCACCGACGACATCATCGGGGGCAACTCGGGCTCACCAGTGATCAATCGCAACGGCGAGATCGTCGGCCTCATCTTCGACGGCAACATCGAATCGCTCGTGGGGGATTTTGTGTACGACGAATCCAAGAATCGCGCCGTCGCCGTGCACACCGCCGCGATGACCGAGGCCATGCGAAAGCTGTATGGCGCGCAGAAACTGGTTGACGAATTGATGCAAAGCGCCGCGAAATAGTCAGAGTTCGCCGTTGGCGTTGGACCGTCCGCACAGCAAATCGGAATGAACGTAAGAGTCGAATGCTACTCAGGCCACAAAGCGGACGAGCGGCCGGTTCGATTTTGGTTGGACGAGCGCCCGTACCAGGTCGAGGAAGTGCTGGATCGGTGGTACGGCCCGGAGGATGCGTTTTTCAAGGTTCGCGCGCACGACGGCAATCTCTACGTTCTGCGGCAGCTACGCTCGGCCTCCGAAGACATGTGGCGCCTGGAGGCTTTCCGGCAATTTCGAACCAGTGAATAAGCCAGAACATCTGCTGTACGCATACTAGATTGCGGTCGTAGGCCAATACCGTTACTGCCCGGCTGGTAAATTAACCCGACTGTGACCGGATCTTCATTCAGCAATAATCTTGATCTCCTAACATCAGCCTTCCGGGGGACTCTGGATTCGTCGCTGGGCTAGAGGTATTATATGTAGCGCCCAAGTCCGGCGCGCTCCGCGAGGCAACATCACTTGTAAATTAATTTCTGATAGGGGTCGAGAAGTTTGCGTTCACGCGTGCTTGGGTGGACTATACTACGCAAGATAAGGGGAGGCAAAAGTGAGATTGGTGAAGCGCTATCTGGTCATTTGGTCGATTCTGTTTGCGGGAACTGTTGTTCAGGCGCCGTTGCGCGCACAGCAGATTATGGGCGCCATTACGGGAACAGTGAAAGACCCGTCGGGTGCAGCCATACCCGATGCCAAAGTGAGGGCGACCAACATTGCGACCAATCTCTCGGTATCGGCGGCGTCCCACGCGGACGGCTCTTATCTTGTTTCCAACCTTCCCGCCGGCACGTACAAGCTGACCTTCACCAAAGAGGGCTTCGAAACCGAAACACACCCGGAGATTTTAGTGAACGGAGACCGCACGTCCACGGTTGACAGCAACTTGCGCGTGGGCGCGACCGCCACCACGGTTGAGGTGACCGCCACGCCGCTCATGAACCAGGTGGACACGACCAATGGCTATGTGATCGATCAGTTGACCATTGAACAAACGCCTCTCGGCACCGGAAGTTTCACGCAGTTGGCGATTCTCAGCCCCGGCGTTCACGCGGATTTCCTCCAAGGATCGGGCGCAAATTCCGGGCTGGGTAACCAGGGTATTACCGCCAATGGCCAGCGCGAAACCAGCAACAGCTTCTCTTTGAACGGGATCGGCACGAACAATCTGTTCAACGGAAACTCAACCAGCCAAGTGGGAGAAAACCGGTTCGTACTGAACACGGGCGAGAACTTCGGCCCGGGCGGCCAGATCCAAACCAGCACTTCGGTTTACGCAGCTATTGGGCAGGCTCTGCCTACGCCACCAGCGGAGGCAATTCAGGAGATCGCGGTGAACGCCGCGATGTACGACGCCACGCAGGGAGCCAACAGCGGGGCGCACATTCTCGTGACCACGAAATCGGGCACGAATGAGCTGCATGGGGAACTCTACGAAAAGTTCCAGAACAGCGCGATGAACGCAGCTCCGTTCTTCTATAATGCGGCGGGAATCGCATCACCGTTCCAGAATCGCAATCAGTTCGGTGCCACGATTGGCGGCCCGATCAAGAAAGACAAGCTCTTCTATTTCCTTTCATATCAGGGTGTGCACATCGCGGATTCGACGGACGCCACGCAAGACGCCGTGGTCCCGCTGGGCCTGACGAATGACAGATCTCCCCAAGGTATCGTGAACATGATTCAAAGCAGCTTCGGGACAACGATCACACCCAGTCAAATCAATCCCGTGGCGCAGTCCATCCTGCAGGCCAAACTGCCCAACGGGCAGTATTTCATTCCTAGCGCGCAATACAGCTCGAGTGCGGCCGTGGCCCTGGGATACGACGCGGTTGTGCAAGGGCCGAACGCGCAATCCAGAGTGGATCAGGGCATCGCTGACGTGGATTACATCGTAAACGATCGCGACCGGTTCGGTGCGAAGTTGTATATCCAGCAGAACCCCACGCAGAATCCGTTTGGGTACCAGGAGCCCTTACTTGGTTTCCCGCAGCAGCTTCAGGGCGAAGGTGATGTAGTTTCCGTGAACAACACGGTGATCCTGTCGCCTAGTCTTACCTGGGAGCAGCGCGCGGGGTTCACGCGGTTACAGGCTTACGCGACTACTTCGCAGCAATTTACCCCAAGCCAATTCGGGATGAACCTGCTGGGGGCGACGGGCTTTCCACAGCTTGAGATCGGCACCGCCGATAACGCGATTGGGAGAGGACTGCAGTTTGGCAATGCGGCGAGCTTCGGCAATGCCGGCATGTTCCAAAATCAGTGGGAACTCAGTTCCACCCTGAATTGGGTAAAGGGCCGCCATACTCTTTCGTTTGGCGGACTAGTGGACCATACGCAACTGAACATCATCAATCACAACACCAACACCGATGTGATCGCCTTCAGGACGTTTACCGATTTCGTCGAAGGCAACGTACGAACCGGCGGCACTAACTCCACCGCCTTCAACGGTTCGGCGAGCCGCTATTACCGTTCCGACACGGCAGGGCTGTTTGTGAACGACAACTTCAAGCTCCGGAGTAATCTGACCCTGACCCTGGGCCTTCGTTGGGATTTCGACGGTCCGCTTTCAGAAAAATACGGTAGGCTAAGCGATTTCAACGCGAGCATGTATTCGTACGATGCGTCCACGGACACGATTACCGGTTCCGGGCTGGAGGTGGCAGGGAACAACAAGACCTTGGGCACGCCGGGGGCGAGCAACACGCTCATGAAACAGCGTCAATGGGGGTTGGCTCCGCGCATTGGAATCGCCTGGACGCCCCTTCCGAAGCTGACGGTACGCACCGGCTTCGGTATCTACTACGACCGCGGCGAATTCTTCAGTTATCTGTCGCCCAGCGCGGGCGGTGGATTCAACGGGCCTTTCGGCGTAACACTGGAGCCGCCCTTCACTTCGGTCATCGCCGCCCAGAAGGGCGCTACTTTGCAGGCTCCATTTGGAACGGCGCCGTTCCCCCCGATTGCCGGCAGCGCCGCGGCGTTCCAGGCGTATCTTCCCAACATCGCGCAGACCGAAAACGGCAATTATCCAGGCGGCAACTTGTTCGGGCCATTCCTGTTTGGTGGATACGACATCAACAACAAACTTCCGTACACGGAGAACTGGACATTCGATCTGCAGTACCAGGCTTCGAACAATTGGCTGTTCAGTGCAGGGTATGTGGGGAACCACGGCCAGCACGAAATTCTGCCCATTCCGTTCAACCAGCCGATGATCGCCACACCTCAACACCCGGTGAACGGACAGATCTACTCATACGGCGGCGTCTCGCCCAACTTCAACCTGGATCTCGAGCCAGTCTCCACCAGTGAGTTCGCTGGAAATGCCCCCATACGCGTGCCCTACGTTGGCTACGACATGAATTCCGTCCTGTTCAGCGCGGAAGGCATTTCAAATTACAACTCTCTGCAGTTACAGGTTCGCAAGCGGCTCTCGAACGGGCTTCAATTCACGGGCAGCTACACGTGGTCGCACACTCTGGATGAGCAAAGCGGGCAGGGCCTGTTCTTCACGGGCAACAATCCTCTCGTTCCGCGGTCCAACTACGGCTCGGCGGATTTCGATCAGACGCACGTCTTCCTGATCAACTACAGCTACACGATACCCAAGCTGACGTCCAACAAGGCGCTGGGCAACATTGTGAATGGATGGATCATCGGCGGACAGACCGTATTGCAGAGCGGGCAGCCCTACAGCGTCTACGATTACTCCGGTTCCGTGGGAAGCTTGTATTTCGGCACCTCGGATTACATCACTAACCCGATTGTGCCCCTCAAACCTGGTGTCACCAACTCACAGGCGCAGCTTCAGGGAACAACTGGTGTTAACGCTGGAAAACCTGTGCTCAACGAGAACGATTTCTTCCCTCCGTTTCTTGCACCGGGCCAGAGCGGGGTTCCTCCTTGCGATGCAACCGGCTGTGACGTCTACGAATCGCTCTACGGATATACGGGACGCAATACTTTCCGCGGTCCATTTCAAAAGCGTTTCGATATGACGATCGGCAAGACGTTCACGTTTAGAGAACGTTACCGGCTGCGGTTCAATTTTGATGCATTCAACGTCTTCAATCAGGCGGATTTCGACACGCCGAATAACGACGTGGACTTCTTTCCTAATTTTTCTGGTCCACCGTCAGTTCCACCCGTAGGGAGCCTGGGATTCATCCAGCACACGATCGGCAGCGCACGGTTCCTGCAACTCGCGCTGCACCTGACGTTCTAAATGGTGAGGGGCGGTCAGCTTCGGTTGGCCGCCTCTGTCAACTCCAGTAGTTCCGGTCCAGGCTGCGGTATTGCACCGCCTCGGCCAAGTGCTTAGCCGAGACGGTTTCAGAGTGATCCAGATCGGCGATGGTACGCGCGACTTTCAGAATGCGGTCGTGCGCCCGCGCCGAGAGTCCCATGCGCCGTACCGCCATCTCCAGCGTCCGCTCGCCGGCTTCATCGAGAGCGCACTGTTTGCGGATCAGGCGGACCGGCATCTGGGAGTTAACGTAGCCACGCGCCTGCTGCACCGCGCGGGCCTGCAGAACTCGCTCGCGGATGTCGTCCGAGGACTCGCTCGTGCCGTTGGAGCGCAGTTCCTTATAGGGCACCGCGGGCACCTCAATGTGAATGTCGATGCGATCGAGCAGCGGTCCCGAGATCTTGCTCAGATAGCGCTGAATGATCCCCGGCGTGCAGCGGCACTCGCGTGTGGCGTCGCCAAAGAATCCACAAGGACATGGGTTCATGGCCGCGACCAGCATGAAACTCGACGGAAAGCTTAGCGTCATGACGGAGCGTGCGATGGTCACCGACCCATCCTCGAGCGGCTGCCGCAGCAGTTCCAGCACGTTTCGCGGGAACTCCGGGAACTCATCGAGGAACAGCACGCCGTTGTGCGCCAGGCTGACCTCGCCCGGCCGCGGCATCCCCGGCCCGCCGCCGATGAGACCCGCATCCGAAATGCTGTGGTGCGGCGCGCGAAACGGCCGCTCGCGCAGCAGTCCCGCACCCGAGGGCAGCATGCCCGCGATGCTATGAACCTTGGTAGTCTCGATCGCTTCCGGAAAAGATAAAGGAGGCAGCACGCCCGCCAGCCGCTTGGCCAGCATGGTCTTGCCCGACCCAGGCGGCCCGATCATCAGCACGTTGTGGCCACCGGCGGCCGCGACTTGCAACGCGCGCTTGGAGGTGGTTTGCCCGCGCACGTCGCGGAAATCGGGCGCGGAGGAATCCGGCGTGAATCGAACTATGTCCTGCGGCACAACGGGAGAGAATTCCAGAGGCCGTGAAATGAGCGCCACCACTTCCGCCAGATGCCGCACGCCAAAGACGCGCACACCCTCCACCACCGCGGCTTCGGCCGCATTTTCCGCGGGCAGCACCAGATTGGCGAGTCCCTGTTCGCGCGCGCAAACCGCGATGGACAAGGCCCCACGCACCGGCCGAATGGCGCCATCGAGCGAGAGTTCGCCTACGAGCAGATGATTGTCGAGTCCCGACACGGTTCCCATCGCCCCCAGAATGCCCATCGCCATGGGGAGGTCGAACCCCGCGCCCTCTTTGCGCACGTCCGCCGGGGCCAGATTGATGGTGACGGCCTTGTTGGGATAGCCAAAGCCGGAATTGATCAGCGCGGACTTGATGCGCTCGCGGCTCTCACGCACTGCTGTATCGGGCATCCCGACCGTGATGAAGTCGCGCGCCGTGCCTGACTTGTACATGTCGACTTCGACATCGATCAGATGAGCATCAATGCCGTATACGGCGGCGCTGCGTGTCTTGAACAGCGCCATGATGGAGGGTTCGCCACTAGTATAGCGAAAAGAGGGCTCAGCCGCCCGCTAACCGATCTCTCCCAGTATCCGTCTGTGAGCCACGCTCACGAAGCCTCTGCCGCTCGCTCTGCGCTCTCTTTGTCGCCGTGCAGCGCACAGTAAACGCCGCGCACACCCGTTCTGTGCTGAAGTGGCGAGCACCGGCGTGGCGCGAGTCTATCAGTCTAGTGTCTTGGGCGTTCTCGGCGCTACGGCGGTGAAAAGCATTTTTTCAGTTTGGCGCTACGTACGGATTCCGAGCTCGTGCTGCATCTGCTGCTCGCCGGCGGGTTTCTCGATGCTCCCACTGATGGGAATCCTGATTTTGAACGTGGTGCCGACTCCTGTCGCCGTGTCAAAGGAAATGGTCCCGCCATGCTTCTGGACGATCACCGTATGCGCAATGGCCAACCCTTGGCCCGTGCCCTTGCCTACACCTTTTGTTGTGAAGAACGGATTGAATACGCTGGACTGCACCTGGTCCGGAATCCCGGTGCCCGTATCGCTGACCCGGATCTCCGCCCAGTCTCCGTCACGCGCAGTGCTCACAGTGATCGTGCCCTTG
>DATGZN010000041.1:0-99532 GCA_035297145.1 Bryobacteraceae bacterium
TTGAGCTGCATGTCGCCGGCTTCGCAGCGAATCTGGGCCACGATGTCGCAGAGCTGCGCCACGCCGGTGGCGCCCACGGGATGGCCCTTGGATTTCAGGCCGCCACTCGCGTTGATCGGCTTTTCGCCATCGCGTGCGGTCGCGCCGGAAGTCTCGAACGGCCCGCCGCAGCCTTTGTCGATGAACCCCAAGTCCTCGATGGCCACGATCTCGGCAATCGTGAAGCAGTCGTGCACTTCCGCGAACTGAATGTCGCGCGGTGTGACTCCGGCCATCTCGTAAGCTTTTTGCGCAGCGCGCCGCACCGCGGGAAACGTGGTGATGTCGGGCTTCTGGTCGAGCGCGACGAAATCCGACGCCTGGGCCACGCCCAGAATGCGGACCGGCTTATCGGTAAAGTCGCGGGCGCGGTCGAGCGGCATCAGCAGCACTGCCGCGGCGCCGTCGCTGATCAGCGAGCAATCGTAGAGGTATAGCGGCTCGGCCACGGGGCGCGCGTTGAGCGCCTGATCCATGGTGATCACCTTGCGCATGTGGGCATCGGGATTGAGCGCGCCATTGGCGTGATTCTTGACGGCGACCGCGGCGAGATCCTCGCGGGTTGTTCCGTACTGATACATGTGACGGCGGGCGATCATAGCGAACAGCGACGGGAAGGTGGAACCGGCCTTGATCTCGCCGGAACAATCGCCTGCGCCTGCCAGAATTTCGGTGACGCGCGCGGTGGGCTGCGAGGTCATCTTCTCGACGCCGGCGACCAGGACGCAATCGTACAGTCCGCTCGCCACCGCCGAAAACGCGTGGAAAAATGCGGAGCCGCTGGAGGCGCAGGCGGCTTCGAAACGGGTGGCGGGAACGTCGCGGATGCCCAGGGCTGTGGAAATGTACGGTGCCAGGTGGTTCTGGCCGACAAAAGATGGGCCTGCAAAGTTACCAAGGTAAAATGCTTCCACCTGCAACGGGCTAACATGCCCTTTTTTCAAGCACTTGTCACCAGCTTCGACTGCTAACGAGCGTAAATCGCGGTCGGCAAAGGCGCCGAACGGCGTTTTGCCGGCGGCCACTACCGCTACTGGTCTCATATAATTAGCTTAGCGCGCAAAGTAACCTCCACGTTTGCCGTTCGCGAGCGTCATGCCTATTGTGGGCATGGGAAGCGTGTATAGCGAAGTCATGAGCGAATTGGCGCCCCCGCCACTCGAGATCGTAGAGAGACAAAACCGGTTTGTCTCCGACAATCTGCGGCGTATTTTCCTGCAGATTTATCGCATTGTGGGAAACACGGCCGATGCTCAGGATCTCACTCAGGAAGCCTTCATCAAAGCCTTGCAACGGCAAGAGCAGCTCAAGGACGAAGAGAAGGCGACCCATTGGCTTTCGCGCATCGCAACCAACACTGCTATCGACTTTCTGCGGCGCCACGGCCGCGTGACGCATTGCGAAGTGGATGTGCACACGGTGAGTCCGGACGAATCGCCGGAGGATTTGCTGCTGCGATCGGAGCATCGTGACTATCTGGAAGACGGGCTGCGGCTGCTCACGGCGCGCGAGCGTGCGGCGCTAATGTTGCGCGATGTTGAGGGCTGCTCTGCCGAGGAAGTGGCGGAGCGGCTGGATTGCTCCAAGGCCACGGTGCGGTCGCATATTGCTAACGCCCGGATCAAGCTGCGGCGCTACATGGCCGGGAGGAAACGCTGATATGAGCAAGCATCCGAGTGAGGCGAATCTGGCGCTACTGGCGGGCGGTGAGCTGAGCGGCTGGCGGCGGTGGAGCGTCGCGCGGCACGTGGCTGGATGCGATCAATGCCAGCACGAGGTGGCGGAGTTCTCTACGCTGCGTGAGGAAGTGCGCGTGATGGCGGAGATGCCGCAGCTTTCGTGGAACAGTCTGGCGGCGGAGATGCGGGCGAATGTCCGGTTGGGACTGGAAGCAGGCCAGTGCGTCACGGAGCGTCCAGCGGTGCACGGTGCGTTCAGCCTGCGCGCAATGGTCGCGTGCGGCAGCCTGGCGATGCTGCTGGTGGTGGGCTTTTTGATTGAACAGCCGGCGCCGCGAGCCAAAGAATCCAAAGTCGCCGAGGCGGTGCTCGAAACGAACGGCTCGGGAATCCAGGTGACCGAGGGCAGCCAATCCATGATGCTGCTGAACGTGGGCTCCCGCGATGTGCAGTATCAGGCGGGCGGCAGCGCCATGGGCGCACGCTACGTGAATTCGGATACCGGCCAGGTGACCATCAACAATGTCTATGTGCAGTAAAGTTGCGGCAGCGGCGTTTGTTGGCGCGATGGCGCTTTGTGGGCAGGACGTCCCTCTGGATCTGCACAGCTCCATCGACATCAAATTACCGCCGGATTCTCCCGTCGCTTTGCTGAATACCAATGTGCGCGATTCCGGCGCCTCGCAGCGCGGCGGGGCCATGGTGATCGATCTGCACATGGCTCTTTCGCTGCGGAACTCCGATTCACGCACGATCCGTGGCATCACACTGCTGGTGACAGCGCAGGAAGTAACGCCGGGCGGAAAAGCGTCGGTCACCGTGCCCAGCCTGAACGTGGCATCCGGTGAGGCGTTTCCCGTGCGCATCGATCTGCGTCTGTTGCGGCCCTTGCAGGCGGGAGCGGGCCCACTGGTTCAGGTCAGCCTGGACGGCGTGTTGTTCGCGGGATTCGATTTCTATGGCCCCAACCGGTTGAACTCGCGGCGTTCGATGACGGTGTGGGAAATGGAGGCGGAGCGCGACCGCCAGTATTTCAAGTCTGTTCTGGCTTCGACCGGCCCTGAGGCACTGAAGCGTGAGATGCTGGATTCGCTGGCGCGTCAGCAGGAGCGCCCACGGATTGATGTGCGGCTGTCGCGCGGCGGCCGCTCCGTCACTTCTGCAGCCGAACCGGAGCGCATGGCGCGGTTCGCGTTTCTCAAGATGCCGGATGCGCCGGTGGAAGCGATCGATGGCTGGGCGGAAGTAGCCGGCAACGAAGCGCGCACACCGACCATTCAGGTGCAGAATCGCTCGTCGCGGCCGGTGCGCTATGTCGAGATCGGATGGATCGTAAAGGACCGGGAGGGTCACGAGTTTCTGGCGGGCTCGGTGCCGGCGGCGGAGGGCGACCTTTTGCTACCGCCGGGAAAAACAGGCCGCGTGCTGCAGGATACAGCGCTTCGCTTTTCACGGAGTGCGGGTGAACCGGTCGCCATTGCCAGCATGACGGGCTTTGTCAGCAACGTGGAGTTCGCCAATGGCCGCGTGTGGGTGCCGAGCCGCGCCTCGCTGCCGCGGATGGCGCCGCCTTCGCCCGAGGAGCAGCGCCTCGCGGATCTTTATCGCACGAAAGGGCTGGCCGCGGTGGTAGAGGAGCTGAGGAAGTATTAGGGCCGCATTCGCTCAGTACCTAGGGGAGCGTGTTCGGTGAGCCGTTGTGCCGCAAGCACTAGATCCTGGAAAGCCCGCGCGCTGAAGAGCGAGTGTGAAGCTGCGCCGCTCTGTATCTGAGGAACAACCCGATTAAGCCCATGGAAGATTTTGCTGATTTCTGATACTGTAGGCTGGCGCTGCTCTCGTACTAAGCAGTTACAGATCTCCCGAAATACTCCTTTTGGCTTTCCACCGTGAACGTACGGATCGCTGCCGGCGAGATCGCTCAATGACTTGGAGAGCCGGCGCTTCTTCGCCTCAAAAACAAACCAGGTGCCCGGACCGCCCAGTCTCTCGTTACATACGGCCAGCCCGAGCTCAAACGGCATGTTAAAACGGGGTGTAGGCGGGCTCTTCAGGTCCAGCTCCACGCGCGACAAGTCGTGAAATGAATATCCGCAGGATGTAATCAAGTCGAGGATCCTGTCCAAACGCCCTCTCCCACCAGGTATTTCTAATGTTGCTCTCGGGACGAGTCCAAATGCGGTGAGGGCCGTTACGTAGGCCAGAAAGAGATCTCGGAACTCGTCATCGTAAGGGATGTTGAGAAATGCGTGCTGCGGGTTGACAACCGCGTTCTTAAGACTTGGCGCCCTTGTAGAATGCACGTTTTGGTGCTGCTCGCTTTTTTCTCGTCTTATGAGCTATCACACCATTGACCGAATCGGCAAGACGCACGATTTCCTTCACACGAGATGGCGGAACTCCGAACAGCCGTGCGGTCTCCTCAACTGAGGGGTAGGGACTATCGAGCTTGACGGGGCCGTTCATGTCTATATCCACAGTCTACACCCAACGTGGTCTACTGATTGCGCCGTTCATTCTTCCAGCCAGATCCGTCAATTGGCCTCGCATCTCTTCCACCGGCAGCTTGACTCGTTCCCCGTGCCCCGGTAGCACCCACTCGAATCTGAATTGCTTCAGCGCGGCCATAGACCGCGTTTGCTCTTCCCATGAGTACCAGCAGACGTCGCGGCCGGCGTTGAGACTGCGCAGTGTGCGGCTCCACCAGAGATGATCGCCTGTGAACAGAAAGCGGTTTTCGAGCAGCAGGCACGTGTGGCCACGAGTGTGGCCGGGAGTGGGAATGGCCCAGAAACCGGGTGCGAGTTCCACGGAGTCCATCCCGTCGATCACGAGTTCGGCGGAAGGCTGGGCGGATAATTCCTTGCGGTGAATGATGCGGCGGCTCGCGAAGCGCGCGGCGTACTTCTCGGCTTCGGCGACGTCGTCGCGATGCGTCAGGAAAATATGCGCGATGCCCCCGAGCTTTTCGAAGCGATCGACGAGATGCGGCAGAAATTTCGGAGAGTCGATGAGCCAGTTGCCCTCCGGACGCACGACGAAGTAGCTGTTCCCGCCGAAGGACTTCGGGGAATTGAAACCGCAGTAATACACGCCGCCTTCGAGGAGCAACGGAAAATCCGCCTTGGCTTCACGGGCGCGGCCGGGATCGAGCGTGCCGATCGAACCCGTAGGACATGCGAGCAAAGCACGGGATGCACTGCGAACGGCATCAGGGGTCGGAGGCTGTGCATGAACGAACGAGTACTCGCCCGCATCGGCGAAAACCTCGGGAGCGAGCTGGCGGCAAGTATCGCAGTCGATGCAGGTTTCGTCGACGAAGAAGTCGCCCGGAACATTCTCGGCCACGCTGCGGCGGCGATCGGCCATCCTTCGATGGTCGCACGTTGTATCCTAGATATTTCTCATGGAGCTGAAATCCGTCCCCCTCGAAATTCCCGACGGCGGGAATATCATCCTAGGCCAGACGCACTTCATCAAGAGTGTCGAAGATCTCTATGAAGCCCTGGTGAACACGGTCCCGCAAATGAAATTCGGTGTGGCGTTTAACGAGGCTTCGGGGCCATGCCTCACGCGTGTGGACGGCAACGATGAGGCGCTCACAACTCTTGCGGCGCGCAATGCCACGGCGCTGGGCGCGGGCCATATTTTCGTCATCGCCATGCGCGATGGCTATCCGATCAACGTACTGGGGCGGATCAAAGACGTTCCGGAAGTCTGCTCCATTTTCTGCGCCACGGCCAACCCGGTGACGGTGATTGTGGCGGAAAATGAGCAGGGGCGCGGCGTTGTGGGTGTGATCGACGGCGCTTCTCCCAAGGGCGTCGAGACCGCTGAAGAAGCGGCGCGGCGGCGCGACTTCCTGCGCAAAATAGGCTACAAGCGCTGATGATCGCCAGCGAGCAGCAACTCGAGGATTTGCTCTCCGAGCCTTCGCAGGCCGACACACGCGCCGTGGCCGAGATGCTGGGCGACCTGGTGATTCTCGGCGTCGGCGGCAAGATGGGGCCCAGCTTGGCCAAGCGAGCTAAGCGCGCATGCGAGCGAGCCAAGTTTCCCAAGCGCATCATCGGTGTGGCGCGTTTTTCCGATCCCGCGCTGCGGCAGGATCTCGAATCCGCCGGGGTCGAGACGGCTAGCGTGGATCTGCTGGCGCCGGGTGCGCTGGCGTCCCTTCCCGACGCTCCCAACGTGCTCTTCATGGCGGCGCGCAAATTTGGATCGACGGGTGCGGAGCATCTCACCTGGGCGATGAACACGCTGCTGCCCGCCCTGGTGGCAGACCGCTATGCGGCATCGCGCATCGTGGCTTTTTCGACGGGGAATGTGTACCCGCTGGTTCCCCTGGCGCAGGGCGGGGCGACCGAGGATATGACGCCCGGACCAGTCGGCGAGTACGCGCAATCCGCCCTGGGCCGCGAGCGCGTGTTCCAGTTTTTTTCCGAGCGGAACCGCACGCCGATCACGCTGTTGCGGTTGAATTACGCGATCGATCTTCGCTATGGCGTACTGCTGGATATCGGACAGAAAGTCTTCGAACGGCAGCCGATCGACGTGACCATGGGACACGTCAACGTGATCTGGCAAGGCGACGCGAACTCCATCGCGCTGCGCTCGTTCGGATTGGCGCAATCGCCGCCCCTGATTCTCAACGTAACCGGGCCGGAGACGGTGCCGGTACGCTGGATCGCGCGCCGTTTCGGTGAGCGTCTCGGCGTGGAGCCGATTTTGGAGGGCGCTGAATCCGGCACGGCCCTGCTGAGCAATGCGGCCCGCTGTCACAGACAGTTTGGCTATCCATCGGTCACGATCGAACAGATGATTGAGTGGGTGGCCGATTGGATAGGCATGGGCGGGGCGACGCTGGCCAAGCCCACACACTTCGAGCGCCGGGATGGCCGGTTCTGATGGCGCAGCCGGAGAACTGGCGCGACAAGCTACGGCGCGGCGTGGTGATTCCCGCGCATCCACTGGCTCTCAACGCCAATCGCAAGCTGGATGAGCGGCGCCAACGCGCTCTCACGCGTTACTACCTGGCTTCGGGCGCCGGAGGCGTAGCCGTGGGCGTACACACCACGCAGTTCGAGATTCGCGATCCGCGCGTGAGCCTGTACGAGCCGGTGCTGAGGCTGGCGATGGAAGAGATGCGCTCTACCGATACCATTCGGATCGCCGGCATCGTGGGTCCGACGGCGCAGGCGGTAAAGGAAGCGGAACTGGCGGTGAGTTGCGGTTATCATGCCGGCTTGCTGAGTTTGGCAGCCTTGCGCCAGGCCAGTGTTGCGGAGCTTGTGGAGCACACGCGCGCTGTTGCCTCGGTGATTCCGGTGTTCGGTTTCTATTTGCAACCCGCCGTGGGCGGGCGTGTTCTGCCGTATGCATTCTGGCGCGAATTCGCCGAGATCGAAAATGTTGTCGCGATCAAGATGGCGCCGTTTAATCGCTATCAAACGCTGGACGTGGTGCGCGCGGTGGCGGAATCAGGGCGCGCGGGAGACATCGCGCTCTATACCGGCAACGATGACAACATTGTGATCGACCTGCTCACGCCGTTCCAGTTCGCCGGACGGACCATGCGTATCGTGGGCGGGCTTCTGGGGCACTGGGCGGTGTGGACGCGCCGGGCGGTCGAACTCCAGGAGCGGATTCACAACGAGCCGGAGTGTCCGGGTTGGCTGACCCGGGCGATAGAGGTCACCGATTCCAATGCGGCGTTTTTCGATACGGCAAACCAGTTCGCCGGTTGTATCGCAGGCCTCCACGAAGTGCTGCGGCGCCAAGGCCTGCTGGAGGGCCGCTGGTGTCTGAATCCCTCCGAAGACCTCTCACCCGGCCAGATGGAAGAGATCGGGCGGGTTTACAGGGCCTATCCGCACCTCAACGACGATGAATTTGTGCGCCAGAATCTGGACGCCTGGCTGACGTAACGAAAGCCTGCCGCCTGGCGTCCTATACTCGATCCTGGGAGACGTGCATGCGTTTCATCTGGTTCGCGCTCCTCGCTTGCCCAGTGCTCGCCGTTGCGCAGCAAGCGGGTACGGTCTCGTCGCAGCCGGGCCAGTCGCAGCAATCCAATGCACCAGTTCAGCCTACAAGGCCCGAGGATCTTTGCTCGATCGAGGGTCAGGCCGTGAACGCTATCACTGGCGAGCCCTTGAAGAAAGCACAGATCACCATGAACAACCTGGGTGGGCACACCAATGCGATCCCGGGCGCAGTGACTGATGCCACCGGCCGGTTCGTTATCGAAAATATCGATCCGGGGCGTTACAACGTATCCGCTGACCGGAATGGCTTCGTCCGTTTCCAATACGGAGCTCGCGGGCCGGGCCGCCCGGGCACACCGCTCACGCTGAGTCCAGGCCAGCGAACTCGTGATCTCGTCTTTCGGCTGGTACCGCAAGGTGTAATCACCGGCAAAATAATGGATGAGGACGGTGAGCCCGTAGAGAGCGCGCAAATCCGCGCGCTGCGATATGCATTTGTTCGCGGTAAGAGGCAAATGACCTCACCCGGTTTCGCATCAACCGACGATCAGGGTGAATATCGCGTGTTCGGGCTCGAGCCCGGGAAGTACTACCTCAGCGCCACTTACCACCCGCACAACGGGATGGGCATTACTCAGGATCAGAAACCTGCCGCGGAATCCAACGAGGGCTATGCGCCCACGTACTATCCGGGCACAAATGATCCCACGGCCGCTAATGCCTTCCAGGTCTCGGCCGGAGCAGTCCTCGGTGGCGTCGATATTACGCTGCGAAAGACGCGAACGGTCCAGATTCGGGGGCATGTAGTCAACCCCGCGGGTGAAGGGCTGCCACAATTCGTCATCGTTCAGCTGATGCCGAAAGAAGGAGGGTTCCTGAATGCTGCCACCAGGGGCACGGTACAGCGGAAAGACGGGGCCTTCCAGATACGAGATGTGGTGCCGGGATCCTATTTCCTGACAGCGCAATGGCAGGGTGAAAGCAGCCGTCGCATGCTTCGGCAGCCAATAGAAGTTGGCAACAGCAATCTGGACAATGTCAGCCTGGTGCTAACCCCAGCCTTGTCATTGAAAGGTCAGGTGCGCGTCGACGGGACGGCCGAAGTGAATCTGACGTCCATCAACGTTTCTCTGTTACCGCAAACTCCCATGCCGATGGCAGGCGCCTACGCAAGGGCGACTGACGATGGCACGTTTACTCTCGACAGCGTAAACGCAGACAGCTACTCGGTTCTCGTGCGGGGCTTGCCTCCGGGCTTCTATGTCAAATCCATCCGGATGGGCGATATGGATGCTCTCGAATCCGGGCTGGATCTGACTCGCAGCGGCGGAGGCGTGCTCGACATTCTCGTGAATCCAAATGGCGGTGAGGTCGATGGCGCCGTTATGGACCCGCAGGCACAGTTCGCATCGGGAGCTACCGTAGTTCTGGTGCCGGATGTGAAACATCGAGACCGTTCGGAGTTATTCCAGAGGACCGCTACCGACAGTTCCGGTCACTTCAGTCTCAAAGGCATCAGCCCGGGAGAATATAAACTGTTCGCCTGGGAAGACGTGGAAAACGGCGCATATCAAGACCCGGAGTTTCTCCAGCCGTTTGAGAACCAGGGAGAGAGCGTCACCATCCGCGAAGGTAGCCGTGAGAACCGGCAGCTCAAGCTGATTCCGGCTGAGTCGACCCCTAAGAACGCAGGAAGCTGAGCAATGGCGGCGGGAGCGCAGATGCGGTTTTGTCTTGTCTCAATCACCGTATTCGCCACAGTGCTGGCCGCGCAACCAGTGACTCAGCCAAAACCGCCGTCCGCGAGGATGGAGTCCTGCTCCATTGAAGGGCAGGTCGTCAATGCGATAACCGGTGAGCCCCTGACGAAGGTGGCCATCGACGTTTGGCAGGTGGGAAACTCACCAGGCCAGCGCTACGACACCATCACCACGGCCGGGGGACGATTTGCGATGCGGGATATGGAGCCCGGCCAATACCGAATGCGGGCGAACAAGCGCGGATACGGCGCTGGAGAATACAGCACCCGTCGCCTAACGGCTGGCACGGGAACCACCCTGTCCCTCGATCCCGGGCAGCATCTCAAGGATGTTGTGCTGCGCATGTCTCCTCAGGCGGTGATCACAGGGCGCGCGCTGGATGATGATGGCGAGCCTTTGCCTAACGTCGGATTTTTTTTGTTCCGCTACACCTATAGGCGCGGAAAACGGCAACTTGAGGAGTGCGACCAGGCCAACACAAATGATCTGGGTGAGTATCGAATGTTTGGGCTGTCGCCGGGAAGATACTATCTGAGTGCCACGCCCAATGATTTCGCAGGCCGTCGTCAAGCGTATGACAACGGACGGGGGTATGCCCCAGTTTACTATCCCGGAGCCACGGATCCTGCTGGGGCGAAGGCCATCGACCTGGAAGCGGGAACGCTTCTCCGCGGGGTCGACATTACAATGATCAAAACCCGGACGGCTCGCGTGCGCGGACGTGTGGTCGACCCTACGCCTAAACAGAACGGTCAGGGTGCCGGCGTGAACCTTCGGCCGCAGGATGAGTCACGGTACATGTTTGGGGGCAATTTCTATTCTGGCGTGGATCAGCAAGGAAATTTCGAGATAAAGAGCGTGGTACCGGGGGCATACTACGCCCACGCGTACAAAAGCGTGGGCGGAAAAGCATACCAGGGGCGACAACCGATCGACGTCCGTGAGAGCGACATCGACAATCTTGTTCTGGAACTGAGTCCGCCAGGCGAACTGAAAGGCCAGTTTCGCTTTGAAGGCCGGTCAGCCGGGACCCCGGGCGAAGCACAGATCTGGTTGGAGGAGGAGCACGCAACAGCAGGTGCAACCGGGCACATGCATCCAGATGGCAGTTTCACCATCACTGATATTCAGCCCGGCCGTTACCACTTGAACATCTTCAGCCTGCCCGGTGATTATTACCTAAAATCCGCGCGCCTGGGTGATCAGGAGGTGCTGGAATCGGGCCTGGATCTTATTCACGGAATCAGCGGCACGCTCGAAATCACACTCAGCAGCAACGGCGGCCAGGTCGAAGGCGTGGTCTTGAACGCAAACGATCAGCCCGAAGCGGGCGCCACGGTCGTGATGGTGCCGGATGAGCCGCGGCGCGGCCAATCCCACCTCTACAAAGACGTTACGACCGATCAGTACGGCCGTTTCACTATCAGAAGCATCGCCCCAGGAGGATACAAGCTGTTCGCGTGGGAAGAAATCGAAGATGGAGCGTACGAGAACTCCGACTTCCTGAAAACGTTCGAGGCGCTGGGCGAGCCGCGAACCATTCGCGAGGGCAGCCGGGAAAGCGCTCAGTTGAAGCTGATCCCTGCCGAGGGAAAAAAACCGCGCCCAACTAACTAAGCTAGTGGTGGTGCTTCGTCGACGTCGATGTCGTCAGGCTCAAGGAGCAACTGACAGAGCTACCGTTCAGGCTGGCATCCACGGTGACCGTCTGGTTGCTGGTGACGCTACCGGTTAGCACGGAAAACGATGCCCTGGTGGACCCGCCCGATAAAAACACGGAGGACGGCACGATCAGGGGTGCATTATTGGCCACGCTGATCAGTACTGTCGATCCGCTGCTCGGGGCCGCGCTTGATAGCCTAACCGTACACACCCCAGATGCGTTCGGACCAAGTGTGGTGACGCTGCACGCCAGCCGGCTAACCGTTGGTGAGGCTGCTGGTGGGGGCGGTGGCGGAGGAGCTAACTGGAGGGCGAAGCTCTGCGAGATCCCGTTCAGCGTTGCGGAAAACGTTGCCGTGGTCGAGGCGCTCACTGCGGCGATTGTGGCGCTGAATGCGGCGGTCGTGGCTCCCTGGCCAACGGTCACCGACCCCGGCATACTCACGCTGGCGGTGCTACCCGATACAGCCAGACCAACACTCAGACTTCCGCTGGGCGCCGCTGCCGATGTGGTCACAGTGCACGATACGCTGCCCGGAGTCGTCAGGGGATTCGGTGAACAGGACAGCGCTTTCAATGTCACTGGCGGAGGGGGCGGTGGCGCTAACTGAAGCGCGAAGGTCTGTGAGCTCCCGTTCAGCGTTGCGGAAAACGTTGCCGTGGTCGAGGCGCTCACTGCGGCGATTGTGGCGCTAAATGCGGCGGTCGTGGCTCCCTGGGCGACACTCACCGACGCCGGCACGCTTACGCTGGCGGTGCTACCCGACACAGCCAGACCGACACTCAGACTTCCGCTGGGCGCCGCTGCCGATGTGGTCACAGTGCACGATACGCTGCCCGGAGTCGTCAGGGGATTCGGTGAACACGCCAATGCGGTCAGCGTCACTGGAGGTGGGGGCGGTGGCGCTAACTGAAGCGCGAAGCTCTGTGAGCTCCCGTTCAGCGTTGCGGAAAACGTTGCCGTGGTCGAGGCGCTCACCGCGGCGATTGTGGCGCTGAATGCGGCGGTCGTGGCTCCCTGGCCAACGGTCACCGACCCCGGCATACTCACGCTGGCGGTGCTACCCGACACAGCCAGACCGACACTCAGACTTCCGCTGGGCGCCGCTGCCGATGTGGTCACAGTGCACGATACGCTGCCCGGAGTCGTCAGAGGACTCGGCGAACAGGACAGCGCTTTCAATGTCACTGGCGGAGGGGGCGGCGGCGCCAACTGGAGGGCAAAGCTCTGTGAGCTCCCATTCAATGTTGCGACAAACGTTGCCGTGGTGGAGGCGCTCACCGCGCCGATTGTGGCGCTGAATGCGGAGGTCGTGGCTCCCTGGCCGACGGTCACCGACCCCGGCATACTCACGCTGCCGGTGCTACCCGACACAGCCAGACCGACACTCAAGCCTCCGCTGGGTGCCGCTGCCGATGTGGTCACAGTGCACGACACGCTTCCCGGAGTCGTCAGGGGATTCGGTGAACACGCCAATGCGGTCAGCGTCACTGGGGGTGGGGGCGGAGGCGCTAACTGGAGCGCGAAGCTTTGCGAGCTTCCATTCAAAGTTGCGACAAACGATGCAGTGGTGGAAGCGCTCACCGCCGCAGCCGTGGCGCTGAATGTGGCGGTCGTGGCTCCCTGGGCGATGGTAACGGCGCCCGGCTCACTTACGCCTGCGGCGCCACCCGAGACTCCCAGAGCAACACTGAGTCCTCCGCTTGGCGCTGGTGCTGATGCTGTCACCGTGCATGACGCCGTGCCTGGAGTAGTGAGTGGATTGGGCGAACAGGACAGTGCGGTCAACGTCACTGGCTGGGTGATCGTCACCGTTCCGCCAGTAGCGGTTACCGCAAGCAGATTACCTGCGGCATCAGTGCCCGAAGGATTGGTTATCTGTACGCCAGAAGACTTGTTTGTCGTGGTGGATGAAAGCGTGAAAGTGATCGTGGCAACCACGCCACTGCTCATCGTGTTCTCATTTAACCCGAAAAGCAGGCAATTGATCGATCCGGCGCCGGTGCCACACGATACGGACTTACCGGCGGCGGTTGCCACAGGTCCTGCCGCCACGCTGATGGAAGCGAAATCAATTGTCGAGTAGACGGTCGTCCATTGCATTCCCGCCGGCTGGGTTGTTCCTGGCGAGTTCAGCGTCAAATTGAGCGTAACTGTACCACCAGGCGTCGAGGTCGCGGAAGAAAGCGCCAGCGTCTCCTGTCCCCACGCGCAACCGCACATGGCCAGCAGCACAACGGCTGCCCGAACAGTTAAGCGGAACGCCAGATTGTGGCAAAAATCCGATCTTTTTTGAGTGATTCCTTGCGCAGTTTTCGCCATATAGGTCCAGTAATTAGCGACGATTTAAGTGCAGTGTTGACTGTAAAGCCTTAGGCGGGATAGATCAATATTTCAAAAGGATGGTGGAAATTGCTGGCGGGCGGTTAGCGCCGATTGTTTTCCGCGTCTGATATCCTCAACCGGACGGCTCCGGCTCGATCATCACCGGGTACACGCCCGTGAATCACGGCAGCGCGATGCGGACGGTTCGCTGCGGCAGAGCCACCAGCATGCGGCTCAGGGAATCCAGGCTCATGACCCAGAGCGGGGTGGGCTCGGCGGTGCCGTCAAGCGCTACACTCTGTTGCTGCGCGATTTCCGCGAGGGCCACGCCCTGCAGCAGAATCTCTCCGGTAGCGGCGCCGAATGCGACCTCGCGGTCGGGGTCCTTGGCGTTGAAGTCGATGCGGAAGGCGCGGTTGACGGCGTCGTCGAGTGCGGCCAGATCGGCGCTTCCACGGCTGTCCAGGTTATCCAGGGAGGTTTTGCCGGTCTCGATACCGACGCTGACTCGAACGGCAACGTCCAGACCAAACTGCCCTTGCAGCCCGCCGGCGGCACGCGCGATTCTCGAGACGCTCTCGAACGCCGATAGCACCACGTTCAGTGGAGGCTTGATGGAGCGATGAACCCAAATGGCCAGGATGGCGGGCCCGAAGTATTTTTGCGTCCACGCTCCCATGTCTTCGAGGATCGGGCGGGCTTGGTGGTGCAGCGCCGCAACAATCACCGCGAGGCGCGGTGCTCCCACACGACGCTCCAGGTCCGCATAATCCCGGATGTTGATCACGACGGTGGTGACCTGGTGCTGCTCCTCGCTGACCTGCGTATCCGGCGCGGCTGATGGCAGTTCGGCTGGCGGCGCTTGAGCGGATTGCTCGTGCGCGAAGCCGAGAGTGTACGGGCCGATGGTAATGCGATCGCCGTGACTCAACATCGTGGGGACGGAAACGCGCCGGCCGTTCACCAGGGTGCCGTTGCGGCTGTCGAGATCGTACAGGTAGCAGGAGCCGGAGTCGGTGAACTGCACCATGGCGTGCGCACGGGAAACGGACTCATTGGGCAACGCGATGGTATTGTGCGGGCTGCGCCCAATGCGGCACGGCGCGCCAGGCTCGATACTGCATTCCCGCTGCTCTTGCCCGATGCTGACGGTCAGGTGGGCCGTGGCTACGCCCCCTTTCTCATGAAGTCTATTGTAATCGGGGATTGTTGCCAGGGGTCCAAAAATTTTTGGCTAGGGTTCCAGCAAGCGCTGGCGGAGCAGAGCCCGTTCGGAATCGGCAATCCCCATGCCATTTCGCACGTAAGCGTCGAAGGAGCCGTAGGCTCTGGTGATGTCATCGAAAGTAGACTCGAGCCTCTCCGGTTTTGTGGTCATCAGCGACTGTACGGCAGAGCGGTCCGGCGGTTGCGAAAATCCGAGCATGATCTGCACATCGGCCGTGGTGCTGTCGATGCGGTCGGGGGCCAGCAGATAGGAGGTGGTAAGAAGATAATCCTGCGTCACGGCCTCACGAGGAACGCCGAGCGCGGTGAGCAGGATGGCCGCGAAGACGCCGGTCCGGTCCTTGCCAGAGCTACAGTGTTCGAGAGCGGGCAGGTCTCCAGCCGCGAGACGGCGTAGAATCGCACCGTACTGCGGGGCGTAATCGAGGGCGTACTGACCGTAGCCGCTGCGGGCGTCGAGCTGGCGCTGGAGGTCCTCGGCGGTGAAACTGGCCTTGCGCTCGCGCCCGATGGGCGCAGCAAGGAATTCCGGCGCGCGCCCCATCCAACGGGTGGGCAAGCGTGTGCGCTCGCCGACGGTGCGGACATCGCACACGAGGCGGATGCCCAATCCATCCAGGTAACCGAAATCCGAGGCGGTCAGATTCGCCAGGTGGCCCGATCGGTACACCAGGCCCCAACGAACGTAGCGGCCGTCGGAGGCGCGGTAGCCTCCGAGGTCGCGAAAGTTGGCCGCGCCTTCGAGTGGCAGCCGCCGGATCGATACCACGCGCGGCGGCCCCGAAGCCGGGCGCAGATGAAAGTAGACCCGGCTTGAACGTTCGGGAAGCGATACCTCGGCAGGTGTCTGGCGGATGATGAAAGCGGGGAGCAGCGAGTCCATTCGATCCGGCCGTGAGCTGGCGAATACCTGAACGGCTCCGGCGTCCGGAGAGGCCTGATAGTCGATCCGATATACACCGGGTCGAACTTGCTCACACGTAGGGTTTTCGATTCCGGCCACCGCCCGACCGGTGGTGAGCAGCAACAGGGCGCAAAACAAACGCATCGCGGAAGCCCGAAGCCTAGCAGACGGAAATGAACGATACATGACAATCGAGTCACAATTTCATTGCGCCAAGGCGCACGCGCCTGGACGCCGTTCATCGTGGTTTCATGTTGGGGGGGCCACAATGGTTGCTCTTAAGGGAGATTTACGCATGATGCAAGTGAAATTACTCGCTCGATTCGCAGCCCTCGGTTTGGCGAGTGCTCTGTGCTTCGCTGCGGCCGACGCGCCTGGATTCAAAGTGACAAAGAAATATCCGGTCCCTGGCGACGGAGGCTTTGACTATGTCACATTCGATGGCGCATCGAACCGGATTTACGCGTCGCATGGCACCGAAGTGAATGTGCTCGACGCCGACACCGGCAAGGTGCTGGGGAAAGTCGAAGACACGCCCGGCGTGCACGGCATCGCCATCGTGACCGATCTGCACCGCGGCTTCACCACTAACGGAGGGAACGCGACGGTCTCGGTTTTTGACACGAACACCTTCAAGACCATCAAGAAAATCTCCGTAGCCGACGATCCGGACTTCATCACTTACGATCCGAAGACCAAGCGCGTGCTGGTGTGCCATGGCGATGGCAAGGTCATTACGGCGATCGATCCCGATAAGGAGACGGTAATCGGGAAAGTGGACCTCGGCGGCGGGGCAGAGGCCGCCGTCGTGGATGGAAAGGGCAGCGGGTTCGTCAATCTGGAGGAAGAAGCCGAGGTGGTCCACTTTGATCCGCAGAGCCTGTCGGTGAAGGATAAATGGCCCATCACCGGCTGCAAGACGCCCACAGGCTTGGCCATCGACCCGGCAAACTCGCGCTTGTTCATCGCCTGCCGGAGCAAGGTGCTGGCGGTTATGGATTCCACCAACGGCAAGGTGATCACGACGCTACCGATCGGCGACCATACGGATGCGGCGGCGTTCGATGCGGACAATCAGTTAATCTTCGCGTCCAACGGTGATGGAACAGTCTCAGTGATCCGGCAGAAGAGCCCGGCCGAATACGAGTCACTGGGCAGCATCAAAACGCAACGCGGCGCCAAGACGATGGCGTATGATCCGAAGTCGAAGCGCTTGTTCCTGACAACCGCCGAGATGGAGTCCACGGCCGGGGCCAACGGTAAGGGCGGCAGGATGAGACCGAAACCGGGATCTTTTACGGTTCTGGTGGTCGAGCGGCAATAGGGGACGGGCGAGTATCCGAGATCAAGCAGGGGCGGCCCGAGAGCTTGCGCCATCTTGATTGTGGGTACGGTGGAATCCTCCCGATTTCCGATAACCCCACATATCGTTCCCGATGGTCGTCGGCTATGATCGTGTATGGATGAAACCTCTGCGTGCGGTTGCGTCGCTGCTCGTCGGAGTCGCTTTTGCCGGTCTGCAATGGGCACTGATTTTCGCGGAACACTCATCGGCCAATTCGTTCGCAATCGAACCCTACCGTGCGGCAGCAACACTCTTTGCGATGCCCGGTATGATTACCGCGATGGCGGCCGCTGGCAACGTACACGCGTTTTCAATGTGGTTGTCGTGGTGGCCAATGTCATCTTCTTCGCGCTCATCACGTGCGGGTTGATGTCCCTTTGGCACAGGTGCCGTCTCGCCATTCGTACGCGCAATCGCATGTAGGCTATCCGATCCCAGTCGGAGGTATCGGCAGAGATAAGGACTGTCGTTAACGGGATTATCGGAAACCGTCAATCGGCTCGGCCTCGATCAATCCACCGCGGCCTTTTACGAAATCGCCGGTACTTGATCCCCTTGCGCTAGAGTCTCTCGGAGGCGCGTGAGGTCCTCGCCGCTGCTCGCCGTGGGCGTGAGCCCGCATTGCACGGTAAAGTAGAACGTCGATCCCTTACCGGGCTGGCTCTCTATGCGGATATCGCCGCCCATCAGCGCCGCCAGCTTGGCACTGATGGCGAGGCCGAGACCGGCGCCGGCTTTAGAGTGCAGGATATCGGCTTGGCGAAAGGGCTCAAAGATCAGTTGCAGCTTTTCGGGCGGGACGCCGGGCCCCGTGTCGGACACCGCGAACACGATGCGCGCCGCGGATGCCTCACTGTGCGCGACGGTCACCCGAACCGCAACCTCGCCGCGCTCTGTAAACTTTATGGCGTTGCCGATCAGGTTGAGCAGCACCTGGCGCACTCTGGTGGGATCGCCGACCACGCCATCGGGCACGTCCTCGCCAATCTCCGAGCGCAGGGCCAAACTCTTCTGCTGCGCCACGGGTTGGAATGTGCGGACGGCGTGGCCCACGCATCCCCGTAAAGAAAAATGCACGGCATGCAATTCGATCCGGCCCGCTTCAATCTTGGACAGGTCCAGAATGTCATTCAGGATCGCCAGCATGTTGCGCGCCGCCGCCAGAGCGTCATTCAGGTATTCGGTCCGCTCGCTCCTGTCCGCTGTGTCCAGGGCCAGTTCGGTCATGCCGATGATGGCGTTCATGGGCGTGCGAATTTCGTGGCTCATGTTGGCCAGAAACTGGTCCTTCAAACGGCTGCTTTCGTGAGCCTGCAGCAGCAGGCGCTCAATCTGATGATTCTTCTCTTCCACCAGCGTCTTTTGCCGGCTCAATTCCTGGGTGCGCGCCTGCACTGCGGCTTCTAGTTGGAATTGGCGCTGGCGCAGCACACTCAACCGCCAATTGAGCAGATAACGGATCAGAAAACCGGCAGCCAGGCACTCCAGCGCAATCAGCCACCATTGCTGCCACCACGCAGGCAACACCGTGATCGAGAGGTGCGCGGGCAAAGATGTAGCATTCCCGGTGCGCGCCATGAACTCCAATTCGTGCGTTCCCGCCGGGACGTTGGAGAAACTGGCCACGCCATGCGGCGTCTCCACCCAGTCATCCTGAACACCGCTGAGCCGGTAGCGAAATACGCGCTGGGCCTCGTGAGAAAAGTTGAGGGCTGCCAGTCCTATTTGAAATGAACGGTACTGATACGGCAACTGAATGGAGGCAGCCGCGTCATGCGACTGCGATCCATATTGGATCCAGGTGGCAACCACCGGGAAGGAAGACTCCGCCGGCGATCTCCCCGTGGGCCGGTAATGCGATAGGCCCAGGTTGACGCCAATCCAGACGCCGCCATCGGCGTCCGCCATCATGGCGTTGCCGGAGCAATCGTTCCAAAGCAGCCCGTCTTCGGTGGTGAAATGGCGCCACTCGGAACCCTCCCGCACGTCGATACCGTTGTCTGTTGAGAGCCACTGCCGGCCGGCGGTGTCAAACACGATGGCGCTAGGATCTTCCGAATGCAGGCCGTCACGTTTGGTGTAATGTTCGATTTTCACCGTGCCGCCTGTCACAACGCGCCACAGACCAAGACTTTCTTTATACGTAAACCAGGCCGATCCGTCCGGTCCCTCATCCAGGTTTTCGAGGTCGCCCACCGGCAAGCCGTCAGAGTGCGTAAAGTCCTGCCATTTGCCATTGGCGCCGTGGTATAGGCCGCTGTGGCTCGCAATCCACTGCCCGCCGTTGCGGCCCGCTACGAAGCGGTCGATCGGCTCTCCCGTTACCGGGTTAATGGCTGGCTCGAACCGCATGGACTGCCCGGACGGTTTCCCGCGGAATCCAGGCCCGTTCCGTGTCATCGCCCACAACGTGCCGTCGGCGTCCCAATGGAGGTTGACCACCAGTGTGCTGGTCAGTCCTTCCGCGCGCCCAAACAGTGTGAGGCGACCGCTCCTGGGATCCAGCCGCCCAATCCCTCCCGGGCTCATGCCGAACCAGATCAAAGCGTTGGCATCTTCAGTAATCGCCCGCACGGGATGGCCGCTCAAACCGTCGCGAACTCCCCAGGAACGGCCCGGCCGGCCGGATTTGGTGAATTGTTGCAGACTGGTGTCGGTACCCACCCATAGGATTCCCGAGCGATCGCGGTAGATCTGCTTCACCGTACTGCCCGCGAGGCCATCACTCTCGGTCCAGTTCTCCCAGGCATCACTGCCCAACCAGCGGGCCAGTCCAGCGCCGGTCAGACCGATCCAGATGGACCCTTCGCGATCCTGGAGTGCAAGACAGGTGTCGCGGACCGCCAGGCCGTTCTGCGCGTCGATGCGTTCCCAGTGTTCGCCGTCGCCCCGCATCAGGCCAAGCCGCGTTGGGACGAGCAGGCGGCCCTGCCGGTCGACATACAGGCTCTCGACGGTGCTCGATTCCGGTATGCCTTTGATCACCGTGAATGCGCCACCGCTCGCTTGCCGGACCAGCACCGAGGTCGCGCTGCGGACCCACAGCCTTCCTTGTCCATCCTCGGCAATCGCATGCCACTGCTCTGGCGGAACGCCGGCCTCCGGGCCCAACATCTTCACTTCACCGTTCGCCAAATGGCAGAGCCGGGTGTCGCAGCCAAACCAGAGTTCGTGCCGTGCATCCACATATGCGGAGTAGACTCCGTCCTGGCCGACTCCGCGCGGAAGAACAAATTTCCGGAACTCAATGGGCTCGGGACCGGAACCCGGATGGCCGACCCACAAGCCGGTCGACGCCGCTGCGTAGACCTTTTCCCCGTCGCTGATCGCCAGGCTTTCGGGCCCGGAAAAATTGCGCATCTCGGGCGGCCCGAGCCGGCGAAACTGGCCGCCCTCACGAATCACCAACCCCTCGCGCGTAGCCACCAGAAGTTGCCCGCTCGGCGTCTCTGTCACGGCGATGATGCGCGTGGAAGGCAGCCCGCCCATGGACTGGAAGCGCTCCCCGTCATAACGAAACAGGCCGTTCATGGTGCCCAGCCACAGGAACCCGGTTCGATCCTGAAACAGGCAACTCACGGTCAGGTCCTCGAGCCCCTGCTCATGGCTGTAGTACTTGAAGCTGTATCGTTGAGCAACAATGACCTGCGGTACCAGAGAGCAGACGCAGAGAAGACCAACGCGAGGCCAGAATCGATGACCCATTAGCTGTAAGTCATTTTAGGATGAGCGCCCTAGGTATCTGTAGCTCTCCTTGGTTAGCTTTTGAGGTTAATACTCGGGCTGAATTACTGAAAATCACTGGGATTTCCGGATAACGAACGGCATACATATAAATAGAGGATTGTAAATTACTATCTCTGCCCGGTAAGATAGAGCTGTGAATGGAGGAGCTATGGAACCGATGATGCTGCTTGCGGCGCTGATGTTCGCCGTGCCCGCAGCCGGGTTCGTGGTGCTCATCAAGCGGCTAACGTCGCGCGACCGGACGAGCATGCCTCTGCCGCTGGAGGATTGGGAAAGGATTCTCTCGCCTTCGCGGTACAGGGCCATGGAGCGATTGCTGGATGACACGGATAGAGACTTCTTACACGCTCAACCGGGAGCCAACCGGTCAGTGAAGAACAAATTCCGCAAGGCGCGAGTGATCCTTTTCCGCGCCTACATGCACCAGCTCTCAGAAGATTTTCAACGCGTCTGCAAGGCCCTGAAGACCTTGATGGTCCACGCGCCGGTGGAGCGGCACGATCTTGCTGGACTGATTCTGAAGCAACAGTTCCGGTTCACCGTCACGATGATGACCACCGAAGTGAGACTGGCCCTGTACAGCTGGGGTTGGGCCGGCGTGAACGCCGAAGCACTTCTGGAGCCCTTGACCGCCGTACGCATCCAGCTGCAATCGCTGGCGGCCATCGCCGACCCATCTCTCAGCGCCGCGAGCGCCTGAGGCACAACAGGGCGTTCATCGCTTCGACAGTGTGTTTCCGCCTGTGTTGGCAATCCACACGTTGGCGCTGTCAAACGCTATGCCCGTAGGTCCGGGGCCAACCGGAAACGTACCCAGAGGCAGTCCGTCGGTCGCGCGTAGCTTGGTCACGCTATTGCCGCCTTGGTTGGTGACCCAGATATTATTGCCGTCGAAGACCACGCCCGCCGGCTCTGGGCCAACCGGGAAGGTCCCCTGCAACGTTCCGTCGCTCGCCAGCAGACGCGTTACCGTATTGCTGCCCGAGTTAGCGACCCAAATGTACATGCCATCGAACGCCACGCCCCGCGGTCCGTTGCCCACCGCGTAGGTGCCCACCGTGGTGTTGTCTATCGTCCAAATCTTGGTGATGGTGTTGCTGCCCTTGTGAGTGACCCAGATATTCACTCCGTCGAACGCCAGACCTGCCGGCGCCGCGCCCGAAGGCAATGTGATGGTGGCGAGAGTCAGCCCTGCCTGCTTCGAACTGATCTGGGCTACGCTGTCCTTCGAGGCCGATGCGGTCCAAATATTGGCGCCATCGAATGCCAGCGCCGAACTCGCGCCCGCCAGCATGTAGGAACCAAGCAACACGCCGTCGGAGGCGCGCACTTTGCGCACCGAGCCATCATGCGCGGCCACCCATAGATTGCTTCCGTCGAAAACGATGGACCCGGGCTCGGCGGCCTCGGCGCCCATATCAAACGTGCCCAGCACGGTCCCGTCCCAGGGCCGGATTTTGGTGATATGGCTGCTGCCGGCCTGCGTCACCCACAAGCTCGTTCCGTCAAAAGCCAACGCAGAAGGAGCGTTGCCCACCGTGACATCGTCGGCCATGACCGCCTGTGACCAGCGCAGCATACCGATCTGGATGGGGTTGAGCCCGACGCCAGGGTGACCCTGAGGACCGATAGGACCTGCTGGTCCAACTGAACCGGCTGGACCAGATGAACCTTGGGGACCCAGCGCTCCAACAGGTCCCGCGGGACCCATCGCACCGGCTGGACCAGCCGGACCCATCGCCCCAATTGCACCTGCCGCTCCAGCCGGACCTGTCACACCTGACGGACCTTGCGCACCCGTTGTGCCAGACTGGCCTTGGGGGCCCATCGGCCCAGGAAGACCCATTGGTCCTGGAGGTCCGGCTGGCCCTGCACATATCAGAATCAAGGTATTCGGGTCGAACGAGATTTCGGTCAACCCAGGAGGGCAATTGGGCGGGGCTTGGAATACTTGTGGCGTTGCGTGTTTTTCTGCGGCGCTAAACCCAAGAGATGAGCCGGCCATCAATACGGCGATGATGGCGGTGGGCAAAAACGTGGCGCTTCCGATCCGCATAAGATATCTCACTTACTAATGTGGCTAACCTTTACCTTAGGCTCAATAAGGAATTAACCATTGGGGGACGACAGAAGTACTAGTACAAATCAAGAATTTTCTGATGATTAAATAACATTAAGTTCAATTTGCGCTCGCGATTCCACGGCAACGGCCGAAGCATAGCCGTCCGCCAACGCCAATTCGCGCACGGAGATTTGCTCCAAGAACTTCCTATTCGCATCAAGACAATGGATTTGCGGGGCCGCATCATCGGTGAGCCCCACTTCCACCACCGCCGGCGGCACTGACAAACCCAGTCCGGCGCATTTCAACACCGCCTCTTTTATGGTCCAAAGCCGATAGAAATCGCGTAACCGCAGTGGCGCGGGCAGCTTCCGCAAGCGCTGGTGCTCACCCGTGGAATAGTAGCGGCGGGCGAGGTCGTCAATCGGGCAGTCGGCACGGACCTGCTCGATATCGACTCCTATTTCCACCGCGTCGGACACCGCCACCAGCGCGTAATCGCCGGAATGGGAAACATTGAAGAAAATCGGCGGAGTACCCGCAGGCGGCGTCAGCCGGGGCTTGGTCCAATCCGCTTCTTGGATGATGAGATCCGCGGCCGGGATCCCCGTTCGGTCGGCCAGCGCCCGCTTCAGCGTGGCACGCCCCGCGACATAACGCTGCCGGTCCTCTTCAAAACGGTAGCGGTCCGCGCGGGAACGTTCCGCCTGGCTAAGAATACCAGTCGCTCCCAGGCAATCGAATGCCCGCGTGTTGATTTTGAAGATCGTGACCGCGCAATTAATAAATCAGATCCTTTTCCGCCGTCACATGCTTCTCAAGTTCGTAACGGCGCAGGAAATAAGTGGGCTTTACGCTCGCCCGACTAAAAAGTTTCTCCGCCTGATCGTCGAAGTGCGGCGAATCGGGATGATCGCTTTCCCCCAGCGGGATCACCATCCACGACTGCGGCGGTTTTGTGAGAATGACGATCTGCGTGGAAGTCTGCCCGCCATGGCCGAGCATGATTTGGCCTTTCTTTTCGAAGCTGATGGCGCGCGGCGTTGACATTGCCGCTTGTGGCAAAGTACCGCCGCTGACGGGCCAGTTACGGACGGAGCCTTCACGGCCCACGCGGAACAGCGTCCCGTAGACCGCGCCCGGCGGGAAATCGGATCGCAATTGCAGTTCCGCCTTGCTCAGTGCCCCGCGCACGCCGTCATCGGTGAGATCCGTGGGTGGCTCGACCAGTTTGCCACGCGCGCCCAGCCCCATCTTGAAAAGGTAATACGCCAGCGCGCCGGGCGAATCGGCATCGCTGCGGCGGTTCCAGCCCAGGATGCTGTGTGCGAAATCTCCGGATGCACCGGCCTGGCGAATGCGCTCCTGCCACAGCTCCGCTTCGAACACCTCAGTTGAAAATGCGATGTTCATCGCCTGCTCGATGGTCACGTCCTTGGCTGCCGCCAGTTCGCCGAGCACCATCGCGGCTCGCTGATGCGCCTGCGTGCGATCGGCATTGTACAAGTAGGGATGCGCGGCATATTTCTCCGGCACAAGCGGCGACTCTTTCATCATGACCCACGGCGAGATGTTGCAATTCTGCATGTAGCCCTGCGGCGGGTTCTCGATCTGCACCAGGTCCTCGAAAGGATGGATGCCTTGCCACTCGCACGCCCCGGTGCCTGGCATGGGTTTCGAGGGATCGCAGCCCGCCGGCCGGATGGGCACGCGGCCGTTGCGCACATAGTAAGTGTCGCCATCCACCGTGCCGACCATGATGTTCTGCGCCATGTACTGGCGCATGGCGAGAGCTTTTTTCATCTCCGCCAAGTTGCGCGCCGTTACCATGGCCCAGCTCTCCTCCATCAGGCGGAACTCGTCGGCGTACGGAATCGCCAGCGTGTAGGCTTTACCGTTCTTGTGCGCGACGATGGGGCCGTGGTGCGTGAATTCGATAGTGACGGGTTTCCAATCGACTTTCTCGCCAACCTTCACGCCGATCTTCTCGGTCCAGCTTTGAATGGGCCGCCACTCCCCGCGGAAATGGTATTTGCCGTCCTGAATTTCCTCCTCGTAGGCGTCGGAGGTGTCCGGGCCGCCGGTAGTCATGGCAATCGAAATGTACCGGCTGTGGCCCAGAGTAGGGAACGGAACGCCGACAATCGCCGCGCCCGAATATTCCAGCTCTCCACCGTAAACGCGCATTTCATAGAAGCGGAATTCGCCGTACCAGGTAAGGTGCGGATCGATCAGCGCAATCGGCGCGTGCATGGCTGTCCGCCCGGGCGCGATGAGCCATTCGTTTGAGCCGTGATATGCGACGGGATCAGGCTCGATTCCAGCGTGCAGCAGATCGCCGCCCGCTTCACTCTCAGGCCAGCCCCAAATGATATAGCGGCCGAGCGCCACCACTTGCCAGGGCTCCATCTTGGGCGCCCAGGCGGGAACCTGCCCGGGATGCTCCGTCATGAATTTCTTCACGCCGGCCTGAAATGCTTCGATCACCGCGCGCGACTGAGCGCTGAGATCCTTGTAATGCTCCTCGGCCACACGCCGGTGCCGCCACAACCGCTGGCGGTAATCATGGCGAAACCAGCTTTCGCCGAAGACCTCCGACATAGTGCCTTCAGCCTTGCGGTAATTGCGCAGCATCTCTTCCAGCCGGTCCTCCGCCTGCGCATACCCGGAGCCGAATGCCGCCCCCACCGGGGTCGCCGCAAAGATGTGGGGCACGCCAAAATCGTCGCGCAGGATGCGGATTTCTTCCTCGCCCCAACCGCAGGTGCACGCGAGAAGAAGAAGCGTTAATCGCTGTATCGGAAGACGGGCGGGCAAGGCTGGCTTTCCTTGCGCCGATCATAGCATGCGATCGCAGCCACACTTGAAGTTGACCCGCAACCGAAACTGAACCGCCTTTTCTGGTGTCTAACCTACGATGTTCGAGCAGGCAAACTTACCCGAGCCGCGCAACGTGTTTGGCGACTGGATTGTGCGCGGGGGCATAGGGCTGGCATTCGTATATTTCGGTGCCGACAAGTTTCCGTCGGATCCCGGCTCCGAGTGGATCAAGCTGTTTCAACAGATCGGCGCCGGACAATGGTTCCGCTATTTCACAGGCGTGGTGGAGATACTGGGCGGCGTGCTTGTGTTGATCCCATCGACAACAAATATCGGCTTGGCGCTGCTCGCTTGCACCATGGCGTCCGCCGCGACTATCGTAGCATTCGTGCTCGGCCGTCCTGCCCACAGCATTGTCTCGGGCGCTTTCTTTATCGGGCTGAGCATGTACTGGATGGCTCGGCGCAGCCGCTGAGTGGTCTGTTGTGTGGCGTGACGGTTCGAGAAAAATCGATCTTTCTGGGTTGCGTCATACTTCTGCTGGCCGTAGCCATCGCAGCCAGCGTCATTCCGGTACGCCGCGCCGCGAAACTCGATCCCATGACATGCCTACGGCACGAGTAGGGATCGTTCTATCTAGCCGAGCGGTAGCCCGACCGCGCGAAAACAGAGTCGCTCCAGTCTGTGCGCCAATCGAGTTCGGTTGATTCGCTTCGCCTTAGTGTGTGCGTCGTCCACTACGCCGTGGAGGCCGCTAAACAGAAACACCGCGGTGAAGCGCGCGTCATCAATGGACCATGCCCCCGCGTCCGCACCCGCCCGAAGCAAATCGAAAAGATGATCGATGACGACATTGTCGACCAGTCCCTCCCGCGTATGAGGGCGCGACCCGTAAAACAGAATGTCGTGCAGCCGAATGGAATCCAGATAGCCAGAGACACTGGCCCTGGCCCATGCTGCAAGCTTTTCCTGCCAATCCTCATCCGGTTTTTCAGCGATGGCTGCTTTTATCCCCACCAGAAGCTCTTCGCCGTACCGGTCGCCTAGCGCGGCAAGCACGTCTTCTTTGGATGAGAAATAGAGATAGAAGGTCCCTTTGGCCACGTCGGCGCGCGATGTGATTTGCTCTATCGTCGTGGATGCAACGCCTTTTTCCAGAAACAGCCGACGGGCTGCACGCATGAGCTCATCACGCCGCTCTTCGGGCGGCTTAGTCCTGGGACGGGACTCGGATTTGGCGGGCATCGAATCAGTCTGCCTCCGCGACGGAACGCTGGTCACTGACTGTAGCATAGCGGAGCTCGTCCTCGATCACGCCGGGATCGGTTGTTGTGTTCACAATGAGCTTGTCCGCACGGCGTAATTCGGGAAAGATCCGGCTCCACAGCGCTACTACCGCCAACGTGCCTAATCCACCTAACAACGCAGCGGGCACTGTGCCGAACAGCGCGGCGGTGGCGCCCGATTCGAATTCTCCCAGCTCGCTGGAGGCGCCGATAAACACCCATTGCACGGCGCTGACTCGCCCGCGCATGGCGTCAGGAGTCGAGACCTGTACCAGTGTCTGCCGGATCACCATGCTAACCATGTCGAACCCGCCCGCCCCGACTAAGGCGGCAATCGACAGCCAAAAGTTCGTCGAGAGGGCGAAAACGACTGTGGCAAAGCCGAAGCCCGCAACGCAGGCCAGCATCAGCCTGCCGGCGCCACGCTGGATCGTGCGATGCGCCAGCACCAGGCCGACGATGGCGGCGCCGATGCCGGGCGCGCAGCGAAGGCAGCCGAGACCGGCAGGGCCAACCATGAGAATGTCCTTCGCGTAGATCGGAAGCAGAGCCGTAATTCCGCCCAAGAGAAGGGCAAACAGATCGAGCGAAATGGCGGCCAACAGCAAACGGTTCGACCGAACGTAGCGCACGCCGCCAAGAACGCTCTCATCCGTCGGGACGTTTTGCTCGGCGCCCGCTTCGTGCCGCCCATCCGCAAGGCGCCGCACTTGCGTGAGGGCGATCAGATACAGTGCCGCGGTAACCGCGAATGTGCCGCGACCACTGACGGCATAGAGCAGACCACCCAAAGCCGGACCGGCAAGGGAGCAGATCTGAAAAGCCGACGAAACCACGGCGACAGAGCGCGGAAACTCCTCCTGAGTCACCAGCCGTGGCAGCGTTGCCGACATCGCCGGAGCCGCAAAGGCTTGCGCCGCACCCAAGACAATCAGCAGCGGATAGACCAGTGGTACGTGGGATGCAGCGGTTGACAGAACACCAAACACGGCGACGCAAACGGCCTGGAGGAGCAGCGAAAATCCGATGATCCGCCGCCTGTCGAAACGGTCGGCCGCATGCCCTGCGATCAGTACCATGCCGATATTGGGCAGAAACCGCGCCAATCCGACATAAGCGAGGCTCATCGGATCATGCGTGGCGGCGTAGACATACCAGGCGGTGGCGACGTTCAACATTTGCGCACTCAGTTCATCGAGGGCGCGAATGACGAGGAACGCGCAGAGCGCGGGGTGTTGCCGCAGCAAATGTCGAAGTGGAAGCTTCCTTGATGAGTTCAATTTCGCCATCGCCAGGACCGAGCTCGTCCCTAAAACCCATATTGACTGACCGTCGGTCATTTGTCAAATTGATTTGCGCGACACCTGTGGTATATTCCCTCTACTGACCTTTTGTTCCACAGCAGGCGCATCGGCCGCCAGCGGATGGCACTCCCTGGACGATCGATAGCGCAGGAGGAAAAATGTCTTCGACAGTCACTTTTCGTAAGGGAATCGGTGTGACCGCTTGCGGCGTGGCGGCGATCGCGGGCTTGCTCTGTCCATCTCTTTGTGTCGCTGCCGATTTCGTCACGGCGGTGGTCTCCACCCGTCCGGTTGCGTATTACCGTCTTGACTCGACATCCGGAAAGAGTCAAGTTGGCGCGACACAGTACAAGGCTTCGGGCGGTGTTACGAGCGCGGATCCGGGAATCGCCGGCAGCCATTTCGTCAAACTGGACGGGCACGACGGCTACATCCTGACTACGCAAGCCGGGGGTGTCGCGTCCACCGCCAGCATCATGGCCTGGGTCAATTTGGAGGACTTGCCCTCCGAAGAGCGCCACTTTTTCTATGTGGCTGGCGAGTCGGAGAGTGGCAACGATCTGGACATCCAATTCGAGAATGACAACGTTCTTCGGTTCTATACAGCCTCCGGTGGGAATCTGGCCTATACTCCTCCGGCAACCACGCTGGTTCATCAGTGGCACATGATTGTTGCCACCGTGGACACGGCAGCGCGCACCAGAGCAATCTACTGGGATGGCAAGCTCGCCGCGTCGGACAAGGGCGGCGGCAGCTCGAACAAGAGGGGCACGTTCTCAATTGGCGCCAGCACCGTTTTCGCGGGCCGGTTTCTGAAAGGCGGAGTCGAGGAGGTGGCGCTTTGGAATCGTGCGCTTGGCGCCCGCGAGGTCGCCACGATTTACACGGCTGGTAAATCCGTGGCTCCGTCAGCAGGCTCGGCCCCAACAGGCGCATCTGCCGGGAATGCGGCCAGCGGCGCCAGCCCGTTTCCGACTACCGCTAAGGTCGAGGTTAGCGATACTGCGGGCAAGGTCAACCTGAAGCGCGAAGAGCAGATCGCGTACATGTTCTTGACGGCTATCCAACAAATCGAGGACGATTGCCAGTACAAGCACAAGAGGGCATGCGCATGGGATGAGGTCCTGGGCCGGCTCAAGTTTGACCCGAGAACGGATCCCAACTACACCTACACGCTGGCCGTTGGCGGCACAGCATGGGAAGCGCACGCCAACGCCAAAAAAACCGGCTTTGGCGGATTTTACTCTTTCTCAATCAGCTTTCCCACAACCAACGTTTTTTACAATGCTAGTGGGATCGCCTCCGTCACCAGCAGACAACTCATGGAGCGCTCGATTGAAGGCGATTCCTTCATGCGCTGAACTGGCACGCGTGGCGTGACACTGCCAAAATGCCGGATGCAACTCTCTGGATGCGTGCGCCCTGGTCGCACTAACCGATTTCAGGATGTATACTGGCTGCGCCGAGGAGCTCCCATGCGTGATCATGGCCGATTTCTAACGCCTCTTTGTTTGGCGCTTTTCTGCGCCTTATCCTCATTCGCCCAAAACAGCCCCAACAAGCTTCCCAAGCGGCTCGTCGGCGACTACGGTTATTGGAGCCGAACCCAGACCCCTCCCTACAGTGCGGACCAGATTCCCTTCAAGATGCTGACTCACATCAATCACGCCGGCGTCAGTTTCAATGCCGACGGAAGCCTCACCGTCCCCGATGGTTTCCTCGAACCTGCGCTCATCAAGAAGGCGCACACGGCGGGCGTCAAGGTGATTCTGCTGCTGGGCGGCGATTTCACCGGAATGGAGACCACCGCCGGCGGAATGAGCACGCTGGTCGAGAACCTCGAATCTTTCATCGCCCAGCACGATTACGATGGTGTGGACATCGACTGGGAGTATCCCAGCAGCACTCTGGATGAGACCACTTTCTTCAACCTGATGAGTGGGCTCCGTGAAGCTTTCCCTTCTCCCCGCTACTTCCTTTCCGCCGACGTGGCGCCGTGGGGAGGAACCGGATACGATTTCCCCCAGGTCACGCCGCTCGTCGACTACTTCAACATCATGACCTACGACTGCGCCGGACCGTGGACCGATGACGGGCAGCTCAACTCAGCCATCTTCCCCGATCCCAACAATCCCGAGCCCTATGAGTGCGAGCCCGGGGGAAGCGTCAAGGAAGCCATCGACATCTATCTGCAGTCGAATGTCCCGCTGGCCAAGATGAACATCGGCACTCCGTTCTACGGCTATTTCCACAAGAACGTAGGCACATTGTTCGGCCCGTGCACGAATTGCGGGAATACCGTTCTGTCTGAAAACTACGGAACTTTCATCAAGCAGCGAATCAACGCCAAGGGCTGGCGAACCTCGTACGATCCGTATGCCCTCGTGCCCTACATGCTGCGCACCGATGGCAAACCGGGCTACATCACCTACGACGATTCATTCTCAACCTACTACCGGGTCTGGTATACGCTGTGGCAGCGTGGCGCGGGTGGTACGTTCATGTGGTCGCTTGATGCGGATTACGACGGCACATCTCAGGATCTGTTGGACGCGATGTACAGCGCAACGCTCGCCGGCGCCACTGCCACGCCGCTTATTCCCTGAAGAGCACGCTCGGCTCGCCTGCGATCCGCCAAGCAAACATCAGGAATGAGGGCGCCGTTAAATCAATCGCCGGCTCGACGGCTGAGGCGGCGGGACAGCATCTATGCAATTATAGAGCTTTCCTCCATATATGCAAGCCCCGTCCGCAGCCCAACGGGAATGCGCGGATTGATCTCAACCGGCACCCCTAATGGCTGCCACTTCGGGGCGAATCCATGAAGATGAACACATGACGATCACGCAGGCGATCTTCGCAGCATTTACGCAGTGCCGGACGAAGTCACACTTGTCCTCACACTCCGCCGTCGTAGTCGAGAACACGCTGGGCCAAGCGCGGCAGCACTGGGGCCAGCTTTACCAGCGCAATGGTTCATCCAGGTTGCGTGCACGTGTTCTCGATGGTCAGTTGTACGTGGGCACACCCACCGTAGAGGCCATCCAACAGCAGAAGTATCGCGTGATCCTCGACTGCACGCTCCAGACATCCGATTTAAGTGCGCACGTCCACGGTTTGGAACTAGTCCGATCACCCAGAGCCAAAGGCCGGCGCGCCTACGTGCCGATCCGCTTCGTGTCGACAGAAAGGATCTCGACGGCTGACAAACTCCTGCTGACGTTCGATGCACTTGTCTTTTCGCAGACCTGTGGTATCACGCCGCCGCGCCTCGGTAAACTGATCCACGGCCAGGAATACACGACGACCACCGTGCCGCTAGCGCCGCTCTACGCCAAGGTTCAATCAATCCTAACGGCCATCTCTGTTCAACGGACCAGCCCCACGCCGCCGCCACTTGTGCTGAACAAACACTGCGCCGAATGCCGATACGCAGCCCAATGTCGAGAAATTGCGACAAAGGCGGACGACCTTAGCCTGCTCGCGAAGATAAACGAAAAGGACCGCAAGAAGTACCACGAAAGAGGCGTCTTCACGGTCACCCAGTTGTCGTACACCTTCCGGCCCCGGCGGCGACCTGTAGAGCGCAGAAAGCACGAGCACGCTTTGCAAGCTCTAGCCATTCGAAAGAATCAGATTCATGTCGTCGGCGTAGTCACGATGAAGGAGACCGGCATACCGGTCTATTTGGACGTCGAAGGTGATTCCGACCGGGATTTCTACTACTGCATCGGGCTTCGATTTGAAACGGGCGGAGAGATGGTTCAGCGCTCGTACTGGGCCGATAGCCCCGCGGACGGAGGAACGATGTGGGCCGATTGCCTATGTGCGCTGGGGGCGATCGAGGCCCCGCGGCTGGTTCACTACGGCAGTTACGAGACTACGTTCCTTCGGCAAAGGAAGAAGCGACATCCCAATCCTGAGCGCACAGCCTTGCTCGACCAACGAAGCCCGCCGCGGCCCGGCGGAATTCCCCGCCCCTCATGTTTCCTCCACAAAAAAACCGCATCCCGCCCCCTTGTGGGAGCGTCCCCGACCGCCGTATGATACCATTCCGTCCACTTGGAGGAATGTGAACATGAGGACCTTTCTGGTTATCGTGCTAGTGGCTGGCTGCGCACTCGCTCAACGCCATAAGCCGAACATCAATACCGAAACGCCCGAGGGCCAGGCGTTGCAGCAAATCGGCCAGGAATCCGACGACGCCAAAAGGTTGGCTGCGTTCGAAAAGTTCGTGCAGGACTACCCCAAGAGCGAAAACCTGGCCTGGGTCTACTCGCAGATGGAGCCGCTGTACGTGAAGGCCAACCAGCCCGACAAAGCCATCGAGACCGGCGACAAGCTGATCGCGCTCGATCCCGGCGATCTCGAAGCCGCCCTCGCTACGCTGAAGGCCTCCGAAGCCAAGAAAGATCCCGATCTGGTGAAGAAATGGTCCAACACCACCGCACAGCTCGTTGAGAAGGAACTCGCGGCGAAGAAGCCCGAAGACGAGGATGAAGACGATTGGAAAAAGCACCTGGACTACGTCAAACAGGTGGGCACGTATGCGGATTACGCCATCGACGCCGCGGCATTGCAGGCAACCGATCCGCGCAAGAAACTCGATCTCATCGAAGCTCTTTATGATCGCAATCCGCAGAGCCAGTATGTGGCACAGCTCATGCCCGCGGCCGCGCAAGCGCTCAATCAGATGAACGACGCCGACCGGTCCATTGCGTTCTCCGAAAAGGTGCTCGCCAAAGATCCGAACAACGACGATATGATGTTGATCGCGGTCAATGCCTACAGCACTAAGGGCAAGGAGCCCGATAAAGTCATTTCTTATTCCGCCAAGCTGGCGGACGTGATCGGCAGCAAGCCGAAGCCCGACGGCGTGAGCGATGCCGATTGGGAGAATCGCAAAAAGTTCATCACCGGCTTGGCGCACTACTTCCCCGGGAAGACGTACTACGGGCAGAAAAAGTGGGGACCTGCGGATAAGGAACTACGCGCCGCACTTCCCTATGTGGAGACGAACGCAGCACTGAAGCCTGAGGTTCTGTTTCTGCTCGCCGATTCCAACTACCGCCTGGAAAATGCCGCCGAGGCGCTGAAGTACTTTCAAGCCTGCGCGGCCATCAAGAGCCGTTTCCAGGCGCAAGCCGCGAAGAACGTAACCGTTATCAAGAGCCAGTACCGGGCGGTGAAGTAGAGCTTCTCGCTCCTATTTCGCCGGCTCGAACAGCTGTTCCTTGGAAGAGAACCGCTTCTCCAGTTCGGCGGCGATCTGCTTCGCCTGGCGCGTGACTGTTTCTTTGGTTTGACCCGCCGCTTTAAAATCCATTCCCGCCGTGGCGATGATCTTGCCTGCGGAATCGTGGAGCGGCACAGTCACATCGAACTCATCCTTCTCAAGCTCCACAAAGGGCTGGTTGGTCTTGATGGCCGTGAATTCGTCTTTGTCGCACTTCTCGCCAACCTCTTTTGCCTCGGTGGCGGCGATGGTTTTACAACCCTCTTGCTTCGACCGCGTTGCAGCTACTTCCAGTCCGGTGATCTCGGGGTGCGCAGCCAGAACTTCCTCCGCTGCCTTTTGCGCCGCGATCTTGTCCGCGCCCGCGCAAACCATCACCACGGTCGCCGCCAGGATTGTGGATGCCAGAACAAACTTGATACTCCGATTCGCCATAGTCCCCCTCCCCAGTCCCTCTCGGACTGGAAAGCCTTTCGACAAGCCGATTATGCTTGGCCCATCATGAACGCACGATGAACCAACCGCTAGCCTGACAGCCACTCAAGCGTGGCGAACCGCTTCCATTGGGTTAATTGTGATCCACGGCCTGGCTGAGAGATAGGCGATAGCGAGCGAAACGGCCATCATCGCTCCGCCCACCGGGAGTAACACGGTCCACTCCACCGCGCTAATGCCGTAAAACTCGTCACGAAAAAGAATCGTGCCGCCTATGCCGAGCAGACTGCCCAGGGCGACCCCCGCGCCGGCAATGATCAGGGTCTGTCGCAGTACCATCCTCAGCAGTTGCCACGGCCGCGCACCTAGCGCAACCCGAATGCCAAGTTCCTTCTTGCGCTCGCTAACGGAGTAGGAAACCGCGCCATATAAGCCGATAATCGCGAGCAACAACCCCAGCCCACTGAGTAGCCCGACACATCCGGCAGCAACACGTTGCACCAGCAGCGCCAGATCCATCCATCGCTGAAGAGTGACGGGCTGAATCATGATCTTTAGGCCTAGGCCGCGTAGGGCCTGAGCGAACGGCTTGATCCAGACGCTCGGATCACCCTTGGTCCTGGCGATGACGCTGATCTGGCCTTGGTAATTCTGGCTGAGTGAAAAGTATAGAAACGGCCGCGGCGCCTCGTCAATGTCCAGGTATTTGCCATCGCCCGCAACTCCGACCACCGTATATCTGCTCACGGGATCGCCGGTGATTACAGTTCTGCCCAGAGGATCCTTTCCCGGCCAAAACATAGCGGCCATTTTATGGTTGATTACAACAACGCCAGGACTGCCTTGGCGGTCGGCGGAGGTGAAAGTGCGGCCTGCCAGAATTGGGATGCCAAACGTGCCGAAGTAATCGCCATCCACGACCGCATAGGCCGCGGAAACCGTTTGCGCTTCGTTCGGAATCTGCACAGGAGTCTGGTCTCCGCCCAGCAGCGGCAAATTCCCGGCGAGCGCAACCGATTCGACCCCGGGCAGCGCGGCAACTGTGCGGCGCAGCGTCCCGTAAAACTCCTTTCCGCGCTTCTCGTCGTAACCCTCTGCCTGCATATACACCGTGTCCGCCACAAGGTTCCGCTCCGAAAAGCCGAGGTCCACGTGACGCAGGTTGTATAGGTTCCGCTGGCACAAGCCCATGCCCACCAGCACCAGCGTGCAAACAGCGACCTGAACGATCACCAGCGCATTCCTGCGGACGCTTTTGCGCGTTCCACCGACAACGATCTCGCCGGTGAGAATTTGCGCCAGGTTTGGGGATGATGCATACAGGGCAGGCGCCAACCCTGTCGCCAGGCCGGCAATCAGAGCGAGAAGTCCGGTGAACGCCGCAACGTTTCCGTCCAGATGAAGGTTGAGCCCGAACGAGAACGCACCCAGGCCGGGCCAGTCAACGCTCCAATCCGAAAAGCGCGCAATCACCGCCGCGGCGATCGCAAAACCCAGGACGCCGCTGGCCACCGAGAGCACCGCGCTCTCCTTCAAGAATTCGCGGATGAGGCGGCCTCGCGGAGCGCCTAGCGCCAATTTGATCGCAGCCTCTTGCCGCCGGCCTACAGCGATGGCGAGCAGGAGATTGGCGACATTAGCGCAAGCGATCAAAAGCACCAGCAGCACGAACGTCATCAGAATCGTGCCCATCAATTCCGCGTTTGGGATCAGGTCCGGCGGCAGAAGAGTCGCTCGCCTCACCACCGCCGTGCGGCCTTTATCTTCCTTCGGGTACGCACTCGCGAGTTGTCCAGAAAGAGCCGACATCTCCGCTTGCGCCGTGCGCTGGCTGACTCCCGGTTTTAGCCGAGCCATCAAAAATAGCCGCCGCACGTCACGCTGCGTGAACCAAGCCCGATCCTCATCCAATTGGGAGAGCGGCGTCAAAAGGTCGCCGTTGAGTCCGTAGAAAGATCCCGTGAATTCCTTGGGCGCAACGCCAATAATTGTGTTCCCGGCAAGCACTTTGTCGGCGATATGGCGATCCGACCCCAGGCGCTTCCAGCAGGAGTACGTCATGACGGCGATGTGTTTGTTGCTTCGGTCGTCTCCGGGCGAGAACATGCGTCCGAGGAATGGCCGGATTCCCAGCACCGCGAAGTAATTCTCCGAGACGGGCCTCATGATCACCCTGACACTGCGTCCCTCGAAATCAAGGTCGGCACTTATATTGACCGAATTGGGCGCTGCCGCCACATCCGTGAAGACGTGATTGTTGTCCCGAAAATATGCGTAATCCGGATAGGAAACCTGATCGATGGCCTTCCCTGGCGTTCGGCCATTAATCGCGACCAGGCGGTCCGGCGCCGGGGCGGCGGGAGGCAGAATCAGGATGGTGTTCGTTACGCTCAGGCCCACCACACCCAGGGCTAACGCGATGGCGAGCGAAAAAACAGCGATTGAAGCGAGCTTCCACTGCCGCCGAAATGCCCGCATAAATGGAAGGACCGGGATCATGTCGGTTCAGCCTAGCACGCCACCTGCCACGCCTCCGCTGATCTCAACGAAGCGATTGCTGTCGCACCCGTGTGATTTTCCGTCACGATTGTGACGATCGCGAATCTACGACCCTCGTTTTGCTGTGAATTCCGCCGGCTCGCCGCCCTCGCGCTCGCGCGTGAATTTGATCTCATCTCCGGAGATTTTGCCCTTGTAGATAAGCTTCACCGAGTTTCCGTTGAATTCCCTTGTCTCGGTAAACGAGATGTTGTCGCCATCGATTTTGCCATCGGCGATCTGCACATCGCCTTGGCGGCCGCTCACCGTACCCGTAAGAGTGCCACCATCCGCCTTCAAGGTAAAGGTGACCTCCCGCGTCTGCCCGTTGCGGCCCGGCACCTGACCCACCCATTTGCCACTTACATCCGCCGCAAAGGCAGCCACCGCCGCCAGCAGCAGAAACAGAATCGTAGAGGTGAAACGTGATTTTTTCATGGCTGTAAAGGTACCACAGCGTGAAAAAATGTTACACTCCCCACTGTTCGTTACGTCTTTTCAAGGGAAGGAATCGTGATGAATTGTACCCGGCGCGTGGCCTTACTGATCATTCTGGGGATAGCGTCGGTTGGTTTTGCTCAGATTTATCGCCGGGGCCAAGCCGCCCCAGGAGCCGTTGGCGACGAGCCCCTGGCGACCTTCACCGGCGCCGTCCAGGACATCGATAAGAAGGTCCTGCGGATCAAGAGCGAGGACGCCAACACCTTGCAGTTCGTTTGTGATCGGAAGACGCAGTACTTTGACGGAGACAAGAAGATCAAGATCACCGATATCAAACCCGGGGATCGTGTTTCGGTGGAAAGCAAGCGCTTCCGCAATGGGGAGTTGGAAGCGATCCATGTGCGTTTAGAGCACCCCAAAACAGAAAACGCCGGGGCGCCAAAAACATCCTGACGCCCCGGCATTTTGAAAAACTGGCGAGTTTAGCTGTCCCGCCGCTTCAGTGTGGGCCGCTCGTCTTGATCAGCCGGCGCCTTCTTGTCGTCGTCGGTGTCGATTGGACCGCTACCCGGGCTGCGGCGCAACGTCGGGCGGTTGGGGTCGTCCTTGCGATCCAGGCGGCGGTTGTGCAGCATCGCCAGGCGGTTCTTAACGTCGTTAAACTCCGAAGTGTTCACTACGTATTCCGGCTTGGCCTTCAAGATTGTTGCTATATTTTTCTGCGCCGTAGCGATGCGGTCGTCGGTCGGAGGATGCGTCGAAAACACTTTCGACATGGTCCCCGGCTTTCTCTTCTCGAGCGTTTGGATCTTCTCGAAGAAGTCAACAAACGCCGTCGGATCATAGCCGGTCTTGTACATGTACTGGAGACCTAGCATGTCCGCTTCCGCCTCGAACCCGCGCGAGAACTTCAAAAAGCCTAGAGGAATGGCCAGGCTCGCGCCCTGCATGGCCGCGTAACCGGTCCAGCCATAAGGGATAACAATTTCGGCGGCAATCATGGCGATTTGCGCAATCTCGCCACGTGTCGCCTGGCGTGTACCGTGGCGTGCGGCCACATGAGCAATTTCGTGCGCCATGACGCCGGCCAATTCAGCCTCGTTGTCGGCTTTCAGAATGAGTCCCGAGTTCACGAAGAAGAAACCTCCCGGGAGAGCGAAGGCGTTCACTTCTTCCGAATCCAGAACTTTGATCGTGAAGGGGACTTTGGCGTCGGAGTTCCGCACCAGGTTCTGGCCTACCCGGTTCACATATTCCGCAATAATCGGGTCGTCAATCAGCTTGGCTTGCCGCTCGACCTCTTGCGCCAGTTGTTTGCCAATCGCAATCTCCTTCTCGAGTGAGTAGAAGTTTACGCCGCCGCTAACATTGCGATTACCGATCTCGTCCGGATCCTTCTTTTTGTCTTCCGCAAACGAAACCGGGATCAGGAGCGCTGCCGCCAGAGACCACGCGCAGAGACGCCTCATTGGACTTCCTCCCATTTATACATTATAAGCCTGGACACACCGACCGCTTTACCTATCTTTACCTATCTTTACCTATATTGATAACGGTGGCAGGGCGAGCCCGGTTTCTCTCGCGAATGAATTATTTACAGAAGGTCTTCGCGGCGCTGGAGGGTGGGACGGTCGTCGCCATCTTTCCCGGATTCGGCGGCGTCGATCTTGCCGCTGCCGGGCGCTCTTTTAAGCGTAGGCTTGTTGGGGTCGGATTCGCGCTTCTGCTCCCGGTGCATGGCCACCAGGCGGCCTCGCATTTCGTTGAATTCAGACGTGTTGACGACGTATTCCGGCTTCTCCGGCAGGATCTCGTTGATGTTCTTCTGCGCCATCCGGATGCGATCCTCGGTCATCGGATGGGTGGCAAAAACCTTAGCCACCGCACTGGGCCGGGTTTTTTGGAGCGAGTCGATCCGCTCGAACATGTCGATCGTCGCCGTAGGATCGTACCCCGCCTTGTACATGTACTCGAGGCCTAACATGTCGGCTTCGCCTTCGAATGCGCGCGAGAAGCTCAGAAAGGTCATCGGGATGCCAAGCCCGGCCCCTTGCCGGATGGCATAGCCCGTCCACCCACCCAGAACCATCAATGGTAACGTCGCCAGGTTGGCGATTTGCGCGCGGGTTTGCTGGCGGGTCGAGTGCCGGGCGGCGGAATGCCCGATTTCGTGCGCCATGGCGCCGGCCAGTTCCGCTTCGGTCTCGGCGATCCGGATCAATCCGGAATTCACGAAGATGTAGCCGCCAGGAAGAGTGAAGGCGTTCACCGAGTCGGAATCGATGATTTTAAAGGTGATGGGAATCTTGGCATCCGAATTCCGCGCCAGGTTCTGGCCCACACGATTGACGTATTCGCTCAGGATGGGATCGTCCACCATACGGGATTGCTTCACCACCTCTACGGCCAACTGCTTGCCCATGGCCATCTCTTTCTCGATGGAGTAGAAGTTGACGTCACCCGCGACGTTGCGATCTCCGATCTCGTCGGGATCTTTCTTCTTGTCGCCGGCGAGCGAGAGGCCTGCAAACAAAGGAATTAACACGAGCGGGATCAGCCGGCGACGCATGAAGCCTCCTGGTTCAGGCTAGCATACGTGCGGCCGAGACTTTCCGTTACCGAAAAGTTTGCAAGTCTTTCGGCGACGCGGCGATATACTCGGGCTTAATTCCCTTCACTATGCGGTGGCTCGCGGTAATTCTGTTTTCTGGTTCTCTCGTGAATGCGCAGGAGCAGATTTCTGTATCAAACGCGGCCAGCATGCTCGCGGCAGGCACGACGGCTGCCGGCTCATTGGTGTTAATTGGGCTGAACCCGCAAGCGGGTGGGCCGTTCACTATTGATCCGCCGCCTTTTTTTGATCCCGGCACATGGACATTTTCCGGAAGCGGAGGCGCCGGTTCCCCGCAGTCAATTGGTGTATTGCCGTTCTTGGTACCTCTAACGCTTCCGCCGGAGATCATGGCCACGAACTTTAACGCATTGCAAACCATCAACCGGCAAACGGGCCTGGTGGTGATGTGGGACCCCACGGGTTTTGGAGAGCAAGACGTGCTGACATCCACGTTGAGCGGCAGTACAGTTCCCGGTGGGCCCAAGACAGGGCAGACGGCGGTCATCTGTAACGTGCCTGCCACGAGCGGACAACTCGCGATCCCAGCCGCAATGCTTCAAAATTTGGCGCCGAGTGCGCTGGTTGCTGTCGGAGGCGCATATATGGAGCTATCGGTTGCGCGGAGACAGGGCCACGCACAAACGTTCTCGCTTCCGCTGCCGGAGGGGAGTTCGGTACCGGCAGTGCTGCAATTTGTTTCATTCGAAACTTGGCCGGTAGCGATCCAGTGAGGCAGCGATATACTCGGGTGTTGCGTTGGCTTCCCGTAGTTCTGTTCTCCGCGTCGCTCGCAACTGCCCAGGAACAAATTGTTGTGGCGAATGCCGCCAGTATGATCGGCACTGCCACGGCAGCGCCTGGATCGATGATCTCGGTTGAGCTGATCCCCATTTTCGGTGATTTTGAGACGATCGATCCGACATCGCTGAATGTGACGATTCTGCCGAACGGGGCGAATTTCGCCGAGGAATGTGGGATCGTTCCGGCGAACACGTCTTTCGGCCAGTTCCTGAACCCGAACCAGGTGATTGCCGTGTTGCCCGCGACACTTCCATTAGGACCCGCGCAGTTGATGCTGTACCACAGCGGACTGACCGCGACGGCGCAAATTATGATCGTGCCCTCGAGTCTTGGACTGTTCCCGCCAAGTCAGGCATACCCGGTCTTGCAGATGGGCAGCGGCCAGATGCAAACGCCGAATCAACTGACACATCCGGCGCAGCCGGGAGACACCGTCACGATTTGGGCAACGGGGTTGGGTTCGGCCACGCAGGTGACGGTGGTGGTCGGTGGAAGGGCAACGACTTCTTCTTCTGCCGGGGCGGTGCCGGGACAGCCGGGAGTTGATCAGATCCAGTTCGTGGTTCCGAGCGATCCGACGATTCCGAATGACTGCTACGTGGCGGTGCAGGCACAAACTCCGGGCGCAACCAGCAATACGATTGCGATTTCCAAGACCAACGACGGAAGCGCGTGCCAGAGCACGCTGGGCTTTACTACTGCGGATTTGGCCACGCTCGATGGAGGCGGAACAGTAGGCCTGGCTCAGTTGACGATATCGGCTGAAGTCGGCGCGCCATTGTTGCGGCAAGGAGACTTCTCATCGCTGACAGGCATTTTGCAAAGATTGACGAATCCTAGCTCGCCCGGTTTTTCGCGCACGGAATCGGCCAACTTTACCCCGTTGGGAGTGAACGCGACGGGTGCCGCGGAAATCTCAGGAACCGTGGTCGCCGATGACGTATTTTACGACTGCACCGCCTCGCCACCGAGTCCATCCGCAATCGGCGAGGTGGCGTTGTTCGGCAGTTCCTACGACTTTGGAAGCAAAGTCACGCTGCAAGGTTCCGGCGGAACGCTCGCTCTGACTCCGCCGGCTCCGCTGCTCGGAGGCTTTCCTTTTCTCGGCCAGCAAACCAGCGCGCCAGTCTCCAACCCGAGCCAGCTTCCTCCGCCGCTGTTTACGCCGGGCACCTGGACATTTTCCGGAAACGGCGGAACCGGTTCCCAAGCAACACAAGTCGCAGCGCCGTTCTCCGTACAATTGACGATACCTCCGGAAATCATGGCCACGAACTTCAGCGCATTGCAAACGATCAACCGGCAGCAGGATCTGGTAGTGGCGTGGAATCCCACGGGCTTCGGGGAGCAGGATGCGGTAAGCGTGACATGGAACGATGAGCCGATCGCAATTTTTTTTCTTCCGACGGCGTTCTCCCCGCCGAAAGGGTTGCAAACGGCCATCTGCAGAACCCCAGCCACGAGGGGCCAAATAGTGATTCCGGCGGCAATGCTTCAAAATTTGACGCCGGGCAAAACGGGCGGACCGCCGACCGCATTTGTTAACCTCTCGGTCTCCCCAAGATCCGGCCGCATCCAAACTTTCTTTCTTCCGCTGTCAATGGTGCCAGGAGCTTCGATACACGGGTTGCTGCGATTTAGTTCTTCCGAAAATTGGCCGGTGATGGTGGAGTAATTGGCCGTCACGCGAGCGGATGACGCCAGCGCAGGCCGGGAAACCGGCTGTAGTCGCGATCGGCGGTGATCCATTCATTTCCGGATTCGATCGCCAGGGCCGCCAGATAGGCATCAGCTACTAGATTCCCTTTCGCCTTCACTGCCCGGCATAGCCCGGTGAAAATGTCCCAGTGCCGTGGGCCTGGTGCAACATTGACGCAATTGGGCTGATTTCGCAGCACCTCGGTAAAGCGAATTGCCGCCTCAGGCGGACTGGGAGGATCGAATATTTTGGGGTGGGTGGCGACACGCAGAAAGCCGGAAAGAACCAGATCCGACATTCCAAACGACTGGTCGGAGTTGATGCACTCCTCGAGCCAGCGCGCATAGGACTTGTGCTCGGGCGCGCTTTCGCGGAAGGCGTATACGAGTACGTTTACGTCAATCAGCAACATTGCGGCTTTCCATCAAATCCAGGATTGCCGAGGTATCATCGAGATCCACGCCAGGCCGCAACCTGCCTCCCGGGAAAGTCGGCAGGCGCACCTTACGGCGTTTCACCGGATGCTTCCGGCGCGCGAGCGTTTCACGGAGAGAGTCTTCGATGACCGCGGTCAACGTCTTTCCGCTGTCGGCAGCGTATTTCTTGGCCTCAGCCAGCAAGGGGTCGTCCAGGCGCACGGTGGTCCTCATACATCAAGACATATCGCTATGGCATCAATATGTCAAGCGGGGATCAGATGCCCTTCCGCCAGTCTTTGTCGCTGTTGCTCTTAAGCTGAATTGTCATCGAGCCGTCGGCGTTGAGCGGCTGTGCGCTCGCCCAGCGAATCGGGTGGCGGACTCCGGCTTTGGCTTCGATTTCACCGCGCAGAATGAGTTTGCGCCCGTCCATGCCGGGTGGCAGAATAAATGATGCCTGGCGAATCTTGCCTGCATGCGGATGGCCGGCATCGAGCGAGCCGCTCTGGCGAAAACTGCCGTCCTCGCTTTCGACCGTCACGCGCAGCACACCGGGGATGCCGGCAACTCCGTCGTTGGCGAATCCGATTACCAGCTCCGCAGTGCCGTAGCGTTTCCGCTGCCAGATCCACGACGGCCGCACGCGATAGCCCAGGCGGCGCTGCATGGCGCGGAAGCCGTTTGGGTAGCGTTCATTATAGTGGGCGAGATTGTCGGCTTCGGTCCACAATGCCCAGTAGTTGGCGCCGATGTCGAGCACATGCATCATGCAGTTTTCGCGCAGGTTCACGCCCGCGGCATCAACTGCGATCTTGTTGACGTCGTAGTCGCGATTGTATCCGTCCTCGAGAATCGTGGCGAGCCAGGGCGGGCGGTTCGACAGCTCCTCGATCTGGATCGGCTCTTCGACCAGAATGCTGTCGGAACGCAGCCAGCAGCCGGCGCGGACGGCCATGTCCTCCACCTCGCGATTCCCGACGTTGCTGATGTCGGGCTGAGTATTCACGGCCAGCGGCGTGCGCTTCCAGGTTTCGATCTGAAGTTTCGTCATGTTGACGAAAGTACGTTCGGCGGTACGGTAATCGGGGAACGGATTGGGCAGGTCGTTGGTGTGGCTCTCGCCCCAGAAGCCGTACTGCATCAGGTCCATCCACTCGACCAGCGGATTCGCATCGAACTCGGCGGCCATCAACTCGTTCAGCTCGCGGAAAGCTTTTAGAAATTGCGGGTGATCGTAGCGCGGCTCGACGGCATCGAAATGCTGTCCGCGGCGCTCGAGCTTGCCGATATTGGCGAGCGGCACGCGGTCGCGGAGGAAATCGGGCAGCGCGATTTTAGCCGGCTGGATTTCGGGATTAGATAACTGCACGCGAAAACCAACGCGCAGCCCGCGCTGTTTGGCAGCGTCGAAGGTGAGTTTCCAGATGGGATGCAGGTTGAGGCGGCCTGCTTGGCTTTGCACGTCGCGCCAGTCGCAGCGGATGTACAAAACGTCGACGAAGGGCAGCGACGAGATCTTCGCCACGTGCTGTTCGAGCGTTTCCTTGCCCGCGCGGGCAGCAAGCGACGGCCCGCTTTCCTCCCACGTGTAGCCGACCAGGCCGAGGCCCCAGTTGCGAATGTGCTGGTCGGAGGGCGTAGTAGTGGCGATGGTGAACCAGCCTTCATCCTGCTCGATGCCGAACGGGCCCTGGTTGAGGCGATCGGCGACGGCGGGCCCGGTGCCGAAGTCGTAGCCGTCCCAGCGGTGCGAGGGGACGTCGGCTAGGGCGAGGGCAGGGAAGGTGGAGAGAAGGGTGCGACGGGAGAGGGGCATGGATAGATTGTAGTTGACATATCCCATTCGGGCGATGCGACAGCCGGTCGGCTGATTCGAACTGCTCACGAAGTCCGCAGGGATTGCACATGTCTTTCCAGCAATCTCTGGAGCGTACGCAAGTATTTGGTGCCCTCCGAGGTTTGCAGAAAAGCAGTTTGGGTTGCCCAGTCGCTCTGCTGGTTCATCCCATATGTGGCTCCGCCCGCTGCGTTCATAAGCTCTATGAATCGCTCACTGCTCACCGGCACATCTGATCCCGGCCGGTTATGTCCGTACCAGCGGACCACATTCTGCATCACGAATCTCATTCTTGCCGCTGGCGGCGGATGAGTCAGGGTTTTCACGTGCGATGCCCGCGGGATTGGCGCTCGAATGAAGAAGAACGCCCCAACCGCGATGATAAAACAAGAGAGCAGTGCCTCCTCCTGGACCGGTTGTTTTTCTGCGTTTAGGCCGAGAAGCCTCACAGCTCGCAATCGTCCATCGCCGTTAAGCAGGTCCTCGAGGACATAAAAAACGGCGTAACCGTCGGCATCGAGCTCCAACGCCTGTCGTTCTTCACAGCCCGCGCCTCCCAGTATTTCGGCCGCAAATATAGAGTCTTCCGCTGCCTGTAGTAAATGACCATGGACGTGATGAGTGTACTCGTGCACAACGACGAACTTGAGCTGCGTTTGGAACAGAACTACGTGGAGTGGCTCGTAATGAACGCCGTCTACCCCATGACCGAGAGTATTGGTGACTAATCCCGACGTACTCAGCCGGATGCAGCAATCCCATAGCTCGTGGACTAGCTCCATGGTTACGCCGATGAAAGAGTACCCGCTGTACTGAAATGCAAGGGCGTTCGGGACTGGGGACTCGACATAGTCGAAATGGAATGGTGGATGCGCTCGGTGTTCGGAGATGTCAGTCCTTTCAGCTTGAAGTGCGCCGTTGAGCGACTGCTGGATCCCGGACAACAGTGTGCGTACAGGCGCCTCTAGGGTTTCAAGATCCTGCTTCCCCCGGTAGTTAGCGCGATCGGAAGGCCTGTTCCGGTCCTCTTGGAAAAATCGGTGGAAAAGTACTTCCGGAGGAATTGGCGAGGTGATTGCGTCGGTCACCATCCTCCCCTTTCGCCACCAGGGTACTTCGTTTCTCGAAAGCGGTCTACCACATCGAGTGCGGCTGGGGAAACTGCCGCAGGTCTGCCGCAAAAGGCGCGACAGCCCTGCGCTACATGGTCACCAGCGGCAGCTCGATGAAGCTGGTGTGATACACCCGCTGCGTGGCCTTACGGTAATCCTCGGGCTTGGCCCAAAATATACTTGGCACGAAAGTCTGCGGATTGCGGTCGTAGAGCGGGAACCATGCCGATTGAATTTGCACCATCAGGCGATGGCCGGGCAGAAAGACGTGGTTCGCGGTAGGCAGCGCCCAGCGGTAAACCTGAGGAATATCGGGCGTGATGGGCTTGGCTGTCTCCAGGCTTTCGCGATAACGGCCGCGGAAGACGTCGGCTGAGATCATGAGTTGGTAGCCGCCGAGCTCGGGCTCGCTGGATACTTCGTCGGGGTAGAGATCGATTACCTTGACGACCCAGTCGGAATCGGTGCCGCTGGTGGAGGCGACGAGATTGGCGATGGGCTGGCCGCTGATTTTCACAGGCGCCGTCAAGACATCGGAGGTGAACGCGACGACATCGGGACGGCCGGAAGCCTCGCGCTGATCGTCCACCAGCCATCGCCGCCAGGAGCTGTTGTCGATGGGGCGCGCACGGTAGGGTGCGGGCTTGGCGGGGTCAGAAATGTATTCGTCGTATGCAGCGTCATCGCTGTTTGGCGCATTAAAGCCCAGTTTGAGACCCGCAGTGAGATAGAGCGGTGTGGGCTTGACGGAGCAGCCGCTCGCGCAACCGGCGGGCCAGGCGGGCAGACGACGCCAGGTATTCGTTCCGGTTTCAAACGCCATGACGGGCGGCAGGTCGGCCTTGGGTGCGCCGTCTTTCAGATATTGATCGAGGAACGGGCGCAAAATCTCGCGGCGGAAGTAGCGGCCGGTATCGCTGCCGAATTTGATGGCGCCGAGCGAACTGCCATCGCCAATCTCGCCGCCGTGACACCACGGCCCCAAAACGAGAAACACTTTGTCATTCCCGGTGTCTTTGGGTTTGATGGCTTTGTAGACGGCGATGTCGCCGTAAATATCCTCCTGGTCCCAGAGGCTGTGCACCAGCATGACGGGAATCTTCAGCGGCTGCGCGGCGAGCACACGATCCATTGCCTGATCGCGCCAGAAGGCGTCGTAGCTGGGGTGCGCAGCGATCTTGCGAAAGAAGCCGAGCGGTTCGAGGCCGCGGCGCTGGCCCAATGCGCCGGCGGAACCGGCTCCCATGTACAGGTCGTAGTCGTCATGGTAACTGGTCCACCATTTGACTTCCGATTTGCGCGTGGCTTCCTGGTCATAAATGTAGGAGAGACTCCCCTCCTGGCGGAATGCGCCGTTGTGGAACCAGTCGTCGCCCATCCAGCCATCCACCATCGGGTTCATGGGCACGGAAACTTTGAGAGCGGGGTGCGGATTGACCAGCGCCATCAAGGGCAGAAAACCGTCGTAGGAAATTCCGAGAATCCCGACCTTGCCGTTCGATTCAGGAACATTTTTGACCAGCCAGTCGACGGTGTCGTAGGTGTCGGTTGAGTGATCCACCGGCGTCGGGTTCTGCGGCCCGTGCAGAGGGCGATTCATGATGTAGTCACCTTCGGAGCCATGCTTACCGCGGATGTCCTGTACGGCGCGGATGTAGCCGCCTTCCACGATCACGTCGGTGGCGTTGTCGTAGCCTTGCAGTATTGGGCCGAGGTGGGAGCTTTGCGCATGGCTGGTCAGTTCCTTGGCGTCATAGGGTGTGCGTGTGAGCAGGATGGGTGCGTTCCTGGCGCCTTTTGGCACGATGACGACGGTGAACAGCTTGACGCCGTCGCGCATGGGGATCATGACTTCGCGCCTCGCGTAGTCAAAGGTGTCGGTCTGCGGGGTGAACTTGGAGGGCGTCTCGCTCGGATAGTCGGGATACTGGGCGGCGGGCGCGGTGGTCTGCGCTGAGCTCGAGCAGGTGAAGGAGAAGACGCCGAGCAAAATCAACGCGTGGTTGCAGGTTTTCATAATTGTGTGGCGCGCGTAGGCTGCGCCAGTTAAGAGATCATGAAACCATGAGCCGTTCGGAAATCGCAACTTCGGTGCCGATCTGGGAGCAGTATCAGGATCAGTTCCCGGTTCGCGAGAACTTGATTTATTTGAATCATGCGGCCGTCGCGCCACTATGCAAAAAGTCAGCAGAGGCGATGCAGCAGTTTGCCGATGACGCGCGCGATTTCGGCTGCCATCACTATGACCAGTGGCTTGCCGTGTACGATGGCCTGCGGCGCGGAGCGGCGAAACTGGTGGGCGGCGAGCCGACGGACATCGCGCTCATGAAAAATACGTCGGAAGGCATCGCGACGGTGGCCATGGGATTTGACTGGCGCGCGGGCGACAAGGTCGTCGCGTTCGAGGAAGAATTTCCGGCGAACTACTATCCGTGGAAGCGGCTGGAAGCGAAGGGCGTGCGCGTCGAGTGGCTGTCGGTTTTCGATCCGCTGGAAAAAATCGACGCGGCGTGCGCGGGCGCGCGGTTGCTGGCCGTGAGTTTCGTCCAGTATTTGAGCGGCTATCGCATGGATCTGGAAGCGCTGGGCGAAATCTGCCGGCGGCGCGGGTGCTTCTTTTTCGTGGATGCGATTCAAGGGTTGGGCGCGTTTCCGTTGGATGTGCGGCGCTGCGGCATTCATGCGCTGGCCGCGGACGGACACAAGTGGCTTTTCGGGCCGGAAGGATGCGCCATCCTTTATATCAACGCGGAGATGCGCGAGCGCGTGGCACCGGTGGAGTTCGGATACACGAACGTGGCGCGCTACGCGGACTACGCGACGCGGGATATGACGCTGCGGCCCGATGCCGGGCGTTATGAGTGCGGAACGATGAACACGATCGGATGCTACGGGCTGAAAGCGGCAATCGACTTTGTGCTGGAGGTCGGTGTGGAGCGCATTACACCGGCGGTACAGGCGCTGGGGGACCGGATTGCGGAGGGTGTTGCCGCGAAGGGGTGCGAAGTGCTGGGACGGCGCACGGCGCAAACGGGCGCAGGTATCGTGAGTTTCCGTAAGCCCGGCGTGGAGAGCGGGGCGATCGTGCACCAACTGAATCAGAGGCGCATCACGGCTGCGAACCGGAGCGGATGGGTGCGGACGTCGCCGCATTTCTATGTGAGCCCGGAGGAGATTGATGAAGTGGTGGCGGCGGTGGGGTAACTGATACCCCACCATCAATCGTGGCCCGGTACCCATCGAGTCAAGCGTCGCCGTAATACAATATCGGGGCGATGCTGCTCGGCTGCGTTACCTACAACATTCTCAAAGACTGGGATCTCGAAACCATCATTCGCAACCTTGAAGAGGCGGGGTACGATGCCGTCGAGTTGCGCACGGGGCACAAGCACGGCGTTGAACCCTCGCTCACGAGCGAACAGCGGACAGAGGTCGCGGCGCGGTTTCGAAGATCAAAAGTGCGGCTGCTGAGCTACGGCTCGACGTGCGAGTTCGAATCGCCCGACGCAGATGTGCGGCGCCGTCAGGTGGAAATTGGCAAACAATGGGTGGAACTGGCGCACGATACGGGCGCGTGGGGCGTGAAAGTCCGGCCCAACGGACTGCCGGCCGGTGTGTCGATGGAGACCACGGTTCAGAATATCGCCGGCAGCCTGCGCGAACTGGGCGATTACGGGCGGCGCTACGGCGTCGAGATCTGGATGGAGGTGCATGGGCCAACCACGCAGAATCCGCCGGTTTCCGCCGCCATCATGAAAGCCACCAAGCACGACAACGTGGGAGTGTGCTGGAATTCAAACCCGACTGACGTGGTGAATGGCAGCGTGAAGGCGAGCTTCCAACTGCTGAAGCCATGGATCCGCAACGTGCACATCAACGACCTCTCGAATAACTACCCGTGGCGCGAGCTGTTCACGCTGCTGCGCGATTCGGGCTATGAGCGCTACACGCTGTGCGAGGTGGACCCGCCGAGCCAGGAGCCCGAGCGTTTTCTGCGCTACTACCGGGCCCTGTGGATTGAGTTGAACCGCACGTGTCCAAAACACGAAGAAGAATAACAACCGCGGTGCTGGCGGTGTGCAGCTTGCATGCCGCGGTACCCACTCCGAAAAGTCATTTCGGGCACGAGATTGGCGTTGATCGTGAGCTGCTCGATTGGGATAAAGTCGTTTCGTATTTTCAGGCGCTGGCGGCCGCGAGCGACCGGATTCGCGTCGAAGAACTGGGCAAGACGGTCGAAGACAGGCCCTTCATCGCCGCGACCATCGCCGAACCGGAAACGCTGCGCAATCTCGATCGCTACCGGGAGATCCAACGGCGGCTGGCCGATCCGCGCATCACATCGGAAGCGGAAGCTGAACCGCTCATCGCCGAAGGCAAGACGGTCGTCCTGCTGACCTGCTCGATTCATTCGACCGAAGTTGCTTCCACGCACACTGCAGTCGAGTTTGCGTACCAGCTCCTCACCGAGGACAAGCCACGGTTTCGCGCCATTCTGCACAACACGATTCTGCTGCTCGTGCCGTCCCTGAATCCGGATGGCGTCGATCTGGTCACGCGCTGGTACCGCCGCACGTTGGGCACGGCGTATGAAGGGACTTCTCCGCCTGAGTTGTACCACCACTACATCGGGCACGACAACAATCGGGATTGGTACATGTTCACGCAGCCGGAAACGCGGCTGACCGTGGCGAAGCTGCACAATGTCTGGCATCCGCAGATTGTTTACGACGTGCATCAGCAAGGCGAGTACACATCGCGCATTTTCATACCGCCGTGGCTCGATCCGATCGAGCCGAACGTGGACGCGATTCTGGCGCAGGAAATGAACATGGTCGGCACTGCCATGGCGGCGGACCTGACGGCGGCCGGCAAAAAGGGCGTGGCGATTCATGCGGCATACGATTTCTGGACGCCATCGCGCCATTACCAGGCATTTCACGGCGGGTTGAGGATTCTGACCGAATCGGCCAGCGTGAAATTGGCTACGCCGGTGACGATTCGCCGCGATCAGCTTGACGAAAGCGCGCTGGGCTACAACGCACGCGAAAGGAGCTGGAACTTTCTCGAACCGTGGGAGGGTGGCGCGTGGCATCTGCGCGACATCATCGACTACCAGTTGATTGCGTTCGAATCGTGCTTGTATCAGGCGGCGATTCATCGCGAGGATCTGCTGCGGAACTTCTATCGTGTCGGGCAGAGAGCCATCGCGCGAACGGAGCCGGCGGCGTTTCTGATTCCGGCCAAACAGCGCGATCCCGCCGCGACGAGGAAACTGTTGGAGACCCTGGCATCCGGCATGGTGGAAATCGGGCGGGTGGCGGATGGCAGCCATGTCATCTCGATGGCGCAGCCGTATAGCAGTTACGCGAAGGCGCTGCTCGAGCGGCAGCACTATCCCGACATGCGGCAATATCCGGGAGGCCCGCCGGTGCGGCCGTATGACGTGACGGCGCACACTCTGCCGCTGCTCATGGGCGTCGATGTAGAAGCGCTCGAAAAGGCGTATAGCGGAGAACTCACGCGTGAAGAGTTCGCGGCTGACACGCGCCCAGAAAGCTTCGCCGCGGCCGACACCGACTCTTGGCTGACCATCAACCGCATCTGGAAATCGGGCGGTGCGGTGTGGCGCGACCCGGTGACAGGCGATTTCGCGGCTTCGCAAAAAGGAGCGGACTGGAGGCAAGTTCACCGGCCACGCATCGGGTTGTACAAGAGTTTTGTTCCTGCCAACGATGAAGGCTGGACGCGATGGCTGCTGGAACAATTCGAGTTCGCGTATGCGAGCGTGGGTAATCGCGAGATTCAAGCCGGTCATCTGCGAAACCGCTTTGACGTGATCATGTTTCCCGATCAGCCGGTCAGCGATTTGAAGAATGGGTTCGCCAAGGGCGCCATGCCGGAAGAGTTCACGGGCGGCTTGGACGAGGCTGGAGCAAATGCCCTGCGCGAGTTTATGGCACAAGGTGGCACGCTGATTTTCTTGAACTGCTCAACGGCTTATGCCACCGAAGTTCTGGGAGTGAAGGCAAAGAGTATGCTGGCGGGCGTTTCGGACCGTGAATTCTATGCGCCGGGATCGCTGCTGAATGTCGTGCTCGACACGCACCATCCGCTCGCGCTGGGCCTGCCGAGGGAAATCACAATCTGGAGCGAGCACAGCCCGGCGTGGGAGGTTGACAGTGCGGCAGTCGCGCGATATCCGGATGGGCCGATTCTCGCGTCGGGATGGCTGCTAGGGGCAAAGCTGCTGGCGGGCCGAGCGGCCCTCATTGACGAGCGCCTGGGCGCCGGTCGCGTGATCCTGTTCGGCATGCGTCCGCAATACCGCGGTCAAAGTTACCAGACATTCAAACTGTTTTTCAACGCGCTGGTGGAGTAGATGCCGGCTCCGGCTCGCCCTGCGCGGTAACCTCATCGGCGGGGTTACCTGCCACCATTTGCTGCGCCAGCACTAACTGCCGCGCTTCCGGCCGCAACTCCGGCCAGCGCAGGCCAAACCATATGGAACCCGCGACCGCCACCACGCCTCCGGCCCCGACGGTGAAGGGCGCGCCCAAATGTTCCGCTACCACACCAGCCAACAGCGCGCCTAATGGCGCCATACCCATGAACATCATCGAGTAAACGGACATGACGCGGCCGCGCAAACGGTCGGGCGTCATGGACTGGATAAGCGTATTGGATGCGCCCATCTGGGTCATTAACGCGAAGCCCACCGGGATGAGCATGGCGGCGGCCAACCAAAACCAGCGCGAGAATGCGAACAGGATGAGACTCACGCCGAAGACACCGCATGCAACTGACACCCATCTGCCGAGGCCTTTCACCTCACGGCGCGCCGCCAGCGTCAGCGCACCCATGAGCGCGCCAATTCCGGAGAAGCCCATCAGAATCCCCAGACCACGCGCTCCGGAGTGGAAGATGCGATCGGCAAAAATGGGCATCAGCACCGCATAGGGCATGCTCGTGACACTCACGAGACCCAGTAACAGAAGCAGTGCGCGGATGGGTCCCGTGTGCATCACGAAGCGAAAGCCTTCGATGATATGGGTCACAGCAGATCCCCGGTGGATGCGCGTGGCTACCGGCGGAATGGTCATCATCAGCAATCCAATGATGACGGCAATGTAACTCGCGCCGTTAGCGAAGAAACACCAGCCTTCGCCAATCGCGGCAACGAGGATTCCCGCGATCGCCGGGCCGATGATGCGAGCGCCATTAAACATCGAAGAGTTGAGCGCGATGGCGTTGATCAGATCGTCACGGCCCACCATTTCGACCAGAAACGACTGGCGCGCGGGGATGTCGAATGCGTTCACAATACCGAGTAGCGCCGCCAATACGAAGATGTGCCACACCTGAATACGGCCCAGTAACGTAAGCGCGGAGAAAATGAAGGCCAGGATCATGGCCGCGGTCTGGGTAGCGATCACGGTTCGGTGGCGGCTATGCCGGTCGGCGATAAGCCCGCCCAAAGGCGAGATCAGAAAAACCGGGATCTGCCCGGCGAACCCAACCATCCCGAGCAGCGCCGAGGAGCCGGTGAGCCGGTAAACCAGCCACGATTGCGCCACATTCTGCATCCAGGTGCCAATAAGCGAGATGAGCTGGCCGGCAAAGAACAGCCGGAAGTTTCGATGGCGCAACGCACGGAGAGTGGTGGCGAGTTTCGAGGGTTCGGCCATCGTCTACAGCCTGTTATTGACATCCGGCTGGTGATCTGTAAAATTAGAGTACGGCGAATAAAAGGCGAATATCCGGGAAGCCGACATGGCTACAGCCCTCCTTCAAACTATTAATTTTAAGCTGCAAAAGCGGCCTGCGCCCGACCTGCTGCCATCAGGCATCGCAAGTTTCAATGCAATATTCGATGGCATTCCCCGTGGAAGTGTGACCGATATTTTCGGACCGGCTTCATCAGGCCGTACAAGCCTTTTATTCTCTTTGATTTCGGAGGCTACGGCACGAGAAGAATTTTGCGCCCTGGTGGATGCGAGCGATACGTTCGATCCCACGTCGGCTGCGGCGGCGGGCGTGGCGCTGGGGCGGCTGCTGTGGATTCGCTGCGGAGGCAATGCCGAGCATGCGCTCAAGGCGACGGATTTACTGTTGCAGGCAGGCGGGTTCGGGCTGGTGGCGATGGATTTGGGTGACATCGCACCGGCGACCGCACGCCGCATCTCGCTCGCGTCATGGTACAGGCTACGGCGTGCTGTGGAGAACACGCCGACGGCGCTAGTGGTGGTCGAGCGTGCGCCCAATGCCCGTGCCTGCGCACAACTTGCTGTGGAATGCGCGCGCAGCCGGGTGCGATGGTCGGGCGCGCCGGGATGCTCCCAGCTTTTGCGTGGGGTCGAGTTCGCGGCAGAGCGCCGCAAGCCATTACGGCCGGCATGCGCGGTTATGGAAGTATTCGCACTGAGGTGAGTTGTGTTCGCATGCATTCATGCTTCTGGAGAAGCCGAGCGGCTGATTGCCTGCGCCCAGAATTTCTCACCGCTTGTGGAGCAAACGGACGCCGATACGGTGACGCTGGATATCGACGGCCTCGAGCATCTGTTCGGCTCGGTTCATGATATTGCAAATGCCATCGCGCGGCGCGCGGGAATCCCCATGAATGTAGCAGTAGCAGCCAATCCGGATGCGGCGTTCCATGCGGCGCGCGGATTTTCCGGGACGAGCATTGTCCCGCAAGGCGATGAAGCCAAATTTCTGGCAAGCCTGCCGGTCGCGCTGCTCTCGCCCTCTGAAGAAATCTCGGAAACGCTGGCACGCTGGGGTGTGCGCACGTTTCGCGATCTGGCGGTGCTGCCGGACTTGGGCGTGGCGGCTCGCTTAGGCGAAGAAGGCGTGCGCTTGCAGCAGCTCGCGCGCGGAGAGCACGAACGGCCGCTGGTTCCCGTGGAAGCTCCGCAGCGCTTCGAGGAAGAAATGGAGCTGGAGTATCCCGTGGAGCTGCTCGAGCCGCTACTGTTTGTTCTGGCCAGACTTCTGGGTGATGTCTGCCGTCGGCTCGAAGATCGTGCGCTGGCCGCCATCGGATTGCGCGTGCGATTACAGCTCGAAAATGCGGGTGAGCATGAGCGCTCGATCCGGCTGCCTGTGCCCATGCACAGCCCGCGCGTGTTTTTAAAGCTGATTGAGCTGGATTTGGAGAAGCACTCGCCGGCCGCGCCTGTGGTGAGGGTCACGATCGCCGCCGAGCCTGCCAAACCGCGCACCACGCAGAACGGGCTGTTTATTCCGCTTGCGCCTGAGCCGGAGAAGCTCGAACTGACGCTGGCGCGCATTGCGGGGGTAGTTGGGGAGCAGAATGTCGGGTCGCCGGAGCTGGTGGATACGCACCGGCCGGGAGCATTTCGCATGCGGCCGTTCGGGATGAGGGAAATAGGGACAGGCAGGAATGCCTGTCCTACACAGCTTGCGTTTCGCGTGTTTCGACCGCCCATCGCAGCCAAAGTGCAGGCGGATTTTCTCTCCGCGCCGGGCATTCGCGGCAAGATTGTGCAGCAGGCAGGACCCTGGCGCACCTCCGGCGACTGGTGGACTCCAAGTCCCTGGGCGCGCGACGAGTGGGATATCGAGTTGACGGATGGCGCGCTCTACCGCATCTACTGCGACGCGCAAACCGGCCGCTGGTTCATCGAGGGCAGCTATGACTGAAGCCTACATCGAGCTGCACGCACGATCGGCTTTCAGTTTTTTGCAAGGCGCATCGCTGCCGGAAGAGCTGGCGCAGACGGCTGCGAACCTCAATTACCCCGCGATGGCGCTGGTGGATCGGGATGGTTTCTACAGCTCGCCGCGGTTTCACCTGGCGGCGAAGAAATCCGGCATTCGCGCCCATATCGGGGCGGAGATCACTTGTACGGATGGTTTTCAATATCCGCTGCTGGTGGAAAATCGCACCGGATATCAAAATCTTTGCCGGCTCGTGACGCGCATGAAGCTGCGGGCAAAGAAGGGTGAGGGAGCGGCGACGCCCGGGGAACTGGCGGAGTGTGCGAAGGGAGTTATTTGTCTCGCACCGGCGACACAGGATTTGGGGTTTGGGATTTGGGATTTGGCTAAAGCAGATCGCCTATCAGACAGATCTAATCCATCAACTAAATCCCAAATCCCAAACCCCAAATCCTGTGTCGATCCCAAATCCGCTTTCGAGCAGCTTCAGCGTATCGTGGACATTTTCGGCAGCGCCAACGTCTTCGCTGAGGTCCAGCGCCATATGAATCGTGAAGAGGAGGCGCGCAATCAGGCGCAGATTGCTGCAGCGCGCCGGCTGCGCGTGCCGATCGTGGCTACCAATGGCGTCCGGCATGCTACGCCGGCGCAGCGCGAGGCGCTGGATGCGCTCACTTGCATCCGGAATCATGTGCAGCTTGCCGCAGCGGGCAGGCTGCTCGAAATGAATAACGAACGGCATCTGAAATCCCCCGCGGAGATGGCGCGCCTGTTTGCCGATCTTCCCGACGCCATCGCCAACACACTGGAGATTTCCGCGCGTTTGCAGTTCACGCTCACCGACTTGGGCTACGAATTTCCCCGCTATCCGGTTCCACCGGGTGAAACCATGATGTCGTTTCTGAGCCAGCGGACGGATGAAGGCGCACGCCGGCGTTACGTCCCCTATCACGAAAAAGCGCAGCGGCAAATCGAGCGCGAGCTGGCGATGATCGAAAAACTGAAGCTCCCCGGCTATTTCCTCATCGTCTGGGACATTGTCGAGTTCTGCCGGAAAAACGGAATACTGGCGCAGGGACGTGGATCGGCGGCCAATAGCGCGGTTTGTTATTCGCTTGGCATTACGGCGGTGGATCCCGTGCGCATGGAGCTGCTATTCGAGCGATTTCTTTCCGAAGAACGCGGCGAATGGCCGGACATCGATATCGACCTGCCCTCAGGCGACGAGCGCGAGCGCGTCATCCAGTATGTTTACGAGAGCTACGGCAAGCTGGGCGCGGCCATGACCGCCAATGTCATCACCTATCGCGGCCGTTCGGCGGCGCGCGAGGTGGGCAAGGCGCTGGGATTCGAGGTCGCGACGCTCGACCGGCTTTCCAGCCTCGTTAGGGGTTGGGAATGGAAAGATCCGAAAGACACGCCTGAGCACCAGTTTCGTGACGCTGGTCTGGATCTTGCGAACGCGCGCATTCGCAAATTTTTCGAGCTTTACCTCGCAGTTCAGGATCTGCCGCGGCATCTTGGCCAGCATTCGGGCGGCATGGTGATCTGCCAAGGACAACTCGATTCCGTAGTGCCGCTCGAGCCCGCCACCATGCCCGGCCGCGTCGTCGTGCAGTGGGATAAAGACGATTGCGCCGACATGGGCATCATCAAAGTCGATCTGCTGGGCCTCGGCATGATGGCGGTGATCAAGGATTCACTCAACCTGATTCGCGAGCATTACGGCGAGGAGGTCGATCTCGCGCACCTGCCGGCCGATGATCCAGCGGTCTACCGCGCGTTGCAGCACGCCGACACAGTGGGCATGTTCCAGGTGGAGAGCCGCGCGCAGATGTCGTGCCTGCCTCGCCTCAGCCCGAAGAATTTTTACGACATCGTGGTAGAAGTCGCAATTATCCGGCCGGGGCCGATCGTCGGTGAAATGGTGAATCCGTATCTCGAGCGGCGCATGGGGCGTGAAGCGGTGGATTATCTCGACCCATCGCTCGAGCCCGTGCTCAAGCGCACGCTCGGCATTCCGCTATTTCAGGAACAACTGCTGCGCATGGCCATGATTGTGGCCGGATTCACGGGCGGCGAAGCGGAAGAACTGCGGCGCGCCATGGGATTCAAGCGCTCGGAAAAGCGCATGAAGGAAATTGAACTCAAACTGCGAGCCGGCATGGAGCGCAAGGGAATCAAGGCGGACGCGCAGGAACGCATCATCCGCTCCATCACGTCGTTCGCACTCTACGGATTTCCCGAATCGCATGCGGCGAGTTTTGCGCTGCTCGCCTATGCCAGCGCGTACCTGAAATGTCATTATCTGGCGGCCTTCATGGCGGCGATGTTGAACAATCAGCCCATGGGATTTTACGCCCCAGCGATTCTGCTCAACGACGCGCGCCGGCACGGACTGCGTGTGCTGCCGATCGATGTGACGAAATCGATGTGGGAGTGCACGGTGGAGGAAGAAAGTGCCAGGTGCCAGGTGTTAGGTGCCAGGGATTTGGGATTTGGGATTTGGGATTTGGCTAAAGCAGATCGCCTGTCGGCCAGATCCCATCCATCAACTAAATCCCAAATCCTAGATCCTAAATCCCGGTCTTTGGCCCTTCGCCTGGGACTGATGTACGTAAAAGGGCTGCGAGCGGAGGCGGGCCAGGCTGTCGTTCGGGAGCGCATGCGGGCGGCGTTTCGTGATATTGGTGATCTGGCGCGGCGTGTGCCGGAGCTGCGCAAGGACGAACTCAACAAGCTGGCGGATGTCGGCGCGTTGAATCCACTGGAGGCGGCGCATCGGCGTGATGCGTTATGGCAGGCGGGACATGCCGCGCAGCCTGCCGGACCTTTATTGGATGCGCTGCCCGAGCCCGATCGTGCTTCGCCGCTCGCGCAGATGACTCACGAGGAGCGGCTGAATGCCGATTTTTCTGGCACAGGGTTCACCATCGGCCGGCATCCCATGGCGTACCGGCGCGAGGAGATGAATACACTGGGTGTCACGCCCGCCCACAAGCTGCCGCACATGCGCGACGGGAATTTCGTGCGCGTAGCCGGATGCGTCATCGTGCGCCAGCGGCCCGGTACGGCGAAAGGTTTCGTGTTTCTCAGCATGGAAGACGAGACCGGCGTGATCAACGTGATCGTCACGCCTGCCATGTTCGACCGCTACAAATTTGCGCTGCTCGGCTCTTCGTTCCTGCTGATCGACGGCACTTTGCAAAATCTAGATAACGTCATTTCAGTGAAGGCAGGGCGCATAGAAGGCTTGTCGGCGCGCGTGGCCACGAAGATATCGCATGATTTTCATTAGCTTAGCGCCTACCAGCGCGCTAAATGCTGGTTGACTTGGCGCATTCGAGGAACCAAGCGACTACGTCATCGAAGACACTCGCAGACCAGGGGAGCAAAGGCACCGAAAGGCCGAGCCTTTGCAAATCACTCGCCCGGACATCGATCCGTCCGCAGATCATCGGCCAGGCTACGGACTTTGCGTTGTGCGTAAACATTGGGGCCTTCCTATCTTCGTTAAAGCGCCACCTGAACTACGATCTATCGCGCCCCCGCCATCGCCCCCGCTGCCACCTGCTCAATCGCCGCAAGCGCCCTTTCGCACGCAGCCCGGCCAGCGTCGTAGTGCGTTACCAGGCGCATCCTCTCCCCCCGGATTCCATCGATCAGCACGCCCTGCGCTTTGAGGCGTGCGCTGAATTCCGAGGTCGAAAGGCCCGTTCCGCTGGCGTCGAAAATCACGATGTTGGTCTGCACTTTCTTGGGATCGAGCGCAATCCCCGGAATTCTCGCAAGCGCTTCAGCGAGAAACCTGGCGTTGGCATGGTCGCGCGCCAGCAGCTTGGGATGCTCTTCAAGCGCGATAAGGCCTGCCGCCGCCAAAACGCCTGCCTGCCGCATTCCGCCGCCCAGGCGTTTGCGATACAACCGGCCGCGGTCGATATCTTCGCGCGCCCCTGCCAGCATCGATCCCACCGGCGCCCCCAGCGCTTTCGAAAGGCAAAACATTACAGTATCTACCGGCGCCACGATCTCGCGAACGGAGGCGCCCAGCGCTTCCGCCGCGTTAAACACGCGCGCGCCATCCATGTGGACCTTTAATCCCAACTCGTGCGCGCCATCCGCAATTTGGCGGATCACCTCCAGCGGGTACACCATTCCGCCCGCCATGTTGTGTGTGTTCTCAATTGCAATCAGTCCTGTCGGCGCCCAGTGCGGATCGAGCAGCCGGATTTCGCCGCGAATCTCGGCCCATCGCAGGATGCCATCGTCCGTATGAATCGGTCGCGCAATGCACCCGGAAAACCAGCCCATCATGGCCAACTCGTAATCCAGAACATGCGCCCGCGCGTCGCAAATCACTTCCTGCCCGTGCTGTGTATGAACCTTGACCGCGATTGTGTTGCCCATGGTCCCGGTGGGCACGAACAGCGCCGCCTCCTTACCCATGATCGCGGCTGCCCGTTCCTCCAGGCGATTGACCGTCGGATCTTCCCCGTAAACGTCGTCGCCCACTTCAGCCTCGCCCATGGCCTTTCGCATCGCCGGTGTAGGTCGGGTCACGGTATCGCTGCGCAGATCGATCATCATTTCGCGAGAAACTCCTGGAACACTTCGTTGGATAGCAAAACTCCCCGATCCGTCAGCCGCACCGCGCCGCCATGCTTCTCGAGCAATCCTTCGCGTAAGAACCGGCTGAGCGGTTGTTCATATCGCTGCCATTCTTCAGCGGTCGGAGCCACGCCTTCCGCCAGCCGCAGCCCGACGAAGAATTTCTCTTCGTCCAAATTCGCCGGCTCCGGCTCGGTCAGTGGTCCCTCATGTGCGAGGTATTCCACCACCGTCTCCGCATTCTGCCATCGCTGCTTGCCGTCAAACGAATGCGCATCGGCGCCGAATCCAACGTAAGGCTCCAGATGCCAGTATTTCAAGTTGTGCTTTGACTCCCAGCCGGGCCGAGCAAAATTCGAGATCTCGTAGCGCGGAATGCCCAGCGCTGCGAGCCGCTCGACGGCTGTCTCATACAACTCCACCGTCAGCTCTTCGGACGGAACCGCCGGTGCGCCGTAGCGCTGGCCGTTGAGCAGGATCTCGTTTCCCAAACGGCTGTCCTCGTCAATCTCAAACATGTAGACCGAAACGTGCGGCGTAGCCAGGCGCTCAATCCAGTCGAGTGACTCATCCCACGAAGCCATCGACTGGCCGGAAAGCCCGGCAATCAGGTCGATATTGATGTTATCGATACCGCTCTCGCGAAGCAGCTCGACATCGCGTGCGACAATCTCCGCGGTGTGCTTGCGCCCTGTGCGCGCGATTTCGTTCTGGATGAAACTCTGCACCCCCAGGCTCACGCGATTGATGCCACAATCTCGCCACAGGCGCACCGCGTCCGGAGTCAGCGAGCCTGGCGCGGCTTCGATCGTTGCCTCGCTCCACGGCGCTCCAGGGATCGCAGCCAGCACGCCTCTGAGCGCCTGTGCATCGATCAAACTCGGCGTGCCGCCACCGAGGTACACTGTTTCCGGCCGCCACTGCCACTCGTGCCGCTCCATCTCCGTGCGCAGTGCGGCAATATATCGCGGCTCCATCTCGCGCGGAAAAACGCCGGAAGCGAAGTTACAGTAGGTACACTTCTGGGCGCAGAACGGATACGAGATGTAAACCCCGGGCACTCCGTCCATGATAGCCGGATCAGCATAAAAAAAGCCGCCGGAAATCCCTCCCGGCGGCTCGTTAACGCTGCTGCGGTAACTGTTAATCTCCGAACGACCCGACTTCCTCCCGATCCTCGGCCTTCTTGGCGGGCGCGGCAGGCTTCAGGCCGGCGATACCGTTCAGTGGCACGAACCCGGCATCCACCTTTTCTTTCAGCACTACTTCCCGATACAGCTTCATCATGCGCGCATCGTTCTCGGCTTCTTTGCGCAGTTTCTCGTTCCGTTCGCGGATCTTCTCTTCGCGCGCCGTCTTGGCGATTCCCAGTTTGTCCAGATCGTGTTGAATGCCCGCAGCCACGGCTTCCTGATTCAGCACCAGGTGATGCTGTACCTCGGGAAGCGGTACATCGTGATTACCCGCAAAAATCTCATGCCGCCCGCGCTCTTCATACCACTTGGTGAGCGTGGCGGTCATGTGCATCTTCTCCACGATGTTGCGCCAGCCCACACCGGTGTTGTACGCGCAGAACGAGATCTCGCCTTCCTGCGTCGCGTAGGGAATGATGCACTGCTCTGTGCGCCGGAAATCGTAGTTGAACAGGTCCTGGAACCACATGCCGGCGACGAACAGGAAATTCCACCGGTCCCCGCGCCGTTTCTGAATGTCCGCCATCGTGCGATCGCCGGAAACCTTGCCGTAGTTACGGCCGGTGGCGCCGAAACACTTGTCGAACTTCGTAAGCAGATCCGTCAGTTTGAAGTGTCTGGGCGATTTGAACGGATCGTAATTCCGCAAGAGAGACAGCGCCACGCCCACTACCGAGAGGAACTTGCCGCGCGCCGCGTCATTGACACGCGCCACATCTTTTGCCAGCCGCTCGGCGTTGAGGAACGACGTCACCGGCGCCCGTTCCTTGGTTTCCTTGTCGACCATGATCGCCAAGCCCACACCGCAGTTCGGATGGCAGCCGCAGCTTAATTGCCCCCACTCGTGCTGCGGGCCATGCACCAGGTCGGCCCAGTCGGAGAACGTGCTCATGAAGGAGATGGGGAACCAATCCCTCTCCGGTTCGCCAATTCCCATCTGGTTCTTGAGATCGTGCGCCAGGTGGGAAAGCGTGTAGCGCTGTGCGTGCCGGCGATCGTCGCTGATGGCCTCATCGCGGCCCGTGAAGGATACCGGCTGGAACGAGCAGAAGGAGATCTTCTTTGGATTGTCGAGTGCGAATTCGACGATACGACCCACCTGCTCGTTGTTGATTCCGTTCAGGATCGTGGTTACCGGAACGATCTCGACGCCCGCATTATGCAGATTTTCGATGGCCTGCAATTTGACATCGAAAAGATTCCCCACCGCGCGGTGCGAATTGGCCGCGTTGCCGATGCCGTCGAATTGCAGGTAGGCATAGCGTAAGCCGGCTTCGCCCGCTTTCTTTGCAAACTCGGAGCTCTTCGCGAACTCGATACCGTTGGTCGCCGCCTGCACGCTGTTGTAACCCACGTGCCGTGAGTACTTTATCGCATCCAGGAAATAAGGCGATAGCGTCGGCTCGCCGCCCGAGAATTGCACCGACATCTGCCGTCGCGGCTTGATCGAAATGGCATTGTCGAGCATGGTCTTGATTTCTTCCCAGCTCAACTCGTGCACAAACCCGACCTGGTTGGCGTCCATGAAGCAGGGATCGCACATCATGTTGCAGCGGTTCGTGAGGTCGATGGTCAGAACCGAACCGCGCCCGTGCTTGATCGTGCTCGATCCATGGTTGTGCAGTTTCTCGTCGGCGTGCGCGCGAATATCACGGCCCGGAAAAACTTCCTCCAGGTGCTTGAAGAACGCCGTGTCGATGGCCATCACGTCCTCGAAGTGGCCGTGCACCGGGCAGTCCTTTACCATCAGGATCTTGCCGTCGCGCTCGATGACCTTGGCTTTGATTTCGCCGACTTTTTCCTTCAGCAGAATCGTGTAGTCACGCTTGCCGTCGAGGATCTCCTTGCGAATCTCGGGGATACACTTCGGACACAGCGAATCGGTCTCGCGCGGCCAACCGAGAGGAGGCTTGGTCTTCTCGTAAGACTTCAGCAGAGGCTTTTCCGACCATTTGGGGGTGAATGATGGATTCTGCTTGATCTGGTTCAGTTTATCGAAAACTGTCCACGCGGCCCCAGCCGCAACTGTCACTACTTTTTCCGCGTATTTGATCGGCTTGTGCATATTCTCTCTCTTATCTTATGCTTACAAGTGTTCACAGAGGTTCCCGTGAATGCGTACGCCTACAGTATTCGTGGCTTTCCAACGAGTATAGTCCAGCCTACCTGCCGGTACTAATGGAATGAATTAAGCAGCCTCTTTTCTTAGCTGTGTGGTGATCCCCGCCGGTTGAACGGCTACTTCCGGCATCCGGCGAATCGCGCCGATAACACCATGAATTCAGCCAGCTTATGGGCTTCTCAGCTCGTTTTTGGAACTTTCGTTACATTTCTTGTTCTGAAGCCTATTGCAAGAATAGAGTGCTATGTTAAGTTTGTGTAAACCATCTTCCCCCCGGAAGGAACGGTGACACAGCGGATTTCCAGGCATTCTGAGGCGCCCAGGAGCTTGGCCACACGGTCGCGCGACGGCGAACCGCGGGCTCTCCTAGCGGCGATTCCGGGTGAGCTACCAGATCGGTAACACTTGGGCGGAGTAGACGTGAGTCACAATGACGCAGGCAATCCATGCGGGACTGTAGCATGACTGTAGGTGACCGTACGGTGCCACAGACTTGCAAGATTCGCCATATGGTGACGAACTGATGGGAGTCCGCCCGAAGCGCCAGCATGCCGCGAGCGGGGGCATTGGGCGGCTGCTCGCCGAGGACACTACCGAGGCAATGCTGGTGATCGACGGAGAGACGCTGGCTATTCTGGACGCCAACCGCGCGGCAGCCGAGAAATACGGTTACAGTGGCGAGGAGTTGCGCCGGATGCGGCTCACGAGCCTGATCTCGTCTGAAGATCGCATGCATTTCGATGAAACGCTGCGCCGCGACGAACGAGCCGCGCCAGATTTCTTCGATATCCGGCACGTCCTCAAGAACGGGAAATCGATTGAAGTGGACATGCTGATGCACCGCATTCAATACGGCGGAAAAAAGGCCATGCTGGTGGTGCCGCAGGATGCCACTCGGCGCCACCATCTGGAAGAGCAACTCCGCCAAGCGCAGAAGATGGAAGCCGTGGGGATGTTGGCGGGGGGCATCGCGCACGATTTTAACAACCTGTTGACCATCATCAACGGCTACAGCCAGATGGTGCTGGGCAACCTGCCCGAGGGTGACGACAACCGCAACTCCGTCGAGCAGATCATGAAGGCCGGGGAGCGCGCGGCCGAGTTAACACACCAACTCCTCACCTTCAGCCGCCGCCAGGTGGTGCGGCCCAAGGTGCTGGATTTGAACACGGTGGTGACGGCGACCGCGGTCATGCTGCGCCGCCTCATTGGAGAACACATCGAGCTGCGCATCGTGGTCGGCCCGCACCTGGCAAAAATCCATGCCGACGCCGGCCAACTGCATCAAGTCATCCTCAATCTCGCGGTGAATTCACGCGATGCCATGCCGAACGGCGGCACGCTCATTCTCGAAACCCAGAATGTAGAACTTGGAGAAGCGTACGGCGGCGCGAACGCCACGATTCGGCCCGGGCATTACGTCATGCTGGCCGTCACCGACACCGGAATTGGGATGGATGAGCAGACACGCTCCCGTCTATTCGAGCCCTTTTTCACTACCAAGTCCCAGGGCCAAGGCACGGGATTGGGCCTTTCCACGGTTTACGGAATCGTCAAGCAGAGCAACTGCGAGATTGTGGTCTACAGCGAACCGGGGCACGGAACTTGCGTGAAGATTTATTTTCCCGTTGTGACGGAAGAGCCCGTGGAAGACACCTTGGAGAGCTTGCGGTCGCAGGTGTTGTCGGGCACGGAAACGATTCTGCTGGTGGAGGACGACGAGGCGGTCCGAAGACTGGTGCGCCGCACTTTGGAGAAACAGGGTTACCAGCTGCTGGTGGCGGCTAGTGGAACGGAAGCTCTGGAAATCGTCCAGGGCCACCCAGGACGAATCCACCTGGTGATCTCCGACGTCGTCATGCCACAGATGGGTGGCCGGCAACTGGCCGAGCGGCTGCAGGCTCTGCGCCCCAAAATCCGCGTGCTTTTCGTCTCCGGTTACACGGAAAACTCCATCTTGAGCAGAGGCAATCTGGTGGAGGGCGAAGCATTTCTGCAAAAGCCATTCACCCCGCTGGCTCTGGCGCGGCGCGTGCGTGAACTGTTGGACATGGCCGAGGGCGAGCTAGGCTCTCACAAGACCGAGGGCTCCACCAACTCTTAGCCAAGGTTCTCGCGATTCACTCGATTCTCGTAGACGTGTGGGGGGATTTTACTCCTACAGCAGGCCCCAGTACCAGTGAATGACGGGCGCGCCGGTGAGCGCGACGAGGATTCCGGCGAACCCGAGAAACGCACCGAAAGGCAGCTCGTAGGTGGATGCGTCCTTCTTGGTCGCGTAGATGTAAATCAATCCGACGACGGAGCCCGCAATCGATCCGACAACCAACGTCAGCAGCGCTGCGCGCAGACCCAAGAACGCCCCTACCATGGCCATCATTTTCACGTCGCCCAACCCAAGGCCTTCTTTGTGGCGGATTTTCTCGAACACCCAGCCGCCGAGGCCGAGGAAACCGGCAGGCAACACGGCGCCCGCCAAAGATTCCGCGAGCGACGCCCAGTGCGGGCTGGGATGAAACCCGGCGATCGAAAGCGCCAGGCGAGCCACCATATCATCCACCGGCACAAACCAGGCGAAGAGGAGACCAACCACGGTTCCACCGAGAGTGAGCTCATCCGGAAGAATGAGTGAGTCGAGATCCGTAAACGTCAGGCCGACCAGCAGTGCGCAGAGGACGCACAACTTGAAGGCCACGGCCGTCGGCCCGAGCGCAAGGACAATCAAAAAGAACAGCAGCCCGGTGAGAAGTTCGACGAGCGCGTAGCGGAAGGAAATGGGGGTCCCGCAATACCGGCATTTACGGCCCAGGAGAAAAAAGCTCAACACAGGGATGTTGTCGTACCACGCAATCTGCTTCTGGCATCCCGGACAGAACGAGCGCGGCTTGATAACGGAAAGATCGCGTGGCAAGCGATAGATGCAAACGTTCAAAAAGCTGCCGATGACCAAACCGTATAGAAACGCAATCAAGGAAAAGGCGATCACGCGAGCGCCTCGTAGACGGCTATGGTGTCCGTGACCATGCGCTCGATAGAGAATCGCTGCTCGACCGTGCGGCGCGCCTCAGCGGCCAGAGATTGCGCGAGCGCGCGGTCGTCATGGAGGCGGCGCACGGCAGAGGCAATGGCTTCGGGCGAATTCTCGATCAGTAAGCCCGTGCGCTCGTTCTCGACGATCTCGGGGATGCCGCCAACATTGCTGGCGATGACGGGTACGCCGGCGGCCATGGCCAGAAGGACCGCCGAGCCGAGTCCTTCGGATTCTGTGATGTAGACGAACATTCCGGCGCGCGCGAGGTCCTTCTCGAGATCGTGCGAGATGAGCGGACTCAGGCCCGCCTGTTTCATGCCCGCGAGTGCCAGACGCATGCCTTTGCGCGGGTCCTGGCTTTCGGGCACCACGATCTCCGAACCCTGCGAAACGGGCAGCATCGGCACGCCATCATACACTATGCTGATTCGCGATGGCGCGATCCCGGCGGCGAGCAAGGTCTTCCTTACGAAGTCAGAGACGGCGATGTAATGTGCGGCGCGCGTGTATTTCCAGTGCGAAACGAGATTGCGCTGAACGGCAAACGCCACGCGGCGCGAAACCACGAGACGAACGGGCGCGACCATAACGGCGGTGGTGTGCGATCGCGCATCGTGCGCGTGGGTAACGTCGGCCCCGCGGCTCGATCGGCGCACGGACAACAAATTCACGGCGTGCACCTCGATCCCGCGTCTTTGGGCTTCTTTGAATAGCGGCGCGCCATCGCGCGCGAGCAGCACACTCTCATGGCCGCGTGCCCGCAAACCTTCGACCAGGCGCAACACCTGCCACTGCCCGCCGCGCATTTCGGTTCCGGAATCAATATGAAGAATCCGCATGATCGCGGGCCACGCGTGCGTGGCCCCTACATTGAGCTCATATTGCGGGCTTTGGCGTACTTCAAGAACGTGTAGAGTGCGGCCATGTATGCGATGGTGAGGCCTTCGAGGCCGTCCTGAAAGCCGCGCTGGAAGAAGTATGTCTTGGTGAAGGTCCAGGCAGGATCGAGAATCATATTGCGCAGGTAGATTTCTTGCTTGCGGAACACCAACTCCTCGGCGGCGAGGGTGGTGTAGCGGTCCATGGTCTTGAGGTGCTCGGAGAGTGAGTCGCAGGTGTAGTGCAGCAGGTTCGCGTCCAGATGCCCCACGCGGCCGCTTACTTCGACGCTCTCGTGCACGAAATCGCCTACCCACTTAGCTTTGGCGCGATGGTAGAGGCGCACTTTGCGGTCGGGATACCAGCCGGAGTGCAGGATCCAGCGCCCCATGTATTGCGCGAGGCGCGGCACGGTGTAGGCGTCGTAACTCGGGCCTTTCTTCTTGAGCGTCCAGATCTCGCCTTCGAGCGACTCGCTCAAGGCTTCGTCGGCGTCCAAGGACAAGATCCAATCGTATGTGGCCTGGTCGGCGGCATAGTTCTTCTGCGTCGCGTAGCCGTGCCAGGGGCTCTCCACGACCCGCGCGCCAAGGTTCGAGGCCAGCTCCACCGTGCGGTCGTTCGAGCCCGAATCCACCACCACAATCTCGTCGCAGCATCGCAGGCTTTCGATGGACCTCGCGATTTTGCGCTCCTCGTTCAGCGTGATGATGGTCGCGGTGATCTTCATAGGCGGCTCAGAAACCGCCGGTGTAGGCGATGGGAGCGAGGGTGAAGCTCAGCAGAAAAATCGCCAGGGCCAGGGCGGCCAGCTTGCGACGGCGCGGGCCGAGCTCCGAGGGATCGTAGATGGCGGGATGGCGCATGCCGAAGATCAGCAGTAACACGGCCCAGAGCAACCAGCCCGGCCAGAAAAACATCGGGTAGAACAGCCCACACACGCCGACGGGAATCAGCACGGCGGTGAAGATGCGGGAAAGCAGCTTGTGACGGTCGCCGACGATCGAATAGAGAATGTGGCCGCCGTCAAGCTGGCCGATGGGCAGGAGGTTGAGGGCCGTGGCGAGAATACCGATCCACGCCGCCCGCGCCACCGGATGCAAGTAGATGTCGGCCGTCCCGACATGCGGAAAAATGGCGCGTTCGACGAGCCAGAGCAATGCCGGCGTACCGAAGATCATGCCACCCTGATGCGCGATGCCGGGAATCACTTTCGAGTACGCGAGGCCAATGGCTAACGCCGGCAGCAGGAAAACAAATCCGGCCAGCGGCCCCGCCACCCCTACGTCGAATAGCACGCGCTTGCTGAAGATCGGTTCCCGGATGCGAATGAAAGCTCCGAGCGTGCCGGTGAATGTCGGGGCGGGCAGAAAATAGGGCAGGCTGGCATCCACGTGGTAGTACATGCATGCGAGGTAATGGCCGAATTCGTGCGCCAGGAGAATGGTCAGCAGGGTAAGCGCGAACGGCAGGCCCCCTAAGAGAAATGCAGGGTTGCGCCAAAAAGTCAGAAACGTTTCGAGATCACGCTCCAGATCGAACGAGGGCAGGTTGTGCGCGAAATTGTATTGCATGCGCGCGCCGACGATTGTCGTGGAGGCCAGCGTCAGGAAAAACATCAGCGCATGCAGCCAGTAACGCGGCCGGCGCCGTGCCTGAGAGACGATCTGGGAGTGCGCGCCGTTGACCGGGGCAGGGGGATAGCAAGCCGCTGAAAAATCCTGCGGAGACACGAATGATCCGACGTTCTACTGCAGCGTCTGCAGCTCCTTGCCGGGTTTGAAACGGACGGCCTTGCCGGGAGGAATGGAAACTTCCGCGCCCGTTCGCGGATTCCGGCCGATGCCCGTCTTGCGAGGTTTGACGTTGAACACGCCGAAGCCACGCAACTCGATGCGGTCGCCATGCTCCAGCGCCTTCTTCATGGTTTCAAAAACCGTTTCGACCGCCATTTCCGCCTTGGTTTTGGTAATGCCGGTCTTGTTCACGACTTCGTTGATAATGTCGAGCTTAATCAAATCATCCTCCCGCGCAACGGACAACATCATGATAAGATTAGGCTTATCGACATGTCAAGCAAGCCCGCGCGGCGGCCTCCCGCGCGCGTCGCGAAGGACCACTTCTGCCGCACCTGCGCGCGGTTTCCAACTGGGGTCACAATTCTGACTGTTCTCGATGCCGAAGGCGTGCCGCACGGCATGACGGCCAGTTCCTTTACGTCGGTTTCGCTCGATCCGCCGCTGGTGCTGGTTTGCGTGGATCATCGCGCCACGCTCATGGAACAACTGCGGCGGTGCGAACACTTCGGGATCAACATTTTGAGTGAAGAGCAGCACGACCTTTCCACGCGTTTCGCCAGGCGGGGTGAGGGCAGGTTCAACGGGGTGGCGTGGAATGCCGGCCAGCATGGCGTACCGGTGATTCCTGGAGTACTGGCTGCCTTCGAATGCGGCATGCACAGGCTCATGGACGCGGGCGATCACGCCATTCTGATTGGCGAGGTGCTCCATGCCGAACATCAGGACGGCAGGCCGCTGGTTTATTTTGGCAGCGGATATCACAAGCTGGATGGAGCCAGTAGGGGGTAGTCCATCATGAAGCGCATTTTACTTGCTTTCCTCGTTCCGCTGCTGATGTGTGGGCAGACGGATTCCTCTCCGGCGCGGAAATTGTTTGCGGAGTTTTTCGAGGATTATCTGCGGCTTCATCCCGGCGACGCGACCCAGTTCGGCCGCACCGATTACGACGACCAATGGAGCGACTGGTCTGCCGCTGGGCGGGAACAGTGCGCCCATCTGGACGAAACTTATTTGGCACGGCTGAAGGCACTGCCCCTCGACGGCCTGCCGGAGCGTGACCGCATCAGCGCCGAGGTTCTGCGCTTCGGTCTCGAGAGAGAACTGGAAACACAGCGCCTCGGACTCGATGGTCTGCTGCGAGTATCGCAGTTGCATGGCGCGCATAACTGGGTTTTTCAAATCATTGACCTGATGCCTGCGCGAACGGTGAAGGATTACGAGAACATCATTGCGCGCATCAATGCCGTGCCGCTTTATATAGACCAGACGATTGCGCTATTCGAATCCGCTACGGAAACGGGGCTCGCGCAGCCAAAGGTCGTGGCCGACCTCGTTATCCAACAGCTTTCCGCGCAGGTTCAGCAGACGCCCGATAACTCTCCGCTCCTCGGAGCATTTCGGCGTTTTCCCACGTCGATCTCGAAGGACGAACAGGAGAGGTTGCAGAAGCAAGCGGCCGCGGCGTTTGAGCGCAGCTTTCTGCCGGCGTGGCGTAAGCTGCTGGCCTACATGACCGAGACCTACGCGCAGAAAGTGCGAGCCGCCACCGGAGTGAACACGGTGCCGGGCGGCGATCGCATTTACGCCTACCAAGTGCGGACCATGACCACCACGCGCATGACGCCGGCGGAGATCCACGAGCTCGGGTTGAAAGAGGTCGCGCGCATTGAGGCGGCGATGCAGGCCATCGCGCACGAAACAGGGTTCTCCGGCAGCCTCTCGGAATTCGAGGCGAAATTGGCGGCTGACCCGGCGCAGCATTTCCAAAGCAAAGAAGAAATGCTGGTTTACTGTCGCAACATCGCCATGCTGATGGAGCCGGAATTGCCGCGACTATTCAAGCTGCTGCCGCGAACTCCCCTTGGCGTTCGCGCAATTCCGCCCGATCGCGAAGCGGCCAACGCATCGCACTACACACTGGGAACGCCGGACGTCACGCGCCCGGGCTACTTTAACTTGCAGGCGTACCAGCCGGAGAAGCAGGTGAAGTACACAAAGACCGCGCTGGTGCTTCACGAGGCTATTCCTGGCCATCATCTGCAAGTCTCGCTCACCCAGGAGACACGCGATCTACCTGATTTCCGCAAACTCTTCGCGTTCGGGAATTCCGCGTATGCCGAGGGCTGGGCGCTTTACGCCGAGTCATTGGGCGAAGAAGTCGGAGTGGGCACGGATCCGTACAGCCGCTTCGGCCGCCTAGCCAGCGAACGTTTCCGCGCGGTGCGTTTGGTCGTCGATACTGGCCTCCATACGATGGGCTGGAGCAGGGAACAGGCTCAGCAGTACTTCCATGAGCATGCACCATCAGTGGGGTTGGACGAGATCGACCGCTACATCGCCTGGCCCGGGCAGGCGCTCGCCTACAAGATCGGCCAGTTGAAGATACGCCAACTGCGCACCATGGCGGAACAGCGCCTCGGGCCAAAATTCGACATCCGCAACTTTCACGATCTGGTTCTGCGCAACGGGGTGGTGCCACTCGAAGTGCTGGAGCAGTTCGTGACCGCTCATGTGGACGAAGCTGGGAGGCAATGAGGCGGGGAGCTAAGGAGTCCGCAGGGCGCCACTACTGCCAACCGCGGAAGCTTTCTGCATAGCAAGGCCCGAGTCACGGCGGAATCTCTTTTGAAGCCGCCGGGCGACAGGATACGCCAACTTTGCCAGGATGTGTTTCTCGTGGGAGAAGGCGAGCACTTCGTACCACACGGAATTGTCGTCACGCCACTCGACCAGAAAACGCTCCTCGCCCGCTTCCACGTGCTCAGGCAAAGTGCCGTAAGCGAAGCCGTAGCGGCGAGGTTCGTCGATCACATAGACCACCCGGCAAACATTTACCATCCAGACACCAAAACCGCCGGCCAGGATGGCTACCGTGTTGCCCGCTTTGAGCGGCAGGTTCTCACGGCACAGGTGCACCCAGGGGATCTCGAACATCCGCCACTCGCGGACAGCCTCTTTGGCCTTGTAGAACACAAGGGATCCTTCGCCCAGAAGGAACTGGCCCCGATGCACCTCAGATCCAGCCGGCAACAGCGTCCGCGTCATTCCTACGCCCTCATAGGAGAATGTGGACGCTTTTTGCCGCTCCAGAATTCGTCGAACTCCGACATCCGTCTTGGACCCTAGCAGGAACATGCGGGCCGCACTCCGAATTATCCCTCCAGTGTAGTGTTGTCTGACGTACACAGACGGGCGCGGCGGGTCATTTCCCCGCCCAGGTACTTCGGGGCTCGATTAGCCCATACACCGTGAGGAGCAACGCCTCGGGTGAGGCAGGCTTTTGGAGCGTGTCGGTTGCTCCCGCTGCCATGGCTATCTGAGGCATGTCGCCAACCATGTATCCGGATAGGGCCAGGATCGGCATGTGCGAAAACTCGGAGCGAATCTGACGCAGCACCTCTATGCCGTCCCGATCGGGAAGGGAAAGGTCGATGATCACCACGTCAAACTCGCGGCTGCGAACTTGCGCCAATGCCAGGCGGCCGTTCGCGGCGAGAGTGACATAGTAGCCAACGTCCGAGAGCACTTGTTCGAGCAGCAACCGAACGGCCGGTTCGTCATCGACGACAAGAATGCGTGGTGCGTAACCCATGTGTCCTATTGCGTGGTGTAACAAACATCAATGATGCGGGGCAAGAGAATTCCATCGAACAACACAAAAAAGAGAAAAGGCAGCCCTCAAGCAGGTCAGAGGTTTACCCCAAACATGGGACTCCGGCGCCTTCTCGCGCCGCTCGGCTCCTGTATCCTGAAAAGTAGCATCCATGACGGTCGACACTAAACGCAACCCGCTGCTCGATATTAATTTTCAAATTCCGTTCGACAGTATCTGGGCGGAACACGTCGAGCCGGCTATTGACGAACTGCTTGCCGATGCACGGGCGCGGCTCGAAGCCATCGCGCAAGAACGACGTCCACGCACATTTGAGAACACGATGCGCGCGTTCGACCAGATGACCGAGCGGCTCGATTTCGCCATGTCGGTAGTGAAACACCTGGAATCGGTGGCGACCTACCCCGAGTTGCGAGCGGCTCACAATGTCGTGCAGCCGCGAGTCAGCGCGTTCTACTCGGGCATTCCGTTGCACGAAGGACTTTGGAAGGCTGTGCAGCAGTTCGCCACCACCGATGAGGCCAAGGCGCTGGCCGGACCCAGGCGGCGTTTCCTCACCAAGACCATTCAGGATTTCCGGCGGCACGGCGCGGAACTGGATGCAGTAGGGAAGAAGCGGCTGGAAGCGCTGGACGTCGAGTTGAGCCAATTGACCACCAAGTTCGGCGAGAATGTTCTCGACTCGACGAATGAGTTCGAACTGGTGATTGCGGAGGAATCCAAACTAGCTGGTCTACCACCTAGCGCGGTTGCGGCCGCGCGAGCGAGCGCCGAAGCCAAAGGCGCCAAGGGCTGGCGGTTCACGCTGCAAGCACCCAGCTATCTCGCGCTCATGACTTATCTGGACAATGCGGCAATTCGCGAGCAGGTCTACCGCGCTTACAGCACACGCGCCACGTCAGGGGCTCATGACAACCGCGAGATTCTCGGGCGCATTCTGGAGTTGCGGCGTGAGAAGGCGAAATTGCTGGGCTTCGCGAGCTTCGCCGACCTGGTGATCGAGGACCGCATGGCGCATTCGGGCGAGCGCGCCCAGAGGTTTCTCGCCGATCTGAAGGAAAAGACCGATGGGCGGTTCCGCCAGGAAAACGAGGAGCTGGCCGCCTTTCGCCGCGAATCCGGCGCGAGTGGCGCACGTGAGCTCGAGGCCTGGGACATCGCGTACTACGCCGAGAAGCAGCGGCTGGCCCTCTACGATTTCGATGAAGAGGCGCTGCGTCCCTATTTCCCGCTGGAACATGCGGTGGACGGAATGTTTGAAACCGTCCGCAGGCTTTATGGGATCGGCGTGTCCGAGCGAACAGGCGTTCCGGTGTGGCACCCGGACGTCAAGTACTACGAAATTCGCGATCAGGACGCGAGCCTTTTGGGCGCATTCTATGCCGATTGGCATCCGCGTGAGGACAAGCGCGGCGGCGCATGGATGGACGCGTTCATCACCGGGCTGCCCACGAAGGATGGGTTCCAGCCGCACCTCGGATTGATGTGCGGCAATCTGACACCGCCAGTGGGTGGCAAGCCGGCGCTGCTCACGCACCGCGACGTGGAAACCATTTTTCACGAGTTCGGTCACTTGCTGCATCACTGCCTGAGCCGCGTCGAATTGCGGAGTCTCGCGGGAACCGCCGTGGCGTGGGATTTCGTCGAACTGCCATCGCAGATCATGGAAAACTGGTGCTGGGAGCGCGAGGCGCTCGATCTTTTCGCCCGGCACTATGAAACGGGCGATCCGATTCCGGAAGACCTGTTCCAAAAGACGAAACGCGCGCGGAATTTTCGCAGCGCCAATGCGCAAATGCGGCAGCTCGGCTTCGGATTCGTCGACCTGGCGCTGCACATCGACTACGATCCCGCCCGCGACGGCGATGTGATGGAGTACGCACGGCGCATCCTGCAACAGTTCTCCCCCGCGCCATTACCGCCGAATCATGCGACCATCGCGGGCTTCACGCACCTGTTCGCAAATCCGGTGGGCTACGGCGCCGGTTATTATTCCTACAAGTGGGCCGAAGTGCTGGACGCCGACGCCTTCACCCGCTTTCGGGAGAACGGAATCTTCAGTCGCAAAGTGGGCCTGGAATTCCGCGAAAAGATTCTAGCGCGCGGCGACAGCGAGGACCCGGCGGAGCTCTACCGGACGTTTATGGGGCGCGATCCTGATCCGAACGCGCTGCTTGAACGATCGGGTCTTCTGGCCACGCTCAACGCATGAGCCGCTTTTGGCTGGCTGCTTTGATGGCGACACTGTGCGCGTGCGGTGGTGCGCCTCCCAAGGAGCAGCCTCAGCCAGCGCCCGCGTCCGCCGCAGCCAAGCCAGTAGATGAGAGCCGGCGGTTTCCACTGGCCGACCGCGTGAGCCTCCGTTTGGCGGATGATCATATTCTGGGCAAGGACTTTCTGCCCGGAGGCAATATCGCCGAGTACCGGCGAAAAGGGAAGACCTACCAGCAGTTCCTGGTGCGTTCGACATCCGCCGAATCCGCGGCGCTGTTGATGTTCGATTTCAAGGGCCACTTGAAAGACTCCAAGTATCTCGCTCACATGGGCGGATACTTTGGAATGGACGGCGCTACCCCGGTCTACATGTTTCAAAAAGGTGTATTCCTGGCTGGCTTCGTTGGGTTGCCGGAAAAAGACGCCGACGTTTTGGCCCGTCAGTTCGCCGCGCGGCTGGATTGAGTAACTCCTTCGACGGCTTCGAAACCCTAGAGCCGATTGACTGTACATCTCCAAAGTCCGTTAGCGGTACAGTCGATATAAGTAAAGGTTAACGGTGTGTGCCCAACCAACGGCAATCTTGTTTCAATGGGCCGAATAACCCAAAACAGAATGAGACACACAAATCCTGGAGCGGTGACTTAAATGGCGAAACCACTTACGGTGACCAGCGCGCGAAGTTTGAGACTTGTTCTCCTCCTGGGTGTTACGGCGGCCGTCGCGAATCGAGTAGCCGCACAGGCTTCCGGCGGATTCCAGAGTTCTGCACCGGCAAATACCGCGGCCTCAGTCGCTCAGATTGCCTCGGCGGGAGGTTGGGACACGAGTGTCACGCTCGTCAACCTCAGCACAGTCCCCGTGGGAGCTGTGATGAATTTCTTTGACGACTCCGGGAATCCGCTCAGCCTGCCCTTCAGTTTCCCGCAGGGCGTGATCAGCCCGACAACGAACTCCACGGTTACCGGCAGCATCAACGCCAGTGGTCTGCTGCTTGCGGATACCACGGGCCTAGCTACCCAGCCGGCCCATGTCGGATGGTCGCGCTTGCAAGCTAGCGGCGATGTGGGCGGCTACGCCTTGTTCACCAACGCGCCAAATAATTGGCAGGCGGCGGTTCCGCTCCAAACGCTGAACGCCAGTTCGTATTTGCTGGCGTTCGACAACACTGGTTCATTGAGCACCGGCCTGGCTCTCGCGAATCTGTCAACCCAGACCGCGAATATCAATGCCATCATTCGCGATGATAGCGGGACAATGATCGGAACCGAGATGATCAATGTGCCGGGACAAGGGCACACCTCGTTCATGCTGAACTCGACCTACGCGGTCACCAGCGGTATCCGGGGTACGATTGAGTTCGATACACCCGCGGGCGGACAGATCAACGTGCTGGGATTGCGCGCCAATGGTTCGGCACTCACCACGGTTCCGGTGCTGGCCGAGGTAGGCGCCAACGGCGGCTCGATGGCGCACGTCACCTACAACCAGGGCTGGAACACTACATTCACGCTGGTCAATACGGGAACCTCCCCGGCGCAAGCGACCTTGAGCTTTTTTGATGATTTTGGCACACCGCTCCAGATGTCGGTGACGTTCCCGCAGACGGGCGTGGCATCTGAATCCACGACAGTCACCGAGACGCTGGCCGCTGGCGGGTCTTTAATTATAGAAACCAACGGAAACGATAACTACAAGTCGGTCTCGGGATCGGCCCTGTTGACAACCACCGGCAATGTCAGCGGCTTCGCGATCTTCCGCTACAACCCGAGCCAGCAGGAAGCAGTGGTGCCGCTAGAAACCCGCAACGCCAGTTCTTACACGGTGGTTTTCGATAATACCAATGGTGTAGCGACGGGCTTCGCGCTAGCCAATGCGTCGGACCAGGCCGTGACCCTGAATTTGATCGTCCGCGATGAGAGCGGCGCGCAGATCGCCGGCGGATCCATTAATTTGGCGGCGCATGGACATACGGCGATGGATATGTCGCAGGCCTACCCGGGAACCGCGGGAATCCGCGGCACGGCCCAGATTGCCACACTGGCCGGCAGCCAGTTCAGCGCACTCGGCATTCGCTTCACGCCGGGCCAAAATATCACGACAATTCCGGTGCTGGCAAAGTAAAGGCAGCCTTTGTGTGAATGGAGCTGGCGGAGGGATTTGAACCCCCGACCCTCTGATTACAAATCAACGATGCACGAGTAATCAATCACTTGCATGGAGTGGGACCAACGTGCACCCATTGCATTTTCAGCGACTTGAAAAAATTACATGGCAGACCATCTCACTCCATCCGTGCAGGTAGTGGGCATACCAGTGGGCATACCTAGAGAGAACCGCAATCCTGCAAAACCCAACTGCTTCGAGACGAGCTACGAAGCCCCCACCGCTTGTCCAGTCGCACACTCAGTATGCCCACAATTGGCAGGCGATGGACATGCGGTTGCCAGCCCTACGGTGTTTGACCAACCCCGTACTATAAGCCGGAAAATGGTACTTGACGCAATATCAGGGTGTAACTATACTACATGCCCATGAAAAGTCCCCTGGCTTGGTTGGCTGTCTTCGCTTTCTGGGTACTATCTGCTCATGCGAGCACAATCTCATATAGCGATAGCGGCACGTTTACCTCATCGACGCCGAGCAGCGCATTCACCGCGCCAAGCGAAACATGGGCATTCGCCTTCCAGGCGGATACCAGTCCAACGTTGCTCGAATCTGACCCGTCTGGATTCAACCTCGCGTTTTCGGATTTCACCTATTCCCTGGATGGTTCCCCCATCGCGATCACACCTACCCTTATCCGGTTCTGGAGCGCCACGGCTGGCGGTGGGTGGATGATTTGCTTCGACGGTACCTCCCCTTGCACTGACGGATTTTCGACTGGCGGCGCTGGTCCCCAGATGTACAGTGGAACTACTTCCGCACCGACTTTGCTACCGGGAGCGTTCACCTCGGATGAGTTCGCCGTTTTCGAGAGCACGACTTTGCTTTACGTACAGCCAAATACTACCGTGCAGGCCGCCGCCATCCCGGAACCCTCGACTCTGGTGACTCTTGCCGCAGCGCTTCTGCTTCTGTTACTGGGTGGGCAGCGTCTGCACTTGCGCAGTTAGGTGCTCGGCGGGGGTGCCATAAACAACCACTTTCGGCACCCTACAAAACAGCATCGGCGGGAATTGATACCACACGGTTTGCAGGCTGAATTTCCGGCATGTTTTTGGCCCCCTTCAAAACCCGCCTCACGGTCGAACGTGGCACCCCAGTCGCCTGCGAGATCTAACGGCGATAACCCCCTTGACTTAGTGTCGCACTCCAGGGGTTCACTTCAAGCATTTCTTATGGTTTCCTCATCCTTGGTTTTGTCCGCCCCACCGTCGATTTCGTTCAGTTCTTGCTCCGATAGCTCTTCGGGAGCAACGGTTTGTTCTTCCTGAATGGCTTCCAGCTTATTCTCCTCGCTCATAAATCGATCCTCCTTCTTTTGTGTTTAGTGGTGCTCAAAAGCCGCTGCTTTTTCGACGCCACTTTGCTGCTACACATACCTGCGGAATTCCCAAGCAAAATTGGCGCTCACCAGGATACTGTTTTTGCGATCGAGCTACAAGGGGGAACCCTGTACGACAACTGAAGGGATTCGTACACCTCACACGCGCCGTGATTTGCCGTTTGTTTTCCCCCGTTGGGTAGTGCCATTTTTGACTACGGTTTCCGTACAGCCGGAACGGTACGCATCCACAGCCGTCATGACGGGAATGCCGAGTTTTCCCGCAATGCTCCGCCACGACTCGCCCCGTTCCCGGAGTTGCACCACCTCATCCCGGCGAAAGACTCGCTTGGGACGGCCAACATGTTTGCCGTTGGCTTGGGCAACCCGGATTCCTGCTAGAGTGCGTTCCCGGATCAACTCCCGCTCGAATTGCGCCACCGCAGCGAGGATGTGCATCAGGAGCTTACTGGCGGGGTTGGATTCATCCGTATCCAGTCCTTGGGACGTGGCAATGAACCGCACCCCCAAGCTGGCGAGTTCCTGAATCCCGCTCACGCAATGGACGAGTGATCTGCCGAACCGATCCAGTTTCCAAACCAGCACCACATCAAACCGGCGCTGACGGGCATCGGTCATGAGCTTGTCCAATCCCGGCCTTGAAGCCTTCGCTCCGCTGATTTGATCCTGGTAGATCCCGGCAAGCTCCCACCCCCGGCGCTGCACGTACTCCGTCAATTCCCGAACTTGGATGGCGTTGTGTTGATCGGCGGTGCTCACACGAGCGTAGATGGCGGCCTTCATTTGGCACCTTCGAGCATCGTGCCAGCGACAATTACAATCAGCATGGCGATTTCAACGGGGGACAGAACCGGCGACAACGTCAGGGTTGCTACGAGACTGAACATCGCCCAATCGAACCAGCGCCACCGATCAGACATGTTTACCTCGACGCTTGCCAGCAGCCTGCCGTAGTTCCTGTTTACGCTTCTCCGCTTCAATCAGCACATCGTTTGGATCTGCGTAGCGTTTCTCCCACCGTTGCCGTAATCGTCCAAACTTGGCCCAGTCGTGCTGTTCTCGGCTGTGCATCACTTCGGCAATCTCGAAGTTCACCCAGCATCGGGTTTCTTCGATTACAACCCGGAAGTGTTTTAGGAAATCGCGGCTGAGGAATGGGAACGCCTGGAGGCTTTGGAGATCGGCCAGGACTTGCTCGAAATCCTGGTTGAGCGAATGAAGGGTTTCGTACACGCGGAGTTTCTGCGACGGTTGCATCACAGCCACCTCCGCATCAGCCGATAGAAGAACGCGTGGATGTTCCACCCCAGCAAAGTCCAACGGGTTTTCAGCGTGGGCTTAGCCATTGCTCACCCCCGCTGCTTTTTGCTGCTCCTCATCCGTGAGCCATCGCCACGTGGAACCGTCCCAGAGTGCCCGTCTCACGTAGATGGTTCCCCACAGGTAAAATCCCGTGGGTCCTTGGGCATTCTTGCGAAGCCAAGCAATCGCTTCTCGATAATCAGGCCATCGGATCATGCTGCCACCTCTGCCGATTGCGAACGCTGGATCATGAAGTCGGCTGCCTGTTGTGCCTTCGATGCTGCCGTAAAGATGGCCCGTTTGTCAGCCTTGAGAACCTTGAGCCATGACGCAATGTATTGGGCATGATCGGCACGGGGTTCGCTGCTCAGCCCCAGATGTGCCAACGTGAAAGCAGCCGTCAATTCCGCTACCAGTTCCTCAACGCTATAGGCGTTATCGCCGAAGCGCTTGCCCAATTCCCGATTGCATCGACTCGCGGCTGATGTCCAATGCCCGGTTTCATGTGCTCGGGTGCTGTAGTAATCCATCGGCGTGAAGAACGCAGCAAACGGCGGTAGGGTGATGGTGTCATCGGCGGGACTGTAAAATGCCCGATTCCCTTGATGAATCACACGGGCATTAATCCCGCGAAAAAACACCTCAGCCTGTTCAATCCGCTGCTCAATCGGCGTTTCAGCATCAGCCTTGGGCGAGTACCCGTCTACCTGTGCGGCATTGAACACGGAATATCCCCGTGTGAACAACAGCCGTGATCCAGCCTTCGGCGTATCTTCGCCATCATCGGTTTCGGCTGCATTGTTGGCGAATTTCCAGAACACAACTAGCGTTGCTTTCTCGCCCTTGCGGACTTGTGCCCCTCGATCTAACCATTGAGTGTAGGTACCCCACTCCCCACGTTCGTAGCCCTTGGCATTTGCCGCAGCCCACAGACAAACCGTGTTGATGCCCCGATACGGTTTCTTGCTCGTGACGTTGATCGGGCTGAATGCAAACTTCCCAGAGGTGTGCCAGGGCATTCTCCAGTTGCTCACCCCTGCTTCGATTGCGTTGATGATTTGGGACGTGACACGGGAGTACACGTCCGGTTTTTCGGTATGCTCGTTTGTAGGCATCGCTGAAAATCGACCTTTCGCGGTGTTTAGGGATCGGCAGGTGTTGATAGCACTTGCCGGTTCCGTTTCTTGCATCGACAGAATAATCTAGATTTAGAAAACGCGAAAGTTACTCTGGGTTACCGCAACATCGACGGGGGGATGGGTCGATCCAAAGCAGTGGTGGGGTACGCTGGCGTAGGCGCTAACGCGGGAAAGCTCACAAAAAAAACAAAAAAAATCGGGGGGTACTGAATTTCACTCCTAATTTTGTGTGAAGGGAGTCCTGCGCCGTAGCCTAATGCTCATGACTTATTGGCGACATGGAGTCCCTCCGCGAGACATGAAAAGAGGATGGAGTCAGTGATCCGCCAGTTACGCCAGATACCCGGTTTGAGGGACAAAATGATAACCCAAGTTAATACACCTCGGGTGCTATGATGCGGGTCATGGAACCTTTAGCGCTTTTGCAAATGACTCCTGGGGTCTTCCAGGTGGTAGGCACCATCAATTCGCTCGTGTTCGGCGTCTTCGTGGCCTGTGTCGTGGCGGCGGTTTTCCTTTTCAGCGTGAACAGGAAGCTGAAACGCATCTGCCAGCTCATCGAGAAGAACAGCACTCCAACGTCAGATTGATTTCATGATCTTGGCGGCCAGTTCTCGACGGGCGTCCCGGTATTTTCCCGCGCCCAGGCGGAGGCTTTTCTCGCTGGAACATGACGCAGGCTGATTTGAGAAATTGCCGGGAACGGAAAAAATTGTGGGATGGGGATTAGGTGCGGCTAGGTAACAGGATTCCTACGCGCCTATGGCGATGGGCTTGGGGCGGATGTTTATATCGGAGTTCAGTTGAAATAGCTGCTCACACAGAATACTGACCTTCTCCAGATCCCCCTCACGCACTGCCTTCGTCAATTCTGGGAACTCGCCCAGCCTACCCACGATCTTGTCGGTGTAAACGAAACGGGCGACTTCACCTACCTTAGCGGTCGGCAGTGTCAGGAACGGGCTGGTTTCCTGAAAATCGGAGCGTGTTGGATTGTTGTGGCTTGTGCCGCTGCTTACCGTGTGCCATCCCTCAATGGCAAATGACGCAAAGAAAGGTGCGATATTGCCGAGCCTCATCCTTACGTGCAAGTACCCGCGTTCCGCAAGCTGGCAACGCTACTTCAACCTGGCGACAAGAGCGCCAAGGAAAAATAGAATGAGACATCCAAACATACCGGCAATGCCAAGGATGATGCTGCCCTCGCGGGAGGGTCCCTTCAGAAAAGCGAGCCAAGGCGGAATGTAGTCGTACGCGATGCCAGAGATGAAGCATACGAGGAAGATGATACAAAGAATCCCGGTCTGGATTAGCCCCGGATACGAAGAGAGTTTGAACCGTGCTGGACACGGTGTCACGGGTTCCATTTCGCCTTCCCGACCACGAGCCAGTATACTCCCCACGCCTCTTCGTTTGGGTCTTTTGGCGAGGTCCTGAGGCCGGAAGCAAAGGACTACGTGGATGCGATGCGGGTGGGGATGCTAGAACAGCTATGAGGTGGTGCGTCCCCGCGCAGAGAGGTCAGCCCAAATCTAACCGTGTGCTGCTAGAACTTTGCAAACCTCGGGCAGGAACACTTCGTCCTCAACGGGCTTGTGCAGGCAGGCGTTGGCACCCAGGTTTTTGACGGCAGGAAGAAATGCTCCGCCCAAGAATTCCGACACTGCGAGTACCTTGACGTGCGGAAGCTCGGCACGAATTGAACAGATCAATTCAATGCCATCTTCCTCCGGCATGCTTATATCTAGAACGACCAGATCGAAGAAGCGATCTACAACAGCCTTCCAGGCTTCCCGTCCGTTTTCCGCTTCCACAACTAAATATCCGGCTTCTTCCAAAGTGCGGCGAAAGCTGCAGCGTGCGTCGGGATCATCATCTACAACGAGAATCGAGGGCACATACGGGCTGGGAGTTCTCTTCTCCGTCAATTGCCCACGACCTCAGATTGGCTCCGCGTATAGAAACGAGTGAAGGTGCTTACGGGCGATGTCGTTGTGTCGACTGTTGTCACATGTATCAGCCGCAGATGTTGGCGGTAAGAATCCTCGGCCTGATTCATTTTGACTTGAGTGGCGTGCATCGTCATGTCAAGAGGACTCAGATCTTCTGAGGCTTCCAGAGCGGCACGAAACTGACGCACCGCGTGCCAGTGTTCCAGAACTGCTTTTTTGAGCAATTGCTCTTTCTCGGTGCAGATCAGGCAATCCGACATGCGGCCTCCCAGTATCCTTTCGTTACCTGCGCCGGTGCGGTGGGGGGAAACCACGCTTCGCGGATTTGCGCAGCGGACGCATTCCTGGCTGGTGGCTTCCCCTCTACACCAAGACAAACACGCGAAGGCCAGCATCAAGGCGTGCTCATGAAATCCTGGCCATCTTCATCGACAATGAATTGCGCAGCGAGGAAAGCATTCTTGTAAATTGGCTCAGCCCTCTGTTCCTGTCCAATCCTTCCGCCTGCCCTGGTTCAACCAATTGCGCTGGCGAATGTTCTAAACAACCATGCTCCCTGACGTGCTGTTCATAAGCCAGTCGCGCACTTTTCCAGGCAGTTGCGGCAGCGATGAGATCTGTCCCAAACCCACGACCGAACGAATGGCCCACCTTTGATGAGCAACGGCATATCGGTATACCCTGCTCCTCCTGTGCCTCTATCAGGGCTTTGACCGTTTGCGCCATATATTTGAACAGCCGTTCGCGGCGTTCGCAAGGAAATTTTCTGTGAGTACTTTGGTTCATTCCGGCCCCCAGCGTTCATCACGTCAATGGTGTCATTCCTTCCGCCAAGCAGCCGCCTTCTCCTCCGAGCCTGCCCAGCGTTGGCAACTCTCAACGCAGTTCACTCGCCAAACAGAATGTGGCTGTGTGCTCAGAAACGCGGGTTGAAAATACAGGATCTTGGTCGATCTTCCAAAGCTTGTGCTAACGAATGATCTAATGGCAACTATATCTCCTGTGAGTTCGCTGATTTCAGCAGTCTGAGTGATTTGCCCCAACTCATGTGATCGCCACGTGCGTGGTTCTACGCTGATTGGGCTTGCGCATCCACCGGCAAAACCACCGGCGCTTGCCCCACCAACGTTGTCGATCACATCAAGGCGCTGAAGCGTGGGGGGGCGGATGATCCCGGCAACATGTAGTGGCAGAGCATCGAAGATGCGAAGGACAAGGATCGGTGGGAGGATTGAGCGCCCGGTGTGGGCCGATAAAGCACACTCGCCCTGTTACCGCGACCATGGGGCAAGCATGATTCACTGATCTCGTTTCTGAAGAGCGCTAGAAATGGCTTGGACAAGGGCCGTTGATTGGCTTTTGAGATCCACGATCTTTCGTTTACAAACGTCGTCAACTTCCGTTGTAACGCATCCCTCAATTTCAAGAACAGAACGGTCAAGCCTTCTGGCGCTCTCTTGAAAGTTGGTCACTGCACTTATCTCAATGTTGACCGTATTCTGGCGCGAACCAAGCAATCGTTCGGCAGGTGTTGCAAGCTTCAATCCATAGAACGCAAGGGCAGCGATGGTGACGGAGCCAGTTAGTCTAATCCTTGTCCTCTGCTTTTCATTAGTGTCGGACTTGTCGAACAAGGCCGAACTCGACTTGTACAGCAGAAGTCCGATGGCCGTCGCCGTGATGGCCCAGAGTACTGGAAGAAGTAGTGTTAACGTCTCTTGGCTCATAACACTTCTTTCGGCAGTGCTAGTCTACTTTTTGTAAGGTGCGCAGGCGCTGACTACGCTGTAAAAATAGTCGCCGAAGAGCCGCTCAATTTCCTGACAGAGCTTGTCTGTCTTGCTGCTCTCGTGTACCTTATCTTTGCTGATGGTTACTATTTCTGCAGATCCTACAATTCCACAAGTCATCTTATCTGGGCCTAAGTCTACGACGGAATCACAGTACTGAGTGACCAGCAACACTTGATAGTAACTCGATGCATCGTCGCTACCCGTCTTCGGTACTGTAGTAATTAGGGCCTCGCCTGAACTCAGGCCATTGAAGGCAATGTTTTCTCCCGAAGCCGTCAGCTTGGACACGACAGTTTTGCTAAGTCCAGCGAGATCAAGATGCTGAATCGCTATTAAGTACCACGCAAAAGAGACTACGCATGTTGGGCAGCCGACCTTCTTCCCTTCGAGTACTTTATGCAAGGCGCCCGCTGTAAAGTCTGTCGGAGATTCGAAACCGTAGATCAGCGGTGCGCCCTCCAATCCAATCTTGCATGGGGTAAGTTGTTTAGTAGGTGGTCGCTTTTTCGCACAATCTGGGAGTTTCATAGCTTGGCCAAGCAGTGCTTGCATCGCCAGGATGCAGGAGAGTGAGAAGCAAATCGCTGTTGTTGTGCTCATGCGAGCCCGATCTCTCAGGAAGAGAAGTCTAACATGAACTAAACTCAAGCGGGAAGCCGTTGGTCTTGCAGTGCTCGAACTCTCATGGAGGGCTTAACCCGAGTGCCACCCCCTCATCTGCTTCCACGCCTGCACAAGCTCCTGGATCGAACGAGCGAGGCTGTTAACCCAACCAAAGTGAGTATTAAGACAAAGGATGAAGGCTCGGGTACGGGCATATTGAGGTTGTCCATCAATGTTTCCCGAATGGAGCCGTCATAGTTCGGCACATCGATCGAACCAGAAAAGACAAACGAAAAGTAATGCCCAGGCTCGGCTGGATCTGGCTGACGTCCACGAAGGCATAAGTGCTCATTATCGGAGCGTAATGTGTTGTAAACGAAATATCCAGAGGATTAACACCCTCGGTATTCTCTATCCCATCGAAGTCCCAAGCCAAGAGATCAGGGGTCACGCCCGCCTCACCAAGCGACGCGGGCACAATGAAATATCCAGGGGGCATATCAACGGTGAGCGGCCCGTAGTATTCGCCACCGATGGTCAGCGATGACGCGTTGGGCAATCCCAGCAACAGTGAATCTATCAAATGTCCGTGATCGGCATCCACCGTGTAAGAGTAAGTGTACACGCCGCTGCTGGAATCAAACGTTGTATCCAGGCTGATGCTGTCGGCGCAAGCTGAGCCAACGAACGGCAACAGGAGCAGTACTAGTTTCTTCATTTTGGCAACCTCCAGACGGTGCATGATGGGCAGTATACACCTGACGCCCTCCGGCTGGAAAAGGCTCCCACGGGGAACCAGAGCGCATTCGGGATTATTCAAAACTTGCCTTGACAATCCGTCCGACGACCAAGGCGAAGCTGGACGCTGTTGGCCGTGATTGAGGGACGCCCGGCCTGGAAGGTGGTGGAAGATGGAATTGATGCCTACATCGGCAACCTGGCTCCAGAAGATCACAAGGCGGTGCAGGCTGTTGTCGAGAGAATCCAGGCGAAATCTGGCGCATGAAAACGAGAGAAGAAACCCGACAGTTCAAATTTCTAGAACCGCATTTGAAGTGGCTATGGCTTTTGCCGTATACTCCCCTCCATGCCAAAAGAAATGGGATACACGATCGAGGTGCCAGAGTATCGGCTTACAGTTCGACCCCACGGTGTCGGCTGGATCTGCTTGATTTATGATCGCTCAAGTGGTTCATATGTTCAGCCAATAGATCACGTCGAGCCGACTCTGGATGCAGCCAAGCTCTGGGCTTGCAGATACGCCTCACATCTCGCAGCCTTGCATATCGAACAAGCCGTTCAAGACCCATGCGAGGAGATGCTTACCCTTTGGAAGGAAGTCCTGTTGGATTCTAACTGACCTGTTACCATTGACCATGATGCCCACCACCACCCGCACCGCCCTTCTCACCCACGCCCTGATTGGCTACGAGGAGCGCAAAGCCGAGATCACCGAAGCCATCGCCAAATTGCGGAGCAGCCTGCAAGCCGCCACACCGGCACTTACCGAAGCCAAGCCCCGGCGCAAGCGCGGCACGATGTCCCCTGCCGCCAGAAAACGCATGGCCTTGATGATGAAACAGCGTTGGGCCAAAGCCAAGCGGAGTGGGAAAAAGAGCTTAAGATAGGACGATCTGGGTGCGTAGCACCCGTTGGACTGCGACGGAAAGGAGGATAGCGACATTCCAACCGTATACCTCGCAATCACTCTGGTGTTTGCCGTGATGGTTCTGTTCTCGGGCATCGGCAAAATCCGGCGTGACCCACGTCAGGTTAAAGTGGTCCACGAAACTGTCGGTGTGCCATTGGAATATTTCCCGGCGTTGGCTGGGTGCGAGTTTGCTGGCGCGGTTGGACTGGTGGTTGGAATCTGGTGGCCCCCAACAGGGATCATGGCGGGAACGGGCCTGGTGCTCTATTTCATCGGGGCCGTCGTTGCCCATCTCCGTGTCGGCGATGTCAAAGGGATCGGGCCTGCTGCATTTATGCTGGTGCTTGCCGCCGGAGTGCTGGCGGTTCGTGTAGTTACGATGTGAATTGCGAATCGATACTGGCGACAGAAGGTGGGGAGGAAGAGGTTGGGTGATGCTTCTGCATACGCCGATATTCATACGCTCACTTCAACTTCATTGCTGCGAGTAACTCGTCCCGTGCCGTCTCGAATACAGACCACAAACGACTTGCGCACCAATGTGGTGATGGCTCTGTTTGAAGCTTTGAAATAGACATATCCAACGTGAGGAACGCCATATTCTACAAACGGATCTTCATCAAGCAAGGTATCAGCATGATGCCGGGCCGCTTCTTTGTTCGGCCATCTCTCCGGACTGGCTATCTTGGGATACTTTTCAGAATGCCCATTAGCTTGAAGTTCAATCCACAGGTGTTCGACTATGGCGGCCTGTCGATGCTTGTTTTCGAGCCTCAATCGCACTTTGAATAACGTATCCTTGTCATCTGCCGCGAGGAACCCTAGTGCCGCACTGAAGTCAGCTAGGCGCTCTTCAGCGTTCGACTCCATTACGGAGTGACCCATGATGTTCGGTTCGATCAGTGGCACCTCAAGCTGCTGCGCCGTGACGGAGAGCCTGTCTTGCAGTTGCGCTATTTGCGCCTGGAGTTCATTGCACTCGGCGGTATGGCGCTGAATCGCCTCTCTATAGATCTTCCATGGAGCACGGGCGGCGTGAGGTATGACATACAGGAACAATATGAGGATAGTCGGTAACGCGGGTGCTAAAATGCGCAGGAAAGTTTGTCCCGAGGGTACAAGCTGAAAATGATCCAGCAGGAGAGCGCCAATAGTAGCGACGAAGAGAGCGATGATCGCCCATTCAAATCGCGGACGGATGTCCTTCCAGAACTGAGACAGCACGAGACGGCAATACTCGGAAAACCGCTGGCCTTGCATGTCGCCATTGTCCCACGTACCGCAACCGTATCCGCTTCTCAACAGGCGTAATGAGATCCTCGCAGCTCAACGCCTGCTTGGAAAAATCCGTGGACTTGGCCATGCCAGGAGTTCTAGCATATTCGCTTTTGTTCACCTCGCCCTCTCTGGCACGGATCACATTTTGTCGTTGTTTGTGATAATCACTTGTGATAATATGGTTTTGGCCATGGCGTTTGATTATGATTCGTGGATTAAACAAGCGAAAGATCGGCTTGCGCTCCTGTACCAGCAACGGGAGGCCATCTCGGAAGAGATTTCTAGCCTTGAGCGTGGAATCGAGGGATTCGGACCGCTGGCGAAGACCGCTTGGCTGGGTCCAGATGCCGGTATCACGGAATCCGTTAGACAGGTTCTCAGCAGTGATCCTCACCGTCTATATACGCCCGTTCAGATTCGAAATAGCCTCAACCTTAAAGGAGTTCGGCTTACCCAAAAGAATGCACTAGCGACGATTCACCAAGTCCTGTCTAGACTGGTGGCTAAGGGAGTAGTGACGGTTCAGATTGAGAGAGGCAAAAACTACTACCGCTGGATCGGAATCAATGGACAGGATGACGTGATGAAACAATCCAAGCGGAAAAAGGAATGAAGTTGTGCTCGGTACCTCAATTAGACTAAGCGCATGTTTCGATGAGTGTTATGAGCGGAAGAACTGCATCGACGGGGTAACGAGATGAAACACCGTGCTCCGCACTCCGGTGACATCTTCCACCAAGTCAAGTACTACGCGGTCGAAATCGCCGCAACTGTTGTTTTCCTGGCATGGTTGGCCAAGGCTGTATGGCATGAGCTAATGCGGTAGTAGAGTTCGCTCGCTATCGCGGCTGTTCAATTGTCGTAGCTGAGAACGTAAAGAAGGATTCCCGCATTATGTGGTTATGGCTAAACCGTAACGCACCAGCAGTGCAGGCGTTATCCGCTCTACTCGTGCTCTTGGTGACGGTGGTTCTGTGCTATCTGACTTGGCGCTACGTTCAGTTGACAAAGAAAATCTCAGAAACCTCTTTGAGGCACTTGTCAGCGAGCATTCAGCCGATAGTATTGCTAGAGATTTTCGAGTACGCTCTCATTACTGGAAACCACCCTTTAATAGTAACCGGGAAAGTTGGCGTGAAAAATCTCGGCTCCGCTCCTTTGAAAATTCGTTCTCTAAGCGTGTTGGTCCGGTTCAAATCCGCTAGTGAGTACAAACAGATGCCATATCCCGTCAAACGTGTAGACGGCTTGGTATTAGGCGGCTTGGTATTAGTCCCCGATCAGGAGAACATCCAAGAGTTCATAGCGGAAACTGACATAGACTCCAAGGATCGCGGTGAAACTACTTTAGCCCTCGGCATGGACTGTACTGATTTGGCAGGCGTGAGCGAACACTCATTTTTCTTCGATCCGAATATAGGCTTGAGGCATTTCTTTGGATTTCGGAAACCCGCTTCGTGGCGAGCACGAGCATGGAAGCGAGTCCGAAAAATTGCGGCGATGCTAAAGAGGTGGGGAGATGTTGATGACGCAATGCGGAGCTTCCCAGAGGACTTTCCGCCTGCTCCGTGAGGCTGTTCAGCATCGTTGGCACCTACACATCCTGAAACAGCCCCGCCATCGAAGTGTCCAAGGCGCGGGCAATCCGAATCAAATTTTTCAATGACGGATTCCTCCGTGCCGTCTCAATGCCACCCAAATACGTCCGGTGAATGCCAGCTTCTTCCGCCAGCCACTCCTGGGACCAGCCCTTGGCATGGCGCAACTCTCGAATCCGCACCGCCAATCGCCGGATGATTCTTTGCTCGAAAGTCAAGGCTTATCATGCGAGGCTGTAGACTATTGGTCCACAGAATATGAGTAACAACGTTATCTTCCGTCAGCATTGCTCCCGGAACGCCCCTGCCGCACAATTTAGAGTGAGGCCTTGCTTTCCCCCTCACGCCGTGACACCATCAAGCCACAAAGGAGCGCCATTTCATGAAGCGTGTGTTCGCCTGCGTCTGTCTCTTGCTGGCAATCTCGTCGATCGACCTCAAGGCACAGGAACCGCTCACCAACGACACCATCGTCAAGCTGGTCAAAGCCGGAATCTCTGATGACACCATCGTTGGCATGGTGTATCAGCAGGTGGGCAAATATGCTCTGTCGGCTGATGACGTAGCCGCACTGAAGACTGCTGGCGTTTCCGAAAGGATCATCGCCGCGATGGTTGTCAAGGGCGGACCTAGTGCGGCCAACAAAACCTCCGGCCAACCGTCCGAGCCGCATTGGAAGGACCGTGCCGAGTACGATCTCGTGCAGGCGATCATGAAAGAGCAGAATCCGAGCACGAAACTCGAACTGCTGAATAACTGGAAACGGAGATATCCCACCAGCGAGTTCGTCCAGATGCGCAACACCCTTTTCATACAGACCTACAATCAGATGCGCCAGCCGGATAAGGTGATTGTTGCAGGAAACGAAGCCCTGCAAGCCAACCCGCAGGACTTCCTCGCGATGTATCTGATGGCATTGAATGTGCAGTTGCTTCCCAAGCCGACCGCCGAAGAATTGGCTGCGGGTGAGAAAGCCGGGGATGGCATCCTGGCCAACGAATATACAGTCTTCGATCCGAGCAAGAAACCCTCAACAACCACCGATACCGCTTGGGCCGAATCCAAAACCCAAGCCGAGGTGTTGGCGCACACTACGTTGGGATGGATTGCGCTTCAAAAAAACGACGACGCCACCGCTGAAAAGGAACTGACGAAGGCTCTAACGTTGGGTCCGAATTCAAGGACGGCCAGCGGCTGGCCCGTGGACAGCGCCCAGATTTCCTCGTGGCTGGGAACGGCGATCGCCCAGGAAGCCATTCAACAGAAGAAGCCGGAGATGTATCCTCAGGCTCTGTTCCAGTTCGCACGTGCGGCATCCCTCGATCCGGCTCAAGGAGGATTGCCTCCGGCAGCGCAAAAGGGGTTTGATACGTATTTCGTCGATGCCTACACCCGGTTCCACGGTCAGGATGCGCAAGGTATAGAGCAGCTTCGGGAGCTGGCGAAAGCCCAACCATTCCCGCCTGCCGGTTTCACAATCAGCGATCGCAACCAACCCGTGCAATCAGCCGCCGGTTTCTCGTTCAAAGTCCTCCAATCGGAATCCGTTCCCTATGTCGTGCAGACCGGCGGTGGCATATCGACCAACTGCCAAATCTCTGGTTCAACGAATACCAATTTCTCCGCGACCACGATGGGGAACTCGACCTTCGGGAACGCCACCATTAATCCGAATCTGCGGATGAACTGCTCGTCTACCGACAACACCGTCAGATGGACCCACGTGCTCAACGCCATGCTCGTCGAGGCTTCAGATGGCAATGCCTACATCATCGCTTGTGATCGGGCATGGAGGTGGTCCAAGTGCAGCACTTTGCGACCCGGTGATGTGTTCCCCGCTCGGCAGACTGACAAGGGATTCGTAGTCCAGTTCCTCAACGCGAAGAGTGAGGAGAAGGAAGCTACATACAGTGTGTTGCAGGCGAAGTCCTTGCGGTAGGTAGCTGAACTGGTCATGCCCACAAAAGACGCCAAAAACACCGCCAGGACGCGGCAGCACAGTCTGGCCCTGCAATCAGTGCTGGTAGCTGTCGTTGCATTCGGCTACTTTCCAACGATCGTACTCGCACAGGCACGAGTGGATGGTGTGGCTATCGGCAAACAAATTGCGCCGACGTTAGTTCTGATAAAAGGCCAAGCCACCAACGGGAGCGCAGAAGGAAGCGGCTTCATCATCTCTTCCGATGGCAAGATCGTTACGTGCCTCCACGTCGTTGAAGGCCTTACTAAAGGTGCAGTTCGCCTCCCCAGCGGCGAAATCTTTGACGAATTCACAGTTCGAGCCTTTGACAAACGAAAAGATCTCGCGATAATTCAAATTCCGGGGGCAGATTTGCCGAAGGCTGAATTAGCCAACTCAGATGAGATTCAGCCTGGTGAGCCAGTCTACCTGTTCGGAAATCCACTGGAATTCCAAGGAACTGTCACCGCTGGAGTGGTCAGTGCGGTTCGTCTTCTGCCGGAAGGCTACAAAGTTATACAAACTGATGCAGCGGCGAACCCCGGCAATAGTGGCGGACCATTGGTCAACTCGCAAGGCAAGGTCATCGGGGTCCTGAGTTTCAAGCGTAGACAAGCAGAGAATCTAAACTTTGCCGTCCCGATCAACTACATCCGAGGAATGATGGAAACTTTGCAGAGTCCGATAACGTTGATCGAGTTGCGAACTAGGCTCGCGAACGTCAGTGATGTTTTCAAATCGGACTCACTAGCTGTTACCTGGAAGTCCATCACGACTGGGCGAATTATGAATCTTCGTTGGGACGGCGACACACTATACGTAGAACCAATCCTGTCTGATTTCGAGCGTCAACAAGGAGTCTATGAGATTGGCGAGCTTCACAAGCAGGGAACTGAATATGTCGGATACAGGCGGCTGACGTTTTCCTGTCAGTACCGAACCGGCACAGAGATACGCACACGAGTCTGCAACAAGGAGTTTTCGATCAAAATCAATTCCGTCAAGCCCAACCGTATCGATGGCCAGATCATGAGTCCTCCTGACGATGCGCTGTTCGACTGCGAATATTGTGCATATGCGCCGCTAGGGGGGAGTTGGAAACCGTTTTCGTGGATTCCGGCGGAGTAAACGATATTCCAGACAATGAATCCGAGACTGCATTCCGCGAAGAATCCGAAAAGGGTTCAGGGGTATGAAAGTGAACGCGATTCCCAGATGAAGCCAAACTGGTTTTAGCGGAATACCCAAGGCTGTTGCCGTAACTGGTGATGCGCTCGGATTGCGAGGAGCAGGCTCGATTCCTGCCTGCATCGCGTAGCGTGAAGAGAGCGCTGATCCGCCCAGACTTAGCTAGCAGCAGTATTCGCCGCAGCCAACCGGGTGTTAGCCGAAGTCCAAATCCCCGAAAGGCTCCCGCCCGAACTCACAAACAGTGCAGCCGTCGCCAAGCAAACAAACGCCAGCAACAAGGTGTACTCGATCAGGTCTTGGCCTTGGTCATCAGTAATGAATTGTCGCAACATGGCTGCGGTTCCATTCACTATTCCTGTGCGTAGTCCGCTCACGACCTAGCTAGCCGCAGTATTGGCATTCGCCAGATCAGTGTTGGCCGACGTCCAAATCCCGCCCACACTGCCCCCGGCACTGATAAACAACGCAGCCGACGCTAGACACACGAAAGCCAACAGCAGCGTGTATTCGATCAAATCCTGACCTTGTTCGTCCCGAAAGAAGTTCGTGAGTGTGTTCATTGCTATCCAACCTCCGATTACAAAAGTAATCGAACTGCATGTTCCTTTGCTAGTCCACAAAGGTTCGCGGCGGAGGTACGGCGAAAGTTAGGTGTCTCAATTGACGGCTTGGGTTTCATTTACTTGCAGATAGCCGCTAAGCCATCGATCCGGGAAAATTAACAAGTATCGTCAGGGACGAATGTTACCGAAGTAGGGACGGTGCTTAGGCCGGAGGTGGCTCTGGTGGGGCGTCACCCTGCTCGCGCCCGAATCTTGCAAGATAAGATTCAGCCTCCCTTACCGCCTCCCTATGCTCCTCCAATTCCTCTTCCGCGAACTCCGTCACTGAGCACCGGTCTTGTTCGTCCTTGCTGAGGATCATTAGCTGCATGGGTTCGGCTACTCCGCCGGGATTGGTTCTGATGGCGTGCTCAAGGCTCCAGAGAGTTGCAAATATACCCTTAGCAACATTTGGTAAGGAATCCTTCCAAAACACATGACGCAAGAACGCGAGGAAAGGATCTGCAAGCTGCTGACCGCTTCCGATGGCAATGAATGGCAAATCATCCGTCGCTTCCTCGGGAGCGCCACCGCAATCAAACTGATATAGCCGTAGTTGCTGATCTATTGGTGCTGCGATCACGGTGTGCGTGAGAGCCGAATGCCCCGCCTTTGTCGTTCCAAGAAGCTCAGCTACTTTATTGGCGTAATGGATTTCGACCAGTAAATATTCTCCGATGGCATTCCGTATGATGGTCATTGCCTCAAAAGACTGCTTGCTAGCCAATTGTCCGGAATTCCAGAGCTGCCGCATCACTCCGTTGATACGCTGCGCAAGGCCGACCGGCCCCGAAACACCTGCTATGATCGAATTCTCAATTGCCGCTAGTTTCTTAACTGGCTGCCGAACCGTAAAATGTCCGAGCGCTCCGCCGCCCAGAGTTGCCGCACCGTCGGCACCCATGACAATACCATCTGAACACTTAATTCCGATGATGAGAGTCATCTAATCGTTGAACACGCTGTTAACGCGAAACTCTGGGTACTTTGCGTAGATGGCGCGTACCAGCCCGGAAAACGATTGCCGCTGCGCCCAGCCTACTATGCTTTCGAGGTACTCAAGCAGACGTGGCGTTGCTTCACGAGCCACTGCCATCGCCCGCTCCGAACCAGGTGGAGTTATTCGATACTCAGGGTACCCCGCGCTTTTTCGCTCAATGGCGACGAGGCCGTCAGCAGCCAAACGCTCAGCATCGGAGTATACGTCTTTGCAAAATGGCCCGTAGTTGTGCGGAACAAAATTGTAGAAGGGTATCGTGATCTCGTTCGGAAGTTCTTTGCCTAACAGGAAAAGAATCTTCTGAATCTGGACCGGGGAAAGCCCGCCGGTGCCTGCACGATCCACTGCCAGTAGCGCCCAGTCCTGCCGGTTCATGTTTTGTAGCATATCACGCCCTCCCTTCGAGACTCCACCCCACTCGCCCTCTTCGATGTAATAGCCACCCGGATGTGTCGGGGACTCAGACAGCATGGATCGGATATAATCCACGAGGGGACTGGAGATTTCCCAACCGTACCGTAAGGCATCTGCAAGTGCCGCCCCTGCACCACGGTTTATCGCGATGGAGGCGAACAGATTGTCTTCCAAAGTCGAACAACTGCTAAAGAGGTGGGAGCAGGCATCCACGCTTCTGAAGGTCGAATTTTCATCGAAGTACATTTCAGTTTTCGGCGAGGGCATCATCAGAGCGGTCAAGCCCGACCAAATCCTTCTGGAGTGCAAAGGCTGCGGGTACTGCATCTTTCTAGCTGACGCTCAGTTCGAGCCACCGATCACGACTGATGGACTTCCTGAACGGCCCCGCCTGACTGAAACTGAAGTTGTGCTCAACCAACTGCAAATCTCCGTGCCGGACAACCAACGGGTTCTACTTACGGAACTACAACGGGTATAGCTGAAGGAGTTGAGGTGTAAACAGAGCCATGTTTCTCGATAAGTCACTTATATTATATCACTTAGCAGCCTCTGTTGCTGACAAAGCACTTAACTGAGTCAGTTATTTTGCGGTACGAAAAAAGCTAGATATCGGGTCACTCACACCGGTAATTTGACGGCAAAATGCGTACCTTGCCGTAAGCATTCACAATACACAACTTAGGGACCACAGATCACTTAGTCGGCCCGAACTAATTGAACCGGATTTCTATGTTATCTCCAATTTCATGCGAGACATACAAGAATAAATTGGGTTTTGACAAAAGCTCTCCGGCAAATATCTCGCATTGGGCTGCACGGAGGTGGATGGGGTGTGAGGCGGGGGGATGGAGGGCGAGACGGTTTATTTTGAAAAAACCAAAATTCGAGCAAACACGCAGCGGCTAGCTACATCTTCTTCTTCTTCTCCTGCTTCTACCGATGCCGATGCTTCCTTTACGTCGCTCATCGTTACAGTGTCGCGAGCATAAGCTACGATTCGAGTTGTGCCGGGGTACGCCAAAACAGTCGAGGCAGTCGAGGCACACATGAATCCTAAGCACTTACACCCGAGGCATCAGCCCGAGGCAAGGCGAGGCAGGCCGATGTGCCTCGATTACCTCGGTGGTGCCTCGGTCGAATGCATCGAAGAGAATCAATAACTAAATCTTTTATTATCATCAATGACTCGATTGCCTCGATCATTTCCTACCCACCTGCCTACGCTACTGCACCCGGCGCGCCTGTCTCAACTCTGGCGCTTTTGACAACCTGCCATCTGTCGCATCAACGATAACGCCGAGCCTCCGGCATTCTTTGATCCAACTCGCATAGGTTGAACTCGACTTGAGAGCCATCTTGACCATCTCCTCGCCTTCGCGATACCCGAATGTTGCCGGTGGGTCGGGCAGTTGCTTCCAGGCCAGCTCGCGGCCCGGTGTGTTTAACACCTGCGCCAGATTGCATTGCGCATCCGGCACGAGGTGGAACCGGCGATTCTCGTCCATCTGCAACAGCGAAACCTGCTGGTTGCCGTCGCCTCGCTGCCTACCGCCAAGAAAAACCGAATAATCCTCCCCCTCAGGCCGTTCCAAGCCCCAAAGACTTCCTGTGGAATTGATGAAATGCGAACTGCCCATGATGGATTCGAAAAACGCGCCAGGGTTGCGCCTGAGATCGATCGGATGTTCGAGATCGCCCTTTTTCGGATGCGCCGCAAGAATAATAGCGGCGTCGTGAGTCTTCGCAAGCTGATAGCAGAAAGTCATCAGCTCGTGTACGAGCCTCGGGTCATTGTATTCGGCACCGATTACGTGAGCCAGGTTGTCGATCACGATCAGGTCGGGTTGGTGCTCGCGTGCGGCCCGAAGCACTGTATCGCGAAACGCCTCGTTTCGAACATCTCTCGGAATATTGTGCTCAAGAAAATCATCCCGGCTGAGGATTCTGATTCGCCCGGCAATGTCGCGACCGCCAACTACAGTCCTGAGCTTCTCCTGGTACTCGCCAGAATCGTCTTCGAGCATCAGCAGTAGTGACCGCCGGGCCGTTGGTATCTCATACCCCAGGAATTCCCGCTCAGGCACCGCAAGCGCAACGCCCATGTGCGTTGTCAGGGAAGTCTTACCGTGTCGTCTTCTCGCCCCAAAACCAATCAAATCGCGCCGGTGGACGAGGTTCGTTATCAATGGTTCCTGCGGTGGAAAGGGGCGTTTCAAGAATTCCTCAGCCGACCATCCGATGAATGTGCCTTCGGTCCTGACGTGTGTATTAGCCCCGGTCACGGTCATCCCCTCGGTTGTTCCGTTGGTTTGGCTTCAAAGTTTCGGTTTTCTTCAGCAGGACTATCTTCCCGCCTTGAAAGGTGAGTTCTAGCGATCCCCAGAAACCGGTGTTCGCAAGATCCTGAACAATAATTACAGCATCGCTGGCCGAATTCATTGCTCCGTCCCCTTCCTTCCCGCCTGCACCATTCGATGCAATTCCCCAGGCTCGATCAACACTCGTCTCCCTAGCCTGATCGTCGCCAGCTTCCCCTGCCTGATCCACTGACGAAGCGTCCAGTGGCTCAATCCCACCGCTTTGGCCGCATCCCTGATTCCTATTGCTATTTCTTCCATAAAGACCCCTTTCAGCGCTTGACAACCCACGGTCAAAGCGCTACGATATTCTATAAGATATTATAGCACTTATTGGTGCTGTTGTCAAGTACGCAGGAGCCGCTCCACCCATGGACGCTTTCGAACTCGCTGAAATGACTAAGGTTCTCGATATGTCGCCGATCAAGGCTAAGAACTGGACCTCGGATCGGCCATTCAAGATCCCCGCTTCCATCCACACCTCCACCGGCACCGGCTCCCGGAACCTGTATAGCATCGAGGATGTCTACCTGATGGGTCTAGCCAACGAATTCAGTAAAACTGGCTTCGCGGCAATCGCGATTGGAAAGCTGCTCGCGGTTATCGATGCCACCAAGCTGGCGAAAATGGATTGGCTAACGGTCTACAGAACCGGAAAAGGCGAGGAAAAGAAATTCCACATGCGCGAGGGCAAAGTGCAGCCGCCGGAGGGGGTGCTGCTCTGGCAAACGGTGAACGTTGGTGGGATGGTGGAGCGGATTGACAAGGCAGTTGAACGGATGCGAAAAGCATAGGCTCAAGCGCTCGTTTTTTGGAACACCCAAAAGAACATCGCCAAACTCACCGCTGCGAATGCATAAACTAGGGTTGTTAAGAAAGCAACCATTGAAATCGCGCCATTCAAAAGGTTCCAGCCCTCCATCACGAGGCGCGCCGCCAACACAAACGCCAGCAGCGCCGTCCCTGCAAAGGCGAGTAAAGCAGCAGCTTTCAAGCCCATGCCCGTCCTACTGTGCAGCTAGGGCGAACGCCGTCGTATATGCACCCACGGCGTTAACCAGTATCGCCAAACCCGCAATCGCGTCAGCGGAACTGTCCGCACTTACTAGCGCTGTGCCCGCTTGTCCGGCAAGGCTCGGGTACTGATTCGTCAGGACAAACGATTTGTGCTCTAGCGGCCCCATTTGAAATTGATCCGTATGAAGGGTAGCTCCAGTGAAATCCCGGAAAACGAGATTCAAAGTCACGGTATTCGGGTGTGGATTCGCCAACGCAAACCCCGTCGCATTCCCGTTGGCGTTGCTGAAAGCCAGAACGAACTTTTGGGAGGTCAACGTTTCAAATGGCACCACCGCCTGTTGCCCAGTCACGTCATATGTGAACACCGCTGCGCCGCCGATATCCCCCGTCGAACTGGGATCAATCAGCGCCCAGCCTGTAGTGGTTGAGGGATTCTTGTCTCGCGCTTTCAGATCTACCTCGCCGCCGACGGGAATCATTCCGGTAAGGACTGATTGGTTACCAAGATCCTGTTGGGTATCGGTATCCTTAAAAGGAAACGCCTCCGCTGCGCCAGAATCCCCGTAGAATTTCAGTGTGTAGTTGGCCGGGGTGGTCCCCAGATTGATCAGCACAATCAGCGTGCTCCACCCCCCGCCAGCCGCCATGTGTGTTGCAACGCGATTGCCGGTGGTTGTGTCAGCGGCAAGGTCTTTGTGAATTCTCGCCACCTGTGAGTATGCTGGCATCACTACCAGCGCAAGAACTGTGAGCGCGAATAGTATCGGGTGTTTCATCCCCGTTCACCTCTTGGCGGAAGATACTCTCACAAAGTCGCGTGCGGCGCAAGCGGGTAGTCTGAGCTACACAGCCTCGAAGAATCTTATCGAAAATGGATGTCGCCAATCAGACTAATGGGGTAGATTTGCAGGCACATATATCGCAATTTATCTGGTAAAACAGTCGATTTATTTCGTGGCGGAGCTTTTTCCTGTGCGAGGCAATCGCCACTCAGAAGAGAGAAAGGGAAATTGGAAATTTACCCGCTCCTGCTGAGGTAGCAGTTTGATCTGCTACCTCGTGCAGGACTGAAATGCGGCTGGGGGAGTTTGGAAACACCGCTCGATTACCGGAGATACAGAAACTCGACGCCTTCGGTTTGTCCGGCGAAGAACCACTTCCCCAGAGCTTCGGGACTCCCGTTTGGCCGTTCTTCGAGTGTGATTACCGTGCCGTCTGTTGATTTGGCTCGATTAGCAGGTACGGTGAATATCGTCGCCACTAACTGGCGCTGATCCTCGGTGAAAATCTGGACGATGCCATGCTCCGAAGGGTTGTCGGCCAATTTGAAGACGTACTCTCCCGCCGGAAGAACTCTCCCGGTGGGCACCTCAACCGGGCCGCTCAGCTTTACCATCGTTTCCTGATTCACTTCGTCTGCCTTAGCAAGCGGCGACAGGGCAACACTGCCGAGTAAGAACACCAAGCCGAACAATTTGAATTTGCGATTCATGTTTGTCTCCTGATTTTGTGGTGAGCGGATTTACCGCCCTCACTATTCAAGACGTTTCGGATTGCCGCGAGGATTGTAAAGAGTATGTAAAGAGCCGAGAGCAGTCGCGAGGGCTACTGAGGGCTACCAGTTGTCCGTTGATCGGGTGCCCCTTGGGTGGTGTGCAACCGTTCGGCGGTCGTATCAAAATCGCCGAGGGAATTATTGCCTGCTGTCCAGCCCCGTGCAGCGTTGCGTTTGTGGGCT
>DATGZN010000042.1:0-90405 GCA_035297145.1 Bryobacteraceae bacterium
GCGGGATGCGATACGCTCCCAATGAGAAACGCACTCAAGGTGCAATCGAAAGGAGACCGGCCATGAGGAAGCATATCACCACAACAGAGTCTGCAGTGACCAGGAAGAGAGCCAACCGGAAGCTGACGGTGGGCATCGATCTGGGAGATCGAAGTAGTCGCTACTGCATATTGGATCAACAGGGCGAAGTACTGGCGGAGGGTAGCGCACTACCCGCGCCCGGGGCCCGCGGTGCGTGAAATGACGCGCCGGCTTCTGTTACCATCCAGGTTTCCAGTACATGATGAACGATTCAACTTCCCCGGCTACCCTTCTGGACCTGCTCAACGCAGCTCCCGGCGACCAAGTCGCGCTGATTGTTCCTGAAACCGGAGCTGGCATTACCTATGCGTCGCTGCGCCGGCAGGTGCTGGCTGCAGCTGAGGCCTTCGCCCGCGCCGGCATCGAACCGGGACAGCGGATCGCCATCGCGCTCGCCAACGGGCCGGCGGTGATCGTGTCTTTCCTGGCTGCCTCCATTGCCGGGACCGCCGCGCCGCTCAACCCGGCGTATCGCTACGATGAGTTCTGTTTTTATCTCGAGGACACCAGCGCCCGGCTGCTTGTCGCTCCCCCTGAGGGTGCGGATGACGTGCGCCGCGCCGCGTCCGAGCGTGGAATTCCGATCCTTACCGCCGAGACGGCCGCTTCAGGAGCGGTAAGCTTCCCGGGTGCTCCTGCCGGCGGGCCGGTTCGCACGCCCGCGCCCGAGGATGTGGCGCTGATCCTGCACACCAGCGGTTCGACAGGCCGGCCCAAACGCGTGCCGCTCCGGCACATCAACCTCGCGCTCTCGGCGCGCAATATCGTCAACACCTATCAGCTAACGCCCGGCGACGTGGCGCTCTGCCTGATGCCACTGTTCCACGTGCATGGCCTTGTGGCGTCGACTCTCTCGACGCTGCTATCCGGAGGGACGGTCGTTGTGCCCGCGAGATTCAATCCGCTCTCATTCTGGCGCACAGTGCGCGACTACCGAGCCACATGGTACTCGGCCGTGCCCACGATTCATCAGCTCATCCTGGCGCGCTCGGGTTCGAGCGCCAAGTTGCCGGACGCCCAATCGCTGCGTTTCATCCGATCGTGTAGCGCGCCTCTTTCCGTGGACACCGCGGAAAAACTCGAAGCCTTAGCTGGTGTGCCTGTGCTCGAGGCTTACGGTATGACCGAGGCCTCGCATCAAATGTCCTCGAATCCGCTGCCCCCGAAAGCGCGAAAGTTCGGAACCGTGGGCATAGCGACCGGGATTCGCATCGCCACCATGAATGACTCAGGCGAGTTGCTGCCCGCCGGCGGCAAGGGCGAGGTCGTGTTGCAAGGGCCGAGCGTCATCCAGGCTTACGAAAACAATCCGGAAGCCAATGCAAAATCGTTCACCAACGGCTGGTTTCGCACCGGTGACGAAGGCATGCTGGATGAAGACGGCTATCTGCGTCTGACCGGGCGCATCAAAGAACTGATCAACCGCGGCGGCGAAAAGATTGCGCCACGCGAGATCGATGAAGTTCTGCTCACGCACCCGGCGGTCGCGGAAGCAGTGTGCTTCGGCATCCCACACCCGACGTGGGGAGAAGAAGTAGCCGCGGCAGTGGTGCTGCGCGAGCCCACGACCGAAGCCGAGCTGATCGCCTACTGCCGCGAGCGCCTTGCCGACTTCAAATGCCCCAAGAAGCTGTTCCTGGTCAAGTCCATCCCGCGTACAGCGACCGGTAAAGTGCAACGGTTGAATGTCGCGGCGGAGCTGGCCGGAGCCCGCGGATGAAATTCGCCGTAGCCGGGGCTGGCGCCATCGGAGCCTTCATCGGCGCGAAGATGGCGCGGGCCGGGTACGACGTTACACTCTTTGCACGCGGCGCGCATTGCCGGGCCATGCAGGAGCACGGTGTGCGCGTCCTGAGTCCCGAGGGCGATTTCGAGGCCCGCCCGCGCGTGGTGGATGCATTGGATACCGTCGGCGCCGTGGATGTCGTGTTCCTGGCCGTAAAGGCGCATAGTCTGCCCGCACTCGCGTCGCAGTTACCGCTACTGTTTCACGCTGAAACCACGGTAGTCAGCATGCAGAACGGTATTCCCTGGTGGTACTTCGCTGGCGCCGAGCGTCTCGAGACCATCGATCCTGGTGGCGTGATTTCTTCAGCCATCGAAGCGCGGCGTGTTGTGGGATCGATCATATATCTCTCCACACAGATCGCCGAGCCAGGCGTCATTCGCCACAACGAAAGCACGCGCATCACTCTCGGCGAGCCGGATGGCGCACGCAGCGAGCGATGCCGGGCAATTTCCGAAGCGCTCGTGCGCGCCGGGCTGCGGGCGCCGATCACCACACATATCCGCCAGGAAATCTGGGTGAAGCTGATGGGCAACATCGCCTTCAATCCCATCAGTGCGCTGACGGGCGCGACGCTGGTCAGGATCGCGCGTCATCCGGAGGCTTCGCAGCTCGTCCGCTCTATGATGGCGGAGACCGAGGCGGTCGCTCACAAACTCGGGATCGAGATGCCCATCACGATCGATCAGCGCATCGCCGGCGCCGAAAAGGTGGGGGAACATAAGACCTCCATGTTGCAGGATCTCGAAGCGGGCCGGACGCTCGAACTGGGCGCCATCGTGGGAGCGGCGCTCGAGCTGGGCGAGCGGCTGGGAGTGCCCATGCCGCACACCCGCGCCGTCTACGCCTGTGCAAAGCTGCTCGAACAGCAGCGAGGGGCCGCAAAATGAAGTTGCCGCGATCGGAGACCAGGAATAAATTGCAGGCTTCAATAGTAGCCTTAATATCTGGGGGCTTCTTATTCCGACCAGAAAGGTTATGAACCAATTCGATCGAGTGTTGTCGCGCGTTCTTATGTTGGCTCTTGGGGTTCCCGCCCTATTGGTGTTCACGGCGGAATCACGGGCCGCAAACGGCCCGCTCATCGTCGACAATCACAGCCACGTCGTGGTCATGGAATACGAAGCATGGTTCGGCCCCAATGCCGTGACTTTTCAGGGCACTGCGGCCCAACCCCTCTTGCATTCCGCGGACATGCAACCGGTTGGCGGCGGTTACGATAGTGCCGATCCCGCTGTCATCAAACAGCACGTCGCCTGGCTGGAGGGCATCGGCGTCGACGCCGCATTGATCGAAGTGACGAACAATGTAAGTTGCATTTTCAACAGCGAACAGTTCGCCCAGAAATTCCTCCCGAACTGCACACCCGCGTTCCGCGCTGGAAATCAGAGCCTCCGCGACAATACCGGTAATCTTTATCCCGCATGGTCGGAGCTCGGAACTCCGCTCAAACTAATCCCCATGGTTGGAGGCATTGACCAGGATGTTCTGTTCCCGGACACCGACGGCAAAACGGCCCTCGAAAAAGAAATCGAGTACTTTGGATCCCGAATGCGTGAGCGCCCCGGCCGCAATGTGATTTACCACGGCAAGCCCCTGATGCTCATTTACCTCGGAGCCGCACAAGATCCAAACCAGGCGGACAATCCGTTGTGGTTTCAAATCAGAAAATTTCTGCAAGACCATCCGGCAATCGAGAACCAATTCACCTTCAAGATGATGGCGGGATTCCTCGATAGCCAGCCCGGCCTCTGGGCCACACTGGGAACACCCGACGGCCCGGTCAAGGTTAATCCCGCATACGGCTTCTGGAGCTGGGTGGATCGCCTCAACCCCAACTGCACAGAGTCGTTGTGCCCGTACTTCCCGTCCTTCAACGAGATCAACGGCACGGCCAACGCTCGCGTGGAGAATTTCACCGCCTCTATCGCCACCGCCGGTCAAAACGGATGGCGTTGCCCCAATCCGAATACGCTGCCCTATTGTCCCGACGACGCCCTGCGCTTCGGCGACGATCATTCCTACGCTACATTCGACTCTTTCATGACCTACGCGCGCCGGCTTGACCCCATTTTTCTGATCCTCCACCAGTTCAATGAGTTCGTGCCGTCCGACGAAGGCTTTGATGCCAACACCGACGACGATGTTGAGCCCGCGAATCTCTGGGGAGACGGAGCAGTCAATGCCGTGTGGCGTCAGATCAAACTCTACCGCCAGCGCATCGGGCAGTGATCAAGGCAAAGGCAAAAGTAAAGATACCAAACACACTTTTGCTTTTTGCCATTTGCCTTTTGTCTTTTGCCTTGACGGTGCCTTGACCGTGCTTGCACGTTCCTCTGCTTTTGTGATAGACCATCTCACATCGGAGGTGCATCCATGCACACCACCGCCATTCGGGGAATGGCTACGGGGATCCTTCTTGTATCCTGTTTCGTCCTGATCTCCTGTTCCGGCTCGAGCGGTCCGGAACCGGGAACACCTGCGTTTTACTGGGCTGCCGCTCAGGAGACATTCGGCACCAAGGACTACGTCAAGACCGTCGAACATCTCGAAAAACTCACCGCCACTGACAATGAGTTCACCGCGCGGGCGCGGCCCTGGCTGCTGGTGATGACTTCAGGGATGACGCGTGGCTATATGGACCTGGCGGACAATTTCGAGGCTGGCGCGCGTGCCAACAAAGCCAATCCCACCGATTTCCGCCGCTCCACGAACACATACCGCGGCCAGGCCGACCGGCTTGCCATAGAGTTCGCGGAGACTTTCGCCAAGTTTCAACAAGGCAAGGATGATCCGGTACCGATCGCCTATCCGTTTCCTACCGGCAATGCGGCACCAGTCATGGAGTTGACCAAAGCGGCCACGGGCGTTCATCTTGCGGCCGCGGAAATCGATTCCGCCGAACGGCGCGCCATCGCTCGTGGTGTGCTACTGCAGGCATCGTCGGCGGCGGGTGCTCCCGATGACGTGGCGAAAGCGCAGGATCTTCTCAAATCCGGCACGCTCAAAGTGCCGCGAGCGGCCTTCATCACGCTTATGGCCAGTACGCTGTTTGACGAATCGAAGCTCTACGGCATGCGGCAGATCGGCAACCCGGATCGCGTAAAAATCTTCTGCACGCGCGCGCTCGATGCGCTCAAGACGGTGCCCGAGACCAAGGAAACCAAAGACCTCAGCACCAAGATCGCCAAGAGTCTCAAGTCGACGTAGGGGCGAGGCACGCCTCGCCTGTGCCCGACGCCTTACCGCCCTAACGATTCGAGATAATGCGCCACAGCCTCGATGCCGCGATAGAAATTGGGCAGGTGAAACTTCTCGTTGGGCGCGTGCAGATTGTCGTCGGGAAGCCCGAAGCCCAGCATCACACTGGGTATCCCGAGAAATTGGTCGAACAGGCCGACAATGGGAATCGAGCCGCCTGACCGAATGTAGACGGTCTCTTTTCCAAAAGCCTCGGTCATGGCTTGCGCGGCAGCGCGGATGAACGGATTGTCGGGATTCACCAGCGACGGTCCTGCCGAGTGGATCAGTTTGAACTCCGCGGTAACGCCTTTCGGCGCCGCTTTCCGAACCGCCTCTTGCAGTTGCGCCAGCGCTTCGTCGGGGCGCTGGTCGGCCACCAGGCGTGTGCTGACCTTGGCCACGGCGCGCGCCGGGATCACGGTCTTCGCGCCCTCGCCCGTGAAACCACCGCGGATGCCGTGCACTTCGAGCGTGGGCCGCGCCCATAGGCGCTCGAATAGCGGAATCTCCGGCTCGCCCACCAGCTCCTTGGCGCCCATTTCCTTGGTGGTGTAATCGGCCACATCGAACGGCAGACGTGCCCATGCTTCGCGCTCCTTGGGGCTGGGCGGCGTCACGCGGTCGTAAAATCCCGGAATGCGGATGTGGCCGTCACGATCTTTCAGCGTGGTGAGGATTTCGGCGATGGCCTGGATGGGGTTGGGCGCAGCGCCGCCGTAAACGCCGGAATGCAGATCGTGATTCGCGCCTTCCACATGCAGTTCGCCGTACACGATGCCGCGCAGCCCGATGGTAATGGTTGGCAGCTCGGGGGCGAACATCTCGGTATCGCAGATGACGGCGGCGTCGGCCTTCAGGCGCGCCGGCCTGCTGCCCACGTATTCCTCGATGTGTTCGCCTCCCGTCTCCTCCTCGCCCTCGATGAGAAACTTTACATTCACCGGCAGGCGTCCCTTGCTCTTCAGCAGCCCCTCGACAGCTTTCATGAGAATGTAGGTCTGGCCTTTGTCGTCGGATGAGCCGCGCGCGAAGATGTCATTGCCACGCACCGACGGCTCGAAGGGTGGCGATTTCCATTCGTCCAGCGGATCGGGCGGCTGCACGTCGTAGTGTCCATAAAGCAGGAGCGTGGGCTTTCCCGGCGCTCCCAACCACTCGGCATAAACCAGAGGGTTTCCCTTCCCCTCAATCAGCTCGCTTTGCAGGCCCGCGGCGCGCAGCTCATCGCGCACGAACTCAGCGGCGCGGCGGATGTCCGGCTTGTGCTCGGAGAGCGTGCTGATGCTTGGAATACGCAGAAAGGTCTCTAAGCCTTCGAGAAATGCCTCGCGGTTCTGCTCGTAATAATTCATAGGGATGCTATTACTGTATCGCGGGCGGTGGCGGACCGGTCATTCGCGTAGCGCGGCGATACCGCGGGGTTGGCGGGATACCCGCGGCTTTTTCTAGCGTGACCAACGCAAACGGCCGCAGGTACCCGCATACGGCGCGTGTCCCGGCGCTACAGGTTTACGCTTCTCCACTCTGCCGAACCGGATCCAGCAGCTCATTCAGCCGCGCATCAGAGATTCCGCTTTTCTCCCGCGCGACTTCTCGCACGGTTTTCCCCGTCTGGTGCGCCTCTTTCACCAGCGCGGCGGCCTTGTCGTATCCGATCTCCGGCGCGAGCGCGGTCCCCATGGCGAGCGACTGCTCCACAAAAGCGCCCGCGCGCTCGCGATCCGCTTCCAGGCCCTCCACCAAACGGGAGGCGAAATTGCGCGATGCGCCGGCCAGCAGCCCGATGGACTCGAGCAGGTCGTACGCCATCACCGGCATCATAACGTTCAGCTCGAAGTTGCCTGCGGCGCCGCACCACGCGATGGCCGCATCATACCCGATGACCTGCGCGCAAACCATCAGCACGCTTTCCGCGATCACCGGATTCACCTTGCCCGGCATGATGCTGGAGCCGGGCTGCACCGCCGGCACGCGCAGTTCGCCCAATCCGGCGCGCGGACCTGATCCCAGCCAGCGAATGTCATTGGCGATCTTTGTCAGCGCCACGGCGTACGTGCGCAACGCGCCACTCAGAAAAACTACAGCATCTTTGGCGGCCTGTGCCTCGAAATGGTTCCGTGCTTCCACAAAGGGCAGCCCGGTGCGGCGGGCGATGTCCCTAATCACAGCGGCCGCAAATCCGGGTGGCGCATTCAGCCCGGTGCCCACCGCCGTGCCGCCCAGCGCCAGTTCATACATTCCGCCGACTGCGCCCGCAATGCGTTCGCGCGCCGCTTCCACCTGCCGCGCGTAGCCGCTGAATTCCTGACCCAGCCGCATGGGCACGGCATCTTGCAGATGGGTTCGCCCGATCTTGATCACATCCGCGAATTCGTTGGCTTTGCGCGCCAGTGCATGGTGCAAGCGGTCCATCGCGGGGAGCAGTTCGCCATGAACGGATTCAGCCGCCGCAATGTGCAGGGCCGAGGGAAACACGTCGTTGCTCGATTGCCCGCGGTTCACCTCGTCGTTGGGATGCGCGCTTGCGAGATGCCCGATCACTTCGTTGGCGTTCATGTTCGTGGATGTGCCGCTGCCCGTCTGGAAGATATCCACCGCGAATTGCACGTCGTGCTGCCCGGCTACCAATTCTTCCGCCGCCCGCTCGATTGCCGCCGCCCGATCGGCCGTGAGATGGCCCTGTTCGCCATTCACGCGCGCCGCCGCGCTCTTGATCAGACCGAGCGCGCGCAGAAACGGCCGCCCAAAGCGCAGGCCGCTGATGGGAAAGTTCTCGATCGCGCGCGCCGTTTGGGCTCCGTAGAGCGCGTCCGCGGGCACGCGCATTTCGCCCATCGTGTCACGCTCGGTGCGAAAGGATTCGGCCATTGTGTGCTCCCGGGAAGTGCTCCTTCAGTATGCATCCGGAGCCCGGAAAGCGCGGTAACGCCGAGGTCAGCGGGAGGGCACAGGTACTGCCGTCACCTTCTGAATCGCCGCAAACAAGCGTGCGGGCTTGAAGGGCTTGGTCACGTACCCGTCCATACCGGCGGCCCGGCATCTTTCGGCGTAGCCGTTCTCCGCGTGCGCGGTCATAGCGATGATGGGAGTGTATCGGCTGCCGGCGCGTTCCCGCTCGCGAATCGCCGCGGTAGCCTCGAAACCGTCCATCCCCGGCATTTGAATATCCATCAGGATGATATCGAAAGCGCCGGTCTCGTGAAGCTCGACGGCGCGCAACCCGTCCACCGCCACCGCAACCCGATGGCCGCGTTTTTCCAGCAGGAGGCTGGCCAGCCTCTGATTGACCCGGTTGTCTTCGGCTAGCAGGATACTGAGTGAGCGCTGCTCCGCAATGGGCTCGGCGTCCGGCGCCTGGACAGCCGGCTCCGCTCCTCTTCCGAAGTACGCCGTGAAGGAAAACGTGCTTCCTGCGCCGGGGCGGCTGTCTACCCAGAGTTTCCCGCCCATCAGCTTCACGATACGCGCGGAAATGGTGAGGCCAAGACCGGTGCCGCCGTACTTGCGGGCCGTGGAGCCATCGCCTTGGCAGAATGCCTCGAAGATGAGCCGTTGTTTGTCCGCCGGGATGCCCGGCCCGGTATCCCGGACGGAAAACTCGACAAGCGACAGCGGGCCTTCATCGCAGGCCATGTGCGCTTCTAAGTTCACGGCGCCGGATTCGGTGAATTTGATGGCGTTTCCGATCAGGTTGAGCATCACCTGGCGCAACCGGCTCTCGTCTCCCACTACCATGGCGGGAATTTCCGGAGCTATGCCCCACGTCAGGCTCAGGCCCTTCTTGTCGGCTGCGGCACGCATAGTGTTCACGGCGGCGTCCATCGCTGATCGCAGCGAAAAAGGCGCCGGATCGAGCGCCAACCGGCCGGCCTCGATCTTGGAGAAATCGAGAATGTCGTTCAGCAGCGAAAGCAGCGATTCGGCGGAGGCGTGGACCACCTCAAAGCACTCCCGCTGCTCCTGGGGCGTGGATGCTTCCAGGCCGAGCTCGCTCATCCCCAGGATGCCGTTCATGGGCGTGCGGATTTCGTGGCTCATGTTCGCCAGGAACTCGCCCTTCAGACGGCTGGCCTCCTGCGCCTGTTCGAGCAGCCGTTCGATCTTGCGGCTCTGCTCCTCCGCGCGGGCCTTTTCTTCCAGCCCGTGAGCCTTCTCCAGCGAGAGCTCCCGCGTCCTCTCGGCCACCGCCCTTTCCAGCCGCTTTCGTTCATCGGTGGCGCAACGCACCCGCAAGCGCAGGAAACACCAGATTCCTACGGCGGCCGCAACAAGCAGCAGACATCCGGCCCACCAGCTCTGCCACCACGGGGACAGCATGACGCATGCGAAAGGCGCAAGATCGTCAGACACCCGCTGCGCGGAGGCCGCTAACGGCAACAGCAACAGAAAGACAAGCCGTGCTAGGCGGGCATGGGACGCCATCTATCGGGAAATCGACAAATCGTACGGGGAGCTTTAGACCCTACTTGCGGAGCCAGGCGAGCGCCGCCAAACCCCCCAGGCTGAGCACCAGCATCCACGCGCCAAGCCTAACGCTGACAGGGCGATAGCGCATCTCGATGCGGTGCGTGCCGGCCGGGACTTCGACGCCGCGGATGGCCGTGTCAGCCTCCCAGATTCTGGCAGGTTGGCTGTCGACCTTCGCGTACCAGCCGGGAAACCAGTTGTCGCTCAATATGACCATGCCCTGACACTGCATGGCTGCCTGGATGATGACGCGGTTGAAATCCGTGCGCACCAGCGTTGCATGGTCCTCGCCGGCGCATGCGCTCAGTTTGGGCGCCTCTCCCAGAAAGAACGCCTGCCGCCGCGGATCGAATGGCGGGCTGTAGTATGCGGGTGAGATCTGGCTTTCAGATGCAATGGCGAAAGCCTGGTGAACGGTCCAAACGCGCGGAAATACGCCGGGGCTCTCGTACGCCTTTAAGCCGCTCTGAAATTGGTGGACCTCGATCTGGTCGGCATCGTGGGGCGTGCGGCTAATCCAGTATTTCACTCCGTAGAGATTGCGCGTACGTTCTTCATCTTTGTCGATACGCAACATGTTAGACGGCAAACTGGCGGTATAGCCGCCGAAGACATCCACGCCATACCAGTCGCCATAGTTGAACGGGATCTCGCGCGAGTCTATCTGGATGCGAAACGGCCCCGGCTGCTTCTGGAGCCAAGGCAGAATGTCCTGGTTTTCGGAGAAGCGGCGGAGGCCGGCGCCGCGGTTCGTGTCCAATAAGTAGGGGTATGCGTAACCGGTGACGTTTCCCAGGTCCATTAAAAGCAGCATCAAGCACCAGACGCCTAGCGCCATTGTTCCCAGGCTGTGTTTGTGATGCGCCAGAATGAGCGCGCCTACGAGGAGGCCAACCAGTGCAACCATCACCGCGCGGTCGTCATGATCCATGCGGAGTTGCTTGCTCATCATGACGCCGAGCATGAGGGCCATCATCAGGGCGCCGGCGGATACCGCCCAGATCCCAATCCGGCGCGGCCAGCCTGATTCCGGGTGCGCCGAGAGGCCATCGAATCCGTATGCCGTCAGAATGGCGGCCCCGAAATTGAAGAGGAACGCTGCCATGGCCGGTCCGCGCGCCTTCTCGATCAGCGGTAAGACCGCATAGAGAAATCCGTGGAAGACGTTCTGATGGCCGAGGGAAAAGAACAGGCCGGCGAGTCCTAAAACTAGAAGGACGCGCACGCGGATGTCGCTCCACCATAGCGCGATACCCAAGCCCGCGAGCGACAGAATAATGAATCCAACGTACGGGTCCACCTCGGCGTGGACGCCGGGAAGAACCAGCCCAAAGATTGCAAATAGGTTGAGCGAATGGTCCCGGTGGATGACGTAAGGAACAATATCTTTCCATCCGACGGGCTCCGGCGTGCCCACCCAGCGCCGGGCGAGGGTGCCGTACTCCCAGGCGGGCAGAACCTGCAGCGCCGATGTCAGCACGAGAAAAACGGCAAAGATGCCGGCCAGCTTGAGGACACTCCAATTGATCCGTTTGCCGCGAAAGAGAAAGAACAGCCAGACGCCGGCGGTCGCGTAAGTCAGGAAGATCGGAACCTGATGATGACCGGCCAGCCAGGACATTCCCAGGAAGAAGCCGGAAAGTGCCGCGCTGACGAGCGGCCGCCGCCCGCGCACCGCGCGGAACAAGAAGAGCAAAACGAGCGGCGCCCAGATGATTCCGTTCAGCATCTGCGGCCAATCCGTGTTTCCGACTTCGCCGGCTAGAGCAAACGCCGTGCCGCCAATGAGCGATGCCAGGCGGCTGCGATCGAGATCGCGGCAGAGAAAGTAGCCGAACAACGCCGCCAGCGCATGGATCAGCGCCACGTACCAGTGAAGGAAGCTCATGCGAATGTGCCCGTTTTTCAATGGCAACGCGTACAGGATCCAGTTCAGCGGGTACGCAGTACCGGGCTGCGCCTGGCCGATGAGCGACTGGCCCGCCCAAAGATACGGGTCCCAGGCGGGAAATTCGCGGTGATGGACGGCCATGGCCTGCACGTTCTGCCAGGGCAACACCTGGTTGGTCATGTCCGGGCTTTCCAGCCAGGTGTACTGGCTGGTGAGGGTGAGCTTCCAGTAAAAGCCGATGATGATGAAAACCAAAAGGACCGGCGGCCCGATTTTGTTGATGATGCCGCGGCGTATCGTCGCGCTCTGAGCGGGTTCGGAGTGGGCGGGCTTCAGAGTGTCCATGCCAACGTATCAGGCTATAACGTGGCGATGAGTTTCGCCAATAGCGCCGTGCGATCGGCAATCCGACTAATAAGGATGCTCTCATTCGCCGCATGCGCGCCTTCGCCGACTCCGCCTAGACCATCGAGTGTGGGAATGCCCAGCGCCGCGGTCAAGTTGCCGTCCGAGCCGCCACCGGTCATGGATTCTTCGAGCGATACTCCGAGATCGCGCGCCAGTCGCTGCGCCGTGCGGAAAAGCTGCACGATGCCGACAGAGCGCTCCATGGGCGGCCGGTTCAGTCCGCCCGCGATTTCGAGTTTGCAGCGCTTATCGAACGGCTTCAAGGAACGAAATTTGCGGTCGAGCGATTCGGCATCGCGCAACCGAGGTGTGCGAATATCGACTACCACGCTCGCCTCGGCCGCCACCACATTCGAACGCGAACCGCCAGTGATCAAACCGGGATTCACGGTGACACCGCGCTTCAGATTCGTGAAGCCGGTGACGCGCTCGATCTGGCGTGCCAGCTCGACGATGGCGCTCGCTCCGGCCGGGAAATCGACGCCGGCATGTGAAGCGCGGCCGTGCACGGTGATGGTGTAATCGCCCACGCCCTTGCGGGCGGTCTTGAGCTTGCCTTCGAGACCAGTGCCCGGCTCGATCACCAGCACCGCTTTGGCGTGGCGTGCGGTTTCCTGTGTCAGCGTGCGCGAGGAATTGCTGCCGACCTCTTCATCGGAATTGATGAGCAATCTGACGCGGCTTCGCACGGTGATGTCCAACTCGCGCAGCGCGCGCATAGCGAACAGAAAGAACGCAATGCCCGATTTCATATCGAGCACCCCCGGCCCCCACAAGCGGCCCTCGGATTCGCGGAAGGGCATCCGCGCGAGCGTGCCCATGGGCCAAACCGTATCAGAGTGGCCCAGGGCGAGAATTTCGCCCTTCTTCCTCGCGGGGCCGGGCAGCTCGAACTCACACAGCAGATGTTTGCCAAAATTTCCGCCAGGGAACGTTTGCACCGCAGCGAAGGGCGCGATCTCGGCGGCAAGCAGGTCGACGAAGCGATCGACGGCACGCGGATCGTCCGAGGGCGATTCGCACTCAACCAGGCGATGGATCAGGGCGATGATGCCAGTTTGCTGCGCGTGAACGTGGGCGAGGATGGGATCCACGGGGCTATGATAGCCTGACAGGCCAGAGGAGCGGACATGCAAGGCATTGGACTGCCTGAGCTGCTAAATGTTGTCGTGATTGCGATCCTGCGGATTCTGCCCATCGCTGCGGTGGCGGCTGTTATATGGTTTCTGATCCAGCGGGGCCGGTATCAGGTCACGCTGGGATCGCGGACATGCGCGAATTGCGGACAGCGTGTTCCGGATGTCGGGAGCTTCTGCGCCTTTTGCGGTCAGAAGTTGGCGTGAGATCGAGGCCAGACGTGCCCGCATCCCGCCGAGCGACCGGCCTTCTCATTTCATCTAAAGTGCGCTGATTATAGGGCGGCCCTGTCACGAATGAACCGCCGCATTTCCCGTAGCGCGGGGCTAACGCGCCTTTGGCGGAAGACCCGCGGCTCTTCCATCGTGACGAACCCGAAAGGCCGCAGGTACGCGCACACGGCGTGCCCCTTCGCTACATCGGTCGAATCGACGCGGAATTGGCGCACTACCAGGCCGGGCGCGTCCATCTTCGAAGCGCTCCCAGGCTATAATGCCTGTTTCCATGCCCATTTTGGACATTAACGAGATCCGTCGCATTCTGCCTCACCGCTACCCGATGCTGCTGGTGGATCGCATCCTGGAACTGGAAGCCGAGCGCATCGTCGGCATCAAGAACGTCACTGCTAACGAAGCGTTCTTCGCTGGCCATTTTCCCGATTTTCCAGTCATGCCGGGTGTGCTGATTGTCGAGGCCATGGCGCAGACGGCGGGCGTGCTGGTGCTGAAGAGCATCCCCGAGCGCGAGTCGAAGCTGGTGCTGTTGGTGGCGATCGAGTACGCCAAGTTCCGGCGGCCGGTGGTGCCGGGCGATCAGTTGCGCATCGAAATGACGGTCATCAAACGCAAGGCCAGCGTGGCGAAAATGGCGGGGCGGGCGACCGTGGATGGCGTGGTGGTGGCTGAGGCGGAAGTCATGTGCAAGCTGGAAGATAAAAACCAGGCGCAGATTTCGCCGGCGTAGCGCATGCCTGTTCACCCGACAGCCATTGTCGATCCCAAAGCGCACATAACGGAAACAGCGGACATAGGCCCTTACTGCATCATCGGCGCGGATGTCGAGATCGGCGCGGGCACGCGATTGGTGGGCCAGGTCTACGTTGAGGGCCCCACGAGGATCGGGGAGGACAACACCTTCTACCCCTACTCGAGCGTCGGCGCCGCGCCGCAAGACCTCAAGTACAAGGGGGAGCGCAGCGAAACGCGCATCGGCAATCGAAATCGCATTCGGGAATTCGTCACGATTCATCGCGGCACCGAAGGCGGCGGTATGGTGACGCGCATCGGCGACGACAACCTGCTGATGGCCTATGTGCACGTGGCGCACGATGTGCAAGTTGGAAGCCACGTGGTGCTCTCCAATGCCGCTACGCTGGGCGGCCACGTGACGGTCGGCGATTGGGCCTGGGTAGGCGCTTCGACCGGTGTGCACCAGTTCTGCCGCGTGGGCCGGCACGCGATTGTGGGCGGTTACAGCGTGATTACGCAGGATGTTCTGCCCTACTCCAACACGGTGAGCGAGCGCGAGAGCCGGGTGTTCGGGGCCAACCGCACGGGGCTCGAGCGGCGCGGCTTTGCCGCCGAGCGGATCGAAGAACTGCAAAAGGCGCTGCGCCTGCTGACGCGCGGGGGCCTCAACACCTCGCAGGCCGTGGAGCGCATTCAACAGGAGATTGCGCCTTCGCCCGAGCTGGAAGAGCTGCTCGCGTTCATCGCCCAATCCGAACGCGGCTTCGTGAAGTGATGCGCTACGGTCTCATCGCGGGCAATGGCCGGTTTCCCTTGCTGGCGCTCGAAAACGCTCGCAAACTGGGGCATGAAGTGGTAGCTATCGGAATCGAGGAGGAAGCCTCGCGGGAGATCGAGCCGCTGGCGGCGCGCTGCTACTGGATCTCGCTGGGCGAGTTGAGCAAATTGATCGAGATCCTCAAAAGCGAAGACATCACGGAAGTGATGATGACTGGCCAGGTGAAGCACGCCAAGATTTTTTCGGCGATCCGGCCGGACTGGCGCCTGGTGAAGCTGCTGGCCGCGCTGCCGCGCAAGAATACCGACTCGCTCATCGGCGGTGTGGCCAAGATCCTGGAAGACGAGGGCATTCGCCTGGTGGATTCAACCGCGCTGCTGAAACCGCTGCTGGCGGATGCGGGCGTGATGACGCGCCGCAAGCCGACGAAAGACGAGCAGGCGGATTTCGAGTACGGGCGAGCCATCGCCCACGCGCTCGCGGGTTGGGACATCGGGCAGAGCGTGGCCATTTCGGCGCGCGCCTGCGTGGCTGTGGAAGCGATGGAAGGTACGGACGCCATGCTGCGCAGAGCGGCGTCGCTGGTGAACGGAAAGCCGTTCACTCTGGTGAAAGTCGCGACGCGCCGCCGGCACCTGCTGTTCGATGTGCCCGTGGTTGGCGTGGAGACCATCGCGGTGATGCGCGAAACCGGCACGACGGCGCTGGCGCTGGATGCGAATAGAACCTTGATGCTGGACCGGGCGGAGATGATTCAGAGGGCGGACGAAGGTGACATCAGCATTGTGGGCTATGAAGCGAAAGACAATTAAACGCCGAGACGCCGAGACGCCGAGCTTCATAATTGGCTTTCTCCGCGCCTCTGCGCCTCTGCGGTGAGCATTTATGAAGAAGCCGCGTGTAGCCGTTGTGGGCGTCGGCGAGTTCGGCCGGAATCATGTCCGCGTGGTGAAGCAATCGCCGCGGGCGGAGCTGGTGGCCGTTGTCGATTCGAACGCCGCTCGTGCTGCGGAAGTTGCGGCGGCTAACGGATGCGCGGCGCTCACTGACGCGCGCGAGCTGGCGGGCAAAGCCGATGCCGCCATCGTCGCCGTGCCAACTTCCGCGCACGCCGATGTGGGCTGTGCGCTACTCGAAGCTGGTATCGACGTACTGGTTGAGAAGCCGATCGCGCCGGATCTCGCCGCGGCCGATCGCCTCATCCAAGCTGCCGAAGCGCACAATCGCATTTTGCAAGTCGGCCACCTGGAGCGCTTCAATCCAGCGGTGGTTGCGCTCGAAAAGGTGGCGCGGCTGCCGCTGTTTTTCGAGATCCATCGCATGAGCGAGTTCAGCCCCCGCAGCCTGGATGTAGACGTCGTGCTCGACCTGATGATTCACGACATCGACATCCTGCTCAGCCTGGTGAATCGGGAAATCGAGGAGATCCGCGCGGCGGGTATCTCGATACTCACTGGAAAAGTGGATATCGCCAATGTCCGGCTGCAATTCGAGGGCGGTTGCGTGGCGAACTTGACGGCCAGCCGCGTCTCAACGGAGAAAGTCCGCAAGCTCCGCCTGTTCCAGCCCAACCAATATATATCGGTCGACTATAGCCGGCAGGACGCGGTGGCGTTCAGCGTGGGCGCGGACCGCCAGATCTCGTTCCTGCAGCTAGGGGTTAGTAAGGGGGAGCCGCTGGCGTTGCAGTTCGACGCGTTCCTCGATTCGGTCGAAACCCGCGAGACACCGAAACTTAACGGCCCCGCCGGACGCCTAAGCTTGAGGGCCGCATTGGCCATTCTTGCTAAGATTGAAGAGCACTCGCGAGTAGTGGCTCAATCCCTGGTGTCCGGATGGAAGCAGTAGAAGTCCCACAAAAGACAGAAGATGTCCGCCTGCTTCTGGCTTGGGATACCGCCGCCGATCAAGCGCGCTCCCGGCGGGCGGGCACGTTCTCCATCATCACGCACATCGTCGGGCTTGTGATTCTGCTCTCCCTGCCGCGCGAGGTGTTTCGTCCGCCCGAAACGCACCGCATCGTGACCCCTCTCGTTTTTCCGCTGAAGGAACCCACGCAAAAAACGCCCAACACGGGAAAGATCAGCAAGTCGTTCAGTGTGGAGTCGCTGTTGCCGCGTCCTGAGGTGCAGTTGCCGGAATCGCGCCCGTCAACAACGCGGCCCCGGGCGCTCCAGCCGCCTCCAGTGCCAATTGCAAAGCCGACTCCGCCGGCGCCCATGATCGAGCCACCGAAGATCGACGCGGCAGTGAAAGACGGCGGTCCGGCGCTTCCTCCCAGCCTGACCCCCGGCCCCACCCCGCCGCCGCAAATTCAGGCGGAGGAGAAGCCTAAACTGGCGTTCGAAACGCCGGGTGGATTCTCGGGAAGCGGGCAAGGCGTACCCAAGGAAGCTCCGCCATCAACCTCAGTGACCGACGTGATGCGCAGCCTGGCTCACTCGAACGGCGGAGGCGGTATCGTGGTCGGCGATCAGGGAACGGGCCCAGGTGGCCTCGGCCCGGGCATTAACCAACCGCCCGCGGCGGGCAGAAAACTGGAGAATTTCCAGCTTCTGAGCGATCCCATGGGCGCGGATTTCCGGCCATACATGCTGCAAATCCTTCAGACGGTGCGGCGGAACTGGTTCGCCGTGATGCCAGAGAGCGCCAGACTAGGGCGCCGCGGGACGGTAGCGTTACAATTCGCCATCGCCAAAGACGGCACCGTGACCAAGATCGTATTCGCCACTAATTCCGGCGTCGACTCGCTCGACCGCGCCGCCGTGGCGAGCATCAGCATGGCCAACCCGCTTCCCCCATTGCCCGTCGAGTTTCGCGGCAACGTGATCCGGCTGCAGCTTACTTTTGCTTATAACAATGCGCGGTGAAGAGGACAGCTTTACTTCCGCAGGTATGAAGCGCACGGAATCGGAAAGAGGGATCTGAAGATCACGCGCTACGTGGACCAATCATGAGAGCACCGACGAAACCCTTCGCCCTCTGTATAGACAACACCGACTATCTGGCTTCCCTGATCCCCGGGAAGATCTACCGGATTCTTCCTGATTCGAGGGCGGCCAAAGATGATCTGGTCAGAATCGTCGACGAGAGTGGCGAGGATTACCTGTATCACAAAGACCATTTCGTATTTGTAGATTTTCCACCAGCAGTCAAGAAGAAGGTCCTGGCGTTGCAGTACGCCGCCTAACTAAGATCACCTTTGTCAGAGGCATCGAGAAGCTCCTTTTCCTGGCGTATTGCGCCTTGATCACCCCCTCCACCCGGAACAAGATCTCTGTTTCCAGCGTCTAAGTATCCACGCGCGTGCTGCGGATCTTCGACACCGGACCCATCGTCGCCGCCCAGCCGGGGCCCGATGCAAACAGCCGATGGCGTTCATCTGCGATCGTCACCTGGGCGCCGATCACGGTCGGGCTGGGCGCGGCTGGCTTGGTTGCCTGGATACGCTGCCCCGTGCCCCCGCCGCATCTGCTCTCCTGGAGTGATCTGCTCACGTTTGCGGCATCGCATGTCGTCGCATCGTGCGTCGCCGGCGCCATGGGCGTTTTGCTGACTTACGCGATCCTGGGTCGCTGGGCGGACGCGGAAGTTCCCGGCATCACTTTACGCACCATGGTCGCGGCCGCCTGGTTTGCTCCCCTGGCCGTGCTTCTCGCCGAAACATCCACATGGGCGCTGGCCTCCAGCACCGCGCTGGTTGCTAGCGTGACGCTCCTGATATCCCGCCGTGCGACGTCTGTGCACGGACAGCCCCAGGCCCCGGTTGAAATGTATTCCGATAGCCTGTTTTGCCTGAAGCCGGAACCGGCGTTGATAAAGCGAATGCTCCCCGCGCTATGCGCTTCGGTTTCGGTCCAGACCGGAGCCATGGCCGCCGCAATGGGCCATCTCTTACCGGCAGCCGCACTCTCCGGCGTTGGCACGGCGGTGATTACCTGGCGCGCCAGTACCACCGCCGATTGGCAAGAAGGGCCGCCACGGCAATCCAAGCGGCCCACACACCATGCCGCGCTGGTGATCGCGCTGGCCACGATTCTCACTTGCGGCGGTTTGACGCGCTATCTGGCTGTGGAACGCAGGTCCGGCGGGAGTAACGGCGGCTCGGAGAATAGTTTCGCCCACGCCACGGATTCGGTTCTCCGCTCGATCTTCGCAAGCAATGCCAGCCCCGCGAAGGCCAGCACCGGCCATGGAAATGCCGCGGCAATAGTGGGGTCTGTGTACCAGGGCATCATTCTTCTGCCCGAGTCACAGCCTTTCACGATGATCGTGCCTCCGCTGCCGGCTCTGCACTCCGGCGTTCCCATGCTGAGCCGTGTCAATCCGCTGAGCATCCCTTTCTTCGGCGCCTATTGGCTGTTCAAAGCTCCGGACACCAGTCCGCCCTCGAACTCCATCCACGCCCACGGCAGCCCTGCGGAGCACACCTTTACCTCTACCGACCATGCCCCGCTGTTCATGGAGGCTCATCAGGATTTCGGCGTCCTGCTGGATCTGAGCTGCTGCCGTGCGGTCCAGATCGCCGTCAGCAACGCGGACCGCTATATTGGCACCGTTTCGCTCGAGCTGATCCTCGTCAACTCGCGGTTGCCGGGCAGTCCGGCTCAATCGCTCGGCTCTCAGAAAGTGGAATCCACGCCTCACTGGCGGCCCGGCGACGACGGCCGTCCGTTCTCCGAAACCCTGACCTTTGCGATTCCGGCCGGCCCAACGATTCGGGAATTCGATCAAGCCACCGTTCGGTTCCAACTGGCCACCTTACGTGCGGACACCGCTGCCAAGACCGCAATTGAACGATTCTTGTTCGTGCCCAGATAATGAGTTACAACCCAAGGTGGCAGTTGGCGTAGTTTGGTGTATTCTGGTGAATGGATGGCGAGCACTCTGACAGGAACGGAATCCACCAGACGAAGCATCTCGCTTCCGGCCGAGATCGCCGAGAAGATTGATGCTATTGCCGAGAGCCGGCACGTCAGCGGCAATCGTGTAATCATCGATCTCTTGACTGATGCGATAGCCGCCTACGAACAACGGCGAGCAGCCTTCCTTGAACTCGCCGACCGCTTCCAGAAATCGACCGATCCCACTGAGACTGACCGGCTTCGCGAAGAACTCGCACGCATGACGTTCGGCAGCTGATGCCGAAGATCCAATGGTTGGACCTACCGCCTCAGCTTCGCAATCATCTTTTTGATCGCGCCAAAGAGCGCCATATCACGATGGAAGACCTGTTCGCCCTCGAAGAGTGGCGCCGGCATTCACCCGACGTTCCGCAAGGCCCGTGGTACAAGGACTTCGGCTCCTTCAAGCTTTGCGGCGAAGGCCCATATCCTAAGACCTTTCTTCTAAGAGGTCAGCCTGCGTTCGGCCAAGAAGTCGAATAGTTCCGAATGCCGGTGCTGCGCTGCCATTCCTAAAATGCCAATCTCAGCGCGAATTGCATGATGCGCGGATCGGCGGCGAGCGAAGTGATCACGCCGGGTGAACCGCCACTCACATTGGAGCTGGGCAAACCGAAGGCCACGTTGTTCATCAGGTTAAATGCTTCCGCGCGGAATTGCAGCTTCATCCGCTCGGTGATTACGAAGTTGCGCGAGATCGAGGCGTCCAGATACTGTAACGCCGGCCCTCGCAGGATATTGCGGCCCGCGTTGCCGAACACGCCCGGCGCCGGGATACTGAACGCGTTGCTGCCGCTGAATGCCTTGCACTTTGGATTGTTGGTCGAGTAGTACCAGCAGTTGACGTTGTCTACCATGGTCGGTGTGCCGATCACGTTGGGGAGAGCCTGCTCCTCGCCAATGTCGATGGAGCTGTTGTTGGAGCTCGCAAAGGCGGTAAACGGACGGCCGGCGGAGTAAGTGTACGCTCCGGCTGCCTGGAAGCCGCCCACGATTTTCGACAACGCGCCAGTGGACGCAAACTGCTTGCCCTTTCCGAACGGCAGCTCATACACCCAACTGAATACAACGCGCTGTGGGACGTCGAAATCGCTGGGCCCGCGCCAAGACCGCAGGTTGTTGGTGATTTGTGAAAATGCGTTCGAACCCAGGGTCGAGAGTTCCTCGGCGCTATCGTCAATCGACTTCGACCAGGTATAAGCCAAGCGCATGCTCAATCCTGCCGTGAACCGGCGCTCCACCGTCAGATCAAGCCCGTTGTAGATCGAGTTGCCGTCGTTCTGCGAGTACTCGAGAAGCCCGAAGCCGGGATAGGGCAGTATGGGCTGTTTATTTGCGTTCAGCAGAACCTGCTGGCCGTTATTCTCGAATTGATTGAGATCGCTCAGCGTCAGAATATGGGTACCCTTGCTACCCACATAATCGGCCTCCAGGAACAGGTTGTGCGTCAGCTCGCGCTGGAATCCGAAGCTCCACTGTTGCGTGTAAGGGCGAGGATCGTCCGGGTTGGTTGCGCGGATGTGCAGAAACTTATCGTTGATGTCGGCTGGATTCAGAAACGTCGCCGGAAATCCGGAATCTAGAGGGAACACCGATGTGAGCGCAGTGGAGGCCAATGAAATATTGTTGTTGATGAAGCCCGGCGGATTCAAAGCCAGTTGATTTTCACTGCCCGCGCGATCGAACGGGACGTAGAAGATTCCGTAGCCGCCGCGCAACACGGTTTTCGCATCGAGCTGGTAGGCCACGCCGAGGCGCGGGGAGAAGTCCAGTTTCTGCGGCTGCACCAGGGTGCGGCTCAACAAGGATCCGTTGGAGGCCATGATGATCGAGCCGCTTCCCGCCGGATCAAAATTGGACAGGTGATTGTTGCCTTCCCAAACCGGCGAGGAGAAATCGTAGCGCACGCCCAAGTTCAGAGTGAGCTTCGGGGTCACTTTGAAATCGTCCTGCGCGAAGAAATCGAACCAATACCATTTCTGATTCACCACGAACCGGTTGGACAACATCGCGGTTTGCGGATCGCCGTAAAGGAAATCGGCGTAGGGAATTCCAGTGCCCGCCACGCATTGATTGTTGGCGTTGCGCTCACAAGTGAAGATCTTGTCGAAATTCAGTGCGCCGCGCAGGCCCGGCACGTCCTGGAAATTATCGGTTTGCGGATCGTGAACGTCCGAGCCGAACTTGAATTGGTGTTTGCCGAGCGTCCAAGCAAGGGTATCGGAGAACTGCCACTGCTGCGTTTTCTGAAACTTGGGCAGGAAGTTCGGGGAGCCGATAAACGTATTGATGTTGGCGAACGTGATCATGGTGACGCCGCCGGCGAACGCCGGATCATTGGGCACACCCGGCACCAGGTTGCCGCCGGACTGGCCGAAGGGCTCCTGCTGCGCATACGAATTGTCGTGCTCGTAACCGATGCGCAGGTCATTGACAAGCGAAGGGCTGATCGGCCGCGTCCAGCCAACCACTGCCAGGTCCGCCGTCAGATGATATTTTCCCTGTGACGAGGACTGCGTGCCGTCGGCAAGGCCGGGGAACAGGCCCGGGCTGTTGCGATCGCGGGTGCTCCATGTGTAGCGCCAGAACACGCTGTCGTTGTCGGAAGCCTGCCAGTCGACGCGCGTCGAAAACCGGTTGGTATAGTCCGTCAGGTTGGCGTTGCGGAAGTAGTTGTTCAGATCGGCTCCGGCTACGGTAGGCTCGGGAAACAGCGCCATGACGGACGCGGCGACCGGCGAGATAGCGCTCGCCGGAATCATGTTGCCGGGCACGGGCACGCCATCCTGATAGATGGTGGGGTACGTGGTGTGGACCGCCGCTCCGGCGGCCGCACTGAAATCTCCGATCCGCTCGGTGTCAACCGGTACCGTACCGCTGCGCAACTGCCCGGTGACGATGCGCGTGGTTTCTTCGTCGAAGAAGGCGAACAGCTTGTTCTTCTTGATGGGACCGCCCAGATTGCCGCCGAACTGATTGCGGACGTTTTCCGGTTTCGCCAGGCCTTGCCGGTTGGAGAAGAAATCGTTGGCATCGGTATCGCGATTGCGCAGGTACTCATACAGCGTGCCGTGATATTCGTTGGTTCCACCCTTGCTGATCACGCTGATCACCGCGCCGCCGCGGCTGTATTCGGCCGAATAGGGATTGGTGATGATCTTGAATTCCTGAAGAGCGTCCACCGACGGGCGGGCCACCTGCGTAGTGAGCTCCTGCACGTTTTCCGAGATGGAGTTGTTGTCGACGCCATCCAGCAGAAAATTGTTCTCGAGCTGGCGGATGCCGTGCACGTTGAACCCGCCGGTGCGGCCGGCGCTGGTGCTTCCGCCCTGGTCGGTGTAGCGTTGGCCCTGCACACCCGCGACAAGGTTCACCAGGTCGTCCCAGCTTCGCAGGAGCAACGGATACTCGCTGACGTACTTGTTCTCGACCACGCTGCCGATCGAAGCGTCTTCCGGCGAAAGCAAGGCGGCTTGAGCCTCGACGGTTGTGGTCGTGGCTACAGTGCCGACCGCGAGCGTGAAATCCTGGCGGCCCTTCTCGGTTGGGTCCAGGTTCACGTGGCTGACGGCTTTCTGGAATCCGGTTTTCTCGACTGTGATATCCCAAGCGCCCACCGGCAGATCCGCGAGGAAATAGTATCCATCGCCGTTGGTTTCGGCGGAGCGCTCTGCTCCGATGGACGCATTTTGCGCCGTCACTTTCGCGCCGGCCACCACGGCGTCGCTCGAATCCTTCACCAAGCCGGTCAGACTGGCGGTGGTCACTTGGGCAAACGCTACTCCCGCCATGAAAACGCTCACCTGTAACGCAGTTGTGATGCGAAAGGTCATGCCCTACCTCCAAAAGACTGCGAGTGATTTGAGGACGTGAGGCGAGCTTAGCAACGCGGGGTTAAAAAAGAATGACAGTTTGATTTAAACCTGTTAAACGATGAGGCGTGAGTTTCCGCACGCAATTGATTTACATTTTGGTTAAATGCGGCGTTATTTTCCCCAAACTGTGGTCTTCGGATTGTAGTTGCGCCAGTCGAACCAGTAGTCCTTGATGGCTTGTACGCGCTCCAGACACACGCCTTGCTCTTTGCCGGACACCGCGCAGCCTTGGAAATTCCATTCGCTGCCGGTCGAGGCATCCATGAGCAGCACGCCGGGTTTCGGTGGGGTGAGGCGGTAGAAGTCGGGCGCGCCATCGACACCAGGGATGCGATCGCGGAACACGCGAACGGATTGGTTGTCCTCGCCTGCCACCAGCAGCACGGGCTCGGCGCCCACGTGATCCTTCACCAGCTTCTCCTTGAGCACGCGGTCGTAGAGAAACGCGCGGCTGGCGCCGAAGGCCTGGATGCCGAGCATCAGGTCGCGCGCCTTCATACCATGCTCGGCAAATTGAATCACCGTGCGCACACGTTGCATGCGCACATCCCAATCCGGCTTCTCGTATTCGGAAACATACTTAGGCACGTCGTTGAGCACCGTGCCTTGTGGTTGTTCAGATTTCCAGGTGGCGAAGGTAAGCTCGTCGGACGGCACCAACGTCAACTGCCGGCCCTTCAGGGGGCCTGAAATAGCGAGGCCGCTGATCTGCTGCCAGTAGGTGCCGGTTTCAACATCGCGCATGATGAAGTTCTGGTTGTTGATGCCGGCCAGGTGAAAGGTCAGCCGCTGGCCGTCCACTTCCCTCGTCCACACCAGACCGGTGTGACAGAGCGTTCAATACGTCGCGACGATGGCGGTCTTACCCACCTCGTCATTAATGATGTGATGGTACGCCATGCCGCGGATCGGATAGGCGCGCGCCTGGCCGTTGACCACGACGGCGATGACCTTCTCGCCGCCATCGAGCTTCGACTTCGCAGCGGCGGCGAATGAGGCGTGGTCGATAGGATGAAACATCAGCTCGAATACGTTGATTCGCGCCAGCACTGCGAATACACAAACGAGGCCCGCAACCGCCGCGGCGAGAATCCGCCGCCACCTAACCGGCTGCGACGGCCAATATGCCGCCAGCGCGGCCAGCGCCGCGATCGCTGCGATCACAGTGACCATCCCCCGGTAGCGACTGACCACGAGGGCTGCCGCCAGCTCGCGCGCGCCCTGCGCGCGGAACGGCCGGATGACGTAGATCGGATAAAGCACGCAAGCCAGAGAAAGGGCCAGGCAGGCGAGTAGAATCAGACTGAACATCCAACGAGAACGAAGCATGAGACTTTGGATGATCCTAACGGAAATCCAGGGCGGCAGACAATAATGGAAAAGGACTAGGCTCGCCCCAGCTTCTCCGCCGCCAGCTTCGTGCCTTCGACTCGCGCGCGGATCTTCGCAAATGCGATATCGCGCGAGGTGGATGTGTCGTCCGCGAAAGGCGAGAAGCCGCAGTCGTCGGTCGAGCCCAATTGGGCGGCGGGCAAATATTCCGCGGCTTGCAAAATTCGATCGCGCACCTGCGCTGGCTTTTCGATGGCCGGGTTAATGGGATCGATGACGCCGGCGAAAACAATCTGATCGGGGTGCAAATGCTGGCGAATGATCTTCAGAACGCGGATCGGATCTTTTTCGCTCGCCAGTTGAATATAGAAACGGCCCGCCTGGAGCCGGAACAGAACTGGCAGCAATCCCGCATAGTCCACGTCGGCGCTGTGAGTGGCATCGCGGTCGCCGCCGGGACATGTGTGCACGCCAATGCGGCGCCGCTCCAGCGGTGAAAAATGGTCGAGCACGCGGTTGTTCAAGGCAACGAAGTTCTCCAGCAGTCCGCCCGAGGGATCGAGCTTCAGCGAGAGGCGGCCTTCGGTGAAATCGATCTGCACGCTATCGGCGCCGTGTACCAGGCAGCGGCGAATGTCCGCCACCGCTTCGTCCACCAGGTCCGACAGAAACGCATCGCGCGAGTAACCGGGAATGCCGGAAGCCGGATAAAGAAGGCTGAGTGCGGACGCCGAGATGACCGCCTGCTTGAGTGGCGCATCGGTAAGCCGCCGCGCGGCTGCAAAATATTGCGAGGCGTAGGTGGCGTAGTGGAACGGACCGGCCGTCAGCCGCGGCAACTGGCGCGTATGCCCGTCGGCGAAGGGAATCACCACGCCATCCGCCGCCAGACGCGCGAAGCCGGCGAGCGGATAGGTCGCGAAGCTGGGCTTGGTTTGTTCCCCATCCGTAATGACAGGAGATCCTGTGGCCTCAAACCGCTGGATGGTGTCGCGGAGGGCGGCCTCGGCGATCTGGTCGAATTGTTGGGATGAAATGCGGCCCGCCTGCTCGTCGCTCCAGGCCGCGATCAACTCAGCCGGACGCGGAATGCTGCCGATGGGTTCAGTGAGTATAGGCATCCGTGGTGATTAGGATAACGTAACCGAGCCCGGTACGGAGGCGCAATAATCGAAACGAATTACCATTGACGCGTTCGTGGCTTGCCGTAACATGAAATGGTGCGGGCGCACGAGGAGCCGATCACAGAGGACACACGCAAGTCCGGTGGGCGCACCGCCATCGTGAGTCTCGCGGCTATCGGGAGTGTGGTTGCGGCATCCAGCTGCTGCCTGCCGTTTCTGCCATTCGTGATGGCGGCGGGGCTTGCCGGGGGTTCGGCTTTTCTTTCGGCGGCGAGGCCGTATTTGCTGGTGGTCTCAATTCTGTTGATCGCGTATGGGTTCTATCAGGCCCGGCGAGCCAGCCAATGCGATCGGCGGCCGGGCGTCCTCGCCTCGATTCTGTTATGGGTGTCCGCGGTGTTCGTGCTCGTCTCGATCCTCTTTCCCCAGGTGATGGCAAACGCCGCGGCGAGTCTATTGGCAAGGTAATTCATGAAACTGAAATACCTGGCGGGCGCGGCGGCGACAGTGATTCTGCTTGTACTGCTGATCTACGTCTATGCCGGGAGCCAGGCTCCCCAGGGCCAGCCGCCGCTCCAGACTCTCACGGTGCAGAACATCTCCGAAATCAGGAATCAATTCAATGCGGCAAAGGATGATGTTCGAGTTCTGCTGCTATTGTCGCCTACTTGAGCCATCTGCCTGCAGGGGGCCTCTGCAGCCGAGCACATCATGCAAGAGTTCGCGGGCAAGCCGGTGCGAGCTTTGGTTGTTTGGGAACCGGTGCTCCCCACGGATTGGTTTGCGCCTTCCACGATGACGCTGAGCAGGATGTCCGACACGCGCGTCGCGCAATTCTGGGACAAGGGTAGGCTCGTATCGCGCTCCATGGGTGAGCACGACCGCAGGAGCATCGTGTGGGACTACATTGCCGTATACCCAGCCGGCGCCCGGTGGGACGATAGCCCGCCCGAGGCGTCTTACCACGACGGGCCGGTGGTCCAGGTGACAGACGCCGCGCGAGCAGCCGTTGCACAGGCCTTGATGGGAAAACAGCCGCTGGTCCATTAGGCGGCCGGTCAAAACGGGACGCTTGTTCCATCTCGAAACGTGCGGCCCTTCGGGCGCGTTTCATTCCGGGACAAGATCCGCTTCTTAACAAATCTCCGCGCTGAATCTAGGTGGTTTGACTGATGTAGTTCGCTTGGCCCAGGCGTTGCAATGGAGATTGTGCCTGGCAGCAAACGTAAAACGGATGCCAAGCCCGGCCGATCAAAAAATATGCGCCTACAAACAGACAAGACTAGCACCATAACTGCGGCCGCACGGCGTCGAACCAAAGTATCGAATGCAGTCCGGGACCGGATTGTGCTCGATCACCTTCCGCTGGTGAAGGCCATCGCGGTGCGAGTGCACGAGAACCTTCCCGTCCACGTTGATCTGGACGATCTCATTCACGCAGGAGTGCTCGGACTGTTTGACGCCGCGACCAAGTTCAACCCCGCAAAACAAGTCGTGTTCCACAGCTACGCGAAGTACCGGATCAAGGGCGCCATTCTCGACAGCTTGCGGCAGCTCGACTGGGCATCGCGCGACTTGCGGAAGCGCCAGAAAATGGTGGAAGCCATCACGCGCGAACTATCGGACAAGCTCAAGAGGGCGCCCGTAGAGGCCGAGGTCGCCGAAAAGTTGGGCATCGGCATCGATCGCTGGCGGCGCATGGTGCTGGAGCTGCGAACCGTGGGACTGATGTCAGCATCGAGCTACGCATCCGACCGGGAGCAGAACAGTACGCCGGAGTTTCCGGCCTCGCGCGAATGCCAGCCGGACAACATGTGCGCCCGTGAACAGTTGCGCCAGGTCCTCAACATAGCGGTGAAGACACTGCCAGAGCGCTATCAGAAAGTGGTTACGCTTTACTACTCCAAAGAACTGACCATGAAGGAGATCGGCGGAATTCTCGGCATCAACGAAAGCCGCGTTTCCCAGATTCACAAGACAGCTCTCGAGAAGATGGCGGCGGCACTGCACTCGGCGGGCATTCATTCGACCGGCGCCCTGGTGTAAGCGCTCTAACTCAAAAGCCTAATCCGGCAGCACGAACAGGTACCCCACAATCTTCTCCATATGTGACGGAGGCAATCGGTACGGCGGCATGATACTGCCGGGTGAGAGTGCCTGCGGATCGCGGAAGTGGTCTATCACCCATTGCTGGGTTCGGCGCTCCTTCAGGCCGTTCAGCACCGGGCCGAGCTTGACGCCCACACCGTTCACCATGTGGCACGAACCGCACTGGCTGTTCAGATAGATGACGGCGCCCTGGACGGCGAAGTCGGGCGCAGATTGAAAGCCCTCGGCGTTCCGCGGATTCAGTTTCAGCAAGAAAGCCGCGAGGGAATTGAGCTGGGCGTTGCTCAACTGAATCGGCGGCATGGCGCTGCCCGGCACCATCGCCGACGGCCGCTTGAAGTGCTGAATCATCCAGGCCGCGGATCGGTGTGTTCCCGCTGCCAGATCCGGACCGATCTTGGGCTTTCCATCACCCACGGAGTGGCAACTGATACAGTTTTCCTGGCGGAAATAGCCGATGCCCGCCATCTCGACCGGCGAGAGCTGCAGCCAGTCGGTTGGCTGTGAGAAATCGATCTGCTCGGCGATGGCCGGCTTCGGCGTCGTAGCGATGGCAGCCGCCGTAAGCCCACCCCAGCCGATAGCCGCCAACACCACCAACGCTCCGGCAAACGTCCGCTCGGTGACCTTCCGCATGCGCGCGCGATCGATGAAAGGCACGAGAAATAGCGCCAGGATTGCCAGCGTTGGCAGGACGACACTGCCCACCACCTCGAGGGGGCCCTCGAACACCTTGAGAGTCTGAAACAGGAACAGGAAATACCACTCAGGCCGCGGAATATAAGCCGTATCGGTGGGATCGGCAAGCTGCTCGAGCGGCACCCGCACGGCCACCGCCAGCACAAACAGAATCGTAAAGGCGATGAAGATCGCCACGGTGTCGCGGAATACCTGCTCGGGATAGAACTTTTTCACCGGACGCGCGTCGTCGCCAAGCTCCGGCGCCACGCCGTGCTTGCGCACAAGATAAACGTGTATCGCGATCAGCAGCAAGGTCGCCGGTGGCAACAGCAAAACGTGCAGGCCGTAAAAACGCGCGAACGTCACCACTCCGACTTCGCCCTGCCCGCCCAGCAGGCGAACCAGATACGGCCCCAGCACCGGAGCTTTCGCCGCAATCTGCGTCGTCACCACCGTGCCCCAGTACGCCCGGTTGTCCCACGGCAGCAGGTATCCGGTAAGACCATAGGCGAGGGTAACGAGCAGCAGGACCACGCCCACCATCCAGGTCGCCTCGCGCGGTTTCTTGTACGCGCCGTAGAGAAAAACCTGGGTCATATGCAGCACCACGATCACGATCATCATGCTGGCGCCCCAGTGATGCAGTCCGCGCATCAGGCGGCCAGCTGTGACCTCGGCGAGAATGTAGCGCAGGCTGTTGTAGGCGTCGCCCGGTGTCGGCGCATAGTTGAAGGCAAGCAGCGCCCCCGTGAACGCCTGCGTCAGAAACAGAAACAGCGCCACGCTGCCGAACACCTGGTGCCAGCCGCTTGAGGCAGGAATGTTTTCGTAAAGGAAATTGCGGACAGCGGTTTCGACACCCGTGCGGCTATCCAGCCAAACATGCAGCCGGTCTTTCCACTTCATGCTTTCGGTCCTGTTGGCTGGTGCAATTGCCCGAGTAGCAGCTTGCCGTTCTCGATCTTTGTTTCGTAGCGGTCAAGAGGGCGCGGCGCCGGCCCGGCAACCACCGTGCCATCCACCGCAAATACGGAGTTGTGGCAGGGGCACAGAAATTGCGACTTGGCTTCGTCCCAATGATACGCGCAGCCCAGATGCGTGCACTGAGGGCCGAACGCCAGCGTTTGCTGGTCCGATAGCTTCACCACCCAGGCGGTTTCTTTCTCGCTCGTGATCTTCCAGCCATCGACATGGTTTTTGCGAAAGACTACTTCGAGGGGTACTTTGGGACGCAACTGTGTCGGATCGGCGGCCTCGATCCATTCGGAATCGCGGCGTACTTTCGGCGGCAGCAACAGGTACAACAGTGCCGGTGCGGCAAGCGCAGCGCTGATCAGGCTCCAAAGGCCGTAAATGAACGTCAGGTAGAAGCCTCGGCGCGAGGTTCCCGACGCGGTTTGTACGTCTGCCTTGTGGCCCACAACTCCAATTCTAAAGAGAAGAGCCGAGTCAGAGTTGTAAAGACTCGCAGGTCAGCGGCGAAATGCGAGCACGGCGTTTAAACCACCGAATGCGAAGGAGTTAGAGAGCGCATACTCCACCTGAGCGGCCCGCGAGGTGTTGGGTACCACATCCAGATTGCATTCGGGGTCAGGTTGGTTGTAATTGGCCGTGGGCGGCAGGAATCCATCGCGCAAGGCGATGATCGCGGCCATGGCTTCGAGTGCCCCCGCGGCCCCCAATGCATGGCCATGCATGGACTTGGTGGAGCTCACTGGCAGACGGTCCGCGTGCGGGCCGAAAACAGCGCGAACGGCCGAGGTCTCGGTCACGTCGTTGGCCTGAGTGCCCGTACCGTGCGCGTTGATGTAACCGATTGCTTCCGGCATCAGGCGCGCATCGCACACCGCGGCTCGCATGGCTCGAGCCGCGCCGTCGGCCGAGGGTTGGGTGATGTGGCAAGCGTCCGACGACATGCCGAAGCCCACGATCTCGGCATGAATCCTTGCGCCTCTGGCCCGCGCCGCCTCCAGCGGCTCGAGCACCAGCATGGCCCCGCCTTCTCCCAAAATCATGCCGGTGCGATCTTTGGAAAATGGCCGGCAGGTATCGGGTGAGACCACGCGCAGAGCCTCCCATGCCTTCAAGATCCCGTAGCTGAATGGCGCTTCGCTGCCGCCGGTGATCGCTAAGGGCGCCATTCCCGACCGCACCATCCAGAACGCCTGGCCGATGGCGTGAGACGCCGAGGAACACGCGGTGGAAATGGTGTAGCTCGGCCCGGTGATGCCGAACTCCATCGAAATGTGGCTTGCGCCCGCGTTGGCCATGGTCTTGGGAATGGTCAAGGGATGCACGCGCGTTTGCCCCATCTTGTACACGTTATAGAAGCCTACGTCTTCGGTCGCCTGTCCGCCCACGCAGGAGCCTGTAATGATGGCGCTCGACTCGCGCAGCTCCGGCGTCCATTCGATTCCGGCATCGCTTACGGCATCCCGCGCCGCAATTACGGCAAACTGCGCGAAGCGGTCAATGAAGTCGGCGCGTTTGTCGTCGAAATAGGGATGATGGTCGTATGCCGCCACCTCGGCTCCGTTGCGAAATCGCAGCGTGCCGCAATCGCAGGATTGAATGGGTCCGATCCCGCTCCGGCCTTCACGCAACGCGCGGCAGAACTCCTCGGCACTGCGCCCTAGCGCGCAAATAACGCCGATACCAGTTACCGCGACGCGATGCATCCTTACGAGGTCACAGGCGCAGCAGCGTCCGCTGTGCCGCCCCCAATCAGTTTCTCCACGCCTTCGATCATCTGGCGGACGTCGCGAATTTGCTTGGCCGCCTCATCGGGTATGGTGATGTTGAATTCGTTTTCGAGTGCGAACAGAATGTTCACGCCGTCCATCGAATCGATTCCCAGCTCTTGAAAGGTGCTGTCGATGGTAATCTTGTCCACCGGAATACGCTGGGTATTGGCGATGACGTTTCGCACTCTCTGGATCAGTTCGTCGGACATATCAGTTGGCTTACCGTTTCGAAGCTGTACCCTTCGGCCTTCAGCATGGGGATGAGCCGCCGAACGGCTTCAATCGTGGGTTCGACCGCCGGTTGCGCCTCCAGTTCGCGGCCGTCGTGCAGACAGACAATGGCCCCGTTCCCGGCGTGTGGTAAAACTCGGCGAACAATGGCGGGAGCATCGAGCTTCCAATCGCGCCCGATCACGGTCCACATCACGCCCAGCAGATGCAGCCGCTCCTGCGCAGCCCGCATGCCCGGCCAGCGGATGCCGAAGGGCGCGCGGTAAAGCGCCGGAAAAATGCCCGTAGTCTCGGCGATGGCCCCCTGGGCGCGCGTCAGCTCCTCCCGGATGAATTCCGGTTTGCGAAAGTAGAACTTGGGATGAGTGTCGCTGTGATTGCCCACTTCGTGGCCGCGTCGCACGACCTCTCGCGCAATTTCGGGCAATCTCCTCACATTCGCGCCACACTGGAAGAAAGTAGCGGGAACGCCTTGATTTGAAAGCACTTCCAGCAGCGCCGGCGTAGATTCACTGGGACCGTCGTCAAAAGTCAAGGCGATCGCGCGCCGGGAGGTTGGGCCGCGATATACCGATGGCGCAAACAGAGTTGCCGACCGGCCGCGAACGCTGTAGGCCATTAATGCCCCCGCGCCGCAGAAGGCCACACAGACCCCGCCCTCGAATACTCCCGGCATGTTTCGCAATGTTAACACAGCTAACAGAATGCCTATTCTACTCGATCAGGTCGTTCGTATCCTTAATGGCCTTCACATCGAACTTGGGCTTGCGGTCGTAGGTCATGAGGCCGTTGACTTCTTGCTCGACGTCAGTCAACTGGGTATAGCACAAACCCGCCCATGCTGGTATTCGACCGATTGCCTGATAAAGCCCGCGCAGCCGTGCCACGGCGGATTCGGCGGTCTTCTCCACCCCGGAGTACCCCCATGCCTGTTTGGGCACTTCGTGTCCCGGAGGAATGAAGGCGATGCCGCCAAACTCGGACAGATAGAACGGCGAGCCGTTGTAGCTGGCGCCTGGGACAAGGGGTGCGACACCATCACCCGGAATGCGCTGCCCGGGCTTGCCCAGATCCTTGTAACGCTCGTATAACAATTCGCCGGTGCGAGCGTAATCGTGCAGAGCAAAAAGGTCCGTCATTTCCGTGTGCTGCCAGCCCTCGTTGTCGATCACGAGGCGCGTCGAGTCGAGCGAACGCGTCAGCGCGTAGAGCGATTTGAGATGGTTCCGCTGGCGCGGATCGGAAAGGTCGGGCACGCCCCAGCTTTCGTTGATCGGTACCCAGATAATGATGGATGGATGGTTGTAATCGCGCTCCACGGCTTCCATCCACTCGCGTGTGAACCGCTCGACATAGCCGTCATCGAACAAGTAAGCGTTGGCCATCTCGCTCGACACCAGAAAGCCCATTTTGTCCGCCCAGTACAGGTAGCGGGGATCCTCCAGTTTCTGGTGCTTGCGCGCGCCATTGAAGCCCATCGCCTGGGTCATGCGGATGTCGTACTGAATGGCTTCGTCGGATGGCGGCGTCAGGATGCTTTCCGGCCAATAGCCCTGGTCGAGCACGAACTTGAGGAAAACAGAGTCGCGATTGAGCATCACGCGGCTGTTTTCCGTCGTAACCGAACGATAGCCGAAATACGAACTGACGTTATCGAGAACCGTCGCACCGTTGCGCAGCTCGAAGGTAACATCGTACAGGCGCGGCCGGCGCGGTGACCAGAGCTTTGGATCTGAAACGATCGCGATGTCGCTGGCTCGTGTCCCCTCGGCCCGCGCGGAGCTTTGGGCGATTTCCGTTCCTTCATAGCGGATCTTCGCCACGAATTCGAGACCGGGCACGGGGCGCGCGATGGACGCATCGAATCGCACCGCGCCATCGAGCGAAGGTGTGGTGCGCACTCGCAAGAGATAGCTCTCGCCGGTGGCTTCCAGCCAGACCGTCTGCCAGATGCCGCTGGTGCGCGTATAAAAGATACTCGCGGATTTCAGCTCCCAATACTGTTTGCCTCGCGGAATGTACCGGTCGGTGGGCGGATCCTCGGCGCGCACGGTGACTGTGTTCGCGCCGGGCTTGAGCAGGTCCGTAATGTCGAACTGAAACGGAACGTTGCCGCCTTCATGCTGCCCCGCCAGACGGCCGTTGATCCACACCCAGGCGCGGTAGTCGACGGCGCCGAAATGCAGCACCACACGGCGGCCTTTCCAATCTGCCGGAATGGTGATGCCGCGCCGGTACCACGCCCAGTGATGGAACGACGTATCGGCGATCCCGCTGCGTGCGCTCTCGAAACAGAACGGCACCGTGATATGGCGGGAAAAGGCCTTGCCGCCGGATGCCCAGTCCTCCGCCAGACCGTGGTTGTTGTCGTCGAATTCGAACTCCCAGGTACCATTGAGATTGACCCAGTGCTCGCGCTCGAATTGCGGCTGCGGGTACTCGGGCCGCGGAATGGACTGCGCTACGACCGACGTGGCGGCGAATAGAAAGCTCAGAAAGGGACGCATTGACATGCCCGGTGGAGACAGCCTCGGCTGCATGGCGATCCCACTTACCGCACCGAGAGATCGCGGACGTAGATATCTTTGAAGCGCATGTTGCCGGAGCCTCCGGAATGAAGTTGCAGCGCAATCGAGCCGTCAAAAGATTTGGGCGTGGGGTCGGTGAAATCCACAATCACGATGCCGTTCAGCCGAGCGATGTAGCGATTCTCCACTACCTTCAGCAGATAGTCGTTCCAGTCGTTGCGATGGATCACGCCCTCGAACTCCGGTGCGGGCCATACAATCCACTGGCGGCCGTCGCCGTAGATCCCGCCGGTGTGACCCACCACCTGATCGATCTCGAACTGGAGACCCTGGCTCACATCCGCCGTCCCCGGCTTGAATTCGGTGTGGAAGAAGACGCCGCTATTGCCGTCGCCTTCGCACTTGAACCGCAACGTCAGTTCGAAATCCTTGTAATTCTTTTCGGTCTTCAGGTAACCGTACTCCTTGGTGACGGCCTGTCCGTGGATAGTCCCGTCCTCGACAGTCCACTTCTCGTGCCCCACTTCGATCCAGCCGGCGAGGTCGCGGCCGTTAAAGAGCTTCACCCATTGCTCGTTGGGCAGCTTCATACGTGTATGCTGCGCCCAACCCGTCGAGCACAGCAACAGTGCGGAAAGCATCAAACGCATGTTCGATTCTCCTTGGAGGAACAACAGTCTACTTTACGCCGATCTCGCGGTCGATGGCACGCGCAATCCGCTGGCCGAAATTTTCCACCTGCGTGAGCTCCGGCCCCTCCACCATCACGCGAGCCAGCGGTTCGGTGCCTGAGAAGCGCACCAGCACGCGGCCGGCCGACCCCAGCGCCTTCTCGCACGCGCTGATTTCATGTCCCACCGCGGGCAGTTCCGTGAGTGGTTTCTTCTCACGAACGCGGACATTATAGAGGCGCTGCGGATAAGTGTGAAGGTCGCGCGTCAGCTCGTCGAGGCCCATCCCCGCCTGGCGCGCGGTCTCCAAGATTCGGAGTGCCGTCAGCATGCCGTCGCCCGTGGTCGCCCACTCGCGGAAAATCACATGACCGGATTGTTCGCCACCCAGTGCAGCGCCCACGCGGATCATTTCTTCCAGCACGTACTTGTCGCCCACCGGCGTGCGCAGCATGCGGATGCCGTCGTTCGCCAGCGCCGTTTCTAAGCCGAGATTCGCCATCACGGTGGACACCACGACATCTCCCGTCAGATGTCCAGCGGCCTTCACCGAACGTGCCGCCATCAGCAGGACCGCGTCGCCATCCACGATTTTTCCGCTGGCCGCAACGAAGATCGCACGGTCGGCGTCGCCATCAAACGCCACACCCAGATCCGCCTTCCGCTCGACCACCACCTGCCTCAGTTTCTCCACGTACAGGGCGCCGCAATCCAGGTTGATGTTTCTCCCATTCGGCGCGCAGCAGATGGCATGAACCTCGGCGCCGTTACGCCGGAACAGTTCCGGAGCTAGATGGGAGGCCGCGCCATTACCGCAGTCGATCACCATGCGGATGCCGTCGAAACGGACCGTCACTATCGAGAGCAAGTAATCGATGTAACGCTGATCCAGTCCTGGATCGACCGCTAAGGATTTGGGCGTGGTTTGGCCGAGCCCTCGATCGAGTAGCCCGAAAATCTCCCGCTCGATTTCGTGCTCCTCCGCGTCCGGCAGCTTGAAGCCGGAATGGCCGAAGACCTTAATCCCGTTATCCTGATAGGGATTGTGCGAGGCGGAGATCATGACGCCAGCCACAAAATCGTCAGCCCGCGTCAGGTATGCAACGCCCGGCGTGGTAATGACGCCTGCCAGCCGCACGCGCACGCCCCGTTCCGCCAAACCGCCGGCCACCTGCTCGGCGATCCAGGGGCCGGACTCGCGCGTGTCCATGCCTATCAGAATCTCGGGCTCCGGATTGAGGTGCCGCGCCGTATCCGCGAGCGCCATGCCGAAAGCGTGTACGGTCGGCGCATCTAACGGATATTCGCCGGCGGCACCGCGAATCCCGTCAGTGCCAAAAAGCTGTTTTCCCATGATTGTTTATTTCTTTTTCACCACCACGCGCACAGTCACATGCGAGGAGCCCTGGAAGCGCACCAGACGCTCGGGTAAGTACGTATTCACCAGGTATTGCGCCTCGCTGACGACGGTGCTGATTTCAACCGGGTCGGTGGCCAGCGACTGCGTCCGGCGGACGGCCGACTCCGGTCCCACGATTCCCAGCTTCGGCGGAAAGGCTTCCGCGCTCACAACGGCATAGCCCTGGTGTGGCCCCGCAAGCCGCACCTCCACCGGCACTTCGCGAGCCAGGCGATGTTCAAACGTGAAGGTCAACTGTGCCGGAATCCCGCGCACTAAACGGATTCCCCGCGGCAGACTCACGTTGCGCGCATCGATATCAAACGTCTTCACTCCAGGCAGCTGAACGGATGAAAAGTCCAGCACTACCGCCGACCGTGCATCCGGCATATCGCGCAACCGTCCCACGGGGCCGCGCGTCTCGAGCGTTACGTTCTCGCGGACTTCCGAGCTGATTTCCAGATCGTCCGGAACGCCCTTGTACTCCACCGGGACCGTGGAGAGTGTAGCAAGTTCCGGCTCACTCGCTACAAACATCCAAATCGCGAAGGCAGCAGCCAGGGACAGCAGTTTCCATCCGAGGTTGTGGGTCAGGATTCCAAGCACGGTCAGCCGGCTTTCCCCACGGCTCGTGGATCTTCATCCGTTTGCCTCACGGCGAAATCATCAGAAATGTTGGCCGGGTGCTTGTCCACACCAAAATGTGTGTTGATCAGCGCGTCCATTTCATCCAGGCTTACGCCGGCATGGATCTCGCCGTGAGCCGCCACCGAGAGGTGGCCCGTCTCCTCCGAAACCACCAGGGAAAGACAATCGCTTTCCTCGGTGATTCCGATGGCGGCGCGATGGCGTGTGCCAAGGTTAACCGGCACCGCCGGATTCGTCGTCAGCGGCAAAAAACATGCGGCGGCGCTGATACGGTCCTTCTGCACGATGACCGATCCATCGTGCAGTGCGCCACCAGGCTGGAAGATGGCCATCAATAAGTCCGCGGAAATCTCCGCATCGAGCCGCACACCGCTCTCGACGAAGGTTCGCAAGCCGATGTCGCGCTCCAGCACGATGAGCGCGCCCGCCTTGCGCTGTGAAAGCCTGGCGAGCGCCAGCAGAATCTCGTCGATGGACTCCGGGCGCTTAAAACCGCGCGCGAACCACCGCTTGCGGCCGATGCGCGCGAGCGTGCGCCGGATCTCCGACTGAAACAGAATGATGACGGCAATCGCGGTATAGGGCACAATGTACGAGAGGACCGACCGCAGGGCCTCCAGACCAGCCCACACGGCAATTGCGTACAACGCGACCATGGTCAGAATGCCGATCAGGATGTGCCCGGCGCGCGTACCGCGCACAATCATAAGCAGTTGATAGATCACAAACGCGACCACGAGGATGTCGACAACCGCCGTGAAGGTCAGCTTCGGCAACGATGAAAAGATAGACCGCAGAAGTAGCATGGAGCCACTCGCAAAAAACTCACCCCAGGAACCGTTAAAGTTCATCTTAACAAGCCCCGCGCGTTCCCTGATTTTAGGCGGCGCGCCAAAAGTAGGTTGATCCCGGCGGCGGTCTTTTCACTGGCGACATAGTTTCGAATAGCCACCCATTCCTGTAGCGCGGGGCTACGCGTTGTTTGCGGGAGACCCGCGGTTTTTTCGGCGGGACGAACTCGAAAGGCCGCAGGTACCCGCAAAAGGCGCGTGTCCCTGCGCTACACGCGCCGTCGATCAACGCGAGGTGAACGATCCACTGAAGAACAGCTATAGTTAAACTAACCATGCCGTTCGTCCCCATTCCCGAGGCTGTGGAGGACATCCGCGCCGGCCGGATTGTGGTGGTGGTGGACGACGAGGACCGCGAAAATGAGGGTGACCTCACCATCGCCGCGGAAAAAGTCACGCCCGAGATCATTAATTTCATGGCCACACATGGCCGTGGTCTCATCTGCCTAGCATTGACCGCCGAGCGTTGCGATTACCTGCGCCTGCCGCTCATCTCTCAGCAGAACACTTCCAACTTCGGCACGGCTTTTTGCGAATCCATCGACGCGCGCCTGGGAGTGACTACCGGCATTTCCGCCGCCGATCGCACCCGCACCATCCTGACCGCGATCGATCCCGCCACTCGCCCGGATGATCTCGCACGGCCCGGGCATGTCTTTCCGCTCCGCTCGCGCGAAGGTGGTGTACTCGTTCGCGCCGGCCAAACGGAGGCTTCGGTGGATCTCGCGCGCCTCGCGGACCTCGTGCCCGCAGGCGTAATCTGCGAAATCATGAATCCCGATGGCACCATGGCGCGCGTGCCGCAACTCGAAGAATTCTGTGCACACCACGGCTTCAAGATGATCTCCGTGGCCGAGCTCATCCGGTACCGGATGAAGCATGGGCGCTACATCCACCGCCGCGCCGAGGGCTGCATCGAGACCGAGTTCGGCGAGTTCCGCACCGTCGCTTACGCCAGTGAGATTGATCCGGAAACGCACCTGGCGCTCATCTGCGGCGAGCCCTCCGGCCACGATAACGTGCTGGTGCGGATGCATTCACATTGCGTCTACGGAGACGTCTTCGGCTCCAAATTCTGCGACTGCCACAACCTGGTGCGCGAGTCTCTGCGTAAAATCGCGGAAGCGGGCGTGGGTGTATTGGTTTACCTCCATCAAACCGGCCCTGGCTTCCGAATCGAAAAGGACCAGCAAGGCGTCAATCGCATGGTTTCGCATGGCCGCGACTTCATGCATTACAAAGACCCGGCTGGGCAGCGGCAGCTCCAGTACGAGAGCGGCATCGGCGCACAAATTCTATCCGACCTCGGCCTGCACACTATCCGCCTGCTTACGAATCACCCGCGCAAGATCGTGGCGCTAGAGGGTTTTGGCATCGAGATCGTCGAGCAAGTACCGGTTACGGCTGCAACCGTCAAGGCCGGGGACTAATCGCGTGGAACCTTCCTCTTGCCGAGTGCGTCATTGCGTCAGAAGGGATCTATGATTTTTCGGTCGATTCGCTCTATTTGCGCTCTCTTTTTGTTTGCCGGCCTGATGTGCGCGGCCGACCAGGAGTTGATGAATCTGCTGATGCCCGGCGCCAAAGCGTTCGCGGGAATCAACGTAGGGCAGGCCAAGACTACTCCATTTGGCCAGTTTTTGTTGTCGCGGATGTCGGCGGAAAACCATCTGACCGCTAAAACGGGCTTCGATCCGCGCACCGACCTGCAAGAGGTGCTCATCGCAACAGCCGGCCCGACGCCCCAGCAAAGTCTGGTCCTGGCCCGCGGTACCTTCAACACGCAGGTTATTTTTGCGGTCGCCGAAGCCGCCGGCCACACCGTCGAGTCGTACAATGGCATTTCGATTCTTACCGGGAAAGAGCATACCGTTACCCACGCCGTTGCGTTCCTTGGGAACTCGATTGCAATTGCGGGCGACCTGGATTACGTCCACGGAGCCATCGACCGGCGCACGGCCACCTCCAGCGCCATTGACCCGGCTCTGGCCGCCCAAATCGGGCAATTGAGCGACTCGCAGGATGCCTGGTCGATATCCACCGTGCCGATCTCGGCGCTCACCGGCCAAAAACTTCCCGACCAGCAGTTGAACACTTTTCTGAGCTCTGATTTGCTGAAGTCAATCCAGCAGACCAGCGGCGGCGTGAAGTTCGGCCAGACGGTACAGTTTTCCGGCCAAGCCGTAGCCGACTCCAGCCAGAATGCGACGGCGCTCGCCGATGTTGTGCGCTTCCTCGGAAATATGGCGCAGGCGAACGCCCCCGCTACTGCTGCGGCCGCCATTGCTTCGCTGCTGCAGAGCCTAAGTGTGCAAACGGACGGCAATACCATCACCCTCGCGGCCGCCCTTCCGGAATCGCAGCTCGAGAATCTGGTGCGCAACGCGCACGAGCACTAGTAAGCCGCCGGATTGCGTGTTCGCGTAGGTGATGCAGTTTGATGTATCTGGTGATGCTAAACTGTATCTATGCTGAAGACTGCGAGCAGAAGGCGGGCTAAGCACGCACCCATCCAAGGCCGCACCCGGCGAACCACCTGGACTCTGCCACAAGAGGTGTTACGCGATGTGGAAAGGTTTGCGAGTGACCGCCATCAAAGCGTGAGTTCCGCGGCGGCGTACCTACTTCAGCAAGGTCTTCGCCAACAACCGGACCGCAAAGCGCTCCCAGGACCTGACGTTCTGGAAATGCTCCGGAAATCGTTTGCGGGACTGACGGAAGAAGAGCAGATGCTGGTGGATGGAATCATTCTTGAAGATCCCTCCGCCGAATCGAAATGATTGATCCGGCTTCCGGCCCATTCGTATTCGATACCAGCGCCGAGAGCTACCTGAGCCCGGCACGGTCCCCTGCCGAAGCGGAGTGGTTACTGCGGTACGCGGAGCTGTTTCCGATGTTCGTGGCCGTGATCACGATCATGGAGCGTGCCCGCGGTTACTTTCTCGGCCGGGACCGATGTGCGCCGGCGCGGCGCATTGAAATCGAAAGCAAGATGCTGCAGTATGTGCGAAGCGTTAGTGCATCCCCGTCACGGGTGCTGGATCTCACGACAGCCATCGGTTTGCTGTCTGCACAAATGATGAGCATGCTGGCGGTGCCCCCGAGCCCGCCGGCGCGCACCCATCAACGCGCCGAATCCCGTCAGGACCGTCTGAGCCGATGGCGCTTCGACATCATGATCGCGGCTACCGCGCTGGTTCATGACATGCCGCTTATCCACAACAATCCACAGGATTTCGAGCCGATGCGCGCGCTCATCGAAACGCTGCCGCAGCGATTTCCGGGCGTCGGGCCGTTGAACCTGATTTCGGTCAAGAGACTGGCCGCATAAGTTGATAATCTGTAGCCATGACGAAAGATCAGATCCTATCGTGCATCACCGAAATTGGGATAGTGCCGGTGGTGCGCACGTCGAGCGCCGAGGGCGCGATCAAATCGGTAGACGCGATCTATCGCGGCGGCATTCGCGCCGCGGAAATCACCATGACCGTACCCGGGGCCATCCGGGCTTTAGAGAAAGTAGCCGATCAGTTCGGCGACAAGCTGGTCTTGGGAGCGGGGACGGTGCTGGACCCGGAAACTGCTCGCGCCTGCATGCTGGCGGGAGCGGAATTCTTCGTGACGCCGAGTTTGAAGGCATCCACCATTGAGGTGGCCAAACGCTACTCCAAGGTGATCTGCCCGGGCGCGCTGACGCCTACCGAGGTGGTCACGGCGTGGGAGGCGGGTGCCGACATCGTCAAGATCTTCCCGTGCGGTAACGTCGGTGGGCCTAAATACATCAAGGCATTGCGAGGGCCGTTTCCACAAATCGAGATGATCCCAACCGGCGGCGTGAATATCGAGAACGCGGGTGAGTTCTTGAAAGCGGGAGCGTGCGCTGTGGCCGTCGGCGGCGAGCTGGTGGATGCCAAGAGTGTCAAGGATGGACGCTTCGATGTAATTGAAGAACGCGCCCGGCAGTACCTGGCGGTGATCGCACGGGCGCGCTCGGAAATGAAGGCGGCTGCGTAAAGCTGTTAAACTGAACACGCATATGGCGATTAGCAAGGAGTTGCTGGAGATTCTGGTGTGCCCGCTTTGCAAAGCAACCGTGGAGCTGAAACAGGATTCGAGCGGGCTGAAATGCGTCCAGTGTCATCGCGTGTATCCGATTCGCGATGACATCCCAGTGATGCTGATCGACGAAGCCCGCATTGAGGAGTAGCAGCGCGCCTGCATGAGCTCAATTCTGGAACGTCTCCCCGAACGGGGGCGAATCGCGGTGATCCGGATTCGCTCCATGGGAGACTGCATCCTGAGTACACCTGCCTTATCGATCCTGAAGAGAGCCTTGCCAGATGCAGCCATCGCGGTTGTGGTGGAGGACCGGTTTCAAGCGCTGTTGGAGGGAAATCCGGATGTGAGTGAGGTTCTCGGGCCGGAATGGAGCGCCGTCCGCAAATGGCGACCGGACTTGTGTCTGAATCTGCACGGCGGCGGATCGAGCACGCGCATCACGGCACTGTCAGGAGCGCGGTTCCGGGCGGGTTTTGCACATTTCCGGTACGCATGGATGTACAACGTGCGGATTCCGCGCGCGCAGGAGATTTTGGGCGTTGACCGCAAAGTCCACACGGCGGAGCACTTGGCGGGCGCCGTGTTTTACCTGGGTGCGCCGCGAGTGGAGATTCCACGGGCGCGGTTGTTTGCGGAAAAGATGAGAACGCCGGGCCGACCCTACGTCGTAATTCATCCGCTGGCTGCGGCGGCGGATAAATCCTGGCCGGCGGATCGATTCACGGAGGTCGCGCGGTATCTCGAACACGCCTGGAAACTCGAGCCAGTGTTCATCGGAGGGCCGGGAGAGGATCTTTCCGCGTTCAGGAACTGGCGCACGGTCGCGGGTGCGGCGCTCGCGGAAATCAAATCGCTCATCGCGGGCGCGTCGCTGTTCCTGGGAAACGATTCCGGCCCCGCGCACATGGCGGCGGCGTTCGGTATCCCGGTGGTTGTGATTTTTGGTTCCTCCGATCCGGTGGTGTGGGCGCCTTGGTGCACGCCGGCGGAGGTCCTCCACGGGCCCGGCGGCATTCACGCCGTCAGCGTGCATGAAGTCCAGGACGCGCTGGAGCGCCTGCGGGTGCGCGCATGAAGGAACTGCTGCGCCTGCTTTCCTACGCCCGGCGTTATTGGTTCCATCTGACCCTGTCGGTTGTGCTGATGGCGTTGGTGGGGGCGGCCCACGCTTCCATTGCTTTGCTAGTCAGTCCGGTTTTCGACTACGTGCTCAACCCGGGTGCGGCCGACAAGCCGGTGAAGTTGTTCACGGTTCCAGTCTTCAATCATCCGGTGTACCTCAACCAATTCATGCCCGCCAGAGTGCACAACGTCGCGACAATGGTTGCTCTGGCCATCCTGGTGGTGTTCGCGGTGAAAGGCCTCTGCGACTATCTGGCGAACTACATGATCAACTACGCAGGCTTCTCCGCGATTACGGACCTGCGAAATAAGGTATTCGAAAAAGTGCTTCGTCATGGGTCGGAGTTTTTCGAAGCGCATTCCACCGGACGGTTGATGTCCTCGATCATGAACGACATCGAGAAAATCCAGGTGGCGATCTCGCACATTCTTGCGGATCTGCTGCGGCAAAGCTTCGTGGTGATTTGTCTGTTGTTTGTGGTCTTGCATAAAGACTGGCAACTGGCGCTGGGGAGCCTGATCGTGATGCCTTTGGTCCTGGTGCCGACGGCGCGCCTGGGGCGACGGATCCGCCGCACCAGCCGCCGGGCGCAGGACCAGGCCGCGGAGGTGAATGAAATTCTTCAGGAAACGCTGAGCGGCCACCAGGTGGTGAAGGCTTTCGGTACCGAGGTTTATGAATCACGCCGGTTTCAGGATGCGGCGCGCCGCCTTCTACGCAGCAATCTGCGCTATGTCCGGCAGCAAGCTGTCTCCTCGCCGCTGATCGAGTTGTTTGGCGCGCTGACCATTGTTGCCCTGCTGATGTACGCGCGCACGCAGATCAAAACCGCAGAGCTGACCGCCGGAAATTTCACCAGCTTCGTGATCGCCCTGCTCATGATGTACGAACCGCTCAAACGCCTCACCGGTATCCACAATATTTTTCAGCAGGCGCTGGGCGCATCCCAGAAGGTCTTTGAATATATGGACCATCCGGTGGAAATGCAGGACCGGCCAGGTGCGGCCAAGCTCACTCGCTTCGAGCACGCGATTGTTTACGACAACGCGGGCTTTTACTATCCGGGTTCCAACGGATTTCATCTTGAGAGTATCAACTTGGAGGTCACGGCGGGCGAAGTGGTGGCGCTGGTGGGACCGAGCGGAGCGGGCAAATCCACGCTTGCGAACCTGCTGCCCCGCTTCTATGATGTGACCTCGGGCACGGTGAGGATCGATGGCCGCGACGTGCGGGATCTGACTCTCGCGTCACTGCGTGCACAGGTCGGATTAGTGGCGCAGGATACGTTTTTGTTCAATGACACGGTAGCCAGCAATATTTCCTATGGGCGCCCCGAGATCAGCCGGATCGCCATCGGCCATGCGGCCCAAAGCGCGCTCGCCGACGAATTCATCGAGGCCCTGCCGCAAGGCTACGACACAGTCATTGGCGAGCGTGGCGTGAAACTCAGCGGCGGCCAGCGGCAGCGCATCGCGATTGCTCGCGCATTGTTGAAGAACGCTCCGATTCTGATTTTGGATGAAGCCACTTCCCACCTCGACACGGAATCCGAGATGCTCGTGCAACGAGCTCTGGCCAACCTGATGGCCGGACGGACGGTGATTGTCATCGCGCACCGCATATCGACCATTCGCCGGGCGGATAAGATTGTCGTGGTGGACCGGGGGCGCATCTGTGAAACGGGGACGCACGCGGATCTGGTCACAAGGGGCGGCATCTATCAGCGGCTGCACGAGCTGCAGTTCGTAGAAGCCGGAGCGGCGGTGGACCTGTGAGCGTGCGCAGCATGACCGGGTTCGCGCAAGTGCGCAAGACTGTCGCGTCGGGTGAATTGGTGCTGAGCGTGAAGACCGTGAACCATCGGGGGCTGGATATGCACCTGCATTTGCCGCCGGAGATGGACGCCTTCGAAACGGCACTGCGCAAAGCGATCAAAGGCCGGATGGCGCGAGGGCACCTGCAGCTCAATGTGACCTGGAACCGGACCAATGGATCGGCGGCGGATTCCAGCTTGAACCGGCCGTTGCTGCAGACCTACCTGGCGGCGTTCGAGCAAGCGCAGCGGGAGTTCCATCTAACAGGCGCGCCCGACCTGAACGTGGCTTTTCGGATTCCAGGTATGTTTCGCACAGACGTCGCGCCCGAGTTGGCCGAAGAGTTCGAAACCTCGCTCGTTGCGGCGCTGGAGGAAGCTCTGCACGGCCTGAACGGCTTTCGGGAACGGGAGGGCAGCGCGATAGCAACAGAGATTTTGGAGCGCTGCGCGAGCATCAACCAAGCGGTTAGCCGAATAGAAGAGATTCGCGCCGGAGCATTGCCTGCATTCCAAAAGCGCCTGCAGGAACGGCTGACGGAGTTGTTGCGGGGTGCAAGTCTCGAGCCGCAGCGGCTGGCGCAGGAAGCGGCGCTACTCGCCGACCGGAGTGATATCAGCGAAGAGCTGATCCGGCTCAAAACACATGCGAGTGAGCTGGAACAGTTGATCCACGCTGGCGGCGAAGTCGGCAAGAAGCTGGATTTTCTTCTGCAAGAGATGAATCGCGAGGCGAACACTATACTGTCAAAAACCGGAGGGTTGGGAGATTTGGGGCTCACTATCACGGAGCGCGCGCTGGCTGTAAAATCCGAGATCGACAAAATCCGCGAGCAATCGCTCAATCTGGAGTAGCGCGCTGTCCACAGTTTTCATCATTTCGGCGCCGTCCGGCTCGGGTAAATCCACTTTGGTGGCGCGGCTGCTGCGAGAGGTAGACCGCCTGAAATTCTCTGTTTCCTACACCACGCGCGCTCCCCGCGGGCATGAGCAAAGCGGGCAAAGCTATCACTTCATTTCCCGCGCCGAATTCGAGGAGCGTCTTGCGCGGGATGAGTTTCTGGAGCACGCCGAGGTTTTCGGCAATCATTACGGAACGCACCGCGGCGTGCTGGAGGAGGCATTGGCGGAGGGCCGGGACCTGGTACTCGACATTGATGTACAGGGTGCGGCACAATTGAAGAGTAAGCTTCCGGAAGCGGTCACCATTTTTGTCCTGGCTCCATCCCGTCAGATTCTGGAGCAGAGGCTTCGCGCGCGAGGCGAAGATTCGGACGCGGTCATTGAACGGCGGTTGCGCGACGCAGCCCAGGAGATCCGGAACTATTGCTTGTACGATTACGTGGTGATCAACAACGATTTGGATAAGTCGGCGGCGACTCTGGCGGCCATTGTGCAAGCGGAGCGCGTACGCCGCAGCAGGATCGAGGATCAGATTCGTCCCATCCTGGCCACATTTCAGAAAGAACTTTGAGAGGTATCATGGCAGAACACGGCCCCAAGAATAACGCACATTGCACCATTCCCGACGATCCCGAGCAGAGCACCTACCGGTTTATCATCGTCGCGGCGAAGCGTGCGCGACAACTGCAAGGCGGCGCGCGGCCGTTCCTGCCTACGTCGTCCAAGAAGCCGACGATCATCGCGGCGGAAGAGGTTCGGCGGGGACTGGTGAAGTACGAGATCCCCGGACTGACGCCGCCGATCGAAGAACCGGCGCCCGACGCGATCTAAGTGCCCGCGGCAAGCCGAGACGACGAAACGCCGAGAGAGCCGCGCGTAGTCTTGGGCGTGGCCGGCGGGATTGCCGCGTACAAAGCAGCGGAGCTGTGTCGCGCGCTCATCCAGCGCGGTTTTGCCGTGCAGGTTGTGATGACTGCGGCGGCAACCGAGTTTATCCAGCCGCTCACGTTTGCGGCGTTAACCGGCCGCAAGGTGATTACAAGCCTGTTCTCCTCCGGGAATTCCGCAGAAACACTGTCGAGCGCCGTAGAGCATATCGCCGTTGCGCAGGATAGTGACCTGCTGGTGGTGGCGCCCGCAACCGCGGACATCCTCGCCAAATTTGCCCACGGGCTGGCGGATGATTTTCTGACCACGCTCTACCTCGCATTCACGGGACCCGTTGTGCTGGCGCCTACAATGAACACCAACATGTGGCGGCACGCGGCGACACAAGCGAATTTGGAAACACTGCTTGCCAGGTCGCACACGATTGTCGAGCCAGAAGATGGGTTCCTGGCTTGCGGAATGATCGGCCCGGGCCGGCTTGCGGACCCCGAACGAATCGCCGACGCGGTGGCTGAGCAACTGGTGCATCGTCATGACCTGCAGGGCGAAACGGTACTGATTACGGCCGGGCCGACGCAAGAGGCACTGGATCCGGTACGGTTCATTTCCAATCGATCGAGCGGGAAAATGGGATACGCGCTCGCGGAGGCGGCAGCCGAGCGCGGTGCACACGTAATTCTGATTTCAGGGCCCGTTCACCTTCCGCCGCCGCGCAGCGTTAAGGTCGTCCCGGTAAAAACCGCCGAGGAGATGCGTGCCGCGGTTTTCGGGAATTTGAAAGGCGCGACGATGGTGATCAAGGCGGCGGCCGTCGCGGATTTCCATCTTTCCAGCGTGCCTCAGCAAAAGATTAAGAAGACAGCCGCCCGCCTGTCGCTGGAGCTGGATCCTACGCCCGACATTCTGGCCGAACTCGGACGAGACAAGAAGAACTGGCTGCTCATCGGCTTTGCCGCGGAGACCGAGAACCTGGAGCGCGAAGCGCGGCGCAAACTGGAAACCAAGAATTGCGACATGATCGTGGCCAATCTGGTGGGCGGGGACGAGAGCGGATTCGAATCGGATCACAACGAAGTTGCGCTGGCTCTCAGGACCGGTGAGTTTCTTAAGCTGCCACGCGCCACCAAGCGCGAGTTGGCCGATGAGATCCTGACGCAAGCCTTGCTTCTACGGCACGCCCTTGCCGAACCTGCCCATGAACGCTGAGAAACTCCGGGGAGTGCTGGAGTTTTACCAGGATCTCGGGTTCACATCGCTGTATCGCCGGGCGCCAAGCGAAGCACCGATGAGCGAAACTTCGAGCGAGACTGCTCCAACTCCCCCGGACCCTACCATGATCGAACTGCCGGGTCTTGCCCCGGCTGACGATTCCCTGCAAAAGATCCGCGAGGATATCGGCGACTGTAAACGCTGCCGGCTGCATGAGGGCCGCCACACGATTGTCTTCGGCTCAGGAAATGAGCACGCCAAGCTGGTGTTCGTTGGCGAAGGCCCGGGCGCCGACGAGGACATGCAGGGACTTCCGTTCGTTGGCCGCGCAGGCCAATTGCTCACACAGATGATCGAGGGCACCGCGAAGCGAGAGGGTATTCCGTTGGAGCGCAAGGATGTCTACATCTGCAACGTGGTGAAGTGCCGGCCCCCTGAGAATCGAACGCCGGAACCTGACGAGATGGAGATTTGCGGGCAGTTTCTGTTTCGGCAACTGTCCGTGATCCGCCCGCGAGCCATCTGTGCCCTCGGGGCAACAGCGGCGCGGGCACTGCTCGGCCGCAAGGAAGGCGTCACTCGCATGCGTGGGAACTGGTACAAGTGGCATGACACCCCGCTGATGGTGACGTATCACCCTTCGTATCTGCTGCGCCCGTACAATCAGAACGCCAAGCGCGAGGCTTGGGACGATCTGAAAAAAGTCCTTCACTTCGTGTACGACTAGGCTGCCGCCATCGCCCGCACTTCGGCCAGAGTCGCCATGGGATCCTTCGACGGCATATATTCCATGGCAACGAAATCGCGAAAGCCCGTCTCTCGAATCGCGCGAAAAACGTTGGTGTAGTTGATTTCGCCGGTTCCGGGCTCATGCCTTCCCGGAACGTCGCCAACGTGGAAATGGCCGATCGTGGCGATGTTCTTGCGGATGGTATCGATCAGGTTTCCGTCCATGATTTGCACGTGATAAATGTCAAACAGGATCTTTACGTTCGGGCTGCCGGCCTCGCGCATGATCTCGAACGCTTCGGCAGTGTGGTTCAAATAGTATCCCTGATGGTTGACGAGCGTGTTCAGGGGCTCGACGATCAGGGTCACGCCGTGCGGCGCGACGACGTCATGCGCGCGCTTTAGACCTTCCACGATGCTGCGATGTTGCGTCTCGCGCGGAGCACCGGGGAGCTCGTTGCCGGTCAGGGTCACAAGCCGCGTCGTCTCGAATCGCTTGGCGGCTTCGGTGGAGGCTCGAATCTCGGCAAGGAACGCGTCACGATCCGCCGGATCAACCAGAGTCATTCCCTTGGGATTCACCGCGCGGTTGCCCACCAGGCAGGCACACTCGATCCCGAGCTTGTTTTTCAGTTTCGTGATCGCTGCCGGATCCTGGTCACGCCAGTTTCCGAATTCGAACCCCTGATACCCGGCTTCGGCGACTTTCTCCATAGCCTGGGGCAGGCTGGCGCCACGGAAGACGGGCTCCACACGCACGGAAAGCTTCAAACGGAGCGTCTCAGGCGCGGCCTGAGCGAGGCCGGCCAGCAGCGGGAATTGCAGTAAACATCTGCGTTGCATGGGAGAAAGCATAACACCGGCCGTGTGCTAGCATCGGGGCTTGCCAGCCAAGTCTTCAACCGATCCGGAGTGCCGCGAGGTGCTTCCGGGCGTGTTCCTGATCGTGCTGCCGTTGCCATTTGCTCTGGGTTCGATCAACGTGTACCTGGTGCGGCTCACGGATGGTTACCTGCTGGTTGACTGCGGCATGGACACGGACCCGTGCTTCGAGGCTCTCTGGCTGGCGGTGGCCGAGAGAGGCGTTGCCTGGCACGACATTCGCAAGATTCTTCTCACCCACGTACATCCGGACCACATGGGTCTGGCGCCACGCTTGCTAAAGCTGACCGGAGCGAAGCTTCTGTTGCATGCGCGCGACGCCGAGTATCTCGACCAGCTCGCGCAATCGGAGCAGTACCGTGGATGGGCGGGTGAGGTGCTGCGGCGGAGCGGCGTCCCGGCGGATCTCATCGCGCAGATCGACGCCGGCGCACACGAGATTCACAAGAACTTTCAACCGTTGGAACCGGAGGTTCTCCTGAACGGTGGCGAGAAGATTCACTCAGCCGCGGGACAGTTGGAGGTCCTGTGGACACCCGGGCATTCGCCCGGTCACGTGTGTTTATACGGCCGCGACAAGCGAGTGCTATTTTCCGGCGACCAGATGCTTGAGCTCATTTCGCCAAATATCGGCTGGCATCCCGAGCGGGATCCACTAGGGGAGTATCTCAACTCCCTGCGGGAGCTCGCGTCTCTCGAGATCGACCTCATATTGCCGTCGCACGGCGCGCCGTTTTCGGGACATCGGGAATGGATACAGAGGACGATCGAACATCACGAGCAACGCTGCGCGCGCATTCTGGCTCTTCTCGGCGGTGCGACGCAGACCGCTTCCGCACTCGTGAACCAGCTCTGGGACCGCCCTCTCGAGCCATTCCACTACCGCTTCGCTGTTTTTGAAGTGCTGGCGCATCTGGAGTACCTGGAACGGCAGGAAAAGGTCAAGCGGCGGGAGTCGGATGGCGTGGAATCCTGGCTGCCAGGTTAGCCGGTCGCGGCGTCGATCGGGGCGCCGTCGGGAATTCGAAACTGCGCGTGAACCATCGCCAGAGCGTCTTCTCGCGAGATGATCTTCGATTCGAGCTGGGCATCCTCAACCGCGGCGAGGATGCGCGCAAAAGCGGGACCAGGCCGATAGCCTGCCGCCATTAAGTCGTCTCCGCTGATCAGCGGCTGCGGCTTGAGCTGCTCTTGCGGCAATTCTTCCATCTTTCGCCGCACGAGCTGATAATTTTCCAAATGACCATGGCTGGAAACGCAGTCGAGACGATGCAGTTCGAGATGCTCCGGGAAGTTTTCCAAACGGAGGAAACGCTTGAGCGTGCTCACCTTCATCTGCGGCGCGTCCTTAAACCGCATGTGATTCGCAACTAGCACCGCGACTTGCCGGATCTCGTCGTTGGAGAATCGCAACCGGGCCAGGATGTTGGTCGCCATCTCCACACCTTTCTCCACGTGACCGTCAAAGCGGATGCGATCGGCTAGGCGGAAGGTCGGCGGCTTGCCCACATCATGCAGCAGGGCCCCCAAGGCGAGCGTTGGGCTTGGATTTCGCAAATGCTCCAACAACATCAGCGTGTGCGTCCAGACGTCGCCTTCGGGATGATATTCAGGAGGTTGCGCCACGCCTTTCATTGCAGCAACCTCGGGCAGGATCTCGGATAGCAGTCCGGTCTCATCTAGCAGTTCGAAACCGCGGCGGGCGCCGCCTTCGGTAAGAATGCGAACCAATTCGTCGCGCACGCGCTCGGCCGACACGGCTTGAATCAGCCCGCTAAGCCGGCGCATGGCGGCAAAGGTTTCTGGGTCAATGCGATAGTCTAAGCGTGCCGCGAAGCGTACGGCACGCAGCATCCGCAAGTGATCCTCGCGGAAGCGGGCTTCCGGATTGCCAATGGCACGAACGATGCGGTCGCGAAGATCATCGCGCCCGTTGACGAAATCCAGTACTTCGTTGCGATCCGGGTCGAGCAGCAGCGCGTTTATGGTGAAGTCACGCCGCAAGACATCCTGGCGTGGGTCGGTTTCGAAATCCACTCCGGCCGGGTGGCGCCCATCAACATAGGCGTGATCGCTGCGGAACGTAGCGACCTCTACCTGCGCGTCACCGTTTCGCACCAGGACGACGCCAAAATGCGCTCCGACCAAGCCGGAATTGGGGAACAGAGCGGTTATCTGGTCCGGACGGGCGTCGGTCGCAACGTCATAATCTTTCGGGTGTCCGCCGAGCAGAAGGTCGCGGACGCAGCCGCCAACAAAATATGCCTGATGCCCGCTCGATTTGAGCTTGCCCACAACATGGCGCGCCAATTCGAGAGGTTTCATCGTGGTTCGCTCCAGCGATCGTATAGAATAGCTAATTCCCTTCAATGAAGCTTACACGGATTGCCCTGATCATATGCTGCGTTTCTGCCGCGCGGGGACAGACAGGACAGGATCTCGCCGATGGCAAGGCCACGTTCCGCAGCAACTGCGCCTTCTGCCATGGGCTCGTGGGCGGTGGCGGGCGCGGTCCGGCGCTGAACCTGGGCCGATTTCTTCACGGCTCGGAGGATGACGACATCAAAGGTGTGATCACCAGAGGCGTACCAGGCACGACCATGCCGTCGTTTGAGTTCGAGAAAGATGAGCTGGCCCATCTGATAGCTTATGTCCGAAGTCTCTCGGGGTCGGGATCGGTCCACGGCGCGGATCAGGTTCCAGGTGATCCAGTCAGCGGCAGGAAGGTGTACGAGCGCAGCGGGTGCGCCGGATGCCACAGGATCGGGAGTGAAGGGAGTGTCTTTGGGCCGGATCTGACGCGGATCGGCGCGGGGCGTTCCGGCGAGTACATCCGCAAGTCGATTGTAAATCCGTCCGCGGACATACCGGAAGACTATGCCGGGGTCACGGTGATTACACGCGATGGCAAGCGAGTTACTGGAATACGCATCAATGAAGATACATTCACGGTGCAGCTGCGCGATGCTTCACAGAACTTCCAGATGTTTCAGAAAGACGAGGTTCAGCAAGTGATTCCCGAAACGAAATCACTGATGCCGCCATATAGTTCGTTATCTCAAGAAGACTTGCAGAATCTGCTGGCGTATCTGGACACGCTCCGGGGCGACCTGAATGCAGGCGCGGGCGTGAAGAAAGAAAAAGGGATTCGATGAGACGCGCGGCGTGGTGTTGGCTCGTCTACACTTCTCTACTCCAAGCACAGAATGTGACTTATGACAGGCTGGTTCACGCACTGAGTGAGCAGCAGAACTGGCTCACTTACTGGGGTGACTATAGCGCCGTCCGCCACCGGGATCTGAAACAGATCAACATATCGAACGTGAAAGATCTGAGAGTTGATTGGCTCTATCAGACGGGCCAAGCCGGGTCGTTCGAAACCGTGCCGTTGGTGGTGGATAGTGTCATGTATCTAACTGGCCCCAACGGCTACGCGTATGCCTTGGATGCGCGCAGCGGCCGGCAGCTGTGGCTGTACAAACACGCCTTTCCTCCGGGGAGGAAGGCGGATGGCGTTAATCGCGGCTTTGCCATCCTGGGCGACCGTCTCTTCATGGTGACGCCGGATGCGAACGTGGTCGCGCTCGATGCGCGCACGGGGCGCCTCATCTGGCAGACCGAAATGGCGCCGTACAACAACGGACAGTACGGCGCGACGCTCGCACCCATCGTGATCAAGGACAAGGTGATTGTTGGCATTTCCAGTGCGGAGTTTGGCATTCGTGGATTCATCGACGCATATGACGCGGCCACAGGCAAGCGGGACTGGCGATTCTGGACTGTGCCCGCAAAAGGCGAGCCCGGCGGCGAGACCTGGCTGGGCGATTCCTGGATGCACGGCGGCGGCTCAACATGGATGACAGGCACGTATGATCCGCAGTTGAACACGCTCTATTGGGGTGTAGGGAACCCGGGTCCGGATTTGTACGGTGAGTCTCGCAAGGGTGACAACCTTTACACCTGTTCGCTTGTGGCAATCGACCCGGACAACGGTAAGTTGAAGTGGCATTTCCAATTCAGCCCGCATGACACACACGACTGGGACGCCGCCGAGACCCCCATGCTGCTGGATCTGAAATGGAAGGGCCGCGATCGCAAGCTGGTGGTGCAGGCAAACCGTAACGCCTTCTTCTATGTGCTCGATCGAGAGACGGGCGAGTTTTTGATGGGTAAGCCGTTCGCGCGCCAGAATTGGGCGACCGAGTTAGACGCGAAAGGCCGGCCAATTCTCATGCACAATCAAGAACCCTCACCAGAAGGCACGCACTTGTGTCCGGGTTTGTCTGGCGGTACTAATTGGATGGCGCCTTCTTACAATCCAGACACGAAGCTATTCTATTTCGCAGTGCGTGAGCAGTGCGATGTCTATTACACCAATCCCCCGGTTTATATTCAGGGCCGTCCTTACTGGGGAAGTGTATCCCGCGGTGTGACCGAAGAACCTGAGTGGGGACTGCTCAAGGCGTTGGACCCACTTACCGGTGAGAGTAAGTGGGATTTCCGTTACGTTCATGCGCCGTGGGCTGGGACGCTATCTACTGCTGGCGGACTGATATTTGCCGGTGATCAGGATGGATACCTGATGGCCTTCGATGCCAAAACAGGCAAGAATCTGTGGCGTATGAATACTGGTAATCCGATTGTCAATTCACCGATGACTTACATGGTAAAAGGACGACAGTATGTCACCATGCCTTCCGGATCGGCGGTGGTGACTTTTGCCCTGCCCGAGCAGCCATGAACGACAGGGTATCGTATTCCGCCAGCTCTGGCGTCGCCCGCATCACGCTGAACCGTCCGGGAAAGCGGAATGCACTAGACGGAGAAATGATTGCCGGTATCCGGGAAGCGCTGGCTGAATCCGCGCAAGATGACTCCGTCCGGATAGTAGTTGTTACTGGCGCAGGTCAGGATTTCTGTGCGGGCGCGGATCTGGCCGCGCTACAACAATTGCAGGATGCCGGAGCGATAGAAAACCTCGCTGACGCGCGCCGCCTGGCCGATCTGTTTCTCGATATGCGGCGTTATCCCCGGCCGATCGTGGCATTGGTTCGCGGCCGAGCGCTCGCTGGCGGCTGCGGAATCGCTACCTCGGCAGATATCGTCCTGGCGGCGGAGTCCGCACAGTTTGGCTATCCGGAAACCAAGATCGGCTTCGTACCGGCCATGGTGATGGCCATTCTGCGGCGTTCGGTTACGGAGCATCGCGCATTTGAGCTTCTCGCTACGGGCGAGACCATCCCGGCTCGCACGGCACTCGAGATCGGGATGATCAACCGAGTGTATGCGGACGATGTTTTTGAGGCCGAGGCGGACCGGTATGTTACGCAGCTCGCCAGCCGATCGCCTTCGGCCCTGGCTTTGACAAAGAGCTTGCTGTACCAGATCGACGGCATGCCGTTCGAAGGCGCGTTGAGCGCAGGTGTACAGACCAACACGCTCGCGCGACTCACCGATGACTACCGCCGCGGCATCCAGCAATTTCTGAAGAAATCGTGACGGCACCCGTGATGGATCTGAGCGACTACACTCCGGAAGCGGATCTCTCTCGAGCCACTACGTTGCCCGCGCGGTGGTACGTCGATCCGGCTTTCCTCGAACTCGAGAAGGAGAAGATCTTCTGGCGAACCTGGCAGCCCTCCGGCTTTACTCACCATGTGGCGAAACCCGGTGACTTTCTCGCGTGTGACATCGCCGGCGAACCAATCGTGCTGGTTCGAGATGCGGCGGGCGCCCTACGCGCACTCAGCAATGTCTGCCGGCATCGAGCCAGCACCGTCGCCAGCGCCCATGGGAACTGCACAACTCTACGCTGCCCATATCATGGCTGGACCTACGGCCTTGACGGAAAGCTGTTAGGGCAGCCCGAGTTCGAAGGAGTTCGCGACTGGGATCGGTCCAGTGTCGCATTGCCGTCCTATCGCGTAGAGACATGGGAACCGTTTCTATTTGTAAACCTCGACGCTAATGCTGCTCCACTTACTGACATCCTTGGCGATATCCCACGGCAAGTTAGTGAACTTGGCTGCGACCTGACTAAGCTTCGGTACTTCGGGCGGCGCGATTACGTGATCGATTGTAACTGGAAAGTATACATAGACAACTATCTGGAAGGCTATCATGTACCGACGGCGCATCCGGGCTTGTTTCGTGAGCTGGACTACAAACAGTACCGTGTGGACACCTACCCTTACTACTCGTCCCACTACGCCCCACTTCGCCCGGCGAGCGCGGAGGAGCGCCGCTATGCATCGCCTGATTCGGGCGCGCGCGCTTTGTACTATTGGATCTTTCCGAATTTCATGCTCAACATCTATCCGGACAACATGAGCAGTAACATCATCATTCCGCTAAGTCACGACCGGACTCTCACTATTTTCGAGTGGTTCTTTTACGCCGGGGCCGATCCCCAAACTCCGGTCAAGACGATCGCCTTTAGCGATGAAATTCAGCAGGAAGACATCCGGATTTGCGAAGCCGTGCAGCGAGGCTTGCAGTCACGAACATACAAGCACGGGAGGTTTTCGGTGAAACGAGAGAATGGTGTGCATCACTTTCATCTGCTGGTGCACAAATTCCTGACGGCGTGATCACTTGCGCTCGTAGCGTCCCATGTACTCCGCTTCGGCAAGCACGTGGCCGCGCAACGCACGGTCGAGATCGGATCGCTTAGCTCCGGCCTTCAATTCCAGCGACGCAACGCCAACCGCGTAGAGCCGGAAAAAGTACCGGTGCGGTCCGTGACCTTTCGGCGGACAGGGCCCGCCGTATCCCAAGCGGCCGAAGTCATTCGTCCCGCTCACGCCCAATTTTCCAGGCTTGTAACCCTGCGCAAGCGAATTCACCGGAGCGGGAAGATCAAACAGCAACCAGTGGTTCCAGGTGCCACCCGGCGCATCGGGATCATCCATGATCAGCGCAAAGCTCCCGGTATCCGGCGGCGCACCGGACCATTCCAGCGAAGGCGAGACATCTCCACCTTCGCACGTCTGCGATTTCGGTATCAGCGCGCCCTCAGCGAAACCAGCCACGGTGAGTTTGAAAGCCATATGAGTAGCTTATCGTCAGGCGCCCGGTCCCGCCAAAACGGACCAGCGGCAGGAGCCAAACGAACTGCTCGTAAACCCGTCATACCTAAGTTGCGGCTTGACTGGGGTTAGCGCAGATTATATCTTGGGGATCACATCCGATGGACTTCCAAAGATCTCGGTTCATGGCAGGCACAATTGCGAAGTGCCTCTCGCTGTTACTTTTTGTTCCTATTCTCTTCGCCGCTCCGCCGATGGTGGGCGATTGGCCCGAATGGCGCGGCCCCAACCGCGACGGCGTATCGCGCGAAAAGAACCTTCCAGACAAATGGTCGCTCAACGGCCAGAACCTCGCGTGGAAGGCTGCTTACGGCGGACGGTCCGCGCCCGTCGTATTGGGAGATCATTTGTATCTGCAAAACTCCGCAGGTGAGGGCGCGACGCAGCAAGAGCGGTTGATGTGTTTTAACGCGGATACGGGCAAACTGCTCTGGGAACGCCGCTTCAACATCTTCCAGAGCGACGTGCCGCCGCATCGCGTGGGATGGGCTTCACCAGCGGCGGACCCGGAAACCGGCAACGTCTACGCATTTGGCGTGAACGGAACGCTGGTGGCTTTTTCCAGTGCGGGCAAACCGCTGTGGGAGCGCTCTCTTGACGAAGAGTTCGACCTGTTCACCACCCACGGCGGACGCACGACCTCTCCCGTGGTGGTTGGAAATCTCGTGATCGTGAAGGCGGCCAGCTCTACCTGGGGACCACAGGGAAACCGATCCATCCGTCTCATGGCCTTTGATAAGCGCACGGGCGAGACTGTTTGGGTCAGCACACCGGGCGGCCGGCCGTTTGACACGGACTACTCAGGTCCGATCATCTCGCGCATTAACGGAACCCGCCTGCTGATCACAGGGCTGGGTGATGGTGGCATTCATGCCGTCAAGGTGGAGACCGGCGAACCGGTGTGGCATTTCCTGATGAGCAAGCGCGCCATCAATACCGCACCTGTGCTGAACGGGACCACAGTGATCGCCTCGCACGGCCAGGAAAACCTCGAAGGCAATGAAATGGGGATGCTGGCCGCCATTGACGCCACCGCCAAGGGCAACATTCCGATGAGCCAGGCGAAGTGGACGGACAAAGGGTTCATCGGTGAATTTTCCTCGGGGATAGTGGACGGCGACCGTTACCTGCAAGTAGACAACGGCGCCAACCTCTTCGCTTTCGATGTGGTAACCGGCCGCGAGCTTTGGAAGCAAAACCTGGGAACGATCCAGAAGGCCTCGCCTACTTTTGGCGACGGGAAGATTTACGTGGGAACCGAGACTGGAAAGTTCTACATCCTCAAGCCGCATGCGGATCGCTGTGAGGTGCTGAGCGAGGTGGAAATGCCCATCAGCCAGCAAGGCATCTATAACGAGCGCGTGCCGGAACCGGTTGTGGCTTCCGCTGCGATTGCGCGCGGGCGTGTTTATTTCGTGTCCAGCGATACGTTGTACGCCATCGGAAAGAAGGCGCGCGTGCCCGCGGAACCAGCGGTGACTGACGCGCCGCCACCGCCTGGAGCGCCCACATGGGTCCAGGTGGTGCCCACCGAGGTGAGCATGGTCGCGGGTCAAACTGCGAGTTTCCGGGCTCGGCTGTTCGATGAACATGGTGAATTCCTTCGCGAGGAGAAAGCTTCCTGGGCACTTGACGGTCTCAAGGGGTCGGTGGAAGACGGCAAGTTCACTACATCCGCGGGCCCCGTGGGTCAAGCGGGTTTGATCAAAGCGACAGTCGGCGGTCTCACCGGCGAAGCGCGGGTGCGCGTGGTGCCCCCTCTGCCCTGGAACGAAACCTTCGATTCTTATGCGGTCAACACCGTTCCCGCTCATTGGTTGGGCGCCGCAGCGGGCCAATACAAAGTAGTCGAGCTGGATGGCGGCAAAGTCCTGGCCAAGGCGCCGAACGAAACTTTATTCAAGCGCATGCGCGTCTTCTTAGGTCCAACCGACTGGTCGAACTACACCGTTGAAGCCGATGTCCGCGCGCCCGAAAAAAGGCGCCAGATGGGCGATGCCGGCGTCACGGCACAGCGATACACGCTGGTCTTGTTCGGCAATAACCAACAGCTTGAGCTTTACTCCTGGCAACCCGAAACCAAGCGCAACGTGGACGTCCCGTTCGCATGGAAGCCCGACACCTGGTATCACCTGAAGCTGCGCGTTGAGAACACCGTGGATGGCAAGGCACGAATCCGCGGTAAGGCCTGGCCCAGCGCGGAAAGCGAGCCGGACGGCTGGTTGATCGACCACATCGACCCGATTCCCAACCTGCAGGGCAGCCCGGGCCTATTCGCCGACGCGACTTATGGAGTCTTTTTTGACAATCTGAAGGTGACGGCAAATCAATGATCAAGAAAATCATCGTCGGTATTCTCGCTGCAATTCCCGCCACCCTGCTGGTTCTCTGGGCGTCCGAACCCAACGCCGGAGGTGACTGGCCCATGTGGGGCGGAACGCCGGACCGCAATATGGTCTCCAACATGAAAGCCGTGCCGACCTCTTGGGACGTCAAAACCAAGAAGAATATCAAGTGGGTGGTGGAGTTGGGTTCGCAGAGTTACGGAAATCCCGTGGTTGCGGGCGGCATGGTTTACGTGGGCACGAACAACGAAAGCCCTAGGGACCCCGCAGTGAAGGGCGACAAAGGCGTTCTCATGGCGTTCCGGGAATCCGACGGCGAATTCCAGTGGCAGGATCCTAACGACAAGCTGCCCGCGGGCCGCGCCAACGACTGGCCGTTCCAAGGCGTGTGTTCGTCACCACTGGTCGAAGGCGACCGCCTCTACTACGTGAGCAACCGCTGTGAGATCCGTTGTCTCGATATCCACGGCGACGGCAACAAGCACTCCAAACTGATTTGGAAGTTCGACATGATGGAGGAAGTCGGCTCACAGCCGCACAACATGTCGAATTCGTCGCCTGTGAGCTACGGCGATCTCATCTTTGTGAGCACGGCCAACGGCCAGGATGAGAGCCATTTCCACATTCCATCGCCGCGCGCACCCTCGATTATCGCGGTCAATAAGCAAACCGGCAAGCTGGCGTGGGAAGACAATTCCGTAGGCGATCGCATCCTGCATGGGCAGTGGTCGTCCGCCGCGGTGGGCAAGATCGGCGACGTCGTGCAGGTGGTCATCGGCCAGGGCGATGGCTTTGTGCGCGGATACGAAGCGGTGAGCGGGAAAAAACTTTGGGAGTTCGACATGAACCCCAAAGACTCGGTTTGGCCGAAGACCCGCAACGAGGTCATCAGCACGCCGGTGATTTACGACAACAAGGTGTTCATCGCCAACGGACAGGATCCCGAACACGGTGAGGGCGTCGGCCATCTGTACGCCATCGACGGCACCAAGCGCGGCAACATTACTGAAAGCGGCCGCATCTGGCATTACGATAAGATTCGGCGGTCGATTTCAACCGGCGCAATCTACAATGGGCTGCTTTTCTATGCCGACTTCAGCGGCTTCCTGCACTGCCTGGACGTCAACACAGGCAAACCCTATTGGACACACGATCTGCTCGCGGCGGTCTGGGGCTCGCCCATGGTGATCGACGGAAAGGTCTATATCGGTGACGAAGACGGCGACGTGGTTGTGCTCGAGGCCAGCAAAGAGAAGAAGGTGATCTCGCAAAACAACATGGGCAGCTCCGTCTATATGACTGCGGTGCCCGCTCACGGCACGCTGTTCATCGGCAACCGGAACCAGCTTTACGCGATTGCCGAAAAGTAGTCACGGCAGCATTTCGCGCCGGGAGTTCGTTGCCATTGCGGTAAGCGCCGGCAGCATTGCGGCGCAGCCATCACCGGCTCAAGACGCATGGCCGGAGTTTCGCGGCAACCCCCAGTTGACGGGAGTAGCTTCCTCTTCCCTGCCCGCCACATTGAAATTGCTCTGGACATACGAGACCGGCGACTCGATCGAATCCTCGGCCGCGATCGTCGACGGCGTTGTCTACGTCGGCTCGGAAGCTTCCGACCTCGTTGCTCTCGATCTCGATGCCGGCAAGCTGCAATGGAAATACCACGTCAACGATGGAATCGGCGAATCGTCCCCGGCCGTGCGCGACGGCATCGTCTATGTCGGCGATCTCTCGGGAACGCTGCACGCGGTGAGTACGCGTGACGGGCAGAGCGTCTGGAAGTTGCAAACCGGCGCGGAGGTGAAGTCGTCGCCGGTGATTGCGGGTGATCGCCTGCTGGTCGGTTCCTACGATGGCAGCCTCTATTGCGTGGCGGCACGGACGGGAGCGGTCCACTGGAAGTTTCATACCAACAACTACGTGCATTGCTCACCGGGAGTTTCGGAAGGGCTCACGTTCATCGCCAGCTGCGATGAAGCCTTCCACGCGATTCGCATCAGCGACGGGATCGAGGTTTTTCAAGTGGCCTCCGGCGGTTACAACGCGGCCTCGCCAACCATCGTCGGCAAAACGGCCTACTTCGGAACGTTCAACAACGAGGTTTTGGGAATCAGCCTGACGACCCGCCGCGTCCTCTGGCGATATGAACATCCCGTGCGCCACTTTCCGTTTTATTCCTCGGCCGCGGTCGCGGATGGAAAAGTCGTCATCGGAGGCCGCGACAAGTTCATCCACTGTCTGAACGCTCGCACCGGCAAAGCCGTCTGGACTTTCACTACGGGCGCGCGCGTGGACTCCTCACCGGCAATATCCGGCGGCCGCGTCTACGTCGGCTCCAATGATGGCCGGCTCTACGTGCTCGATCTGGCGTCCGGAAAGAAAGACGGCGAATTCAACGCAGGAGCGCCGCTGTCGGCTTCACCGGCAATTGCCGCGGGAAAACTGGTGATCGGCTCGCAAGATGGCAAGCTGTACTGTCTTGGTGGCTGACCTTGGAGTCGAGCCGTCGCTCACTCCATCAGGTGGTCCTGCTTCGGCTCCGGCATCCAGAAACTTGCGGCAAATCCCACGGCATATACCAGGAACGCCACCGCGGCCGCCGCGTAGGCCAGCTTCGCCGAGGGACCCACGCCCGGCATCACGTTCGCGAGCTGTGTTGTGAGCAGCGCCGCCGACGTCCCGATCATGCGCCCGCCAATGTTCGCCGCGAAGCTCTCCCCAGTGCCGCGCAAGTGCGTCGGGTAGACCAGCGGCAGATAGTTCCCCCAGAAGCTGAACTGGCCTATCGTCAGCAGACCCGCAACGAAGATTCCCCACTTCAACATTTGGAGATCGTGCAGCGCCGGAAATAGAAATACCAGCGGTATCAGCACCAGGCCAGGAACCTGGAAAATGCGCAGCAATTTGCGGCGGCTCATAATGTGCACCGCGAGAAACGCCAGAATGATGCGCCCCGCCAGGCCACCCGTTTCCTGAAAGAACTGCACGCTGCTGATTGCCTGCTCCTGCGCGGGCCTTGCCAGTTTCGCTACTTCCGGCAGCCCAGGCACGATGCGCGGAACGTGCTGGATGGCGCCAAAGGCCGCCCCGAAACTGCAGGCCAGCAGTAGAGTTGTCACCCAAGTTGTATTGCGAAATGCCGGCTGAAACAGCTCCGCAAAGCTCGGCCGCTTGAGCGTTCCCGCCGCTTTTTTCTCCCGCCAGACCGGCGACTCAGGCAGAAACGGGCGGATGATGATCAGTGGTATCGCCGGGATCACGCCCGAGATCAGCGTGTAGCGCCATGCCTCGTGCCCTCCCATAACCGCTGGTAGCGACTTCCCGTAGGTCACACACAGGTAATAAGCGCCCGTCACCAGTAAGCCGCCGATCGACGAAAGCGCTTGCGTGTACCCCAGCACCCGCTCGCGGCGATCCCGCTCCGGAAACAGTTCCGCCAACCAAGCCACGGCCGCCACAAACTCGACACAAACTCCGACAAAAGTTGTGCAACGGAGGAACAGCAGCATCGGCAGCGACGTGGCGTACGCCGAGGCCAGCGCCGAGAACGCATAGAACAGGATGCTCCACACCAGCACTCGCCGCCGGCCGAGACGATCGGTCAGATAGCCGCCCAGCAGCCCGAAGATGCCACCCGCCACCGCCGGAACGAAAAACAGCAGCCCCACCCAGGAATTGAACTCCGGAGTCCCCGGCCGCAGCTTGCCGATCTCCAACAGCGCCGGCCGAACGATCAGCGGAAGCACCAGCAGCGCATAGCTGTCGAATACAAAGCCAATGGATGCTACCGCGCAAATGGCCCATTGCACACCGGTGAGGGGGGAAGGTCGGGAAGTAACGGCGGCGTCGGCCATGATAGTGTCCTTTTCCAGTAGACGAGCCATCGAATCGGTCGACTCGCCGTGTTCTGTATCTTTTCCGGATTTCCACGTAGTATGCCATAGCGCGCGCCTTTCCCGCGATTCGAGTAGCACCCGGCGCTACACTAGATTCTGAGCCGGGAGTAGACTTTTTGCCCCCAGGCCGCGTCATTCCACCAGGAGCCTGAGCATTGATTCTTCGGGCGGTCGAAGACACCGACCTGATCCGTAAGGCGTGCCGGGGAGATGTGGAGGCCTATAACCTCTTGATCTCTCGATGGGAAAAGCGCGTCTACAATTACCTGCTGCGGATCGCCGGTGATCGGGAAGAAGCGCTCGATCTGAGCCAGGATGTTTTTCTGAAAGCCTATCAGAATCTGCGGAAACTCGATGACCCCGCGCGGTTTGCGCCCTGGCTGTTCCGCATTGCGCATAACGAAGCTTTTTCCGCGTTTCGCAAGCGGCGGCCGGATCGGGAGGCGCCAGGATCAACGGAATTCGCCGCTGACGAAGTTGCCACCGCGCGCACGCCTGTCTTTCCCATCGAGCTATCAATCGCGGTAACGACGGCGTTATCCAAGCTGCCGGAAGAGCAGCGCGAAGCCGTGATTCTGAAGATTTACCAGGGATTCAAGTTCGAAGAGATGGCGGAGATTCTCTCCTGTCCGGTCTCGACGGTGAAATCCAGGCTGTACGCCGCGCTCGACGTGCTCAAAACGCAATTGGCTCCGCTGAAAAGCCGAGGTGTGACATGAGTTGCTCGCCATTCGATTTACGCGACTATCTTTTGGGAGAACTGGCGGAGGCCGAACGCCGTCAGGTGGATGTGCATATGCGAAGCTGCGGCGGCTGCCAGGAAGAGATGGAGCGGCTGCGCATTACGCAATCGACACTGCTCGAATTACGCGACGAAGAGGTACCGCAGCGGATCGGGTTCGTGTCCGATCCGGTCTTCGAGCCCTCGGGCCCTCGACGATTCTGGCAGGCGTTGTGGGCGTCCGGGCCGAAGTTAGGCTTCGCGTCGGCGGCGATGCTATCGGCGGCGCTCGTAATCTTCACGTTCCTGCGGCCGGTCACGCCAGCTCCGACTGTGGCTGCTGCGCCGGTGGATACGGCCAAGATCGAGCAACAGGTCTCCGAGCGTGTTGCCGGCGAAGTGCGCAAGGCCGTCGCGGAGAGTGAGGCGCGGCAGGAGAAGAAGACGGCCGATCTGCTCGCGGTGGCGGAACGCCGGTATGAGCAGCAACAGCGAGCCTTCTTGGAGGGTGTTTCGTACCTCCAAAAGCAATATAGCGTCCTGGCTCATGCCAGTTACGAACCAGGGGGCATGCGATGAGACGTTGGTTGATTCCCTCGTTGCTTCTCACGGCTGCGGCGGTCGCGATCGCGGCGGTCCCACGCGTGAGCCGCGATGCGCTGCACGCAATGGAAATCAGCTTCGACAAGCGCATTCTGACGCCGAGCGCGGATGATCCCTTCGAGCTGCTCGGCAATACACGTGGTGTTTACCTGGAAGGCTACGGAGCTGTATTTACGGCCGAAGTGAACCTGTTACTCAGCGCCAATATCAGCCCATTTCAGCCCACCATGCCGAAAGATTACGTAGTGAAACTTCGCCAGCGGAAACTGCAACGGGTAAGCCTACTCAAGAAATCCATGCAGGAGGAGATGCTTGCCATGGCCTCCTTACTGGACAACGTCCCCGCCAACGAGCGGATCGCGCTGGGCGTCAGGCTGCTGTATCACCCATGGGAAGACACCGCGGGGCTGCCCTCTCAGATTCTGATGCAAGCCGAGCGGCAGAAATTGGTGGATGTGCAGCTCGGCCGTGCTTCTCTCGATTCCATCATCCAGGTCGAAGAACTGTAGATGAGCGTTTCTTCCGCTCCCGTTCTCGTTGACGAACCGCGCCGGCCCATGCGGCTGGGCGAGATGCTCATCGAGCGGCGGCAGATCACACAGGAAGACCTCGACCGCGCGCTGGAAATTCAGAGTGAACGCGGCGATAAGCTCGGCAAAATCCTGGTCGACCTTGGTTTCATCGCCATGCGCGATGTGCTGGCGGCCCTTTCCGAGCAGCTCAGCGTGCCGCTAGCCGGGCTCGACGAGCCGCCGCCGGATTCGCCGGAAATCCAGGGAATCTCGCCGCGCTTCATGCGGCAATGCCTGTTTCTCCCCATCGCCATGGATGACTCGTCCCTCACGCTCGCGATGGCCGACCCGCTGGACTTCGAGACCATCTCCGCGGTACGCGGCTTTTGCGGGTTGAAAGTCCGCTCGGCGCTCGCAACCGAACAGGAAATACTCGACGCCATCGACAGGTTCTACGGCGAATCCGAGACCCAGCACACGTTTGGTGAATTCGAGCCCGGCGAAGAGGGCGAGAATCTCGAACACCTTCGCGACATGGCTAGTGAGGCGCCGGTGATTCGCCTCGTGAACGCCATCATCGCGCAGGCCATCGAGAAGCGGGCCAGTGACATTCACATCGAACCGTTCGAGAAGGAATTCCGCGTCCGTTACCGTGTGGATGGCGTCTTGTTTAATCAGGAGGCGCCGCCCCGTGAACTGAAGGCAGCTATCGTTTCGCGCCTGAAGCTCATGGCCAAGCTGAACATTGCCGAGCGCCGTCTCCCGCAGGACGGTCGCATCAAAATCAAAATTCTGGGCCGTGAAGTGGATCTCCGCGTTTCCACGCTCCCCACACTCTACGGCGAAAGCGTGGTCATGCGCCTGTTGGACCGGTCCGCGGGCGATTTCTACGATCTGCGCCGCCTGGGCTTCGACGACCACATGCTGGCGCGGATGGAACACTACACCCAGCTTCCGCACGGTATTTTCCTGGTGACAGGGCCCACCGGCAGCGGCAAATCCACCACTCTTTATTCGGCGCTCAAGAACATCAACATTCCCGACAAGAAGATCATCACCATCGAGGACCCGGTCGAGTACCAGATGGACGGCATCAACCAGATCCACGTGAACCCGGCCATTGGTTTGACGTTCGCCGCCGGCCTGCGCCACATCGTGCGCCAGGACCCCGACGTGATCATGGTGGGTGAAATCCGCGACCGCGAGACCGCCGACATCGCCATTCGTGCCGCCTTGACCGGCCACTTCGTATTTTCCACTCTCCATACCAACGATGCGCCCAGCGCGATTTCGCGGCTCACCGACATGCAGGTGGAGAACTATCTGATCACGTCCTCCCTGGTCGCGGTGCTGGCGCAGCGCCTGGTACGTATCATCTGCCGCGAATGCAGAGTGTCCGCAGGCAGGGCGATCGCGCCCGATGGCGAGAACATCGAGACGTTTCGCGGAGCGGGTTGCGCTGTCTGTGCGGGCTCGGGATTCCAGGGCCGCATGGGAATTTTCGAACTCATGGAGCTGAGTGAAGACATCCGCAAGCTCATCATGAGCAATAAGGACGCCTCTGAAATCACGCTGGCCGCGCGCCGCAATGGCATGCGCAATCTGCGCGAGGACGGCTGGCTGAAGGTGCATGATGGTGTCACCACTGTGGCCGAGGTCATGCGCGTGACCCAGGAATTCTGATGGCGACGTTTTTCTTCCGCGCGGTGGCTAGCGACGGCAAGATGCGCACCGGCAGTTTGACCGCCGAAACGGACAAAACCGTCGCGCGCGAACTGCGCAAGCAGGGGCTCACCCCGATCTACGTCGGCGTCGAGCAAAAGAAGTCCTTCGACCTGAAACTGCCCGCTTTCGCAACCGGCCACCGGCGCGACGTCCTGTTCTTCACGCAGGAGCTTTCGACGCTGCTCAACGCCGGCATCCCCGTAGACCGCGCGCTCAGCATCACCGGCGAACTCACCGAACGATCGAAGTTCCGCTTCATTGTCCTCGACGTTCTGCGCGTGCTCAAGGGCGGCAAAACGCTCGCGGACAGCCTGGGCACCCATCCCCAATATTTCTCCGATCTGTACATCAACATGGTCCGCGCCGGCGAGGCCAGCGGCAGTTTGGCTGCGGTATTCGAACGGCTGGCGGAGTTCGAGAAGTCGCGGGATGAGCTGCGGAATTACATCATTTCATCCATGATCTACCCCGCGCTTTTGGCGACGGTCGGCTGCGCTTCGATCATTGTCCTGTTGACTTTCGTGGTTCCCAAGTTTGCCTCGATGTTTGAGGACTCGCACTTAAGAATTCCCGTGCCCACAATGATGATGCTCCAGGTGAGCAAGGTGGTGACGGCTTATTGGTGGATCGCGGCGACCGTGCTCTTTGTGGCGGCGGTGAGTTTCCGGATCTATACGCGCACAACGCCAGGCCGGCTTTGGTGGGATACGATACGCTTGAAGGTTCCCTTGTTAGGCATTGCTCTTCGCAAAGCGGAGACCGCACGATTCGCCCGTTCCATGGCGACGCTTGTGGGCAACAGTGTGCCGCTGGTGCAATCGATCGGCATCTCCGGCGCAATTTTGAACAACCGGATGATTGCGGGGGCGTTGGGTGAGGTGGCCCAGGGTGTGAAGCGCGGTGAAGGCATTGCGGCGCCGGTCCGAAAATCCGGCGTATTTCCGCCGTTGGCCGCGCATCTGCTGTCGGTCGGCGAGGAGACCGGAAGGCTCGACCAAATGTTTGCGCGCATGGCGGAGATTTACGAAACCGATACGCGCGCCGCCGTCAAACGCTTCACGGCGATCTTTGAGCCGATGGTGATCCTGGTGATGGGGGTGATGGTCGGCGCCCTGATTCTCAGCATGCTGCTCGCGATCACGAGCATAAATGATGTGGTGGTGTGAAATGAACCAACGAAGACGTATACACCAGGCTGGTATCACGCTCATCGAGATGCTGGTGGTGGTGACAATCATCGCGCTGTTTGCCGCGCTCGTAGCCCCGGTGATGTTCAAGCAGGGCGACAAAGCTAAGGTTACCGCGGCCCGCGCGCAAATCAATTCATTCATGACGGCGCTCGGCTCTTACAAGCTCGACACAGGCGTTGTCCCATCGACCGAGGAAGGATTGCAAGCCCTCCGCGTGAAACCAGGCAATCTCGATCAGTGGCAAGGGCCGTACCTCCCCAAGGACATTCCCCTCGATCCCTGGGGCCACCCGTACGTGTACAAATACCCCGGTGACCACGGCGATGAGCCGGACATCATCTCCTACGGCGCCGACGGCCAGCCCGGTGGCGACGGGCTCAACGCAGACATCGTGAGCTGGAAGGATAAGTAGGACGGGCATTCCTGCCCGTCCAAGCTGGGCTCAGTCCAGCGCCATCGTAGCCATGCGGTCAGTACATCGCCCCAGTCATTTCATCAACGGCGGGCCGGACGTGTCCGGCCCCTACAAGGCACACGTCATAGCGGCGAGGCGCGCCTCGCCCGGTGTCACTCTCGTCGAGATGCTGATCGTGATGACGATCATCGGCCTGATGGCCGCCATCTCGTTTCCCGCCCTGTCATCTGGACTCGAGAGCTTGCGACTCGCCTCCGCTACCGACTCGATCGTCAGCTTCTTGAACGGCGGCCTGAACCGCGCCCAGCGCCGCCAGGAAGCGGTGGAGGTCGCAGTTTCGGCCAAAGAGAATTTCCTGTCTCTGACCTCAGCTTCCCTTTCCCGCAGACTCGAGATGCCGAGCGGCGTGACCATCCAGCAGGTCTGGCCCAAGTTAGCCGAAGAGACCGACGCACCGCGTCTGTTCCTGCTGCTGCCCGGCGGTGCCGTCCCGCGCATCGGCATTGAAATTGCCAACCGCAAGGGCGTCCATCGTATTGTGCGCGTCAATCCCATGACCGGCGTGCCCGAAGTCGAGCGCATTGTCGCAGGCCAGGAACCCGGTCAATGAAGGAACGCGGCTTCACACTACTCGAGGTCTTAGTGGCAACCCTGATCATGGGACTCGCCGTGATCGGATTGCTCTCCAGCATATCCACCTCCATGCGCAACGCTGTGCGCGTCACCGACTACGATCGTGTGGCCCTTCTAGCCCGCGCCCAGATGGATACCTTGCTGGTCACCCGGCACTTGCCATGGTTCTCCGTTGTGCAGGGGAGCTTCGACCCGGCGCTGATTGCCGGGCGCGAGGCCGGCTGGCGCGCGCGTGTGACCCCTTTTGAAAGAGGAATCATACCCGAGGTCGGGAGCGCGGTGCTCGAGCGCATCGAGCTCGAAGTCTGGTGGAAGAACGGGGACGATCGTCGCACTTTCACGTTCGATGCCTTTCGCCGAAAGGTGTTGCGGCCAGACGACCTCGCCGCCATGGGCCAGCCATGAAGCGCCCTCGCGCCGGCGTCACACTGATCGAAGTTACGGTCGCCGTTGCCCTGCTCAGTATCCTGAGCCTGGGCATCATGTTCGCCTTGCGCATCGGCCTCAACGCGCTCGATAAAGCCAACCGGAAACTCATGGCCGACCGCCGCACCGCCGGAGCCGAGCGCATCCTCGAAGCGCAACTGGCCGGTTTCATGCCCGTGGTTGCCCAGTTTGCGCTGTTGCCGGATGCGCCCGGCCAAAAGTTTCCTTTCTTCGAAGGCCGCGCACAGTCCATGCGTTTCGTTTCCAGCTACTCGCTGGGCGAGGCCGCTCGCGGGTTGCCGCAGGTCCTTGAATTCCAGGTGATCCCGGGCGAGGCGGGCGGCGTGCGGCTGGTGGTGAACGAAAACGTCTACACCGGACCGCGTTCCGCCGGACGTTTTTCCGTGGGTCCCGGAGTTGACCCCGAGCTGGGTACTGCCAGCATGCGCTACCTGCCGATCTCCGTCGGCCCCGGCTCGTTCGTTCTCGCCGACCGCCTGGCTTACTGCCGCTTTGCCTACTACGGCATTCAGATTGGTTCGCCACTGGAACAGTGGAAATCCGGTTGGATCCCGCCCGACAAGTGGCCCATGGCCATTCGAATCGAAATGGCTTCGCTCGACACGAATCCCGGAACTCTCAAGCCCCTCACCATCACCGCGCCCGTTCACGTGGATCGTTTCGCAATTTATGACTACATGGAAGAAGAGGAGCAGTAAACGATGGCCGCGGCGTCGCGGCGGCGCCCTGCTGGCGGTACTCTGGCTCTCCGCGGCACTTTCCGCCATCGCCTACTCGCTCGCCAACACCGTCCGCGGTGAGATCGAGCGGACCTCTACCGACGTCGATGGCTTGCGCAGTTACTACCTGGCCCGCGCCGGCGTGGATCGTGGAATCCTCTACATGCAATGGGGAAATGGCGCCCCGCTTAATGCACCATTCAGGTACAAGCCCGGCGTGTCGCTGTTGCCGTTTACTTTCCCTAGCGGGCAAGCGCTGGTTGAGATCATCCCCGAAACGGCTAAACTAAACATCAACGCTTCCCAGCCGCCGCAGCTCTTTCGCCTGCTGCTTGCCCTCGGCGCCGACCCCGCGCGAGCGGAGCAGATTGTTGCCGCCATCGTCGATTGGCGCAGCCCCGCCGGGATTACCCCGTTCGATGCGTTTTATCAATCCCTGACTCCGTCTTTTCGGTCGCGGCATGCGTCTTTTGAGGAGACTGAGGAATTATTGCTGTTGCGCGGTATGACCCGGGAACTCTATTACGGAGGCTACTATCACGACGCCAACGGGCGCCTGGTGCCGCACGCCGGGCTGCGGGATTGTGTATCGGTGTTTGGCTCGAAGGGCGCTTTCGACGTCAACGCCGCCGAGCCTGCCGTTCTCGTGACTCTTGGGCTTCCACCGGAAGCCGCCACCGCCATCGTAGCCCGCAGGCGCGTGACACCATTTGCTTCACTCGGTGAAGTGGCCGATCTCGTTGGCGGAAGTCCAGCCCTGGCGCGCTTGCGCGTGGGCGGCAACTTCATCTTCACCCTCCGCTCCACCGCTCGCATCCTATTACCGAATGCCCAGCTTTCCGATATGCGCCGCACCGTCGCCACCACAGTAATCTTCCGGCCCGACGAAGACATCACGCTGCAGACTCTCCGCTGGTATGACAATGCCTGGATCCCCTAGCCGCACGAACTGGAAGAAATTCATCGCCGTCGGTTCGGGCATCGGGATCGAGATTGGCGTCAAGCATCTCGAAGTCACCGCGGTGCGCGTGCGGCCTAGTGGCATCGGCGTGCTGGGCACGACCACCATACGTGATTTCGGCCAACGGCCGGCTGCGGAATGGGGCAAAGAGTACGCGCGGTTTTTGCAAGACACGCATGTCGCGCACCTCGCCGCGACCGTGCTTCTGCCGCGCCGCGAGATCATCGTCCGGCAGATCGCTCTTCCCGGCGTGGAAGCTCGTGACCTCGTATCAGCCATTGCGCTTCAAATCGACACGCTGCATCCCTATGGCGACGAACCCGTAGTCTATGGTTGGTCGCGCGCCGGAGCTGGCGGCGCGTTGATCGGCATTTTGCGTCAGACTGCGCTTGACCGCTACTGCTCGCTGTTCGCCGAAGCCGGCGTCGCGGTAGCGTCGTTCACATTCTCGGCCTCGGCCATCCATGCGGCGCACCGGATTCCGGCGGCCTCGTTGCCAACCACAGGCGACGGGTTTGTCGCATTGAACACGAGCGACGGCGGCGTGCTGGAAGTCTACGGTGAAAGTCCGGCGCGTCCGGTTTTCTCGGCGGAATTCGATCCTCCGGTGGATCGCGCGGTCGCGTTGGCCATTTCCGAATTGCGCCTGGAGCCCGGTCAGGAAGCCGTTCCGCTCGATCGCGCTCTGCCCGCTCCCCGAGTGAATCCCGTCAGCAACAATCTGGCGCAACGCGCCCTGCCGTACGCCGCGGCCCTGGCGGGCGCCTGCCCGTGGCTGGTTCCCTCGGCCAATCTCCTTCCCGTCGCACAGCGCCGTTCCAACTCGCGCGTCATGTACATTCCCACCATTGTTCTTGGGGCGCTGGTTCTGCTGGCGCTGGCAGCGCTGGCCGTGCACTCCTCCTGGGAGGACCACCGGTATTTGGCGGATCTGGAGACGCAGATCGCCACCATCGAGCCGCGAGCCAAGCGCGCAGTGGCGCTCGACCGCGAGTTGATTCGCGCTCAAAATCGGACGCGTTTGTTGGACGAATTTCGGTCGCGCACCAAACGGGATCTGGAAACTCTGAATGGCCTGACCACACTTCTGGCGCCGCCCGTGTGGACCAGCATCGTCGATCTGGGGCCGGACGCCGTCGGCATCAGCGGCGAGGCCGACCAGGCAGCGCCTCTGTTGAAAGTGTTGGATGCTTCTCCATATTTTCAAGGGTCGGCGTTCCAAGGGCCGATTGCCAAGGCGCCCAGCGGCGGTGGCGCAGAACAGTTTCAAATCCGCTCGGTGAGGCGGCCGCAGCCATGAACCTCACTACGCGAGATCGCCGCGCCCTCATATTGCTCGGCGCCGGTGTGCTGACTGTGGTGGTTCTGCGGTTGGGCGTCTACGGCCATAGCGCCGCGGGCGTGGTCGAATCGAATGATTCCATTCCCCTTGCGGAGAAGCGCTTGGCGCGCCTTCGGCTAGCCGAGGTTTCCGGGCCCGCCAAGCAGGCTTTGCTGAATCGCCTCTCCGCTGACTTGGCGCTGCGGGAGAGATGGGTGATTCAAGCTCCTACCGCCCAGCAGGCTCAGGCGCATCTGCTCGAGACCATTCGCCGCGTAGGCAAGGGCGAAGGCATCGAGGTTCGCGGGGGCGAGTTCCCCGAACTCCGCCCCTTAGGTGAAGACTATGGTGAGGCCGCCGTCTCGGTGAATTTCGAATGCCGCATCGAGGAGCTCGTGAATTTCCTCGCGGCATTGACCAGGGAGCCAGAGCTGGTAGCTACGGATGACGTCCGCGTTTCCACATCAAACGCCAAAGACAAAACCGTGATGGTCCGCTTGACCCTCGCCGGCGTGGTTCCAAAGAGTCTGGTGCCGGCGAAGAAGGGACTGACGGTATTTTGACGCGCAAGTTGCTCCTGCTGAATCTCGTGTTGCTATTGGCCGTCGGCGCTGCGGGGTGGCGATTGCGCCAGGACTGGCTCGCCGCGCGTGCTCGCGAGCAGGTGCTGTTGCATCGGCAGGTGACGCCGCCGCCTCCTCCTCCCGTGATTTTCGGTAAGCCGGCGGAACCGGTTTCAGCTGCCGCCTACGCCGACATCGCACAGAAGATGCTCTTCTCGAAGGATCGCAATCCGACCGTGGTCGTCGAAGTGAAGGCGGCGCCTGCCAAACCCATGCCGCCGCTGCCTCTGTTATATGGCGTGATGAATCTTCCGGACGGAGCTACCGCCGTGATGAGCGAAAAGATCGGCGCCAGGCACCGGGGTGTGCGGCCGGGCGAGAAGGTGGGTGAGTTTACACTGCTAGCCGTCAGCCGCGAAGACATCACCCTGGAGTGGGATGGCAAGCCGATGGTCAAGAAAATCGATGAGCTTCTCGATCGGGCGGGCCCGCCCCAGGCGGTGCCGGACGGTGCCACACCACGCGACGCCCCACGGGCCGGGCAGTCGTCAACGCAGCTCAGCTCTCAACCTCCTCCAGGAAAGCCGGAGCCGGGTCAGCAGATGAATGAGCGCATGCGCGCCTGCCAGGCAGGTGATGACTCGCCGGCGGGCACGACGAACAACGGATTCGTTAAGAAGGTTACGCAGACTCCATTCGGAAACCAATGCCGCTGGGAACCGATATGAGAAATCTCGCTTTCAGCGGCCCTAAGGAGAAAAGATGAAATCGAAAATTCTAGTTCTGTTGCTTCTGGGGCTCGCCGCATGCGCCGCAGCCGCCGATCAGAAATCTGACAAAAAGCCGGCCGCAAAAGCGCCAACGGCGAAGGCCGCGGTGATCACCATCCCTACCGATGCCGTGGAAGTTGCGCCTTACACCTTCCGTTCTGCCGATGCTCAGGGCAAGGTGTGGATCTATCGCCAGACACCGTTTGGCGTGTCGCGTACCGAAGACAAGCCCCTTTCGGCGGATGACGCCAAGAAAACTCAAGAGTCGAAAGACCAAATGATCCAGGCCACCAGCGCGGCCGAGGAAGGCGACTCCATCCACTTCGTGCGGAACTCGCCATTCGGGCGCACAGAGTGGCAGAAAAAGAAAACGGATCTGAACGAGATCGAACAGGCGGTCTGGAGCCGCGAGCTGGCGAAGCGCGCCACCCCTGAAAACGCCTCTAAGGACTAATCAATGGCTCAAATCGGCTCCATCTGTGCCGCGGGAACTTTAACTCTGGCGGCGGCCCTTCTCTGGGCGCAGAATCCGCCTGCGCCGGCTGCGGCCCCTGCCGCTGTGCCCAGTGGGCAGGCGCCCGCCACCCAGACGGCACCTGCGCTGCCGCCCGCGACACCCGCGACACCTGCGGCACCCGCACCAAGGCCCACCACCGGCGCCCTGAATCTCAATGGAGCTTCACTCCTCGAAGTCGTGGACATTCTCGCCCGCGATCTGAAAATCAACTACATCCTGGACGAGCGTGTGAAAGGACGCGTCACCATCAACACGTACGGTGAGATCAAGGCCGCCGACATCCGGCCGTTGCTCGAAACCATCCTGCGGATCAACGGCGCGGCCATGGTGCAGGTCGGCGACCTTTACCGGATCGTGCCTCTCACAGCCGTCCCGCAGCTTCCCATCGAGCCCCGCCTGAATGCCAGGGAGTTTCCAGACGACGAGCAAACCATTCTCAACCTGGTCTTTCTGAAGTACGCAACCGCTCCCGAGCTCTCCAAGTTGCTCGAACCCTTCCTGGGTGAAAGCGGGAAGATGATGACCTACGATCCCGCCAATCTCCTCCTGATTCTCGACAACAGCCGCAATATGCGGCGCACCATGGAATTGATTGCGATGTTCGACAGTGACATGCTGGCGGGCCAGCGCGTGCGGCTGTTTGACGTGACCAACGGGAAGCCATCGGATATCTCCAAGGAACTGGAGACGGTGTTCAAGGCGTTCTCGCTTTCCGAGAAGAATTCGTCGATCAAGTTCATGCCCATCGACCGCATCAACACCATCATCGCCGTGGCCCCGAATCCGGGGATCTTTACCAAAGTGGAGGAATGGCTGAAAAAGCTTGACATTCCCATTAAGGTCACCGCCGGATCCATCGACAACTACGTCCTTCGCATCAAGTACCAGCGCGCGGATATCGTCGCCATGGCAATTATGCAGCTCTATGGCGCTCCCATGGGATTCGGTGGTGGCGGATACGGAGCCGGCTACGGAGGCTTCGGCGGTGGCGGCGCCAGTCCGTTTGGAACCATGGGCGGTGGTTACGGGGCTGCCGGTGGCGGGTATGGCGCGGGTGCATATGGTGGCGGATACGGCATGGCAGGCGGCGCCTACCCGGGCGCGTATGGCGGGGGATATGGAGTCAATCCGGCAGCTATGACCGGCGGCGCCGGCGCTCTGCCCGGCCAAGGCGTGACACCCGGGACCATCAGTGCCCCTCTTGGCTCCGGGACGGCCGGCGACCTCACCGGCAACTATCTCAGCGCTGGAATGGGTGGATTCAACTTCCCCGCGCACCCCCGCGTCATTCCCAACCCCCTCGACAACACGCTGCTCATTCAGGCTACACCGCAAGAGTGGGAGCAGATCAAGAATCTTGTCCAGCAGATCGATATTCCACCCCGCCAGGTTCTCATCGAGGCCAAAGTCTACGAGATCGACCTCACCGGCGCCCTCTCCGCCGGCGTGGAAAGCTACATCCAGAAACGCGGCCCATCCAGTGATCGGGCGTGGACGGGCGGTAGCAGCATCGGCGGGGCGCCGGGCCTGACTCTCAGCGCAGGCTTGCTCGTGGGACAAGCGCGCGAGTTGCTGTCATTTCTGAATGCAACCGAAACCACCACAAAGGCTAAAGTCATTTCTGCTCCCAGCATCATCGCCACAGACAGCATGGAAGCCAGCATCAACGTGGGCCAATCGGTCCCCACCGTGAGCTCGGTGGCCGCCAGCGGCGTGCAGATCGGCGGCTCAACCGCGTTCGCCAACAACATCAACAATGTCGATACCGGTGTGAAGCTAAGCATCACGCCTCGCATTAACGCCAGCGGCGTGGTGACGCTGAAAATCGATCAGAACGTGTCCGCACCCACTCCTCCGCCAACCGGAGTAAATGTACCCGGCAACACACCCTCGTTTTCCGAAAGGAATGTGAAGACCCAGGTGACCATTCAGGATGGCGATACCATCTCCATCGGCGGCATCATACAAGAGTCGGACTCCACCACTTCCGCCGGCATTCCATTTCTGCATAGAATTCCGGTCGTTGGCTTCGTTTTCGGCAGCAAGTCGCGGAGTACCTCCCGCACGGAACTGATCATATTTCTGACGCCGCACGTCATCTACGATACCAATCAGCTTGCCGAGGCAACCGAGGAGTTAAAGACCGGAATGAGGCAGGTAGGCAAAATGATGAAAAACGAGTGATCTTCGTGCGCGAGCATCAGTTGACGCGGCCACAACTGGTGTCTGGCAGTCGACACTGGTTCGGGTTGATCAAAACGAACACGTTCGGCGCCGTCTGGAATCCAATGACATTCGCCCGCACCGGTTGATCACCAGATTTAACATTGGGAACTTTGACGTTTAACTCATAAATGCCTGATGACACCAAGCTGGCCGGCCTCGAAGAGACGGTCTGCTGAGTGGCCATACCGTTTCGCAACACGGCGCCGTTCGACGTCCCCCCACCCAGAACTCCAGTCGGCCATCCTTCGCCCTAAGGGCGGCAGGTCGCGCACCATGCGCGGCGCCTGCGCCACAGGAGACTACCCTAACGCAGCCGCTGGTTTCCGCCGATAGAAACCAGAGCGGCCTATGGATCGCCCCCACTCCGCCAGCACACAGCGCATCCTGATCGTGGACGACTCCCCGCGCGCGCGTCTGCTGGTCGAAACGGCCTTGCGTGCACAGGGATACGATGGCCTCACCTCGGTGGAATCCGCCCAGGCGGCGTTCCAGGCGCTGGGGATGGAATCCGAAACGGGCGCGGATCCCACGGTGTTTGACCTGATCCTGATGGATCTCCTGATGCCGGAGGTGGACGGCATCGAGGCTTGCCGCCGCATCAAGTCCTCCCAGCGGTTTACGGATGTACCGCTGATCATGGTAACGGCTGAGGATTCGCCGGAGTGTTTGAAAGCCGCTTTCGACGCGGGCGCCATGGACTACGTCAAGAAGCCGGTGAACCGCGTGGAGCTGGCGGCGCGGGTGCAATCGGCGCTGCGGCTCAAGCAGGAGACCGACTGCCGGAAGGCGCGCGAGCGCGAACTGGTGGAACTGACCGAGAAGCTCCGGCAACTTTCCAATATGGACGGCTTGACCAAGGTCGCCAATCGCCGGAATTTCGATGAGGAACTGGCGCGCGTCTGGCGCCGCACACAGCGGGAAGGCGGGGCCATCGCGCTTATCATGATCGATATCGATCACTTCAAAAACTATAACGATCATTACGGCCATCTGGCCGGCGACGAATGCCTGCGGCGAGTGGCGGAGCTTCTGCGCGGAACGGTGAAAAGGCCGTTCGACCTGGTGGCCCGTTACGGCGGCGAAGAATTCGCGGTCTTGCTCCCCGACACCCATGCTATGGGCGCGGAGATGGTCGCGGAAGAGATGCGGGCGTCGGTGGAAGCACTGGATATTCCGCACGGCCGGTCAGAGACCGGCAGGGTCACCATCAGCTGCGGAGTGGCGGCCGCCGCGCGAGTTGACGGGTCGGACTCAGCCAGCCTCATTGCCATGGCGGATCGCCGCCTCTACCAGGCCAAGCACGCTGGCCGGAATCGTGTGGTGGGCGTTGTGGAGCTCACGTCCCGTGCCTGATCCAGTGCAGGGTACATCCGCGCCGCCGGCCGATGCCGGTGGACCGATTCGCATCCTGGCGGTCGAAGACTCGCGACTGAATCTGTTCTTAATCCAGTCCTATCTGAAGGCGCCACGATACTCACTGGAGACGGCCTCGAACGGCGCCATCGCGGTCGAGAAATTCCAATCGGGTGAGTTCGACATTGTCCTGATGGACGTGCAAATGCCAGTGATGGACGGCTACATGGCCACGCGGACCATTCGCATGTGGGAAGCCGAACACCAGAAACGCCCGACTCCCATCCTGGCGCTCACCGCGCACGCGTTCGCAGAACAGCAGCTTGAAAGCTTTGCCGCGGGATGCAACGCCCATCTGGTGAAACCAGTGCCCAAGGACGCATTGCTCGAGGCCATTCAGATGTTCGCGAGGCAGGGAGTGGGCACGCCACGCCCGCCGAGGCCGGAGAGAATCCTGGTCAAAGCCCCGCCCGGCGTAGAGGAAGCCGTGCCCTTGTTCCTGGAGATGGCCCATGAAGACTTAGGGAACCTGGCGGAGGCACTGCGCAAAGCAGACTTTGCCCGGATTCGTTTCATTGGGCACGATCTCAAAGGGTCGGGTGGAGGCTACGGATTCGATGGCGCCAGTGCTATCGGCAGATTGCTCGAAGACGCCGCCAAGCGTTCCGACGGCGCGGAAGCCGGGCGCCAGATTGCCGCGCTCCGGGAGTACCTGGATCGCGTGGAAGTGGTTTAGAGGCAGGTGCTAGGTTTTAGGTGCTGGTGACATTCTGCTGAAGCTTCGGACGGCTGCGATGCAGGTGTTTTACTCGCACCTCGCACCTAGCACCTAGCACCTAGCACCTAACTCGCCGGCACCGGAGCACTTGCGTCCACGGGAGCCTCCGCTGTCGCCGGCTCCATTGTCACATCCATCCGATCCCGGCGGCGAAATCGGATGAGAGCGCGCAGAGCCTCGCCGCGCACTCCCGGGTCGCGGTCCCGCAAAAGGCCTTCCAGGATGGGAGCGCAGTTGGTGTCCGCAATCTGGCCGATGGCAAAGGCGGCCGCCGCGCGGTCCAGCGGATTGCTATTGCGGACCATGTTTTCGAGGATATCGTTTACCACGCCGTCGGCCTCACCGCAGTAATGGAGGCCGATCAGCGCGTTGGCGGCCACGTGGTGATCCGGGTCCAGTGCGGCTTCCCGGAACAGCGCGGCGGCGAAGGGCGACTTCGCCTCCCAAAGGCCTTCGACGGCATTTGCCCGTATCCGTGCGTCCGGCTCGGCCAGCATCTTGCGGACCCACTCCGGATTCCGGCTGGCTCGCGCGTAGAGGAGAACCGCTTTCGATCGCACAAACGGGTCCGGATGGCGCAGCAGTTTGGCCAACGACAGGAGCACGTGCCGGTTCGGGGGCAGCCCGGAAACAATATCCAACGCGCGTTTGGACCGGCCCATTTCCAAGACGGCAGCCGTATCGTCTTCCCACAGGGGGAAGCCAATCTGCAAGAGCTTGATGTCGAGCATGGGGTCGAACGCCACCCATCGCTTCGCCAGGGCCTTGGCTGCCGCCAGTGACAGCAGCGACTGATCGATCAGGCTGTTGAGCGCCAGGGAACTCGACCACAACAATTCCAGTAGCGGGCCCACTCCGGCTTTGTCGCCAGAAACCTTCAATATGCGGCAGGCCGCTTGGAGAAACCCAGCAGAGTCTCTTTCCATCAGCCGCCGCAAGTCGCGCTTACACACCGCCGAGTCAGAACGGACATCATCCACCAGCCGCTGGAGCGGCAGGTCGATCTCCGTGCTCCCGGTTTGTACGTTGGCCTCGTGAAAAAAATCGCGAAGCAGTTCTTGCACCGCGGCTTCCATCGCAAAAGACTCTACAGTTGGCTTATCGGCCCATCTACAAAAAGCTTGAATGGACGTGGTTTCACCTTGGGCGAACTGGCGAACATGCTGGCGTCAAAGGTCATGGAAGCGTTCCGGCTCGGCGCCAAGGGATTCATCAGGAAGCCGTTTGCGCCGGATGAGATTCGCGACAAGCTGGCCGCCTTCTTCACCTAAGGAAGCGAGATCCCGAGAGGTTGCCCGGGATGGATCGTCCTTCCGCTAACATCTCGATCAGTGTCACCCAGATCACCAAGCTCGCCGGAAAACGCCATGCGATCGATCAGGCTCTGGGTGCTCTCCGTGCTGATCATCACTACCGGAACTTCCGCCGATTGACCGCTCGATTTCAGCGCGGCCAGCAGTTGTAACCCGTCCATATTCAGCATGTTGATGTCCGACAGGACGACGCCCACTTTCTCGGTCTTTGAGGATCTCGATGGCGGCGCAGCCGTCGCCGGCTTCGAACACCTTGTCCAATGGCAAGTCCGCGTGGCGCAGTGCCCACTGTAGAATCATGCGGATAGCAACGGATCGTCGACAATTAGTACGTTGAGGCTCAAGCTCGCATCGCTCTTCGGAGTACTGATCGGCAGGGTCTGCGGAAAGCATTGATATGTTGCGGGGAGATTCTGGCCAGAGTCCCCCTACAGTATGAGAGAGTGAGCAAGACCGCCACCCCGCGGGCTCCCGGCCGCAGCGCCGCCGAGCTCCTGGCGTCAGTTGAGAGTTTCCTCAAAGCCTCCAAACAACCCGCGTTGCTCGAACCCGGCGAGGAGATGATGCCCATCACGGGCGGGAACTTCACGATCGACACCCGCGATTCGCGCCTCACTCTGCAAGCGTGGGACGAGCACAGGAACCTGGTGCGGCGTGTGGCCGACATCCACGAGGAAACCCGCGGCCGAATGGAACTCGTGGTCGAGCGTTTTGCCGGCAAGCGCGGCGCGCTGTTTCTGCTCGATCTCGCCCGGCCGGCCAGCGCCGAGTGGTCGCGCCGCGGCACGCGTCTGGTGTTTCGCGAGCGCTTTCGCGATTTTCTCTCGCGTGAATTTCCCGCCTGGAAAATCGCCGAACTCTCTGTCGAAGCGGATCTCGAACATACGCTGTCGCCCGCTTATCCACGGGCGCTTGTCAAGCGCGGCACAGCCGGCCTGGCCGCGATCGCCGCGCCGCCCGGCGGGCTAAACGCCTCGGGTATTCTCAGCTTCGGATTGATCTGGCTGGACTATCTCCGCAAGCGCGAACGGCGTCTTGCCATCGAAGGCTTGCTCTTGTTTCTCCCGGCGGATGAGGCGCGGACCACCGGATTGCGCTTGCAGCACCTGAATCACACAGCAACGCAGTTTACGCTTTTGGCCTATGACGAGAGCGGCCACACGGCGCGGCTCGATCCGCGTGACATGGGCAATCTCGATACCAAGCTGGAAATCTGCCGTCACCCGTCGAGCGAACATCATCGCGCGCTGGAGGCGCTAGCGGTGATCGAGGGCGTGGAGCGCGTGGAAACAGGCGATGGCGAAGTCAGCCTGCGTGTTCGCGGGTTGGAATTTGCGCGCACCCGAGGCGTCGAGTTCCGGTTCGGCCTGGGCGAACGCGCGGTGCTTCACGAGCACAATCTTGCCGAGTGTGAACAACTCGCGCGCAATCTCGCCGGTATGCGCCACGCCGGTAGCAAAGGCGGGGATCTCTACGTGCGCGATCCCGAGGCCTGGCTCGAAAGCCAGGTGCGATCCAACCTCGCGGCCATCGACCCTTCGCTCGTCCCCGCGCCTATCTATGGCCAGGTACCGGCATTCGCCGCCGGAGACCGCGGCATTCTCGATCTGCTCGCGGTGGACCGCGCGGGCCGTCTCGCGGTAATCGAGCTGAAAGCCTCGCCTGATCTTCACCTGCCCTTGCAGGCGCTGGATTACTGGATGCGCGTCCGCTGGCATCTCGAACGCGATGAGTTCAGCGAGTGTGGTTATTTTCCGGACACGCCCTTGCGAAAAGATCCGCCGCGCCTCGTGCTGGTCGCCCCGGCTCTCGAATTTCATCCCACGACCGAAAGCATCCTCAGCCATTTCTCACCTGAAATTGAAGTGGAGCGCATCGGCCTCGGCATTCACTGGCGCAGCAATATCGACGTGATGTTCCGCCTGCGGGGCGCCGAGCATCCGGCTTAAGTACGGTAATTCGCGTGCATTCGCGTGCATTCGCGTGCATTCGCGGCTAGAATTACGGTTGTATGTCTCTCCAGGTGCTGAAGGAAATCCGAACTGCGGTCGCGAATTTGAATCCTCACGAAGTGCAGGCCGCGGCCGACCGTCCGGTGCATATCGGCCTGGTGGCTTCCACCGGCGCCGGCGTCGAGGCCATGGAGGAGTTTCTGCTGCCGTCGGAGAAAATCTCCTATCGCAAGCGCGCGATCGCGGGAGCCATGCTGCATCACGCGGGAGATCCGGATCTGCCGGAGGAACTCGACATCGTGATTTCGGAACGAGGCCTTCCCTCGCCCGCCCACGCCTTTACGTTTGATCCTGCCCAGCCAGACGAAACTGTACGCGAAATTCTGGCCAAGCGCGAAGACCTGCACCTCGCCCTCGCACGCAATTTCCATCCGTTCCGCCAACCCGTAGTCGACCAGGTCATTCACTCGGTCTCCCGCGATAACGCGCTGTTCGCCCTGGTGACCGCGCTGCCCGATGTGATTCCCAGCATCATCGAGCTGCCGTGGACCGTCACCGAATTCGCCAGCGATACGGCGTTCCTGACTATCAATCAAATCCGCATGGCGTTCCTGATCGCCGCGGCCAGTGACAAGCCGGTCGGCTACTCGCTGCAAAAAGCCGAAATCGCGGGCATCGTGACCGGAGCTTTCGGATTTCGGGCGCTGGCGCGTGAACTGGCCGGCAAGATTCCGTTCGGCGGCGGCCTTATTCCCAAGGGTGCGATCGCGTTTGCCGCAACGTATGTCGAAGGTCTCGGGCTCGACCGTCTGTACGGGCTGGGCTACGGATTATCCAGCGAAGAACGCCGTAATTCCTACCAGGCAGCATTCGAGCGCGGCAAAGGTCTGGTCGAGACCGTGGTGCGCGGCATGAAAACCGGCAACGCGGCGTGAGATCCTAACTAGTAGGAGCAGCGCGCCAAGAAGTCCAATGCGCAAGCCAATAAGTAGCGTGCGTAGTGTTTGGCTCATAGGTGAACATCGTTCAAACGACGTCAGAGCCTGAAGTCGTGAAAGCTGGTTGGAGAAACTTTGCCCTTGAGATCTACGCGGATACAGAACAACAGAGGCTTGTGGTGCTTGAGGTAGTCGACGCTTTGAAGAAACTACCGGGCGGGCGGGTCGAGCGACCAATTTTCGGCGTGAACGTTTTGCCCGGTTTCCGATACCGCGATAGCGTCGTCGTCCTTCATGTGGACGCGCCCAGGCTACGGCAGAGGTCCCCAGCGGGCAGACCCGATTTGACGACCCAAACGAATTGCGTCAGACAGCGCCCGATATTCTCTAGTTCACTGAATAGCGGCCGATAGTTTTCATTTCTAGCGTTTGGATTGCGCAACTCTAAAATCACGATATAATCTCGCGTTTGTGTATTGTTCATAATTGCTGTCCTCTCAAGTTCACTTGACGCGGAGATTGGTTTCCCGACCGTACCCAACTGGGCTGCTTGGTGGACGCGATGGAGAAAGCGGAGCGTTTTCTGGCGCCGCTGTTCCTGTTCCTCCGGGCTAAGTTGCGGTTCCTGCGGCTGGGATTGCGGCTGCCGGTTGTCCGACATTGGGCTGTACCTCTGGCAAGAAATTATGTCAAAGAATCGTCAACAACAACGATCTAAGTCTCCATCTCCGGTTTCGGAATGGAATGTCCAGCCGGGCAGCGCAAGCCGTCCCATATCCAAGTTTTTATCTCGGCTTTGCGCTCCTCTTCGGTGGTGGTCGGACTCCACTGCACGAATAGTGGTAAGGGAATTTTACACGCTTCCTCTCCGCATTTCAGCCATTCTACGAGCACCGTATCCACGGAACGGGGTAAGAATATCGCCCGATCCAAGGGAGGACGCTCCGCATCTCTGGTATCCGAATACTGACAGGTTTGAACTTGTTTGCGGTATGGGCATACAACGATTGCAGCAGGAGCATCGATGGTGCGGCGTTCTTCATTTCCGAACATATGCCCGAGGCTTTTATGAGGGAGCATTATGGTCGATGGACACCGCTGGCAGCGAAAGAGGCAGTGAAGAGTCACGGCAAATCAACGCTCCATGTATTCCCTGATGCGCTTGTCAGCCTCTTCTGATTTGATGGACTGTCCGCGCATCACGCATGAGCGACTATTAATGCTCCCGATGCAGCTAATTATAGTGGTGTTCTCGTACGCGTCCACAAGATCCTCCGCATGCGTGGGAACCATGTCCAAAAACTTGAAATAGACAAGACACCGATTCATCTCGCAATTGTAGTGCGCCTCAGATTGCAGAACAATACGCTGAAGCGCTCCTCCGGGAGCAAAGCGTGAATCGGTGCGAACCTTATCAGCTCGCGTCGCGCATTCTGAGCGAAATCTGAATTCTTCGGCTCGAGAGATACGGTCGGTGCAGGAAAAATAAATGAAAACGAGAGGCAGAAGACAGGCAGCGCGGCGCATGTCAGATTCTACTCCAGAACATCTAGGGGCCGCCAAGAGTGCCGAAGATTTCAGGCAGCACCATCGCCGGCTAACCTTCATACTGGCGTATCCTGTCCATATATGAATGCAAGGCTACTGCTGACCCTATTGGCCTCCACCGTTGGACTATCCGGTCAGCAACCTGTGGTTGAGGGACTCTCCGAAAGCAAAGTGCGCGTCCTGATTTATGAAGACCTGCAGTGCCCGGATTGCGCGGACTTCCGGCACTTGATGGATGACAAACTCCTGCCGCGCTACGCGACCCGCGTGGCTTTCATACACCGCGACTTCCCCCTGGCAAAGCACGCTTGGGCCCGCCAGGCCGCCGTGGCAGCCCGCTATTTCGCCGAACGGAAACCGGAACTCGGACTGGCGTACCGGCGGCAGATTCTGGCGAGCATTCAGGAAACGACAGCAGACAACTTTAAGGAGCGGCTGGCCCAATTCGCAAGGGCGAACGGCGTTGATCCCGCTGCGGCCGTGGCAGCGCTCAATGACGCCAGACTCGCGTCACTGGTCGAGCGCGATTTTCAAGACGGTGTGGCGCGCGGCGTCGTCCACACGCCCACGGTGTTTGTGAACGGCAGAGCATTTATCGAGAGCATCTCCTTTGAAGACATTTCCGAAGCGCTAGATGACGCGCTTGCTGGGCGCTGATGGCTCGCCCGAGTGCCATCGTCACCGGCGCGAGCCGCGGCATCGGCCGTGCCATTGCCAGTGACCTCGCGCGCACGCACGACGTGATCGCCACCTACAGGAACCGCCGCGATGCCGCGGAGAGCCTGCAATCCGAAGCGCCCGGCGTCGAGATCTTCCCGTGTGATGTTGCGTCGTCGGCGGATCGCACGGCTCTCATTCAGTTCGCTCGTGGCAAATTCGCCCAGCTCGACCTGCTGGTGAATAACGCCGGCATGGCGCCTCGCGAACGGCGCGACGTGCTCGAAGCGAGCGAAGAGAGTTTCGACGAACTGATCGCCACCAATCTCAAGGGCCCGCACTTTCTGACACGCGAAGCAGCGCGCTGGATGGCCGCCACCGGCGGCGGACGCATTATTTTCATCTCGTCCGTTTCCGCCTACGCTGTCTCGACCAATCGCGCTGAATACTGCATCTCGAAGGCTGGGCTGAGCATGTCCGCCGCAGTGTGGGCCGCGCGCCTGGCGCCCGAAGGCATCCGCGTGTTTGAACTACGGCCGGGCGTGATCCGTACCGATATGATCGCTAAAGTTGAGAAGAGTTATGAGGATCGGATTGCAGCCGGCCTCATCCCGCAGGGTCGCATGGGAGAACCGGACGATGTCGCACGAGCGGTTCGCGCCATCGCCGACGGACTGCTCGATTACTCAGCCGGCCAAGCCATTGGCGTGGATGGCGGCTTCCAAATTCGCACGCTGTAAATCAATTACTTTGAGCCGCCGGCATCCGCGCCGCGTCCGCAATTCGGTACTCGAGATAGTGCTGCAGCAACTCCCGCTTCAGGGCCGTGACCGAGGTCTGCAGCGCCTTCGCCGACACCACCGTCTCGTTTCGCGCGCCGTGGCGTTGGATAAGCGCCTCCACAGCCTGTTCGATCCGCTCGCACAACGACGAGATTTCCTCGATCCGCTGCAACAATTCGTTGTCCAGTTCGTAAATAGAGGTGGCGCCCACGCAGTCGTTGGGAGCAATCCTTCGGCCAGACGGCAATTGTCTTATAACTCTTTTAAAAACATAGAAATAAGCTATCACCGGGCACCACCCCGCTATCTTTTCGGATAGGATCGGCTATCCCGAAAGTTAGCATCGGCGCGCCATCTGGAGTTGCTCGGAATCGTGCGGCGGTCTAAACTGAAGTGGTATCGGGGCGTGGCTCAGCCTGGCTAGAGCGCCTGGTTCGGGACCAGGAGGCCGGTGGTTCGAATCCACTCGCCCCGACCAAATTTTTCAATAACATACACATCAGAAGCGGGCTTCAAGAGCCGCTTTGTGACGTGGATTGTGACGTAACCTTTCGCATTTTCTCAATTGAGCTTCTCGACTTTGGGCTTTGCCTCGACGATTGGAATCTCCATCAGCCCACTTTCCAGCTTGCCCAAGACCTCACGCTTTGCAGCCATACGGACGTGACTGTAATGCTCCATCATTGCCCGGTCCAGGTGTCCAGCCACAGCCATGATCGTTGCGTCAGGAGCGCCTGCTTCCGACATCTCTGTGATCGCCTGGTGACGGAGATCGTGAAAACGGAATCCATGGAACGGCTCTGAGGCTCGCTTGCGAGCTTCCTCTACGTCCCGTCCTGCCTCCGCAGCAAGTTTTGCCGCCTCATTACCAGCCCGCTTCGCCGTTTCCTTAACCAGGGATCGCCATGCGCTGCGCCAACTCTTTTGGGGCTTCGCTGGATCAATGTGCTCGTTTTCGCAAGCAGGAAAAACGTAGTGCTCGCGACTAGTCGCCCCATGCACCTGTGCCCGTTCCCAAAGCCGTGCCAGCGCTGCCATAGCGTCAGCATTCAAAGGAATATCCCGATGGCCCGTTTCTTTTTTGCTGCGCCTGACGTTTAGTACGCGGTTGAAGAGATCCACACCGCTCCAGCGGAGATGCTTCAACTCCACACCTCGGCAAGTGGTCGAAACGGCCAACACTGCCGCACAATAGGCAACCATCCAATCCGGTTTGCTCCCGGCAGTTCGGAATAGTTGAGCCTTCTGCTCAGGATTCAACGCCCGTCCGACTATACGGCCTCGCTTCGGGAACAGCTTGATATCATCGGCGACGATCCTCCAACACTTAGCCCGCTTCATGAGCAAGCGAAGAACACCAATGTCCATGTTGATCGTTTTTCCTGATAGTCCCGCTGCCAGCCGCGCCCTTTGGTAAGCTGCGATGTCCTCGGCTCCAATCCGCAGTAGTGGTCTCTCTCCGAAGAAAGCCGCAAGAGGTTTCAGACGCTCTCTTTCGAATTGAATTGTCCGCTCCGCCACATGCCCCTTACGGTCCTCCACGAACAACTTTGCGGATTCGCTGAACGGCATCCGCCCAAAGTCCCGCCCGCTCTTGGAAGCCGCTTTGCCAGCCAGAATCTCGGCAACACGTTTCTTCTCCAAGGTTGATGCCTCTCGCCTATCAGTCGTATCCAGCCCTTCCCGGTAACGAACTCCGTGGACCGTTACGTCCAGATGCCAATATCCTCCGCGTTTGTAGATCATTTCTGTCCTCCGTCCTTTTTCCCAGCCTTCGGCTTGCGTGGTCTACCCTTCGGCCATCCACCGCCACGTGTTTTGCGGGCTTTGTTGGCTTTCGAGAAATGTTCCGGGCCATACAATGTCAGAGTGCGTTTGCCGCCTTTTTTGCCAAGCATTGTTGCGGCTTGGGAGATGGCAGAAGGCTTTTTCGGCTTCATATCACTAGTATACCACAAGCGCTTGTTGTTGTCAAGTTTTGGCCGCATTGTGCCATACTCTCCAGCGAGGATTGGTCGGGAGAAATATGCAGCGGCTGGTCCAAGATCCGATTCCATTTCTGATCCTGCTTTGCCTGGTCCTGCTAACCGTGTGGCTCTGGCGGTGGTTCAAAGGCCGTTAGTGGGCAATTTGATGAGATCGATCCATTACCGTTTGGGCTTCATCTGAACGTATGCTGCAAAAATGTCCCGCCGCTCCGCCAGCCACCGACGCAAGTTGTTGCCGTTGCCCTTGACGGTTACCTCGATGCAATCGGGAGCAAGATACTTTGGCGACCGCTGAAGCTTGATTCCCGTCCAGTCTGGCTGTATTCGGGTGGTTTGCAGCCAGAGCCTGAATGTGGTGGTAACCATGTCCCTGAACACTTTGGCGCTATGCTAGAACGCCGCCTGGCCTGATGTCCAGCAAGGGTGTGGTGTACCTTGGAAGCTGACTGGATCAATCGTGGCTGAAAGATGCCCGGAATGTGACCGCCTCTGGCGCGAGCATAGTGAAGTGAGCCAGAAGAGTTTCCGGCTGGAAGCGTGGCTTAGAAATGCCGAGCTTCATCAGGGTCACAATCTGGTGCAGGCGCTAAACGGAACGCCTGGCAAGCCTGATGCAGGAGCAGAACCGAACCAGCGAAGCGCTTGCGGAGCATCAGGCAAAGGACCATCCCCCAAAAGGCACTGCCGGGTCCCAGAGTGGGTGATTTGATGTTTTTCCCTGTTCGGCGCAGACTGAATAGAAGGGCGGCAACTGAAAGCTCCCACGTAACTCCTCCGCATTCGGGTTGCCTATCGGAAGCCGCCCCTGCTAGGCTTCCCGCCGGCAATGGGGTGTGAGGCCGATGATCAACAGCAGCACGTGCTGGTGAATGAGTTAACCGCCAAACTCGCTTACCTCGCACAGGACCAAGAGCGTATCACGTGGGCGTAGATACATCAAATCCAGAATTCTGTTACCGGCGGCAGACTTCCTGCATCATAAGAGCTGATAGCTGACATGGACAAGTGCATATACTGCGGAGCAGAAACACTGCTTTATCTTGGTGACGATCCAGTGTGCATCGAATGCGTGGACGATCTGAAGGCCGGGCGGGAACCGGGGGAAAGCCGGATACGTCCCAGTGGGCAGAGCATCGGACACCCCTTCAGGCTGAACCCGCCGATTGCTTGCGCAACTTGGTTCTCTCTAATTCCCATTTCAGTCTCTGCAATGCGGCGGAAGTTTCGTCTGCCCGAGCAACCGCTTGGCTTTCCTCGCCGTAACAAACGCGCATCAGAATGGCGATATCCTGAAGTCGCTCTTCGACAAGCGTGAGGTCATGACGGAGCAGAACTTCCTGCTCGTCCGTGAGCGGACGCAAATCTCTCGAAGTGGGCATAGTGGGGCAATTATATCGCTGGAGGCCTGGCCAAGTGAGGCGAGCAAATAATCCGCCGGGGGAGAAATAGAAAAAGGGCGGTACACCATCGATTCCATGCAGACTTAAAGCCCATCGTCACCGATCATCAATCGCTTAGAAGCGCTATTGGCGCGGAGGCAATTTCATCCACGCACGCCTATCTGATCGTTCGTTGGTCTTCTTACTGCTTGCCCTTGGAATCAGGTACAACCGCCCTCGTTGTCGCCAGGTTCTATTTTGTCACCTCCAAGCCGCATCAACCTGCAAGCGGCTTTGCAGGAAGCATTTCCTCTGCTTCCCGACATGATTCTGCGCTTGTGCTGGGGCGTTGTCAATCTAAAACGGAAGAGATCCGCAAATGAAAACGTCAATTCTGGCGCGTTCTGAAATTCGTCCGTCTGTTCGGTCTTCGTGATTTCCTTCTGATAAATGCACCATGGAAATCACCGGCAGACGGGGTTTGTATCAAACACCACAGCCCTGCGATAGCGTCGAGGATTGTGCAAGCTATTGTTCTCTGTCGCTTACCTCAACCATCGATAAGTGAGCTAAGTATCTCCTTGACAGGGTAGTAGAAGAGGACTATCCTTATCAGCGAGCGGGTTCTCTCTGCTCGCTCTCCAGATCATCTAAACTAAGTTAGGTCCTCTGAAGCCTTCCTCTTAGCTAGCCACCATAACCGAGGAGGTTATTCATGTTTGCTCGTAGTGTAACTGTACGACTCAAACCCAATTCCGTTGCGGAGTTCAACAGGACGATGGAGAAAGACATCCTGCCGCTGCTCCAACGGCAGAAAGGCTTCCAAGATGAAATCAGCCTGGTAGCTTCAAACGGATCGGAGGCTATTGGGATCAGTTTGTGGGATCAGAAGCAAGATGCCGAAGCTTATCAGCGCACAAACTACAGCCAAGTACAGCAGTTTTTGTCGAAAGTAATCGAGGGCAATCCCCAGGTTCAGACCTACGAGGTTGGTACCTCCACTGTCCACAAAGCTGCCTCACACGCCGCATAAGGCGGAAACGTAAATCGTTCCTTTTTCAGGGCGCGCCTGTCAGCCTCCCTTCTCTTTGGTAGCAATATGCTAGCGAAAATCAAAGCCATGCTCGTCATGGCTCCGGAACGCCGTCTACCACTGCTTGACGCGCTTGAATCTTGTGATATTGAAGTACTGCTGGTCGGCAGTTGCCGCGAAGCCCGACGGATGCTTGAAACTCAGCCACCGGTGCATGTCGTGGTAACCGATACCGCTTTGCCTGACGGAGACTGGCGGCGGGTGCTTGAGATTGTCACACAAGGTAGCCCAAACGTCGAATTGATCGTTCGGTCACGCGTGGGTGACCCCGCACTCTGGCTCGATGTTCTGGAGCAGGGTGGCTATGATGTGTTGGTCGAGCCTTACCAGCGCGTGGAGCTGCGGCGGATTGTCGAAGCTGCCGAAGCTAGAAGGTATTTGCGCTCACACGCCCAAGCAATAGCCCACAAACGCAACGCTGCACGGGGCTGGACAGCAGGCAATAATTCCCTCGGCGATTTTGATACGACCGCCGAACGGTTGCACACCACCCAAGGGGCACCCGATCAA
>DATGZN010000043.1:0-8878 GCA_035297145.1 Bryobacteraceae bacterium
GCACCTCTTATCCGATAAGTTTACGATCGGTGGAGAGGCAACTGCGGCGGCGGGCCCGATTGGACGCGACGTGAGCGCTCAGACCGACGCCATGATGAAGGCGGAAATGCTGTCATATTCCCGTTCGAGCGGGCTGTTCGCAGGCATTTCGCTGGAAGGCGCGACGCTTCGGCCGGATGAGGAAACCAATAGGGAACTCTACGGCCGCGACGCAACGAATCGTGAAATTCTGACCGGCGACTTCAAAACTCCGGCGGTCGCGAGAAAGTTCGAAAGGGCGCTGAGTCGAGACTAACCCGACGCGGCCGATAAACCGGCTTCGGATACGGAAGGAAATAGCGCGCGCATCCGAGGGTAGTTGGTTCTGGGAGAGATCCCCTCGGAGAGGCGCGTACGAAGCAATAACTTCCCCGAAGCCTGCTGCGAGCTAACGTCTAAAAGAAAGGAAGGTCCACAATGTTGATACTGGTTGTCCTCTTGTTGTTGGTGTTAGGTTGCGGAGGCGGCTACTATGGCCATAGCCGCTGGGGTTACGGCGGAGGTGCCGGCATCGGCCTAGGCACCATATTACTGATTCTCCTCGTCGCCTACCTGCTTGGCGTTTTCAACTGAGGTTATGCCACACCCCAGGGGCCGCCGGACGGGTGAGCCGTACTTGCTTCCAGTTCAACTGGGGTTGCGGCCTTGGCCCTGCCGGTCGCGTATAGCATCGGCGACCCTGGCGTCGCTTCCCATTCGGCCAGCCGCCCGTTAAGTCTCGCTACCCGAACGCGCCTTGCGAGGCCAAAGAACTTGAGGATTCTAATTTGAATCCACGACAGGTCGAACTCGTACCAGGCGAGTCCGTGGCGCGCGGATGTGGGGTGTGCATGGTGGTTGTTGTGCCACCCTTCTCCAGAAGTAATCACGGCAATGAGCCAGTTGTTGCGGGAATCGTCGGGAGTAGCGAAACGGCGACTGCCCCACATGTGCGTTGCGGAATTCACCAGCCAGGTAGTGTGCAAGCCCGCGACGACACGCAGGAAAATCCCCCACAGCACAAACGGAACTCCGCCGACGGCAAACAACAGAATTCCAAGCACGATCATGGGAACCCAGTGATAGTCGTTCAGCCAGACATAGAAGCGATCTTTCTCCAGGTCGGGCGCGTACTTCGACATGAGCGGCGTATCATTGTGCTTGCTGGGCCCAACCAGAAGCCAACCCATGTGCGCCCACCAACCACCATCTCGCGGGGAATGGGGGTCCCCCGGTTGATCCGACTTTTGATGATGGATGCGGTGAGTCGCCACCCAGAAGATCGGCCCCCCTTCGAGCGTTAACGCCCCGCAGACAGCAAAAAAATATTCCAGGCCTAGCGGGACCTCATACGACCGGTGAGTATGCAGCCGGTGGTAGCCCATGCTGATTCCCAGACCGGTGCACATCCAGAACAGGAAGATCGCGACCGCAACGGCCGGCCAACTGAAGGTGAAGAGCGCGGCTATCGCACCGAGATGGAAAATGGCGAATGCCACGAGGTTAGTCCAGTTGATTTTCTGGGATGCGCGGTCAAGAGGTTGAAGACGATCCATAGGGTCACCTCGATTTGCACATCGCGTTCAAGAAGCCTGTCGCTCCGTGGGCATCACAGTCGCTGGTATGTCCGCTGCTGTTGCCACTTCAAGACGACGAACAAACAGCCGCCGAACGTGCAGGTCTGGCGATCCACGCGGCCAAGGCATCGGGGTAAAGGACGATCTCCTGACGGGAATAGCGCAGGTAACCTTGCTTCCGAAACTGATTCATATGGTGGGAAACGATTTCGCGTGAGGTGCCGATGTGCTGTGACAGCAGCTCGTGAGTAAACGGCATCATCCGGACGGATCCATCTCCCTCCGGGGTGCCGAGCCTTTCGGAAAAGCGGATGAGCGAACGCGCGAGCCGCCGTTCGATGTTATCGATCGAAAAGCTCTCGATGCGGTGCGCGAAATCAACGGTTCGCTGCGCGGAAATCTGCAACAATGACACGGCAAGGCACGGGCGCTTCGTCACCAGGTCTTCCACGGCAGAAATAGGCCATACCATCAACTGGACGTTTTCGAAGGCTGTCGCCTGTTCACTGCCGCGATGACCATTGACGAAAGCCGACTCGCCAAACAACTCAGCGCGCTGGATGATTTCCAGCAGTATCTCCTTGCCGTCTTCAGCTATCTGCGAAAGCTTGACTTTGCCCGCAGCGATGAGAAAAATGTTCGCCGAAGGCTGCTGAGGACCATAGACGATCTCGCCTTTGCCGTATCCGATGGTAGTGGAGACCGGTAGATACTCTAATACATCCTCAAACGGTGCCCTATGTGCCGGCGCTGCGAAACTGGATGCCATTGTCTTCTCCCATGCTGATTTTGAAGTTGCTACCGGTCGTATAGCCGGCAGCCATGCCCACCTAACAACGTCTCCGCTGCGACATCGAGATCGGACGGCGCAACCGACGCGAATCCGTCCCCCAGAAGACTTTCCGCTGATGAAACTGCCGTACTATAACGCACCAACACAGCATAGAGTCGATCCCCCGAAGGCGTCTGTTCAAAATTGATCACATCTTTCGACTAGACAGCCGCCGAAACGCGTGTTGCCAGGAGATTTACAGCTCGGCCCATAAAACTGACCTTCTTCTTTCTGAAACCGCTAAGGGGCGTGCTGCACGCCGAAGACTACTCGACGCCCCTTGTGCCAGTCTGGACACCATTGGCCTTCGTGTCTGCCCAAGAATGCAAACATTGCTGGTAATCGTTCTTGGCGAGAGGCTTGCTTCCGGCGGATGAATCCGCTGCATGATCTGCGAGGAGACGGCAAAAAGTGCACCCGGAAGAGTCCGCGCATGAATCCACGTCAGATCCTGCTCAATCTCGTGGGCCTGTTCGGAGAACCCAATCGTCAAACTTTTTGGCCCGCGGCGTGCAGATCCTCTGTCATGTCATCCATGGCCACAGAGCCACTTGCGACCACTATAGAAGCGCCTCTCGCGCGGCTGGTGGCTTTCGAGCCCACCACGTTTCCAGTGTTGAGCGTCTACCTGAACACTCAGCCGGATCAGCACGGACGCACTCCCAACGCGACACCGTATCTTTGTCGCGAATTCAAAGCTCTTGCCAGGACTTGGGCGAGGAGTTCCCCCGAACGTAACAGTTTTGATCTTGACGTGGAACGAATCGGTTCATATGCCACTGACAGAATCGACTCCGCGGCAAATGGGGTCGCAATATTCGCGTGTTGGGGCGCGGAAAAATTCTTCGAAGCAATCCAGTTAACGACTCCGGTCAGCGATAACCGCGTCTACGCTTACAACCAACCTCATCTGTATCATCTGGCCCGCCTCGATGAGCAATATCCGCGGTACGCCGCGGTCCTTACCGATACGAACGCGGCGCGTATTTTCGTCTTCGGGCTTGGCCAAGTCATCAGCGCGGAGGAAGTGAAAGGCAAGAAGGCCCACCGGGTTAAGGTCGGTGGATGGTCACAAGCCCGCTACCAGCGGCGTGTGGGAAACGCGCACCAGGAGCACGCTAAAGAGGTCATTGAACGCCTGGCTCAAATTGTCCGCGAAGACAAAGTAAGTCACATCATCCTTGCCGGAGATCAGGTCGTGATTCCACTCCTTCAAGAGCAACTGCCTCAGGAAATGGTCTCCATGGTCGAGGTAATGAAACTCGACATTCATGCTTCTGAGCAGGATGTCATGACCGCGACTCTCGAAAAGCTACAGGAGCAAGAAGCCAGGACTGCCGCAGAAAAGGTAGACCGGCTAATGCAGCAATATCGTGCTCGCGGACTGGCCGTAGCCGGGCCGCAGGAGACGCTCGAAGCCCTGGCCAACGGGCAAGTCGAAGAATTGCTCATTAGCAGCGCGCTCGAGGATAGCCACACCCAGCCGGAGGAAGTCCAGGCCATCCTCGCACCGGAGATCCCTGACGCAGAGGGAGGAACGAAAAGTGACGAGCCGCGGCAGGCGTCCCTGCCCGATCTACTAGTGACGAAAGCTAAGCAAACCGGTGCAACCGTGACATACATTGAGGACGCAGCCCTGCTCGAATCGATCGGCGGTGTCGGCGCGTTCCTGCGATGGCGCGAGTAAATTGGCCATTGGTTTGCTCGTCGAGAATCATGTCCAAGATCACCGAAGCCAGCTGCGATCATATCGCCGATGAAGACTTCGCTTTCCCTAAGGAACGCAAGGAACCTATCCATGACGTTGCTCACGTGCGCAACGCAATCGCCCGCTTTAAGCAGGTGCAAGGGGTGACTGACGCTGAACGCGACGCCGCGTGGCAACACATCAAATCAGCTGCGAAGAAATACAAAATAGAGTTAAATGAGCAAGACTGGCGCGAACTTAGTTAATCGCTCGTGTGCTGCGCAGTTGGCGAGACTCACTCGATCACGTAACCGGCGCAAAATGGACCAATGAGAATCTCGACATGATGATGCGCGGAGTTATGCTCTCGTTGTTGGTAGTGGCGGACATCGCGAGCTTGCCAATGCTGGCAAAGGCGCAATCACTGGCCGATTCAAGAGACTACTCCGGCCCAGTTGCATGCACAACCACGGTGAAACTGGATCTGGCGTACACGCGTCCGACGAAGACAACGAAGCTCCGCAACTATTTCTTTGACGCGTTCGGCCCGTATCCTTTCGCGGGCGCCGCTTTCGCGGCTGGCATTGGCCAGGCGCATAATACCCCGCCGGCGTGGCAGCAAGGCGCTGAGGGTTACGGCAAGCGATTCGGGTCCGACTTGGGCATCGCGGCGGTAAGCACTACGGCGCGTTATGCGCTAGCAGCGGCTTTCAAGGAAGACACCATGTATTACCGCTGTGAGTGCAAAGGCGTGCTTCCACGGCTGAGCCATGCTGTGATTTCGACCTTCACAGCACGCCGCGGCGACGACGGACATCGTGTCTTTTCTTTCCCTGCTGTGATCGCTCCGTACGCCGGCACCATGACTGCCGTCTATGGGTGGTATCCGGGACGCTACGACGCCAAGGATGCATTCCGAATGGGAAACTACAGCCTGCTTGGGTATGTGGGCGGGAACATCGCCCTGGAGTTCCTCTATAGCGGACCCCACTCCTTGCTCTATCGCATGCACCTGAACAATGGTCGCGGAGCGCCAGATCCCACTTCAAATCCGTAATCAGCGGGAAATTCAGCACGAACGTCAGCTCGATTGGCCATTGCAAACACTACCGGGCCATCGACGTGCTGCGGCCTGCTTTCAAGCCACGCTACGCCCCCTGAAGAGGTGTAGCACCAAAGAAATCACCGCGACTATTAATAGAAGGTGAATTAACCCGCCGGCAACGTGGAACGCGAAAAATCCCAGCAGCCACATTACGAGCAAAATGACAAAAAGCGTTAGAAACATTGAAATCTCCTTCGTACTGTCAAGCTCCGACCGAAGATGTACGGCCTGAGGCGGAGGTGAAAGGCCTCCTGTCCGCTCGGCGTGGAGAGCGACTGTTTTCGGTTGCGGTCGGGGTAAGCGGAAACTCCGAAACCTTTTGTTCTCTGTGCAGGCAGTTGAAACAGAGGATGTTTCGCACCTGGAGCCAGTAAGCTTTGGTTGGCGAGCCACGGAGTCCGGTGATCGTTTGGGCAACATCCTCTGGGCAGTTCATCCATCCGCTCAGCTCCTCAGTTTGGTCATCATGCACAATTCTTAGCTGGTATTCGCTACCGTGTTCGTGGGTCATGCGTTTTCTCCTGCAGCTACGTGGCCTTTGAGTCGTTGCTTACTCTGATGGAATCTTTTCCGCCGCGGAACGATGGTTCGCCGTGTTAGCGCCGTCGGTCGCCTTGACCACGAGTTTACGCAGCGTGGATGTCAAGTTCGTAAGGAGGTTCCATCATCCTCGTATCGCCCCGATCTACGACCTCTTGGCAGCGAATACAGAAGGGTGTCCAGGGGACAGCCACTAAGCGGTTCCGTCCAATCGCCTCGTCACAGTTGGTACAAGTGCCGAAGGTCCCATCCTCAATTCGGCGCAATGCTGTATGAATGTTGCGAAGTAGCTCCGACCGGCGATTGAGACCAAGAATGGCAAATTCCCGCTCCGCTGATCGGCCGGTTTGATCCATTTCATCGGCGCTTCCCTCGACGGCAAGAATCTCCCGGCTCTCGCCCAGATTGTGAATCGCGACCATTTGCTGGGCCTTGAGCGCGCGCTTGAACTTTTTCAACTGAACTACTTCCATGAATGCCCTTCTCTTAGTTTAGGCGGTGAAACGCAGCTTTAAGCTAACAGACACGCTGCTCCTTGTCTGTTCAAGAGTGCTCACCTCACATCGTTGCGGGCTGATTCAGCGGCGGTGATTTCTTGACATCGTGGACATCTTAGTTGTGCAGAACGATGTTCAGCAGCGAGTTGTTGACGTGCAACCCCCCGCCGCGGAGAAAGATAGTGATCCCAGTGCAGGCGTGGACTGGCCGATCCTCTCTGTCCGAAGAGAGATTTTACACCAGAGAAAATCGTCGATCCGACCGTTCCGAATTGGCGGGCGAGCCGAGAGGCCAAATGGAAATCCCGGCCTTTCCGAAGAGCCTGCTATCGTGACCTGATGGAAGCGGGCACATCCAGCAAGCGACTGTTACCGTGGCTCGTCGCAGTCGCCTTCTTCATGGAGTCGCTCGACACTACGATTCTAAACACGGCCGTGCCAGCCATCGCGGAGGCACTTAAGGTGGCCCCGCTGAGCATGAAGGCGGTGTTATCCAGCTACACACTGAGCCTCGCGGTCTTCATTCCCATCAGCGGCTGGATGGCGGACCGATTCGGAACGCGCCGGGTGTTCGCGTCGGCGATTGGTCTCTTTACGTTGGGTTCATTTCTCTGCGGTATATCGAGCAATATTCATGTGCTGGTCGCATGTCGCGTTTTGCAAGGCGGCGGGGGAGCGATGATGGTGCCGGTAGGGCGGCTCACGATTGTACGGACCTTTGCGAAATCCGAACTCATCCGAGCCATGAGTTTCGTGGCCATCCCAGGTCTGATTGGTCCAATGCTCGGACCGATCGCCGGCGGCCTGATCGTCGGATATTTTCATTGGAGAGTCATCTTTTTCGTGAACCTTCCGATCGGCCTCGTCGGTTTGTGCCTCGTCTATCTGCATCTACCGGATTACCGTGAAAAGTCCGATCCCCTCGATGTGGTCGGCCTCATCCTCTTTGGCTCCGGCATCGCGCTGCTATCGTATGTGCTGGAAGTATTCGGTGAACACATGCTGAGCGTGCGCGAAATCCTTGGGATACTGGCGATTTCCATCCTGTTGCTCACAGGCTATGGACTTCACGCGGCGAAGACCGCGTTTCCACTGCTGGCGCTGAGCCTATTCCGCATTCGCACATTCCGCGCGGCGGTGAGCGGCAGCTTCTTCACTCGCCTGGGCATCGGCGGAATCCCGTTCATCCTCCCGCTCCTCTACCAGGTTGGCCTCCGGTTCACTCCGATTCAATCGGGTTTGCTCATGATGCCGCAGGCGATTGCCGCCATGAGCCTGAAGATGACCATGCCACGAATTCTGGCCCGCTTTGGCTACCGTGGCGTATTGATTTCCAACACCGTGATCCTCGGTCTGCTCATTCTACTTTTCGCAACCATCGGCATGGGTACGCCGGTTTGGTTCATCGTGGCGCAGGCGTTTTGCTTCGGGTTCTTCAGCTCACTGCAATATACAAGCATGAACACGCTCGTCTATGCCAACGTCATCGAGGAGCAGACCAGCGGCGCAAGTTCGATCGCCAGCACCACGCAACAGATGTCAATCAGTTTCGGCGTCGCAACGGCCTCGCTGGTCACTGCATTCTTCATTCCTGACCGTTTTCATATGAGCGCAGCGAAAATGATTTACGGAATCCACCGGGCGTTCTTCGTCCTTGGTGGTTTAACCATCCTGTCCACCATCATTTTTCGGGAATTGAAAAGCACCGACGGTGACATCGCAAGTCAGCATAAAATTCTCCGGCCCTCCGGCTATGCAAGCCTGCGAGATAACACGGTTGAATCCCGATAAATCGTGGTGGCAGAGTGGAATCTTGCGCGATCGACCGTCGTGTCGGCCACCGGTTGTTGTAAGATTGGTCTTCGATTTAATAAGAGCTGTTTAGCTCTCTGCAAATCGCGCAAACATGTCGCTTGAAATCACACATAGAGAGCATGAAGGAATCGAGATTCTGACTCTGAATGGACATCTCACGCTCGGCCAAGAGGATCTGGATTTTCGAGCGGAACTGGACGGCATGGTAACGGCAGGAAAGATTCGCGTGGCACTGAACCTCAGCGATTTGCACAAACTGGACACTACTGGCCTTGGCACTCTACTCTTTGCTCTGGCGAAGCTGCGAAAGGCGGGTGGGAACCTGGCAGTGTTCAATTTAAAGCCGTCACATATCGAACTGCTGACGGCAGCAAAATTGGAAACTGTATTCGATGCATTCCAAGGGGAACAGGACGCGATCAACAGCTTTTTCCCTGACCGGGAAGTCCAGCGCTACGACATATTGGAATTCGTCGAATCCAAGATTCTAAAGGGTCAGAAATCTTAGCGCCAGGCGTCGACCACAGACGATATCCGCGGGATGAATGCGAGCGGCCAGGCCGCTCGCGTTTTCGCTCGCCAAAGATTCAGTGCACGCCCGGAAGATCGATACGAAAAGATATCCGCGGATGAGGGCCCGCAAGGTCACGGTGCCGCCCCAACCCTGAGTTATGCGCCGCTCAGGGAAAAGGAAGACTTGTGCTCGGCTTCGTGTAGCCAATACGGCGGCCGGCCGTAGTGAAGGTAGAGCCGGTTTTCATACTCTCGCGTGATCGGCATGGATTCGACGTACTCCGGACCATTCCT
>DATGZN010000044.1:0-111943 GCA_035297145.1 Bryobacteraceae bacterium
TCAGCGGGAGGCGCAAGTACCAACGCACACAGACGAGGATGATTGGACCTTCGTAATGCCGCCAGAAGAAAGGATCGGTCGGCCGAATCGGCATCGCTTTACGCTACCGCAGTCCGATTCCGGTTTTTCGCAACACAACCCACGGCGAGACTGTTCGCATTAGCGTCGAAACCGAGAATGCGCTGGTTTTCGGAATGCTGGAGGCCAGTGTGGAAATGCGCGCCGAGCGTGTCGTATACGATCCGCAGAACCCAGTCGCGCCGGAGCGTTTCAGCGCGGCGTCGGGATCGTCCCCACGCGTTGCGTATGTTCTAAATGGCGTTGAGGCCCAAAAACTAGCGGGCGTCAAGGGTCCGGAAGAGGCCGCTCTCAAAATCGCCAACGAGAGCGGAGCCGAGGTGGTTGTTATCAAGAGAGGTGCAAGGGGCGCTCTCGTCTGTGCTGAGGGGCGATGTGACCGAATCCCTGCGTACAGGACCCAGCGGATCTGGCCTATTGGTTCAGGTGATGTTTTTGCGGCTGTCTTTGCTGCCCGGTGGGCTGCGGAAGGATTGTCGGCTGTGGAGGCAGCGATACAGGCTTCGCGAGCGGCCGCATTGTACGTCAATGATCCAGTGCTGCCCATCCCTGCTGATGCCTTAGTCATGACGAGCCCATTCCCCTTTGATCCTGTTCTACTCGACGAACGAGCCCTTGAAGCCATGGAGTTCGACGTCTACCTTGCCGGTCCCTTCTTCAACATCGCCCAACGATGGTTGGTGGAGGAGTCGCGCCTGGCGCTTCAGGAAATGGGTCTTCGGGTCTTCTCACCTCTCCACGACGTTGGATTGGGCCTTGCGCACTATGTCGCGCCGAAGGATATAGAGGGCCTGCAAGCCAGCCGCGCCGTGCTGGCGCTGGTGGACGGCCTCGATACCGGTACCGTGTTCGAGATAGGATACGCTCGCTCTCTGGATAAACCAGTAGTGGTGCTCGCACAATCGACGCCCGAAGAGCCGCTGAAAATGCTGGCTGGAACCAACTGCGAGATTCAACCCGACTTTGTCACGGCACTCTATCACGTAGCCTGGGCGGCGCGAACTTGACCAAAAGAGCGCTGTTGCTTTCGGGCGGTATGGACTCAATTGCTCTGGCCTGGGAGCTGCGACCTGACCTTGCCATAACAATTGATTACGGACAGCTCCCCGCCGAGGGTGAAATCGAGGCGGCCGCGGCGGTGTGTCTAAGCATTGGGTTATCGCATTGGGTTATCGCATCGCGTTATTCGGGTCGATTGCCGAAGCCTTGGATCGGGCGACATGGCCGGCACGGCCGCCATGCCAGTAGCGCCAGTAAGCGAATGGTGGCCATTTCGGAATCAACTGCTGATAACGTTCGGTGCCGCCGCAGCACTTCAAGCTGGATTGGCCCATCTCGTCATCGGTGCTGTTTCAAGCGACGCATTGCATATGGACGGCCGGCGTGAGTTTTTCGAGGCAATGAATCGCATCCTGCACCTCCAAGAAGGAAGTCTGGCCTTGGAGACACCCGCTCTGGAAGACACCACGATTTCACTATGCCAACGCTCGTTCGTTCCATTTGAGGTCCTGGCCGGTCGCATTCGTGCCATGTTTCTGATCGTGCTTGTGGACGGTGCCGCGGATGCTGCAAGCATCGGGAGAGCATGCAGAAATTGGGATATGGAGATTACTGAAGAGGAACCGATCAGACTTGAAAACCCCGGTCCGTACCAACGATCGGAGTTGCCGCTAATTCGAGAGATGCCGCTCCCCCGACCGCAGGAGCTTCGCGGTTCGTTATTCACAGCTCTTGCAAAGCGTCGCTCCGCCCACGCTTTCACGCCTATAGACATTCAGGAGCTGTCAACGTGGTTGCACTATACGGCCTCGATTCAGGCTATAAATTCGGAGGATCGGAATCGGCAGCAGCGCTTCGTAGCCTCATTTGGCGCACTGCATCCGACACACATTGTGTTGGGCGGACCGGACGACAATTGGACCGCATACATTCCAGCTAAGCGTGTGTTGGGCGAACTCCGAGTGGATGCGACAACTGCCGCGAGCCTCCAAGTGAGGGCACGCGAGTATTTCAGCACGGAGAACGCGACCTTGATCGTCCTTCTCAGCGATGCAGATCTCGTAAACCACTATTACCTGCATCCGCGATCCCTGATGCTTCGAGATGCGGGCGTGCTGCTGGGGCACGGATCGCTTGTAGCGGCGGCTTTAGGACTCGGATTTAGGATTCTGGGGGGCACCGGGACGCCCCTCGTCGAGAAATTAGTGCGGGATCTACCCTTTCGGCCTGCGGCAACTGGTCTCGCATGGATAGGTGGCGCGGGCGCGGCGTGATCGCTTCATACGGCGCCACCAAGCGGGAAACAAGGCGCGGACTGTTTCGCATGTTGCGCCAGATCAGCGAATCCAGATCGGCGGCAGGGACCCTCATCGCTGCCGCGAGGTCGAGAAACCGGCGCTCCATTCGCAAATAGTGTTGTTCGACTCGATCGGCGGTTGTGTATAAGCCCATCAATTGACCGGCCCTGATGATGTGGATATCGAGAATCGCGATTTCGCTGGATCCGAGCCAGTTTCGGACAATCCAGGAGGCTGTCTTCGGTCCGATCCCAGGAAAGCGCAGGAGATGATCGCGCAACTCGCGCGGAGAGTCGATCGGCAGCGGCTGTTCCCGGAGCAGTGTGAGTGTAGCGGACAAGTATCGCGCCTTCTGCGACCAAAAGCGATAGACAATTTGCCGGCCACCTAGCGTCAGTGGCTCCCTAAGGCTCTCGGATAGCGCCCGGACACTCGGGCACGGCGCGGCAATAAGGCCGCGATCACGCAAGCGTTCGAACGCAGTAAGTCCGATCTCTGCGAGGATACCGTGGCCTCCTAGCAGGCAGGCTGCAACCTCCTCCTCGAACGTTTGGCCCAGACGATGGCAGCGGTCCGGGAACACGCCCTCATGCATCCAGTACTGCGTCATCCAATACGCCGTGGTGAACAGCACATCTGCTCGGCCCCATGGCACTCCCGGCAATACGCAGCATTCAGGTGCTGGGATTGAGCGCTCAACGATTTGGTCACCCCTCAAGAAGCGGAAAACCTGCATTTTCGTCCTTTTCTTGCAGAAGATCGTCGAGCCACTCCGAGAGGACATGCCTCTCCGGAGAGGAGAGCGTGGTGATGCGGCGCTGGAGGCGTTGCAAACGACGCTTAATGGTCTGGCGCTCTCGAAAATCATCGCCAAGGTGGCGCGGATCATGCAGCCGTTTAGGAGCTTCGAAGTTGAACCACAGCTTTTCTTGTCGAAAGTCGATATGCGTCTTGGCCATGAAGATTTTTGCGCCCCAGCCTGCGAGGCACTCTTCATACAGCTCGGAAGGATAGCCGGAGACAACCACCCGGCATGGCAATTTAATCAACACGCCAAGGAGCCGTTCGTGATCTGCTGTGCTGTAATCGTGCCGATAAACCCGAGCGCGTCGGCGAGTGCTTGAAAGATAGGGAGGATCGCAGTAGACGAGTTCATCTCCGAAGAAGTGCCAAGAAGCCAGAAATTCGACTGCGTCTGCTTCGACGTAGGAGGCCAGCGAAGGAAAGAGACGCCGCCAATTTCGGATGACGTCAGGATCAAGGTCCACGCCGATACTGTTGGAAGCTGGCTTTTTATGGCGGAGGACAGCACCTCCACCCAAGTGCGTTTCAATGTAAGTGTCGTGCGGCGGAAGGATGTTGATGATGTGCTGGTAGCACTTTCCTTTGCCACCTGGGTACCGCATGGGACTGATCATCGCCATTTGTGACGATGAAGTCAAGGGGGTTGCGCGACGGCTGTGGAGCTGGCCGCGGCCCGGTGGAATGACGTCTTCGACGAGGTGACATTCGATCCAAGGTTCGCCACCTTTGAGCGATTGGAACGCGAGCAAACAGCCATAAGCATGGGTTACCGCGATCCCTTTCGGCGATTCAGAGTTGCGGTCGCCTGACGGAGATCGTGCTCGCAGGAGACGCGAAACAACTTGCGGAGTGGTAACGCGCGCGCGACCTGCGAGGCGGCGTTACATTCGCTGCTCCAGAGGGAAACAAGCGTCCACAGTGGCTACCACTTTCAATTGGCGCTGGACCAATGAAATTCGCTATCGAAATCGCCTTGCAACGACTGGGTCTTGCTAATCTGCTGCTAATCCGACTGGCCAAACTCATGCGGTTCTGAACGGGATTCCGGTGAACCAAACGGAACGCGTAGCCACGTAGTCTGCTGATGTTGTGGGACATCCCGGCATTCGCCGGCATGAGCAGGAACGCTCAATCTCGCATTGCTAAACCGTGCATTAGTGAATGTCGGGGCTCGAGTAAACGACTTCCATTTTGAGGATGGCACCTTGGCCAAAATACCAAAAGCTCCTTGGCAACGATCGGATCGGAAATTTCGATTCGACAAATCGCCGACGGCCGTTGCCAATAAAACACTCCATTTTTGTAAAATACTCCACGGCGGCACGAGGCAGCATTGGCTTTCGCACCGGATATGCCCATATCTCCCCGCCGACGACTTGATTTTTGCAAATGTTCATCGAAGGGTTGAAATGCCGACGTGTTGCTACGGAGCTCGTCCGGGATTGTAAGGAGCTGATGCGGCAAGCCACAGACCGGTGGAACTCGGAGCTTCACGGTAGCGGGCGCCTCGCTGATCATACTGAGCAGAACGACTTCGCGGTTGACCTGCTTACGGCAATCGAGCAGGCGTCCGAGGCTCCGCTGCACATCTGGGCCGAGTCGGCACATGCGGGAGGATCCTCTCGTGAGCAGTTTTTGTCTGCCGTTAGGGAGGAAACCGCGCCCAGGCTCGCGGACGCGATCGAACAGTACTTTACGGAAGCAGTATCGGGTGGCATATTCGTGAACAGCGAGCTTTCGCGCTGCACAACGCTGGACCGGCACACAATCAGCGTAAAGGGTGGCGAATCTCTCAAATGCCAGCCGTCTCAACACCAAAGCTCCTACGTCGAAATCGACGAGGTGCAGCGAGGCTGGATAAGGGGTTTCGCCAAACTTCTCCTCGAAGAACTTGCGGCGAAAGCCTTTGACAGCATTGCTACAGAAGCAGCAGCGCCGGCGCTGGCCGAATTCGGGGAGCCACGGCCACCCGTCTCCGAACCGGACATGCATACCTTAGATAAAGGGGGACCGACAACTGAGGTGAGTCGGTCTTTCAGCGGTTCTCAGGAACCCGAACGATCGCCGGCCTTCGGTCGCGACAACGAAACCGCGCCGGCGGCGCCATTGCAGACGCGACCCATTCACGATCCGTTCGCGAGGTGGGAATCGCGCTGTGGCATAGTAGCAGACGCCACCAAGCAATACGGGAGCACGCGGAAGCTCGCAGAGGAGATGGACGTTCAACCGAAGCACCTCTACGAGTGGCGCAAGACCAGAAACGTCGCTACAAAAATGCGGCCATCAAGAGTGCCGGGCAAAATTGAGGATTGGTTCAAAAAATGGATAAAGGAGAGAAACTTGTGTTGAACCTCTATCGCAGACACCTGTCAAAATGCCCTCACCGAGTCAAAGGGCGGGAGTACATGAAGTGTTCCTGTCCGATCTGGTGTGACGGCGTCCTAAACGGGAAACGGTGTCTCCGTTCGTTGAAAACGCGCGACTGGCAGCGTGCGCTACGCTTGGCCGAGCGGCTGGAGCGGCCGAACGCTGAACGCTCAGACCTGATTCCGTGCGCCCAGCCTGGCTGCACGGAACGTGTGGAGGGCGGCCGATGTGAACGGCACCGGAAGACGATCGCGCAAGGGGTCGAGGCATTTCATGCAGCAAATGCGGACCTTGGCCACGGTACCAAACGCAACTATCGCCGGACGCTGAAGTATCTGGGCGCATTCACCGAACACTTGCGCGCCGAATTTATCCATGAGATCGCACCTGACATGATCGACTCGTTTCGTGTCACTCGCAGGATCAGACCGCTTACCTGGGTCAAAGAGCTGCAAACGCTCCGTCATTTTTTTCGCTTTGCCGTGGATCGGAAATGGACTTCGGAGAATCCCGCTGCCGCGGTTTCAATGCCGAAGAATGTTCAGCCCACCGATAAGGAACCCTACACGAGAAACGAAATCACGAAGATGCTGGCAGCGTGTGATGTCATCGGGCAGTATCCATACGAGCGGCTTCGCGCGCGCGCCATGGTCCTGCTGTTGCGCTACACGGCCCTGCGCATCTCGGACGTGGCGCTGCTCGCCAGGGATCGGATCCGCAACGGCGAGATTTATCTGCGCACGATGAAAAACGGCAAAGTGGTTAAATTGCCGGCGCCGCACGAGCTCCGCCGGGCACTTGAATTGGTGCCTGTTCCACTGAGGAGCATGGGCGCACCGAAATACTTTTTCTGGAGTGGCAACGGAACGACGCGCAGCGCGATTCGCGATGTCACGAGAACCCTGGAGACGGTCTTCGCAAGGAGTGGTGTGGCCGGTGCTCACGCACACAGATTCCGGCACACGCTCGCCACGGAGCTGCTGGAAGCCGGTGGTAGCCTCGAGGACGTGGCCGAGATTTTAGGGAACTCGCCTAACATCATCCGCAAGCACTACGCGAAGTGGTCACGCCTACGGCAGCAGAGGATTTCCACACTGATGCGCTTGGTTTTTGATACACCAGCGATACACGGCGAAATCGGCTCCGTAACTGATGATTCTAAAAGGGAAAAGCTGGTGGACGAGATGGGATTCGAACCCACGACCCCGGCGTTGCGAACGCCGTGCTCTCCCAGCTGAGCTACTCGCCCACTCTATATGGTCTTTTAGCTTATGATATCACCGCGGCGTGGAACGGCTCAGGCCTTGCCATGCTCAAAGGCCTGCTCCTGCTTGCGGCGCGCGTCCCAGTAGCGCTTCATGCGCTCCGATACTTCCTGCCGAGCCTGTGGGTCCATGGACTTCCGTCCCCGCCTTTTTTCAGGAAGCGGTATGCCCGGAGCGGCCGCATTGCGCTGCATCTCTTCGAGAGAAGCAATCACGCGATCCAGCCGTTTCTTTTCCTCGTATAACTCGCGAATGGCCTTGTTGATGTTCATAGCGCCTCCCCTCCCGGCCGAAGGCGCATCACTGTCGCCCTGATGTTACACCGATCAGGCACAACGATTCCAGTACACCAATGTTTACTTTAGCGGGCGAAGAACGGCCAATGCGTCACCAGGTGGTACCCGTACCGCATAGCCAGAAAGTACCCTATCGCCATTAACAAAAGTAAGATCGGGATGGTCCACTTCAGCGCTGTACGCCACGGGAATGCGCGCTGCTCGCGGTGGAGCACCAGCAGATAGCTGGCAAAAATCCCGAAGTAAAACAGCAGGCACATGGGGACCGCAAACAGCATCATGTTGAAGACGTCGGGTGTCGGCGTTACCACCGCCGCGATAATCGTGATCCCGAGAATGGCGTAACGGCTATGGGCGATCAGGAAACGCGGGCTGGTGATGTGCAGCAGCGTCAGGAAAAAGATCAACACCGGCATTTCGAAAATCAGGCCGATGCCCAGCATCACGTCGACGAAGAGATCGAAATACTCGGTCATCGAAACCATGGGGGTGACGTTATTCATCATGGCCAGGCCCAGCAGGAAGGTCAGACCGTAACGGAACGCGACGAAATAGCCGAACAGGCCGCCGGTGATGAACAGACCGGCCGATGAGATGACGAATGGCGCAGCCCAACGGCGCTCGCGCTTGTATAGCCCCGGCGCGATGAACCCCCACACCTGGTAGAGAATCCAGGGCGATGCGATGAAGATGGCCGTCAGGATCGGCAACTTCACCCACACGATGTTGAATGCCTCCATGGGCGTGATCAGCACGAGTTTGGGGTCATGAACCCCCAGCGTGCGCAAAGCATTCGTCGCGGGCGCGGAGACCATCTTCCACAGCCAGTCGCAGAACGTCAGGCTGAGAACGAACGCGACGCCGACGCCGCTCAAGGCCCGCAGGATGCGCGAACGCAGTTCCTCAAGATGCTCGAGGAACGACATACGCAGCATCCCATCTTCTTCATCGCCGTTATCGGAATCGGGCGGCGGTGGCGGTGGCGCTCCGCCCGATCCTCTTCCTCGGGATGCCGGAACTAATGCGGTGGAAGCGGCGTCCCCTGAGGACACACTTTCCCCGGCCGGAGCAGGCGCTCCATTTTGATCTTCGGATGAGGCCATTCTTAGGTCTTCAAAGCTTGATGCTCAGTCGCCGGTAAATCGCTCGCCGGATGATAGGACTCTCCGGATGCGGAGACTCCCGGCTCAATGGCCGTCGCAGTGGAACCTTCTGTTCCCGCAGCGGGAATACTCCCGCTGGCGATAGCCCCGTCCGGGACGGCTCCCGACGTTAACTCAGCGCCCTGAGGTGCGGATGCGCTTGCAGTGGTTACAGCAGTCGTTGCGGTGGAATCGTGCGATTCGGAATTGTAAGATCCCGAGTCGTATGAAGAATAGTCGTAGTTGTACGTGTCGTGGTGGTAGCTGCTAGTCACTTCCTTCAACGATTCGTTTTCCCGCTCAAGGCTTCTCATCTCGCGCTCAAACGTAGCCTTCAGCTCACTCTGAGCGCGACGGAATTCAGCCACTCCCTTCGCCAGGTGCTTCGCCAGTTCGGGTAGCTTTTTTGGCCCGAACAGGATAAGAGCCAAGACAAAGATGGCGATCATTTCCTGCCAACCTACGGGACCCATCTTGCTGCTTTCCTCCAGACTCTTTGGGAATCTAACTAGATCATATCATTTGAGCAGGAGGCGTTGAAGTTCGCGGGGTCACTCCGAGCGCAACGCTTGTATCACGTCCACCCGGGCGGCCCGCAATGCCGGCAGGACCGAGGCCACCACAGCCGCGGACAGCAGCACGAGCGCCGATCCAACCACCACCGCCGCGCCCGGCATGCGCACGAACTCAAAATAGGCGCCGGCCAGTTGTGCGAGCGCGTACCCACACACCGCGCCCGCGCCGACTCCCGCAGCCGCCATGATGGCGCCGTCGACGATGACGCTGATCAGAAGATGTCGTGGCTGCGCCCCAACTGCCAGGCGCACGCCGAACTCCCGCGTCCTGCCGCTCACCGAAAATGCCAACACTCCGGCCACGCCGACCACAGCGATCGCCAGCGCCACCGCGGCGAAGCCTCCGAATACCAGCGTATTCAGCCGGTTTGGCGCCAGCACGTCGGCGCGGACGTCTTCGAGCGTGGCTGCGTGTTCTATCGGCTGGTCAACGGACATGTAGCGCACGATGTGTGTCACCGGCGTTACCAGCGTGTAGGGGTTGGTGTGTGCGTGCACAAACAAGCGGCCGCCCCAGATCTGCTGCTGTTCAAACGGGTGGTAAACGGTCAGTACCGCGCCCGGCACCACGTTTTCATCGTCGATATCGGCCGCCACGCCCACGATGCGCCGGGGCGTCGAGCTGATGTCAATGAACTTCATCACCGGGTCGGTCCACATGATGTGGTGGTTCACCGCGTCCTGATTCGGGAACATGCGCTGCGCAAGTGTCTGGCTCACGACGACCACCAGCTCTCCATCGCGGCGATCAGCATCGTTGAAATCGCGCCCCGCGATGATCGGGACTCCGAGCGCCGCAAAAAACCCTGGAGAAATGGTACGGAGCTGCGCGCGCGAGTTTTCTTCTCCGGGCGCTTGGACGTGACCTTCCGCCGAGAACTCGAAACCGGGGCCGAACTGGCCCGCATCCCGCCACGGAACGACCGTACCCAGAGCGACGCGATCCACCCCCGGCAGCTCAGTGATGCGCCGAATGACTTCTTTGTAGAACCCGACAATCTGACCGGGTGTGCGTCCGTACTCCATTGCAGGCACGTTCAAAGCCAGCACCTGGCGCGTGTCGAAACCAGCCTTCACTCCTTCCAGATCCAACAGTGTCTTGAGCAGCATTCCGGCTCCCGTCAATAGCACAAAACATGCGGCAATCTGCGTCATAGCGAAGATCCGCAGCCGCCGGTTGGTGCTGCTGGTAATGCGCAGCCCACTGCTGGTCAAGCCGATTCCGGCCTGAGCGGAGGATGAAGGGAGGCGCGGCACAAAAGCCAGAAGTACTGCTGCGACGACGGCTAAGGCGCCGCCAACCCAAAGCACACTGGCGTCCACCGTGAAATCCAGGGCACGGACCGAAAACCGGGAGGCATATCGGGCCAGAATGGCGGCCATCGGCTGTGCGCTCAAGACGCCGATCACAGCGCCCGCACCGCCGAGCAGCAGGCCCTCTGCCAGCAGTGTCCGGCGTAACGCACCGGTGCCGGCTCCGAGCGCCGCGCGGATGGCCAGTTCGCCCTCGCGCCGGACGGAACGGGCGAGGATCAGGTTCGCCACGTTCGCCCAGGCGATTACAAATACGAGGACCGACGCCGCGAGCAGTACCATCAGGATGGTCCTGGCCCGCGACGTGATCTGGTCACGCATCAGGACGGCGTCGATCCGGACGTCTTTATTTTTTGGATAGGCTTCGGGATGTTCGTCCACCATCGAGCGGTGTACGGCCCGCAGCTCGGCGCGCGCGGAGTCGAGAGTTGCACCGGGAGCGAGCCGCGCGAATAGCTCCGTCATCCGATGAACTCGTCCAGTGACCATGGTGGCCGAGAGATGATGCGGGCTGGTGACAACGTTGGCGAAAAGCTCAGTCTCCGACGGATACGGTACCGACGGTTCCAGCACCCCTACGATCGTTGCCGTCCGCGTCCCCAGCCGGACGGTTTTTCCGAGAACGTTTGGATCCTTTTTGAGCCCCGAGGTCCAGAAACGATACGTCAGCACAGCCGCGCCGTCGGCATTCGGACCATCGTCGTGCGGGCCGAGAAGTCGTCCGAGCACGGGGTGCAGTCCCATCACATCGAAATACGACCCGCCTACGACTCCTGCCCGAATCTCGCGCGGCTCGCCGAGTCCGACCATGGTGAAGCCGATGGTGGAGAAATCGCCAAAAGCGCTCAGGGACTTCACTCGCGCTTCGAGATCGCGGAGCTCGGGAACGGAAAATGTGCTGTTAGCCACACCGAGGCCGGGCGCGCTCTGGCGGATGTAAATCAGCCGATCCTCGTCGCGATTGACCAACGGCCGCAGGAGCACGCCGCGCACGACGCTGAACATGGCGGAGTTAGCTCCGATGCCGAGGGCCAGCGTGAAAACGACAGTAGCGGTAAGTCCTTTGGATCGTGCCAGCGAACGTATGGCAAATTTCAGGTCGTTGATGAAGTTGTGGAAGGTCTCAGTCATACAAATTTGCCCTCTCTAATGTGTGGGTAAGCCCTTTAGCTCCACTACCTGGCGAACTTCGATAATTGACGGGCTCCTGGTTCCCAAAAAGCCGGTAGCGATACGGGTCGCCTCATCCATGTCTTTCGCCTCGATTAGCGTATAACCGCCGATTTGCTCACGCGTTTCGGCAAAAGGACCATCCGTGACAAGCGGCTTGCCCTGTCGCAGGCGGACCGTGGCTCCCGTGGACGTCGGATGTAGCGGAGCGCCGCCCAGAAACTTTCCGCTCGCCATGAGGTGCTCGATGTGTGGCGTGCATTCGGCCATCAACTGCTGTTGTTCCGCCTCGCTCAGGCTGAGCCAGGCTTTCTCATCCAGGTAAGTCAGAAACATGTATTTCATTTCGATCTCCAACAGTAAGTCGATCTGGATGTGGCCGGATCGACACCAAGCCAACTTTTTTTGGCTTCGTTTTAAGCGACCTGCGGCCCTTCCAGCACGCAAACGTCCTGCAAGTTGCGGTAGCGCTCCCCGAAATCGAGGCCATAACCGACGACAAACTCGTCGGGAATTTCAAAACCGACATAGCTGACCTTCACCGGACGCTGGCGGCGCTCGGGCTTATCGAGCAGCGCAGCAATGCGGATCGATCGCGGTTTGCGCTGCTGCAGGATATTCATCAGATAGTTGAGCGTCAATCCTGTATCGACGATATCCTCCACCAAGAGAACATGGGCGTTTTCCACGGCCTGGTCCAGGTCCTTGGTCAGCTTGACGGCCCCGGAAGTCGTGGTGCCGCGCCCGTAGCTGGAGATGCCCATGAAATCGATCACCACGTCGCGCTCGATGGCGCGCGCCAGGTCCGCCAGAAAAAAACAAGCGCCTTTCAGGATGCAAACCAGGTGCAGAGCGCCGTCCGGATAGTCCTTGTCGATCTCGGCGCCCATCTCCTGAATCCGTTTCTGAATTTGCTGCGAGGAAAGGAGCAGGCGAAGGGTGTTGGCGGACATGCAGATATTCTATGCCGGGCGCGCTCCGCCGCCGCAATGCCCTGTGATAGACTGGCCGTTTCCGCGAGTTTCCCAAAACCTCATGTCCGAGCAGATCCTGTTACAAGGCAAAATTCTGGGCATTGAGCCGTTTGTCGCCTCGGGCGATGCGACGGTTCCCGAGGAACTGTTCGCCGGACGCTCGCAGTGGCTGACCCTGATCTCGGAAGTGTTGCCGCGAGCCCTGCTGGCGGAGCTGGGCCTTTCCCGCATTCTGCTCGGCACGAGCGGTGGCGGCCAGTTTCTGCTAGTGCTGCCGGGGGAAGCGAGGGGCGCAGCCGAGCAGTTCCTCGGCGCTGCGGCCCAACAGATGGGTGCTCTGAGCACCGGACATCTGAAGCTGCTGTGGAGCGTCACTGAAAACCTGGGCGATTGGAGCGTGGTGCGCAAGCGCCTGAACGAGGAGTTGCTGCGCAAGCGCTCTGCTCCGCTCGCAGGCGTTGAAGCCGGTGTATTCCAGCCGTTTGCGCCGCAAGCCGAGTCCACAGGATCAGAGGCAGATCGTTATTTCTCCACCGCTTTGGGCCTGAAGGTTCGGGAAGCTTCGCTCATCGGATGGTCGCCGGGGGCGCCTGCGATGGTGACGCCGGGCGCAGGCAAGCATACCTGGGCCATCTCGTCCAACCTCTCACTGGACGGTATTACGCTGGCTCGCCATGCCGCTCCGACCGACGATGGCACCAGCGCCGCCAGCTCTTCAGTGCTGGCCGGCCGCGCGCAGGGGAGGCTTCTCTGGGGCGTACTGCGCGGGGACGTGGATCACTTTGCGGTGCGCATGCGCCGCGTGCAGACCATTGAGGAACACGTCCAGCTTTCCGTGCTCTATAAGCAGTTCTTCGCGGGCGAACTGGAAGTGCTGTGCTCGATGCCTGAGTTCTGGAGAAAAGTGACAATTCTCTACTCCGGCGGCGACGATTTCGCCGTCTATGGATCGTGGGACGCCCTCATCCTGCTAGCGCGCGAGCTGCAAAGGTTGTTTCATCGCTTCACCGAGGAGAATCTGAAAGACTTCCCAGGGGCGGAAGCCAAGACCATCTCCATGGCGCTCGCCATTGCGCCCGACCCGGATACGCCGCTGGCTGCCGTCTACCAGCAGGCGGGCGTCAATCTCGACCTGGCGAAGTCCTCGGACAAGGATTGCATTTATCTGTTGGGCCGCGTACTCGAGTGGAAGCGCCTGGCCGACGCCGCTGAGCTAAAAGACAACATCACGCAGATGCTCGAGGAATTTCGCGGCGCGCGGCAATTCCTGGCGCAGCTGCGCGGTTTTTATCAGAAGGAGATCGTCGTGGGCGCCTCGCCGGACGCGGATGCCGCCATCAGCCGGCTGGGACGGTTCCAGCGCCGGTATCACCGCGCCCTGGGAAGCTCGCGCGACCGGGAGTTTCAGAAGTTGCGCGCGCACCTGGTGAATGAGATCGTAGGGAGAAAAGCGGTACCGCAGGGGAAGCCCGGAGCACGAGTAAAGTTGAGGCCGGCGGGCCTGGTGGCAATGGAATGGGCCAGGCTTGCCAGCGAGGTTTAAATCAGCATGCCACAAGAGCAGGAAATCAAACGTGAAAACCGGCCGCCGCGCGAAGGCCGTGAAGGGCGTCCGCGGGAAGATGGCCGCCGCGACGACCGGCGTGGCGATCGCGGAGATCGGGGCCGTCCCGAGGGGCCGCCCGAGATCGATCTCGACAAGCTCATCAGCGACAGCCTGTATCTCGACAATCAGGCGCACGGTATCGTGAGCCGCATGCGGGATATGGACTCCGCCACCAGGAGCCAGCTACGCCGGCTCTACAACGCGGTGCGCCGGGCCAACCGCGCACCGGAGAATGAGCGCCAGCATGAGTTCGTCATGCTGCGCGCGCGGCTGGCGTATACTATTGCGCGCCACTCGCTGCGCAGCCTCGATCAGATCGAGAAGCTGCTGCTGCAGGTGACCCGCAAAAATGACAGCCGCGGCTACGAGCGGTTCCGAGATCTGTTCGAAGCCATCGTGGCATACAACGAATAGCGCCTGCACCAACAGCCAAACACGCGAGGAAGAATGAGCGCGCACACTGCACAAACTGAATTGAAACTGATCGGCAAACTGATTCTGGAAGGGCAGCTCCATTGTGAGACGGGCCTGCACATCGGTGCCGGAAAGGGGTCGCTCGAAATCGGCGGCTCTGACAACCCGGTGGTCAAGGACGCCGCCGGCCGCCCGTACATCCCCGGCAGCTCTCTGCGAGGCAAGATCCGCTCGTTGCTGGAGCAGTTCTCGGGCGCGGCCGTGCCCTCGGAACTCGTGTACCTTTCCCGCCGCAAAGGCCAGGAAGTGCGGATTCACCAGAGCGACCGTCCGGACGACGATATCTGTCTGCTATTCGGCCGCAACGCGGGGCGCATGGAGCGCGTGACCGGCGATGCCGTGGAGAGCCACAATGCCACTCCTGCACGCCTGGCCGTTTTCGACGCTCCGCTCGAAATTGAAAGCATCACGGCGCCAATGCGCGAAAACCTGGACGACGAGCTCACGGAAGTCAAGAGCGAGAACGCCATCGATCGGATCACGTCTCAAGCCAATCCGCGCACGCTGGAGCGGGTACCCGCCAGCGCGCGCTTCAAGGTCCGGTTCGTCGTCGACCTGCTATGCGATGAGGATGCGCCGCTGTTCACCCTACTCGTACAGGGTCTGCGCCTGCTCGAAGACGATGCACTCGGAGGCGGCGGCTCACGAGGCAGCGGTCGTGTGCGTTTCTCGAATCTCAAGCTGGTGTGGCGCAACCGCGACTACTATGCGTCTGGCGGTGCAGAGAAAGAGCTGATCGCGGGCGCGGATGTCGCGGGACTGCAGAAACTGGTGCAGGAATCCGCGATGTCTTTTGTAAAGGAATGACGCCTGCGCAACAGCCGGGGCTTGTGGTCAAGCTGCGCCCCACCGGTCCGTGGCGCGTGGGTCCGGATTCGGGTGCGCGCGACGCCGTGGATCTGCTTTATCACAGCGACTCGCTATATTCCGCCGTAACCGGTGCCATGCGACTGCTGGGTCATCTCGAAGAGTGGCTGGATGCTACGGCTCGACGGCCCGAGGGCGCGGCGGTTCGCTTCAGCTCATTATTTCCCTTCCAAAACGAAGTCGGATTCGTGGTGCCGCCGCGCAGTGTGTGGCCTCCACCCGCGTCGACCAAAGTTCGATGGAAAGCTGTGCGGTTCGTCCCGCTGGGCTTGATCGGTCCGCTGCTCGGCGGGCAGACGCTGGAAGAGGACCGCTGGGACGTTGATGGCATGAGTCAATGCCTGGTTCCCGGAGGCCGCCTCGGCCCATTCCGCTTGGGCGCGCGCTCAGCGGCCGCGGTGGATCGTCTTGCAGCCAACATTGAGCCGCACGAGGTGGCATGCGTCGAATTCCTTCCTGGCGCGGGGCTGTGGACGGTAATTGCGTTCTCCGGCGAAGACCAGAAGGACAAGTGGAATGGACCGGTGCGCGCGGCATTGCGATGGTTGGCCGATTCCGGATTCGGAGGCGAGCGCGGGCGCGGCTGGGGACGCGCGGAGGTGCCGGAGTTTATTGAAGGGACACTGCCGCAAATGATTCTGCCGGATCGACAGGCAGAACCCGCTGCCACTCCGGAAGTGGAGTCCCCTGCGCCGGTCGAAGTGCCTGCTCCTGAGCCTGCGAATGCATACTGGCTGCTCTCGTTGTTCAGTCCAGCGGCTGACGATTTGATCGACTGGAACCGGGGCAGCTATTCGTTGGTACCTCGCGCCGGTCGGGTGGAAAGCCCTGTGCGCTCCGGCGATCTGAAGAAGTCGCTCAACATGATCAGCGAAGGCTCGGTGCTGCTCGCGGAGCATCCCGTGCAAGGCGCGGCGCCCGATGTGGCGCCTGATGGCTTCGCGCACCCGGTCTACCGCGCCGGCTTTGCGCTCGCCATTCCGATTCCGTGGCAGGGGGCCGCATGAGATACCGGCTTACTTGCTTGACGCCAGCTTTGGTAGGGGACGGCGGCCGGCTTTCGGCCATCGACTACATGGTCTGGAAAGACCAGGTTAATGTGCTTGCACAGAACCGCATATTCAAATTGCTCTCCAAGGGCCCGCGCCTCGACGGCTATCTCGCGCAGCTCAAGAAAGCGACCAAGCTAGACTTCGCGTCGTGGGGCGGCTTTGCGCAGAACTTCGCCGACCGCCGCATTCCCTTCGAACATGCCGCCTATTCCAACTACTGGAATCACGCCATGGGTGACAGCCTCAACATCCCGACGTTTGCCAGCGGCGCATCCGGGCCATACCTGCCGGGTTCGGCCATCAAAGGCGCGCTGCGAACGGGGATGCTGTTTTCCCGTCTGAGGGATAGCACTCTGCACGACCTTGCCGGGCGCATCCACCCTGAACGGCCGTCGCGCCGGCCGGCCGAACCGGCCGAAGAGCAATTGATCGGAACCGGCGGTAACAGCCGTACCAGACCCTTCGGCGCTGCCGATTCCACGCCGGTAGATCGTTCCCGTTTCAAAATCTATCTGCTGCGCGTCGCCACACTCGTCAGCCGCGGACGCGACGAATTCGCACTCGGATGGAAGCAAAGCTCGCGTGGCGCCGCCGATGGCCGCAGACCGGAAGACGGCGCGCCGACGTTTGCGGAAATGTCCGCCCCTGGGAGTACGTTTGAGGGCGCCTGGCGCGAGAACCACTTTTTCGATGAACCGGAAACTCGCCGGCTGCTAGGCTGGCGCGAGCCGGTGGAGCGAGCGCAAGTATTCGAAGCAGCCAATCAGTATGCCGCGGCGCTTCTGACGCTGCACAAAAACTACGCGGCACGAACCGGCCTCCAGTTACTTACTAAGACGGTTGACGAACTGGAAAGCAGGCTTGCCGAAGCCCGGACTGCCGGTGCCTGTCTGCTCTCGATTGGATGGGGCGCCGGGCTGATCGGCAAGTCCGCATGGCTCGACACGGCCAACCCCGACTACCGGCAAATCCTCAAGAGCATCTCGGTTTACAACAGCGCCCTCGCGTCCGGCCTGCCCTTTCCCAAAACCCGCCGCATCGTGTTCCTCAGTGACCAGCCGGCGACTCTGCCTGGCTGGGCGAGGCTGGAAATCCTGTCGTAAGGTAGAAGGATGGCCCGATCGGAAGTCGCGGTGCTGGGTGGCGGTTGTTTCTGGTGTCTGGAGGCCGTTTACCAGCAGATGGAAGGCGTGGTCTCGGTCGAGTCGGGGTACATGGGCGGTCGCAGGCCGAATCCGACTTATCAGCAGGTTTGCAGCGGCGCGACCGGGCATGTCGAGGTCGTGCAGGTCACCTTCGACCCGGATATTACACCCTACCGTGAAATCCTCGAGGTCTTCTTCGCCTTTCACGATCCGACCACGCGCGACCGGCAGGGTAACGACGTCGGCAGCCAGTACCGATCCGTGATTTTCTACACGTCGGCGGAACAGCAAGCGACCGCCGAGCATTTGATCCGTGAACTGGACACTCAGCAAATCTGGCCCGACCCCATCGTGACCGAGGTCCGGCCGGCTGCAGAGTTCTATCGGGCGGAAGATTACCATCAAAACTACTTCCGTAGCAATCCGGACCAGCCCTATTGCGCTTTTGTTGTGGCGCCCAAGGCCCGGAAATTCCGCGACAAATTCAAGCACAAGCTCAAACAAACTGCGGCACAGCCGCGCTGAGACGAGAGGACGCGATGGCACGTAATTGCACGCATCTGGATCAGGTCCACAAGGTCAAGCCCAAGACCCACGGCTGCGAGGAATGTTTGAAAATGGGCGACAGTTGGGTGCACTTGCGGTTATGCCTGAGCTGTGGCCACGTTGGCTGCTGTGATTCCTCCAAGAACAAGCACGCGACCAAGCACTTTCACTCCACGAGCCACGCCATCATGCAGTCGATTGAGCCGGGCGAGGATTGGCGCTGGTGCTACGTGGACGAGATGATGTTGGATTAAGCGACGGCGGCGGAATCTAGTGGCGCGCCTGTTGGCCGGTGAAAGCGTCCAAGCGGCTGCTGAGATCGGCCAGTGTGCTGTCTTCGGCTAATGGCAGCAGAAGGGAAGTCCGGACGATCGGAAGCCGTACGCACCCGTTTCCAATCTGCACTGCTGCCTCTAGCTGGCCACCGGCAATGCGCTGGACATCCGCCTCAACTTCGGTGGGCGCCTCACTGCGCTGGATGACCGCCAGAAATGCCGGCCCTGTCCATCGGAACAATTGGTCTTCTGGTAACAGAGACGACCTGAGGTGTTCGCAAAACTCGCGCAGGATGCGGTCGCCAGTGGCGTATCCAAATTGAGCGTTGATCAGGTGAAGCCGGTCCACTACGAAGAGTGCGGCGTATGACACGCCACCCCGCTCTACAGCTATCCCCATAGCCCGCTCGGCCGACTCGCGCACTTCCAGTCCGGAGACCTTGTCGATTTCGGGCGCCAGCATCGCGTCGTCGCCGTCCCCCGCCTGCGCAGCCGCGACCTGCTTCTGCAAGCGTGTGAAAGTCTGCGACATTTCCTCACGCTCACGGCGAGTTGCGTTGCGCAGCGTTTGGAGGCATTCCTCGAGCCGAAACCGCAGCACCCGGACCCCCTCCAGTCCCGAGGTTTCTTCTATCTGCTCTTCGATCTTGTCCAGCCTTGTAGCGCACTCGTCGCTGGCCGAGCAGATGTGGGACACGGTCCGCGCCACGGCTGCCAGTAGAACATGCAACTGCTGTGTTTTCAGTATTGTGGACGGATCGAACTCCAGCGTCAATTCGGGCATAGGCTAGTCTGCCCGGCCGCTTTTGACAGACGCCAGGCTCTTACTGAACAAACATCGGGATTTCTCGGGAAAAACGTTAGGCAGTGGGCGCGGCTGCGATGACCCGCCGCCCCTCGACGTGGAAGTTGCCGCCGAGCATGACGCGGATCGCCTCGCTGTAAATGACATGCTCCTGAGTGAGGATGCGCGTTGAAAGGGACTCAACGTTGTCCTCGTCCAGCACGGGCACCGCTGTTTGGAGAATGATCGGCCCTGCATCTAGAAATTCATCCACCAGATGCACCGTGCATCCTGTGATCTTGACTCCGTGATCAAGCGCTTGCTTCTGAGCATCCAGCCCCGGAAACGCCGGCAACAGCGACGGGTGGATGTTGAGGATGCGCTGCGGAAACGCCCGGACGAACGTTGCGCTCAGCAGACGCATGAATCCGGCGAGGCAAACCAAATCTACTTGGTTCGCCTCAAGCTCCCGGATCAGCAGGCGGTCGTACGTCTCGCGATCCGATCCCTTTGAGGGAATGCACACGGCATTCAGTCCGCGCCGCCTCGCCACTTCCAGACCGCGGGCTTCGGGGCGATTGCTGATCACAACGGCGATTTCCGCGGGAATCGAGCCGGCCGACACTTGATCGGCGATCGCTTCGAAATTGGAGCCTCTTCCGGACAGCAGGATGCCGAGCCGCTTCACTGGTATTCTACGCGCGGGCCGCCGCGCCGTGCCTTCACGACGCGCCCCACGGTGTAACACGGCTCACCCATCTTCTTCAGAATCCGCTCGGACCGGATGGCATCCTTCTCTCCGACCACAAGGATCATCCCGATCCCGAGGTTCAGCGTCCGCCGCCAGTCGTCTTCCGGCATGTTTCCGATGTCCCGCAACAGCCGGAAGATGGGTGGAACCGGCCACGCAGCTACGTCGATGGCCGCGGCAAGGTCAGAGGGCAAAATTCGAGGCACGTTGTCCGTAATGCCTCCCCCTGTGATGTGCGCCGCACCCTTCAACACACCGGCGGCCACCAGCGCCCGGATGGGTTTCAAATAGCTGCAGTGAACTTTCAAAAGCTCCTCGGCTATTGTCGTGCCCAGTTCGTGCCGCCAGGTGTTCGGTTGGTAGCCGGCCACTTCGAACAGCAGCTTCCGCGCCAGCGAATACCCGTTGGTGTGCATTCCTGTGGAGGGCAGACCAAGGAGCACGTCACTCGCGCGAATCGTCCGGCCGGTAATCAGCTTGTTCCGTTCCACGACGCCGACGATCGTCCCGGCGAGGTCATATTCGCCGTTCCCATACAGGCCCGGCATCTCAGCCGTCTCGCCGCCGATGAGGGCGCATTCGTTCTCCCGGCAAGCCCGAGCGATCCCAGAAATGACGCTGGCCGCCACTTCGGCCGCCAATTTCCCCACCGCAAGATAGTCCAGAAAGAAAAGCGGCACAGCCCCCTGCACCGCGATGTCATTGACGCAGTGATTCACCAGATCCTGGCCGATGGTGTCATGTCTGCCCGTAGCGAAGGCGATTTTTAGCTTGGTACCCACTCCATCGACGGAACTCACCAGCACTGGCTTCTTGTAACCGGTGAGCGCATAACATGCACCAAACGTCCCGATATCGGTGAGAACATTGGGCCCGAAGGTGCGCTGGGCGAGCTTCTTGATGGCGCCGACGGCCCGGTCTGCCTCGTCGATATTTACGCCTGCGTCGCGGTACCGAATTCGCCTGCTGGGGATCATTTATAAGCGGAAATTTCATTATATCGCACTGTCGCGACTGGTAGTCGTCACGACCAGAATGTTAGTACCGCTCCTTTTGGTTACGGCTCAGAAAAGCCCACCAGAGACTGAGCCGCAACCAAAGGGAGCGGTTGTGTCATGCTAACGAACTCACTGCGACAAGCTAGGATGAAACGCCGGTCACGAATGGGATGTCTGGACCGAATCACATACCAAAGTTACGGGGCCGTCGTTCACCAGGTGGACACTCATGGAAGCGCGAAAAACCCCGGTCGCGACCTGGATGGGCGCTGTGCGCGCACGATTCACAAAGTACTGATACAGCTCCTCGGCTTTTTCCGGATCGGCGGCTAAGTCAAAACTGGGCCTGCGGCCCTTGCGGCAGTCCCCGTATACCGTGAAATTCGATACGATCAGTAACCCTCCCCCAACGTCCACCACGTTGCGATTCATCTTTCCGGCATCGTCGGAGAAAATACGGAGACCTAGTATCTTATCCACGAGATAGTCAGCGTGCTGATAGGAGTCCTGTTTAGCTATGCCCAGCAATAAAACCAGGCCACTTCCTATGGCGCCGCTAACTCTGCCGCCTATCTCGACCCTGGCCTCACTAACTCTCTGAACCACAGTTCGCATAGAAATGATGCATTCATATTGACACAAGTAAGTAGCGCCTATGATATATTGTGCGAGGGAGAATTCATGCCAAGAGGGCGATCCGCACATGATCCGACTACCTTAAGGATGGCATTAGTCGGATACGAAATTGAGAAGCAGAAGGTCGAAGAGACGATTCGCGAGATACGAGCACAGCTCGGCGGCGCTAAGACTGGCGCTGCGGTTTCCACAGTTGCGGCAAAGGCAGGCGCCCCACGCCGTAGACGCCCGTTGAGCGCGTCCGCGCGCAAGCGTATCGCCGAGGCACAACGCAAGCGCTGGGCTGAGCATCGGAAAAAACTTGCGCAGGCCGGCAAGGGAAAGTAAGTCCAACCTAAGTCACTCTTCGAGGGAGCGGTTGCCAACCACCCTGCCATGATTCTCGGCACCGGTGTCGATCTCGCCGAAGTCAGCCGTATCCGTGCCGCTATTGCGCGCTACGGCCGCCGCTTCACTGAGCGCATCTATACCCCTGAAGAGATTGCCTATGTCGAGCGCAAGGCCAACCGCTTCGAGCGCTACGCGGGACGCTTTGCCGCCAAAGAAGCTGGAATGAAGGCCATTGGTACCGGCTGGAGACGAGGCGTTCGCTGGCAGGATTTCGAAGTGGCCAATCTCCCATCCGGCCGCCCCACGCTTAAGCTGCACGGCGCAGCTGCCCGCATTGCCGGCGAACTAGGTGTGAAAGCCATCTCGTTATCGATCACACACACCGCGGAACTGGGAATGGCGCACGTAATTCTGGAAGGATAGGGGGAGCGAGCTTTTTTTTGACTTAGCCCTTCGCGCTGGCCGCCGTCTCTTCTTCCGGCACCGCGCGCAATTGCGCTTCTTCCAGCCGCTTGGCTTCCTGCCAGGTGTAAATCATGCGGTGAATCACGGTGAGGTTCGAGAGCACCGCGATCACCCACAGCACCGGCGCCATGCGGTCGAACAACGCACCGATGATGATCAGTACTACGCGTTCTGGCCGCTCCAGGAATCCGACTTTACACTTGGGTATCGTGCACTCGGCGCGCGCGCGGGCATAACTCACCATTACCGACCCCGTCATCACAATTGCGGTCAGCACGATATAGAAAAAGCGGTTGATCGAGGCGTAGTAGACGAGCAGGCCCATGAACAGCGCGAGATCCGAGTAGCGGTCGACCACCGAATCGAAGAAGCCGCCGAATCGCGTTACGCGGTTGGTCTCGCGCGCCACGCGGCCATCCACCATATCGAACAGGCCAGCCAGAATTACCACCGCTCCCGCCCAACGAAAACTGCCCGCGGCAAACAGGAACGCGGCCCAAGTGTTGATCACCAGGCCAAGAAAGGTCAGAACATTAGGATGAATGCGCGATAGGGCGAGCGCCCCAACAATCCGGTCGATAATCTTTCCACAAACCCAGCCGATCCCGCGCGTGAAGGTCATGGCTCCTCGGTTTTCTCGTGAATGGTGGTCAGTTCCAGTATTTCAAACTCTCGCATTCCTCCAGGGATTTGAACCTTGATGACATCACCCACTTCTTTGTTCAGCAAACCGCGGCCGATCGGCGAAGTGGTGGAAATTTTCCCGTTCGCTGCGTCGGCTTCCTCACTTGTTACCAGATTATATTTGATCTGCTCGTCCTTTTTCATGTCGAGCAATACCACGCGCGAACCTAGCCCCACGCGATTGTGCGGAATTTTCGTAAAGTCAATCATCGACAGGTCCGCCAACCGCTGCTTCAAATGATTTAATTTGGCGTTGACGAAGCCCTGCCGCTCCTTGGCGGCGTGATATTCGGCGTTCTCGCTGAGGTCTCCATGGGCTCTTGCCTTCAGGATCTCCCGTGGCAACTCGACGTGCAGCTCGTATTCGAGCGCGGCAATCTCGTCCTGAAGTTTCTTCTTAAAATCGGCCATCGACCGAAAAATGCTCCTACTCGCACATTATAGGGCTTTGTGGAGCTGTCCGGCTCCGAGGAGTTTACTTTTCTTGTGTTCTCAGCGCCTCGGCGGCCCAGCGTTGACCCTATTCTATTGACTGATGATGGTAACGGTTTGCGTGAGATTCCCCACTTGAATCTGAAAATCGTTGGAGCCCGCCGCCGGTCCCAACTGCACGTTCAGGCCAAACACGCCCGGGTTGGTTACGCTGTGATCCACGATGCCCAAGACCGAACCGCCTCCATCGATCACAGTGGCAGTGGGCGTCACTCCGGGCACCGTGATGCCGGTCGCATCCGTTACGCGAAACAGTGCGGCATCCGGAACGATGGATCCCGCCGAAGGAGTGGTGGCCGTATTCAGTATCGTGATGTGCGCCGGAACCGTGGAGCCTACCCCGTACCAATAGGGCACACGCTCGTCGACACCTGAATTCGTTCCCAGCACATGCAGAAAGCCTTCATACCCGCCGGGAGGCAATTCGAATCCGATGATGCTAACACTCAATAGGCCGCTCGTTCCCGGCGCGAGCGTCAGGGTGTTCGGGGTGACAGTGACCACAGGAAGTGCGTCGTATGTGTCCAGTGCTGCTGCCGTCCGGCTGCCGGGTGGTATCGGACCGGATGGCGCATCGCGCTCAGTCACAAATAGCGCGAAAGTCTCCGGCGCACTGCTCACATTCGTGACCGTGACCCCCGTGGCCAGTTGCACCGTACCGTTCCCGACTCCGAACGATAACTCCGTGGGCGCGATAGCCCCGCTCGCCCGGAGCGCCGCCTCCACATCCAACAGGCCCGCGCCGCTCTGTTGTATGCGCGCCGGAACGCCCGGTGCGAGAAAGGCCGGGGCCGCCGAATGGATCAGCAGAGACCGGTACTGTGCCACGGTCAAGCCAGGACGCGCGGCTTCCACCAGCGCCACCGAGCCGGCCACAATCGGCGACGAATAACTGGTGCCATCCACGAATGCGTATCCGTTGGCGCTATAGAGTTCGCCCTTGGAATCAAACGTCTCGGCCGCAGTGTAGACATACTGGCCCACTGCCACCAGGTCGGGTTTGATCGAACCATCCACATTCGGCCCCGCCGAGCTGAAACTAGCCAACTGATCGGGATCGACGAAGAACGCCGTCTGGGTGAAATCGAGTGTGGCTGACTCCTGACCGCCTCGCGCCAGCTGGATCTTGATCTTGATGCCATCGCTGTAACTCACCATCATCGCGGGAAGCGCTAACGAGCCGACGTCCATCACGATGGCTTCCGGTTGCGCCTGGTCGGTGTACACCAGAGCGCCAACTGCGCCCGCCGCCTGCGCGTTCGTGAGCTTGTCCGTAAACAGGCAGGTTCCGCGTAGGATCAGCGCAATGTCACCCTTCAGACTGTTGGCCGGAAGCGCCGAGCAGGCGAGCCCATTGTCACCGAGCGTGGTGATGTCGAGGATCGGCGCGGTGACAGCTTGCGCGGGCGCGGGTCCGGTTCCGGGCAGAGACTGGTACGGCACACTACCAACGGTCGCGTCGGTGGTAAACGTCCTATTGTTCACCGAAGCGCCCGCCGTGATGGCTGCCGGCGCGCTCGATGGCGACCCGATCGTCTGAGGATCCGGCCCCGAGTTACCCGCCGCCACCACCACAACGTGGCCCATCGCCGCGGCCTGCTCGATTGCCGAGACCTCCAGGTCTTCGCCCAGCACGATCGGCACTGGGTCGCTCAAACTCAGGTTCAGCACGTCCATGCCGTCGGCCACGGCGTCGTCGATCGCCTTGAGCACTGCGTCCTCGCCTGCGAAATCGTTCACTCCCGGCGAGCCGAACACCTTGTAGTTCCCCAGGAACGCCACCGGCGCCACGCCGCGAATTGTCGCCAGCGGCCCTGAATTCAGCACCCCAGCTGCCGCCATCGCCACCGAGGTCCCATGGCCCACGCGGTCGCGAGCCGTTTGGTCGGGATCCGGTCCCAGCAGCGAAACGTAGCTGCGGGCTACGATCACCTTATTGTTGGTAAATGGCCTGTCCGCATCGTTGTCTACCTGCGGGTAGCCCTGCGGAGGCGTGAGCGACGGCGCCTGAAACGCCCGGTGCGTGTTCTCAATTCCTGTATCGATGATCGCGATCTTGATTCCCGCGCCTGCATTCGCCAGGCCCACCTGGTTCCATGCATCCACGATCTTGTGCACCACCACCGCATGATCCATCACCGGCCAGAACTGGCGCACGGGATAGACATGCTTCACGCCGGGTAAGTTTCCCAGCTTCGCGGCGTCGCTCGCGCGCATGCGAACGAAGATGGCGTTAGCCACAATGTCCACACTGTCGAGCACCTGCCCGCCCGCCTGCTGAATGGCGAGCTTGGTAACGGCCTGCTCGCTCCGCACCTCGGCGCGCCGCCGCTCCACTTCCAGCCGATCAGGAGGCCGCCCCTGCGCCGCCACCCTGCCGGCCACGGGCTGTGCCGATAGCTCCACTATGTAGCGATCCGGGACAACTCCCGCAGTCGCTGCCAGGCAGATAAGTCCCACCGAGAGGCGGAACCACAAGGAACGCTTTATGACACTCGAATCCGTCCTCTTACTGTACCGGCAAATCGCGGGTATGGGAACTGTACGGACGTTAGGGGTATGGAGATCTAGCGTAGCTTCGTGCACGCGACAGGCTCGCGATCATCCTGTGCCGCATCTGCCATGATGACTGCATCGATTCGCTGGGAGATCTCCTCGGGTTCGCAGCCGCCGTTGACGCGATGGTAGTGCGGCCCTTGGTAATACTGGATGAGTGGCTCGGTCAGCAGACGGTAGGCCTTCAGGCGCTCGACCACCACGGCGGCGGCATCATCGCTTCGCTGGATCAATGCTTCTCCATCGCCATCGCATTGTCCCGGCCGCGCAGGTGGCTGTGCCAGAAGATGATAGGTCCGGCCGCATGACGGGCAATAGCGCCGCGACGAAAGGCGCGCCACCAGCACTGCATCCGGAACGTCCAGGTGCACAATCGTCGGCTCCGGCAATCCTGCGTTCTCCAGAAACTGCGATAGCGAGGTCGCTTGCGGGACTGTGCGTGGATAGCCATCCAGGATGAAACCCGAGGAGCAATCCGGTTGCTGCAACCGCCTCGCCACGATTGCGTTCATGGTTGCATCGTCCAGCAGGCTGCCGTTCGCGAGAACCGCGCAGGCTGCCTTGCCAAGCACCGTCGCCGCACGGCACTCGGCGCGCAGCATGTCCCCCGTAGAGATAGCGGGTATGCCTCTCGATTCCGAAATGAATCTGGCTTGAGTACCCTTGCCCGAACCCGGTGCCCCGAACAGCAGAATGATCATGAATCCCCTCCGACGCACGCTGCATCACCCTTGGACAGCGCCAGGCTCGAGATCCCCCATCCCGCCTCGAAGAATGCAGTCGGTTTCAGGCTAGCGTATCCGAAACCCCGGGGTCAAGGGTAACTGCTGAGGCCGCTGGACTTTTCTTATCGGGAAAATCCCTTAGTCGCCGGGACGATGTCGGCAGGCCGCTACAGCCGGCGGGATTAAGGGGGCAGTTACTGGATCAGGTATTGGTCCAGTTTTCCCTCTGGGGTGGTGAAGGTGCTCAGGTGCAAGGGCGGTTTCCCTTTCCAGGTGATTTGGAAATGGCGATAGGTCATACCGCCGCGCAGTTCGACCGAAGTCTGGGTGATGCTTTGCGGAGCGCCGAGCGGCTTGAGGCTTGCTTCGGCATCGGCTAAGACCTGCGGGGTGAAGAAGGCGTCGGCATTGGACGTGAGGCGTGAGCGGTCGATTTTGCCCTGCTGGAGATCGCTGAAGATGCGGCGTGCCTGCTCGAGTTCTCTGGCGGCATCCGGGTCAAGCTGTTGCGTTACCAACAATGGTGCGATCTCATCGGTTATCTTGCCGGGCGCGGCTGAGCCATCCAGATTGGCGAAAACGACCACTGCTACACGCGCGTCGGGCCAGACCGTGTTCAGAGTGACAAATCCCGATACAGCGCCGCCATGACTGAGCTTCGGATGATTGTCGGCATCGCTCACGCCGATGCCAAGGCCGTAATCGGTAGGCGCTCCGTTCTTGAGACGGACCGGAGTCATCATCGTGTCAAGTGATGCGGGCTTGAGCAGCTTGTGCTCGATCAACGAGACGTCCCAAAGGGCGAGATCGCGCGCGGTCAATCCCAGCTCGCCGGCGGCGTACAGCCAGCCGGGACCTTCCGGCGGGACCGCGTGCACAGGGCCCGTTGCAAAGCGCGTGTAGCCCCCGGCATCGTAAGCGGTGAGCGGATGCTGAGCCAGATCGAGAGCATCCGTGATGCCTAGCGGTTTGAAGATGCGAGCCTCAAGAAACGCAATGAGCGGCATGCCAGTGACCCGCTCAACGATGCTGCCGGCGGCGACGAAGTTGGTGTTGCTGTACTGCCAGCGAGTGCCGGGGTCGAAATCGAGCGGCTTCGTGGCCCATCGTTCGAGGATTTCGCGCGCGGTGACCGGTTTCAGCATGAACGGGGCAACGTAGTCGAGCGGGTAGTAATCCTGGTATCCGGAGGTGTGACTCAGCAGTTCGCGAATTGTGACCTCGTTCGCGCGCGTAAGCTCCGGCAAATAGCGCGCCACGGGATCGTCGAGAGAAAGCTTGCCATCCTCGACCAAAATCAAAATGGCGGCGGCGAGAAACTGCTTGCTGACAGAGCCGATAGAGTAGTGCATCTCCGGACGCGCGGGCACTGCGGGATCGAGACGCGCATTGCCGTAGGCTTTGGCATAAGCTATCTTGCCGTCTTTCACGACCGCGAGAGAGACGCTGGGCGCTGCGGTTTCGGTCAGCACCTGGGTGACGATGGCATCGATTCTCTGGGATTCCGCGGGCGGCAACTGGGCATGCAGGCTGCCGGAGGCTGCCATTACCACGAGGAGGATCACGCGAAACTGCACAGTCATTCTGATGTGCAGAATGATATCAGACTGAAAAGCGCCCGACCGTTTGCGGGCGCCTCAAGCGCTACGAACGGCTCAGAATCTGGCGGATGGCGTTTTGGGCGGCGCGGGAAAGATCCAGTGGCGGAACCAATCCGAAGCCGCGACCGGCGGGAGCTGCAGATTCGGCTTTGGCGGCGAGCTGGCGTAATTCGGGCAGATCTGAGTGATCACCCAGATCGCCGATGGCGCGGAGCGCGGCCAGCCGCAACGGAACGTCCTTCGTCGCCATGAGGCGGCGGGCGACAGCCAGTACGCTCGGATCGGCGAACGCGACCGCGCGGCTCAGAGCCATGGCGGCCACCAGACCGCCGTTATCCGCCAGATTCAGCAGATAGGGCAGTACGGCGCGATCCTGATAGTGGCTGAGTCCTTCAAATGCGTTGGTTGCAATCATCAGATTGGGATCGCGGGCCGTCTGGGCAAGAACGTCCATCAGCTCGGGCCTTGTCATAGCGCCCAGCTCGCGAGCGGCCACGGCGCGGATTTCGGGATCGGACCCCGCAAGGGCGCTTTTGAACGCGTCGACCGCGCCAGCTTCGCGCAGATTGCGGGCGGCGCAGGCACGGACAGTGGGACTCTCCAGCGCGCGCGCAAATGCGGCCAGGGCTTCGGGCGAGCGGACGTCACGCAGCGCGTAACAGGCATCATTGCGCTGTGAGATGTTGAGCTTGCCATCAAGCATGCGGGAAATGTTGGCATCCTGAGCGTGGAGCGCCAGGGCAGACATCGCTAGGAAAAGAAAGATTGTTTTCATGGGTGATCCTTGAGGGGGCGACTCGTCGGCCGCCCCCAACATTTTGTTAGAACGTCGGCATGCCTTGGCCGTTCGTGCCGTTTTCCTGGCTGTGCGCGAAGCCGGCGTGTGGCGGCGCGTGGAACGGAAAGCGGTCGAGATACGGAATGTCGTTGGAGTTGACGCCGTCTCCCAGTTCATTGTTCGGCGCGACGTCGAATCCCTGCACCAGGACGCCCGCCACCGCGCGGAATCCGATGTCGACCACGTCATCGCCGGGGCGCCGGCCGCCGAAGGGCCAGCCCGCGTTGTCGCCACCTAGCGGTCCCAGGCGGCTCTGCATCGCCGCGGGAGTTGGCGGGATAGTGAGGTCGATGCGCGTGATGTCGGGGACATAGACGGACAGCAAGTCGTTGCGCGGCGCACTCGGCACGTTCAGGCCGAAGACGCCGTGGAATACCGCGGAAGCCAGAACGGGATCGCCGATGAAAGCAGCAAACTGCTGGTCGTCGGCGGGCTGGCTGCGATTCCACTTGTCTTTGAGAGGCAGCGGAATCAGAGCTTCCACGGTTAGAGGATTGCCGACGCGATCCACTTGCACAAACTCGCCCAGACCCCGCGGATCATTGGTACCTTCGCGAACCGTCAACGCCTGCCGGTAGGTGGCTGCCCAGCCTGCGATCTTGGCATCGGATGCCTTGGGATCGGTGGGGATGGCTCCATCAGAGGTCAGCATCGAGATGGGAGCTTCCACCGCGATCAGGCTGATGTTGTAGCCTGCGAATCCATCCACCGCTTTCGGAAAAGCCGCGCCGGCCCCAGTGTCGGCAGACCCCGCCAGCACCGGCGCTGGTGCGCGGAAGTTCAGGAAGTCAAAGGTCGCGCCGCTATCGAAATAGAAAGCGTCGTCGCGCGGTCCGGCGAAAACGCGCATGCCGTTGGGCAGCGTGAAGACCGAAGGCAATCCCAGAGCCGTCTCATAGTTGGGCGTGGCTTTGGGGCCTTGGTTTGGCGGCGCTACGGAAAGTGCGTGGCCATTGATGTCGGTCACGTATGTGCTCTCGGTGCCGCGGCGAAGATCGCGAACCGTGACCGTGTAGGTCTGGTAAAGCAGAATGCCCGGGCTGTCGATGGAATCGATCACGCCGAAGTAAGACAGGAAGGTCTGGTTGGGTCGGAGGGTGGTATTGAACCGGAAATCGACCTGCATGTCCGGGTTGCCGTCCAGACCGCGCGCGTTATTGACGTTGAAACGATAGAGGACGCTATCAGAGAACTTGTAGTAGCTGGGGCCGTTGTCGGGATTTTGGAACCCTTGCACGCTCAGGCTCAGGACGACGTCGTTGGTGTGGCCCGTCTCCCAACTACGGAAAATGTAGAAGTCGTTGAGGTTCGCTGTCTGATCCTCCAGCAGCATCGGCCCATTGCGGTGGCTGGCGGCGAAGGCGCCGGCGCTGATCATCAGGGCGGCCGCGCAGAAGCGTAGAATTCGTTGTCGCACGTTCATCTCCTTTAGGTGAGAACTTTCAAACGGAATACGGCAGGGATTCCCTTTCGGATTTAGCGTGCGGAAAAAGATTGTTCTGGTTTACGAGTGTGAACGGGTCGCGGGGTTGGGCTACTTCAAACTACCGTTCCGGCACGGTGGCAGTCCTGAAAATGTGGTACGCCCGAGTGGATTCGAACCACCGACCTTTTGCTCCGGAGGCAAACGCTCTATCCATCTGAGCTACGGGCGCACGTGAACACTTCAATTGTACCCGAACATTCGCTCCTACGACCGTGCCAGCATGCCGGCCTGGCGTTGGATCTTGCGAACCGCGTCAGCGATCTGGTCCATGTCTTCGCGGGGACCGAGCAGCATCGTCTGGGTGAACCACACGGCTTCCTCGCAAAGCTGGTCGTTTGCGGGGCAGTGGTTGCGCTCGAACCACTCACCCAGCTGCTTTGCCGGATAGATTGCGCGGTAGGCGCGCGAATCCAACGTGTTCTTGAGAAATGGCTCTTTGTTCAGCGGCGTGTAACCGCCGGAGCACGGGATGCCCTCGGCCTCGAGCGCCTTCAGAAATTGGTTGCGTGGAAGGTTCGCGAACTCCGCCTTGTCGTAGCGAAACATATAGAGATGGTAGGCGTTGCGTGTGGCGCCGGGGTACATACGCGCCGGCCGGATGCCGGGAATCTCCGCGAGCTGCCTGGTCAGATATGCCGCGTTCTGCTCTCGACGCCGCGACTGCTCCTCGACACGTTTCAGTTGTTCCGTCAGGAGCACAGCCTGGAATTCAGTGATGCGCAGATTGGCGCCGTTGCGCACATAACCAAAGCCTGAACCGGTGTTGCCGCGGCCGTTGTTGTGAAAGCTCTGGCACACAGGAAAAAGATCGGTATCGTTGGTCAGAATCGCTCCGCCCTCGCCCGAATTCAGATTCTTTGACGCCTGAAAGCTGAAACAGCCCAGCGCTCCCAGGGTACTGACTTTGCGATGCCGCCACTCGGCCAAGTGCGCCTGGCATGCGTCTTCGACTACCGGCAGGTTGTGCTTGCGGCCAATTTCGAGAATGGTGTCCATGTCGGCCGGCGAGCCTCCCAGATGCACCGGCAGGATGCAGCGCGTTCGGTCGGTGATCACCGCCTCAATCTTACGCGCGTCGATCTGGAACGTCTCCGGATCGGTATCCACGAAGACGGGAATGGCGTGCTGCATCAATACTGCATTGATCGTCGCAACGAAGGTGTACGGCGGAACAATGACCTCATCGCCCGGGCCGACACCCAACGCGTTCAATGAAATGATCAAAGCGCTGGTTCCGTTGGCCGTGGCCAGGCAATGTTTCGCGCCGAGTGTGGCGGCCCAGGTCTCCTCGAATTGCCGCGCGCAGTCGCCGTCGAGACGGTTCCATTTGCCGCCGCGCAGCACTTTCATCCAGGCCCGCTCCTCGTTCTCCGCGATCACCGGCCACGAGGGGAACGGCGCCGTCCGCACTGGATTCCCGCCCATGACGGCGGGTTTATCCGAAGCGGCGGCACGCGCGGCCTGTGTCACGAAAAGTCCTGTGGACGCGGCTCCGAGCAGTTTGCGGCGCGTCAAATCTCCATGCATGCGTACCTCCTACTTCATGTTCAAGAGACGCCATAGCGTTCCGCTGAAAATATTCGCCTGGGCTTCGGGCAGTACACCGCAGGCATCCAGCATTTTGTGGTAGCGCTCCAGCTCGCGATCGAATTCTTCCAGTTCACCGCCAAAGACATCGGAGCCGAAAACAATTTTCTCAAAGGCGTTGGGGCCGCCTTTGGGTGTGTGCGGGCTGACTATGGCCGACCACCAGAAAATCGACTTGAAAAACGTGTAGTCGTCCTGTTTCTTGATCAGCGTCGAACCGGAAAGATCAAAGTGGATATTGGGATTCCAGCGGGCAACTTCCGCGGCCCACTGATAGTCGGGATTCCCCAAATGCGCGCCAATGATATTGACCTTGGGATACCGCCGTGCAATGTTGTCGAGCGTCGTGGCGCGTATGCGGTCCACGCTGATATCGGCTGGTATTTCGGGCGTGGTGCGGTTCACGATGCCGGTGTGAAACAGCAGGAACATGCCGTACCGCTCCGCACGATCGTAAATGCGGGAATAGGCCGGGTCGTCGTAGCGTCTCAACGGGCCGGAGAGTTCGCCCAAGCCGCGAAATCCGGCGGCGTGAAAGCGATCGATCTGATCGAGCACCTTGGGATGATCGAGCTCGATCTCGCCGAACCCAACCAGCCGGTTGGAGTGCTGCTGGATGGCGTCCTTCACGCCATCCAGGTCCTTCGGTTCCACCAGGAGGAACGCGATGCCGTCCACCTGGTCAAGTTTGGCGAGCAGAGCTTTCAAGAAAGCGGGATCGCCGTTGTAGTGCAGATGCGCGTCGATGATCTTCGGCTGGGCGGCAGCCCAACGCGTGCACATCACGCAACACAACAACGCCACATACGGGCACTTTCGTGAAATCATGCGGCTATTCTACTCCGCGGGAGCCGCTCGTAGGGACACCGCCGGCAGATACTCGCCCTTGAGCTCGCGTTTCCACCAGTCGCCCGTCGCGCGTCGCTCGCTGAAGGTCGTGAAACTGTAGTCGTACAGCCGGGCGCGGATGTAGCGCGGCGGACTGGATGGGAATGGATTCCGCCCCAGTAGCGCTACCACCTCCGGCGACCCTTCGAGCAACCGGACCGCGAGATTGACGAACCACGGTTCAGCCTGATAGTTATCGAGAGCCGCAAACCACATCTGCCAGTCGAGCCTCGGCTGATAGGGCTGCGCCCAGACGGGCGCGCGCTTCAGGTCACCAGGTTTGTATCGAAAGGTGTACTCGCGCCATGTCTGGCCGTCGTTCGATCCCTCCGTAATGATTTCCGGGCGTGACGTGGTCATCACCGCGAACAGGCCATAGGTATTGACGACGCCAAACGGGGCGATTGCGTGCACTACCTCGGACGCCGGGAGAGGTATGGAGCCGGAGAATGTTTCCACCAGCTCGAATCCGCTTACAAACAGGATGAAAACAGACAGCGCTACCGAGACGGCACGCTGCGTCACGGGCGGCCGCACGCGCGGCGCGGGCGCGGGATGAAACGCGGCATCATCGAATAACAACAAACAGAGCGCCACCGTCAGCAGATTAAAGAACGTGTAGTTACCAGTGATGAAGATGAACGCCTGAAACGCGATGGTCATCGTGGCCCCGAAGAAGCGCACTCGCCGTGGTGCGAAAAATAGAAATGGCACAACCAGCTCGACGAAGAACATGAGGCCGCAGCAGAATTTCTCAATGCCCAGCGGGAACTGATGGAAGTACCACGCGAAAACAGTTGGCAGAGGCTGCGTCTCATAGTGGTAGCGGAGCGCAGTCAGGTTGCGCCAATTCGGATCGTGGCTCAGCAGTTTCGCCGCTCCCGATAGCAGCATCAACCGGAACAGCAGCCAGCGAAACAGCCACACGCGCGGGAATGCCGGCCGAAGAAAGACGGCGAGGAAGCCGGATTCCAGCAGCAGAAAGTCCCACTGAAATGACAGAAACGTCTGGCCGGCGTGAACCAGCGATAAGTAGAGAACAAATGCCGCCACGAGCGCGGCGCGGCGCGCGAATCCCAAAATGATGGCGATCGACACGACGGCGCCGGCAATGCAGGCGAGACGCAGCATCGTGTCGCTCGCGCCGAATAGAAACAGCGTGGGAACGCGTAGCCAGGCTGATCCGCCGTAGTTTTCGCGCACCGCTGCCAGAAATCGTTCGGCCGGCAAAATGCCCCGCCCGCCGATGAGGCCGGTGATTTGCACTGCGAGCGACAGGAAGGCGATCAGGTAGATCAGCCCGAGCGATCGAAAGAACCAGCGGATCGCGATTTCATGAGTCGCCGGCTCGGGATGCTTTCCCCATAAGAAAACTGTGGTGTGATAACAGAACGAACGGTTCGCTGCAATGCGGCGGTAACTCCACTCCGTCACTGCCGCAAAGCCCGGAACGCGATGGTAGGCCCACAACAGCCACGCATATCCCGGCACAATCGCCAGGGAACGGAACACGGCGTGCGCGGCGCTCAGTATCTGGCCATCCGGCAGTATTAACTGGACGGCCCGCGCAAAGTTCTCTCGCGGAATTTGCGCGAAGCGTTCCGCGACTTCCTGGTAGGGCGCGTAAGAGATCGCGTCTCCCGTGAGCCGCTTCCAATATCCGATCCAGGCGCGGCAAAAGGTGCAATCGCCGTCGAAAACCAGCAGTGGAACACTGTGCGGAGGTTCGTTCGACAAATCGGGTGAATTCACGTGGTCAAGCGCAATTCTATCGGATTGCTGAGGAGGGAAACTGCTACGGAAGGGAAGCAAGCGGGCCGCCCGCCGGGTCAGGCCGGCAGCCCGCGCTTAAATTACCTCGCGAGACGGACCGAAATCCGCTCGGCGACCGAATTGAAAGCCGCGCTCAGTTCCCCCGGATCGGGCGCATCGGCGAAATAGCCCACCGTCTGCACGCCGTTATTATTCTGTGCTGTCCAGTAGTTCTGAGCCGTTTGGCTGGGGTCGTTTTGCATCGTCGGGTCGTTCGCCATCTTGCGCAGCAGCAAGGTGTCCGGCGGATCAGTGGGAGCATTGCCTTCGAGCGCGATCGTGTAGATCGTAGGCTTCAGAACGGCGTCCTGCCGGATAGCGGTCGCCATATTATCCACCGCGTTCACGGAACAAATTTCGATCTGTTGCGGACTGGTGACACTCAAGTTGCAGGCTTGCCCACCGTATGGCGCGTTCGGGTTGTTTTGGCTGTAGGTGCCGACGGTGGAATTGCCGTGAATGTCAGTCGTGGGCATGTTTTTGATATCGTTCGTCGGCGCGCCGCTAATCGCCGTATAATTACTGCCCGACATTGAACAGCCCTGGGCTTGTGGGTTTGGTGCATTGCCGTCGGTTCCTGTGCCATCGACTTTGGTGGCAATCTCAATGCTCAGACCGGCCGTTGGGCCAGTCGGAAGTGGGCCGCCGGCCCATTGTTCCACTTCGCCTTCCAGTGTCGCCTTATTGGTATCACAACTACCCGGGTTTTTGCGCAGGTCTATAGTTGAACCGCCCGCGCCACAGCTCTTGCAGTAGTACATCCCCGTAAGTCCGTTGGGCCTGCCATCGGTCATCAGCACAATCACATTCGCCCGTGTACCGGAATTCGCAATCTGGAGCTGGTTATAAGCCTGGTACATTGCTTCGACTGTATTCGTGTTGCCCCCGCAAAGGCCGATCTGGCCGATTAACGACGCCGGAGTATTGCCGTTCGCGTCCGGCGTGGTGAAGGTTGTAGTGGGAGGATACGTGTACACGGATGATCCGAACACCACCAGGCCCACCATGTCGCGGCCCGGCGCGAAATAGTTCAGGAACTGCGTCGCGTCAGTAATCATGACGGCGCAGGCCGTCGTCCCTTGAAATGAATTCTTCATCGAGAACGAACGGTCCAGGACCAGCATCATGGCCACGTCACGCCGGCCGGCCTGAGATGACGCGGCGATCGTGGTCGAGTTCTGCCCAAGGACCCGGAGGAAGTAAAGAGGCGCAGTTAACGTGGCCGAGATGGTCACCGATCTGTAGTTCGGCGTGCTGACACTATCCACCGTGGGAGTAGCAAATTGAATGTTGCTGACTCCCCAGTACCCGGCGGGCATGTTGGCATTAAAAAACTTGGTGGCTTCCGTTTGCGCGTTCGCTGCCTGCGCTGCCGTGTTGGCTCCTTGCGCCAGCGCGCGCGCTCCCGCCAATGCGGCCGCGTCCACACCTTGCTGAAGCTTTCCGCGGATCATAAACAGGACGCCGACGTCAACAGCCAGTCCGACCAAGGGTATGCACACCAGCATGGTCAGGGCCGTCATAATGACTGCAAAGCCTTTTTGATTTTTCCTCGTGTTTCTTACTCGCATGGACATCCTCCGAAATTCCTCAAAAGATTGCATTTTGATAAGTTGCTAGACCGCCGAACACTCCTGGCACCGCCAAATCCGGCGCGGTTACGTAACTCTCCGCCAGGTAAGCAATTTCTCCATTATTCAAAGTCATCAAATTGGTGAACGCGTCCGCCCGTGCAGTGGTATCGCTCTGATAGTTGGGCACGTCGCCGTTGGAGTTAATGGTGGCGGGACTGCCATAGGCGGTGGTGAAGAGCGAATTGTTACCGATCACAATTCGATTCATCACCACCACGTGGCCGCCGCAGTTGGTGCAAGATCCGGAATTGAGATACGTCAGCGTGGTGAGCACTACCACTCCGTATCCTGAACTGCCGCCAGTGACGTTGCCGTTGGGGTTAGCGATGATATTCATTCCCTGGCCCAGATTCGCGATGCTTTGGCTGCTGCTGGACTGGGCGAACAGGGCCTGGTTGGCTGCCACGGAGAAATCGACGCCACGCGAGTACATGTGGCCGATGTCACGCGTGAGCTGAACGGCTTCGACCGAGCGGATGATCGCGAAGCCATAGGTAAAAGTGCCGATGATCAGGGGAACCAGGAAGAAAGAGGACACAAGGACGAATTCAATCATCATCGATCCCCGTTCTCGCCGTTTTTGTGTTGTGTTCATGGCAATATCTCCTAGTTTTACGGGCACGTGGGTGGCGTGGGATTCACCGCCGCGGGGCATCCGGCAAGCGGGCATTGTTCCATCACGTCCGACGCCGAGACACTGATGTTGATCGGGGCCGCGCTTTTGAGAATCGCGCCTAGCGGCGTGTACTGGTATCCGGTAATCGCGATCTGCAATATGTCGCCACCAGTGGCCGTTGTGACTGCTCCGCCGTAGGGGTCGAGATAGTTAATAGTCACTTGGCAAGAGGGTTTAGTGATAAATCCCATGGCGCTCGCTTGGACGACCTTGCCAATCGAGTCGCTCATGTAGTTGTCACCCGTCAGTAGTTGCTCGGTCACGCCAAATCGTACGCCGTCACGTGCGGCTTCCTGCAGCGTCGATTTGATAAAGAGGGAAAGCGAGACATCCATCAGCAGAAAGATCAGGCCAAACATGAGTAATGTGATCATCCCCGCCTCGATCGTCTGGCTGCCTCTCTCCCGGCGGCGTCTTTCAGATTCTGGAATCGCGTTGGTCATCATCAGAAATCTCACTCGCCCCCTAAGACGAATGAAGCCCAATGATTCTTTAATTCCGTGGAAATTCTTTTTTTTGTTAACTGTAGACTGACGCGAAGTTGCCGCTTTTTACTAACTGATTTAAACGGAAATGAAAGATACTGCGCAAACAACCTCAGCTGGGGTTAACTTTGGGTTAACTGAGTTTACTAACTTGTGGTAGTAGCCGGTTAGTCGGGATTGAATGACCGGCGACCGGTTTCTCGCGCTAACGCTTCTCGATCTGGGTCCGGCGATACACATCCCGCTTCGAAATCCGGCGCTCCCGCGCGACCTTCTTCATTGCCTCCATCCTGCCCATGCCACCACGAACGTACGCGTCAACCGCGTCCTCGATGGAGGTCAGCACAGTTGGCGGCGCAATGGCCCTCCCAATCAGCAGCGTAATCTCGCCCTTCACTGCCGGGCGCGCCGCCAGGGCCGCGCGTACCTCGCCAGCCGTCCCGCGCAGAAACTCTTCGTGCACCTTGGTCAGCTCACGCGCAACCACCACCGGCCGCTCACCCAAAACTGTCTCGATGTCCCCAAGCGCTTCCACAATGCGATGGGGCGTCTCGTAGAAAATCAACGTCGCTGTTTCGTCCTTCACGGCCTCGATCGCTCGCACCCTTGGGCCGGACTTGGCCGGTAAAAAACCGCCGAAGGTAAACTCATCGGTCGGGAGACCCGATGCCGCGAGTGCCGCCACGAGCGCCGAAGGCCCCGGCACTGGCACGACGCTTATCCCCGCCTGGATGGCCGCATGCACCACCCGATAACCCGGATCGGAAACCAGCGGCATGCCAGCGTCGGAGACCAGCGCCACACTCTCGCCCGCTTGCATTCTCCGCAGCAGCTCTTCTGCGCGTGTGGCTTCGTTGTGCTCGTGGTAGCTCACTAGCGGCCTGGCGATGCCGTAGTGATCCAACAGTTTGCGCGTCTGGCGTGTGTCCTCACACGCGATCAGGCCGGCTTCCCGCAGTGTACGCACGGCACGGTAGGTGATGTCTTCCAGGTTGCCGATGGGCGTGGCAACCAGGTACAACGTGCCGCTCATGCGTTTTCCAGTATCCGATAGTTCACCAGCTCCACACGCGATTCCTCGATGGCCCGCCGGGTTTCCGGCGCCGTCAACGCGGCGAGCTCTTCCTCGCGGCTTTCCTTGAGACGCGTCGGCGCGGCTTGTAGCTCCACCGTACATTTGCCGGGATGGCACATCAGCTCGGTCGAACCCTCCGGCAACGCCTGAATGAGCGCTACCAGCTCACGCGTGCGAAAACGTCCCGTGATCTGGAATCCGGCGAAGTGATCGGTCGTCTTGCAGTGGCCCCGGGCCAGTACGCGTTGGAATCGGCCGCGAACGAAGGTCAGGCCGCTGCTGGTGGCACGCTTGCCCCGAGGCGCAGTGCCGCGGGCCGCCGTGATGGGGAGGTCGAAAGGCCGCCGCACCCACCGGATGCCAAACTCTTCCGCGATTCGCGTCACCGCTTCGAGCACCGGTGGCGCCAGATGGGTGTGTTTATGGGTATCGAGATGGGTCAAGTGTATTCCCGCGTCCAAGATGCGCCGCACTTGCGCCGCGAGTTCGTCGTATATCCGCAGCCGCTTGAGCGCAATCGCGGCCAGCAGCCGCGCGACGCTGGGAGGGAGAGGATCATGAGACCCAGCCAGCCCACGCCCGCCCACCAGGACCAGGTGCGCCCCGATATCGAGCGTGCGGTTCTCGCGCGCCAGTAGCACGGCATCTTCGAAGGCATCGCCGTTCGCCATGAGCGTGGTGGCCGTCAGAATTCCCCGCTGGTGCGCCTCGATGATCCCCTGGTTGACATCCCGCGTGAAGCCGAAGTCGTCGGCGTTCACCACCAGTTGTTTGCGGCTGCTCAAAAGACTGAGAACTTGAGCTGCACGAACTTCTTCGGGTTGGCGCGCACCTGCTGCAGCATCAGCCGCAGCTCATTCGTGGCGCCGTTCATGCTGTCATACAGTTGCGGGTTCACCATCAGTTGCCCCAGCGTGCCCTGCCCTGAATTCAATTTGTCCAGGGTCGTGTCTACCTTGGCAAGCAGATGGACGAGGCTGCTGTGCAGAGTGTCATCCTTCAGCAGCTTGCCCGCCGTGCCCCGTCCGGCCTGCAGGTCCGCAAGCAACTGGTTGGCCTGCGCTGTCGTCTTCTTCAGATCGTCGAATAGCCCTTCGTCTTTCAGGAGTTTCCCGGCCGTGCCGCGCCCCTTCTGCAGATCCTCCAGCAAGGCATTAATTTTCTCTAGCGATGCGTGGAAATCCTGGTAGAGACCGTCTTCATTCAGCAGCCGGCTGAGCGTGCCCTTTCCCGTGCGCACCGCCGTCAGGATCTGCTGCGTCTCCGCTACCGTGGCATTCAGGCGCGCAAACAGCTCTTCATCCTTAAGAAATTTGCCGATGTTGCCATGCCCGGCTTCTACGTAGCTCAGGATGTTGTTGACGCGCGTCAGTAGGCTCTGAAACTGCGCGAGCAGGCCGGCGCTTTGTGCCATCAGTTCCGGGATATCCTGGTTCGGCACGCTCCGTATCTCGTCATTCGGTTGCACGTGCTCCGGGGCCGCGCCCTTGGTAATGTTGATGAACTTGTCGCCCAGCAGGTTGGCGGCGGAAATCCCGGCCATCGAGTCTTTGGGGATCTGGGTCACGTATTCGGTCCGGATCGACATGTCGACCTCCACAATGCGCTGCGGGTCCTTCGAATCGGTTAGCTTCAATGCCTCGACCATGCCGACTGGAATTCCGTTCAAGCGTACCGCCGCTCCCTCAGCCGTCCCCGAAGAGTCGGCCATGAACGTGCGCAACCGGAATGTGCGCGTGAAAAAATTCTGTTGTCCCGTGAGCAGAAAGATGAGGACGGCGATGATCAGCATGGCGGCCAGCGCCATGATTCCTACCCGCATCTGCGCAAAACTTACTTTTTGGGGATTGGCCATCGCTTACCCGCCACTCTGCCTTCGGAATTTTGAGACATAGGGATCTGTCACCGCTTCCAGCTCAGCTTGCGTTCCCAGAAACACGATCTTCGCCTCATGCATCACAATGAACTTGGTGAGGTGCCGGTCCCCGTTCTCGCGCGCCGGGACGAGCTGGCCACTGTCCGGATTGTATCGAAAATTCGCCGTCAATAACCCGTCCTGGAAACGATGGGTCACGATCAGCGTGGTCGTGTTGGCCAGATCGCGCTCTTTGATGAGGAGCGCCATGATGGTGTACGCCGTGATGGGATCGAGTCCCGCGGTGGGCGAATCGTACAGGACCAGCGGCGGTTCCGTGACCACGGCCCGTGCGATCGCCGCCCGGCGCCTCATGCCTCCGGATAACTCACTGGGGAAGCGCGCTAGCGTCTGGTCCAGCTCGACAAAGTGCAGCGCCTCTTTCACCCGCCGCTCGACATCTTCCGGAGGGCACTGGATCGCCTTTTGGTTCACCAGGGGATAGGCTACGTTCTCCTTGATCGTCAGCGAATCGAATAGGGCGCTCTCCTGAAACAACATCCCAACCTTGCTACGAATACCGAAGAGCTCGTGTTCAGTCATGCGCGTGATATCTTCGCCGAATAAATAAACCGCTCCTGAATCCGGGCGCGCCAGGCCAAGGGCCGTCTTCAGTAGCACGGTTTTCCCACTACTGGCGGCGCCCAGAATAATGCGCGTTTCTCCCTCGCAAACCTCGAACGAGACGTCGTCCAGAGCGCGCACGCCGTCAAACGACACGGTTACGTGCTCGAATCGCACCACTGATTTGGCGCCGCTGGTGGCCATCAAGGAGAGGAAGAATTGGATACGAGCTGGCTGGTAAAGATGCGAGTCAGGACGAACGTCAGGATGAAGATCCAGACTGAAGCGGTGACCATGGCCTGGGTCGTGGCGCGGCCCACTCCCTGCGTTCCGCCTGCGGCGCGTAATCCGTAATAACACCCTACCAGGGCGATGATGAATGCAAAGACAAAGGGTTTGAGCAGGCCCTGTGTCAGGTCATTCCACTGCAGCGCCTGCCAGGCCGTTTGCCAATAGCGCGGTCCGTTGAGGTCAAGCAGTCCCGCCGCCACTGCGTACCCGCCGAATATCCCGATGAAATCGGAGATGACCGTGAGCAGCGGCAGAACCGTGCACGTCGCGATCAGCCGTGGGGTCACCAGCTTCTGAATGGGATCGGTGCCGAGAGCACGCATGGCGTCGATCTGTTCGGTCACTTTCATGGATCCGATTTCACTCGCCATGCCCGACGCATTGCGCCCAGCCACCATCAGCGATGTGAGCACCGGACCTAATTCGCGGACCAAAGTGATGGCGACCGCCGTCCCCACCTGTCCTTGCTGCCCCCATTTGGCGAGAGCGCGGGCTAGCTGCAGCGCCATCACGGCGCCGCTGAAGAAACCGGTCAGCACCACAATCGGCATGCTTCCCACGCCGATGTAATCCATCTGCAGAAAGATGTCGTCGGAATAGTGCGGCTTGCGGAATATGTTGCGGATTGCCAGCCCCGCCAGCGTAAAGAAATCCTGCACCGCCAGAATGAGTCTGATTAGGAAACCGGGCAACCCGAGTCCACCTCGCTCTCGATGCTACCATACAACTACGAAAGGACTTACCGACATTTTGGGCATTCGTGTGGGACATGCGTCCGACTATGACGCGCTCACCGGATGCACGGTGATTCTGTGCGAAGCGGGTGCCGTCGGAGGCATCGATATTCGCGGTGCGGCCACCGGCACTGAAGAAATCGACGTGCTCCGCCCGGCGCATATTACCGATCGCGTCCATGCCGTCGTGCTGGCGGGTGGCAGCGCGTTCGGCCTGGAGGCGGCCTCGGGTGTGCGCCGCTATCTCGAACACCGCGGCGTTGGATTCCAAACCGGCGCAGCCGTGGTGCCGATTGTTCCCTGCGCCATCTTGTACGATTTGGCGATCGGCAAGGCTAACGTCCGGCCCACTCGCGAAATGGGCGAATCCGCGGCTGCTGCCGCAACCGATAACCCCGTCCAGCAAGGTGCTGTGGGCGCGGGAACGGGCGCCAGCGTCGGCAAAATCTTCGGCATGGCGCAGGCCATGAAATCCGGCATCGGCTCGTTCACCGTGAGCTTGACTGAAACCGTGCGCGTGTCGGCGCTAGTCGCGGTGAACGCGTTTGGCGACGTTCTAGATCCGGAGACGGGTAAGTTGATCGCCGGCGCCCGCCGCGCCCGCAACAGTTCGGAACTCGCCGGCACGGAATCCGAAATGAAGCGCGGCGCGCGTGGTGGCTTTGGAAGGCAGAACACGACACTGGCCGTAGTGGCCACCAACGCCAGACTCTCCAAAGTTGGCGCCACGCGCCTGGCTGAAATGGCGAACCTGGGCATGGCACGCACTATCTTCCCGGTTCACACCGCTTTCGATGGCGATCTTTGTTTCGCTCTGTCCCTGGGCAACGAGTCCGCGGACCTGAATACTCTCGGAGTTGCCGCCGCGGAGGCCGTGGCAAAATCAATCGTGCTGGCGGTCCGCAATGCGCCGGCACTCGGTGGCCTCCCCGGAATGGCTGGCCCCGAAAAAAAATGAGAGAATTTCCCACACCCGTCCACTAAACCAGTTCTCATCATTCATCGCTGCACGCGTCTTAGTAGCCGGTGGCTCAAGTCGGCGAGGGTGCTGTGTTTATGGAGCTTGATCCACGAAGCCGCGTTTCCGCCCCTGTGCCGGATGAGGCCCGCCTGGCTGAACTGGTGAAATCGATTCGCGAAGGCGTCGCGGACGGAAGAGCCGATTTGCATCGCATCTTTTACCCGGGCGCTTGCTTTCTAATCCGGCGCCGGCTGGGCCGTTATGACGTTGATGCGCAGGTGCAGTCAGTGCTCGGTGCCGTGTTTCGGAAGATCCGCGAGGACGATTCGGTTGATGGCAAAAACTTACCCGGTCTGGTGAGGCGGATTCTTGTGCAGAGCTTCCCAGCCAACACGAACGGAAATGTCGGTAAGGATGGCGTAGACCGTCCCGCCGTCTCAGTCGCCGCAGGAATTCTGGAGGCCATGTCTCCAGTAGAGCGAGACGCCCTAAGGCGGTGTTACGTACTCGGCGAGCCGCCGGAGTCCTTTTTGAACACCCTCAGGCTGACCCCGGACCAGTTTCGCGCGATCCGGTTACGGGCATGGGCCGAGTTCAGTACAAAAACACACGAGAGAAATGTTGCGTAACAAACTTGTTTTCATTACTTGGTGAAAACTTATTGAGAACCTCCCCCGCTTGGCGCCACTCCAAGATCAGAAAAAGATGAACCCCACCTTCCCATAATACGGCTTCGCGCTCCCACGTTTGGGGGTGGAGGGGGAAAGGGTATACATGGAGAACGAACAACATCCTAGCGAGGAAGTCCTGGAGCGTTATTTATTCGGCTCACTACGGGAGCAAGAAGTCGAGCAACTGGAAGAGCACCTTCTCGTATGTCATTCCTGCATTGAGACAGCGGAGCAACTCTTGTCTTTTGTGCAATCGCTCCGCAGCAGCCTGGGATCCAGTCGCAAGCTTAAGGTGCGGGCCGCCGGTCGAGACGCCGTGCTCGACCGCTGACGGAATCGGCGTGGAAGCGCCGAAGTCTCGCAAAATCAGCGTATTAACTTTATTCAGTATTGCCGCACGCAGCCGCGAGAGCGATACCTGAGAGAGAGGTAGCAGGCGTAGAGCCTGCGCCTCTTCCTCTAAGGAGACCTCGTGGCAACGTTGCGGAAGCTGTTGGTTCTCTCTATCTTCTTCGGCGCACTTGCTTGCGCCGCCGACTCCTCCCTCCTCAATCTGGTAATGCCGGACGCGCAGGTGCTGTGCGGTGCCAACGTGGAGCGAATCCTCGGCTCGCAGATTGGCAAGGAAATTGGCTCCCAAATCCAGGGCAAGTTCGGGGGATTGCAGCAAGCTATACAAAAAACAGGGTTTGACCCTACCAGAGACCTCAAAGAGGTACTCATCGCAGCCACCGGTAAAGGACAGAACGGGCCGGCTCTGGTTCTGGTTCGCGGGTCGTTCGATCCAGACAAGATCCGCGCCGCTATTGCCAGCACGGGGCGGATGCCCGAAACCTACCAAGGCGTGCAAATTCTCGACAATCCGTCGCAGAGCAACGGCGCTTTCGCATTTCTGGATGGCACCATCGCCGTGGGTGGCGATCTCGATCAGGTTCAGGCGGCAATCCGGCGGCGGTCGCACCCGACGACGCTGGGTCCGCAACTTGCGGCTCGGGTCGCCGCCATCAGTGATCGCTACGATATTTGGGTAGTTTCCGCCGCCTCGCTAGGCAAGATAACGGAGGGCATTGCCAGCCCACAAATGAAGCAGGCAGGCGACCTGGTGAAGTCCATCGATCAGGTGAGTGGCGGCTTGAAGTTCAGCGAAAATCTGGACTTGGGTGTGGAACTGACGACGCACAATGCGAAGGAAGCGGAGAAGCTTCGGGATTCTGTGCAACTGCTCGTGAGTATGGCGGCCGCAAGCCAGAAGGACACCTCGGCAGTTGATCTGAATGCCCTGAAGCTGACCGCCGAAGCAAAGACGGTGCGCATTGCGTTCACCGTCACGGGCGAGCAATTGAAGAAGACGTACGAACTTCAGATGGCCCGGATGCAGCACTCCATCGCCGATGCGGCGAAGCAGACCTCCGTCACGGTGGCGAAACCCGTCGTGCAGGACACCGGCATCACGATTCAAACCTCGGAACGCGACATGGGTACCGTCGTCCTCTCATCTACAAAATAGCGACGCGCGCCGGTCAGAACTGCGGCATAATAGCCAGTCGATGTGCAAAACGATTGCAACAGGACTGGCTTTTTCTCTCATCGCTATGGCCGCAGTGAAAATTGAAAAAACAGATTACAAAGGGTGGCCGAACAGCTACCGCATTTCGAATGGCGACGTGGAGCTTGTCATCACGAGCGACATTGGGCCACGCATTATGCGGTACGCATCCCCCGGCGGGCAAAACGTTTTCAAAGAGTTCACGGAGGGACTCGGAAAATCGGGGGAAGAAAAGTGGCAGCTTCGCGGCGGGCATCGCATCTGGTTTGCGCCTGAGGACGCCGTAAAGACCTATGCGCCGGATAACGGTCCCGTGCGCATTGCGATCAAGGGTGGTGTGCTCGAAGCGACCGAGCCCGTCGAACCACTGACCGGGCTTGAGAAGCAGATCACGGTGAAGCTTGCGGCAACGGGCACCGGTGTGGAGGTACTGCACCGCATCCGCAACACCAACAAGACGGCTTTTGAGCTGGCGCCGTGGGCGCTCTCGATGATGGCGCAAGGCGGCGTGGGCATTCACGGATTTCCACCGCGCGGGACGCACCCGGAAATCCTGGCGCCGACGAATCCGCTGGTGATGTTTGCCTTCACCGATCTCTCGGACAAGCGCTGGCAGTTCACCAAGAAATACTTGATTCTGCGGCAGGACTCCAACAATCACGGGCAGCCGCAGAAACTGGGAAGCTTCAACCAACACACGTGGTCGGCTTACCTGCTGGGCACGGACCTGTTCATCAAACACTGCGAAGCGGACCCAAAGAAAACGTATCCGGACATGGGGGCATCGTTCGAAACATTTACCAACGCGGATTTCCTGGAACAGGAAACGCTGGGGCCGCTGACGAAACTCGAGCCGGGGGCTTCGGTCGAGCACATCGAGCGCTGGACGCTGCACAGAAATGTGCAAATCCGCGAATGGACCGACGCCGAACTGGATCGCGTGCTGTTGCCGCTGGTAAAGCAGTAGTCGCTGCTCAGACGCAGGACAGGCAGGAATGCCTGTCCTACCCGGCTAGTGGCCCTGCTGCGACGTATACCGGCGAATCCGCGGGATCCACCGAGGTACCCGTTCCGCATACTGCAGATAGACAGTACCCCACTTTTTCACCATCTGCGGTTCTTCGTAAAGGATCACGAATATGTGCACCATCAGCGCGACCACCGACGCATATCCCAACACTCTCCAAGACTTGAAGAAAAGACTCTCACCCAATAAGACCAGTATCAAACTGAAGTACATCGGATGCCTCAGGAACCCGTAAATCCCACGCGCCACAGGCAAGGGAGGGCCGAAAGAAAGGCCGATAACGGCAAAATCCCACGTGCACCAGAGATAGCCAAACGCACCGGCGCCAATCAGAATCGCCCCGGCCACAGTGAAGGGAGCAAGTTCTGTAAGGGATCTTCCGGGGTGCGCTGACAGGATGGAGTAGGGACTCCATGCAACGACGATGAAGCCAACTATCAGCCGGAATGTCAGCAGGGCGAACAGGATTCGGAGCTTGGAATATCGGGTCACCCTCTCCACCATCACAAAGAACCTCTTGAATTCTTCACTCACTCACGCGGTACAGTACGCAGGCATGCGGCTGCAAGGTGAGCTTGAGAGAAGTCGCCGGCCTCAGGTCCTTGTGCTCCCAAAGGTCGCGCAGTACGTACCCTTTGCTGAGCGACAAGCCGACTTCGTTCCACTCCAGCGCAATGTTCTCCACGCCGTCTCCTCGATTGAAAATGGCCAAGTAATGGCCTTTGTCATTTGGGGGACTGGCTGTCCAGATCACGGTGCCGTTGGTGGTTATCAGAGGCCGATTGCCGGTTGAGTGCTGGTTCACGGCAATCACCTCCGCGTTGGTCAGCAGCGACATTGTCCATTCATCGTTGTGCGGCAGGTCGCCACCGATCATCAGCGGCGACCGCATAATGGACCAGAAAGTGAGCAGCGCGCGCTGCTCGTCATGAGAGAAACGGGTCTGGCGTGGGGCGCCCAGCCCCGGCCGGGGACCGATGTATCCGATGGGGAGCATATCGGCGTCCGGCCAGTGGCCCGGTCCGATGTAGGGCGCCCAAGCGGCGGCGGTCGCGAACTGGCCGTGCAGCGTCTGCGCCCAGCTCGGGTCGGCGGCAGGCGTCCAGAAATCCCAAAGATCGTCGGAGATCCGCCACATTTGCGCGTATTGGCGCACGTCCTCGGCGACGGCGAGTGACGTGGGCCCGGGTGACAGGCTGAGGACGATCGGGCGGCCGGTCTTCTTCAGCGCGGCGCTGATCATGTGAATCTCATCGGCTTTGTACGGACGGCTCGAAATGCAGTCTACCTTGATAAAATCGAGATCCCAATACCCGTAGAGCCTCGCAAGCGAATCGTAATAGGCCTGTCCTGCCGCGTTTGCCTTGACGCCATAGTTGTCGGGATTCCACGCGCACGTATCCGATTTGTCGGCGGCATCGGCCGCGTGATACGGAGAGCCGGCAATGGGGAGGTTCTTCACCACTGCCTCGCGCGGAATGCCCCGAATAATGTGGATGCCGAACTTCAGGCCGAGCGAATGCACATGATCGGCGAGGGGCTTGAAACCCGCACGGTTTGCGGCTGAGGGGAAGCGGTTCAACGCGGGCACGAAGCGACTTTCCGGATCGAGGGCAAATTGCCACGCGGGCTTTCCGCCGCTTTCCGGGTTCTGCAAATACCAGCCTTCATCCACCACGGCATACTGCCAGCCGAATGGCTTGAGGTGCTTCGCCATCCAATCGGCATTAGCTTTGAACTCTGCTTCGGTGATGGTCAAGCCGTAGGCATCCCAACTGTTCCAGCCCATGGGGGGCGTTGGGGCGAGTTGGCCGGCGAACGCCGTCTCCTGGGCTGAGAGCGGCAGGAGACTCGCTGTGAGCAGGATGATTGCTGCGAAAATTGCGCGTCGCATGGGAAGTGGTTCCTCCAATCCAAACAATCATCTTACGCGGCCTGTCACAAGTGAGTTCGTATAGCGTGACGCAACCGCTCCCTTTGGTCACGGCTCAGTCTGAGGAAGCTGTCGATCTCGTCATCCCATTTGTTCCTGATACAACCCAATCAGATTGCCGGCGGGGTCGCGGAAGGCGGCGATGGTGCTGGTGCTGCCGGGCGAATCGGGATGCGGAGAGTCGACAATTTCGGCGGCTTGGGCCTGCGCGCGAGCGATGATACCTTGTATGTCATTGACCCAGACGTAAGGCAGAATGCCGGGATCGCGCGAGGCGGGGCGGCCGGTGACCCAGGCGCCACTCACGTTTCCCGCGGCGTCATCGAAGCTGGGACGCGCGCTATCGCGATGGCGGATGTTCCAGCCGAATACGTTCTCGTAAAATGCAGCGGACTGATGGACGTCGATGGCGGGAATCTCGAGATAACAGATGCGCGGCTGGGGAAGCAGATGAAAACGGTGTTTGCAACGGCCGAGGGTGGCGCCGAAGTCTTCGGGATTGACGTCGCGGGCGTGACGTGAGAAGAGCCAATGGTGGCCGTCGAGGTCCGCGGCTGCGTACTGCAACTCGCCGTAAACGGTTTCGTGGAGATCCTCGAGGAGTTTGGCGCCGGCGGCTTTGGTCCTTTGGAAATGCGCGTCGACGTCTTCGAGAAACACGGTCAGGCTCTGCGTGCCGTAGCCGAGTTGCGATGGGCTCGCTTCGCCTGCTTCCGCTTGTTTGAGCATGATCCATGCGGTGCCGATCTGCATCTGCGCGCCACTGATGGGCTCGCCGTAGCGGTAACATTCCGTGAAGCCAAACGTCCTGGTGAGCCATGCTATGGCATCGGGAAGATTCTGATACATTACGTGCGGCAGCACTGTATCGGGTGGAACGGAACGGTTCGAGATCACGGCAATACCTCGGGATGAGTTCATGATAGTGCAATGCGGCGGCGCTGTATTGTAGAAAAGCGTCAGGCGTGGGAGACGGGCACGTGGTTATGTTCGGCGGGGGAACGCGGGCGATATGCGGCCGGTGTCAGGCCGGTGAGGTCGCGAAAATCGTGGATGAAGTGGGACTGATCGGCATAGCCGTGACGGGCGGCGATGTCGCACCAATCGATTGGGCCGGGATCGTTGATAGATCCGAGGACCCGTTGCAGGCGGCGAACGCGCGCAAAGCGCTTCGGCGATAAACCTACTTGCTTCCGAAAGCGGCGGACGAAGGTCTTGGGCAGCAGGCCCAGGCGCGAGGTCACCTCGGAAACAGCCAGGCCGCGCTCAAAGGCGGAAGCAGCGAAGGGGATTGCGGGGTCGGGGTCTCGCTGGTTTACGAGATGCTCAAGGAGGACGGTTTCGAGGATGCGCAGCATGGCTTCGGGTGATCGCGCATCGAGCAGGCGTTCCCGAAGCACGCGGCCGTCGCGGCCCCAGAGTTGGTCGAGCTCAACCAGTTGATTGTGAGCTTCGCTAACCGGCGCCCGGAAGAAGGCGGAAGCGCCACCGAGCTTGAAGTCGGCCGTCACAAGACAGCGCTGCTCTCGAGTGTCGATCACGGTGGCTTCGGAAGCAGGGCCTCCCAGCACGGCGCCATGTGTGCGATGAATGGTGGCGGAATCCAGCCCGTAGTAGGTGCGGAATTCATCCTCGTAGAGATCCACCATCAGGTGCACCCTGCCGCCGGGAAGAATGCGCTCCTTCGCGTCCGGAATTTCACCCTCGTGGTAATGCAGAGACGCGACGAAAGGGGACAGAGCCAGGGAGCGCGGGCGCAATGCCACGGTGGGCATGATGGTTTAGATTAACAGTTCGGAACGGTAATTATTCAATTGACATGCAACCATACGGTTGCATATAATCCAGGCGTGCGATGGCGACAGACGCGGACAAGTTGTTCAAGGCTCTGGCCGATCCAAGCCGCAGAAAACTGCTCGACATGCTATACGCAAGCAATGGGCAGACGCTGGGCCGGCTTGCGGAGCGCCTGGAAATGACGCGGCAAGCGGTTACGAAGCATCTGACGGTGCTGGAAGACGCCAATCTGGTGGCGACGGTGTGGCGGGGACGCGAGAAGCTGCACTATCTGAACCCGGTGCCGATCAGCGAAATCTACGAGCGGTGGATCGGCAAGTTCGAACGCCAACGGCTGCGCGCATTGCACGATCTCAAAAAAGCTTTAGAGGGAAACGAGCATGAATAAACCGAAGTTCGTCTATGTGACCTACATCAACACCACGCCAGAGAAGGTCTGGAATGCACTGGTGGATGGCGAGATGACAAAGCAGTATTGGTGGCGGCATCGGAACGCGTCTGATTGGAAGGCCGGCTCGACGTGGAGGCACGAGGACTACGACGATCCCAAGACGGTTGACGTTGTGGGCAAGGTGGTGGAATCCAAACCGCCGCGGCGGCTGGTGCTGACGTGGGCATCGCCCGCTGACGCGGAAAACGAGGCCAAGCATTCGCGAGTGACGTTCGAGATCGAGCCATACATGGAGACCGTGCGCCTGACGGTGACGCACGATGAGCTCGAGCCGGATTCCGCGATGCTGCGCGGCATTACGGAAGGGTGGCCGAAGGTGCTGGCGAGCTTGAAGACCTTACTCGAAACCGGTAAGCCGATGGCGATGGCAACCGAGCGGCCATCCAGAGCGAAGTGACGGGCAGATGCCCCGAAAGCGGACCACCCTCTGAACTGCTACAGTAGCGGTTCCGCATGAGTGCGCGGTTGCTGTCAAATCTCGCCATCGTTCCGCTGTGGCTGGTAGCGGTTTCCGCGGGCCGGGCGGCTGACTGGCAGATCGGGCCATTCATTCGCCCGCCTGACGCCCGTCCCGTCATCGCGCCGAACAAGGATTCGCTCTTCCGCGACCCGGTGAGTGGAAAGCTGGTCCATTGGGAAGCACTGCACACATTTAATCCGGCGGCGATCGTGCGCCAGGGCAAAGTCTCGATCCTCTACCGGGCGGAGGATGACACAGGCGAGATGCAGATCGGAATGCACACTTCGCGCCTGGGCCTCGCCGAAAGCGACGATGGCATCCACTTCATCCGCCACGCGGAGCCAGTCCTCTATCCCGATAACGATTCACAGAAAGAGCGCGAGTGGCCCGGCGGCTGCGAAGACCTGCGCATCGTGGAAAGCGAAGACGGTACGTACGTCCTGACCTATACACAGTGGAACCGCAAAACAACCGACGCCGCGATTGCCACATCCAGGGACCTCATTCACTGGACCAAGCATGGCCCGGCGCTGGGAACGGAAGGCAAGTACGCGGCGCGATCGTACAAATCGGCAGGCATTGTGACGCGTGTGGAGAACGGCCGCCTGATCGCCGCCAGGATCGGCGGGAAATACTGGATGTACTGGGGCGAAGGAGTGGTCCGCGTGGCTACTTCAGATGACCTCATCCACTGGGAGCCGGTTGAGGACGCGCATGGCGAGCCGGTCGCCGTTCTAGCCAAGCGTGCCGGGCGCTTCGATAGCTCCTTCCCGGAAACCGGCCCGCCGCCGGTGCTGACGGCCAAAGGTATCGTAGTGCTCTACAACGGTAAAAACGCTCCAGACAATGGCGATCCGTCGATCGGGCCGAACGCCTACGCGGCCGGCGAGGCACTATTCGCGGCGGACAACCCCGCGAAACTTCTCGCGCGCACCGATGAGCCCATGTTCAAGCCGGAACTGCCGTTCGAAAAGACAGGGCAGTACGCCGCCGGGACCACCTTCGCGGAGGGACTGGTCTGGTTCCGGAGTCGATGGCTCCTGTATTACGGCTGTGCGGATTCGATGGTGGGAGCCGCCATCATGTAACCTCGGCTCTAACGCTCGCGTCTTAGGGATTTTTCCCGACGCCCACCAGACCAACTTCCTGTCGCGGGCCCGGTATTATGACAATAGGGTAATTGGGGCGCCACATGCGAATCATCGGGATCAGTGGGCTCGGGAACGCGATGCGATTCAAACAGGCGTACTGGCCCGGATTGGACGCTCGGGAGTATCGGATCTCTCAAGGTCACGATTCCGCCGCGGCCTTGGTCGTGGATGGCGAAATCGTAGCGGCTGCCGCAGAGGAACGTTTCTCCCTGCAGAAGCATACCGGCGATTTTCCCGTACACGCAATTAACTATTGCCTTTCCACGGCTGGCATTTCGATCGAAGAGGTCGACGAGATCGCGCATTGCTTCGATTACTCCCCGTATGAGCAGCTCTATACGCTCGATCCGATCACGCACGAGCTGTATCGTGAAGTTTTCTCGAGGCAGGTTCTGCTCGGCCAGGTGAAGCGTCATTTTCCCAGCTTTCCGGCGGACCACGTCCATAACGTGAACCATCACTTGGCACACGCTGCCAGCGCTTATTTCACTTCCGGCTGGAAGGACTGCTTGACGGTCATCATCGACGCCATGGGCGAAGTCCAGAGCGTCACCGTCTACGACGCGAACAGCGGCAAATTGCAAAAGCTTCGCGAGGTCTCGGCGAACGACTCCATCGGGATCCTCTATTCCCTGGTTACCCTGCACCTGGGCTTCGATTTCAATGCCGATGAATACAAGATCATGGGACTGGCGCCGTACGGAAATCCCGAACGCTTCCGTCATTTTTTCGACGAGGTGGTCGAGTTGCATCCCAACGGATCCATCCGCATCCCCATTCTGCACTCCAACCGTTCCCGCGAGGAGCGCGAAAACTATCTGGTCACGCGGAACTACCTCTCCGTGAACTTGATCCCCGAGAGGCGGCCGGATGAGCCGATTACCGACGCGCATCGCGACGTCGCGGCCGCTTTGCAACAGTGCCTCAACCGCGCCGTCCTGCATATCTGTAAGCACTTTGGCGAAACCACTGGTGTGCGCCGTTTGGCTTTGGCCGGCGGCGTTGCCCTCAATTGCACCGCCAACGGCATTCTGATGCGATCCGGTGCGTTCGACGAAATCTACATACAACCTGCCGCGGGAGATGACGGGGCAGCGTTGGGCGCGGCCTTGCATCGCGCGGCACTGAACGGGGGCATCCTCAACCGCCGGATGCCGGTGCCATTCCTGGGGCCTGTCTATTCCATGGACTGCATCGAAGCTGCCTTGCCGGAGTTCGCGGACAAGATCCAGGTGACTCGATTCTCCAGCTTGGCGGAAACCTGCGCGGAAGCAGCCCGCCTGATCGCAGAGGGCCGGGTGCTGGCCTGGTATCGCGGCAGAATGGAGTTCGGCCCGCGCGCGCTGGGGAACCGCAGTATTCTGGCGGACCCGGGACATCCGGAAATGCGTGACCGCATCAACGCCATGGTGAAGAAGCGCGAAGCTTTCCGGCCATTCGCGCCGGCGGTGTCGCTGGAGCAGGTGCACAAATGGTTTGATGTGACCCCATTGACCGATCTGCCGTACATGATCGCAACCGTCAACGTTCGCGAAGAGCATCGCGCCCTGCTTCCCGCGATCACGCATGTGGATGGCTCTGCCCGAGTGCAGACAGTCTCCGCAGCCAACAATCCGGAATTCCACACGTTGCTGCAGGCGGTTGGCAAAACTACGGGCAGGGAGATGGTGCTCAACACCAGCTTCAACGTAAAGGGCCAACCGATCGTCAACAACCCGCGCGAAGCCATCGCCACGTTCCTTGGAACAGGGATCGAATTCTTATTTATGGAGAATACGTTGGTTGCCCGCCGCTAAGGGCAGGCGCAGGATAGCCGTACGCATCGCTATTGGCGCGGTGTGTTTACTGGCTATTCCGGTTCTGGGCTATGAGCTTCGCCTTCATGCCGGAAGGTTTCTGGTTTGCTCCAACGCGCCGGAGCCAGCCGATCTGATTCTGGTCCTCGGCGGCGATTTTTACGGGCCCAGGGTACTGAAAGGGGCTGATCTGGCCGTGCAAGGTTATGCACCGCTGGTGTTGATCAGCGGTCCTCCCTATCAGCGCGGGCGGTCGGAAGCCGAATTTGCCATTGACTTTTTGACATCCAAGGGCTATTCAAGGCGCCTGTTTCAGGCATTCGGACATCACGCGGGTTCAACGGTCACGGAAGCCACAGTCGTTGGTGCTGAGCTCAAAAGACGTCAGGTACACCGCGTAATTCTGGTGACCGCCTCGTATCATTCGCGCAGAGCGGACATAGTGTTCCGTCTCTTCTACCCAGGCATCCACTTTATCTCAGTGTCTGCTCCCGACCCCCACTATGACCCTGAGCATTGGTGGACAGACCGGGGCTCCCGGCGCCTATTCTTCTCGGAATGTAAGAAGATCGTGGGTACTGTCTTGATTGCCTATCCCGAGTTTCTGTTCGGCTGGAATCGCCAGTAACTTAACAGACGCTAATCTAAATCCCGTTTTTTTGCTGGATTCCCGAGGTTTGGGACTTTGACGAACGAGCCTGGGCCGCTACAATCCGGTTAAATCTGATGGTGAGAAGCACGTTAGCCCGTCACTACCTTCTGGAACATAAATTGCGTATCATTTTTAACAATAAGGACTCTAAGTCCGAACGCCACTTTGAATTTGAGGAGGGTAGTATGGGCGCTGGAGCCGCCCTTAAGCGTGCTGTTGCGCCGCCAACAGAAAGCCCGCGTGACCGGCGCACAAAGCGCCGCTATCCCATTCATTTGGAAGTTCAGTACAAGCTGCTGAAACATCGGCGGGTGGAGCGGTTGGGGGCGGGGCGAACGCTGAACATCAGCAGCGGTGGCTTGCTTTTTGAGGCCGACGGTCTTTTGCCACCCAGCGGGCCAATTGAGTTGGCTTTAAACTGGCCGTTCCTGCTTCATGGGTCCTGCAATCTAAAACTGGTGATTCGGGGCCGAATCGTCCGCACGAACGACAGGGCTATCGCCATACGGGCCGAGTTCCATGAATTTCGCACCGCGGGCGTTCGCAGCCCATTAGTGGAAGTCACTGACGCTCAAACAGCCTTCGGAGCCTTGTCCGCCTGATTGACCTCGCTTGTTGATCACGTATTTTCAGATAACACACTGAGATATCGGTAGAAAACCGCATTTGCGGGCGCATCCGGAAAGAGCTAAAACAATTCAAGGGGGAAGAATACGCTATGCGCGTGACGGTGATCGGTACAGGCTATGTCGGAACAGTGACAGGAGCTTGTCTCGCGTACTTGGGGCATCGAGTCACCTGTGTGGATCTGGACGAGGAGAAGATCGCCAAGCTACAGCGCGGCGAAATGCCGATCTATGAACCGCACCTGGCGGAGCTGCTGGCTGACGGAGCGGCACGTGGAGGCATCGACTTTTCCACCGATCTGGCGCCGGCCGCCCGGGCGAGCGATGTCATCTTCATCGCGGTGGGAACTCCACCGCGCCCCAGCGGGGAGGCCAATCTTTCATACCTGGAAGCGGCGGCGCGCAGTATCGGGGCCGCCATGGACGGCACCAAGTTCCGCGTGGTTGTGAACAAATCGACCGTTCCGGTGGGTTGCGGCAATCTGGTTGAGACGTTAGTGCGGGAGGGCGTTCGCGAGACCCACCCGGGAGAAGAGAAGCGTGTTCGCTTCGGGGTGGCCAGCAATCCGGAGTTTCTGCGGGAGGGCAGCGCCATCGCCGACTCGCTCTATCCCGATCGCATCGTTTTGGGCGCCGAAGAGGAGTGCACCACCGAGGCTTTGCGAGAACTATATGCCCCGATGATCGAACAGACTTTCACTCCGCCGTCCTACATGCCACGGCCCGCCGGTGTGTCGCGCGTGCCGCTGGTGACTACCACTTTGACCAGCGCCGAAATGATCAAATACGCCGCAAACACTTTCCTGGCCATGAAGATCGGTTTCGCCAACGAGGCCGCCAATCTTTGCGAACGCGTAGGCGCGGACGTGAAGGAAGTGATGGCGGGAATCGGCCTCGACTCGCGGATCGGCGGCAAGTTCCTGAGCGCAGGCCTGGGGTGGGGCGGAAGCTGTTTTGGGAAGGACGTTCAGTCCCTTCTCCACACTGCCGAGGAGTATGGTTATCAGGCACGCTTGCTGGAGGCTGCGCTGGCGGTGAATCGCGCGCAGCGGCAGGTAGTGATCCAAAAGCTGCAGGAGAAACTATTCATCCTCAAGGGCCGAACCATTGCGCTCCTGGGCCTTGCCTTCAAACCGGATACCGACGATCTCCGCGATGCTCCCAGCCTCCAGATTGCCGAGCGGCTGATCCAGTTGGGCGCCCGCGTGAAGGCGTATGATCCCATCGCGATGCCGGCGTGCCAAGCGCAGCACCCCGAACTGCGCATCCAGTACTGTGATTCGGTTCGCAGCGTTGTGCTGGATGCCGACGCCGTTGTGTTGGTCACCGAGTGGGATGAATTCCGGCACGTCGATCTGGAGCAGATCGCGCACTTGATGCACCAGCCGGTTCTGGTGGATGGACGCAACCTTTACGATCCTGAAACGGCGCGAAACGCCGGTTTCGATTATAGCGGTATCGGCCGGTCTACCCGCGCGCGCGCGTCTCGCAATTCTCAAAAGGGAGATGCCCACCCTGTGAACTCCCAGGCTTCCCCCGAACCAGTGGCGGCCCTGGTGGATGCCACTCGCAAATAAGCTGTGGCTGATTCGCCACGGCGAAACGGAATGGAGCCGCTCCGGCGCGCACACCGGACGCACCGATCTTCCTCTCACACCAGCCGGCGAGGCTAAAGCCACGGCCATCGGGCGCTATCTCCGTGGAATGAAGTTTGCGCTGGTCCTGACCAGCCCGCTGCAGCGAGCGCGCGAAACCTGCCGGCTCGCCGGATATGGAGACATCGCACAACTGGAGCCCGACCTCATGGAGTGGTCCTATGGCGCGTATGAAGGCCGCACCTCCGCGGAGATTCGCCAGGAAATTCCGGGGTGGAACATCTGGATAAACGGAGTGGCCAGCGGGGAAACGGTGGAACAAGTCGGCGCCCGCGCGCGCCGGGTGATCGAACGAGCGTCCACCGCCGAGGGTGACGCAGCGCTGTTTGCGCACGGCCATGTTCTGCGCATACTCACCGCATGCTGGCTCGGGCTCGAGCCGGCGGCCGGCCGCCTGTTTGCGTTCGAGACCGCGTGCCTGAGCGTGCTGGGGTATGAGCGCGAAATTCGCGTGATCGAGCGGTGGAATGAATCGCCGGAAGAGCGCGACGCCGCATGAGCCCTGCGATTTTCGGATTGACACGCCGCTTTTGCGGCTGCCTACAATGAATTGATGGAGTTGCGCCGTGTCGCTGCTACCGCTGCGCTCTCGTGCTCGGTCCTGGTCCTGACGTCTTGTCTGGCGCGTCAGCGCTCAATTCCGCGGATCAAGTCGGCGGCCACGCAGAAGCTTCTGACCGCCGACAAAGAAGCGTTGTTGCATATCCTGCAAAGCGAATCTCAATTGGTAGAGACGCTCTCCGCTACCGTCGACATGGTTCCATCGCTGGGAAGCGCGAACAAGGGCAAGATCACCGAGTATAAGGACTTCATTGCCTACATTCGATACAAAAAGCCCGTGGACATCCGCATTATCGGGCTCCTTCCCGTAGTGCGGACTACCGCTTTCGACATGGTGGCGAATGGCGCCGATTTTCGCCTGTATCTTCCGACCAAGGACCGTTTAATCGAGGGCCGCAACGAGCCTCCCGCAAAACCTTCGCCCAACAAACTCGAGAACATGAGGCCTGCGGTTTTTCTAGATGCCCTGTTTATCCCGCCGCCTGCACCCAACCAGACCATATTTGCGAAAGACTTCACCGACGAAGACAACGCAATCTATATCCTGCAGATCCTGGACCTCGGTCCGGACGGCCAGATGCGCGGAGAGCGGGAAATTTGGTTCGACCGGCTCAATCTCCACATCAGGCGTCAGATGAGCTACGACGAAAAGGGCGAGACTCTCTCCGACGTGCGCTACAACGGCTGGAAGAACCATAACGGGGTGCCGTTTCCCACCGTCATCGATATCAACCGCCCGCAAGATGAGTATGGCGTGGTGATGACCGTGCAGAAAGTGGAAATCAACAAGCCGATCACCGGCGACCAGTTTGTGATGGAGAAGCCGCCGGAAGGCACTGTCATACAGGTGCTGGGAAGCAAGCCTGACGAAGCGGCGGGGGCGGCAACGCCTGCCGATTCTTCGGCCGCACGAAAGAAGAAGAACGATTGACCTTCAAACTCATCTTCGAAAACATGCGGTACCGGCCATTGCGCAGCCTTTTGAGCGCGCTGTTGATTGCGATTCCGGTGACGCTGATTCTGACGCTGGTGGGGATGAGCGAGGGGATGCTGGCGGAATCGGCGCGACGCATGCGTGGCATCGGTGCGGATATTATGGTGCGGCCGGCAAATAGTTCGTTCGTCGGTTTTAGCGGCGCCCCATTGTCCGAGAACCTAGTACCCGCGCTGGCTAAAGAACCCCACGTCGTTCTTGCTGTAGGAGTAATTGTGCAGGGAACCGGCGCCGTTAGCAACGTGACCGGGGTGAATCTCGACGAATTCAAACGCATGAGCGGTGGCTTTGAGTACTCGCAAGGCGGTCCTTTCAAGCAACCCGGCGACATCCTGGTCAGTAAATACTATGCCCGGCAGCAGAATGTGCGCCTGGAAGATACTGTCAAGATTCTGAATCATTCCTGGCGTGTGGCGGGGATTTTTGAGCCGGGTAAGCTGGCGAACGTGGTGCTGCCGCTGAAGGTGGTGCAGGACCTGACGGCGAACGCCGGGAAGCTCACACTCATCTATCTCAAAGTGGATAATCCGGCGAATGTTGGTGCCGTGGTTGACGATCTCAAGGGGAAACTCAATGCCACGGTTGTGCCCATGGAGGATTACCTTTCGCTCATCTCGGTCGACAACGTTCCCGGCCTGCGTCCATTCATCAACGTGATTATTGGGATCGGCGTCGTGATTGGCTTCGCGGTGGTCTGCCTCTCCATGTACATGGCGGTGCTGCAGCGCACCCGCGAGATTGGAATTCTGAAGTCGCTTGGCGCTTCAAAAGGATATGTGCTCGGGTTGGTGGTGGCGGAGGCACTCGTGATCGGCTTCTTCGGGACTGTGGCCGGCATTCTGCTCAGCTTCGCCGGACGCTGGCTCATCATGACCCTGGTCCCCGCTTCTTTGACTCAGGCGATTGTGCCCAACTGGTGGCCCATCGCCGGTGCCATCGTCCTCGTTGCCTCGCTGCTCGGTGCGCTCTATCCCGGTTTACGCGCCGCGCGGCAGGATCCCATCGAAGCGCTCGCGTATGAGTGAAGCGCCGATCATCGAAATCCACGGATTACGAAAAATCTATCGCGTGGGCAGGGTCGACGTGGAGGCGCTGCGCGGCGTGGATTTGAATGTCGCCCGTGGCGAGTTTCTCTCCATCGTGGGACCGTCTGGCTCCGGTAAGTCGACGCTATTTCATATTGTGGGCGGCCTGACGCCACCGACCGCAGGTGTGGTGCGCGTGGCGGGGGAAGATGTGGGCGCCATGTCAGACGCGGGCCGCACGCGCATGCGAAAGAGCACGGTCAGCTTCGTATTTCAGAAGTTCAATTTGCTGCCCAATCTGACCGCGGGCGACAATATCGAGCTTGCGCGTTACCTGGGAGGCAAAGATCATACGGAGGACTCGGGATTTCAAGAGGCGCTCAAACTTCTGGGCATCGCGCACCGGCTGGCCCACAAGCCCAGCGCACTCTCGGGAGGCGAGCAGCAGCGCGTGGCCATCGCGCGCGCCATCGTGAATCATCCCGCTATCCTGCTGGCCGACGAGCCGACGGGTAACCTCGATACAGCAAACTCCGGCGCCGTTCTGGAGGTGCTGCGCGACTTGAATGAGCGGCTGGGCCAGACCATCCTCATGATCACGCACAATCCCGATGCCGCGGCCTACGGGCACCGTACCGTGCACATGCAGGACGGGCGCATTACGGAAGCTGCGCCAGGAGCGTAGGCAGCCTCCGATCAGGGGCTGGGCTGTTGACGTAAAATGACCAGACCTTCCGGAGGTGGAGTAGGTGTCAAGGACAACAATGATTGAATGCGCGGGAAGGCTGGCACTTTGTCTTTCGCTGGCCTATGCGCCGGCGCGCGCAGCCGAGTTGTTCGAGAAATCCGAAGTCATGGTTCCGATGCGCGATGGAGTCAAGTTGCATACGGTCATCTTCACTCCGAAAGACCGCGCGGGAGCGCTGCCGATCCTGTTTGAGCGAACTCCCTACGGTGTCGCTTTGGATCCGGCCCAAAGCGGAACCGATAGCGCGTGGAGCCGGTTCCTGGCCAACAAGGAATTTCTGATCAACGATGGCTACATCTTCGCTTTTCAGGACATCCGTGGCCGGTTCAAATCGGAAGGCGAATTCGTTATGCAACGGCCTCCTCGCAACCGGGCCGAACGAGGCTCCGTCGATGAGAGCACCGACGGGTACGATTCGATCGATTGGTTGGTGAAGAATGTCCCGGGTAACAATGGGCGCGCCGGCATCCTGGGGATTTCCTATGGCGGCTGGCTAGTCACCATGGCACTGCTCGACCCGCACCCAGCCCTGAAGGCGGCCTCCGAGCAGGCAACCCCCGCCGACATGTTTCTGGGCGACGACTTCCACCACAATGGCGCCTTCCGCCTTAGCTATGGGTTCGAGTATGCGGCCTTGCTTGAGACGGCAAAGGAAGCCAACACAAACTTCGCTTTTGATCGCGCTGACACCTACCAGTGGTATCTCGATCTCGGCGTGCTCTCGAATGTCAACGAGAGATATTTTCATGGCCGGATGCCAACCTGGAACGATTTCGTTGCGCATCCGAACTACGATGAGTTCTGGCAAAAGCAGGCCTTTCCTCGATACATCAATGGCTCGCCTACGGTGCCAAATCTCAACGTCGCGGGCTGGTGGGATCAGGAGGATTTTTACGGACCGGTAAAGGTCTATGAGCTGTTCGAGAAGTCCGATCCGCATCATCTGAATTACCTGGTGGCAGGCCCGTGGAACCATGGCGGCTGGGCCCGCACCGACGGCAGCAAGCTCGGCGAGATCCCGTTTGACAGCAACACCAGCAAATATTTTCGCCAGCATATTGAAGCGCCGTGGTTCGCTTACTGGCTGCATGACAAAGGCACGCGCGATTTCGCTGAAGCCACGGTTTTTCAGACTGGCAGCAACCGATGGGAGAAATACGATTCGTGGCCGCCCGCATCCATCCGCCCCACGAACATCTACATGCGGTCCGGGGGCAAGCTGTCGTTCGATCCGCCGGCCGCGGACGAAAATGACACTTTCGATAGCTACGTGTCCGATCCCGCGCATCCGGTGCCGTACCGGCATCGGCCAGTCTCCCCGACCTACCCCGGCGGCGGCTGGCCCAGTTGGCTCGTGGAAGACCAGCGGTTCGTGGATAACCGTCCCGATGTTCTCACCTGGCAAACCGAGCCGCTGAAGAACGACATCAAAATGGCAGGCGATATTGTGGCGCAGATTTTTGCCTCAAGCTCCGGCAGCGATTCCGATTGGGTGGCCAAGCTGATCGACGTGTATCCGGAGGCCTACCCGCAAGACCCGCATTTGGCGGGCTACGAGTTAATGATCGCGGATGAGATATTGCGCGGGCGGTTCCGCAATAGCTTCGAGCATCCCGCGGCCATCGCGCCGGGAGCCATTACGCCATACACCATCGACCTGCACACCAACGATCACGCTTTTCTCAAGGGTCACCGCATCATGGTACAGATCCAAAGCACCTGGTTTCCGTTATATGATGTCAACCCGCAAACGTTCGTGGAGAACATCTTCAGCGCGCGGGCATCCGACTATCAGAAGGCCACCCAAAAGGTGTACCGCTCGCCGTCGGCGGCTTCTCATATCGTGCTGCCGGCCGTGCCCTGAGCTCCAGCAGTACGGGCGGATTACGGTTGCTGCGTGACGTCGCGGTGACGGTCGATCCACCATGCCCAGAGCGGCACGAGCCAAAGTGCGAGGGCGAAGACTGCTATGGCGTGGGCACTGGGCGGCGGCGGGCCGAGGATGTTCGCGACATACGTCAGAAGTCCGAACGCCAGGAACCCCCACAAAGAGTAGGAACCTACGCGATCGCGGGCGCGAGTCATCGACAAATACAGCCAAGCGCCCGCTACATACATTGCGACCTCAATTGCAATCGTGGCCGGAATCGAGTTCCACAAACCGAGGCCGACGCGCGGGCCGCCAGGATACAGCGGCATGTCGGGACGGTGGGTGACGAAATCAAGCACCCAATGGCTCACCACGCTGAAGGCGATCACGACCGCGCCGCGAATGTAGCGCGTCAGTGCCCAATACAACAGCGCGAACAGCACGCCCCAGCCGCAGGCCGTGAGAAGGCTATGGGAGATGGGATAGCTGACGAAATCGAGCGGAGTGAAAGCGGTGTTGCCGGGATCGATGCGCACCTGCTCCCAACCCAGCAACAGGAAGATCGGCCAAAGCAGATCGAGCAGATTCGGGGCCGCCATCAGCACGCCCAGAGACGCGCGCGGCGCGACACGCTTGGAAGCCAACCCGACGGCGAAGTGCCCGATGAACATCAGTGCGGCATTTTCCCGAACGGCACGCGGCGCTGGTACATCTGATAAATATGATGCGCTTCGTGATGCACCATGTACTCGATCTGGAAGTGCACGTCGTAATGCGGAAAATCGGGGTGCCTGCCCGGGCGGTGCCACGCCGCCGGCGATAACTCTTCGAGCCGCCCGGCCAGCCGTTCCCGATCTTCCAGGAAAGCCGTGATGCCGTCTTGAGCAGGCCGTGCAATCATCTTTTCGAACTCCACATCGCCATCCGGCATGTACGATGCGATGGCCGGATTATCCTGAGCGAGCACCGCATTCACGCGGCCTTCGAATATTTGCTGGACGCGATGCAGGTGGCAGACCAATTCCTTCAGCGACCATTTATCAGGTGTGGTGCGCTTGGCGAGCGAGGCTTCGTCGAGACCTGAGGTAAGGCGCACCACGTCGCCGGCCTGCTGGCGTAGGCGCGCCACCAATTGGCGGTGGGCTTCGTGCTTATCGGAATGCGTGTGATGTGCGGACATGGTCTCCTAACTCCAGCGGCCCGAGAGCGCCTTCACGGGCTCGGCAATGGATTGAAAACGAATGAGCCGGATCGCGTCGCTGCCTTTGATGGAAAGGAGCGGCATCAGGCCATGATCGAGAATGGTTTCGGCTGCCTGTTCGGTAAGCAGCGCCTCGGCGCAGGGCTTGAGGTGCGATTCGCCATCGGCACGATGCACGTAGAGAGGCAGCCCGCTGATTTCGCCCACTTCGCCGGGACGCAGATCCCATCCCGATTCAGAGAACGCCTCTCCCAATAAATACGTGCAGGCCAAACCCGGATTTCCCCAGAGGTAATCTTCATGCCGCGGCGGGTTGCCGAACTCCTCGAAAGCGAAATGTTCCGTGGAGTTCGTCTGCTTGCCGTAAGGAAGCCGCAGCAGGAAGCGGGGGAGCGCCAGGCCGATCCAGGTTGCCTGCGGGATGCGGCGCAGTGCGTTCCAGGAATCTTTATCGACGGTCCGCCAGCGCCGCGGCTCGGGAGTCTCACCGAGCGAGTTGCATCCAAAAATCGCCGGCGAGGCGCCCGCCAGGAACGGAGCGCGTGCATGCTTGGCCACGGCAGCCATGCGGCCCAGCAGGCGAACATCATCGTCGGTTTGATCGAAAGTGTAGTTACCTGCGAGCACAGCCCAGGGCTCCTCACGCGGTGTATGTTCGATCAGGCGCTCGTAGGTGGCCACCATGTCGGTAGCCAGCTCGGGCTTGGCAATATCCAGCAGATAGATCTTCAAGTTGGTGTCCGTCGAAAGGCGCCGGACCAGGAAAAATAAGGCACGCCAAGCGGATTCGAGCGCCTGAAACTGCGGATGATGCAGCAAAGCGCGCATCTGTCCGCTGATGGCGGCATCGACTTGCGCCACCAGTTCCGGCTTTTGCGGGTCGGGTTTCGGCTCAACGTAGGGTGCGACGATATCGCGCAGCAACGCCTGGAAATCATCCATGGCACGCGCCGGGCTGGCGCCGCCGCTGCGCGCTTCGGTGGCACTGAGTGTCTGCTCAAACAGCTCGCTCGCGGAAAGACGCGCGATATCCGGAGCAGGCTTGGCTGGCGGAGCTTGCGGCGTCTCGACTGCGCCCGACCAGGATCGTACTTGGGCCGCGGCAGCGTCGTATCGCGTAGGATCATGCAACCGCTCGCGAGTTTCGCGGAGCGCTTGGAAGATCTTGAGTCCCTCGAAGATGCGGTCGGGATGGAAATCCTCCAGCTCCCGAAAACGAAGCGGGACAGGCGGGCCGCCGGAGCCGCCCAGAGGCAAATGCAGCTCCGGTGCGAGCTGGGCGAGCACATCGTCAAAATTGTCGCGATCGATGAGGAAAGGCTTGCGGCCCTGGAGCTTGGCATCCAGCGCACCGCGATTTTCCCGGCCGCTAAAATCGCCTAGAACCGCTATATGGAACGGCGCATCCGGTTCCGGCTGCTCAATCTTCTGGCGCTTCTCGCCAGTCTCGATTTCCACCTGGGCAAAGGAACTGGGTCGTGGCATGGCATCTGCAACGTTACCGCAAGTTCAAACAGAAATCGAGAGGGGGTAAGACAGAAAACGGCCGGGGCAAAAAAGGAGGTTTGGCAGACCTCGCGAGCCTGCCAAACCTTTTTGGCAGGGTTGTTACTTTGCAGGCGCTGGGGTAGGAGTCGTGGCCGCAGTGGAAGCAGCGACCTTCTTCGCGCTCTTTTTGTTGCTCTTCTTGCTGTGTTTCTTGCTGACCTTGCTGGTGGTGGTGGCGGTTTTCTCGGGAGCCTTAGCAGCCTCCTGGGCGGCAAACGCCGTGCCGAGAACCATCGCAGCCCCGATCATCAAAGCTGAAAATTTCTTCATGTGTGTATCCTTCTCTTTCTGGGGCTTCATCATCGCCCTCACTATGAGAGACGATTCTGATTCTGTAGATTCTCTGAACGCGCAGTTAAAGTTCATTCACTTGCCGGCTTGGCTTCCAGCAGTAAATGCTTGTGGAATGAGATATCTAGCAGCGCCGTGGGGCCGCGCACAGTTCCGAGATCTTTTCCGTTCTCGTAATCGGTAACGCGATAGGCGCGGTTATCGAGTCCCCTTAGCTCGACCTTGCCAGTCCAATCAGGAGCGTAGAACGCGTAATACATGGCGCCGGGCTTGCGGATGGCGTGCGCTTCCGGACGGTCGAAGCCGATGTCGTAGAGACCGCCCAAGTATTCGCCGCGCGAAAGCATCTTGTCTTTATAGATGGCGACCCATTTCGTCCAGATCTGTTCCTTAGCGGGCGTGAGATCGTCGCGATTGCGGCCGGCCGAGTTGGGGGGCCAGGTGAACTCGGATCCCACAACGCCGCCGACACCGATGGTTGAGGCGAAATCGTCGTGGCCTGTGCTCAACTCCACGTGGTCGCCGAAATAGGCCGTGGCGTCTCCGTGAAGCGCTTTGAGCGTTTTGGCTTTGGAGCGCACCTGGAATGAACTTTCGGGATCGGAGGCCACACTCATATTGATATATGGCAGAGTGAAGAAATTCGCCGCGGTGCCGCAAGGGCACCACTCGACCAGCACGTCGGGCTTGATGCTGCGGGCAGTGTCGTAAATCATTTTGAAAAACAGCGGCATGGCCTCGACGGAATCCTCCGGCCGCGTATGGTGGTGGGCGGGGTTGTAGCAGGGCGGTGCCCCATTCATGTGCATGCCGTCGAGCTTCAAGCCGTCGTAGCCCCAATCCCGGATGATCTTGACGACTAGCTTCCGGTAGTACTCGACGACTTCGGGAACAGCCGGGCAAAGATAGTAATCATCGAAGAAGGAGATCTTCTCCTTCGAGCCGTTGGCATTCAGCAGCAGGAACTCGGGATGCTTGCGGGCCAGCTCCGCTTCGGGCCGTGTACCCAAAGGCAGCCACCAGAGCTGCGCGCGGAAGCCCTCGGCGTGGATTTTATCCACTAGGGATTTCATGTCGGCGTCGCCATGGGGAAATTTGTCGGGTGCGAGAGCCCAGTCACCGTCGACGGTCTCCCAGCCATAATCCACGCCGACCCAGTTGAAGCCGACTCTCTTCACTGTCGGCAGCGCGTTGATGATCTGGCTGACTTTGAAATGGCGCTCGAAACCCCAGGCGCACCAGATGGGCTGGAAGGCGCTCTCGGGGGCTGGGTTGAATTTCACGCCGTTCTGCTGCATGGCGTGACTGTAGTCCACGAGCGCTTGGAAGTAGTCGCCCTGGTGCACGACGACGAACGTCCGAAAGGTCTTTAAAGTTTCGCCGGGCTTGAGGACTTGATCTTTCTTATATGTGACGGCGAGGGTGGCGTGCTCGGCGTCCGGCATGGCTACGGGCACCGAGACCAGCTTCGGCGACATTTCCAGGTGGCCAACAGCGATTCCCACGTCACGGCGCCAAACGTCGGAAACGGGCGTGCCACCGCCGTAATCGCTGGCGTTCATGCCCATGAAATTGTCCTGGTGGAAGCCGGGCTTGAGCGGGACGACCCAGTCCGGTCGCTTTTCGTAAGAGCCGCTCTGATAGGACCAGAAGGCTTTGCCGGAGATGGAGTAGGCGTTGTTGGTCCAGGAGGAGATGTGGAGGTCCCGGGGGCCGGTGTTGGTGTATTCGACTTGAAAGATGGCGATCCTGGGGTCGAACTCACTCCAATCAACAAAGATTGTTTTCTTCAATGAGGGCGCTGTACCGCTTAGACGAGCGCGCCGTATGCCCATTGCCTCGTACATCGCCTCGCCGAAAGCGAAATCCAGGACGGGCTTGCCATTGACGATGAGGAACTCGCTCGGTGCGAAATCGCCTATCGGGATTTCGTTGCCGGCAAACTTTGCGACGACGCGACTGTGCATGGATTTGTCGAACTCAATGCGGAAGTTTTTGCCGTCTATTTCTCCCGAAGGTTCGGCGGAGAAGGATAGTGGAGTAGATAGCAGGACGAAGGCGAAAGTCTTTGGGAGGCGCACAAAACGCAGCCTATCATGCCTCGGGGCCAGCCGTTTGAGACTCAGGAATCGTAAAATGGAAGCAGTGGACAGGATGATGCGCCGGCTTCTCCGAGTGCTGGTGTGGCTCAGTGCGGCCTTGGCCGCGCTCGCGCCGGTTTACGGCCTCGATCCGTCCCTTGCACTCACGCAGTACATTCATCGCATCTGGCAGGTGACGCAAGGCCTGCCGCAAGCCGCCATTTACTCTATCTGGCAAACACATGACGGCTACTTGTGGCTGGGAACGCAGACGGGACTGGTACGGTTCGATGGCGTGCGCTTTACCTCGTTCGATAACCCGAACGTGCCCGGGTTGAAGAACGCCTGGGTGGGAAACCTGTTCGAGGACCGGCAGAACAATCTGTGGATCGGCTCGAGCGACGCCGGCCTGTTCCGGCTCCGCGACGGCATCGTGCAGCGGTTTTCGTCGGCCGAAGGTTTGCCGTCGGACGGCGTGCACTGCCTGGTTCCCGCCCGAAATGGCGACCTCTGGGTCTGTACATCGCAAGGAATGGCCCGCATTACTGGCGACAAAGCCGTGGCGTACGGACCAGCGCAGGGACTTCCAGCAGGCGCCATCTTCGCCGCCACCGAGGCGCCAGACGGCACGTTGTGGCTCGCCGGTGAGCATTCGCGCCTGGGCTACTGGAACGGCAAAACGTTCCGCATCCAGCCGCTCAAATGCCTGCCCGAATACGGGAGCGTGCGCACCCTGCTTTCCTCGAACGACGGGACGATTTGGGTGGGAACGACGAACGGATTGATCCGTCTGAAAGCTGGCCAACAACATCTGCTCACCGTAAAGGACGGCCTGGCGGACAACAGTATTTTCTCGCTCGCCGAAAGCAGCGATGGAAGCTTGTGGATCGGGACCAAGAACGGCTTCAGCCGGATGCGCAAGGGCGAGTCGGAGAGCTTTCGCACCAACCAGGGACTGTCGCAAAGCACTGTATTCGCTGTGTATGAGGACCGGGAAGGCGATCTCTGGGTCGGGACCAAGCACGGGCTGAACCAGTTCCTGGAAGGGCGCGCGATTCCTTTTACGGCTAGTGAAGGCTTGCCCAGCAACGAGACGGGGCCTGTTCTGCAAGACCATCGCGGCACGATTTGGGTTGGTACGCTGGATGCCGGCTTGGGGCGGTTTGACGGACGCCGCGTCTCAGTGGTGACCACCAAAGAGGGTTTGCTTTCCAACTCGATCTACGCCCTCGCCGAAGACGCCCGTGGCGATTTGTGGGTCGGGACTGGCGGCGGGCTGAACAGGCTGCGGGAAGGCCGTGTGGCGGAGACGTTTACGCCGTCAAGTGGTTTGCCCGCTGGCCGCGTGCAGTGCCTGTTCCGCGATCATCGGGGGACACTCTGGATCGGGACCTCCGGCGGTCTTGCTGGGCTTCAGGACGGGCGGCTGAGCCATCCGGTAGGAAAGACGGCGGGGCTTTCCATTCTGGCGATCGGCGAAGACAGCGCCGGGCGTCTTTTCGTGGCCGGGGAAGGCGGCCTACGCGTCCTGGAAAATGGGCAACTACGCGAGTTCGCACCCGACGGCATCCCGCTACGGGATGTGGATGCGTTATACCAGGGTCCGGAAGGTTCGCTGTGGATGGGAACGCTCGGAAGCGGGCTGCTTCTGTGGAAGGATGGAAAACTGTTCCGCTACACGGTGAAGAACGGCCTGTTCGACGACGAGGTCTACGGCATTGCGCGCGACGCACAAGATCGTCTTTGGATGGCGTGTAGTAAAGGCATTTTCGGTGTCAGCCGCTCCGATCTGCTGCGTTTTGCAGCCGGGCAAATCCCCAATTTCCAAAGCACGCCGTACAGCCCGACCGACGTGTTGCGCACCATCGAGTGCAAAGCCGGAGTGCAGCCGGCCGCCTGGACGATGCGGGACGGCAGCCTGTGGTTTTCGACCATCCGCGGCCTACTGGTCATTGATCCGAAAAACCTGCTGCGCAAGCTCCAGGCGCCCGAAGTGGTCATCGAGGAAGTGACCGTCAACGGCCAAAGCGAGCGGCCCGCGGACCTCAATCAACTCGCGCCGGACCAGAAAAACATCGAGTTTCGATACACCGGGCTGAGTTACCGGCTGCCAGGCCGCATTACATTCCGGCATAAGCTCGAGGGCTTTGACAAGAACTGGATCGATGCCGGCACCAGGCGCGAGGCGTACTACGCCAATCTCCCTCCGGGCACGTACCGCTTTCGTGTGACGGCCTGTAATGTGGACGGGACCTGTAATGACGCCGGAAGCACGGTGGCTTTCACGCTTGCTCCTTATTACTACCAGCGGGCCTGGTTCTGGCCGATGGTGGTGGCGGCGCTGGGCCTCGCCGCATGGCTCGTTTATCAGGTACGGATTCGGGCGCTCAAGAAGCATTTCCAGATTATCCTGGCGGAGAGGAATCGCATCGCGCGTGAACTGCACGATACCTTGATCCAGGGATTTTCGGGCGTCACCATGCAGATGCAGGCGCTGGCCGCTCGTTGGCCGGGCTCCGAGGATCGGAAGGTACTGGAGGAGATTGTCCAGGATGCAGGCGCCTCACTGCGGGAAGCCCGCCGATCCGTGGCGGGGCTGCGCAGCCCGAGCGGAACGAAATCAGGGCTTTCATCGGCCATCGCTGACGCGGCGCGCCAGATCACCGAAACCGGCGACATCCGCCTGCGCCTGGAACTGGATGAAGGACCTTCAAACCTCGGGGCGGAGGCCGAATACAACCTGCTGCGCATTGCGCAGGAGGCAGTGACCAACTCGGTGAAGCACTCCGGCGCCCATACCATTGAAGTGGCGTTGCAATCGGAGCCGGATGCAGTACGTCTATTAGTCAGGGATGATGGTTCGGGCTTGCCTGACGGCAATGGTGTTTATTCCGCGCCGGGCCACTATGGGCTCACGGGAATGAGGGAGCGAGCGACGCAGATCGGAGCGCGGCTCCAGGTGGAAAGCGCGCCTGGCGAAGGCACCACGGTGCGCGTCGTGCTGCCTGCCCACAAAAACGGCACTGTGGAAGCGTAGATGGCGGAAGAGCAACCAGGATCGCCCATTCGCGTGCTTTGCGCCGACGATCATCCCTTGATCCGCAAAGGCATCGCGTCGATCCTAGCGAACGAAGCGGACACGCTGCTGGTGGCCGAGGCATCCAACGGCCGCGAAGCCGTCGAGTTGTTTCGCACTCACAAGCCCGACGTCGTGCTGCTGGATCTCCACATGCCCGAGCTGGACGGCGTCGCCGCAACCAAGATCATTCTTCAGGAATGCCCCGATGCCCGCATCATTGCCCTGACCAGCTACGATGGCGACCAGGAGATCTATCGCGCCCTAGACGCCGGCGTTCGCGGGTATCTGCTCAAGGAGATGGTGCATACCGAGGTGCTGCGGGCAATTCGCCGGGTGCATTCCGGTAAGCGGCTCATCCCGTCCGAGGTTTCCGAGCGGTTGAGCGAGCACTTCCCGCAAATCGCCCTGACGCCGCGCGAGACCGAAGTCCTCGGTTGGGTTGCCGAGGGCTTAGGTAACAAAGAAATCGCCGACCGTCTAGGCACGGCCAGCGGCACGGTGAAGAATCAGATTCAAACCATTCTGGGCAAACTCAAGGCCGCCGACCGTACGCAGGCGGTAACCATCGCGATTCGGCGGGGCATCTTGCACGTGGACTAGACCGCGGCCGCTACTCCGTCCGCAACGCCTGCATCGGATCCAATCGCGCCGCCCGCCGCGCGGGAACATAGGCGGCTACCAGAGCCGCCGCCAGCAGAATCGCCGGCGCGCCAACGAACGTCCACGGATCGCGTGGCCCGACCCCGTAGAGCAAGCTCTTGAGTAATCCGGTGAGCGCCAGCGCCCCCCCGAGGCCCACGATCGTTCCGCCGATCACCAGCCGCGCAACCGATCCCACCACCAGTGAGACCACGCGCCCCGGTTCCGCGCCCAGAGCCACGCGCACGCCGATTTCTCTCGTGCGCTGCGAAACCGAGTACGCGAGCACGCCGTAAATCCCCACCGCAGCCAGAGCGAGCGCCGAAATCGAGAACCCCGCCAGCAGCACTGCGCTGAATTTCAGCCGTGCGGAATTCTCGCCGAGAATAACATCCATGGTTTGAACATCGGCAATCGGCTGCAAAGGATCTAGCCCACGGACGATGCGCCGCACTGGCTCCGCGTAGCTGAGCGGATTCCGCTCCGTGCGCACCGCAAAGGTCATAAACGTGAAACTCAGGTGAGAGTAGACGTAGTACACCGTCGGCATAGGCTCTGTGTCGATCGACCATTCCCTCACATCGCCCGCCACGCCAACGATCTCCCCAAATGGGTTCTCCGCGTCCATCAGGACCCGAATCTTCTTTCCGAGCGGCTGTTCCCCACGCATATAGCGGCGCACGAATGCCTCGTTGACGATGAAACGGTAAGGGCTTGCTTCCGTGTCGTCAAGCGCTGTGAAGTCGCGGCCCTGCTTCAAAGGAATCCCCAACGTCCGGAAATACCCTGGCATGACGCTCCGCACCGTCGCATCCAACTCCTCACCTGGCTTCGCGGGCGGGCGGCCTTCAAACCGGACCCAGGTCCCAAATCCCTGACCGTTGAACGGCAGGTAGTTCATCACCGCCGCCGAGTGCACGCCCTGCAACCGCTCAATCTGCTCAATCGCACTCCGGAAAAACTGTGTGCGTTCCGAATTCTTATACCGCGCGGCAGGCAGCGGGACGCGGAACGTAAGGATATTCGAAGGATCCAGGCCCGGATTCAGCTCCTGCAAACCCACCAGGCTTCGAAACAGCAGCATCGCGCCCGCCAGCAGCACAACCGATATCGCAACCTCCACACCCACGAGCCATGCGCGGAAGTTACTTCCGCCCGTCACCGACCGTGTACCGTCGCGGAGCGCGCCGCTGAGATTGCCTCCGGAGACAATCACCGCCGGCGCCAAGCCGAAAATCACGCCCGTCAGTACCGAAAGCACCGCCGCGAACAGAAGAATTCTCAGGTCAAACTGGAGGTCCGTCGCTTTTGTCAGATCCACCGGCGCCAGCGCTACCAACCCATTCACGATCCACCGCGCCAGCACCATGCCCGTGACACAGCCGGATAGCGCGAGGAGCATGCTTTCCATCAGTAATTGGCGAACAATGCGCCAGCGCCCCGCCCCCATCGACGCCCGCACCGCCATCTCCCGCCGCCGGGCGCTGTAACGCGCCAGCAGCAAGTTGGCAACGTTCGCGCAGGCGGCCGCCAGCAGCAGTCCGACGGCGCCGAGCAGCACCACGAGCGCGGATCTGGCCTGACCCAACATCGAATCGCGCAGCGGCTCCACGTCCGCTGTCCAGTTTTTATTGAATGTAGGGAATGCCGCTTCCAGCCGCTGCGCCAGCGCCCTCAGCCGCGCCTGCGCCGTGCCGTAGCTGACGCCCGGATTCATACGCGCTACGCACAGCATCCATCGGCCCTCTTTGCCGCGATAGTCATACCCTGGATCGAGACCGAGAGGCTCCCAAAGATCCACGTCGCGGTCCCTGAAGTAAAACCCGCGCGGCAGCACCCCGATGATCGTTCGCGGCGTTGAGTTGATCTGCACCTTGCGTCCGATCACTTGCTCATCGCCGCCATACCAGTTCTGCCATAGCCGGTAGCTGATCAACAGAAGCGAATCGTCGTGCGCCGCCGCCAAATCCTCTTTCGCCGTGAACCGCCGGCCGCGAATCGGCTGCACTCCCAGCAGCGGCAGGAAATCCGCGGTGATGCTCTGCTTGCCGAACTCTTCGGCACGATCTCCGTCGATCAGGACCGAGCGGCTGTCCCGCAATCCCGCCATCCCCTCAAAAACACCACTCTGCGTTTTCCAATCGAAATAGTTTCCGGGTGAGACAACATTGTGGTCGTATCCTTGCACCCGGCTGGCCTCCCAGATCATGACCAACTGCGATGCATCACGAAAGGGCAGCGGCCGTAGCAGCAAATGGTCCGCTACCGTGAAAATCGCCAGGCCCGATCCCAAGCCGAGCGTCAGAGAAAGAATCGCTGTGATGGCAAACGCCGGGCTGCGGCTGAGCCCGCGAAGTGCATATCGCACATCCTGCCACGCCGTTTCCAGCCACACCAGCGTCCAGCCGTCGCGCATCGATTCTTTGGTCGATTCCATCCCGCCGAATTTCACGAGCGCCGCTCGCCGCGCCTCTTCCGCGCTCATCCCTGCGCGCATATTGTCCTCGATGTGCATCGCCAGATGCGATTCAAACTCCGCGGCCAGCTCCCGTTCGCGCCGGGCCCGGCCGCGCCATCCGGCCAGCCTGAGAAAGAACGCCCGCAATCGCCTCATGAGGCTTCCCCGGGCGTAAGAAACCGTGCAATGATCGCGCTGGTCTCTTCCCACTGCCGCGCTTCTTTCTTCACCTGATTCCGGCCCGCGCGCGTGAGCCGGTAGTATTTCGCCTTGCGATTGTTGTCCGAAACTCCCCATTCGGAGGCGATGAATCCCTCCTGCTCCAGCTTCAGCAGGGCCGGATAGACCGTCCCGTAGTTGATCGCCAACCGGTCGCCGCTGGTCTGCTCGATGCGCCGGGCGATCCCGTATCCGTGCAGCGGCCCCATCGCCTCCAGTGTCTTCAGCACCATCAGAGCAAGCGTGCCCTGCCAGATATCGGTCTTGTCATCCATGGACTTCTATTGGTCCCCCATACAAGTATGGGGTTAGGTCCTATGGGAATGCAATAGAAAAGTGGCGGTCGGATGCGTGTTCGGTCGCTGCCGATGATTCATAGTACGCTCTAGCAATGCGCATTGTTGCTACATTCTGGCTCGCTGGGGTGACGGCGTTCTGTCAGGTACCCGCGCCAGCTGACATTGCGCAGCACAGCGCCTCATCGGCCTGGATTGTGATTACTCATGTGACCGTCATCAATCCGGGCACTTCACAGGTTCAGGCCAACCGGACAGTGGTTGTCACCGGCGATCACATCACATCCGTTGCTGATGCCGCCGAGGTCCAGCTGCCGAAGAACGCCCATGTTATCGATGCCACCGGGCAATATCTCATTCCAGGCCTTTGGGACATGCATGTGCACACCGCCTTTGGCGATTGGTTTCCCGGTGGACGCGACATCATCCTGCCGCTTTTCATCGCTAATGGTGTCACCGGGGTGCGCGATATGGGCGGAGATGTTCCGGTTCTCATGGCGTGGCGCAAAGAAATCGCGAGCGGCCACATCGTCGGTCCTCGCATGGTCATTTCGGGCCCCATGCTGGATGGATATCTGCCCGAGGGCAAACTGCGCTTCCCCAGTTCCATCCACGTCACTACTGCGGCCGATGCGATCGCCGCCGTCGACTCACTGAAGAAGCAGGGGGTGGACTTCATCAAAGTCCAGTCTGTGATTTCGCGCGATGCTTATCTTGCCGCTGCGGCGGAAGCTCACAAGCGGGGCTTGCCCCTAGTCGGCCACGTCCCCGACAAAGTTCGTCTTCGGGAAGTTGTCGCGGCTGGGCAGAGCAGTATCGAGCACCTGATGGGCATTTTCGAAGGCTGCTCCACGGAAGAGGACAAGTTCATCAAGGGTGAAGGCAACCTGAAGATGCTGCTCGCCACGCAGGATAAGCAACGGTGTGACGCGCTCTCCAAATTGCTCGCGCAAAACCAGACCTGGCAAGTGCCCACTCTGGCCTGGCAGCGCGGCGGAGAATTCCTCGACCAGCGCGACCTGAAGCATCAGCCCCTCGACAAGTACGTGCCAGCCTATTGGCGCGACGTCTCATGGCGCCGCTTTACCGATGAGATGATGCCTGACCTTTTACGCGACCCTCTGGCATTACGTCAAGAATACTTCGCGCGCAATCTGCAAATAGCCGGTGCGCTACATCATGCCGGCGTGCCCTTCATGGCAGGGACCGACACGGCCCCGGGCGTGTACATCATGCCGGGCTTCAGCTTGCACGATGAACTGGCCAATTTTGTCGAAGCCGGTTTCACGCCGATGGAATCGCTCCAAACAGCCACCAGCAATCCGGCCAAGTTTCTTGGGATGCAATCCAGCTTAGGTTCGATCGAATCCGGCAAGGTCGCTGACTTGGTGTTGCTGGCCGCCAACCCACTCGAAGACATTCGCAACACCCAGAAAATCAGTGCCGTTTTGGCTCGCGGCCGCATCTTCGATCGTGGCGCGCTCGATCAGATTCTGATGCAAGTGGAAGCCGCAGCGAAGCGGCCGTAGGCGAACAACGGTTGGCTGCTCCCTCTAAACCATCGGTCGCCTCACCACAACCTCGGCCTCGGCCCAGACGACCTAATGGAACCCATTGACCGGAAGGCAACTATTCGACAAACGGTTCCCGCCAGTTTCCGGTAATCCCGTTTTATCAGCCGGGCGCGACCGTGCGGACAGCAATCATCGGGATACAATGTTGTTTGTTCACATGGCCAAACTCTGGTTCTGTGGCGTTTTGATTACTGCACCGCTGGTCCTCTGGGCCGATCACGGAGAGCTGAATAGGCTGATTGCCGAATCTACCCGGTTGCGCGAACTTACCCCCAATGCAAACCCATACGAGGATCATTTCGGCAGGTTGACGCGCCCGGACTGGACAGAACTGGAGAATCGTCTCCGCGACTGGATCGAGTCGAGGCTTCCCGCCAATATTTCGACGCTGGGAGCAGCTCTTCCCACCATGGAGGCGCAACTGACATCGGAACTCCGGCGGGCCGCCGTGTTTCAGCCAGAGAACCCGGATGCAGTTGTGGGACATGTCTCTATGCTGAAGGTCTCTCGCCCAGTCGAGTACCCCAACGTAGTGGCCGTTCAATCAGGCATTTCGGTTCCTTGCGGTTCCGACGTTACTTTCCATCTCTATCGCTTCACCTCGACTGGACGGGAGCGTGTGCTCGACGCAAACGGGAGCAGCAACTGGGGCAACGACGGCTTGGACACAAGATTCTCGGCTCCTGACCCGGCGGGGAATCGTGTGTTATACCTTTCGTGGTACGGAGTGCAGTGTGCCTCCGTATGGGACGGCCTCGAATACCGGGTCATTCGCCTTAGCCCCGAGGCTGACCACGCTGTGACTGTGCTTTCCGACATTCACACCTTTGTGATCGATGAGGACGTGCACGTGAAAATCACTCCTGATGAACTTCTGTTGGAATTGACGGCAGAGGCCATGGAGGGTGGGTTCCGGCGGACCTATGTCATGCACTACCGCATTAGCGCAGGCACTGAACGGATCGACCCTGTAGCCCTCCAGCCGCAGGATTTCGTTCACGAGTGGCTCACGCGATCTTGGAGCGAAATGCAGTCTCGGTCGTCGGCTTCGGTGGCGAAGTGGCACAAGTTTCTGCACGCGGACTATGTTGGTGGCGAATACGCGTTCGTGCAGCCTTGCAAGGAACGTCCCGGCATCACACAAGTCGGTGTGGGAATGAGATCCGTCGGGGACCTGGAGTTTCCTGAACCTCTGGGTGTCTGTTTTCTTGTTGAAGATATGGGCGACTATCGATTCAAGATGTCCGAAGTGAGTTTCGACCGCCAACCCGGCTGTCCGGGCGAATCCTACGCCAGCTACGACAATCCGCCTTCCTTATTCAAGAAGCAGTAGCTGTCTGCCCAGGTGCTCTTCGGTTCCCATAGGGACGCGAAAGGTGCGCTTATCGGAAAGTGGGTTCTTATTGAATTTCGGAGTTACATATGGACGGACAATTCCCACGCCACAAATTGAGTCTCACGTAGGTTTTGGCGCCGTCAAAACAACAGGCGCCTGCCTATTCCCGCACGATCTTTCCTTCCCGGTTCAAACGCAGCCTGATCCCCCGCCATTCCACCGTGGAGCCAACTAGCCCCGCGACCCAAACACCAAATCCCCAAAGATCGCGGAACGGAATCAGACACCAAAGCCGCACGGTATCCCGGTCTCCAAGTACGAATCTGCCTGTCACGACGCCGGCCACGAGACGCATCGCCAGCGCCGCAACTGCAATCGGCCACGCGCCCGCGGCCGCCGCCACTAACGCCCACACGCTCGCGTTCGTGATCACGTAACCGAAATAGCCTGACGTGCGCGACACACGAATCGTCCGCGACCACCGCACCTGGTGCCTCCAGACCGCGGTCCAACTGTCGTCCGAGAGCCGCGTCTCCACCACCGCCGGTGCCAGTACGATGCGGGAGCCCAGCCTCGTAATCCGCAGGCCCAGTTGGTAATCGTCGGCCAGATAGTCTCCGATCGCCGCGAACCCGCCGATTCTTTCCAGATCCGCGGCGCGGATCGCCATCGTCGAACCCAGTGCGAACTCGGCAATGCCGATTGCGCGCGCCACCAGCACGCTGGGAGCGAAATCGGTCGCGATGCCCAGCGCCTCCCACCGCGCCGGCCAACTTTCTCCTGAAGCACGATAGAGGCACGTAACCAGACCCGCCTGCGGATCCTCAAGCGGCGCCACTACAGTACGGAGATAATCCCGCTCCACAACGATGTCGCTGTCGTTAATCACCAGCACCGGATACCGTGCCGCTCGCGCCAACTCCGCCATTGATGCGACCTTGGCGTTAGGCATATTAGGCGGGCATTCGATCAGCCGGATCGTGCGCTCCGGGAACTCCGCGGCCAACCGCGCAATATCCGCGCGCGCCGCGTCGTCCGGATCGTTCAGACCGAACAGAATCTCGTACTCGGGGTAATCGAGCACCGCGTGCGAGCGGATGGCTTCGTAAAACTTTGGATCACGCCCGTGCACGGGCTTGAGAATGGAGAGGGCGGGGTGAAATCCAGACTCCTGATTCTTCCGCGCCCCCGCGTGCCGCAGCGCCGCCAGGAGAGCAATCAGATGATAAATGCCCGCAAGAATGGCGGGAAATGCAAAGTATGGCACTAGACCGTCAGAAGTCCCACGCCGGCCGCCACCAGCAGCACTCCGGCCCAGCGCTTCGCCTCCACGTTCTCTTTGAGGAGGTACTTAGCAAGAATAGTTTCCAGAATGTACGTGCTCGCGGTCGCCGGCACGGCGAAGCTCAGTTCCGCAATCGATACCAGCGCCATGAAGGCAAAGAACGAAACCGCCATGGCCACCACCGACGCAATGATGTAACGCGATTGCACAAGGGCCGCCGCCACTCGCCCCAGCGCACCTAAGTGGAAGTCGTGAATCTCCCCATGATGGCGCATGCCCAGAGCTTGCAAGACATTCCCTGCCGTTGTGGCAAGCACGATGATCCAAACCAGCAACCACCTCACGTGCGTACCTCTTGGCTATGTCTACCGGCCGTATTCGGATTGGTGCTGCCGACCAGCGCGACTCCGGCCATGATCAACAGAATGCCCGCCCAGTGCGCCCATGAAACAGCCTCATGCAGAACGAACCGTCCCACCAGAGCTACCAGTACATAAGCCATGGAGGTCACCGGCAGCACATAGCTGAGATCCGCCCAGCTCAGTAGCGCCATCGTCGATAGCAGCCACACAATGAGCAGGGAAGTCCCTAATGCCACCCATGGATTCAGCAGTGCTCGAATGTAAGGGATGGGCGATAGCGATACCAACTCGCCGACCGACTGCATACCGCGGCTGAGAAACGAATTTCCTAGAACATTGGTCGCTACCACGATCGCCGTGAAGATGCGTGTCTTGGAGCCGGGCGATGCGGTGGGCATACGAGAGGAGGAGGACAGCTAGTCGCCAGCACTGCCGGCTGCGGTCGCTGCCTCTCTCTGATCGCTGATGAACCGCTTCCGCTTGGAGCGCAGCGACAGGTATTCGCGAGCTTCCTTGGTCAGTCTTCGCCGCTCCTCGCCGTTGAAAATGGCTTTCCGCACTACGCGCCAGATCACCTTCGGTCTGAAGTAATACTCGCCGTAAAACTGCTCGACCGCGTCCATCAATTCCGCCCGGTCCAGGCCCGGGTAGATGATGTTGGGCAGTTGATGCCCGGAATCATCGGTCAGCGAGTCGATGGTGATCAGTCCGTTTTCCTTGACGTAATCGTAGAATTCTGTTCCCGGATACGGATGCGCCACCGAGACCTGGATGGTCTCTGTATCCAATCGCTTGGCAAAATCGATCGTCTTCCGGATGCTCTCTCGCGTTTCACCGGGAAGTCCGATGATGAAGTCGCCATGAATGGTCAGGCCAACCTTCTTGGCGTTGTCGGTGAACCGAATCGCCATGTCGATGGTCGCGCCCTTCTTGATGTTCTTCAGGATCTGCTGCTCGCCGGACTCATACCCCACAATCATGAGCCGGCAACCGGCGTCCTTCATGGCTTTCAATGTGTCGTAGTCGGTTGTGACGCGGGAATTACATGACCAGGTGAAATTCAGCGGCGCCAGCTTCTTGCAAAGCTCGACGGTCCGCCCTTTTTGGTAGTTAAACGTGTCGTCGTCGAAGAAGATTTCCTTGGCGTTGGGATGCGCCTCGAGCGCATAACGCACTTCGCTGACTACGTCGTCGACGGAGCGCTGGCGCCACCGATGGCCCGAATGCGTCTGCGGCCACAAACAGAAGGTGCACATAGCCGGACAGCCACGCGTCGTGTACATCGAAACAAAGGGGTTAAGCAGGAACGGAACGTTATAGCGCGTGATGTCCAGATCGCGCTTATAAACCTTCGTGACCCAGGGAAGCGCATCCAGATCTTCGATGTAGCCGCCCTCGGGATTGTTCACTATGCGGCCGTCTTTGCGGAAACTGACGCTCGGAAGCTCTTCCAAAGGCTTCCCCTTTGCGTAATCCGCAATCTGGTAGTCGAACTCGCGGCGGACAATGAAATCAATGGCCTTGTTCCGCAAGGCTTTCTCGGGATCGATGGTTACGGGCGGCCCGACGAAAGCGACCTTGAGCTTTGGGTTCGAATCCTTCATCATGCCCGCGATCTCGATATCCACCTGGAATCCCGGCGCCGAGGTGAACAACACAAGAAGCTCGAAATCCTTGGCCATGGTGACGGTCTGCTCGATCGAGATGCCGTGCGGCGGAGCGTCCACAACCTTGCTATCCGCCAGCATTCCAGCCGGATAGCACAGCCAGACCGGGTACCAATAGGACTCGATCTCGCGGGTCGCGGGCCAGCGCGAGCTGGCGCCGCCGTCAAACTTCTCAAACGAAGGCGGATTCAGAAACAGTGTTCGCATGGGTTTCCGTTCTCTCCGAGCTACTGGCCCGACCCGGCCTCTACAGATAGCGAAGGACTTCCGGACAGTGCAACGTCATGGAAGCGGATGGTCAACTCCGCTTTGCCTACCAGCCGTGTTTCTACCGTGCTCTCGATTTGCCGTGGAATCGCGAGCCCGTTCTCAATATGGTACTCCCGGACGAAATCGATCCGCCGCACAAAAAGTGATGGATTTTTCACCCAGCGGCCCGATTCCCGCACCGGCAGGCAGGTCTCGGAGTCCAGCCACAACTCGCCCTTGAACGCCCCTACGCGCTTCTTTCTCGGCGTCAAATGAAAGACATAGACGTGCCGCCCGGCATCGCTGATGATGCCGGTATATTTGAATTTGTAGTTCGCCGGGGTGACGGCAAGTGAAGAGTCGTCGTTCGCCTGGGCCTGAACATCGGCGGCCAGGTAGCGCGCGATCACATTGGTCTTGACGGTGCTATCTCCTTCGAAATGAAGGATTTCGTAGGTAATGCGGCCCAGCCGCGAGATGTGCCGCAAGGCGTGTAACCGCCCTTGCTTCTTCAACTTGGGCAGGGCGGCCTCGATATCCACTTCCATCGAGGAGCCGCGCAGCCGTTGGTTTTGCGCACTGGAAACCGCAGTGTAAGTATCGACGACCGATAGTGGCGCGACCGCCGACGCGTCGGCCCGGAGAATAAAGACGAGAGGGGCAAACCCGATGAGGGCGCGCAGGAACTTCATATCTAGTTGCAAGATCGTAGTTTACCAGTCCGATGAGGATCTATACAACTGGATTGGATGCCGGGAGGGTGGGGTTCGGTTCCCTGAGGCGGGCATTTCTGCCCGCCTCGTGCATTGCGGGAGCTGCTTTCCGTCTACTATTGAACCGGAAGGGGATATTGAACCGGAAGGAGAGCAACTGGCGAATTCACTCCGCCAACCTGAGCCATCACCGGTGCGTCCCCATTGGAGGCGGTAGCGGGAACTGTAATCACGATCTGGTACAGACCGGCACTGGTCAGGTTCGCGGAAGCAACCGGTATGGCCGTCCCACTGAACATCATGGTGGGCATGTTGACCACGGCCAGGGGCGTCGTGATAACCATTCCATTGGGAATCGACGGGCTCGTGGGCCCGAAACCGGTACCGTCAAGCGTGATGGTTTCACCGGGTCTGGCTGGGCTCTTGGTGGTAACGCTGGATCCATCCGAATGAGTCGCCATTACGTGCTTCCCATCAGCGCCAATGAAGAACGCCGGCGCCAGCGCTTGCACCTGAATCTGAGCCTTCGCGCTGATCAGGCCGTTGTTGTTAACCTGCACCTGCGCGGTACCGGTGGCCAGATCCGTGGAGGTGAGGACGTTGAGTTGAGTCGGGCTGACGTAAAACATGTAGGCGGGATCGCCGTTCACCGTGACCCTGACGCCGTCCATTTCCACGGGCAGGTTGCCGTTCAGGGTGTCTCCGGCATTCTGAGTTCGCGTGGTCTCCGCGAGGTTCGGTCCTGTAATGCTAATCCAGGTGTTCGGCGCGATCGCACCCTTGGGATCGGCGCCGTTGGCCACGCCATTGGCAGCAATCTGCGGGCTCGCGTGGAGCCGGCCGAACAGCCCATGGTTACCGTTGTCCGGGCCCGGAATTCCCGCGGTGAAGTAGATGGCAGCGGATTCGCCGCCGCTGGCGCCGTTGCCAGCCTGCAGGGCCCACAGACTGGGAATCGAAATCGGAGCGCCAATGGTATCGTTCAGTTGAGCAACAAAAGCTCCAGTGGTGGGATTAAAGACGTTGATGGTTCCGTCGCCAAAATTGCCGACCAGCAGATCGCCGGTGAAGTCGCCGAAGCCGGTTGGAGCGATCGCCAGACCCCACGGGGTGTTGAGCGGTCCCTTGGCGATTAGCTGCCGCATCAAAACTCCATTGGGAGCGAAGACATCCACATAACCAAGGCCTGGACCGCTGACAGAGAAGCTTTGGTTTCCATTCTGCAGCGCATAGGCGACGTAGATGTTGGCACCGAGAGCCTGGACGTTGAACGGAGCATAGCCTGGGGGGATGGAGGGATCTTTGAATCCGCCAGGGATGGCGATCCGGTTGTAGTTAGTGTCGAACACGTCGATCATCCCGGAATGAAAATTAGCGGCATAGAGATAGGTGTTTGAACTGGCAGGGTCCAGGGCCATGGTGAGGCCGAAGTACTCTGCGCCCGAAGCGGAATTATCCACCATGATTTGGGTGTGCCCAGTGGCGACCGCCGGGCTCCAACCCTGTATGGTCCCGTCGAATGTCGCGAATAGAAACGGCGTAGCCTTGCCAGCGGCGACCTCGAACCCGCCGTTCGACGAATTCCAAACCGTGCCCGTCGGCGATCCGGGCGATGAGGCTCCCGATGCTTTCGAAGGGGCGATCGCCGGGACCAGTGGGATCGGGGTGCCGTTGGTGCTATAGAGCGTGGTGAAGCCAGAGCCGGCGTCAGAAACCCAGAAGGGGCTGGTCGGCGATTCGGAAATACCCCAAGCGCCGAGCAGGTTGGGATCGGTGTGGTCGGCAAGATCCGGGATATCCGAGACCAGGTAGCGCACCAGATAAGCGTCGTTGGCTTCGAGAGAGCGCGAAGCCGCCAGTGCGAATAGGCACAAAGATGTTAGCGCGATTGTTCGTTTCATCATATTTGCGAGTCCGTTCGGCTCAGAATAAGTCAGAATGGGTCCGGATGATGCGCAGGGGCACGGGATTTAACCTATTCTTTACAATCCTTAAGGGAATTTTACGTTTGTGTCCTGAAAAGCACTGAACACTTCATTAACGCTGATATCAGCAGCCTCCTACAGGAATCCAGCTCCCTTTCGAGTTATCCAGTCGTGCGGCAGAACAAGTGGGGTTCAATTGTGCTCGTGGCGCTGCGCAAGCCGACTGTGATTTTTTCGTCTGATGATTTGACAAGCAAGCACCAGGTGCAACTCGAGCTGACGGCGACGCCGATTCCTTGAGCGTTGCGTTGTGGCGTGCGCTTCAGCGCGCGGCGGCGAACTTCAGTTCGCCGCCTCCCAAGCACTGGACCACCGATACTGCGATGTCTCAACCGTCAGCCCGGCCTTCACCGGATTGCTTTCTACATAGGCCGCAATCCGCTCCAACTCGCGCCCATCCCTCACCCAGTGATCGTAGGATTCCCGCTGCCAAAACGGCCTGCCGGTCCGAGCCAGCATCCGGTTGGCATCTCGAGCCGTCGTGCCTTTCAGCCACTGGAGCACACGACTGACCGGCCGTTGCGGACGAAACAAGACGTGAACGTGATTGCTCATTACGACAAAAGCACGGAGATCGCAAAGCCGCTTGGCCAGACCCCGCCGTAGCGTGGCGACAACCAAGTCCGCAACTTCCGGCCGCCGCAGAAACGCCGGTCCCAGCCGGGTAGTGTCCAGATAGCGGTCCATCCAGACAAAAGCTTTTCCGGCCGAACGCTTGCCCGGAGGAGGATATAGTGCCCGAGGCAGACTGCCATGCAGGTGCCAGGTAACGAACAACCAGGCGCCTTCAGGACAGATATGCGGCAAGCGCCTTCGCGTCCTCTTGCTGAAAACGAAGTGCACTGGGTGGACTGTTTCTCTCGGACTGCCGGCTGAAGCCGGCAGCAGCACGCTGAAGCGTGCGCCACATCGGGGCATCAGGCCCGTGCGCGGGCTACGGCTGCCTTCCATCCCTCGAACAAGCGGTCGCGGGTGGCGGCGGGCATCTGGGGCTCGAAGCGGCGCTCGGCGCGCCAGAAGCTTTCGACTTCGGCAAGGCTCTTCCAGAATCCGGTGGCGAGGCCGGCGAGAAAGGCGACGCCGAGGGCGGTTGTTTCTACGTCGACGGGGCGCACGAGGGGCTTGCCGAGAATGTCGGCCTGAAACTGCATGAGGTGGTCGTTGACGGCAGCGCCGCCATCCACGCGCAGCTCGCGCAACTCTTCTCCGGAATCGGCTTGCATGGCTTCGACCAGTTCCCTGGTCTGATACGCGATGCTTTCGAGAGCGGCGCGCACGATGTGGGCGCGTCCTGTGGAGCGCGTGAGGCCGGTGATGAGACCGCGAGCATCGGGATCCCAGTGCGGAGCGCCCAGGCCGACAAACGCCGGGACGAAGTAGACGCCGCCGTTATCGGGAATGGAGGTGGCGACCGCTTCCGATTCGGCCGCGGTGGCGATGGCTTTCAATTCGTCGCGCACCCACTGGATCGCGGCACCGGCGATGAACACGCTGCCTTCGATGGCGAACTGGGGCTGGGTGTTGGTGGAAGCGGCGCGCGTGGCGAGCAGGCGGTTCTTAGAGACAGGCTCACGTCCGCCAGTGTGCAGCAACGCGAAACAGCCCGTGCCGTATGTGTTTTTTGAAAGCCCGGAGCGGAAACAAGCTTGGCCGGCGAGTGCGGCCTGCTGATCGCCGGCGATACCCGCAATCGGAATGCGGGCGCCCAGATGCTCGGACGCGGTCTCGCCGGCGATAGCGCTCGATGGCACGATGCGCGGAAGCATCGCACGCGGCACGTCGAAAATGCGCAGGAGATCGTCATCCCAATCGCCCGTGGCAAGGTTCATGAGCATGGTGCGCGAGGCGTTCGAGACGTCGGTCGAGTGAACCGCGCCGTTGGTCAACTTCCAAATCAGCCAGGTGTCGATGTTGCCGAAGAGCAGATCGCCCTTCTCCGCGCGGCGGCGCACGCCGGGAACGTTTTCGAGAATCCAGCGAATTTTGCTGGCGGAAAAATAGGCGTCGATCACGAGGCCGGTTTTGCGCGCGATGTCGCCCGCTTGGGGAGATGCCGCGAGCTTGGTGCAAAATTCCGCGGTGCGGCGGCACTGCCAGACGATGGCGAGAGCGACGGGATCGCCGGTGATGCGGTCCCAAACCACGGTGGTCTCGCGCTGGTTGGTGATGCCGATGGCCACGATGTCGGCGGGGGCCACACGCGCCCGGGTGAGGACGGTGTGCGCGGATTCCAACTGGGCGCGCCAGATTTCAAGCGCATCCTGCTCCACCCATCCCGGCTGCGGATAGCGGCACGCAAATGCGACCGATTCCATGGCCACGCGGCGGCCCTGCTCGTCGTAGAGAGCGGAACGCGCGCTGGTTGTTCCTTCGTCAAGCGAGAGGATGAAGGGCATGGGGGCAATTATAATAGAGACATGTTTTTCCGCCACGAACGCCCGAAGGAATTGACGTTTGAAGATCGGCTGGGGCGGGTCCGGCAGGCCGGTTTCACGGTTGACGTCAAGCCCGTAACGCGCGGTGTGAAGATCAGCCGCAATGGCTGCGCGGTGGTGCTGAATCTAGAGGACGGAGCGGCGCGAGTTGTCGAGCCGGCGGGCCTGCTGGTGGGCGGCGAGACCGGCGCCTTGACGGACAGCGGATATCAGAAATTTTTCCTGACGCCCAGCGGGCATCGCAAGCCGGCGCTGGCCAGTGAACTGAAAGCACTCCACGATTTTCAGGAAGATCTGCGGGAAGCGCTGGGGCAGACGAGTTTGTATAACGAATCGCTGGGCACGGTTTCGACTTTCTATTTGTACGACCGCGTGAAGGACCGGGATCGGGGAGTGCCGAAGCGGGCCTGGGAGTAGAGGGTGGCGGGTAGGGCGAGCGCCACGACGATAACCAAATCATGAGGTTGAGGCGGCTCACTCGCTCATACGGGTCATGGGAGTTGACGGGTATGTTCACTGGTCTGTACTTCTAATCGGAACTCTCATGCTGTTGGGCGCTCTGCGGCGGCCAGTGCTAACACTTATGGGGTCGGCCGCCTACCTGAGGTCTTGCTAATCCACGAATGCGGCCACCTGATTGTCGCTCGATTGAGAGGCTACGATGCCCTGTGTAATGGGGAGAACGGCCGCAGGTACCCGCAAACAGCGCGTGTCCCTGCGCTACGACTGACTGGGCGGTATCATCGCATTGAGGCACTGGCCGATCCATGAAGCGTGCCGCGCTGCCCGTTTTTGCCGGCTTGATGGTGACCGGGGTGGGCTTTGCTCAGGATTTGCCGCCAGGAGTGCTGGTTCTTTCGCGGACCAGGGACCACATCAAAGAAGAGTTGCAGCGATTGGAAAACATCAGTTGCCTGGAGACCGTGCAGCGCGAGCACCAGCCACCCACCGGCAAGATGCGGCCTCTCGATACGGTTCGCCTGGAGGTTCTTTTCGACGGCCACAAGGAATTCTTTACGTCTCCGGGCGGCCGGAAATTCTCGGAAGAGAATCCCATCAGCTACGTGGGAAGCGGCATGATCGGCACCGGAGTTTTTGGGGGATACCTGACCGACGCTTTGCTAAACGCGAGCGTCTCTGTTGAATACAAAGGGGAAGAAGAGATCGCCGGACGCCGCCGGGCGCGCTACGACTATCGGCTGCCGCTGTTGTGGAGCAGGAACACAATTCAGATCGTGGAAGGGTCGGGCACGGTGGGTATGCACGGCTCGTATTGGGTGGATCCGCGAACGTACGATGTGGTCCGGCTGGAAGTGGTTGCCGACGATATTCCGCCTACGCTGCCGATTACCGAAGCGGTGACGAGCATTGAATTTGCACCAACCCGTGTAAGCGATCATGTGGTGGTGTTGTTGCCTGAGTCGGCGGAATTGCGTATCGCCAAGTTCACTGGCGAAATCGACCACAATCGAATGGAGTTCACGCACTGCCGCGCGTTCGGGGTGGAGAGCACGATCAACTTTGGCGCGGACTCCGCTGACGAAACGCCGCGGTTCGGAGTCTCGTCGGTCGACGACACGCTGCGAACGCTGCCCACGGGGTTGCAGATTGCGGTGAAGCTTCGCAACGGGATTTCGGGCGATATGGCGGTCGGCGCGGTGATCGATGGCGTTATCGACGGTGACTTGATGTTGAAGCACAGGGTAGTAATCGCCGCGGGCTCACCCGTGCTCGGGCGGATCCGGCGTTTGGAGCGCTACACGGACCCGTTTCCGTATTTTGTGGTCGCACTCGAGTTCACAGAAGTGCAGGTGCAAGGCATCCGGTACCGTTTTTACGCTGACCCGGTAGACATCGAGCGCATCGCCGGTGTGGAGCAGAGGCTTGGGATTAAGGACGAATACGAGACGAGAAGTTTGCTCGGCGGTGGCAGCTCAAGCAAACAACGCAAAGAAAGCCTCTTTTTGCCTGATCTGCCGGGAGTAGCTGTATTCTTTTTCAAGGGCGCCAAGCTGGACTTGCCGCAGGGATTCCGGACGGAGTGGAAGACGCGGCAGCTGAAGCCGTGAGGAATCCCAGGCGTTCGATCGTCTGTCCTACAATCAATCCCGGAACTTATGCGCAGTCTTTATGTATCCGTCCTGGTGACGTTCGCGGCGCTATTGCCGGCCGCTGATAAGCCAGCATTTCGCACGTCTGAGCAGCTAAACAAGCTTGTACGCACCACGGCCAGCGCGGCGGTGGAGCGCTTCGGCAAGGGCGGGCTGACCGCAGACAAGATCGCCATCACGGTGATCGATCTTGCCGATGCGAACAAACCCGCACGCGGATCTTATCGAGGCGATGCGCCCACTTATCCGGCGAGTGTCGTCAAGCTCTTCTATCTGGCTGCCGCGCATCATCACATCGAGACCGGTGCGCTCGCGCGGACGCCGGAGTTGGAGCGCGCGATGCACGACATGATCCTCGATTCCTCCAACGACGCCACAGCGCAGGTTGTGGATTTGCTTACGGGGACGACGAGCGGGCCGGAGCTGGATGACGCCGCGATGCACGAATGGCAAAACAAGCGGAACCTGATGAACCGCTACTTCGCGTCGCTCGGCTACGAAAACATCAACGTCAATCAGAAGACATGGTGCGAAGGGCCGTACGGGCGCGAGCGGCAGGGGCTGGGGAGCGATTTCCAAAATCGCAACAGGTTGACGACGGATGCCGTGGCACGGCTCTGGTATGAGATCGTCACGGCGCTTGCGGCGTCACCGGCGGGAACGCGCGAGATGCTGAACCTGCTGCATCGCGATCCTTGGGTCAAATCCGATGATCCCGACGATCAGGCGACCGCGTATTCGGGAAAATCGCTGCCGCCAGGCTCGCAGTATTACTCGAAGGCGGGCTGGACGTCGGAAACACGGCATGACACAGCCTATATTCGACTGCCCAACGGCGCAGAGTATATTCTGGCAGTGTTCACAGTGGGCAATAGCAAGCAAACGGACATCATTCCATTCGTGTCGCAGTTGGTAGCGCAGGAGTTTTCGCAGACCACGCCCAATGCAGACCTCGTTCTGACCAACGGTCGCATCTGGACGGGCAATGCGGGGCAACCCTGGGCTGAAGCGGTAGCTGCACGCGGCGAGCGGTTGATTGCGGTGGGTACGAATGCCGACATTCAGAAGCTCGTCTCGAACGGCACGCGTGTGATCGACCTTCAGGGTAAATTGGCGCTGCCCGGCTTCATCGACGACCACACGCACTTTATCGATGGCGGCTTTCAATTGCTGTCGGTCGACTTGCGCGATGCGGGCACCCAGCAGGAGTTCGCACGGAGGATCGGCGAGCAGGCGCGCAAGCTCGGCCCGAACCGCTGGATCACGGGCGGCAACTGGGACCACGAGCTGTGGCCTAGGGCGCCGCTGCCCACGCGTGAATTGATCGACTCAGTGACACCGCGGAATGCCGTGTTTGTCTCACGGCTCGACGGCCACATGGGCCTGGCAAATTCCGTGGCGCTGCGGCTGGCCGGTGTCAGCAAAGAGACTCACGATCCGCCCGGCGGCATGATCGTACGGGACCCGAGAACAGGCGAGCCAACCGGCGTCATGAAGGACGCCGCGCAAGACCTCATCGAAGCGGTGATGCCGAAGCCGACGGACGCCGAGTACGACGAAGCCATGCGCGCTGGCCTCGTAGAAGCCGCACGCGTGGGCGTCACCTCCATTCAGGACATCACGCTGTGGGATCACTACCCGGTGTATCAACGTTTCCGCGATACGGGCCGGCTGACGGTGCGCATTTACTCGCGCACACCGATGAGCCAGTGGAAGCGGCAGGCGGAGCTGGTGGGGCGCATGGGTCCGGGCGATTCGTGGCTGCGGCTCGGCGGCCTCAAAGCGTTCATGGACGGCTCGCTGGGCTCGACCACGGCGCTGTTTTTCGACGTCTTCAACGACGCGCCCAACACCGCGGGGCTGATGGCCAGCGACAATCTGCCCGAGGGCAAGATGGAAAAAGATATCCGCGATGCCGACAAAGCGGGCCTGCAATGCTCGGTGCACGCGATCGGTGACAAGGCGAATCACTTGTTGCTGGGATATTTCGAGGGCGTGGAGAAAGACAACGGGCCGCGCGACCGGCGTTTCCGCATCGAGCACGCGCAGCACCTGCTGGCTTCGGACATTCCGCGATTCGCCCAGCTCGGTGTGATTCCTTCCATGCAGCCGGCTCACGCGATTGACGATGGGCGCTGGGCGGAAAAACGCATCGGCGCCCAGCGCATCAAGACCAGCTACGCTTTCCGGTCGCTGCTCGATTCCGGTGCGCGCCTCGCTTTCGGAACCGACTGGCCCGTGGCGCCGCTCGATCCGCTCGTCGGGATCTACGGCGCCGTGACACGAGAGACGGCCGACGGCAAGAATCCGCGCGGATGGGTGCCCGAGCAGAAGATCAGGCTCGAAGAAGCTGTGCGGGCGTACACCGCCGGCTCCGCCTACGCCGAATTCGACGAGCGCGAGAAAGGGACGCTGGAAGCAGGTAAGCTGGCAGACGTGGTGGTGTTGTCGGAGGACATTTTCCGCGTTGATCCGGAAGAGATTCCGAAGACCAAGGTTGTGCACACCGTCGTAGGTGGGAAAGTGATTCGGTAGACTCTTCTGTGCTACGCGCCCCGATCCGTATTCGGCGCGGGTGGCTTCTTGATTACGTCAACAATTCTTTCGAGCAGCGCTTTAGGCAGGAACGGTTTCTGAAGGAAGTGCCAAGTCGAATCCAGCACCAAAAGCCCTTGCAGCGTAGGCGATAGCAACACGATTCTGAGGTCCTGACGGGTGCGGCGCATCTCCTTGGCAAGATCCGCCCCAGTCATACCCGGCATTTGAATGTCCGCCACCAGGATATCGATCCGGCCTTTGTGTTCCTCGGATTTTTGTAACGCTTGTTGCCCGTCCTCGACGACTAGTAAATCGTAGCCGCCCTGCTTCAGTAGCTTCTCCAGCATGATGCGAATATCCGGGTCGTGTTCCGCGAGCAGGACGACGACCTCTCGATCCAGTGTCGGATTTTCCATTTTGTTTCAGTAGGACCAGTGTAGTGGGACAGTCGGCCATTCGCAAACTTTGCGGCTAATCCGTTAATTAAGGGAAATGTTATTGCATTTGTCAGAAACTTAAGATATTATCCTCAATACGGTACTCAGTACCGCGCCACAGGGCGTGAACTGACGTTCACGCGCTCTGCTCCACTTCACAGCCACCTACATTTTGAGTAATGAGGAGTGTTGTCGGATGAATTCGTGGCGATATTTGTTTCTCCTGATGGTTCCAGCGGCGTTTGCCCAAACTGGCATCAACGTTGTGCCCGGGACGGCGGTTGCGGGCGGCGCCGGCTCGGCAAGCATCACTATTAATTCATCCTCTTCCAGTGCTGATCCCAGCGCCCTGGAGTGGACCCTCACGTATTCTACGAGCACGTTGAGCGGCATGAAGCTCACCGCCGGTTCCGCCCTGAGTTCGGCCGGGAAATCACTATCCTGTGCCAGCGGCACCGGGCAGGTGCGATGCATCATCTGGGGAGACAATACCAAATCCATTCCGAACGGTGTGCTCGCTACGGCGAACTTTGCGGTGTCCTTGCTCGCACCAGCGTCGTCCGCACTCGGCCTTACGGGCCTGACGGCGGTTTCCGGGACGGCAAAGACCCTGGCGGCGACGGCAAGCGGCGCTACACTGACGATTCGACCGGCTGCCAAAATCTCTAAACTGTCTTGTAAGGCAACGTCGATTCTCTCGCTTGGCAAAACGACCTGTACTGTAACTCTGACGTCCGCGGCGATCGAGGCGGTGAGCGTTGCCCTGGGGCTTGGGTCGGATTCAGCCAAGGTCACCATACCTTCGTCCGTCAGCATTCCGGCCGGCGCCAGTAGCGCTTCTTTTACGTTGTCAGCCGGCACGGTGCTAGCGAAGTCCACAGCGATTCTGGTTGCCAGTCTCGACGGCACTTCCTCAAGCATTGCTTTGTCTCTGCTGCCGTAGCCAGTAGGGGAAGCTACACGCTTCGGCGGTTGCCCCACAGCTCGATGTGCAGGCGCGGACTGAAGCGGAAGCCCTCGCGCTTAGCCAGCTCGGCCAGCCAGGCTCCGCGCTCGCGAAGGATGGAGGGCTCGATTCCCTCGGGCATCAGAATGACTTTGCCGCGGTCAGCCGGGAGTCGATCGAGCATGCGCCGGATCTCGTCAAGATCGCCAGGCTGGGCGACCACAAACTTGAGCTGGTATTCGTAGCTTTCGATCAGGCGCCGCAACACGTCCGGGTGGAACCGGAGCCGCTCGTGCTGAGTGGCCCAGGAACCCGTGGGCGTCGAATTGGCGAGCTTGGGGCTAATACTCATGAGGTCGCACGCGACTGGCGCGAACACCGTGCCAGCGGTCTCGATGGTGACGTGCAGACCGCGTGCCCGCAAGCGCTCGGTGAGCGGCACGATCTCGGATGCGATCATGGGCTCGCCGCCAGTGACCACGGCGTGACGGGCCGGGTAAGCCGCTACTTGTTCGAGAATTTGATCGAGCGAATACTTTTCGCCCTCGGGCTGCCAGGACGTATACGGCGTATCGCACCAGGAACACCGGAGATTGCAGCCACTGGTGCGAATGAAGATGGACGGCACGCCGATGAGGGAGCCTTCGCCCTGCAGAGAGTGGAAGATTTCGGCGATGAGCATGGGAAAGGCGGGTGCCAGGTGTTAGGTTCCAGGTGCTAGCAAACCTACTGGATCTATTATTCCCGCTGCTTCAAACCCTTTCCGTCGCAGTAGGCAGGAGTCGCATTGGCCGCAAGGACGGCCGCGGGCGTCGGGATCGTAGCAACTGTGCGTCAGGCTGAAGTCGATACCCAATTCCGTCCCCAGTTTCACGATCTCAGCTTTTGACAGGCGGATCAACGGGGTGTGAATTTTCACGTGCGTGCGGCCCTCGACGCCCGCCTTGGTGGCGAGGTTAGCCATACGTTCGTAAGCTTCGATGTACTCGGGGCGGCAGTCGGGATAGCCGGAATAATCGAGCGCGTTCACGCCAATGAAAATGTCGGAAGCGCCCAGGACCTCGGCCCAGGCGAGCGCGAATGAGAGGAACACGGTGTTTCGCGCAGGCACATAGGTGACGGGAATATCGGCAGTCATTTCAGCGGGCGCGCGGCCTTTGGGGACGTCGATGTCGCTGGTGAGCGCGGAACCGCCGAAGACGCGCAGATCGATGCGGACTACCAGATGCTGTGCAGTGCCCAGACTCTTGGCGACGCGCGCGGCGGCCTTGAGTTCCACGCGGTGGCGCTGGCCGTAGTCGAATGAAAGCGCATAGCACTCGAAGCCATCCCGGCGGGCGAGGGCGAGGGTGGTGGAGGAATCGAGGCCCCCGCTCAGGAGGCAAACGGTTCTACGATCGCCATTCATTTCGGCAGCTTCAGCGCCAGCAGGAATCCCAGGAGTGGAAACGCCATCAGCGCGGTGAAGGCCGTTTGCATCGAGAACAGGTCCGAGACCCATCCCGTCAGCGGGATGAATACCAAACCGGCGGTGCCCCAAGCGAAGCCCATCATGAGCGCGGAAACCGTGCTGATCTGAGACGGCGCGAGTTCCTGGGCGATGACGACGTTCACCGGGTTGGTGCACAAGAGAATCAAGCCACTAATCGCCAGGGAGACGCTCGATATCCAGCCGCCAGTAAAAAGGAAAAGTGCGAGGAAGGGAACTGAGCCGATCATCGAGATGATAATCACGCTGCGACCGCCGAAACGGTCAGCCAGATTGCCGCCCACCAAGCCGCCGATCGCGCCTGTGCCGAGGTAGAGCGTCAGATTCAGACTCGAGTTGGCAAGCGAATAGCCGCGCTGGGTGCTCAGATAGAGCGGCAGGAATTGGGTGAAGGTGATTTGCACCGTCGACCGGATGAACACGAGCAGGAACAGGATAGTCATCGGCTTGCGAACGGCGCGGAGCGGCTGCCAATCGAAGCGCGGGGGCGCGTGTGTCTCGCGTGCAGGCGGGCGGAGGAAGAAGAGCAGAAAAATTGAAAGCGCCACCCCGGGCGCCGCGGCCCAGTAGGTTCCGCGAAGACCCAGGCGGCCTGAGACTGCGGAAAAGTAGGTTGGCCCGAAGGCAAGTCCCGCGGTGCCGGCACTAATGAAAATGGCCATAGCGCGGCCGCGATGCCGGGTGATGCCGTTGGTGGCGTTGGAAGCGGCATGCGGATGAAACGAGGCGATGCCTGCGCCACCCACAAACACCATCACCAATAGAAGCGCGTAATTCGGGGCCCATCCCAGAGAGGCAATGAAGATGCCTGCTACGGCAGGCGCGAGCGCTGTGAACAGGCGCGAATGGAAACGGTCGGCCAGATACCCCCAACCCGGCTGTAACACGGAAGAGGACAACGAGAGGACGCCCGCCAGAATTCCCGCCTGGGTGAAATTCATGCGGAACGGCCCGATCAGCAGCGGCTGCAATGCACCCAGCGCCCCGGAGTAAACGTCGATCATGAAATGCGTGAGAGTGAATAGCGTGAGCGAGATTAATGTCGCGCGCGCCATGGGAGAAAGATCGGCGCTGTGGGTGGGTTCCACCAGGATTGTTCGGGAAGTCATGCCGCGGTGGTCAATTTATTATACGTTTCGCATGCGCACGAAAGGCGAGATCACTGGCGCCACATACAATGTTTGAAATGACCAAGCGCGCAGGGTGGTCTTTGTGTCTGGCCGCCGTGGCACTGTTTCTTGTTCTGAACCGCCCGGCTTACAAAGGCTATTTCCAGAGCGACGATTTCGACACCATGGGGTGGGCGCGCGTCCTGCCGTTGCAGGATTTTGCGAAGTGGCTAATCACACCGCAAATGTCGACAGCGAATTTCCGGCCGGTCGGCGCCTTCTACTATCACGTGATGATGAACACGTCCGGCCTGGATTTTCCGAAGTATCTGGTTCCGCTGCACGCGCTGCATCTGTTGAACGTCTGGCTGGTGTGGCTGCTGATTCGCAAGCTGGGTTTGGGACCACTTGCCGCTACCGCCGGCGCGTTCTTCTTCGGCTTTCATGCCGCGCTGATCGACGCCTGGTGGAAGCCAATGTTCGTCTTCGATCTTCTCTGTGGCACGTTTTCACTTGCTGCGTTCGTGCTCTACGTTTATGACCGATGGATCCTAAGCCTGGTGGCGCTGTGGCTGGCCTACAAGTCGAAAGAACTCGCCATCATGCTTCCCGTGGCGCTGGCCTGCTATGAGCTGTGGTTCGGCGGCAAGCGCTGGAAACGGCTGGTTCCGTTTTTCGCGGTCTCGGCGCTGTTCGGATTGCAGGTGCTGATCCTGCGGCCGGGCCGGGACGCATATGAATTGCAGCTCGGATGGGGAGCGCAGTCAACTACCCTCGGCTTTTACGCGTCGCAGCTTTTCTTTGCGCCCTACGCAGGCTTGTTGCTGCTGGCGGTGCCGTTGGTGATCCGCAGCCGGCAAGCCTGGTTGGGTGTTGTGACCATGTGCGCATTCATCGCGCCGCTGCTTGTGCTGCCGGGACGGTTGTTCGCGGTCTATTGGTACGTGCCGCTGACCGGCGCTGCAATCCTTGTGGCGAGCTTGGCCGAAAGCCGGCGAGGCGCCGTGGTGACAGCTGCCTTCCTGGCGCTGTGGATACCCTGGGACTTCGTTCACTTCCGTGAGATGCGCCGGCCGAATGAACGGCAGGAGCAGCAGTATCACGGTTACGTAGCAGCGCTCCAAAAATACGCGCGCAGGAATCCGGATCTGCGGTTGTTCGTCTGGGATTACCTTCCGGATGGATTCGGCCCTGCCGGCGTGACGGGAGCTTTAGAGTGCGTTTACCTAACGCGCGAGGTCACTGTTCGCTACATCGACGAACCCGGCGCAGACGATCTCATTCAAAGAGGCGACGCAGCGTGGCTGCGCTGGAATCGCATCTTCAACCGGCTGGACGTGGTCCACTACCCTCACACGGTACAACCGGCGTCGTACGTGGTGATGGATTCCATTCTGCCGGCGGGTCAACTGGTTTCCGGCTGGTACCGGCTGGAGGGCAATATCCGATGGACGCAGCCGGATGCGACGGCGGTTCTATACCGCCCCGAGGGTGCGCGGGTTTTTGAGCTGGTGACCTGTTTCACTGACGGGCAGGTTGCGAACCACAAGACCGTCAAAGTCGGAATATGGCTTGATGGCCGGCCCTTTGTCGGGCACGACTTCAGCACGATCGGTTGTCAGACAGTGCGCTGGTCCGTACCGCGCGGACCAGCAGGGCCGGTCAAAATCGAGTTCCACATCACGCCTCCCCACCGCTATCCGCCGGATCGACGCATCTTCGGGATTATCGTGAAGGCGTTCGGGTTTGTGTCACTGTGAGAGGCTATTTCGTGATTCCCACCTGACTCAACAGCCAGGCGTACTCGAAGGCCTGGTCCTTCAACCGGTCGTAACGGCCGGACGCTCCGCCATGGCCCGCCGGATCCATCTTGGTTTTCAGCAACAAGGGATGCGAATCGGTCTTCACTGTGCGCAGGCGGGCCACATACTTTGCAGGCTCCCAGTACATTACTTGACTGTCGTTCAGGCTGGTAGTCACGAGCATCGCCGGGTAAGCGCGCTTTTCGAGATTGTCGTACGGGCTGTAGGTCTTCATGTAATCGTAGGCGGCTTTCTCATTGGGGTTGCCCCACTCCAGATACTCTCCCACGGTGAGCGGCAGCGATGCATCCATCATGGTATTCATCACGTCCACGAACGGAACCGCGGTATGGACGGCCCGGAAAAGATCCGGCCGCAGGTTGACGACCGCGCCCATGAGCAGGCCGCCCGCGCTACCACCCTCGATCACCAGACGATCCTTCGAGGTCCAATTCTCCTTGATGAGGTACTCAGCGCTGTCGATGAAGTCGAAGAACGTATTCTTCTTCTTCATGAGCATGCCGTCCTCGTGCCACCGCTCCCCCATCTCATCGCCGCCGCGAATGTGGGCGATGACAAAGGCCATTCCACGATCGAGCAAAGCAAGCCGCGAGCTCGAGAACGTGGAGGGCATCCCGAGTCCATAAGACCCGTAGCCATAGAGAAACAGGGGGCCTTTGCCATCGCGTTGGAATCCCTGCTTGTAAATGATAGAGAGCGGCACCTTGACGCCATCGCGCGCGGTGGCCCACTGGCGTTCCGAAACATATTGTGCCGGATCGTAGCCTCCAAGTACTTCCTGCTGCTTCAGCAAAATCGAATTGCCCACGTGCGTGTCGTAGTCAAATACGCTGGGGGGAACGATCAAGCTCTGATAGTTGTAGCGGTAGGTGGTCGAATCGTAATCGGGAGTGCCACCGGGAAAGGCGGCGTAAACCGGCTCTGAGAAGGGAATTGTCTTCCAGGTCGCGGATTGGAAATCATAAATCCGCATTCGGTTCAGGGCCTGCGTCTTCTCCAGAGCTACGGCGAAACCGTGGAAAAGATCGATGCCCTCCACGAGTACGTCATCACTGTGCGGCACGAAGACTTTCCAATTCTTCGGGTTGACATCCGTCTCCGGTGCGGTGACGATCTGAAAGTTCTTGGCGTCTTTGTTGGTCCGGATGTAGAAGAGGCCCTCGCGATGGTCCACTTCATAGCGATGCTTCTTTTCGCGAGGGAGAAACACAGCGAACTCAGCCTGCGGCTGGCCGGCGCGTAGATAGCGAACCTCGTTGGTGTCGGTGCTGGTGATCTCCAGCATCAGATACTGTTTGTCGCGCGTTTTGTTAAGCCGGATGCGATAGAGTTCGTCCTTTTCCTCGTAGATTGGTTCGAAAGTCTTCTCACCGAGCGTGTGGCGCCAGAGGTGATCGGCGCGCTTGGTCACCGCATCTTCGGTGGTGAGGAATAACGTCCGGTTGTCGGCAGCCCAGTGCACGCTGTCCACGCGCTCGGTGGTATCGGGCAGAATCTCGCCTGTGCGCAGATCTTTGACGTGGAGGCTAAACTGCCGGAATCCCACGAAGTCGGTCGTGTAAGCGAGAAGATTCTGGTCATCGCTCACTTCGAACGCGCCGATCCCGACGAACTTGTGGCCTTGCGCCAGCTCATTCAGGTCGAGTAGCACCTGCTCCTTTCCGTCGGGGCCTTTTTTCCGGCAATGGATAGGATACTGCTTCCCTTCCTCGGTGCGCGTGTAGTAGTAGAAATCACCGCGGCGCTCGGGGACGCTGAGGTCGGTCTGCTTGATGTGGCCCAACATTTCCTTGTAGAGCGCCTCCTGAAAGGGCTTCAAGTCTTTCGTTAGCGCCTCGGTGTAGGCGTTCTCTGCTTCCAGGTAGTGGATGACTTCGGGGTTGGATTTTTCACGCAGCCAGAAGTAATCATCCACGACGGTCGCGCCGTGACGTACCTCCCGGTGCTCGACGCGTTTGGCGACGGGAGGAGCCGGCGCAATTTGCGCCGTCAGCATAAAGCCCAAAGTGAGAACGAGCGCCAGGGCGGAGGGGGGAACTGCGTGCCAGGTAATGAACATTGTGCCAATTGTAAGCTGGCGGAGTATCGTGCTGAAACATGCAGCCTTACGGGGTTCTGGATCTATTCCCGGACGGCAGTAGGAGTAATCCTGTGCGGTTCCTGGCGGTTTCTCCTATCTCCGGCAGTGCCAAGGGGAACGATCTAATTTTCAGAAGTTGTACAAAACACACTGCCGATAGTGTCAATACGGAGGAGATCATGATGCGCCGCAGAATTGGTCATTCGGACGAGCGGGGGTTCGCGCTCATCGCCACAGCTGTCAGCTTGGTCGGGATCATCGGCATCGCCGGAGTCTCAGTGGATGTCGGCCGCATGTATATCGTCAAGAGTGAACTGATGGCGTACACGGACGCGTCATCGGTGGCAGCAGCCCTTCAGTTAGATGGCACAGTAGCCGGTATCACGCGGGCGCAAAACACGGTCACAGGTATGGGGAGCGGAGCCAATGCCATGGGATGGGATTTCGACTCGAAGACTATCTCGGGTGTCACCGTGCAGTTCGCCAGAGGATTGGCGGCCACACCAAATGTGCCGGACGCGACGACTTGGAACGCCAACCCGGGCAGTCCCGGCGACTACCGTTTTGTACAGGTAACAGCATCCGCGAACGTGCCATTAACCTTCATGCAGGCGTTTGGCATTCTGCAAGGGGGAACGAGCAGCGGCACGGCAATCGCGGCGGCTTCGAGCGTCGCGGCACAAGCGCTGATCACGCAGTTCCCGGCGGGCCTGCTGCCATTCTCTCCGATCGCACCATCCAATGTGCCGGACAACTTCGGCTTAACTACCGGAGTTCAATACACGATTCGCTATCCCTCCGGGGGCGCACAGAAAAAAAGCAACGTGTGCGCAGGCGACCAGTCCCAGACCTACTGGAACAATCTTCCCTCACAGGACCGGGGATTCTGGGGAAGCACGAGCGCGGCGGCATTGCGCGGAGAGGTCGTGGACAATACGCAAAGCCAGCCCATAGAGATCGGGGACCCGGTTCCCATGGTGGGAGGAAATAAGAACACCGAAGGTAGCGCATTGGATACGCGGGTGAATGAAGATTCGGATCCGAACTCGGCCACCTACGCCGACTATATGGCGCTCGGTCAAGGAAATGGCCGGCGCGTGGTCGCCGTGCCTGTGAACGGCGGGCCACCTGACTTCATTGCGATCGGGATCGGGGCGTTCTTTCTTCTGCCGACCCCAACCTACTTGGGGGTTACGGGCAGCACGCCGATTTGCGCCGAGTACATCGGCACTTTTGTCCAGGGGAGCACGCATAGCGGCGCGGGTGTGACCGCAAACACCGGGGATACCGGCGGGTACATAGTGAGGCTGATCCAATGAAGGCCAGACTCACGCGCGAGCGCGGCAGCGCGTTGATTGAATTCGCATTGTCGTTCTTTCTGATCTTCTCGGTCTTTTCCGGCATCTTCCAATTCGCCTACAGCTTCTACGTCTACAACGCGCTGGTGGCAGCCGTGCGAGAGGGCGCCCGGTACGCCTCGCTCAAGCCGTACGACTCGACTAACACCACGCCGTCCGCCCAGTTTCTAACAGCGGTCCAAAACATGGTGGTTTATGGGAACGCCAGCCCGGCGGAGGGCGCCGTCCCGTTGGTTCCCGGTCTGCGAGCCAGCAACGTGGCGCTGACCGTCACCGGGGGCGGAACGGGAACTCTCACCGCACCTTCACAAATGACGGTAACGATTTCCGGGTTCACGGTGAACGCCGTTTTCGGCACCTGGAACATCACCGGCAAACCCACCTGCACGTTTCCGTATACCGGCATTCTGACGCCCCCGTAGGAGGTCCATCTATGCAGATCACCAAACGAAATCGACAAACTGGCGGAGCGCTGCTCGAGTCAGTGCTGACGCTCGTCGTGTTCCTGGCGTTGTTCATCGGCGTTTTTGACGTTGGTGAAATGCTGTTCGTGCATCAGACTTTGACAGATCGTGCCCGCAATGCAGCTCGCTGGGGCGCCGTCAATACTTTCGACCCAACCTCGATCCAGAACCTGGTGTTATATGGCGCAACTGCGCCCGCCCAAGGCCAGACGCCAGCGTTCGGACTCTCGGCCTCCAACGTCACGGTCACCCGGCCTGCCGCCAGCGTCGGGACACCCGAGGATCGGATTGTTGTCACCATCATCTATCCCGTCAGCCTGGTTTCTGTCTTCATCGGCCAGTCGGCAACGTGGTCGGGGACATCGGCTCCGACCTGGAACCTGCAGATTCAGGTCGGCACACCATACGAGGTTCCAAGCTAAGTTCAGGGGCCTTGATGGTCCTGTTGATTTTCTTCACCGTCTGAACGTGCCCGCTTCTCTTCTGGCCCTCCAAAACGGTACTCTAGAAGGCCGGTGAAAATTCCCAAGCTCCGCTGGACCATCGCGGCCCTGCTGTTTTTGTCCACGATGATCAACTACGCCGACCGGCTGGCCCTCTCGATCGTCTCGCGCGACATGCGCACCGAGTTTCACATGACCGAGCAGGATTACTCCCACATCGTTGCGGCGTTCCTGGTCGCGTACGCGATCATGTACGCGGGCTCCGGATACCTGGTGGACCGGCTGGGAACGCGGCGCGGATTTGCGGCCTTCATTTCCGCCTGGTCGGTTGCCGCGATGCTGCACGCGTTCACCACTGGAATCTGGTCGCTGGGTGCGGTGCGTTTTCTGCTGGGCCTGAGCGAGCCGGGCAACTGGCCCGCTGCGGCGAAAGCGGTGGCCGAGTGGTTTCCGCCCAGGCAGCGCGCTCTCGGTGTCGGCATTTTCAATGCCGGATCGTCACTGGGTTCGGCGATCGCGCCGCCGATGGTGGCGTATCTTACACTGCGGTTCGGATGGCGTTTCGCGTTTGTGGCGGTCGGATCCTTGGGCCTGCTGTGGCTCGTGGCGTGGCTGCTGATCTACCAGCCCCCGCATTTGAACCGCTTGTTACGCGCCGAAGACTACGCGCGCATGAAGAAAGATGTTCAGCCGCCCGAGGAGGCATCCGCGGCGCCGCGTGTCGACTGGCGGAAAGTCATTCGCATGCGCCAGTGCTATACCCTGATCCTGGGGCGCTTCTTTACCGACCCCGTGATCTACTTCATGATCTTCTGGCTGCCCGAATATCTGCGCAAAGAGCGCGGCTTCGATCTCCAGATGGTGGGCGACTACGCCTGGGTGCCGTTCAGCGTTGCCGGCGTTGGATATCTATTCAGCGGCTGGCTTTCGGGAAGACTGATGCAAGCCGGCTGGAAGCTGCCGAACGCACGCAAATTCGGCATGTTGATCAGCTCATTGTTGATGCCGGTCGCAATCCTCGCGCCGCTCGTTCCCACCGCGGGTCTGGCGATCGCTGCGACCTGCTTCATCACCGTGGGCCACGCATTTTTCGTTTCCAACATTCAGACCCTGCCCGCCGACCTATTCCCCGGTCACGAGGTGGGCACGGCCTCGGGATTTTCGGGAATGGGAGGCGCTATCGGCGGCGTCCTCGCCAACCTTGTGACCGGATACGTGGTGCAACACTTCTCCTATGCACCCGTGTTCTTTATGGCGGGTTTGATGCACCCACTGTCCACTGCGCTCGTCTTTTGGCTGCTGCCGAACCGGTATTTTATGAGCGATTAATCAGAGAGGAGAGGTGATATCCGGTCGCATTTGGCAGCGTATAACGAACCAGAATGCTGCGTACTTGTTTCGGCTCATAATCTTGTTTCGATCGGACGAACCCCGCAGAACTCGTAGGGGAACCGACTCCGGCACGGTTCGACTATCTAGCCCATCTTGTAAGGTCGCCAGTTGATCGGCCTCAATCACCAAAATCGTGCTGAACGGCGGGGCGATCTATACTATTGAAGAGAGAACGGGCGCAGCATGGCAATCGTCGTCGATATCGGGAGCCTGATCGAGAGATCGCCAGACATCCGTAAAGGCCGGCCCTGCATCGCCGGTACCGGGGTCACTGTTCGCCGTATTGCGGGGTGGTACAACCTGGGTCTGACTCCCGAGGAGATTGCCGCTAAAATAGAGCACCTTACGCTTGCGCAGATTCATGCGGCGCTCGCCTACTACCACGCCAATCGCGACGAGATAGACACCGACACCGCCGCCGAGGATGCTGCAGTGGAAGAACTCTTCGCGCCTGCAGATGGGGCGTGAAGAGCCTTAGTCTGTACCTAGACGAAGACGCCATGGACGGTGATCTCGTTCGGGGTCTTCGCTCCCGGGGAGTAAATGTCCTTACTGCAACCGATGTTGGCATGATTCGCCAGGCGGATGAAGAGCACCTCAGGTTCGCCACCATACAGGACCGTGTGCTGGACTCGTTCAACGTGCGAGACTTTCACGCAATTCATATTGCCTGGACATCCAGCGACCGTCCGCACGCTGGCATTATTCTGGCTCATCAGAGACGGTATACAACGGGCGAACAGATCCGTCGGCTCTTGCGTCTCATTGGGACTCTGTCGTCAGAGGCAATGAGAAATCGGGAGGAGTTTCTCGGCCGGTGGTGAGGCCAATACCTACGCAAACAACTTCGCAAACCGCGACCCCTTTCGCACGATCGTCTGGTTTCGCTCCGGCCCCGTCGAGACGCAGCCGATCTCCACGCCCGTGCGCTTCTCCAGGTACGCCAGGTAGTCCCGCGCAGGTTGTGGCAGCGCGTCGTAATCTGAAATGCCTACAGTGGATGTCCGCCAGCCGGGCAGGCATTCGAACACCGGCTCAATAGCTTCCAGCCCGGCCGTTGTAGCCGGCATATCCGTCACTTCGCGACGCCCGGAGCGGTAGGCCACGCAGACGGGAATTTTCTCGAGTTCATCCAGCACGTCGAGCTTGGTGACCACGAGCGAGTCGAGACCGTTCAGCATGGCGGCGTAGCGGACCTGCGGGATGTCAAACCAGCCGCAGCGGCGTGGCCGGCCGGTTACCGACCCGAATTCATTGCCCCGATTACGTATCTGGTCTCCCATGGCGTCGAGGGCCTCTGTGGGGAACGGGCCGCCGCCTACGCGTGTCGTGTATGCCTTTGCCACACCGACGATGGCGTGAATGCGCGTCGGCGCAACGCCTGTTCCCGTGCAAGCACCTCCGGCCGACGCACTCGACGACGTGACGAACGGATATGTGCCGTGGTCCAGATCGAGCATAGTGGCTTGCGCACCCTCGAACATGACGCTCTTGCCGGCGTTGATGGCGTCGTTGAGCAGACGCGCTGTGTCACACACCATCGGCCGGATGTGCTCTGCGAAACCCTCATACTCGGATCGTATGCGCGCAAGATCCAGGTCTTCGGCGATCCCAAACGCGCGGGTCGCGATGCTCTTCTCTTTCGCCACGGCTTCAAATCGCTCACCAAAACGTTCGGTATCCAGCAGGTCGGCTACGCGGATTCCACGCCGCCCGGCCTTGTCTTCATAGCAAGGGCCGATGCCACGTGAAGTGGTGCCGATGGCCTCCAGCAGCCGCTCCATGGTGCGGTGGTATGGGAACAGAACATGGGCGCGGTTGCTGATGGAAAGTTGCGCGGGGACGTCGATGCCCATCGCCTCGAGCGATTGCATCTCGCTCAGCAGGGCGGCCGGATCAATCACCAATCCGTTGCCGATCACGGCGCGCTTCCCCGGGTGCAGAATCCCCGAGGGAATTAACTTCAGCACGAACTTCTGCGCGCCGATTTGCACCGTGTGGCCGGCGTTGTGGCCGCCCTGGTAGCGCACCACGATGTCGAAACGATCGCAGAAAAGGTCCACGATCTTCCCTTTGCCTTCGTCGCCCCACTGCGCGCCAAGAATAATGATGTTGCTCATGCCCAAACCCAGTTATTGTATCGCGCCCGGCGCTCGCGCCGCGCTGTGTTACGCTGCCATCATGCAGCTTTGCGACGTCTATCGGAAGCTCGGAGAGGAACAATTCACGCAACTGGTCCGTGGCATTTCCATGGGGAAGCTGAAAACCTACCAGCTTTTCGATGCGCTCAAAACCCGGGCACATATGGCAAAACTCAACACCGAGCATCTCCGCAAAGCCGCGCCCCGGCTCTGGGCCAGGATCGATCAGGGAGATGAAGAGTTCGCCAAGGATTTCGCCCAAGCGGTGCTGGTTTCGCATCTGGACCTGATCGGCGCCGTGCTCGATTTTCTCAGCATTCCCAACCAGAATGGATTCTTTGAGAAAGATCTGGATGCCAGCCAATATCTGACGGAAGGCTGGGCGCAACGCACATTTGAGAAGTTCCGCGGCTCCTATCCGGAGGCGGTGCTGGTGTTCTATCTCAACCATCTCGCCTGGGAGTTAAAGGGTGAGCCGTTCGCTCCCGCCGCGTAGTACCTATTCCAGACCTATACCACCTTGCGCGAGCCATGCTCCGAGTTTATGGTGCGGATAAAAACGTTTTTTCGAGACTCCTCACCCAGGCTTTGATAAAATGGACCATGAAATTCAGTTGGGGGAATGTTTAATGCCCAAGAAGCATCACGCAATTTACTCCGATCCCACAGGTGCTGCCGCCGCTGCCAGCCAGGTAAAACGCCGTGTGCAGCGCACGAAGCATGCGGAAGCTTCGGTAGACGGAAAAGTCTCGACAGCATCTGAAACCGCTGTCCAGCAGGAAATGCTTGTAGATCGCGCAGCGGTCGCGCGCCTCGCGTACTCGTACTGGGAAGCCCGAGGTTTCATCGGTGGCACGCCGGAAGAAGACTGGCTGCGTGCCGAGCGCGAGATTCGCGAAACTCTGGCGGCAAGCGCCACGGCATAACCTTTCGCCGCGGCCCGAAGCGCGGTGAACAGAGGGTTATTTGTACTTCCGCAGAACTGCGAGAAGCCTTCCTTGTATTTGCACGTCGGTGGCCTGTGCGTAGATCGGCTGTAGTGCTGCGTTCGCGGGCTGCAGCCGAATGCGGCCACCAGGCTCGCGATAGATGCGCTTGAGCGTGGTCTCGGTTCCGGAAACCAGGGCCACGACGATCTCGCCATCGCGCACCTCTGTAGTGCGCTCCACCAGAATCAAGTCGCCGTCACAGATGTGGTCTTCGATCATGGAATCGCCGCGCACTTCGAGGGCGTAGGTGTCGCGGTGACCGGCGAAATCGGCGAAGCTCAGCGTGGCCCGCTGCTCAACGGCTTCAACAGGCTTGCCCGCCGCGATTCTGCCGAGTAACGGCACTTCCATCTCCCGCTGCCGCCGGTGTTCCTGGACATATTTCGGACCGAGATCGAGCGAGCGGCTGCGATTGAAACCGCGCTTGAGGTAATTCTTGGCTTCGAGCGCCAGAATGTGCTTGTGTACCGTAGCTAGCGACGCCAGCTTCAGCCCCCTCGCGATTTCCTCATAGCTGGGGCTATACCCATTCTCCTCGACAAACCCGGCAATGAAATCCATCGCCTGCTTCTGCCGCTTGGTGAGTGCCATGTAGATATTGTGGGCGAAGAAAAGGGAAAAGGCAAGAGGGTTGTGACGGATCGCCGGCACCCTGGGCCAACTGGTTCCCTTGGCTCCAGATCGCGGTATGAAACCATCCGTTTGACAGAGGTACTCGTGCTCTATAGAATATCGTAATCGAATGAAGAAGACGAAGCTAGATTACGAGGACGCCGCCGTTGACCGGGATCTTTACTCGGGACTGATGCGCCTCCACATCCTGCACCATGCCGTGGAAGGTCCCATATTTGGTTTGGGCATGCTGGAGGAATTGGGGCGGCATGGGTATCGAATCAGCCCCGGAACCCTCTATCCGTTGCTGCACGGGCTGGAGAAGAAAGGATACATCCGCGGGACCGAGCGGCGCGACGGCAAATCACTTCGCAAGGTCTACCGGGCTACCCCGCTGGGCCGCAAAGCGCTGGCGGCAGCCAAAATCAAGGTCCGCGAGTTCATCGGCGAACTGTTCGAGGGGAAATAGTGAGCCTGCTGAAGAAGCTGTGCGTGGTGTTCGCCGCCAGTGCCGTTCTTTGCGCGCAGCAGTCGACACCACCGCCCGGCATGACGATCGCGCAGGCGGTGGAGGCGGCACTGCGCAACTATCCCTCCGTGCGAGTGTCCCAGGAACAGATGAATGCCGCGGCTGCCGGTATACAACTTGCGCGCACGGCTTACCTTCCGCGGGTTGATTTGTTAGCGCAGGCGAACCGCGCCACCCGGAACAACGTTTTCGGCCTGTTGTTGCCTCAGGGCATCCTTTCCTCTATGTCCGGTCCCGTTCTGGGGACAAACAACTTCGGAACCGCGTGGGGCAGCGCCATCGGAACACTAGTAAGCTGGGAGCCCTTCGATTTCGGCGCCCGGAAGGCGACAATTGCGGCCGCTACCGCCACACGCGCCCGTTCCGAGGCCACCCTGAGGCGCACGGAGTACGATGTCGCCGTGGCCTCCGCTGACGCTTACGTCACCGTAGTGGCCGCGCAGGAAGCGGTGCGTGCGGCGCAAGCCGGCGTGGATCGGGCGCAGGTACTGGCACGGACGATCACGGCCCTGGTCAACGCACAGTTGCGCCCCGGAGCGGACGCTTCCCGAGCGGAAGCGGAATTGGCGGCTGCGCGGACCGAGCTTATTCAAGCGCAGCAAGCCGTCGAGATCGCGCGCGCCAATCTCTCCCGGTTTGTCGGCTTGGAGCCAACCCAGATTATTCTTGCGGCACCGAGCCTGCTGCGGCTGCCGCCAACTCAGCCAGCGGCCCCGTTGAACACCGCCGCGAATCCCCTTGCCCTGGAACAAAACGCGGTGGTTGAACAGCTACGCGCGCAACTCAAAGTAATGGAGCGGTCATATTTCCCGCAGTTCCTCTTGCAGGGTACGGCGTACGCGCGCGGCACTGGCGCCGAAACCGACGGACGACTCCTGGGAGGGCTAAACGGGCTCGCTCCCAACACCCAGAACTACGCGCTTGGCTTCACCGTGACGTTTCCAGCCATGGATATTGTATCGATAAGAGCACGTGAGGCGGAGCAATCGGCAAACATGCGCGCCGAGGCCGCCCGTTATCAACAGATCGCTCTGGATTTGAAAGCCCAATGGAACAGCGCCGTCGCAACCGTGCAAGGTGCTAGAAACGTCGCCGCCAACACGCCGGTTGAGGTGGCGGCGGCGCGTGCGGCCACCGATCAAGCCACCGCGCGTTATCAATCCGGTTTGGGCAATATCGACGAGGTTGCCGAAGCCCAGCGGCTGTTCACGCAAGCCGAGATTGACGATGCGCTGGCCCGGCTGGGCGTCTGGCGCGCCCTTCTGGGAGTGGCCACTGCCGCCGGAGACATTCACCCGTTCCTGGTGGAGGCGAGCCAGTGATTCCGTGGGGAGGTGATGGATGCGTTTCGTCTTAGCCGCGCTCAGCCGTCCGGTCACCGTGGTGGTGGTGCTGATCGCTCTCGCACTGTTTGCGGTTCTCGCCGTGCAGCGGATGCCCGTCGATATCTTCCCCAAGGTGGGTGATCCGGCTATTTACGTGGCCCAGCCGTACGGAGGCATGGACCCGGCCCAGATGGAAGGCTACCTCACCTACTACTACGAGTATCACTTCCTGTACATCACCGGCATCGCCCGCGTCGAGAGCAAGAGTATTCAAGGCGCCTCGCTCATGAAGCTGGTCTTTCATGAGGGCACCGACATGGCGCAGGCGATGGCGGAGACGGTCGGCTATGTGAATCGCGCCAGGGCGTTCATGCCGCCTGGCACGGTGCCCCCTTTTATCACGCGATTCGACGCGGGCAGCGTGGCGGTCGGCCAGTTGGTTTTCAGCAGCGCCACCCGCACGCAAGGTGAGTTACAGGATTTCGCTCTCAACAGCGTGCGGCCCTTGTTCGCCACTCTCCCAGGAGTCTCTGCCCCGCCCCCATTTGGTGGGAACCAGAGAACCATCGTCATCACACTCGATCCGGACAAGCTCCAGCAGTATCAGATCTCCCCGCGGGAGGCGATCTCCGCAGTCAGCCGGGCCACGCTGGTGATGCCCTCAGGAAACATGTGGACGGGGAAGATCAACCGGATTGCCAGAACAAACGCAGCGCTTGGCGGCAACCTCGCGGAGTTGCTCAGCACGCCTATCCGGCCGGTATCCGGCGCCACAGTTTACCTCAGAGACATCGGAACCATCGAAAACGGTACGGACATCATCACCGCCTACGCCCACGTCAACGGCAAGCGAACGGTATACATTCCAGTAACCAAGCGCGCGGATGCCTCGACCCTTGCGGTGATCCGCGCCGTCAAGGCGGCGATACCGGACTTCAAGAAGGTCGTGCCGGACGATGTGGACGTGAGCCTGCAATTTGACCAGTCACCGTTCGTCACCAATTCTCTCCGCGGACTGGTCACCGAGGGATTGCTCGGCGCCGGCCTGACCGGCCTGATGGTCCTGATCTTCCTGCGCGACTGGCGCAGCGCACTCATCGCCATCATGAACATCCCGTTTGCCCTGCTGAGCTCGGTGCTCCTGTTGTGGGCCACAGGCCAGACCATCAACATCATGACGCTCGGCGGGCTGGCGCTGGCGGTCGGTGTTCTGGTGGATGAGGCAACGGTGGAAATCGAAAATATCCACACGCAGATGCTTCCGGGCGTTACCCGCGCGCGTGCCGTCGTGGAGGCGTGCAGCCGCACAGCTCTCGCACGCCTGCTCTCGATGATCTGCATTCTCGCAGTGTTCGTTCCTTCGTTCTTCATGGTTGGCGTAAGCCGCCAACTGTTTGTGCCGTTGTCCATGGCGGTCGGTTTTGCGATGATTGCGTCGTACCTGCTCTCCAGCAGCCTGGTACCGGTCTTCTCCACGTGGCTCATGCGCGAAGCACATCGCGGCGAAGAGCACGAGGGGCTTTTTGGACGCCTTCGCTCATTCTACGAGCAGTATCTCGCGCTGGTACTGCGTTTCCGCTGGCCCGTGGCGCTTGTGTACTTGGCCACTACCCTGGGGCTCCTCTATCTGCTCGTCCCGCGCATGGGGACCGAACTGTTCCCGGATGCCAATGCTCCGCTGATCCGCGTGCGTCTGCGAGCGCCAGCAGGCACCCGCATCGAAGAGACCGAACACATTGTCCTGCACGCCCTCGGCGTCATCCAACAGGATGCCGGCAAAGACAACGTGATCCTCACCAGCGACTTCATGGGTCTGATTCCGTCGAGCTACCCGGTCGACCTGATCCACTTGTTTAGCAGCGGCCCCCAGGAAGCCATCATTCAGGTTGCCGTGAAACCGGATACGCCGCGGGGCGAAGCTCTCCGGGAACAGATCAGACAAGACTTGCGGCGCGACTTGCCCGACTGCCAGGTCTCTTTTGAAGCCGCCGACATTGTCTCGCAGGTAATGAGCTTTGGATCGCCCACGCCCATCGAGGTGGCGGTGCAGGGGGCCAGTCTCGCCAACGACTACGGATACGCCCAGAAGGTTCGAGCTCAACTCGCCAAGCTGAGCTTCATCCGGGATCTGCAATTCGCGCAGGAATATAACTACCCCACCCTCGACATCAACATCAACCGCGACCGGGCGGGCCAGTTCGGGCTCACTATGGCGGATGTCGTCAATTCCGTTGTGCCCGCTACATCCTCCTCCCGGTTCACTCAGCCGAACTACTGGCGCGATCCCAACTCCGGTAACGCGTTCCAGATTCAGGTGGAGCTTCCTCCCAACAGGATTCAGAGCATCGACGCCATTGGAAGCCTCCCTGTCATGCCCAGCGGACGCACCGAACCTCTGCTCGACAACATCGCCTCGTTGAAGCTGGGGACCATGCCAGGATTGATCGAACGCTTCAACGGCCAGCATATCGTCAGCGTCACCGCCAACATTCACGGAATCACGCTTGGAGAGGCGTCGCAAAAGCTGACTCAGGCGCTGGCCGGCGCCGGCGCGCCACCGCGAGGCGTCAAGGTGGTCATGAAGGGTGAGCTCCCGCCGCTGGAGCAAACCATCTCCGGATTGCGAACCGGACTGCTCCTGTCTGTGGTGGTGATCTTTCTCCTGCTCTCCGCGAATTTCCAGTCCGTACGGCTGGCGCTCGCCATCGTTCTTACCGTTCCCGCCGTGCTTTGTGGGGTTCTTCTCATGCTGAAGGCGACCGGCACAACCCTCAATATTCAGTCCTTCATGGGTGCGATTATGGCAATCGGCATTGCCGTTGCGAACTCCATTCTGCTAATCACTTTCGCCGAGCGATCGCGGCGCGAGAACACGCCGCTCATGGACGCGGCTCGTGAGGGCGCCGCCAGCCGTCTTCGAGCGATTCTGATGACTGCTGCGGCCATGATTTTCGGGATGCTGCCGATGGCCATAGGCTTCGGCGAGGGCGGCCCACAAGCGGCGCCGCTGGGCCGTGCCGTCATCGGCGGCCTCCTCGTATCCACCTTCGCAACGTTGACCATTCTTCCGTCGATTTACGCCATTCTGCAAGGGAGGGCAACTCTGACTTCTCCGTCGCTCAATCCGATGGACCCGGCCAGTCGATACTATGACGCACAATAAGTGTTTCCTCTTCCTGATATTCGCCTTGGCGCAGCCTGGCTGGTCCCAAACGGGGGATTTGGTCCCGGTCGTATCCAGACCCGTGTCGCGAACGGTCGAATTGCCGGGCGAGTTTCTGCCGTTCCTGATGGTGTCCCTACACGCGAAAGTTCCCAGCTATGTGGATCGCGTGCTGGTAGACCGTGGAAGTGTCGTCAAGCAGGGAGATTTACTCGCCGAGCTGAGCGCTCCGGAGATGGCGGCGCAGATTGCCGAGGCGCAGTCGAAAGTGCAAGCAGCCGAGGCAGACCGCCTACAGGCCGAGGCTCAGCTTGCGGCGGCGGAGAGCACGTATGACCGCACCAAGACAGCCGCGCAAACACCCGGGGCCATTGCGGGCAATGAGCTGATCCTGGCGGAAAAGCAGAGAGATGCGGCCCGTGCACTGGTGAATTCGCGCCAGCAGGCGAGCCGTGCTGCCGAAGCAGCGGTCCGCGCACTTCAGGATTTGCAGGCCTATCTGAAGATCACGGCGCCCTTCGACGGTGTCGTCACCGACCGGTTGGTTCATCCAGGCGCCTTGGTCGGTCCGGGAAACGATGCCGCGCTGCTAGTGATCCAGCAGGTGTCCCATCTTCGGCTGGTAGTGCCCGTACCCGAACAGAGCGTGAGCGGCATCGTCAACGGAGCCAGCGTTCCATTTCAGGTACCCGCCTGGCCTGAGCGAACCTACTCCGGCATCATCGCGCGGGTCTCTCATGCGCTCGATCAGAAGACGCGCACCATGAACGTCGAGCTGGACGTGATGAATCGTGACGGCTCGTTGGCGCCCGGTATGTATCCGGCGGTGAAGTGGCCCGTGCGTAGGGCGCAGCCGTCTCTTTTCGTGCCGAAGACTAGTGTCGTCACTACAACGGAACGCACGTTCGTCATTCGGGATGAAAACGGCCGGGCGGAATGGGTGGATGTCAGAAAGGGCGTTAGCGAGGGAGATCTCGCGGAAGTGCTCGGGAATTTGAAACCGGGCGACAAGGTGCTCCGCAGGGCAACGGATGAAATACGGGATGGCGCGCCGATCCAGATGGCGCGCCACCCGTAGTGCGGTTACACTGTGTCCCCAGATTTCCGTCAAGGCTATGGCCGGCGAAACAACAACACTGCATATCGCAGTACGGGTTGCATGTCGGCTGGTAGCACATCTCCTTCGTAAATCTCCAGGTAATTAACATGCCGGCCGGCACTGTTCGCCGCCATCCCTTTATCAATTGATCTTCTCAGGGCCAGGGGAGGGTTGCCCTCGGCGCCCATGACTTTGCTGGGGACAGGGCCTTGGGAACCGCCACGCATTTCGAAGCCGGTGATAATTCGTCCGCTATAACTATTGATGAAATCGGTGCCATCGGGAGCTTCGACCTGCGC
>DATGZN010000045.1:0-48306 GCA_035297145.1 Bryobacteraceae bacterium
CTCAGCGGGAGGCGCAAGTACCAACGCACACAGACGAGGATGATTGGACCTTCGTAATGCCGCCAGAAGAAAGGATCGGTCGGCCGAATCGGCATCGCTTTACGCTACCGCAGTCCGATTCCGGTTTCTCGCAACACAACCTTCACACGTTGTGCAACTATATTCACCGCCTGATTTCAGTAGGTTACGAAGGTAGCTCAACGTCTTCTCTTGAGCCTGGTGACACGATTATAGAAGGAAGGCAGAAAAACTCATGGATGATCAGCAAGCGAATCTAAAACTCGCCGAGTCGCAAGTTGAGCTACTATTGCCGATGGTCCGCCATCTTTATGCGGAGCTACAGTTTCTGCGGAATGAGTTGCTCGCCGTTGCCGCTGATCCCGCGTCCGTGCAAGAGCCTCCGTTGCGTCACCGCGGACAGATCGGCATAGAAGTACAGAGGGCCGTTGAAAAAATCAGGACTGGTATCACCGCCCGTTCGGTTGTGGGGGAACTGAAGCGATCGGGATACCCGTTCGTGGGCCAACGGCCCGTATGCAACGTGGGCAACGTCCTGAAGCGCTTTGTTGCCGCGGGAATTCTCGTTAAGGTCGAATCAGGCTCAGGACGCTCCCCGGCGCGTTACGATCTCGGAGGCAAAAAGGCCTGACGAGGCCCTTGTGTAACATGAGGAGAACTATAGCCTTTGCCGCCCAAGTTCACCGGCGGCAGGGGCCACAACATGAAGGAACCGGCTTCGCCTAGCTCGTCGACGGCCGACGGAGCCGGTTCGCGTGGTGAACGTACCCTGCATCACGCGGCGGTCAGCTTGCGATGGCCGCCACATCCACGCGCTTCCAGTATACATTCGGAGGGTAGCACCGGCCTGATGTATCCTCAACCTACGGGCGGCTTCGTATGGCGGATTCGGCGGCTTATCCACTCACGGGTGTTGGTGAACGGACGCGTACCGCGGCGCGAACGGCTGCGGTGCCTTGGTACATCTGGTGCTGCGTGGTGGCGATCGTTTCGAGCGCGATCGGCGGCATATGGGACATCTCGTGGCACAAGAGCATCGGGCGAGACAGCTTTTGGACGCCAGCGCATATGCTGATTTACCTCTGCGGGGTGCTGGCGGGGCTGGGGTGCGGGTACCTGATTCTCTCGATCACGTTCCGCAAAGATTCGGCGCTGCGCGATGAGTCCATCTCGATGTGGGGGTTTCGCGGGCCGCTGGGCGCGTTCATCTGCGCGTGGGGCGCGGTGGCCATGATCACGTCGGCGCCGTTTGACAACTGGTGGCATGAAGCCTACGGGCTGGATGTGAAGATCCTGAGTCCACCGCACATGCTGCTGGCGCTGGGAATGCTGGCGATCCGTTTCGGCACGGTGGTCATGATTCTGGCGGAGATGAATCGCGCGGAGGGCAGGTATCGGGAGAAGATCGAGCGGGTTTTGTTGTTCAGCTTCCTGTTTTTGCTGGCGATGACGATTGGGGTAGCGGAGGAGCTGACCAATCGCGTTTTCATGCATACTGCGAAGTTTTACGTGGTGGTGATGATGGCCGCGCCGATCTGGATGGCCGCGGTGGCGCGCGCGTCGCGGCGTCGGTGGGCGGCGACCATCGTCACGGCGCTCTACACGGCGCTGCACCTGGCTTTTCTGTGGACACTCCAGTTTGTTCCGGCCGAACCGAAGTTGGGGCCGGTGTATCAACAGATCACGCACCTGATTCCGCCGGACTTTCCGCTGCTGCTGATCGCGGGCGCGATTGTGTTCGACCGGGCACGGCGGCGGACGGAGACGTGGAGCCGATGGGCGCAGTCGGTGACGCTGGGAGCGGCGTTTCTGGTGGGCTTCATCGCGGTGCAGTGGCCGTTCGCGGATTTTCTGATGTCGCCGGCGTCGCGCAACCGCATCTTCGCGACGAATCAATTCCCGTACATATTTCCGCCAACGTTCGCGCCTGTGCGTAACGTCTTCGTTGTGACGGACCATACCACCGGCGAGTTTTGGGGGCGGATGGTGCTGGCGCTCGCTGTGGCGGTGGTGATGACGCGGATCGGCCTCGGCTGGGGGGAATGGATGCGGCGCGTGAGGCGGTAGAAGATCAGCCAAGAACACGGGCCAGCGATTCGACGGTCCGCGCGAGAACCTGGAGCGGTGGCGCTTCCGGCTCGACCTTCACCACTTCGATTTTTCCGTTTCCCCACGGCTTCCAGCGCGAGAAAAAGCGCGACGAGGGATAGCCGGCAAAGATACTGACGAGCGGCACACCGGAAGCGGCGGCAATGTGCTGGCCTGCCGAGTCGTAACCGACGTAGAGATCGCTGCGGGCGATGGCCGATGCAAAGGCGGCAAAAGAGCCTCGGCAGGTATGAACGCGCTTGGGAGGCGCTCCAGATTTTGCAACGGCACGTGCAACGCGTTCGGCCTCCTCGCCGCCCGCGCCCTCATCGATCAGCACATGCGCGTGCCGTGCCAGGTGGCCAACGATTTCGGCCTCGAAGGGATCGGCGATGCGCTTGGCGGGATTGTCGCCGACGCCGAAACTCATGGTGACCAGCGGACGACCAGGGATTTTGATCGACTCCGCGGCCTTGGGTGCGATCCACGGAGCGGCACCCTCGATCCCCAAGGTCTGGCCAGCCCAGCGCGATGCGAGTTGAGGCAGGGGATCGTCGCTCTCCGCTTCGAAGGCGCGGCTTTCGAAAAAATAATAATTCTCCTCCGGGCAGATGGGCAGCAGCCCGAGCTGGGTAAGGCGGGAATCGGGATCGAGCACGATGCTGTGAGGAGCAGCCAGCATGCGCTTCAGTTCATGCCAAGCCGCCAGCCGGTCGCGTATGCTTCCTGCGCGCCGGTACGAAACCGGGGCATGAGCCACCTGCCGCTTAGCGGCGAACAGCTCCCATGATTTCTGGCTGCCGACGAGCCAGGTACGGGCGTCCGGGAAGCGCTGCCGGGCAGCATCCAGCAGAACGCTGGTGATGGCTGCATCCGCGCCGAGCGTGATGCGGGACAGCACGAACACGTTTTCCACGTGGCCGGCATCGCCGTGAAAGCGGCGCGGCCATCGGATGCGATCATAACGCGCGCGGAGTTCGGCAGCGTGGAGCTCCGGAACGGCACCGGCGATCACTTCGGAAAAAAGATCGGCGTACGTATCGCACAGCCGGGGTTCGAACAGGTCAGCCAACTGCTCGACGACGATGCGGAAGAGGGAATCAGCGCAAGCCGGTGTGACGAGTTGACGGAGAAGATCGTCCGGCCAGCGCTCGCCCTTCAGGCAACAGGCGAGCAACTGCGCGGCCAGATCGTTACACGAAGTACTTGCCAATGATGAGGTCCAGTTTCTTGCGGGCGGATTCCGGCACGAGAGTGCGATCGGTGATGATGGCGTGCGCGAGCGCCGAACCGCACTTGCACGCGCGCTCGGCGGGCATCGCGGCTACGGCGGCGGCCACCACCTTCGCGGCGTTCTCGGCATTCTTGTTGAGATTGGCGATAATGTCGGTCACTGTGACAGCGGCGTGGTCGGCGTGCCAGCAGTCATAGTCGGTGACCATGGCAACGGTAACGTAGCAAATCTCGGCTTCCCGGGCGAGCTTGGCTTCCTGCAGATTGGTCATGCCAATAACGTCCATGCCCCAGCTTCGGTAAACGTTGGACTCGGCCTTGGTGGAGAATGCGGGGCCTTCCATGCAGAGATAGGTGCCGCCGTTTTTGGCGATCACCCCAGACGCGTGGGCGGCCTGGCAGACGACTTCGGCGAGCTGCGGGCAGACAGGATCGGCGAAGCTGATGTGAGCGACCAGGCCGTCGCCGAAGAATGTGGAGACGCGGCCCCGCGTGCGGTCGAAGAACTGGTCGGGAATGACGAACTCGAGCGGGTGATGCTCTTCCTTGAGGGAGCCCACCGCGCTGAGCGAGAGAATACGCTCGACGCCCAGGGATTTCATACCGTAGATGTTGGCGCGGAAATTCAGCTCCGAAGGCGAGATGCGATGGCCGCGGCCGTGGCGCGCGAGAAAGGCCACGGGTCTGCCGGCCAGCGTGCCGACGACGTAGTTATCCGACGGCCAGCCCCAGGGAGTGTCGATGTTCACTTCGCGCTGGGCTTCGAAGCCGGGCATGGAGTAGAGGCCGCTGCCGCCGATGATGCCGATTTGAGCTTGGTGCAAGATTCAGTCTCCGAGCGTAAATCAAAACTATATAGCATGGGGACGGGCAGGAATGCCCGTCCTACGCATCTTCGATCAACTCGAGCAGAACGCCGCCCGTGGATGCCGGGTGGACGAACACGTAGCGATGGCCGCCGGCTCCAGTTTGCGGCTCATTGAGCAGGCGCGCGCCGGATGTGCGCAGGCGCTCGACGGCGGCGTTCAAATCCGGGACACGGAGTGCCACATGATGGAGGCCCTCGCCTCGCTTGGCGAGAAAACGGCCGATCACGGAATCCGGCTCGACCGGTTCGAGCAATTCGATGCGGGGTCCGCCGGCGGGCAGCATGGCGACGTGGACCTTTTCGTGGGGCACGGTTTCGCGCAAAGCGACTTGCATGCCGAGCTGATCCGCGTAGAAGGCGAGGGCGGCGTCGATTGACTCGACGGCAACGCCGAGGTGGTCAATGGAAATGCCGGCGGCAACGCGGGATTTGGGATTTGGGATTTGGGATTTGGCGACTATCGCATCTAGCAACTGATCCACGCCGGCGGATTCCGTGGCTACCGTCTGGATGATGGGCGGAGTCCAGCCGTCGGGGCGCTGGCCGAGAGTCAGCACTGCCTGAATGTCTTGTTCCACGCGATCGGCGCCGGGGTGGTCGGCTTTGTTGATCACGAAAATATCGGCGATCTCCATGATGCCGGCTTTGATGGCTTGCACATCGTCGCCCATGCCGGGAACCAGAACCAGCACCGTGATATTGGCGACGCTGGCGATTTCGACTTCGTCCTGGCCCACACCTACGGTCTCGATGAGCACGTAATCCTTGCCTGCGGCATCGAGCAACAGAGCGAGGTCGGCGGTGGCGCGCGCGAGTCCGCCGAATGCGCCGCGCGTGGCCAGGGAGCGAATGAACACGCCGGGATCGCCATGATGATCCTGCATGCGGATGCGGTCGCCGAGGATCGCGCCGCCGGAGACGCGGCTGGTGGGATCGACGGCCAGAATGCCGGCCGTTTTTCCGCCACGGCGAATGGCGCGGACCAGGGCATCGACCAAAGTGCTCTTTCCTGCGCCTGGCGGTCCCGTGATGCCGGCGACAATAGCGTGCCCTGCGTGGGGGGCAAGTTGGCGCAGCAAATCCGCGGCTTCGGGCGTGTGATTCTCGATGATTGTTGCCGCGCGAGCGAGCGCGCGTACGTCACCACTGACGATCTGGTCTATCCAATCCGGCATCAATCTTTCAACAGTTGGCGCGCGATCACGAGGCGCTGGATTTCGCTGGTGCCCTCGCCGATGGTGCAGAGTTTCACATCGCGGTAGAACTTTTCAACGGGATAGTCCTTGATGAAGCCGTAGCCGCCGTGAATCTGCACCGCTTCGTTGGCGATGCGCACCGCGGCTTCGGAGGCGAACAGCTTCGCCATGGCGGATTCGCGCGTCACGCGGCGGCCCTGATCCAGCATGGATGCCGCGCGGTAGATGAGCAGACGCGAGGCGTCGATGTCAGTTGCCATATCGACCAGCTTGTGTTGGATGGCCTGGAACTCGGAAATGGGCCGGCTGAATTGATGGCGCAGTTTTGAGTACTTGAGCGCGGCATCGTAGGCGCCCTGCGCCATACCCAAGGCGAGCGCGGCGATGGAGATGCGACCGCCATCGAGCGTTTTCAGGCTATCGACGAAGCCTTCGCCTTGCTTTCCGAGCAATTGTGATGGAGGTAAATGGCAGTCCTCAAAAATCACTTCGCCGGTGGCGCTGGCACGCAGTCCGAGCTTGTTCTCCTTTTTGCCGGTGCGGAAACCGGGCGCGTCTTTTTCGATGATGAAAGCGGAAATGCCGTGCTGCGCGCCGGCGCGATCGGTGACGGCCATGGCTACGCAAACATCGGCGTAGTGCGCGTTGGTAGTGAACGTCTTGGCGCCGTTAAGCACCCAGCATTCGCCATGGCGCACCGCGGATGTGCGAGTACCCGCGGCGTCCGAACCAGCCTCAGGCTCGGTGAGCGACCAGCAGCCCAGCCATTCACCAGTGGCCAGCTTGGTCAAATAGCGCTGCCTCTGCTCATCGGTGCCCGATTTATAGATGTGATTGCTGCAAAGCGACGTGTGCGCCGCGACGATGATTCCCACCGAGCCATCCACGCGGGAAAGCTCTTCAATGATGATGGAGTACTCGATGTAACCCAGGCCCGCTCCGCCGAACTCTTCCGGAAAGATCGACCCCATGTAACCCAGGCGGCCTAGTTTCTTGACCACCTCGAGCGGAAAAATCTGCGCTTCGTCCCACTCCATGACGTGCGTTGCGATCTCGGCTTCGGCAAACTCGCGCACGGATTTGCGTAGGTGAATTTGTTCGGGCGTGTACTCGAAGTCCACGGCGCTACCGTTGGCTCCGGCGAAGTGATGGTGGTGATCCGACTGTCAGCACAAAGATGTAACCAGTATAAGCCGACGGCTGGTCACGAGAAGATTGTATCCAGCGCAGACAACGCACTGAGCGATGAAAGTCGATTAGCTCGCGGATCCCGTGGCTGCGGTCCAGGCGCTGGCCTGATTCAGCAATTCGATTGACTCGGCATCGAGCTTAAGGTTGGTCGCGTCGACGAGATCGTGCAATTGCTCCACGCTGGTGGCGCTGGCGATTGGGGCTGTGATGCTGGGGCGCGCCAACAACCACGCAAGCGCGACCTTTCCCTGAGTCGAGTGCAGATTTTGCGCCACCTGATCCAGAGCAGCGAGAATGCGGAAGCCGCGCTCATTCAGATACTTCTTCACGCCCTGGCCGCGCGGGCTTTTCGAAAGATCGGCTTCTGACCGGTACTTGCCCGTGAGAAATCCGCTCGCGAGCGAAAAGTATGGAATCACACCCAGCTTCTTCTCGATGCACAGCGTCTCCAGCGCCGTTTCGTAGCCGGCACGCTCGCAGAGATTGTAGTGCGGCTGCAGGCTTTCGTAGCGCGGGAGGGCGTGACGTTCGCTGACTTCCAGCGCTGCCGCCAGACGGTCCGCGGTGTAGTTTGAGGCTCCGATGACGCGCACCTTGCCCTGCTTGATCAGCTGCGCATACGTTTCCAACGTTTCCTCGAGCGGTGTCGACTGGTCGTCCTGATGCGACTGGTAGAGATCGATATAGTCGGTCTGCAAACGCTGGAGCGATCGCTCCACCGCGCGGAAGATGTACGCCTTGGAGAGCCCCTTATCGTTCGGCCCCATCTCCATGCCGACCTTGGTCGCGACGATGACCTTGCTCCGGTTGCCCGAGCGCTTCAGCCAGTTGCCGATGATGGTTTCCGATTCGCCACCCTGGTGCCCAGGCGACCATCGCGAGTAGACATCCGCAGTGTCGATGAAGTTGAACCCGGCCGCGACCAGCGCGTCGAGTATGGCGAAGGACGTTTTCTCATCCGCCGACCAGCCAAATACATTGCCGCCCAGGCAGAGCGGGGAAACTTTGAGGGTTGAGGTTCCAAGATTATGAGTGGCCATAGCAGTTTAACTCCAATCAAACGATCTCTTCCTTCGCCGCGTCCCACTTCAAAGTCCGGCCTTGGCGGTAGCTGTCCACGGCCATGCGGCATGCGATGGCTACACGGAAACCAACTTCAAGCGGGCAGTTGGGCTCGGCGCCGGAGCGCACGCAGTCCAGAAAATTCTGGATGTGTGCTTTGGTTTCGTTGGCGCCGGTGCGCGTTGTGCCCACCATCTCGGTGCCTTGCGGGCGATTCACTTTTTGCGGCAGGTAGCGGATCTGCTGGCCGCGCGCGATGGTGCCGTCGGTGCCGAGCACGTCTTCGGTTGAGCCCAGCTCGTTGTTGCCGAAGCCGGAATCCCAAGTGAAGAGGATCTCCTCGGGCTGCTCGAGCGCCACATTCATGGTGTCGGGAACTTCACGGCCATCCTTCCACAGATAAATGCCGCCCACCATGTTCACCGACCTCGGAATCTGGAGATCCATGACCTTGTACCAGAAGGCGAGCTGGTGGCACATGTTCTCGTAAACGTTGCCGCCGGAATAATCCCAGAAGAAGCGCCAGTTGACATAGCGGTTGGCGTCGAACTCATGCTGCGGCGCCGGGCCCAGGAACGACTTCCAGAGAATGTTTTCGGGCGTCATGTCCGGATACACCGGTCGCGACCACTGCGGTTTGCCGTGGGGCGTGTTGCGGTACATATGGGAGTGAATCGCCGTGATCTTGCCCATGTTGCCGGAATTGAGAAACGCCGTGGCATCAACCGTCTCGCCCGATGAGCAGGACTGATGGCCGATCTGCACCGTCCTATGGCCCACTTGCCGATAAGCCGCACGCATCCGCTTGGCGTGATCCACGTTGAACGCCATGGTTTTTTCCTGGTAGATCTGCTTGCCCGCCTCGAGCGATGCGATGAAATGCTCGGCGTGCAGATGCTGGGGCGTGGCGATGAGGACGGCGTCAATCGATTTATCGTCGAGCAGGTAGCGGTGATCCAGATAGGTTTTGGCGTCGGGAACGACTCGCTTGGCGTCATCCAGCCGCTTGGTGTAGATGTCGGCGAATGCCACGACGTCGGCGTTGGGCAGGGTGATCGCCTCGCGGACCAGTTGCATGCCGCGATCGCCCGAGCCGATCAGGCCGAGCCGAATCCGGTCGTTCGCGCCTAGAACGCTTCCGGTGGCCAGCGTTCCGGCGATTCCGGTCGCCATCTGGCCGATGAATTTCCGGCGGGAATGCATGGGGAAGCTCCTTAATTACGGGACGGGGTGTCTTTCGTATGGTAGCATTCCGGCCCTGCAGCGCCAGAGTATGCACTCGGCTACAATTGTATTCAGGATATGGATATCCGAAAAGGAAGACTGCATGTCGACGCGCGAACGGATCGATGATTTTCTTGGCCAGAAGCGGCTGGCGCTGGTGGGCGTTTCGCGGAACGGGAAGGATTTCACCCGCGTGCTGTTCCGCGAGTTCTGCCAGCGCGGATATGACATGGTGCCGGTCAATCCGAACCTGTCTGAGGTGGAAGGCCGGACCTGTTACCACCGGATGCAGGATGTGACGCCCCCTGTGGACGGCGTCCTGCTGATGACGTCGCCCGCGGTCACTGACCAAGTGGTGCGGGATTGCGCCGAAGCCGGCGTGGGGCGGGTATGGATGTATCGCGCGGCCGGCCAGGGAGCAGTGAGCCCCAGCGCGATCGCGTTTTGCGAAGCGAAGAACATCGGCGTGGTTCCGGGCGAGTGTCCATTTATGTTTTTCCGCGACGCTGGTTTTATCCACCGGGCACACGGATTCATTCGGCACCTAACTGGAACCCTTCCAGAGTAAGATTCAAGGTTCAGCGCGCCTTCAACGGATCGGCCGGTACGGTCCAGCCCGTCTTCTCACCCCGGTTCTGCTGCTTGAGCCAGTCAATCAGCGGCTGGAAATACTCGATGATGGCGGACGCGTCGGCTCGATCTTCACCCGTCATGGCCTTGAGCGCCTCGGGCCACGGCTTGGATTGTCCCAGCGCGAGCATGGCGTGCAGCTTGTCGCCCGCCGGTTGCGAGCCGTAGAACGAACAGCGGTTCAGCGGCCCTGTGTAGCCCGAGGCGCGGCACATCGCGCGATAGAACTGAAATTGGTACACCCTGGCGAGGAAATAGCGAGCGTAAGGCGTGTTGGATGGGATGTGATACTTGGCGCCCGGATCGAAATCGCTCTCCGTCCGGTCGACCGGCGGAGCGACACCCTGGTATTTCTCTCTCAATTCCCACCAGGCCTTGTTGTAGCTTGCTGGCTTCACCTGGCCTGAAAATACCTCCCAGCGCCATTTATCAATCAACAGCCCGAAGGGCAGAAACGCGATTTTGTCCAGCGCCTGGCGCAGCAGCAACGGCAGATCGGCCTCGGCCGGCGGCGTGTGGTCGAGCAATCCGATCTTCGTCAGGTATTCCGGCGTAATGGAGAGCGCGATCGCGTCTCCGATGGCTTCGTGGAACCCGTCGTTGGCGCCATTCTGAAAAAGGAAGGGCTGGTTTTCATATGCACGGTAGTAATAGACGTGCCCGAGTTCATGATGAACGGTGACGAAGTCGTCTGACGTCGCATGCAGACACACCTTGAGGCGCACGTCCTCCTTCGAGTCGATGTCCCATGCGCTGGCATGGCAGACCACATCGCGGTCGGCCGGCCGTGTCAACTGCGAGCGTTCCCAAAACGTCTCCGGCAGCGGCGCGAAGCCAAGGGAACGGAAGAAACTTTCGCCGTACTGCACGATCTCTTTTGCGTTTTTGTGGCGCGACTGCAAGATCTGGCCGATATCGTAAGTCGCGGGCGCCGCCAGCGGGGCGACCAGATCGTAGATGTTGCCCCACTCCTGCGCCCACATGTTGCCCAATAGATGCGCCGGAATCAACCCGTCGCCGCGCTCCGCCCCGGCGCCGTATTTCGCAACCAGCTTGCGCCGCACATACGCATGCAGTTCCAGGTAGAGCGGTTCTACCTGCTTCCACAGCCGCTCCAGGTCGGCTGAGAATTGTTCCGGCGTCATGTCGTAGTTGGAGCGCCACAGCGCGCCCGTATCTTCGAAGCCGATCTCTCGCGCCCCTTGGTTGGACAGTTCGGCGAATCGCGCGTACCGCTCGCGCATCGGCGCCCCGACTTTGTGCCATCCAGCCCACATCTCCGCGAGCCTCTTCGGATCCCGCACCTTCGCCATCTCCTCATCGAGATCGTCGATACCGAAGCACTTCTCGCTTTCTCCGCCCGGGCAGTACTTGCCTTTTCCGTAGTCGGCGCCCAACGAAGAGGAGATCTGAGTCAGTTCTTCGCGCAGCTTGGCGTCGGTTGGCGCGGGCAGAGTGAGCGAGAGCTTCATCAGCAGAAATTTCCGTTTCCATTCAGGTGGCAGATTCAGTGACTCAAAGCGCTTGCCTTCGTTCACCAGCTCCGTCGTTCGCTTGATAAGCTGCTCATTCGCTGCCGCAGTCAGGATTTCGGTGTCGCCGGTGATGTATGTTTCGGCCACCCATTCGGCGCGCTGCTCCATCACGGTGAGCTTGAGCAGCTCCGCTTCGGCGTTCGACATGAAAGCGTCTGCTTCTGCGAGCGTGGGTGTGCTTTGCGACTGCGCGGGTGAAAGAACGAGCACCGCGAGCGCAATGCTAAGAAATGCTTTCCGAAACCCCATTTTGCCGAGTTTATCGCAGATCCGCTTGCATCAGGCTTTCATCAACTCGAGCAGCGTCGTCACGGTCCGCCAGTTTCGCGCGGTGCTTACTGTGGCGAGCTTGGAATCGAAGTACTGATTGCTCAGCTTGCTCCGGCCCATGCCATTGGGAAACCGCAGATAGATTTCGCGTCCGCGGACTTGATAAGTGTCCGGCGGCGATCGATCGGGATCGAGGGTGCGGACGCGCGTGGCGTCCGGCGCATCAGCCAGGAACATCACGGCCAACTCCTTCTCGGCAACTCCCGCTTTGAGAAAGGGGTTGGTGGAAATGATCTTCTTGAGTTCGTCGGCCGTCCGCAAGACCACTGGGGCCTCATATCCGAAGCGCTTCTTGATTTGGGCGGTGATGAGAGCGGCGATCCGGGACGCGAGGCCGGGAGCCGCGGTGAAAATGACGTTGCCACTCTGGATGTAGGCCGCCACGCCGCCACATCCCGCATTGGCGAACATTTCCGTGAGGTCCTTCATCGGGAGCCTGTTCTTGCCGGCCAGGTTGATGCCGCGAAGTAGAGCAACGTGAGTGGATGGCATCCCTGAATTTTACGGCGCAGATCCCATGGCCCGGTAAATCAGCCAGGCGAGGCCGGCGGCGAAGCCGAGTAGCGCCTGATACTCCTGATTTGTCCAGTACAGCTTCGACGAAAAACGCGTCGCGCCAGGGCGAGGGCGGCGATAGGGAATCAGGCTGGGAACGGCGGTAGCGTAAGCGGCATACTCGGGGAACAGAGTGGTCAGATGCTGTCCCTCGAGCATCACGACCGGGAGGTAGACCAGCAGAAAGACCACGGCGAACAGCGCGGCGAGCCAGATGCTGCGCGCTGCCACGGCGAGCCCGAAGGCAACCAGCAGCGTGCCGGCGTAGAGCGGGTTGCGGACGTAGGCGTAGGGTCCACCAGTGGCGAGCTGCTGGTTCTTGGCAAGGTGGCCCGCGGCCCAGGCGCGCAGGGCAAGACCGGCAAGCGAGATCGGAACTCCACAGGCGAGCGATGGGGGAGTGGGGCGGGCGAACCAGGCGAAGGCGGCCACCAGCAGGAACCCCATGGGCACGCGCAGGCGGGCGACGAAATCGGCGTAAGGCTTGGGAAAGGAGAGGCCGGTTGTCACGGCGCGGCACATCGTGTGGAACAGCGGGTAAGCTGGGTCTTGAGCGCCTCGAAAACGCGGTCGGGATCGATATCCCGCATGGCTGGGTCGATGATCGAAATGCGTTTGTATGTTGTGATGGCGTGCGGGCTGCGCAGCACACAGATACTCTCACCACAAGGGCCGTTTCGTGCTGGATCGGTGGGGCCGAAGATGGCGACACCCGGTTTTCCGAGGGCGGCGGCCAGGTGCAGGGGCCCGCTATCGACGCCAATGACGGCAGTAGAGCGGCGAGTGGCGTGAATCAGGCCGGCGACGGATGAATGATGCGGAATCGCGTCAATCACACTGGAAAGATCCGCGCCGGGCGGGCCGTTGAGCACCAGGGGCAGTTCGAGCTCGCGCTCCAGGCGCCGGGCCAGCCGGGAATAAAATGCCAGCGGCCATTGTTTGGAGCGCCATCCCGCCAGCGGGGAGGCAAGCACGAAGCCTGAATTGGGCAGCTCACCCTCGGGTGCGCCCTCGGGCAGCGGGAAAGTGCGCAAGATGTTGGCGGCGCCCGCGGCGGCCGCCATTTCGAGATTCCGCTCCACGACATGTGCCGCGTGCGCCTGAATGCGATTGGAGTAAAACAACGCCGCCGGCCGCTCGCGCACTTGCGACTGGTGGAGGCCGAAGATGCGGTCGGGCCGCGCCATGGAAGCAGCCAAGGCGGACTTGACCAGGCCTTGGAAGTCGACAGCAAAATCAAAGCGCGAGGCGCGGAGCTTGCGCCAACTTCGCAGCCAGGCTCCAGGATTGCCGCGCTCGAAGATCGCCACGCTGTCGACATACGGATTGCGGTCGAGCAGAGGAGCCCATTGCGGCTCGATCAGCCAGGTAAGGTGTGAGCCGGGGAAGCTGTGTTTGAGCGAAGCCACGGCGGGCAGCGCGTGAATCACGTCGCCCATGGCGCCCAGACGGACTACGAGGATGCGCGGACCGGAGCTACTGCTGGTGGCGGCGCTGGACATGTTGACTCAGGCGTTCGGCGCGAAGAAGGTCGGCCGATTCCTCCCGTACGATCTCAGCGGCGGCGAATTGGCTGAGCAGGCCTTCGGCTGCCTGTTCCCCGGCCGGCACCACGTAGTCTACCATGGCGAGCGCTGCGACCATCTCCGCGCGGGCGCGCGCCGCGAGCAGAGGTGCAGGGGGATCGAGCAACACTACAAACACTCTGGTTTCGCCTGCGGCGATCTCACTCAAGCGGCGGACGTGTTCGGCCACCAGGACATCGAAGTAGCCGGTGATGGCTCGGAGCGAGGCGCCTTGCTGGCGCAGTTCAGCAGCCAATGCGGCGGCGTATTCGCTGTCGATGATTTTTTCGCGCGTGTCCATGGATGGAACTAGGAGCGTAGCAACTCGAGCGCAACTTCCGCCACGCGAGCCGATGGAACGCGCGTCATGCAGCGATGGTCGATGGGGCATTCGCGCAGCAGGCAGGGGCTGCATTCGACGGGCTCGCGGACGATGCGGGCGAGGGAGCTGGCGGGGCCGGTAGCAGTGTCATCGGTTGCGCCGAAAACCGCGACCGTTGGCACGCCCATAGCAGAGGCAATGTGCATGGCGCCGGAATCATTGGTCAGAAAAACCCGGCAGGCGGCGGCCAGCTCGATGAATTCACGGAGCGTGGTTTCACCGGCCAGATTGCGGGTGCGGACGCCGCTCTGAGCAATGGCCTGGGTGACTGTCTCACAGAGCTCGCGCTCGCCTCGTGAGCCGAAGACCACAACGGAGCCCGCCTGGGAGCTAGCCACGTGAATCGCCGCTTCGGCGAAGCGCTCAGGAAGCCACTGCTTGGCGGTGCCGTAAGCGGCGCCGGGGCTGACACCGATAACGGGGCCCGGTATGTTGCGCTCTTCGAATCGCCGTCCCCCCTCGCGCCGGGCTGTATCGGCGCCTTGGAGCGAAACGGCGTTCGATTCCGGCAATTCATCGATCAAACCGGCGCGGCGCAGCATTTCGAGATAGTAGAAGCGCTCATGGCGGGGGATTTCGCCTGCGCGGGGGAGGGGAATGGGATCGGTGAGCAGCGCACGGCGGCCATCGCGGTCATATCCGATGCGTCGCGGAATACGGGCAAGCCACGCGATGGCCGCGGCCTCGAACGCATTCTGCAGCAAGATGGCGCAATCGAATCTCTGGCGGCGGAGCATTTGGGCTGCCCGGAGCTTGGCGCCAAGTGCATGGAAACCGGGGGCAGCAGCGTAGGGGATCACGCGGTGGACCGAGGTTTCGAGAGCATAAAGATCCGCGACCCACGGCCGGGCAAGCACGGCGATCTCAGCTTGGGGAAAACGAGCGTGCACCGCACGGATGGCGGGCAGCGACATTACCGCATCCCCTACCCAGTTTGTTGCGCGAATCAGAATCTTGGAGAACGCCATGCGGCCGGCGCCGGCCATTTAGGAATCCTCGGATGGCGCCGCAAACAGCGGGTGCGAGGCGTCCTTGGGGAGTAGCTTGGGGGCGTCCGGCGGGGCATCCGGCGGGTCAACCGTCTTCTCCAGCGGCTTCTCGGGCGGCCGTGGGGTATCCCCGTTGCTCTCGGCTAGCGACAGGTACTTCGCTTTCTTCAGGACCATGCGTTCCAGGGAAGCGTTGTATCCGGTGAAACAACCCTCCACTTGACGATCCTGCTCAACCAGCGAGCGCATGCATTCCATCTTCGAATCCATATCGTCGAGGTAGTGAAAAAGCAGCGCTTCAGGGAACTGCGGCAGCTTGGGAGATCCGAACTCGTACTTGCCGTGATGGCTGATGATTAAGTGTTCGACCAGGGTGCGTAGCCGCGGCGGAAAGTCGGGGAGATGGGCCAGCTTGTCTGCTACGATACGGAGCCCAATCACCATGTGCCCAAGCAGTTGACCCTCGGAAGTGTAGCTGAAGCTGCGATCGTAGCTCAACTCGTAGATTTTGCCGACGTCGTGCAAAACCGCGCCGGCCAGCAGGAGATCGAGATCCACGCCGTAATGCTGCGCGGCGTAGCGGCTCAACTGGCAGAGCGAGAGCACGTGCTCCAGCAAGCCGCCCAGCCAGGCATGATGAATCTGCTTAGCAGCCGGCGCCTTGCGGTAGCGGCTGGCGATTTCGGGGTCGTCCATCACGGCATTCACCAGGGCGCGCAGGTGCACGTCGCTCATGGCGGAGATGAAGCCGCGCAATTCGCGCCACATTTCCTCCGGTTCGCGCAAGGAGGCCGGGAAATAATCGGCAAAATCGACCTCGCTGTCCTGGAGACGGCGTATTTTGTGGATGGTCAACTGCGGCCGGTTGTGATAGATCTGGATGAGCCCTTTGACCTTGACGAAATCATCGCGTTCGAAGGTGTCCATCACCTCCGCGACGTTATCCCACATCTTGGCTTCGATCTCGCCGGAGCGGTCGCACAGCGAAAGCGAGAGATAAGGCTCACCCGTTTTCTTTTCGCGGATCTCCTTGGAGCGGACCAGCAGCGATGTGGTGAAGTTGCGGTTGATCTCCGCTTCCTTGATATACGGAGACTTCATTGCGTGCTGGGAGGGGCTCCCGATGACGAGGGGTTGGCGGCGCTGGCTGTCCGGTTGGCACTGCCTGACGAGGGCGGAGCTGTCGAGTTGTCCGCTGTCTTCGCACTGGGGAAGTTTCCGTTCTTGTCGGTACCCGGAATCGGAACGGTCCACAGCAAGCGCTTCCTGTGCCGGTGCGCGGCCACTTCCTGCTTGGTGATGGTCTCAGGCTTCAGTTGAGCCGGGTCTTGCCAGGCAGTGTTTTTGCCAGGGGCGGCCCCGGAATCCAGGTAGCCGGCGCGAATTTCGAGAAACGCATCCTCACGCAGCCTGGTGAGCAGCTCACGCACTTTGGGCTGCATCTGGGTCATGGAAAGCCTCTCCTGGATCTCGTTTTCCACCGCTTCAAGCGGCGCTTGGCCTGCCTCGTAGCGCTCCTCGATCTTCAGAATCAGAAACCCGTTCGGCAGCTTAATGGGGTCGGTAACGTAGCCCTTCTTCTCCTTGAAGACGATGTCTTCGAGGTCCTTCCTCAGTTGCCCCCGGTTGTAGCCCGGCAGTTCGCCACCGTTTTCCTTGGTCGTCTCGTCGTCAGAGTATTGCTTGGCCAGCTCCGCGAATTTCTCGCCCTTGCGCGCGCGTGCCGTCAGATCCTTGGCGCGCTTCTCCGCTTGCACGGCCTGCTCAGGGGTTTTGCCTTCCGTAGAGATGAGGATCTGCCGCAAGAACACCTGCTCTTTTCGCACGAAATCGCCCTTGTGCTCTTCGTAGTACTTCTCGACATCGGAGTGGGGGGGGGTGATGCGCGACATGACCTCCTGGCTGATGACCCGCTGCGTGAGGATCTGGTCATGAATCTTCTGGCGGATCTCTTCGTAGGGAATTCCAAACTTTTCGTGCAGCCAGTCGTGAAACTTGTCGGGGTCGGCAATTCCGCTGGTGGTCTGGAGCTCAGCCATGCGCTTGGTGACGTCCGAATCGATGTTGATATTCAGGTCCTTGCCATGCTGCACCAGCAGCAGACGATCGATTTGATCGCGCAAGGTGTCCTTTTCCTCATCCTTCAGAGCTTTCTCGAGCGCCTGGCCGCTCGCGCCCTGTTGCTGAAGCGTAGCCGCTGTTTCGCGGCGTGCGGTCTCCAGGTCCCCACGCGTAATGATGTCGCCGTTTACTTTGGCCACGATCTCCTCGACTATGTGGACATCCGCGGCCAGACCCATACTCACAAGCGCAAAGGTGCCTGCGCACAAGCTAAAACGCATAGATTCATTATCCCGCAACGGACGGCGGGTGTCAGGTGTGTACCGGCCGCTCCAGTGTATCCGGTTCGGCACGGCCAAGGGTGGTCTGGAAGGTATGGTTGCGGAATTGCTCCCGGGCCTCCTCGTAAATGAGGCGGTCAAGCTCGTTGTGCCGGATGATGACTCGACGCTCCTCCGCGGAAATGCCCTTTCCCTGCGGTGTTGCGTCGTTCCGGTTGACGGCGGAGAGCGGACCTTGGGTGAGTTGGTATCTTTCGCAGATTCGACGGACCGAAATTTCGAACCACTCCGTGATCCCGACCAACGCAAACGTCGCAAGATTCTTCTGGGCGGCTTGCAGCATCTCGTGTTCGGTCGAGAACTGAGTTCCATAGCTGGCGGTTCAGCATGACAGCCGAATTGGCCCGGAAGGCGCAAAGCGCTTCCGAGGTCTCCTTTGATTTTTTGTTTCCGAATTCTACGTTACGTCCTTGGATACGGCATCCCCGTGCCGTCGCCCGGGGGTAAAGCCAAAGCCGCTGGTCGAATCCCGTTACGTTTACTCAGACTATATGTTAACAAGCGTAAACTACTGCATGGAAGGTTACCCAGCCGATGTATGTTGTTCTTATCCGAAGCGGCACCTCTCGGCAGCACACGTCCGGCAGTCCGGACTGATTTCCAGTGGAGCCACAGGCCGTTAAAGCGCATACAGGATTTTCGGGAAGCAGTGGAGGGCGGACGGGAGCCGTCGCGGCCGGGGCTGCCTGGCTCATCTGGCTTGCAGTGGCAATCTGGCTCACTTGGCCTGGATTTCTATGGGAGATCGAATACTTCCGTAGCCCGGGTCCGCAGTTCTTTCGGCTGTTGATCATCTTCCTCGGCGTTTCTCCCCTAGCCGTTTGGACCTACCAGTACGTACGGCGAGGGGGCTTGTGGAGATGGGAATTCGCCATCATCAGCTCGATGCCTGTGGCGGCGGTATTCCTGTATGAGGCGAGAGCGGCCGCGGTGACGCTGGCGGTTGTCGTCGCGAGTTTCGCGATGGGCCGCCGGCTGCGCAGGCTGCTCACGATTCCGGCCGAAGGCGCCGTGGAAGACATCACCATTTCCAGCGGGCTGGGCCTCGGGGCATTGCACTGCCTGCTTTTCGTCCTGGGCTTGGCCGCCTGGTACACGGTTGCGGCGTTCCTTATGAGCATTCTCCTGTTCCTGCTGGTGGGCCGCCGCGAGGTCCACGCGTTTTGGACGGCACTCGGGCAGTTGCATGGCGCGTGGGCAGGAACGGCGGAATGGCGGGGATGGGCGGGAGCACTCGTGGCGGTGTTCGGCGCGGCATTCGTCACTTGCAGCGCATTGGTGATGCTGGCGCCGAGCCTGGCATATGACGTACTGCGTCTCCATCTGCCCCTGGCACACTACTACGCCGTCCAGCACGCTTTACGCACGCCCGAGTATCTTTCTTACGGCTATTTTCCGCAAGCCGTTGAGACGCTCATGACCATGGGCTACGTGCTGGCGGGTGACGCAGCGGCGCAGATGTTGCCGCCAGTGTATTTCGCATTGGCCATGCTGATGGCTTACCGCATTGGGCGCATGTGCGGCCTAAGCCAGTTCGCTGCGCTCACGGGTACGATGTTCGCAGCCGCGACGCCGCTGCTCCATTGGACCGGCAGTGTGGCTAAGAACGACATGGCGCTGGCCTTCTTTATGCTGGCGGCCCTCCACGGCTATTTGCGATGGCGTGAGTCGAACGACTTTCATAGCATACTGGCGGGAGCGTTTTTCCTGGCCATGGGTGCGGGCGTCAAACACAGCGTGGTGTACGCCTTACCACCGCTGGCCGTGCTCTACGCGTATGCCGCGATCGAGCAGCGGAGGCCGTTGCGCGCATTGGCCAGGCCGGCCGCAATCTTCCTGGTGTTCGGCACTTTCTGGCTCGCGCGGACCTGGCTGCTCACGGGCAATCCGGCTTATCCGTTCTCACCCAGGGCAGCGCTTCCGGCGCAGAACGCCACACACTGGTGGAGCTTGGCCATCCGCTGCCTCCGCATTCCCTGGGATGTTCATTTCAATGGGCACCACTATTTTGAATCGCCGCTGGATCATCCGATGGGCATCGCGCTCGTTTTGTTTGTGCCTGTGTGGGCGCTGGTGTGGCGTAAATTGAATCGCGCGGAGGGCGCCTGTCTGTTCTTCTGCGCGCTGTACCTGCCCTACTGGGCAGTAGTTCAGGGTGAGCCGCGATTTGCGATTGCGCCGATCCTGATTCTCCAGATTCTCACCGGGGGCAGAATGATCCTGTTTTGCCGCCCGATGCGCTCCGCGGTCAGGTTCTCACTGTACCTAGCTTCGGCCTATGCGTTGCTGTTTGGGTTGCTTGGCGCGGCGATCGTGGAGGTCAATGCGCCACAACTGCGCTACTTCGCCGGGCGCATCGATAAGGCGGAGTACCTTCGGGAAGCGCTAGTGCCCTACCGGGTAATGGAGTTTGTTCGTGGTGTAGCCGGACCTCAGGATCCGATCCTGAGCGTCGATGCCTGCCCGTTTCTGTACGTGCCAAACCCCAGCCTGTTCGATTGCGTCTGGAGCAGCGATCTTCTACGGGAGAAGCTCGATGTCCAGTTGCTGCGGCGCAACTACCGTTTTCTGATTCTGCCTGTGGCCCGTGCCGGTGAGGCGCCGGCTGGTTGGCGAGAGGTGCGCGCCGACGAATCTTATCTGGCCTATACTCGCGAGACGCGCTAGCGATACAACGAGGCTAAGCCCGCAGTTCGGCCATCCGCTCCTTCACGAACGAGAGCACGGCGCCGGGTGCGGTTTGCCCATCGAGCGGCACCTGCAGTACGCCCGCCGGCGTAAATTGCGCGCCGCGTATGCGGTTTACCAGGTTCATCAGCTTCGCGGGGTCGACGCGCGTCTGCTGATGGAACTTGATTTGGAGCGCGCCCGGGCGGCGGTCGATACGTTCGATGCCCAGAGCTTCCGCGGCGGATTTCAGCGCGGCGTACTCCAGCAGGTTCTGGACTGCCTCGGGCACTGGACCATAGCGGTCCTCCAGTTCCTTGGCAATGGTGTCGCGCTCTTCGGCGCTGCGCGTGGCCGCTATGCGCCGGTAGGCCCGCAGGCGTTGGTTCTCATCCCCAATGTACTCGGGCGGGATGCGGATATCCAGCGCCAGGTTGAGCGCGGAGTGAATCTCCACCGGCACTTCTTCGCCTTTCAGCTCGCGCACGGTTTCTTCCAGCATCCGCACGTACATATCGAAGCCGACTGCGTTGATGTGGCCGTGCTGCTCGCCGCCCAGCAGGTTGCCCGCGCCGCGCAATTCCAGGTCGAGCGCCGCGATCTTGAAGCCCGCTCCCAGATCACTGAACTCTTTCAGCGCGGCCAAACGCTTCCGCGCAATTTCTGAAAGCTCGGTGTCTGGCTGTACCAGCAGGTATGCGTAGGCGCGCCGGTTAGACCGTCCCACGCGCCCGCGCAGCTGATACAGCTCTGAGAGGCCGTAGCGATCCGCGTTCTCGATGATCATGGTGTTGGCGAGCGGAATGTCGAGGCCGTTTTCAACGATGGTGGTGGCCACCAGGATGTCGTATTCGTGGCGCATGAACTTCAGCATCACCTGTTCCAGTTCGGCTTCACCCATCCGCCCGTGGCCCACGCCGATGCGCGCCTGCGGAGCGAGCTCCTGGAGCATGGACGCGCGCATCCAGATCGAATCGATGCGGTTGTGAACAAAGTAAATCTGCCCTCCGCGACTCAGTTCCATCTCCAGCGCCGAGCGGATCAAATCCGGTGTCATGGGAGCCACCACCGTCTGGATAGCGAGCCGGTCCTTGGGTGGCGTTTCGATGACCGACATATCGCGCAGCCCTAACAACGACATGTGCAGCGTGCGCGGAATGGGCGTCGCGCTCATGGTAATGACGTCCACGGTCTTCTTGATCTGCTTGAGGCGCTCCTTGTGCTTGACGCCGAAGCGTTGTTCTTCGTCGACCAGCACCAGGCCGAGGTCTTTGAACTCGACGTCCTTGGAGAGCAGGCGGTGCGTGCCGATGATGATGTCGACTTTCCCCTCAGCCACGTCCGCGATCACCTGTTTGAGCTGCTTGGGAGGAACGAAGCGGCTGGCCATTTCGACGCGCACTGGAAACGGCTGGAAACGCCGCTTGAAGGTCTCGAAATGCTGGAAAGTGAGGACCGTCGTCGGTGCCAGCACCGCTACCTGCTTTCCGTCGCCCAGCGCTTTGAACGCCGCGCGCATGGCGACTTCGGTCTTGCCGTAGCCCACGTCACCGCACAGCAGGCGGTCCATCGGCTCGGCGTTTTCCATGTCGCGTTTGATATCGGCGATGGCGGAGTGCTGGTCCTTAGTCTCGGTGAATTCGAATGCGTCTTCGAATTCGCGCTGCCAGTTGCTGTCGGTGGAAAACGCGAACCCCTTGGCCATTTTTCGCGAAGCGTAGAGCTTCAGCAGCTCTTCCGCCATATCGCGCATTTTGGCTTTGACGCGGGTCTTGGTGCGCGTCCACGTCGCCCCGCCCATGCGATCGAGCTGCGGCGCCGCTTCTCCTGCTCCGCGGAAGCGCTGCACCAGGTCCATGTGCGTGAGCGGCACGTAAAGTTTGCTGTCGCCGGCGTATTCGAGCAGCATATAGTCGCCCTTGGCTTCCCCCTGCTCGATGGAACGCAGTCCGGCGAAGCGGCCTACGCCGTGTTCCGCATGCACCACGTAGTCGCCCGGTTTGAGCTCGAACGTTTCGGCGGAGAACGTCGCCAAGTGCGATTTGCCGCCGCGCGCCACCAGATCCGGCGTCTCAAACAAATCCTCCGAACCGAACACAGCCAGCTCGGAATCGGGAAAAATGGTGCCGCGCTCGATGCCGCCACGGATCAGGTAGATGCTGGCCACCGAGCCAGCCAGATACGCACGCTCCGCGAGATATTGCGGGGTGCCATCGGACTGGTCGGTGCCGAGCTGATACGGAATGGCATACTCGTTGAAGATGTCTGCCAAACGCTCGATCTCACCCGTCGACGCCGCGAAAAACGCCACACGCGAGCCGGCTTCCACCAGGCTGCGAGCTTCCGCGATCGCCACCTGCATGTTGCCGTGAAAAGACATCGAGGGTCGCGTCGGAAGGTGAAGACCGGCGCTGCCCAGTTCCAGTTCGCGCAGTTCGATTTGCGCGGCGCCCGGCCGGGCCTCGGCGAGATCCTCCCAGCGGTAAAACACTTTCTCCGGAGGACACAACGACGGGCGTTCGGGATCGTCCAGCCGCTTCCAGAAACGCTCCGCTGCGGCGCGGATCTCCTCCGGCTCATCCAGAACGACAATCGGCTTCTCGAACAAATCGAGCAACGACGCATTTCGCGGATGCACCAAAGGCGCCAGCAGCTCCCAGCCTGGAAAGGTCTCGCCGGGTAGTGGCAAATCGCGCACCGGAACGCCGGATTCGCGCAGCTTCTCGCTCAACTCACTTAGCAGCCCTCGCGATTTCTGAAATTCCGTGAGCGGCAGCAAAGTGCACTCGGGTATCTTGAGCACCGATCGCTGCGACTCCACTTCGAAGCGGCGAATGGAATCGATCTGATCGCCGAACATTTCGACGCGAACCGGTTTTGGCGACTCCGGCGAGTAGACATCGAGAATTCCACCACGCACCGAATATTCGCCCACCATTTCGACCGGATCGCGCTTCTCATATCCGATGCTTTCCAGGTGCGCGATCAAGTCCTCGAGCGGAAGATCTTCGCCTGCGCGCAGCGTAAGCGCGAGCTGGCGGTAGAAATCCGGCGGCTCAATGCGTTGCAGCGCTGATCCCACCGGCGCAATGGTAATGGGGGCTCCCGCGGTAGCCAGCCGCCAGAGCCCCACAGCACGCTCCTCCAGAATCTCGGCATGCGGCGACATGCGTTGAGAGGGCAACAAATCGAGCGCGGGGAGCATTTGCGGCTCGTGGTGGTCGCGGCCGGGCACCAGCAAATGGAAGAACGTCTGCATCGCCTGGCACAACGTTTCCGCCTGCTTGTTTCCCGCGGCAATGATCAGAATCGGGCGCTCCGTCATCTGCCAGAGCAGCACCGAATAGAGCGCCTTTGCTGTGGCCGTGACGCCGGAGAGTGCCACCGGCTGCGGTTTGAGCGGCAAGCGCTGTAGCAATTCCTGGAACGCGGGATGGCGCGCGAGCCCCGAAAACAGATCACGAATCGCAGGATGGATCAAGGGATTAACGCGCGAGAATGGTTTCCACAATGCCGGTGGTGGAGTAGCCTGGTTCCAGGCTCAGCGCCATCACCTTGCCGCCCGCCGCTTCCACTTCTTCACGGCCGGCAATCCAGTGCGCCCAGTCGGCGCCCTTTACCAGAACATCTGGCAGGACGGCGGCGATCAACTCGCGCGGCGTGTCCTCGTCGAACAGCGTGACCGCATCCACCGCTTCCAGGCCTAAAGCGACCTCGGCGCGCTCACCCTCCGGAATCAGCGGACGCGACGGTCCCTTCAAGCGGCGAACGCTCGCATCCGAATTGAGCGCGAGGATCAGAACGTCACCAAGCGATCGCGCTTTCTCCAGCAGCCGGATGTGCCCGGGATGCAGCAGGTCGTAGCAGCCATTGGTAAACACAACGGTTTTCCCCGCCGCTTTCCACTCGGCTCGCAAACGCACTAGCTCTTCACGACTATAGAAGCTCCCCACAGTTTAAATGTAGGACAGGCATTCCTGCCTGTCCAATTGACGAACTCAGGAGCGGACGTCTATAACGATCAATGCCGCCTCTCCTTCATCTGGCGCAACAGGGATGCCTCTAGCCGTCTTATGACAAGAAAAACTGAACTGCTCGACCCGATTCACCCTGGCAAGATTCTGCGGGAAGATTTTTGAAGCCGATGGGGATCAGCATGAACCGGTTGGCCCGCGACTTGGACGTCCCTCCGAACCGGATCAGCCTGATCCTCAGCGGCGCACGCGCGATAACCGCGGATACAGCGCTGCGTCTCGGAGTTTACTTTGGCGTCTCTCCGGAATTGTGGCTGAATCTGCAGACCGACTATGATCTGCGCGTCGCCAAGCGCGCTCGCGGCGAACAAATCCAGCGCAGAGTACGAAAGAGGTCGGCCGCTTGAACGTAATGTAGGACAGGCATTCCTGCCCGTCCAATTGACGAGTTCGCAAATTGGACAGTCGCTACCGCCTGTCCTACCATGCTCATTTATGCCCGCTCCCGCCTCGCCTGAAAAATCTCCACCCGAAATGACCATCAAGGCCGTGGTCGTCGGCCTGCTCCTTTCGCTGATCTTCGGCGCCGCCAACGCGTACCTCGGCATGAAGGCCGGCCAGACCATTGCCGCCACAATACCCGCCGCGGTCATCGCCATTGCCCTGTTCCGGCTGCCGTACTTTCGCGGCACCATTCTCGAGCAGAACATCGTACGCACGGCAGCGTCGGTGGGCGAGGCGTTGGTCGCCGCGGCGATCTTCACTATCCCGGCATTCATGATGGTCGAAATCAACGGCGTCCATCTGTGGGCCGATCTCAAGCAGCACTATTGGCAGGCTACCCTGATCCTGCTCATCGGCGGCTTGATCGGGATTCTCTTCATCATCGTGCTGCGGCGGCCGCTGTGCGTGGAATCCGATCTGCCGTTTCCCGAAAGTGTGGCTAGCGCCGAGATCGTCAAAGCCGGCGAGAAAGGCAGCGACGCCCCCAAGTACGTTTTCGGCGCCATGGGCTTTGCCGGCCTCATCCAGATTCTAAAAAGCGACAAAGGCCTGCAGATCTTTCGCGAGTACGCGGAAGGCTTTCTGCCATTCACGCGATCTGTCGTCCATCATTTCAACTTCACCAAAGAGCCCATCGGCGACGTGGTGCACGGCGGCGGCGTGTGGTGGACCACGCCCAATCTCTCGCCCGCCTTGATGGGCATTGGTTACATCATCGGCCCGCAACTAGCGTCCATCAATGCCGCGGGCGGCGTCATCGCGTGGTGGTTTCTGATCCCGTTGCTTCTGTTCTTCGATCCCGATCTGCCCCGCCGCCTCGGTGCCGCTCAGAATCCGCAATGGGACGTGGCCGCCTACACGCTCTGGTACAACATCGTGCGGCCCATCGCCGTAGGCACAATGCTGGTGGGCGCCTGCCACACACTCTATTCCATGCGCGATTCGATCACGCAGTCGGTAAAAGGCGCGTTGGGAGCGTCTCGCGCCGCCGCGCACGAAGGCCGCCACATCGAACGCACCGAGCGTGACATTCCCTTCAACTGGCTGGTCATCGGTACTGTGATCCTGACCATCGCCATCACCGGCATCTATTACTACTTCACGCAAAGCTGGAAAGCCGCGATCCTGGCGGCTCTCGTCATGAGTGTGACGGGATTCTTCCTCTCCGCCGTAGGCGGTTACCTCACCGGTCTCGTTGGCAGCTCGAATCAGCCGCTCTCCGGCCTGACGCTTTCCGCTCTGGTGCTCTCCGCGCTCGTGATGCTCGCCATAGGCGCCAAGGGCATGGCCGGTGTTGCCGCGGTGCTCGGCGTGGCGTCGGTTGTAGCCTGCGCCTGCTCGGTTTCCGGAACACTGATTCAGGATTTGAAGGCCGGTTATCTGCTGGGCGGCACACCCTGGAAGATGCAGGTGGTGGAAATTCTCGCCGTGATTCAGCTATCGCTCTTTCTCATGTGGCCCATCATCGTACTCCATCAGGCCAACCTCGCCACCGGCGGTATCGGCGGCCGCGCGCTTCCCGCGCCTCAAGCAGGACTCATGGCACAGCTCGCCAAAGGTATCGTCGGCGGCCAAATGGCCTGGGGCCTCATTGGAGCCGGTGCGGCTTTCGGCGTCGCCCTTATTTTCTGCGGTGCGCGCGCGCCCATGCTGATCGCCGTCGGCATGTACCTCCCGTTCGATACCGTCGCTGCCATCTGGCTGGGCGGAGCCATCAAGTGGGTTGCCGACCGCGCCACCGCTCGCTTCACCCCTGACGAGAAAGCCGGCGCCGAAGAAAAGGGCACGCTACTCGCTTCGGGCTTAATTGCGGGCGAAGCCATCGTCGGCATACTGCAAGCCGTGCTGTTTTTAGCCGGCATCAGTTCACTGACCCACGTCCTCACCGGCCGGGATGAGTTCAGCTTCTACCCCGCGTGGGGCGGATGGCTCTCCCTCATCGGCTTCGCGGCTGTGGCGTATGTCCTGGTGCGCATACCAGCCAAGCGAGCGGCATAGCCCGCGCGCACGGGTCTCACGACTGTTTCTCGGCGGCCTCAAAACCCGATGTGCGGCAGACGCTCCAAGGTGGCGAAATAGTTCCCGGAAACGTACTCGACGATGGATGTTTCCGCCGCCCGATTGCTGCCGGTCTGCCGAGCCGCGACATCGTGCACATCAGCCGAAAACGCCGCCAATTCCTCGAACCGGGAGGTGTGATCGCGCAGAACCCGGTACAGCTCGTTTGAAACAAGCGAGAACTCGCCTTCCTCCTCCGAGTATCCGCCGATTAAGCAGCACCAGATTTTGTTACCCACACGATACAGTTGCTCGGGCTTGGTCACCGGCAGCGACTTCAGCATCACCGCATTCACCAGTGTGAAGATCGCCGTCGTGGCGCCGATTCCCAACGCCAGCGTGAAGATCGCGGTCAGCGTAAACGCCGGCGTCTTCCGCAATCGGCGCAGAGCGTAGCGTGCATCCTGCGCAAGATGGTCGAGCCAGAGCCACCGTCCACTTTCGTAAAACCGCTCTTCCGATGCCAGCCGGTTACCGAGATTGCGCCGGGCCTCGGCGCGCGCGTCTTCTTCGCTCAGCCCTCCTGCGTCTCCGGCCCGAGCACGCGCGCGATCGCCCCCGCGAGTTTCCGCCAGTGACCCGTTTCTTGCACCAGTTGCTTTTTGCCCGCTTTGGTCAAGGAATAAAACCGTGCCTTGCGGTTATTGGTCGACACGCCCCACTTGGCGGTGATCCAGCCTTGCGCTTCCAGGCGTTGCAACGCGGGGTAGAGCGCGCCATGATCCACAAGCAACACGTCTTCCGATTGTTCCTGAATCGCGCGAGCCACGCCCTGACCGTGTTGCGGGCCGAAGACCAGGATGCGCAGGATTAGCAGATCCAGCGTGCCCTGCAACAGTGTAGTGCGATCTTTTTCTTCTCGGGTAAGCATTAGACCCAAGGATACGCCTAGCTCGGGTAAGATGTCAACCCCAGGCCGTACTTTGCCTTACTGTTCACTCGATCTGCCTAACCACCGCAGTGGGCTCGCCGGCAGTGGCTCAGCCGAGGCCTCGTGCCCGGACGCGTGCTCGAGCTTCTCCACGCCTGCATCTCGTCCAGCGCGCGATTGAGGCACGCCATCGGGTCCGACTTCGTCAGGTCGGCCGTCGTGGACGCTTGGGCCAGGCACGTCCCTACGCAAGCCAGCCACCCGGCAAGCGCACTGCTTCCAACCGTTTCTTGGGCTTTCTCGGCGCCTCCGCTTCTCGGCGGTGAAAAGTAGTTCTTCGGCTTGGAGCACACCGCAAACCGCCGCCCTCTTTACACAGCTCGCTCACGGCACTCACAATAGTGGAAACCCCCAAGATGACTTGGACGATCCCCGCCGAAAAAGTTAGCAAAACCGGACTCTGGCTCGCGGCCGCTTTGGCCCTATCCGCCGTCCTGCGCCAAACGGGCTTCTATAACTTCGCCGCCCGCGAAGTGGAAGGCCTCAACGTTTTGATTCAGCTTGTGGGAGACATCTACGCCGTCCTGCTGGCGTTTACAATTTTCGTGATCTGGGGCCAGTTCACCGAGGTCGAGTACTGTGTCATGCGCGAGTGCAACCTGCTCGACGATCTCCTCCGTTTCAGCAACTATCTCAATGCCGACGCCCACGCCGAAATCCGGAAAGCCATGGCAAACTACACCCGCCAGGTTCTCCGATACGAATGGCCGGCCCTAGGTGACGGCCGTAAAGACCAGCAGACCGACGAACTTTTTTCCCGCTTTGTGAACGCCGTAGTGCAGGTCAAGCTTCAGAGTGACGAGGAGCAGTCCATGTACTCCCGATTAGTGGATATGGTGCAAGAGACCAGCCAGCGTCGCGATGAGCGCGTTGCAAAAACCCTAACCCGCATTCCCCCGACAATTTCCAGCCTGGTGACTACCATTGCCCGCGTCTTGCTGCTGCTGGTCTTCGTGTACCCGTTTCACCACTGGCTGGCAGGCGCGGCCTGCTTTATTCTCGTCGCCGTCGTTCTGTTCCTTGCGAATTTAGTCATGACGGACACCGACAACCCGTTAAAAGGCATTTGGAACGTCAGTCCCCAGCCGTTTTCTGATCTCCGCTTCTAGGTGCGAGGCATGGCCTCGCCTGTCCTCACGGATGACCCTGATACGTCTCACCCGCCGCAATCCGTACCGGCAGCCGATTCTCGCGAGGCGGCACTGGACACACCGCGTAGGGGTTGAACGCGCAGTACGGATTGTATGCTTTGTTGAAGTCCAGTGTCGTCTTGCCGCCCTGCGGCGTAGGCGCCTCCAGGAACCGGCCTCCGCCGTAGGTCTCCTTCCCGGATGTCTGGTCCCGGAACATCACGAACAGACCACCACTCGTTTCGAAGGTCTTCAGGCGCATCGTCTGCCCCGCAAGTTGGAAAATCACATCCCCACCCGCCGTGAAGGTCTGGCTGTCGCCGGAGGTAAATGGCACCGTCGTCGTTTCCTTTTGCTCATAAGGACTGAACTGTGCCTCGACTCGATACGCGGTATCGACAGGGAACCACGTGGACCCCTTGAACTCGCGCAACAATGTGCTCTTGGAATCCTGAAGCAGCAGATAGAAGTCCTCGCCGACGGGCCGGATGGCAAACAGAAAATCGCCCACGCCAACTCGGTCGGAGGGCTCCGGGCTCTTGGCCACGTGAACGTCCGCCGCCCCATTCATGGGCTTGCCGTTAATCGTGACCGGAACTCCGGCGGATACTTCGAAGCGAAACTCCCTGCCGCGCCGCGTGAGTCTCCCGATCTGCCGCGGTGCCCGCTCCGGAAAAAGGATAGTCGAGGCCGGATCGCTTCCCAGCGTGGCTACGCCTTCAGCCACCTGAAACCGTCCCACCAATCGGAGCGGACTCCTGTCGGATCGCATGAATGCGTCGCTCTCCTGCCTCGATTTCTGGATTTCTGCGACATACGCGTCTTCGGCCGCGGAAGCCGCACATGTAGCCAGCAGCAAGAAAGCCAAGCCGGTCTTTAACACGCGCGCCATGGCCCAAACTTTTAGAGCGTGTTTCAGCCTGCCCGGCTTTTACGGCACGGTCGTGCTCGTTGCCGGCGAGGTCCCCTGCTTGTTCGTCAGAGTTACGCTCACGCTTGCAATGCCGCTGGCGCTCCCGCTGATCGTGAATGGCTGCGCGAAGGTGAACTGGCTGCCGTACTGCGTCGATGATGTGCCGTTGTACCACGTGGTGAAAATTTGGTCGACGGTGATGGTTGCCGTCGAGCCCTGCAACGTGGTCCCGGATGCAGCCTGGAACGTGAACGTCGCGCTCACCATCTCACGAGTGTTCGAGAATCCCGTCACATCCACCTCGATGCCGCCGGAAGTGCTGCTGACCGTGACCTTCGTGATCACGGGCGCCTGAGGTCCAATGGTGATGACCTGCGTCGGCGCCGGCTGCGGCGTCACGTCCTGTCCGTCGGCCAGGGAGAAGTGCAGGGTGAGCGTAATCGTGCCGGACACGGTTCCCGTACCCAGAGAGATCGTCGCCGCCGAGAAGACCGCCGTCGTCTGGCCCGCCGGAATCGTGAAAGTGACACTGCGTCCGCCCGTTGAAAATTGAATCGACGGATCGTCCACGTTCCCAGCCGCTGGCGTAAAGGTCAGGGTAATGGTTCCCGTAAGGTCCGTGGGATAGGGCTGGGCAAGCTGTACCGATACCGTCGGCTGCTGCGCTGGCGGCGCCGTGGTGCCTACCCCGCTCACGGTTGGGTTCTTAACCGGTGGAGCGGTGATCGTCAATTGATACGCCTGCGTCACTTTCGTCTGCTTGGAATCGGTCACGCTTACCCCAAAACTAAATGCGCCCGCCGCGGTAGGTATACCGCTGAGCAGGCCCGATGAGCTAAGTCCAATCCCGGGCGCCGCTCCCGATCCGATACTGAACACGTATCCGCCTGCCCCTCCCGTCGCTGTCAACTGTTGCGAATATGCGGTGCCCAGCACTCCCGGCTTAAGTCCAGTGGGTGCAATCGTGATGGGGGGAGGCGCAATCACGAGCGTGTAGCTTTGGCTCGCTGTGTGGTTCGCGCTGTCCGCCGCGATGATCGTAAAGGTGAAACTGCCCCGTGCCGTGGGCGTACCGCTCAGTACACTCGCCGGAGTGGTCGAGGTTGGGTTGAGCGAGAGCCCAGCCGGCAGTGCGCTGCTCGTAGCCACGCTGAAGCTGTACGGCCCCGTAGTCGGCGTCACATTGATTTGCTCGGAATAAGCCACTCCAACCGTGCCTGGCGGCAACGGCGACGGCGTGGTGATGGAGAACACGCTGGCGATGGTGATCGTGAAAGTTGCCGACGTCGTCTGGCCGCTAAAGTCGGTCAACGTTAGGGTGAACGTGTAATTTCCCGCCTGCGTGGGTATCCCGGTCAGTGACCCCCCGCTACCGACCTGGAGTCCGGGGGGTGGGGTGCCCGACGTGGTCGTCCAGACGTACGGAATCTCGCCGCCCTGCGCACGCAAAGGAATCGAGTATGGAACTCCCACCGTACCGTTCGGCAATGGCGAGGTTGTGGTGATCAGTAGCTGACTTGGCGCAGCCACCACAATGGTGAACGTCGCGCCGGTGGCCTGTGGTGCACTCGACGAACTGTCGTTGACTGTGACGTCAAAAGTGTAGGAACCGATCTGCGTCGGCATCCCGGTGATCTGGCCGGAGCTGCTGAGTGTCAGGCCGGGAGGCAGGCTTCCGCTCGCTGTAGCCGCGGGTCTCGCCCGTCCACGCCGGGATCGCGCGGTCGGTTGCTGGTGCGACGAGCCGCCGCTGAACGTTCCCAGGGACCAGGTGTACGGCGGCACCCCGCCGGTCGCCTGGAGCTGCTGCATGTACTGAATCCCCACAACGCCCTGCGCCAGGCTGCTCGTCGTTACGGCAAGCACACCAGCGATCTGGATGGTGTACGACTGAGTGGCAGTTTGTGGGCCAGCGCCCACAACCGGCACCGATGCTTGAACCGTAAAGCTGTAAACTCCAACTGCCGTCGGCGTTCCCGTAACGTCGGCGAAGGTCGTTCCAGGCATCAAACCGACTCCGGGGGGCGGCGCACCCGCAATGATCGTCCAGGTAGCCGTATTAGTGCTGTTGATCGAAATACCGGCGAAATAGGATTGACTGAGAACACCGTCCGGCAGCGACGTGGGAGAGATAACGAGCTGCGAAAACGCCGGATGTGCCAGCGCCACAAGCACTGCTGCGCACCCGAGGAAACGTAAGGTTCCTCGCGCGCGGTTCACTGTAGACTGCTCCCCAGTTCAGCCGGCACGAACAACACACGAGGTTCTGTTCCCCCGGCGTCCAGCATCCACATCGGCCGGCTCGACATTTCCGTGAGCCGAAACGTGTCGTTGCCCGCGAGCCGGTCCAGGCCACTGGGTGTGCAGGCGCAAGCAATCGAGCGGGTTGCCGTCTCGGCCTTCAGATCAATGATCGATATCGTTCCCGATTTCGCGTTCGCCACGTACACCCTGCTGCCATCGTGCGAAACTGCCACCGCCACCGGCGTGGCGATGCCGTCCTTCGGTCCCGCGATGACATCCGCCTCAATCCCCGCTCCGATTCCGCGAACCCGATGGATTTGATTTTGCCCGCTATCCGCGATGAACGCCGTCCCCGCGGCCGGAATGGTGATGGCCGCAACATGGCCCAGCTCCGCCAGCAAAGGTATTTCCCCACCTGCCGCAGACTGAAATACTTTATCGCCTGCCCCAGCCAGCACCGTGTGGCCGTCATCAGCTATCGCGATCGCCGTGAGAGTCTGGCCTGCAGACAGGTAGAGCTCCGAGCTGACCTTAGGCGCTGCCGGGAGGCCGGTCACCACCTCGATCCGATTTCCAGCCTTGTAATAAAGAGCCGCGGCCTTCCCGCCCGCGCTGATCACAATATGGTCGGCGCCGCGGTCCGCTCCCTGAACCATCACCGGAGTTAAGGGTGAGTGGCCCATCGCAAATACCATGGCCTGGTTCTGTTCGCCCCCAACCGCCAGCACATAATCTTCGAGCGGCGAAATCGCGACTCTTCGCACCTCAACACCCAGCGCCAGTGGCTGTCCCAGCACCGCCGCGCCGGGAATCCCTAGGATTGGCCTCAACTCTCCCTTCGTGGAATCAAAAACGAATCCCAGTTCCGGGCCTTGGATGGTGGCTCCCGCGACGATGGCCGGGAATAAGAGTGATGCGACAGCAAACCAGCGATTTCGGGTATTCATAATACTTTCCTCCTAGTGGGGCGCGCCCACCGTACCAGTACCAGGCGTAATAGTAGTAGTTGTTGTAGTGGGGCTAACGGGTGTGGAACTACTGCCCCCGCCACGCGTTGCAGCTATTGCCGCGCCCGCCGCGGCTGCTCCGGCGATTGCCAGTATCGTAATCAACTTGATCGAGATCCCACCCGCTGCTGCTCCAGCCGCAGCGGCTGCAACGACATTGGTCTGGGAGATCGTGGTGTTCCCAGTCTTTCCTTGGAACGACGCCGAGACCCGCATGTTGTACTGCCCCTGCACGTTATTCGGATGGAATCCATGAGCAACCGCGCGGCCTTGCGCGTCGGTCGTCACCGTCAACATATGGGAACCATTGGCAAAAGTGCCGCTGGCACCTTGGTCCGGGAGTAAGAAAACGACCGCCGCGCCCGCCACGGGCTTATGGTTCTCGTCTTCAACCTGAACGATGGGCTCGCGGGCGGTTCGCTGGCGAATGTTGTTGGTAGCGCCGTCGCCTTCGACAATTACCAGGTTGAGCTGGCCCGCACCAGCCTCTTGGGCCACGGCTGGAACTGCTAAAGTCTGTAGAATCAACAGACAAGATAAGCCGACGGCCAGTAGGCGCATATCCGGCGGACCTCCTTTTCTTCCGACCGATCAGGCTGCTATCTTATAGAAGAACAGGCAGTATTGCAACCGGTGGCGATTCTGCCAACGGGCGGGGAGGCTTCGCATGAAACTGAGTTGGGTGAGCTTGCTCACTTTTTGCGGCATCGGAACTTTCCTAGTCGCTCAGGAAGATGCGGGTAAGAAATTCACGGCACGCGAACTGTTCTACGCCGCCGTCGATTCTCCAGCACCCACCCCGCACAAAGCCGCAAAGCCCGCCGCGAAACCGAAACACACACCAGCTCAAGACCAGACATCGGCTCAGCAACCCTCCGTTCCGGTCGTGGCGGCGGCCTATAAGCCGCAAGGGCCTCACCCGGCGCTAGGGCTCCGATACACGCTTCTCCAAAAAACCAGCGATGGACAGGCGGAATCGGACGCCGACACCGTCTTTCATGCCGGAGATCACATCCATTTGGCAGTTGAGACCAACGATGACGGCTACCTGTACGTGGTCAACCGCGGATCGAGCGGCACCTGGAAGGTGCTATTCCCCTCCGCGGAGATCAAAAATGGCGACAACCATATTCAGAGGCACACGCGCTACGAAATTCCTTCCGGCTATGCGTTCGTATTCGATGAGCAGAAAGGCGAAGAGAAGTTGTTCATCGTGCTCTCGCGACAGCCGGAGCCCGATCTCGAAGGCCTGATCTATTCGCTGGGTCAAAAAAGCAACACGCCCACGGAAGCTCAGAAACCAAAGATGCTGCTGGCCAGCGCATCCTTCGGCGATGACGTGATCGGGAAGCTGCGCAACGCCTACGCACGAGATCTGATTGTGGAGAAGGTGGATGACGAGCAGGCAGGGCCGAAGAAAGAGAAGGCAGTGTACGCGGTGAATCCATCCGGCACCGCAGACTCGCGCGTGGTGGCGGACGTCACCTTGAGGCACCAATAGTCATGGCTTGGAGTGGGCAACCGTGCATCTGGGCTCTTATGGTTGCCTGCACCAGTCTGCCGCTCGTCGCCCAGTCCTCATCGCAACAAGGACCGTATCGCATGGAGATCGTGCTGGAGCGGCGTGAGGCGGGCGCGTGGCATGCTGTCGATCCAGGGTTGGTGCTGGAGCAGAACGATCGCGTGCGTTTTCGCTTTCACACCAATTTCGACGGTTACCTGTATGTGATGAATCAGAGCACCTCCGGCACGTATGCCATGCTTTTTCCGAGCCAGGAAACGGGCCGGGACAATCGCATCACAGCCGGCAAGGATTACCTGGTACCGGCGACACAGACACTTTTTCGGATCGCGGGGCCGCCGGGGCACGAGATTGTCTATTGGATGGTGACACCGGCGGAATTGCGGACCGAGGAGGAACAACAGAAATACGTCCCGTTGCCGCCTCCGCCTCCCAAAGAGAAGCAGGCGCCCGCAAACATGACGCCGCGCTGCGACGACGCACTGTTTCGCGCGCGCGGCGATTGCATCGACTCCTCGGCCGGACCGAAGAACGTAACCAGCCGCGAGCTGCTCCCGGACAATCTGGCGCAGGTTCCCTCCGGCGGATCGAGCGGCCTCATGTTTCTTCGCAAGCAGAATACCGCGGTGGTTTCCTCGCCGGTTCCCTTGAAAGGACCCGTGATCTATGAGTTCCATCTGGCGCACAAATAGGCGGGGCAGGCGGTTCGCCTGCCTGTTGGCCCTGGCCCAGCTCGCGGCCGCTCAGCAACCCGCTGATAAGACGCAGCGGGATCTACGCATTGAGAAAGATACCGCGCCGGCACCGGTTTCCGGCCAGCCACAGTCAGTGCATATTCCGCGAAGTTACGCGCTGGTGGTCGGCATTGCGAACTATCAGAATCTGCCCGCGGCGAAGCAGCTCCAGTTTCCGGAGCGCGATGCGGAATCCGTTTACTCGATCCTCATCAGCACGGAAGGGGGGAATTTCCACGCGGAGAATGTGCACAAACTGATCGGTGCCAAAGCTACTCTCACCGCGCTCCGCCACGAACTGGAAGAGTGGCTGCCGTCCGTGACCAAAGATGACGACCGCGTACTCATTTACTTCGCGGGTCACGGCTTCGTCTCCAGCGGCAAGGCATATCTTGCGCCTTACGACATCGACCTCAATAACATCGTTTCCACCGCGTATCCTATGGATACACTCGGCCGAGACATCGGCGTAAAGATCAAGGGTAAGTGGAAGGTGCTGCTGACAGACTCGTGCCATTCCGGAGCCATCAATCCCGACGCCGATGTTCAACTTATCAACGGCACCCTGGGCAACTTGAATAAGTCCCTGTTTTCGCTCACCGCGAGCCGCGATCGGGAGCGCTCGTTTGAGAGTAAAGACTGGGGCGGCGGTCACGGCATCTTCACCTATTACGTGGTGAAAGGGCTCGAGGGTGCGGCCGATGAATCAGGCGATGGCATCGTTACCGCGGACGAACTCGCCGAGTATGTCCATCGGAACGTGCGTGAAGCCACAGGCGGGCGGCAGAATCCCACCTCCGATCGGGGCAGCTTCGACACCAACATGATGCTCTCCTACGTGCCGTCAAACGTAAAGCCGGGCGCACCACCGCCGGCCAAGTTTGGAACGCTGGTGGTTGAAGCGAATATGAGCGACGTCGAGGTTTTTGTGGACGGTAAGTCGGTTGGAGTGTTTACTAAGGGGACACCAATAACACTCCCTGGACTGGTTCCTGGCTCCCATACAATCAAGGGCGTCAAAATGGGTTACGAGCCGGATGGGCCACGCGAGGAGACAGTCTATCCCGGCCAGGAGACTACAGTCAGCATCAAGATACTGATTGCGAAGCGGCGAAGCAAGGCCGCCCTCGATGCGGTGGACGAAGGGCTGAAATACTACAGCAAGGGATTTGCAGAAAATTACAAGAAGGCCGCGACCTACTTCGAAGAGGCGCTGCAAATCGATCCGACTTACAGCCAGGCCGCGCTTTACTTAGGCCGGACTTACAATGCATTGTTCGAGGAAGATAAAGCCGAGCAATATTTCCGTAAGGCGATAGAGATCGATCCTGATTACGTGGAGGCGCACTCCAGCTTCGCCGGCATGCTAATGGACACCGGCAACACCGATGAAGCTGTTCGCCAGCTCAATACCGCGGTGCAGCGCGATCCGAATCACGGGATGTCCTGGTATCTGCTGGCGGAAGCCTACCGGCTGAAGGAAGCGTATCCTCAGTCGATGGAAGCCGCGCGCAAAGCGATTCAGCTAACTCCAAACAAGGCCGAAGCGCACTTCTGGCTCGCGGAAAGCCTGCGCATGAGCAACCAATACGGCCAGGCGGAGGCGGAGTACCTGCAATATCTTAAACTCAGCGATTTCGACAGTAAATTGGGCGGTCAGTTGAATTACTACGTGCTCGGCTCACTGATGGGCATGGGAAAGAGAAAACGCGCTGCCCAGCAGGATATCTGGAAGGATCTGCGCAGCCTCGCCTACTTCGGACTGTGCGATGCGGAGCTGATGCAATCGCACTTCGATCCAGCGATTGCGTATTGCCAGAAGTCGCTGAGTTACTCATCCGACGATCCGTATGCTCACTTCGATTTGGGAATGGCATTTGCGAAGAAAGGACAGCAAAACGGAATTGTCGAAATGCTGCCCGCCGCCCGGCAACACTTCGCTACCATGCTGGCCTTGAATTCCGATCTGGCTCAGGCGGATCTCGCGCGCAAAAATATCGCGAGTATTGACGCGTTCCTGAAGAACCGGTAAGCGCGCCACATGCCACAGTGGGACGCCGCGCAGTATCTCAAGTTCGGCAACGAACGCACACAGCCGGCGATCGACCTCATGCAGCGCATCGAGCTGCCGAATCCATCGAGGATCATGGACCTGGGATGCGGCCCCGGCAACAGCACAGAAGTGCTGCGAGCCCGGTGGCCGGAGGCTGCCATTTTCGGTTTAGACAACTCGCCCCAGATGATCGCTGCAGCCAAGCAGGCGTACCCGGAGGGCAACTGGCTGGTAGGCGACGCGGCGGCGTGGAAAGCAGACCAGCCATTCGACCTGGTTTTCGCCAACGCCATGCTGCACTGGCTTCCGGACCATGCGAGAGTCTGCCGGAGCTGGATGGAGCAGGTAGCCCCGGGTGGAGCGCTGGCCGTTCAACAGCCCGCACACTACGATGGCGCGATGCGGAGGGAAATCATGGAGGTTTCTCAAGACCCGGCGTGGAGCGATCGCATGGAGGCAGCCCGGTCGGCCATCAAGTGTGAGCCGCCCTCGTTTTACTACGACGTGTTGCGGCCAATAGCTTCGCGTGTGAGCGTGTGGGAGACGACTTACTATCACATCCTGTCGGCGCCTGAAGGAGTGCTGGAGTGGTTCGGCGGCACGGGCTTGCGGCCGTTCCTGGAAGCGCTGGCTTCGGATGAAGAGCGGGCTCGCTTCGAAGCGATGCTGCTCAAGAAATACTCGGCGTCGTACCCGCGGCGGGCAAGTGGCGAGGTGCTGTTTCCGTTCCGCAGGCTGTTTTTTGTGGCGTACCGGTAGAGACGCAACCTGGACAGGCAGGAATGCCTATCCTACTTCTTAAGCCACCTTCCGCGGCACGATGCGCTTCAAATCGCGCGTGAGCTTTCTCATCGCCTTCCGCACGTCATAAAACGCCTGAGCGTTCATCCAGAACTCGGCGGAAGTGCCAAAATACCGCGCGAGGCGGACAGCAGTATCGGCGGTGATACCACGCTTTTCGAGCACGATGTCGTTGATGCGGGGTGCAGGAACGTGGACCTCCTTGGCTAGCCGGTAAGGGGTCAACGCGAGAGGTTTCAGGAATTCCTCGCGCAGGATTTCGCCCGGATGGATGTTCCAAAGCGGCCGCCTACGGCGCCCCTTAGTGGTAGTCAACAAGTTCGACGTCATACGCTTCACTCTCACGCCATACAAAACAAATCCGCCATTGGTCGTTCACACGAATGCTGTACTGTCCCGCCCGATCACCGCGAAGCGATTCAAGGTGATTGCCGGGTGGCACTCGCAAGTCCTCAAGACGCGTTGCGAAATGAATCTGTGCCAACTTGCGCCTCGCTGTGCGGCTAAGACCCGGACCCAAGCGCCGATTGTAACCATTCCGCCAAAGCTCTTCGGTCACGCGGTCTTTGAAACTGCCGATCATGATTATAACGCTAAACGTTATTAATAGTGCTCGTTATATCAGAAATTCTCCGAGACCATCAATTTGGTCTTCACCACCGGCATTTCACACCTGGTCTCCACCTTCTTGGCAGATCCGTACTCCGCCTCACACCGTCTTTACATTTCTTTTCATGAAGGCCAGATGAACACGGCAACTACTCGGGGCGCCCCTACGTTTTCACCAGCAGGAGGCTGATATGAAACGAGCACTTGCGTTCCTGTTGCTGGCTTTCTGCTTGACGGGTTGTGCTGTGCGCACGGGGTATTATCGCGATCCTTACTGGAGGGACCACGACGGCTACCGCTATCACGACCGGGATGATCGGTGGCACGATCGCGATGATCGCCGCTAACCGGGAATGGAGGCGGCGTCGCTCAAGTTACTGCACCGCCTCCACGCCCTTCGTCGTCACGAAATACTTCACCAGCATGTTCGACTTCTCCCAGGCCGGCATTGTGCCCGGTGCTTTCAGATAATCGGAAAACTGATCCGTCACCTGTGCGAAGTGCGCTTCGTGTCCCACGCGGAAACGGTTCGGGATCGTGACATGCATGTATTCAGTTGAATCCTCGATCGCTACTCCCGGATATCTTGCTTGCAACGCCTCGATCTTCTTCCTCAGACCCACGAGTACATCGGCATGCTTTCCGGCCTCCGGCACGACATATAACTCCGGTATGTAGCGCTCCGCTTTGTCCTGCCGGATCTCGACTCGTGCCCTGCCTCCGCGGAACGAGGCTTCGTAAGAGTCACCTGTCCCGGCGGGCGCTTCCCAGTTCCAGAGGATATCCAGATTCACGTGCACACCACGCACCGTGTAGTGGACCGAGTTATTGCAGAAGTAATCGAGGCTGCCATTCTTCACGTGCGGAGCTAGGTATTTTGGAAATTCGGGCTCACCAGTGACGCGTTGGAAGTCCGCTTGAGGAATGACCGTTGGCCAGCGGCGAGCGCCGAGGATGCGAATGTCATTTCGATAGTCGATGGTCTGCCGGGGGAATGCCGTCCATTGGACCAGATCGACTACGTGAGTCCCGACGTCCGCCAAACCCTCGCCCGTCTCCGCGATATCGAAGAACCATGCCGGCCGCCGCAGTGCCACTCCGGCCACCTCCTTCATCAGATGATGCACGCTGCGCGCTGTGATGGCGGGAGCCGAATCGCTCCCGGTTTCGAGCTTGCCGAAGAGCTCCTCGTCGTTCACCAGTTCCCGCTGCAAAATCGAAGTGACCTCGTAGCGTTCGGTCATGATGTCATAGGCAACCAGTCCTTTCGATTCGGCTTCGTCGAGAGCGCGCTCGAGTTTGGGGAGGTCGGCGGAGCGGATGATCCACGGCTTGTCGACGAGTACGCTCAAGCCCGCTTCCACCGACGCCAAGACGCGATCGATTTTGGGCCTGTTTCGGCCGCTCATGATGACGACGTTGCCGGGCCGCTCGCGAAGCATGCGCTCGAAGAAGTCGCGACCTGTGTGCAGTTCGATCTCCCAGACAGTGGGACTCTCATGGCGCGAGTTGAACAGCGTGATGCGTTGGAGGTAGTCGAGTACGTCAGGCTCGAGCGGCGCATAGACCGAGACTTGTTTCGCGAGCCACGGATACATCTCCTTCTGAACCAGGGAGGCGTGGAAGTGGCCGGGGTCAAGCACAATCAGTCTGGCTTGTTGCATTTGTTCAGCTCCGGGGAGTGACAAGGTGGAAGAAAGGGTGAGTGCGAAAACAAGGATTCGGCATGTCATGGAAAGTTCCATTGTCCGTCAAATTTAGTAGATGAGGGCAGAATCTCAACGAACGCGAATCTGCGTGGCTGACACGACCGTCAGCCGATTTCGCAGATCCATCTCGAGGAGCTGAGAGAATCTTGATCGCGCGAATTCGAGGACAGCCCGCCGGCCGACGGAGTCTGGACGAAACAGAACAATGCCTGCGTGCGATCCGACCGGAAAACGGCTTAGGTTTGCTATTCCTTTGTCCAATGTAAGAAGGACGCGACCCTCACGAAGCGCAATCGAGATCAGCGCCGAGTCGTCGGTTCCAGCCAGGCCCTCAGAGGCAACCGTGTCTGCCTCGTGGCCGAGAGTATGTAAGTCTACAGCTAACTCAGCCGGCAGATTCTCGTCGATCTTGAATCTCATCTGTCCCGCAGGGGGACCAGCATCTCTTCACGTGCCAGCTCGGCCGCATATGCGAGAGCGGCATCAATATGCAGCGGCCCGAGTGACGGATAGCTACGTAGAATGTCTTCGCGCGTGGCGCCTTCCGCCAAGCTATCCAGAATGACAGTCACCGGAACACGCGTACCCTTGGCACAGAGCTGGCCACCACAGATCGCCGGATCGCTTACGAGATGCTCGTGCCAGCTCATCATCCTGCTGTTAGTGTAACCGAGAGCGGTCTTCGAAGCGTACTGTTGTCATTCCAATGCAAAGCTCTGTCCCCAGCCCGGTAGCACGGTCTCGACGCCGAACTCATGCTGGATAGCGGTCTGCAAGGCCTCGGCGCCCTCAGGCTCGCCGTGCACAAGGAATACCTTTTTCAGCGTTCCCGCGAGTGGTTTCATCCACGTGAGCAGCTCGCCCTGATCGGCGTGGGCGCTTAGGGCTTGCAGGCTTTCGATCGAAGCACGGACGCGGATGGGCTCGCCGAACACCTTGACTTCTGGCCACCCATCGAGCAGCTTCCGTCCCAGCGTATCCGCGGCCTGATAACCGGTGATGAGCACAGTTGTGCGGGGATTCTCGAGGTTGTTGCGCAGGTGATGCAGAATGCGTCCCGCCTCACACATGCCCGAGGGCGAAATGATGATGCACGGACCATTCAGACTGTTCAACTTTTTGGATTCGCTGGCTTCCTGGATGTAAGTCAGGCGCTTGAATCCGAACGGATCGTTGCCGTTGGTCAAGAACTGGCGGGTCTGGTCGTTGAAGCACTCCGGATGTTTGCGGAAGACCTCGGTCACAGCGACGGCCAGCGGGCTATCCACGAACATTGGAATGTTGGGCACGCGATTTTCGTCCGACAGCTCGTGCAGTAATAGCGCCAGTTGTTGCGCGCGTCCCACGGCGAAGGCGGGCACGATGAGCTTGCCGCCGTGCGCGGCAGTGCGATTCACGACTTCGGCCAGCTTGTCCTTGACCAACCCCTCCTCTTCGTGCGAGCGGCCGCCGTAAGTGCTTTCCATAATGAGGTATTCGGCCGCGGGCGGGGGATCCGGATTGCGAATGATGGGTAGGCTCGGGCGGCCCAGATCCCCCGAAAACAAGAGGCGAACCTCACGGCCGTTTTCGGTCGAGCGCAACAAAATCGTGGAGGACCCCAGAATGTGACCGGCGTCGTGAGCCTCATAGGCGAGCTTCGGGCTCAACTGCTTCGGCGTGTAGTAAGGAACCGGCTGGAACAGTGGCAGAGTTTGCTGGGCATCCTCGGTGGTGTAAAGCGGTTCGATCTCGTCCTCGCCACGATACTGCCGCCGCTTGTTCAAAAACTCAACGTCCTTCTCTTGAATGTGAGCGGTATCCAGCAGCATCGGTTGCGCGAGGTCGACCGTCGCCGGCGTAGTGTAAATCGGGCCGTTGAAACCGTTCTTCACCAGAAGCGGCAAATTGCCGGAATGGTCAATGTGCGCATGCGACAGGAGCACGGCGTCGATCGACGAAGGTGGAAATGGGAAATGCCGGTTACGCTGCTCGGCTTCCTTGCGGTGGCCCTGATACATGCCGCAATCCAAAAGATAGCGTTTGCCGTCGGCTTCCAGTTGATGCATGGAGCCGGTAACCGTTCGCGCGGCTCCCCAGAAAGTGAGTTTCATCCTGAAGTTCCTGTCGTGCCCGCTGGCCTAGGTGATTCGCCTCATACTGCTTGACGGCCGAACGGGCGATGCTGCTGATGTGGTGCGAAAAGCGCTGACACTCGGCGTTGTGTTGCTGGCCCTCGCCCCCGCCGCGCATCTGGCGTGGGTGGCGCGCGAGATGCCGCATTTCGGGCACCTTCATGACGATAGCATCTATTTCGTTTGCGCCAAATCTCTCGCCGAAGGCAGAGGTTATCGGATTCTGAGCCTGCCCGCCGAGCCGTACCAAACCAAGTATCCGCCGCTGTGGCCGCTCGCGCTGGCGGCGATCTGGAAACTCGACCCGCGCTTTCCCGAAAATCTGCGCTGGGGAATGGCGCTGGCTTGGATCATGATGCCGGCGTTTGTGGCGCTCGCGTGGCGCTGGTTTCGGCGCTCCGGCTTCGGCCCAGGCTGGACTGCGGCGCTGTGCGCAACCATCGCCCTCAGCCCGTGCGTCATTGTGTTGAGCGCGGGGATGATGAGCGATCTGGTCTTTTCCGTGGCTCTGCTGGCCGCGATATTGGCAATTGAGTCTGCCGGTCCCGGCACATGGCGTGCGATCATCGCCGGCCTGCTGGCTGCATTGGCCTACCTGATCAAGACCGCGGCCCTGCCGCTGGCCCTCGCCGGCCCGTTGTGGCTGGCTGTTCAAAAACGCTACCGCGCCGCGATCCTCATGTTCGCCGCCATGCTGCCCGCCGTGGCAAGCTGGATGCTCTGGAGCCGTGCGCACATGTCGCACGCCCGCGATCTCGTTTCGCTCTATTACACGGACTATATCGGCTACCAGGTCCTGAACGTTACCTGGCGCGACTTGCCCGTCGTCATGTGGAAGAACCTGGACGGCGTCTTCGCCGGCATTGCGGAATTACTGATCTTCGATCTCGCGAACACGCCTTTCGGAATGCACCTGGCCCGCTTCCTGGCGGTCGTCGTGATTGCGGGCACCGTGCGCTTCGCTCGCCTGCACGGGATGACGGCGTACCATTGGTTCGCCCTGATGTACACAGCGATCCTGCTGGTCTGGCACTTCCCGCCGAACAACCGCTTCCTGCTGCCCTTGTTCCCGCTACTGCTGGCCGGCCTTGCAACGGAGCTGTCGAATCTCGCCGGCGTGGTTCGCCGCGCATGGCCGCGCGGCACGTCGAACCGCATCCTTTCATCCGCCATCGCCGCCGCACTCGCAGGCATCGTATGCCTCGGTGCGGTCTCGAACTTGCGCGCCGTCTTCCGCGATATTCCCGGGATCATCAGTCAGCATCGCACCGTGCTCGCCAGCAACTGTGCAGCGTTCGCTTGGATCGCCCAACACGCACCCGCAGGCAACTTCTATGCCTACGATGACCCGGCGTTCTATCTCTACACCGGCCGTCACGCCGTCAGCCTGCCCGTCACTCCGCAACCCTTCTATCGCGAAGATCGCGAAGCCGTGCTGCGTCCTTTCCGCGCGATGCCGGTTTTCGCGCGCGAGCAGCACATCGGCTATTTCCTGTTCACCGCCGCGGACTTCCACCGCGACCTGCCCGACGCCGAACGAGCGGAGGTGCGGCGAATCCTGGCGAACGATCCAGATCTGACGCCCTTATATCGCTCGCCGCTAAGTTCCGTTCTCGAACTTGATCCCCACCGTGCGATTCCAGACACAAAGCGTGTGGAAATTCGTACGTCAGAAGCGGTAAAAACTGCCGCCCATCACCCCTCTCTTTCATCCAACCTACCGAAGATTCAATAAGCTCCACTGCGTGGAGGACTAGTTGCAATTTCCAGTCGCCGAGAGGTGCCTATGTACGATCTCCGTAGTAAAGAAGACGAGCCGTCAACCGAACGGCCCGAATTTCCCGAATTGCCAACGCGGCGCGCGCATCGCGACGATCCCCAAGACCAACGTCACGCCGGTTTCTGGGTGGCCATTTTTTTGCTGGCCATCGCCATCGGTGGCCTTTGCTGGTATGGCTATCCGACCTTGAAACAAATGCCGGCGGTGATGGCGCAGTTTCCCGGATTGCAGAAATCGTTTGAAGGGGTGAGTGCGCGGCTGGCTGCAACTGAGTCCCAAATCAAAATGTGGGGCGCCAGCCACCAACAATTGCAGGATCGCGTAGCGCAAGTGGAAACCCGCACGGCAGCGCGCATTCAGGCGGCAAGCAAGCAGGCCCAAGCTCTAAGCGAGAAAGTGTATCAGCGCGTCCACGGCGAGATGGCGGCGCAGACGCAGGCCACCGACGCGAAACTCGCGCGGCTGGAATCGTCTAACGAGGCTAACCTTGAAAAACTTCAAACTGAAGTGGCCAGCCTGCGCGAGGAGACCGCCCGCCAGGCCGCCGAGCTTGGCAACGTGCGCGGTGAGATGGAACGCGATGGGGCCAATCGCGATCGGCAACTCGTAAGCCTCAACCAGGAGGTCGGCCGCGAGTCGCGGGACGTCGAGAGCATTAACAACAAGCTCGCCGTGAAGCGCGTGGATTTTGAAGTCACGCGCAATCACAGCCAGCAGCTTACCGACGACCTCTCACTCGGCATCACCGGCACCGACGTGAGCCACCGCCGAGTCACCGGCTGGATGTGGGTCATGCCCGACCGCCGGACGATATGGCTGCAAAAGCAAGCCGCGCAGCAGCCGATCGTGTGGTACGGCTACCGCGACGGAAAACGCCGCGAAGTGGTGATCACCAACGTGGCCAAGAATTCCGTGAGCGGTTACGTGCTACTTCCCGTGGACGGCAACTCGACGGCTGCTTCCCCAGCCAAGGGCGATTAACACACTGATTCCGAGGGAGTGAACCGGTTGTTTTTATTGGTTCAGATCGAAGCTGTCGATGGTCGAGCCGTCCGGTGTGTATGCCTCGACGTGCGCCGACTTTCCGGTGACCTTGAACCAGACAAAATTCTCCGTGCTGACGACCTTCTGCGTGATACCGGCGGGCGGCTTATCGACATCGTACAGAGGAGCGCCGCCACCGCCGCTGATGACGTAGTGCACGCCGTTTTTCAGGTAATGCTGATAGTTGTGGTCGTGGCCGAAGAGTCCGGCAGTCACGTGCTGTTTCTCGAATAGCGGCATCAGCGCCATCATTTCCGGGTTGTCGCCTTGGCGCCGCGCGACTGCTGTGATGGGCGGATGGTGCGCCAGCACGAAGCGGAAGGCGGCATCCTGGCTCTTGGCAAGGTCGTCCTCCAGCCACCGTGTCTGCTCGGCCCAGAAACTCGCTTTTGCCGCGCTGCTCGCGGCAGAGTTGCCGATGTCGCTATTCATGATGGAGAAGTGCGCCTGTCCCCAATCGAACGAATAGTAGGGCAGGGCTTGGTCGAAGAATTCGTAGTACAGGCGATTGTTCCGTTCGTGATTCCCCAAAGTTGGGAAAAACGCCGTCTTGCTGAGAAGTTCACGCTCGATGTCGAAGAACACCGGCCATAGCGATGAATCCGCCCCATTCTCTACCATGTCGCCGGATTGCAGAGCAAAATCGGGGGTGCCGTGTTTCATCACCGCAGCCATGACGCGGCGATGCACATCGTGGCGGGTCCTGTTGTCTCCGTAGACCACAAATTGGAAGTCGGCCGTCCCAATGGGAGCGGTCTTAAACGAACCGCGGCCCTCGTCACGCCCCAGTGCGTCGTAATAGTATGTCGTGCCGGGCTTCAACCCCGGGTAGGTGACCTTCTCGGCGCGGAGCACGGGAACGGTTTTCTCGGCCTTGCCGGGCTCGGTGCCTAGACTAGCCGAGCCTGTCTCGACGATCCAAATCACCGTGGCTGACCTCGGCCCGACGTGCACAACGAACGGCCCGCCGACCAGCTTATCGGCAGCCAGCACGGGCAGCCGGGATAAAAGCAAAGCGCAAATGAGTGCCATGGAGTTAATGGCAGGCTTTCTGCCGGACCTTACTGACATTCGTGGTTGCTCCTTCGTAGCGTACTCGCCGAACGTTCCTGGAAGTGTTTGGTATGCGCACCAGCGAATGTCTGCTTCGCATCGCCGCGTGCTCAAGCCACGATATCATGCCACGGATTCTTGGCGTGTTACATCTTCGTTGCGAAGATTCTCAACCAATGCTGGCGCTGCAGGCCACTGGTTGCCGCGAAGACGACACCTGCGCCCGCTCGAGAGCCTCGCACTCCTGCTCAAGCTCGTCCGCGACCTGATGCGCATAGATCACAAAATGGTGGGCGGAAAGCAGCACCATGAATCCGAGCCACATTTTCGCCGGCTGGCGTGCCCAGTTCCAGGCCATGAGCCAGAGAAACTTCCAATAGGCGCGACGGTAGCTGGAGCGCACTCCCTGCCGCCACATGGATGCCCACAGCACGCGAAGGTTGTAGGACATTGGCAGGTTGGGCGGGCGCTGCCCACGTGGGTTCCAAACCTGCAAAGAGCGGAACGCCCGTTGGAAGAACGGCTCGGCTTCGTACAATCCCGCGAGCAAGCGGCTCAAGCCTCTCAGCAGCACCGGCAAGGGAAGCACGGTGCGGAAATTGGGCGCGCTGAAATTGGAAGTGGCCTGGCTGTCCTCGATCAGGCGGCCTTCCGTCTTCATCCGGTCGTACAGCGCTGTGGTGGGAGGCGCTTGCAAGACACCCGCCATGGCCCAAGCGATGGCCGTCCGGTCGATAAACTCCAGTTGTCGATCGAAAATGGTCTCGTCGTCGGAATCGAAGCCGACGATAAACCCACCCAAGACCCATAACCCGGCCTCTTGAATGGCGCGGATCTGTTGCATGTTGTCGCGGCGCAGGTTCTGAAACTTTTTCGATTCCTTCAGCGCCTCGTTGGATGGCGTCTCGATGCCGATGAAAACGTACATGAAGTTCGCTTCCACCATGGCGGCGAGCAAGTCGGGGCGGTCGGCCAGGTCGATGGAGGCCTCGGTGTAGAACGAGAAGGGGCGCTCGTGGCGCTGCTGCCAGGCGGTCAGGTCGTGCGCCAGCGCCAGAGCTTGGCGATAATTGCCAATGAAGTTGTCGTCGACAATAAATACCTCGTTGCGCCAGCCGAGCCGGTGCAGCGTGTCGAGTTCTGCGAGGATCTGTGCGGACGTCTTGGTTCGCGGCCGGCGGCCATAGATCGTGATGATGTCGCAGAATTCGCATTGAAACGGACAGCCACGCGAGAACTGCACGGGCATCGACGTGTATTTGTCCCGACGCAGCAGATCGTAGCGCGGCACCGGGCTCCGTGTCATGTCGGGTTTGTCGGAAACACGGTATAAAGCGCGCGCGGTACCCTGCTCCAGCGCGGCCGCGATATCCGCAAAGGCTTCTTCCGCTTCCCCAACGAGCACGTGATCGGCTTCCAAAAGCAGCAGCTCCGGTTGAGTGCTGGCCCACGGACCGCCAATAAAGGTTCGGCGTCCGTGAGACCGCGCACGCGCCAGAACTGCCAGGGCGTCGGCACGTTGTGCGTGCATGGCGCTCACCATCACCAGGTCGGCCCATGCGAGGTCTTCATCTCGCAGATCGTCGAAGGCATGATCGATGAGGCGGATGTTCCACGTGGGGGGGCAGAGCGCCGCGACCGTGATCAGACCCAGCGGAGGCGTCATGGCGCGCTCGGGAATCATCTCCAGCACTCCTTCGAAGCCCCAGAACGACGGCGGAAACCGGGGCCACACCATCAGCACGTTGATGTGGGTGCCCAAGGGCGGAAACGATCCTGCCGGACCTTCCTCGGGCAGGATGGGAAACGGTAGAGCAAAGCTGGCGTCAGTCCTATGCAAGGGTATCCTCCTAGGCAGATGCGATGACGATTGCGGTAGTCAGAGAGGAGAGTGCACCCTGGCGCGCAAACACCAAGTAACCAGTCCCGAGGCTGGCCGAATGATGGTACGCCTTTTCCTATCCTGCGTCAACTAGAACAACACCTAGCTGATTCGCTTGATTTTCGGGCCGAGCCGCCCGTACCATGCGGCTTCCGACGGGATTAGAATCTAGGAACTTGTTGAAATAGCCCATCCACAGGCATTCCGATTCGAGTTTTCGCGTGGATGGGACATTCTCGCGAGGCCTGGTTGGCTCTCCAAGCTGCGCACTCGGCACCGTCCGCCGCTGTGCACTACGCTCCCGCCGGC
>DATGZN010000046.1:0-127837 GCA_035297145.1 Bryobacteraceae bacterium
GACTCTGCGTCGAGAAAGCCGAGCCTGGAATCGTCGGATGAATCGCGCCCGCACCAAGATCAACTGGACGTTCGACCGCAAAGCTGCCCGTCGGAAGTTCGGCTACAAAAGGAACTCTTTCATACGGTCACAGACCTAGTCTGGTCACTACACCAGTCTGGTTCAAAGAGGGTATAACCACAAATTGGGTGTCACGCTGCCTCTTGAGGACGCCTTTCTTGTCCCGCGTGATGATGGAAAGCTCAACTTCAAGGTCGGTTATCATCGTGGTCGTCTGGTTGATGATTGCGCCGACGACCGGACCGCTTGTTTCCCAAGGTTGTCCCACGCCGCACATCACGCGTGCCGAGGCCACAACAGTCTGCGCAAAACAGGGGGGAGAAAGCGCCAATAAGCACGTTCCCACGAATAGCGGCGTATTGCCACCCATATGAATCATTTTCCTCTCGCCGCAGCGTGCCATCGAATACGCTTCACCGAACGGGGAGCATGACACTTCAGAACGAGATTCCCATGGCTCTCAGGGCGTGTTCGACTTGTTGCCACAGGGCCACCAGTTGCCCGGTAATCGTCACACCGGTTTTCAAGGCTTCTATTGAGGCTTTGAGTGGTCCTGTCTTTCTCTTGTCCGCGGGCAGTGCAGCCTGTTCGGAAATGTGGGCCAGGTACTCAAGCATTTCCTTCTTGTTTTCCAGCTCGCTCGACGCACCGACAGCGTCGGTAAGTTTGCGCAGTGCTTCCGCTAATTCGCCGTGTCCTGATGTGGTCAAAGTTTGGATTGAACTGTTCAAATCGCCGCAAACAGTGCCGAGATTCAAGGTGGCGATCGTACTGTTCGAGATGGTCAAATTTGTCACTTCTCGGTCCTCTCCGTGATGGATACCCAATGTGGCTTCCAATGACAGTGCCTGTATTTCCCTGTTTATTCTTGCTTTGAGTGCGGCCGCTCTACGCACCGACGCACCCATCACCGCATCGCCAGCTCCGGCAGGGTATTTCAGGTGACGTGTGCGAAGGGTGAGGATTGCCCCATCGATGTATTCGTTAAGCCTGGCGTTAAACTCCTTAAGGTGCGGGAACTCAAGCAGCAGCGCTGGCACCTTGGCAGCCAACTCCCTTCGGTAAGCCATGGCCTTTTCAATTATGGATTCCGTCGAACTGAAAATAATCTCCATCTCGCGAACAAGTCGTCCTCCGGAGTTGGCCATCCTTTGCAAGGCGTTTAGGTCTGTCTCCCTCTGGACGGCGGCGTCTTCAAGAAGGGTCGAGAGTTTGATGATCTCCAACCGGCGCGCAGCGTGGAGATTAAAGTTGGGATTCAACTCGTTCACAGCCCGTTGCTGCCGCTGCATAAGTACACAATACCAGGGTTTCGGAGCCGTTGTAGCCTGGGTCGTCAGACGTCGGCGGTGCGTTGAATCCGCCGTACTCGGATTTCTTTCTCACGCTTGCGCGTCTGCGCGATGTCGTAAGCGAATTGCATCCGCATGAGCGTGTCCATCTTCACGCCGAAAGCTCTCTCGATGCATAGCGCTATGTCGCCGGACAGGCTGGCTTTGCCGTTGAGCAAACTGGGCAAGGCAGGGCGGGACACCTGAAGCGTGGCGGACGCGGCCGTAACGGACCTGCCCGCGGGCTCAATGATGTCCGTCCCGAATGAAATCGCCGGGATGGGGCGGGTTCTTGAGGGGCATCGTGGTTACTCCTGGCCTAAGCCAATTGCAGCCGCTTGAGTTTCATCCGGTCGGCGCGAACGTTGGCGAGATCGTACTGCGCCTGTTGCACAAGCCAGCTTTCGGCGCTGCCGCCGAAGACCTTGGACAGTCTGACGGCCATTTCGGGAGAGATGCCGCGCTTCTCGTTCACTAGTTCCGATAACGTGGTGCGCGTGACTCCAAGGGCGGCGGCGGCGTCCGTGATGCTCAAGCCCAAAGGCTCGATGCACTGGCGCAACACAAAGCCTCCAGGGTGAGGCGGATTCTTCATCGGCATGGTTCAGACCCCTTTCAGTGGTAGTCCAGATAATCAACATCGAATGCGTCAAAGTCGGCAAAGTGGAAAATCACTCGCCAGTTTGCGCGCACCGACACCGACCAAAAACCCTTCCGCTCGCCTTTGAGCGGATGCAACCGGAAGCCCGGCATATCCATGTCTGCCACGGCGCGTGCCGCGTCGAGCCTCGCGAGGATATCTCGCAACTTCACGACGTGTTCCGCGATCACTCCGCGCGGGTCGTCATCCTCGTGAAGGCGCTTCAATCCCTTATGGCGGATCGATCGGATCAATTTGAACCGTAACGCGTTACGTTACGCATGTCAAGTGCGGATGTTGCCGGTGCCTTACGGATTCGCCAACCCCGGATTAACCGGCAGCGGCTCCTTTGGTAATTTCGAATCCGGGAAGCCGCGCACTAACTTGAATGTCCGCTCCCAACGCGTTCGCGTGAAGAAGTGTTCGCCGAGATCGACAAAATGCGTAACCATCGAGCTGGCTGAGTCTCCGATCAGATCCTCAGTCGATGCCCTGTACGACCAATAGATCAGAAACGGCTTGCCGATGATGTTCTCTCGCGGAACGAAGCCCCAGAAGCGGCTGTCGGAGGAATTATCGCGATTGTCACCCATCGCAAAGTACGCGTTGGCGGGAACCACGACCTCGCCTGCGACCACGTTCTGAGCCAGCATGTCCCGCTTTCCGTTGCGCGAGCTCTTCCTTGACTGGGAGACAACACGACCCAGGAAAGTTGTCGAACATCGGCCTGTACCCATACTTGTGGTACACATACGGTTCATTGAGTCGGATTCCGTTTCGGTAGACCACACCGTGATCGATTTTCAGCCGGTCGCCGGGCAGTCCAATGAGTCGCTTGACCAACGTCGTATTGATCTCAGGTGGATAGCGGAAGACGATAATGTCCCCGTGTTTCGGGTCTTCATAGGGCAGTAAATGCTTAGTGAGTGGCCCCGGCGGCGCGTATGCCAGTTTGTCGACAATCAAGTGGTCTCCAATCAGGAGTGTGTCTTGCATGGAGCCAGTCGGGATGACGAATGCCTGTGCAACGGTCGTTGTCCCGAACAAGAGCATGACGATCGTTACGGCCCACTCGGCGATGCTGTTCCGGGGCGGTTCGGTGCCCGGAGTTATCTTCGTTGCTTTGGAAACCTTCGGGATTGACGACATGGGATGTCCTTCTATTATCGCCTGGGCCGAGAAAAGCCGCGGGTATCCCGCAAAAGGCGCGGAATCCCACGCTACGCCTCATTTGCGGCCAACCCCCGTTTGCGATAGCCTGACCCTCAAGGAGCGGCTTCATGCGCATATCGCGACGCAGGTTTTTGGAAACCACAGCTTTTGGTACTCTCGCGGCTCACTCGGCCATTGGGGCCGAGGGCGGCAAGACCGGCGCGCTGCCCAAGCGCGTGCTCGGACGCACGGGCGCGCAGGTCTCGATCCTGGCGATGGGCGGGGGCAGCCGGTTCCTCATGTATAAAGAGGAAGACAAGGCGCTCGATGCACTCAACCGTGCGTTCGATCTCGGCATCACTTACATGGACACCGCGTACGGCTACGGCAACGGGTTGAGCGAGACACGCGTGGGCAAGGTGATGGCGGTGCGGCGCAAGAGAGACGGCATTTTTCTCGCGACGAAGATCGAAGCGCGCAAGGGCGATGAAGCGGCGCGCGTGATCGAGGGCAGTCTGAAGCGCCTGCAGACCGATCAGATCGACCTGATCCACATTCACTCGCTTGAAGACGAGGCTGATCTGGCGCAGATCGAGGCCCAGGACGGCATTCTGAACCGGCTGCTCAAACTACGCGATGAAAAGGTAGCGCGGTTCATCGGCATCACTTGTCATAACGATCCGACAGTGCTCGCCAAGGCGCTCGAACGGCACGATTTCGATTGCACGCAGATGGCGCTGAACGCGGCGTTGGTGGGGATGAAATCGGGACATGGCATGGAGATCAACGCCGCCATGAAGACCAGCTTCGAGACCGTGGCGCTGCCTGTGGCGAATCGTAAAAAAATGGGCGTAATTGCCATGAAGATCTACGCGCAGGAGGGGCTGCTCGGCCAGGCGCCGCCCGAGAAGCTGCTCTACTATTCGCTCACGCTGCCGGTGTCGCTGGCCGTGGTGGGGATGCCGTCGCTCGATTTCATCGAGCAGAATGTGGCGCTGGCCCGCGGATTCAAGCCGCTGCCAAAGCCCGAGATGGAAGAGCTATCGGGACGGCTATCCGCAAAAAACAAGATGGCGCTCGACCGGCGGTTCGCAAATCACGTGGATGCGTAGCGCGCTGGATCGCCGGCTGGATCGCCGGATGCGAGGTGTCTCGGAGTCCGTCGGCTGAATCAAGGTACGGCCTGTCCAGGCAGCGTGCGTTGTAGCGTGCTGCCGCGGGGCTGGGCGGAAGACCCGCGGGTTTTCTATCGCACACGGCGCAAAAATCCGCAGGTCCCCCGCAAAATACGCGTGGCCCAGCGCTACACTTCGGTGGCTACTCCTGGTTTACGCCCCGTGGCACTTCTTGTATTTCTTACCGCTGCCGCAGGGGCAAGGATCGTTGCGGCCGACTTTGTCGCCCTTGATGACCTGCTTGTTGGCGCCGTTGGAGCCGTCGCCGCCCACCATCTGCAACTGTTCCATTTCCTTTTCCTTCTTGCGCTGGATGTTGCGCGTGAAGTCCTGGATGGTGGATTGAGCGGCGGCGCGCTGCTGCTCGGCGGCGGCTGAGGAAGCTTCTTCTTCCTCATCTTCCTCGAGGCCTTCTTCGTCAACATTGAAAGGAAGCTGCGGGCGGCGGCCTTCGCCGGGTTCCTGGGCGATTTGCAGGAAGAACAGCAGGCGTACCGTCTCGTCCTCGATGCGATCCATCATGTCCTGGAACAGGGTGAAGGATTCTTTCTTGTACTCGACCAGCGGATCTTTCTGGCCGTAACCGCGCAGCCCGATGCCCTCTTTGAGAGCGTCGATGGAAAGCAGGTGGTCCTTCCACTGGTCATCAATGACCTTGAGCATGACCCAGCGCTCGCTCTGGCGCATAAGGTCGGCGCCGATCAGGTCTTCTTTTGCCTGATACTTTTGCGCCAGCTGCTCGAACAGGACTTCTTCAAGCGCCTCGCGCTGCATGCCGGCGAACTCGCTCGGTTCGATCTTATGGCCGAACTGGCTGAGCACGTCGTTGCGGAGCCCATCGAGGTCCCAGGTATCGGGGTGCACGCCTTGCAGGCAACGAATATCGACGAAAGCACCGATCGCACCGCGCACCATGTCCATGACGCGCTCTTTTTGATCGACACCTTCGAGAAGCTGGCGCCGCATGCCGTAGACGGCCTGGCGCTGCTTGTTCATGACGTCGTCATACTCGAGCAGATGTTTGCGGGACTCGAAGTTCTGAACCTCGACGGCCTTCTGCGCGGCGGCGATGCGTTTGGTGATCAGCTTCGACTCAATGGGCACGTCCTCTTCCATGCCCAGGCGGAGCATGAGATTCTGCATGCGCTCGCCGCCAAAGATGCGAAGCAGATCGTCCTGTAGCGAAAGGTAAAAGCGCGAGCTGCCGGGATCGCCCTGTCGGCCGGCGCGTCCACGGAGTTGGTTATCGATGCGGCGCGAGTCATGCCGCTCAGTTCCGAGAATGTGCAGACCGCCGAGCGCTGTGACCTCGTCGTGCTCGGACTCGGTCTCCTGTTTGAATTTCAGAATGGCGGCGTCCCATTCCGCACGCTCCGGAGTCCCGACAGCCGCGATTTGCAGATTGTCGGGATTCTTGCCCGACTTGCGCAACATCTCCTTAGCCATGAACTCGGGATTGCCGCCGAGCAGAATATCGGTTCCGCGGCCGGCCATATTCGTGGAGACGGTGACGGCGCCCTTGCGGCCGGCCTGCGCGACGATCGAAGCTTCGCGTTCATGATTCTTGGCGTTCAAGACCTCGTGCTTGACGCCCATGCGCTTCAGCAACCCGGAGAGGCGCTCGGATTTTTCGACAGAAATCGTGCCAACCAGCACGGGCTGGCCTTTTTCCGCCAAAGTCTTGATCTCTTTGGCGGCGTTGCGGAACTTCTCTTCTTCCGTGCGGTAGACGACGTCGTCAAATTCCTTGCGGACCATCTTTCGGTTCGTGGGGATGACCGTCACGTCGAGGTTATAGGTTTTTTGAAATTCGGCGGCTTCGGTCTCGGCGGTACCGGTCATGCCGGCGAGCTTTTTGTAGAGACGGAAGTAATTCTGGAAGGTGATGGTGGCGAGCGTCTGGTTTTCGCGCTCGATCTTGACGTTCTCCTTGGCTTCTACAGCCTGGTGTAAACCATCGGACCAGCGGCGGCCGGGCATGAGACGGCCCGTAAACTCATCGACGATGATGACCTGGCCATCTTTTACTACATAGTCTTTGTCGCGAAGGAAGATCACGTGCGCCTTGAGCGCTTGCTGCACGTGGTGATTGAATTCGATACAAGCGGGATCGTAGAGGTTGGGAAGGCCGAGCAGCTTTTCGACTTTGAATACGCCCTCCTCGGTGAGGCCGACGGCGCGATGCTTCTCATCGACGGTGAAATCGCCAGTGGTGTATTTCTCGCCGGGCTCTTTGCCTTCGATGACCTCGCCGCGCACCAGTTTCGGGATAATCTTGTTGACCTTGTAATACTTGTCGGTGGATTCCTCGCTCGGGCCCGAAATGATGAGTGGGGTACGCGCTTCGTCGATCAGGATGGAGTCGACCTCATCGACGATGGCGTAGTGATGCCCGCGCTGCACACAGTCCTCGATGCGGAACTTCATGTTGTCGCGCAGGTAATCGAATCCGAATTCGTTGTTAGTGCCGTAGGTGATATCGGAGTTGTAATTTTGCTTGCGCTCCTCGTCATCCAGATCGTGGACGATCACACCCACAGAGAGGCCCAGGCCCTTGTAGATGCGGCCCATCCACTCGGAATCGCGGTGAGCCAGGTAGTCGTTGACGGTGACGACGTGAACGCCCTTGCCTGCGAGCGCGTTCAGATAAACCGGTGCTGTGGCCACCAGCGTCTTTCCTTCACCGGTTTTCATCTCCGAGATTCTGCCGCGGTGCAAAACGACGCCGCCGATCATCTGCACATCGAAATGGCGCATGTTGAGGAAGCGGCGGCCGGCTTCGCGGACCACGGCGAATGCCTCGACGAGCAGGTCGTCGATGGTGGCGCCCTGGGCGATGCGCTCTTTGAATTCGATGGTCTTGGCGGCGAGATCGATGTCGGAGAGCTCGCGGAGACCGGGTTCGAGCTCGTTGATGGCGGCAATGGTCGGCTGCAGCGCCTTTACTTCGCGCTCAGTCTTGGTACCGAATACTTTAGCCAGAACGGCGTCGATCATTCAGGAAATCTCTTGGGTGGGAGTCCGTTTTCTATTTTACCGCAGGTACGGGATTTTGGCCGCGAATGGGGACTCCCGATAACTCTCCTGTAGAATGGCAGACCGGAGCGGAGTGAATGCGGCTATTTTCCTGGGACGAAGTGAAGACTGAGGTCATGAACCCCAACCTGAAACGGAAGGTCATCACCGGCGAGAAGGCTATGGTGGCTCAGGTATTCATTGCCAAGGGTGGAGTGGTGCCCGAACATCGCCATGAGAGCGAGCAGCTCACTTACATCATGGAGGGCGCGCTGGAGTTTGAGCTGGAGGGTAAAACCGTGGTGGTGCGGAAAGGTGAGGTGCTGCACATCCCGTCGAATGTTCCGCATCGCGCGGTGGCGCTCGAGGACACGCTCGATCTGGACATCTTCAGTCCGATTCGCCTGGATTGGCTGGACGGCACGGACCATTATTTACGGCGGGGTAAGTAATGGATCTCGGGTTGAAGGACCGCGTCGCGATCGTCGCGGCGTCCAGCCAGGGGTTGGGGAAGGCGGTCGCCATGGCTCTGGCGCGCGAAGGAGCGAAGTTGGCGATGTGCTCACGCCGGGCGGACGCCATCGAGTCGGCTGCGGGCGAGATTCGTCGCGCGACCGGTGTTGAGGTGTTGGCGCTGGCGGCCGACGTGACGCGCCCCGACGAGGTGCGGCGTCTGGTTGCGGAGACGTTGGAGCGATTCGAACGCATCGATATCTGTGTGACGAATGCGGGAGGGCCGCCATCGAAGAGTTTCGACGAGACGACGGAGGAGGATTGGGCCGCGGCCGTGCATCTCAATCTGCTGAGCGTGGTTCACCTCGCGCGGGAAGTGCTGCCAGTGATGCAGAAACAGCGCTGGGGCCGGCTGCTGACGATTACTTCAGTCGCGGTGAAGCAGCCGATTGACGGGTTGATCCTGTCGAACTCGGTGCGGTCGGCAGTCAGTGGGTTGGTGAAATCGCTGGCCAATGAATACGGCAAAGACAATGTGACCGTCAATAACGTGTGCCCGGGATATACGCGGACCGCCAGGCTCGCGGAACTCGCGGGACGTCTCGCTAAGGGCGAGGGAGTGGCGCTGGAGCAGGCGGAAGAGCGGTGGACGCGGCAGATTCCGTTGGGGCGGCTGGCGGAACCGGAAGAGTTCGCGAACGTCGTGGCGTTTCTTGCATCAGAAAGGGCGAGCTATATCACGGGCTCGTCGATTGCGGTGGATGGCGGGCTGGTCAAGGGCATTTACTGACTGTGCGTTTTATCACTTAACGCTTTAGGGAACGCCATCGCGATTGACACACGCGTGAGTTAATCTGCCTCAACCGCACTTGTCGCTGGTACGCGCGCTCAACTTCCCGCACTTCCTTTTCTGTCATTTGAGATACATCGCCACCTGGCCGCCGGATTGCCTAACACCATTCTTCCGTTGTGGAGGTTTGCGAAAATGACCAGACCGAAAACCTGGATGGTTGCGGTATCCGTGGCGCTCCTTGCGAGCGCCGTGTGTGTCCCAAAGCTGCGAGCCAATGACCCGGATTCCCTGGCTCCCGGTGCATTGGTACCTGTTTCCGATCTAAATATTCCCACCGGAACTCCAGCCGGCCAGCCACTTGGGCCGGCATTTGTGCCAACCGGCAGTGATCCGCTCCAGAGCGGCACGGCTCATCTCTCCTCAGACGGCACGCTGCATGTGGACCTTGACGGAGCCGGCCCCAATCAAGCCTATACTGCCTACTTCTGCCGCTTCGGTTTCGGCCCCGCTGCTTGTGTTCTGCTAGGCCAGGCTGGCGGCATTAGTACCGATGCCCAAGGGAACGGCAACGCCGCGCTGGATTTCCCGGCCACGCTGGGACCTGAAGACTGGGCCGGACTGGTGCTGATCGCGCGCACCATCGGCACCGCGACGACTTACGAGTACGTTGGCGCGATCCACGTGAGCATCAATACCGCCGCTCAGCCGCATTTCGATCTCCAAGGTCAACTCAGTTCGATTGTTGCCGCCACGGCATCGTTCGTCATTATTCCTTTCAAAGAATCAATTGTTACCGACACTTCGACCAAGTTCAAAGGGAAGATACACAGTTTCTCGGATCTCTTGGTCGGGATGCAGGTGGAGGTCAAGGGAGTCAGTCTGCCCGACGGCACATTGCTGGCCACCAACGTGAGCGCCCACTAGGGCGTCCACGGCCACGCCAGACGCCATGCGTCAGGCACGTTAAACAAAGGTGAAAACTTGTTGAATAACCACCGAGGAGGATTTGCACAATGAGATCAACGTCGATCAGAGTCATCTGCGCCGCCGCGTGCCTGGCTGTTACTGCCGTGGCATTCGCGGACGGCAAAAAAAACAACGGCAACGGAGATGGCAATGGTAACAGTCAAGGTGACGGTAACGGGAATGGTCAGGGCGACGGCCAAGGTAACGCCTGCAAGAACGTGCCCAGCTTCTCTTCTGTTCAGAGCGCGTTGACTGCCGTGGTGGCGAGCGCTGCAAATGGCGGCCTCGGCTTTAACATGTGGGCGACCATTGTGAACCGCGACGGCGTGGTTTGCCTGGTGACATTCAGCGGAGCGGACCGTGGCTCGCAGTGGCCCGGCAGCCGCGTCATCTCGGCGCAGAAAGCGAACACGGCGAATGCTTTCAGCTTGCCTAAGTTTGCCTTATCGACCGCTAACCTTTATTCAGCCGTGCAGCCGGGCGGCAGCCTGTTTGGGCTGCAAGAGAGCAATCCGGTGGATACGGGCGTGGCGTATGGCGGCGATTCGGGCAACTATGGCCAGCCGAACGATCCCATGGTAGGAGGCAAGATCGGCGGGATTAATGTGTTCGGTGGCGGACTGGCTCTCTACAGCAGCCAGGGCACGCTTGTCGGCGGGCTCGGCGTGAGCGGTGATACATCCTGCACCGATCACATCATCGCGTGGAAAGTGCGCCATGCTCTGAACTTCGACGATGTTCCCGCAGGAGTGGGTACCGGGAACACCGACAACATCATCTTCGATATCACCGAAGATTCACACGGAAACCTGGTAAGCGCCAGTGGTTTCGGACATCCAACTTGCGGCGCCGGCGCACCTTCCACGGCGATCGCTGTCGGACTGCCGACAAACTTCCCCGTCGGCCCGAACCCATAGTTAAGGACGATCGGTACCTGTCCGCCCCTGGCAGCGGTATGATGCATCTCTATCTATGCCGTGGGACCAGGAACTGCAACCCGTATTGCGGGTGTTGGTGGCCACCATCCTGGGCGCGCTCGTGGGGTGGCAGCGCGAGCGCATGCACCGGGAGGCGGGCATCCGCACGTTCGCGGCGGTAGCCCTGGGAGCGTGCGTTTTCGCGCTGATCGCACCGGGTGACACGCGCATCGCGGCACAGATCGTCACGGGCATCGGATTTATCGGAGCGGGCGTGATCATGCGCGGGCGTGAACACGTGCACGGCCTCACCACCGCCGCGGCTCTATGGGCTACCGCATCGGTTGGAACGGCAGTTGCATATGGACGCCTGATTCTGGGCGCGGTAGTCGCGATTCTGCTCTTGATCCTGCTGGCGGTTCCAACCAAGAAGTGGGAAAACGAAACTCAACGTCGGCACTGACTGCGCTTCCGAATTAGGATTCCTGTGTCATAATTACCGCAGTCCCATGCCTCAGTATCAGCTCCCTCGCGCCCGTTCACGCCGGCCGGCGCTGCGCATCACCATCATTGTCGCCGTCGTGCTGCTGCTCATCGGCGCGCGCACCATCGCATCGGTCCTCATCGATTACCAGTGGTGGAAGGAACTCGGTCAGGTTGAAACCTGGCTGGCCATGTATCTCTACAGCGTGGGGCCGATCGCGGCTGCAACCCTGGTCGCGTTCGTAGCGCTGTGGTGGACGCATGCGCGCGCGCTCAAGTTCGCCGGAACCAAGCTGGGCGAGCACGCGATTTACGCGCGGTTATCCACCATTGCGCTGCTTCTGGTGGGCTTTCTCGTCGCTTCCGGCGCGCTCGATTCCTGGACGGTGGTTCGCTTCGCCGGCAGCAGAAGTCTTCCGCTGGATGCGCGCGCGTGGCACGATCCCGTATTCGGGCTGCCGCTGGGTTTCTATCTTTTCGATCTGCCGTTCTACTCCGATCTGCGGCAGTTTCTGCTGGTGCTGACCATCATCTGCATCCTGGTCTACTGGATTGCAGCGCGCATCTGGCAGTTGCGCCACAGCCTGGCGGAATTGCGCAATATGCGTGAGCTCGATCCGAGCATCTTCCGGCTGGAGGGCGGCCTGGAATCGCGGTTTCTGCGCGGCGCACTGGTCGTAGCACTCGTGGCCTTAGCGTTTCGATTCTTTCTCGGCCGCTATGAGATGGTACTGAATCAGCACAATTTTCTAGTAGGCGCGGATTACGTGGACAATTTCATCGTCCTTCCGCTGCAGTGGCTGCTGATTGCGGCCTGCGTGGCCGCGGCAGCGTTTGTGTGGATGGGCCGATGGTGGCTCGCCTCTTCCATGGCTTTGGCGCTGGTTGTCCGGTTCATCGTGCCCGGAGCGGTTTCCGCGTTGTACGTGCGGCCCAATGAGATTTCACTCGAGCGGCCGTACATTGAGGCCCACATTCACGCCACGCGTAGCGCATTCGGCATCGAGAATCAGGCCAAGGAAATCGAGTTCCAGGCGCAGCCGAACGCGTCTATCGACCCGGCGAAGCATCGGAACCTGCTCGACAACGTGCGGCTCTGGGACTGGCATCCCTTCCACGACACGGTCTCGCAGATCCAGGCTCTGCGGCCCTACTACGTCTTCCACGATACGGACGTGGACCGCTACACCATTGGCGGAAACTACCGGCAGGTTTTGCTGGCGTCGCGCGAGCTGGACATCCGGCAGGTGTCGGAAGCGCAGACGAGCTGGATCAACTCGCATTTCATTTACACCCATGGTTACGGCGTGGTGCTGGCCGAGGTGAGTAAGATTCGGCCGGATGGATTGCCGGTTTTCCTGATTCAGAATATGCCGCCGGAAGTAACGGCGCCCGGGCTGAAGCTGGCTCGTCCGCAGATCTATTACGGCGAGGTGGTGCACAACCCCGTATTCGTGGACACGCAGCAGCCGGAGTTCGACTACCCTTTCGGCGCCGACAATAAGCATTCCACATACGAGGGTAAGGGTGGATTTCCCATCGCGTCGTTCCCCATGCGCATCGCGGCGGCGGTGCAGCAGGGCGATTTCAATATTCTGCTGAACACCTACTTCACCGATCAAAGCCGCATGATGATCCGGCGGAATGTGCTGGAGCGGCTGCAAAACCTGGCTGGCTTCCTCGAGTGGGACCACGATCCCTACATGGTGATTAACGACGACGGGCGGCTCATGTGGATGGTGGACGGCTACACGGTTTCCAACTCTCACCCCTACTCACGGTCCATCGACTTTCCGGATGTCGGGCCGGTGAACTACATGCGAAACGCTGTCAAAGCCACCATCGACGCATATGACGGCACCACGAATCTGTACATCTTCGCGCCGGCCGATCCCATTATTCAGGCATACCGGAATCTGTTCCCTGCCCTGTTTCATCCGGCATCGGAAATGCCCGCCACCCTCCGCGCTCACGCCCGGTATCCCGAAACGCTTTTCAGCGCGCAATCGCAGATCTACCGCACGTACCACATGCTCGATCCCCAGGCTTTCTATAACAAGGAGGATGTGTGGGACATCGCCGGAACCGTTCGCGGCCAGAACGGCGAGCGGGAGCCGATGAGTCCAACCTATGTGGTAGCGTCGTTACCGGATTCAGACCGGCCGGAATTCATGCTGCTGCTGCCGTTCACGCCGCGAACAAAAGACAACATGATCGGCCTGATGGTGGGGCGTTGCGATGGCGACCACTTAGGTGAGCTGGTCGTTCTGCAACTTTCCAAGCAGGAGCTGATCTTCGGCCCGATGCAGATCGATGCGCGAATCAACCAGGACCAGAACATATCCAAGGACCTTACGTTGTGGAACCAGCAGGGCTCGCAGGTGTTGCGCGGACAGACGCTGGTGCTGCCGGTGGACAACACCTTTCTTTATGTGGAGCCGGTCTACATTCAGGCGACGCAGGCGCGCATGCCACAGTTGAAAAAGGTTGTGCTGGTGGTGGGGAACCGGCTGATCTACACCGACACGTACGAAGAGGCGCTCGCGCAACTGGGTAGTGGCGCGACGCAGCCGGCCCAAGTTGCGTCAACGAATGGCGGCACCGCGCCTTCAGCTGCGCCATCTCCTCCGGCCGGGTCCGATCGCCGCCTGGAGAGTATTCGCCATCATTTGCAGCGCTACAAAGAACTGGCGGGACAAGGCCGCTGGGCCGAGGCCGGCAAGGAACTGGACGCGATCGAATCCGAGCTCAAGTAGCCTTACTGCAAGTGCAGTTGGCGGAGTACCGCCGAGATCGCGAGAATGATCACGCCGGAAATCATGATGCCGGTCAACTGCCGCGTGCGCTTGGGATTTTTGGGTTTGACGATCAGGAACCCCACCGCGACAACGTGCAGTGCGAGCAGCAGCTTGATTCCCAATAGCGACTGGTAGAGCGGGCCGCGGCCGAGGTTCAGGAACAGGTTGTAGACTCCCGAGGCCAGCAGAAACAGAACTGCCAGGTAGAGCAGTGAACGAAAGCGCGCGGCCATGGCATCGCCTAGCGCCTCCTGCTGCGCCGCCGCCACCGACTCGATCGCAGGCGCCACGACTAACCGCGCATAGAGCACACCGCCTATCAGCACGACTACCGATGTGATATGCAGCCACCGCATCATCACGTTGAGCGCTTCCGTCATATGGTTGAGTATACAATCGGGTCATGATCCACGAGATGCTGCCTGTGGGCGTGCTGCAATGTAACTGCTCGATTTTTGGCGATGAGCAGACGCGCGAGGCCATCGTCATCGACCCGGGCGACAACATTCCGGAGATCCAGGCCATCCTGAAGCGCCACGGCCTCGCCGTGAAAGCCATCGTGATCACCCATGCGCACATCGACCACATCGGCGGAGCACACAAGCTGCGTGCGGCCACCGGAGCACCGGTCTACATGAATCAGAACGACACGTTGCTGCGCGACATGCTCGACGAGCAGGCGCAATGGCTGGGTATGGAGACGCCGGAGAAAACGCCGATCGATACGCCTGTGCGCGAAGGTGACAAGCTGATATTGGGCACCACCGAGTTTGCAGTGCTTGATACGCCGGGCCACACGCGGGGCAGCATCTGCCTGTGGATTCCGTCCGAGAACAAGCTCATAGCAGGCGATACGCTGTTTCGCGACAGCATCGGCCGAACCGATCTGCCGGGTGGCGATGGGCGGCAGATCTTGCGCTCCATCCACGACAAACTGATGCCGCTGCCGGACGATGCCATCGTCATTCCGGGCCACGGCGAAACAACGACCATAGGCCGCGAGAAGCGGTTCAACTATTTTCTGCAGGGATTGTAGTGGCCACGCATCCGTGGCCTCATTTTTTCAATTCGCCCATTACACCCGAGATCAGCTCCTTGGCGTCCGTAATCGCCTTGCTGATCAACTGCACATCCATCGCCGGCTTACCGGGCTGCCGCGCGCTCTGACAGTAGACGCCGTGCTGGCCGACGAGCACGAGTGCGTCCGTCAGAACGTCGAGCGTGACCGCAAGCTGCCCGCGCGGCTTACCCATCATGAATTCGTGCTTCTCCAGTTCCTCGCGGCGGTCTTCGTAGACGCTCACTCGATCACCCCGTGCTTTTTCAGAAACGGCCGGATGTCGTGCTCGAGCGCCAACAGCGCGACCACATGAAGCTGTGCCATGTTGGACAGTATATTAGAAGGACAACATGCTCAAGCAAATCTGCCTCGCACTCGCGGGCTGCGCGTCCGCGATTCTTGCCGACGGCCCCGGAGTCATCGTCAGCCATCGCGCCCCCGCGGATTTCCCACTCACCGCCGATCCCGAAGCCGCTTCGTGGAAGGGCATCACCGGAATCTTCATGGAGAACGGCCCAAAAGGCGAGCCTGCGCCCGGCCACCGCACCGAAGTGCGTTCGCGCTGGACAAACGATAACATCTACTTCCTCTACATCTGCCCGTATCAGGAGTTGCATCTGCATCCGAATCCAACTCAGACAGCCGAGACCAACAAGCTCTGGGATTGGGATGTGGCCGAGGTTTTCATCGGCACGAATTTCAAAAATATCCGCCTCTACAAAGAGTTCGAAATGTCGCCGCAAGGTGAGTGGGTCGATCTGGATATCGATAGCGGCAACATGGGCAATGCGAATGCCTGGCTGTGGAACTCGGGTTTCGAAGTGAAAGCTCGCATCGATGAAGCCAAGAAAATCTGGTACGGCGAAATGCGGATTCCCACCAAGAGCGTTGACGATCGCCCCCCGGCCGCCGGGCTCGAAATGCGCATCAACCTCTATCGTTGCCAGGGCACGGATCCCCATCGCAAATACATCGCCTGGCAGCCGACGCACACCGCGACGTTTCACACGCCGGAGGCTTTCGGGCGCATGAGACTGGCGGACTAATGCTCGCGGGAGCGGCTAGGTCGCTGCGCATTTCGCAGGTGGGATTGCGCGGCGTGGTGGGCGCCGGAGGCCTGACCGCCGCACACGTGATGGATTTCGCTTCCGCATTCGGTACCTTTCTCGAGCCCGGCAGATGCGTCATAGTGGGCCGCGATCCGCGCGCCAGCGGCGTGATGCTCCGCGAAGGCGTTGTCGCCTCGCTGCTCGCTTGCGGAAAAGATGTTGTCGATCTCGGCATCACTCCATCCCCCGTGATCCAGCACACAATCCGCCGCCTGGATGCGGCCGGAGGCATCTCCATCGGCGCCAGCCACAACGCCGCCGAGTGGAACGCGCTGAAGTTTTTCGGCCGCAACGCGATTTATCTTTCCACCGCCGAGGCCAACGAGCTGCTCGATATCTACCACCTGAAAAAGTTCAGCTTCGTCGAGTGGAACCGGCTAGGGACCTTACTAGCCGACGACCATTCTCTGGATCCGTATCTCGACGAACTGGCCGCCGTCTTCGATTTCGAGGCTCTACGCAAATTTCGCGTCGTGGTGGATTGTTGCAGCGGAACCTCATCCTTGATTCTGCGTCGCATCAATGAGCGCTTCGGATTCCAGTTCATTCTGATTAACGAAAAAATGCGCGGCGTGGCGTTCGCGCATGAGCCCGCCACCAATAAAGACATGGTCGCGCTCCAGCTCGCGCCGCTCATGCAGCCGCTCGGCGCCGATGCCGGCTTTCTGTTCGACGCCGATTCCGATCGGGTAGCCTTCGCCACTGAAGACGGCGCGGCAGTTTCTGAGGAAATGGTGCTGCCGCTCCTAGCCGACTACCTTCTGCCCCGCGCTGCCGGCAAACTCGTCATCACCAACGTCTCGACGACTGCTTTGGTAGATGAGGTCGCCGCGCGTCACGGTGGTGAAGTGGTGCGAGCGGCCGTGGGAAGGCAGGCCGCCATCGACGCGCTTTCTACCTACAGGCCAGAGCAGATCGCTCTCGCCGGAGAAGGTACTGGCGCCATCATGATGCCGCAGTTCCGCTTCGTTTACGATGGCATCGCATCCATGCTCGCCCTGCTCTCGATGATGCGCGAACGAGGCCGTAAGCTTTCCGAGATCGTCGCCTCCTATCCGAAGTACTCCATCCTCAAGGGCCAGGTGCCGCTCGTGACGCACCGCATCCCGGCGCTGCTCGCGTCTCTCCGCGAGCACTATTCCGATGGCCGCCCGAGCGTGGTGGACGGCCTGCGGGTCGATTGGCCCGGCCGCTGGTTTCACGTCCGCGTGAGCCAGACCGAGCCCGTCGTGCGCATCATCTGCGAGCAGCGCGGCGAAGCTCCCCGCGAGCTTTACCAAACACTCATCGAGATGGTCCGGAGCTTCGCCTGATGCCACGCCGCGAACATCTGCTCAAGATCGGCGTCTCCGGAATCCGCGGCGTGGTGGGCGAGTTCCTCACGCCCGCGCTGGCTGCGTCGTTCGCGCAGGCTTTCGGCACCTATGTCGGCGGCGGGCGCGTGGTCTTGGGCCGCGATACCCGGTCTTCGGGTGAGATGCTCACGCACGCGGTCGCCTGCGGATTGCTGGCCGCGGGCTGCGAGGTGGTCGAAACCGGCATCCTGCCCACACCGACCATTCAAATGTATGTCGCCGCCACACATGCGCAAGGCGGCATCGCCGTCACCGCATCCCACAATCCGCCGGAATACAACGCGCTGAAGCTTTTCAATGCGCAGGGCCTGTTTTTCAATAATTACGAACGCGCGGAGTTGCTCGATCTCTACCATCAAAGCAATTTCCGCCAGGCGACTAACGAAGAAATCAGCCGCGTGATCATCGATCGCGGCTCGGCGCCCAAACTGCATTTCGACAAAGTGCTGGCGCACGTCGATGCCGAGCGCATTCGCAACCGGAAGTTTCGCGTGGCGCTCGACGCAGTAAACGGCGCGGGCGCTGTGACCACTCCCGGATTTCTGCGCGACGTGCTCGGCTGCGACCTGGTAGCCATTTCCGTTGACCCCACGAAGGTGTTCCCGCGCGAGGCCGAGCCCAAAGCGGAGACTCTCGGCGAGATCGCCGCCCTGGTGCGCGAGTGTCATCGCGAAATCGGTTTCGCGCAGGATCCCGACGGCGACCGTCTCGCCGTGATCGATGAGAACGGCGTAGTCCTGGATAATGACGACGTTCTCGCGCTCGCCGTGGATGCCGCGCTGCGCCGCTTGCCGGGTGACGTCGTCGTGAATCTGACTACGTCCTCCGTCATCGACGATGTCGCCGCGGCGCACGGCCGCCGCGTCTACCGTACTCCCGTCGGCGAAGCCAACGTCGTCGAGACCATGCAGGCCGTCAACGCCGTGATCGGCGGCGAGGGGTCCAACGGCGGCATCATTTTTCCGGCCGTGCACCTCTGCCGCGATAGCTATACCGGCATGGCGTTCCTGCTCGATCGCATGGCGGAGACTGGCGAAACAATCTCGGCGCTGGCCGCGCGGCTGCCGAAATACTATCGCCACTACGGCAAAGTAGCATTCGAGCACGGCCGGCTCGGTCCGCTGATGCAGAGCCTGGAAACGCGCTTCCCGTCGGCTCGGAAAGACCGCGCCGATGGCCTCAAGCTCTTGCTGCCCGAAGGCTGGATCCACGTGCGGTCGTCTAACACCGAGCCCCTGCTGCGCGTCGCGGCCGAGGCCAAGAGCCGTGCCACCGTCGACGCTCTGTATGCGGAGGTACTGCGCCTGTTTAACGGATAGACGCGCCGCGCTTTACACGGCGACAACGTCCCGTAAAATCGATCGACCGGATTCCTGTAGCGCGGGGGTACCGCGCCGTTTGCGGGACACCCGCGGCTTTTAGAAACGCGCCGAACCCAAACTGCCGCAGGTCCCCGCCAAAAACGCGTGGCCCTTCGCTACACCGGTCGTTCGACACTCACCGGGACGGAGGGTGAGTGGTTGCGGCCCGGCTGACCGCGTCCTGCGTAGAGGCCGGACACGTGTCCGGCCTCGCTACTCTCTACGGTTCCCGGACCCAGATCTGTGAGCGCCCAAGCAAAGGCGCAAATAGGTATCCGCGGACCAGCAGCCTCTTGCCCTCATCCAGCAGCCGGAGCTTGCAGCGGTAAACCATGCCCGTGTCCGGGTCCAGAATATCCCCGCCGCCGTATTCGTCCCCCTGCTTCCGGAGCCCACGCAAAACCACCATCCCGATGATCGGCTTTCCCTTCCGATCATCCGTGCATAGGTCGCAACGCTCCTCCGCTTCATTGGGTTTGAGCGCAGCCTCTACCTTCCCAAACAGAGCCCCGTGCTCTTCGTAGATGCGCACAATTCCGCGCGCCACGCCCGTCTTATCGTCGACCGTCCTCCAGCGCCCAGCCGGCGACAGATTCGCGGCAAATTGCGCGCCAACAGCCGTCAAAAAGATGGGCGCCAGCCAAACGGCCCGGCAGAGGTTGGTTTGCATTCGCAAACGATTCAAACTTTCAGTTTAACGAATGTGTAATATGATACATGCACCTGCCGAACCCAGGGTTGTATTGAATGATCGATAAACGCAATTTTCTGAACCTCAGCCGCGTCTTTTCGTCGGCGTCGGGAGATCTGTTCAACGGTTTTTTCACGTCCGGCAAGAAGTGGAAGTTCGACAAAGCCAGCCTCGTAGATAACCGCGCGCGCCGCATCTTCGATCTTGCCAAACGCGCTTGCGAGCACAATGTATATCCGTACCAGTTGCCTCTGGAAGGCAGGTCCGGCCCCTGGATTGAAGCGGAAGGAAGCCGGATGCTCATGCTTTCTTCCTACGACTACCTCGGCCTGATCGGCGACGAGCGCATCAACAACGCGGCCATCGCCGCCATCCACAAATATGGCACCGGCACCGGCGGTGTACGCCTGCTCACCGGAACTATCGACCTCCATCACAAGGTGGAAAGAGAGTTGGCGGCCTTCAAAGGCACGGCGGCGGCCATCACCTTCAGTTCCGGCTATCTCGCCAATCTCGCGGTGCTCTCGGCGCTGCTTTCACCGCAGGACCGCGTTCTGCTCGACTCCCTATCGCATCGCAGCCTGGTCGACGCCTGCCGGCTCTCCGGCGTGACCATCCGGCGCTTCCAGCACAACGATCCGGTTTCACTCCGCCAGGAACTGGAGTCCGACCCGCACACCGGCCGCACCCTCATCATCGCCGACGGCGTCTTTTCCATGGACGGCGACATCTGCCACCTGCCCGATCTGATCGCCCTGAAAAAGGAATTCAACTGCTACCTCATGATCGATGAGGCGCACGCAACCGGCGTCCTCGGCGCACATGGCCGCGGGACCGACGAGCATTTTGGCGTCGCCACCGCAGACGTGGACATCTGGACCGGTTCTCTTGCCAAAGCCATCCCCTCCAACGGCGGCTTCGTCGCCACCACCGAGGAAATCTCCGTTTACCTCCAGCACGCCGCGGCGCCGTTCATTTTCTCAGCCGCACTCTCCCCTTCTGCCATCGCGGCGGCTTCCGAGACTGTCTCTATTTTGAAAGCCGAACCGGAGCGCGTCGCGCGCTTGAAACAAAACGCCGACTTCCTGCGCGAAGGATTGCGCGACCTCGGCTACGACGTCGGCATGTCCGAGACTCCCATCATCCCGGTGATCTTCGGCGACGAAGCCCCTGCGGCTCTCTGTGCCGGACACCTGCGAGAGCACGATATCGTAGTCACCCCGGTCCTCTTCCCCGCTGTGTCCCAAGGCGCCGCCCGCCTGCGCATCTGCGTGACCGCCGCCCACACCACCGAGGATTTGCAGTTCGCGCTCGACGCGTTCAGACGAGTGCGCAAGTAGCGTTTTTGCGTTCGCGTCGATTCGCCTTCATTCGCGGCCTATCGCTCTTTGTCTGTGTCGGCGCTTTCCCTACTTCACGCCCACCGCGCAGACCACGCTCACCGGCTTCAGCTTCTTCGATTCCAGGCGTACCTGCGAGAAACCCGCCGACTTTAGATTCTCCGTTAGCATTTTGCCCGTCTCCCGCGCCGTCCGCTCATTGGCGCCCTTCGATCGGGGCTGCACCGCTACGGCGATTCGGCCGCCCTCGCGCAGCACGCGGAGCATCTCCTGAATGGGGGCGAGCGGATCTTGCCAAAACTGCGCCACGTTGATGGAGAAAACCTTGTCGAAACTGCCGTCAGGATACGGCAAGCGCGATGCAGAGCCGAGTTGCAATTCCACCCTCCCTGCCTGGATGCCCGCCGCATTGCGCCGCTGCGCCTGCTGCAGCATCACCTCGGAGTGATCGATGCCCGCGATGAATCCATGCACCGCAATTTCGCTCACTCGCCGGATGTCGACGCCCGATCCGAATCCGATCTCCAGCACGCGATCCTTGTCGTGAATCTCGAGCAAGGGCAACACCCACCAACTGCGCTCTTTATTTCGAAACGCCATGAGGTGCCCGGCCAGTTGGCCGAGTGCGCCCGTGGGCCGCGCGAACTGCTGGCGCCATCCGCCCCGGCCGGGAACGTCGATTGCTCTGGATGTTGCGGGTAAGGTCATCATGCGTCGGCTCCCTCATACATTACGAAGGTCTTGCGCGCCGCGTTCCCGCTTTTACCTGTGCGGGCGCCGCCCACTGAGGTGTGCAGGGCTCAGAGACTCCCTGTCGTTGTCCCTGGAGAGACCTTTCGCTACAATAGTCCCTTATCACATCGTTGCGGTGCTGAAACGGGCTTGGGGGAGATTTGCGTCCCTTCGTAGTTGCCGACTGGAAAGGAATCCATATTTTTCATGAGTGTTAACAGGCGCGTTCGCCTGGCCACCGTCTTGGTTTGCCTTCTTGCTTCGCTCATCCCTGCTTGGTCGCAGAACCAATCTCCGCCTCCGCAGCAGCAGGCTGGGGGCCAGGCAAAGCCGGCCGAACAGGCCAAACCGGCCCAACAGCCTGCCCCGGCGAATCCGTTTGAGAACGTGCAGCCGGCCGCACCGCAGCAGCAAAAGCCCGCCCAGCCGGGCCAGCCGCAGCTCGAAGCTCCCAAGCCCGCGCCCGAAGCGCCCGCTCCAACCGCCGCGAACGTGATTGAGGACATCCAGTTCCGTGGCGCCCGCCGCGTTCCGCTGGACAGCTTGCGAGCCCAAACCGCCAACACCAAAAAAGGCGACATCTATAACGAGGACGCCCTGCACCGCGACTTCATGGCGCTGTGGAACAGCGGCCGATTCGATGACATCCGCCTGGAAACCGAGCCGGGAAAAACCGGCATCATCCTGCGCTGGGTGCTGACCGAGCGCCGGGTTATCCGCTCCATCAATTACAGCAAGGGCATGAAGTCCGTTAGTGTGTCGGAAGTGCTCGACCGGTTCAAGGAGCGGAAGGTCGGCCTGGTCACCGAGTCACAGTATGATCCCAATAAGGTGCAGCGCGCCGCTGTCGTTCTCAAGGAATATCTGGCCGAGCGAGGACGCCAGTACGCCACCGTGGAGCCGGAGATCCGCCAGGTTCCCCCGTCGTCGCTCGAAATCACCTTCAACGTGAATGAAGGGCCCAAGGTGAAGGTCGGCAAGATCGATATCGAGGGTAATCAAGCCATCGGCGACCGCGAGGTCATCGCCGCCATGAAGAACCTGCATCCCCTCGGCGTTCCCCATTCCATCTATCTCGAAGGCCTGTTCCCCAAAACCTACGACTCCTCCAAGCTCGACGAAGACAAAGAGCGCGTCCGCCAGTTTTATCAGGACAAGGGCTACTTCACCGTGCGCGTCCTCGATCAAACCGTGAGCATTCACGACGTCGGCGGCTCGGGCTTCCGCCTCCCTCTGATCAAAATGAACAAGCCCGGCAAGAACGCCGACATCACCCTGCCCATCGAAGAGGGCAAGCTAATGCATCTGAGCAAGATGAATTTCGTCGGCGTGAAGCTGTTCCGCACCACCGACTTCCTGCAACAGAGAATCTTCCAGATGCAGGATGGCGATGTCTTCTCCACTGCCAAGCTGCGCAAAGGCATCGAGAATATGAAGAAGCTGTACGGCGAATTCGGCTATATCGACTTCGTTCCCGAGCCTTCCTTCGATGTTAACGGGGACAAGGTGGATCTCACCCTGACTGCCGACGAAGGCAAGCAATTCTTCGTGCGCCGCATCGACTTCACCGGCAACACCACTACACGTGACAAAGTGATACGCCGCGAGATCCTCCTCGATGAAGGTGATATCTACAATTCGCGCTTGTGGGACGTCAGCATCTTGCGTTTAAACCAGCTCGGGTATTTCGAGGTATTGAAAGCGGAAGATGCCGCCACACTCACGCGCAACACGCAAAGCAACACCGTCGATATCACGCTGAAGGTGAGGGAGCGCGGCAAGAACTCCGTCAGCCTGAATGGGGGCGTGTCCGGGATTGCCGGCACCTTCATCGGCTTGGGTTATGCCACCAATAACTTCCTTGGTCTGGGAGAGACTCTTTCCCTCAATTCCCAGCTAGGCACTCTGGTGCGTTCCGTGAACCTGGGGTTTACCGAACCCTACTTCCTCGACCGTCCGATCCAGGTGGGTTTTAATGTCTTTCTGTCTCGCTTCGACTATAACCAGGCGCGTGAAGAATCGATTCTGACCGGACAGAACCTGCTTCCGTTTTACAACGCGCTGGGCTCAAACAACCTGCTCAATTACCTCAACAATACTTATGGGTTCACGGCGTCCGCCAGCAAAATGCTGCGACGCAGCTTCGCCCGCGTTGGGCTAACGTATGGCTACACGGTGAATCACATCAAGACTCTCAGCACTGCCGCGACCGACTATTTCACCTACATCAATTTCGAAGGCGTGAATGGGCCGAACTCGCTGACCGGAATCCACACCAGTTCCATTACACCGTCTTACAGCTATAACACCGTTAGCAATCCCATCAATCCCACGAGCGGCAAGAGCATCTTCATCGGCACGCAGTTTTCCGGTAGTTTCCTGGGTGGCAACGTGAACACTGTCCGGCCTTCGGTTGATTTCAAATATTTCCACCCCAACCCCTTGCACCGTACTCACATCCTGGCGGCTCATTTCATGACTTCCGTGCTGACCGGGTACGGCGGTAAGAGTGCACCTCCGTTCTCCCGTACTTATATGGGCGGTGAGCAGGATATCCGCGGATTTGACATCTGGGGCGTCAGCCCGATCGGATTTATCCCCAGCCAAAGCACGGTGACCGTTTACAACAACGACGGCACGATACGGCAGCAGAAGGCTCTGGTCAATGGTGTGCCAACTCTTCAGAATGTGCAGCAAACCGTGCCCTCCTACCAGATCATCTTTCCGGGCGGAGATACGCAGATCCTCACGAATCTTGAATATCGCATTCCCATTTTTGGACCGGTCACCTTGGCGCTCTTTCTGGATGCCGGCGATAACCGCATCCTCCTTCCGGGGCAGTTGTCTATTAATCCCAGCCAGGTGTCGCTGTTGAACGCCCAATTCCCTCAGGCCGCCTTCAATGGCAAAGTCCTCCTGGCCCCAGGTACGCAGAATGTCCGTATGTCGACGGGTATTGAAATCCAGGTAGTGTTGCCAGTGGTGCAGGCGCCGTTCCGCGTCTATTGGGCTTACAATCCTCTTCGCGTGGACCAGAACCTGCAGCCGCCCGTGGTGGCCGACCGCTCGTTCTTCCCGAACAATCAGACTTTCTTGCAATCCCTGGCCGTATTCGGTCAGGCTTACCCGTTCTTCGAACGGGCCAGCACGTTCCGGTTTACCATCGGTCGTACATTTTAAATCCGGTGCGGCAGTCACTTAGAATAGTTTCTACGGGATGGGCGGATCGCTCCCCGGCTTTTGGTGAAGGAGTTTAGTTGTGAAAAGTATACGTTTCGTTTTACCGTTGCTCGCGCTCTCGGCGGCGTTGCCATCGCCGGCGCAAACCAACGGCAAGGTGGCGGTCATCAACATCCAGAGCGCCCTCGTCAGCACAAAGGACGGCCAGAAGGCCGCTAACGAGATCACGACCCGGTTCGCGCCCAAAAAGGCCGATTTCGAGAAAAGGCAAAACGAGCTCAATCAGTTGCAGGATCAGCTCAATCGCGGGCGCAACACGCTGAGCGACGAAGCGCGGCAGAATCTCGTGCGCGAGATCGATCAGAAGACCAAGTCGCTCAAGTACGACACCGAAGACGCTCAGGCCGAGCTGAACCAGGAAGAGCAAAAGATTATGGGCGAACTGTTCGGGCGTGTCCGAGCGGTAGTCGATAAATACGCTAAAGACAATGGCTACGTCCTGGTGCTGGATGACAGCTCACAGCAGGTCATGGTTTACGCGTCTAGCTCCATCGATATCACTCGGGACATTATCGAGCTGTACGACAAGAACTCGCCCGGGTCCTCCGCTCCAGTGAGTTCCAGTGCCGCCCCGCCCGCCAGACCGCCTGCGGCCGCCAAGCCGGCTACGCCGTCCAAATGAGGAATAAGTCTTGAGAAATCTAAGGTTTGCACCCATTCTCGGATTGGTTCTGTCGGTAACCGCCTCAGCTCAAAGTAACGGAAAGGTCGGCGTTATCAATCTGCAAGCCGCCATCGCTGGCTGTAAAGACGGCCAGAAGGCCGCGAACGATCTGCAGCAGCAGTTTGCACCCAAGAAAGCCGATCTGGAAAAGCGCCAGGCCGATCTCCAGCAGCTCCAGGAAAAGCTCGGCAAAGCCACTGCCGACGATGCGCGTGCCCGCCTGTCCCGTGAGATCGACCAGAAAACCAAGTCGGTCAATCGTGACACGGAGGACGCCCGGGCCGAGCTCGACCAGGAAGAACAGAAGATTGTGAACGAGTTGGGCGGCAAGATCATGGCCCTGAGCGAAAAGTACGCTAAGGAGCACGGCTACACCTGGGTCGTGGACGTCAGCGGCCAGCAGACTCCTGTAGTTTACTTTTCTGAATCGATCGATATCACCAAAGATGTCATCGACTTATACGACAAGGGTGCGCCTGCTGCGAGTAAACCTGTAGTACCAGCGCCTAAACCGGCGGTACCGCCGAAGTAACCGAACCGTCACGCCGTCCGTCGGGTAGGGTGTAAGCTAGAGCTTTCGGAGGTGCGCCGTGAAGTCGATTCAAGCACTTGCAGCCGTACTCGCTCTTGCTGCATGTAGTTTTGCGCAGCACTCAAACTCTGGATCCGGCCATGCGGCTGTTTCCAGGCCAGCGCCGGCCCCCAGGGTCCAGTCGGCGGCGCCCGCCACTTCTGGCACACACATGGTCTATCCATCCGCGGGCGTGACGTATCCCGCCACCGGGGTTAATCCGAATCCGTTTTCTATCACGAATCCCGGTTTTGCAAATAGCTTAGGCGCGACGGTCAGCGGAAACTACGGTGGGCACAATGGCTATCGGCGGTTTCGGCCCGCAACCGCATACCCCTACGCCTATCCGTTGTTGATCGGCGGTTACGGCGACTACGGGTATGGCGGCTATCCCGATTCCGGTTACGCAGACAACGGGTATCAAGGCGGTTATGCGACGGACCCACCAGCAGGGCCCCAGGTCATCATCAATCAGAACTTCGTTCCCGAGCACGCCAATCCTGTAATGCGCGATTATTCCGGAGATTCTTCGGGAGTCCAGGTTTACGATGCGCCAGGGCGCGCGCCGATGGATAACTCGACTGACGATGGGACCAACTATTATCTCATTGCCTTCAAGGATCACTCGATTTACTCAGCCTTTGCGTACTGGGTGGACGGCGATACTCTGCACTACGTGACGCCGCAGCGCGTGCACAACCAGGTCTCGATGGCGCTGGTGGATCGCGGGCTTACCGAAAAGTTGAACCGCGGCCGCAACATGCCGGTTAAGTTGCCGAATTAGACCCGGCTAGAGCGCGCACGAAATCCACATCCCCCTCCAGGAAATCGTACTCCGGGAGCCGGTCGCGCTTTTCCCAGTGCAGGTCGTGATACTCGCGATTTTGGATCTCTCCACTGAAACGCGTGACGCCAAAAAAAATCAGGCGAATGGGTGAACGGCCGGGATACTGGAATTCATAATCGGCGATGCACCCACCGATTTCGGCATTAAGCCCCAATTCTTCTTCGAGTTCCCGCGCGAGCGCAGCGGCGGGCGCCTCGCCGGGCTCGACCTTACCGCCAGGGAACTCCCATTTGAGGGCATGCCATTTGCCGGGCTTGCGCTGACCGACCAGCACCCGCCCGCCGCGCTCGATGACGGCCGCAACCACAATCTGCATAAAATATTGGAGCATACTCCCGCTATGTACAGCCAGCGCCTGTTGGAGCATTTTCAGAATCCGCGCAACGTAGGAGAACTGGCGCCACCGGCCGTAACGGTTGAGGTGAGCAATCCGGCGTGCGGCGACATTCTGCGGCTATCGGTGCGGTTCGAGGGCGACGTGGTGGCGGAAGTCCGCTACAAGACGCGCGGGTGCACGGCATCGATTGCGGCAGGCTCAGCGCTGACCGAATGGATGGTAGGCAAGACGCGCGCGGAGCTGGCGCGGATCACGGCGGCCATGGTCGAGGAAGCGGTCGGCGGACTTGAGCCTGAGTCAAAACACGCGGCGGTGCTCTCCGTGGATGGGGTACGCGCGCTACTAAAACGATAATTAGAATGAACTTCCGGTTTTTGTCTGCGTCTTAGATCCAGGAGGACCGGGATGTTTGACAACCTAACGCAAGACGTTTCGTACGCGTGGCGTACGTTGCGCAAGAGCCCGGGTTTTACGGGGGCGGTGATCTTCTCGGTCGCCCTAGGGATTGCTGCCAATACCACGGTTTTCAGCATCGTGAATGCGGTCTTGCTGGGATCGCTTCCGGTGCGGCAACCCGCCAGGCTGGTCAATTTCTCCGAGGGCAATTCGTTTTCGTACCCCGATTACCTCGACTACCGCAACCAGACCAAGGACGTGTTTGAAGGGGTGTGTGCGAATTTAGTGCTGGTGCCGGCGAGCTTGGGCGGGGTGGCCGAACCGGAGCGGATTTGGGGACAGTTGACCTCGGGTAATTACTTCGCTGTGGTAGGCGTGAAACCAGCGTTAGGCCGGGGCTTCGTGCCGGAAGAGGATCAGGTTCCCGATAGAGACCCAGTAGTTGTATTGAGCTACGGTTTATGGAGGCGCCGTTTTGGCGCCGATCCCGCGATTGTCGGCAGGGCCGTTATCCTCAACAATCTGCGCTACACGGTGGTGGGCGTGGCGCCGGCCGGATTTCACGGCGCGGCGCGGGCGATTGTGCCTGAATTCTGGGTGCCGCTCGCTATGGCGAGCGAGATGATGCCGGACCTAGCGAAAGAACAGAATCAGCGCGACTCGTCATGGCTGATGCTGGACGCACGTCTGAAGGCGGGTGTGAGCCGGGAACGCGCGCTGGCGGCAGTCAACGTGGTGAAGAAGCGTCTGGATGCGGCTTATCGCAAGACCGAAAAGAATCCCACTCCGATTACCCTGAGCGTTGCCGGCGGTTTCCCTGGAGGCGCCAGCGGCTTCGTGTTTGGCTTGATGGCTACCCTCATGATTGTGGTCGGGCTGGTGTTGCTGATCGCTTGCGCCAACGTGGCGAATCTGCTGCTGGCGCGGGCTTCGGCGCGCCAGAAAGAAATCGGGATTCGCCTGGCAATCGGCGCGAGCCGTGCCAGATTGATCAGGCAATTGCTGACCGAGAGCATCCTGTTGTCGTCTTTGGGCGCGGCGGCGGGCTTTCTGCTGGCAGTGGCGGCCATCCGGCCCATAGCGCGCTTCGAACTGCCGCTGCCCTTACCGATCGGGTTCGACTTCACGCCCGATCTGCGGGTATTTGCGTTTACGGCGGTGCTATCGGTGGTAACCGGCATCGTGTTCGGCCTGGCGCCGGCGCTGCGCGCCACACGGCCCGACCTGGTGGCGACGTTAAAGGATCAAGGCGGGGCCGTCAGCAGTTTTCGCCGGTTCGGGATGCGGAATGTGCTGGTGGTGACGCAAGTGGCGCTGTGTCTTGTGCTGCTGGTGGGGTCCAGCCTTTTTCTGCGGAGCTTGGGGAACGCATCGTCGATCGATCTGGGCATGCGGACCGACAACCTCCTGATGATGGGATTCGATCCCAAGTTGCATCATTACTCGCCGGACAAAACACGGCTGTTCCTGACGGAATTGCGCGCGGGGGTGACGGCTTTGCCCGGTGTGAAATCGGTGAGCTACCTGGACATTGTTCCGCTGCTCAGCATTGGAAGCCACACTGAGAACGTCCAGGCCGAAGACGGGAAACGCGGCACGGAGCCGAGCCGCGCTGATGTATTCAGCGTTGGTACGGACTTCTTCGAAACCATGGGGATTCCTTTGCTGCGCGGGCAAGCGTTCCATTCGCCGCTTGGCACGGCGCCGGTTGCGATTGTCAATGAAACGCTGGCGAAGCAGTTATTCCCGCATGAACAGACCATTGGGCGCGTGCTGCGCATGGCCGACAAAACTTACGCAGTTGTGGGGATCGCGAAGAACTCCAAGTCGAACTACTTCGGTGAAGGGCCGGAGAGCATCATTTATGTGCCTCTGGAGCAGCATCCGGAAGACGTCATGAGTTTCATTGGGATTTCCATCCTGGTGAAAACGGCGGGCAATCCGCGGGCCATGACCCGCGCGGTGCGGGCGCAGATAGCGGCGCTCGATCCGAACCTCGCCGTATTCGGAGTGCAGACGATGCAGGAGCACGCGGAAAAATCGATGTTGGTTCCGAGACTGAGCGCGGTGCTGCTGGGTGTGTTCGGGGCGGTAGGACTGGTGCTGGCCACGATCGGGTTGTACGGAGTGCTCAGTTATTCCGTGCGGCGGCGGACGCATGAGATCGGGATCCGCATGGCCCTGGGGGCGAGCGCGAGAGGCGTTCTGCGGATGGTGGCCCAGCAGGGAATGTTGCTGGCCGGCGTTGGGCTCGCCATTGGCCTCGCGATTTCATTCGGTGTCTGGCGTTTCGCGGCCAGCCTGCTTTACGGCATCAGCGCGACCGACGGCGTTACGTTCATCGGCGTTCCGGTGTTGTTGATGGCGGTGGCGTTCGTAGCCACGATGTTGCCGGCGCGCAGAGCGTCACGAGTGGACCCGATGGACGCGCTGCGATATGAATAAGGCAATTGGGCCGAGCGTGCTCGGCCCCTACGACGCGCCCGGCCACGAACCCGAAAGGCCGCAGGTACCCGCAAACGGCGCGTGTCCCTGCGCTACATGCCTGACAAGGATTCGGACTTTGGCCAGGGTTTCGGAAGCTCCTTGCGCGGAAGCATCTCGGGCCGGTTCGCGGCGTCATACACCACCGTCGCGATCACCTCGGCGGCCTGCATGAGATCCGGGCCCTGGATGTGATCGAACGTGTCCATATCCGAGTGGTGGGTCAGGGTCCCGTAGTCGAGAGGGTCCTGAATGAACTGGAATCCCGGTAGTCCGACGGCATCGAACGACAGGTGATCGGTGCCGCCCGTGTTGCGGATCGACACGGTGCTCACGCCCTGATCTTTGAACGCCGAGAGCCAGCCATCGAACACCGGGCGCATGGCGTCATTCCCCTGCAGATAGACGCCGCGGATCTTACCGCTGCCGTTGTCCAGATTTAAGTAACCCGCGAGCCTGGCATGCTGCTCCGTCAACTTCATGGTTTCCGGATCGCCAAAGTGCTCTTTCACGTATGCCTTCGAACCCAGCAAGCCCTCTTCCTCGCCGCTCCAGAGCGCCAGCCGTACGGTACGGTCGAGCTTCAGGTTCAGCGTTTTGAGGATGCGCATCACTTCGATCATCACTGCGCTGCCCGCGCCGTTATCCGTTGCGCCCGTACCGGTGTGCCAGGAATCGAAGTGCCCGCCGATCATGATCAACTCGTCTTTCTTCGCGCCGCCAGGAATCTCACCGACGATGTTGTACGCATCCTGGTTGTCTTTCGAAATCTCGGCATCGAGTTCCACCTGAACCTTCACCGGAACCTTCCGATCGATCAGCCGCACCAAGCGGTTGTGCTGTTCCTGGGTTACGACGAAGGTGGGGACCGCAAGCGTGTCTTTCGCGTCGTACGGGCCGGCGGCTTCGGCGAATAGCAGGCCGTCGTGCGCCCGCTGGTCACTATTGAGGATCGCGACCACACCTTCGTCTTTGAAGAATTTCGCGCGCTTCGCCGATAGCGCCTCACGCTTCTTTCTGAGCTGCTCGCGCACCCACGGAGGCAGGCTGGCATTGAACTGCATCAGCTCCTGCAAGTCATCGGTGTCGGGAAACTTCAGATTCTTGAGGTCCAGGGGAGTTTTCACAACCGGCGCGGGGGCCTCGGCCAGCTCGATCAATTCCTGGGCCGTGTAGCGTTGGAACAGGGGCTTGGCCGGCGGAGCGACACGCCGGACGGTCGAGAGCAGAACAATTTTCCCCTTCAGCTTTCCCTTCCATTCCGCCGTGAACTTGTCGAGCTCTTCCGCAGCCTTCGCGGGATCCAGCACACGGCGTCCGCTGCCGTAACGCGCCAGAATAACCTCACCGGTCTTGATCCCGTGAGTCGTGTCGGACCACGCCAAGGGCGCGGCGACCAGGGGCGAATAGCGCGGCTCCAGCATCTCTACCGACGCTTTTTTCAAAGACCAACTGCGGCCCGGTGTGCCCCACTTCTCCAAGTGAGCATTGTCAATGCCGTAACCCTGTAGACGTTTCACCGCCCAATCGGCCGCCTCCCGCCACTCCGCACTCAGGGTGAGGCGCGGACCGTACTGATCGGTGAGATATTCCAACGTTTCCATTAGCTGGGAATTCTCGAAGGCTTCGGTTTTGATGCGGCCGACCACTGCAAGATCGCTGCGATCGCGATCCTGCGCACACAGCGGGAGCCAAAAAGAAGCTACGGCGATTACGCCGAGAAGCAGGTTTCGCATTCGGGAATTATACGCCTGCGCCCAGGGCTAAAAACCAATTCACTCTTCATCGTGCTGCGCGGCCAATTTGGTTACGACGGTCAGATCTTCGAGCGTGGTGACGTCGCCGACTACCGTGTTCGAGGTGACGATCTCGCGCAGGAGGCGGCGCATGATTTTTCCGCTACGAGTTTTGGGAAGCGCTTCGGTGAAGCGGATCTGCTCGGGTTTAGCGAAGCTGCCGATCTCGTGGGCTACCCACAAGCGTAGATCCTGGGCGAGCTGCTCAGTGTCCCACTTGCCTTCCTTCAGCGTTACGAAGCACACCATGGCCTGGCCGGTGATCTCGTGCGGTTTGCCGACGACGGCCGCTTCAGCAACCGCGGGATGGCGAACCAGCGCGGATTCGAGTTCCATGGTGCTCAGGCGGTGGCCGCTGACGTTCATGACGTCATCGACGCGGCCCAACACCCAGTAATAGCCGTCGGCGTCACGGCGGGCGGCATCGCCGGTGAGATAGGCGCCGGGAATGCGCTCCCAATACTGCTGTTTGTAACGCTCGGGATCGTGCCAGATGGTGCGCAACATGCTGGGCCAGGGGCGGCGGATGATCAGGAGGCCTTCCTGGTTGGCTCCGACGGGTACGCCTTGGAAGTCCACAACCTCGGGAAGAATGCCGGGCAGCGGGAGCGTGCCGGAGCCTGGTTTTAGCGGCACGGCACCGGGGATGGGCGAGATCATGATGGCGCCGGTTTCAGTCTGCCACCAGGTATCGACGATGGGGCAGCGCTCTTTTCCGATGGTCTTGTAGTACCACTCCCAGGCTGCGGGATTGATCGGTTCTCCGACCGAACCAAGCAGGCGCAGGCTGGAGAGATCGTGCGCGTTGGGCCACTGATCGCCCATGCGGACAAAGGCGCGGATGGCGGTGGGGGAAGTGTAGAGAATGTTGACGCGATATTTTTCGACCAGGCGCCAGAAGCGGTCGGGCTGCGGGAAATCGGGCGCGCCTTCGTACATGACACTGGTCGCGCCGGCGGCAAGCGGGCCGTAGACGATGTAGCTGTGGCCGGTGACCCAACCGATATCGGCGGTGCACCAGTAGGTGTCTTCTTCGTGGAGATCGAAGACCCACTTCATGGTCATGGTGGCTTGCAGCAGGTAGCCGCCGGTCGAGTGCACGATGCCTTTCGGCTTGCCGGTGGTGCCGGAGGTGTAGAGCACGAAGAGCGGGGTTTCGGAGTCGAGCGGCACAGCATCACAGGTTTCGGCGGCCTTCTCATCCAGCTCATGCCACCAGGAATCGCGGCCGGTTTGCATGACGACCTCTGCACCGGTGCGGCGATAGACAATGACGTCGCGCACCGTGGGACAGTCGGCCAGCGCTTCATCCACAGCAGGTTTGAGTTTGACTTCCTTGCCGCGCCGCCAGCCGCCATCGGCGGTGATGACGACCTGGGCTTCGAGGTCTTGGATGCGCGCCTTGAGAGCTTCGGCCGAAAATCCGCCGAACACCACGCTATGAATGATGCCGAGCCGCGCGCAGGCTAGCAGAGCAATGGGAAGCTCCGGGATCATGGGCATGTAGATGATGGCACGATCGCCGGTCTTGAGGCCGCGCGATTTCAGGACGCTGGCGAAGCGCGATACCAGACGGTGCAGCTCCTGGTAGGTGATCATGCGCTGATCGCCGGGCTCGCCTTCCCAGAGAATTGCGACTTTGTTTTTGCGCGGCGTGGAGAGATGGCGGTCGATGCAGTTGTACGAGACGTTGGTTTTGCCGCCGACGAACCATTTCACGAACGGCGGATTCCACTCGAAGGCTTTGGACCACTTCTCGAACCAGAACAGCTCTTTTTCCGCGAGCTCGCCCCAGAATTCAGCGGGCTGCTCCTCGGCGCGCTTGTAGAGTGCGCGATAGGCGTCCATGCCCTTCACGTTGGCGCGCTCAACGAATTCCCGACTTGGGGGGTAAGTGCGATCCTCGGCCATAGGGAGAATGGTAACAGAGGAGAGCAGTGTTAGGACGAAATCGGCAATCGAGGTCTCCGTCCCTAAGTTCCTATGTTCCCCATCTAAAAAGGAAAGGGCCGAGCAGTGCTCCGCCCCTACAGCATTCTTGTGAAGGAGAGTCGTTACGCTCGGCGTCTCAACTGGCGGGTTAGAAAAATCAATCCCAAGCCACTGAACATCAATACCCCGGAACTGGGCTCGGGTACGGTTGCCCCACAGTTCGCTCCGAAGCAGCCGCCAGCGGGCGGGCTCAGCCGCAGAACTTCGTCGGTCTGCGATAAGAAAAGGGAGCCGTTTGGATCGAGGCTGACAAAATCGCCACGGCTGCCACCGGCGGCGATGAGGGTTTGGGCGTCCGTAGCAATATTGACCTCAACCACGGTGCCACCGTTTGTATTGACAAATATGTTGCCGGCCAGCTTACCCTCTCCGACAGCGGCGCCGTCCGGACCGTTTGCGATAGCGCCGGAATCGAAGACTTGCACGCCATCACTGATACGGAAACCAAGAATGTGGCCTCCGACCTCCGCATAGAGGATTTGCGCGGTCGTGTCTATGGTCAGCCCGTCGGCTACGACGGAAGCGAACAGAGTCGTCGTTCCCGTTGTCGGGTCCACGGAGAAGATGCCGGAGCTCACATTTGAGACGTAAAGCAGGCCGTTGGCAGCGTCGGCGGCCATACCAGTGGCAATGCCAATGCTCGCAACTGTGTGATTGAACGTGCCGTTATCATTCAATTGGAGTACCAGGCCGGGACCCTGATCGGTCATGTAAATCTTGCCGCCTATTGACGCGAGATCCGCAGGGCCATTAGAACCATAACCAGTGACGGGCGTCACAGAGCCGGCGTGCTGTCCATCGGTATCGGTCGGGAACAGGTATACATTGCCCGGATAGTCCGCAACCATCACACCTCCACTTTTCGGAAAGGCGACGCCGAGCGGGCCGCAGCAAAATCCGGTAGTGGGGAAGCCATCGGCGAAAGTCGAAAGGGTGAACCCGGCGGTGGTACCGGCCGGAGTCAAGAGCATGCTTGCGCGCGCTGAATCAATGGTGAAAACGAGAAGCGCAAGAACAAGCATCATGGAACCAGAATAGTGACGTCGTTGCATGAGTAGAGTCTCCGGTGAAGTTTGTTCAATAACCTAATTAGACGGCTGAAAGGCAATTGTATACAGTGTTCACCTATTTGTGACCACCTGTCGTACAGCGCTTTTCGTGTTTTGTACCAGCGCTGTGTACCAGTACTACGGCTTGTGGTACCTAGTGGGAAGCCAGAATCTCGATGTAAGCCGAGGGCGGTGGATGTCAAGCGGGGAGGAGAGCCCCACTTAATGTCGTACGGGCAGGCGGCGCGGGGTTCCGGGGCCGCCGGGGTCTAGGAGGGCGGCGATGGCGATGAGCAGCACCAAAGCTACAAGGGCTATGTCGGGGTCGAGCATCCGTGGGCTTAAGGGTGAGGTTAGCAAGCGACGTTCCGGCATAACAACGGACTGCGGGAAAGCGAGTTCCGGTACTGTACCTAGACCTCGTTGCGGCGGAAGCGGTCGATCAGATGGTCGCAGGCGCGAACGGTGATCGCCATCATGGTCAGCGTGGGGTTCTGGCAGCCCGAGGAAACGAAACAGGCGCCGTCCATCGAAAAGACGTTTGGCACGTCGTGCAATTGGCACCAGGGGTTGGTGACGGACGCTTTCGGATCGGTGCCCATGCGCGCGGTGCCGAGTTCATGGATGGCCATGCCGGGCTCGGCGACACGGGTACTGATCTGGATATTGCGGGCGCCGCAGGCCTCCAACATCTCCGCGGCGGCCACGGCGGAGTCTTCCATCATGGTCTTCTCGTTGTCGCGATGCGTCATGCTGACGTGAAGCGCGGGAATGCCCCAGGCGTCCTTGAGATCAGGATCGATGGACACGAAGTTGTCGTTGTAGGCTAACGACTCGCCGAATGCGCCGAGGTTGATGCCATAGCTCCCGCGCAGGACGGCTTGTTTATATCCAGCGCCAAAACCGGGTGCGCCGAAATCGAACTGGGGGCCGGCGCCGCCCTGGTAACCGTAGCCACGGATGAAACCCTTATGCTGCGGGCCGTTGAGCAGGTTGCGAAAGCGAATGACGTAGATACCGTTGGCGCGATGCGGTCCGTTCACCGAGGGCTTTTCGTCGAAGCCGGACAACTTACCGGTGGCGGCGCCGCCGGTGGCGTGATCCATCAAGCCGCGGCCGAGGAGTCCGCTGGAGTTGCCCAATCCGGGGCTTGCTTCGCGCGTGGTGGAGTTCAGAAGAATGCGCGTGGATTCCAGTGCCTGGGCGCACAAGATGACGGTCTTGCCTTTGACCTCCCGGGTCTGGTGGGTGACGCGATCGACAAATGTCACACCGGCGGCGCGATTTTCCGCTTTCACGAGATTGACGTGCGCCACAACGGCGTTAGGGACGAGTGTGCATTTGCCGGTCTTGAGCGCGTCCTTGACCGTAGTGAAGGGACTGCTGAAGTAAGAATAGGTGACGCAGCCGCGCTCACACGGTCCGCAATAGTGACAGGCCGCGCGCCCGTTGTGATTTTTCGTGAGCATGGCGACGCGTCCGATGGTCACGGTGTGGCCGAATGCCTTCTTCACCTGCTCGCGCATGTGCTGTTCTCCGCAAGTCATGGCCATGGGCGGCAGAAAGTGGCCGTCGGGAAGCGCGGGGTTGCTTTCGGCGGCTCCGCTGATGCCGACGTAATCTTCAACGATGTCGTAGAACGGGGCGAGGTCGGCATAGGAGATGGGCCAGTCCTGGCCATAGCCATCATGGCTGTAGGCTTTGAAATCGAGATCGCTGAGCCGGTAGCTTTGGCGACCCCAGACCAGGGTCCTGCCACCGACAATGCGCAGGCGCTGCCAGGTGAACGGCTTGTCCTTGGGCGTGCTGTAGGGATTTTCGAGGTCGTTAACGAACCAATCGTAGTTGTACTCCATGCAGGCGTAGCATTGCTTCTGCACGGGCCGTGTTTTGACGATCTCGGGGGACATGTCGCGGAAGTGAAGCTTGTAGCCGGGCATGTGCTCGGTGAATTCGGCGGGCGAAACGTTGCGGCCGGCTTCGAGTAGAGCGACGGTTAATCCGGCTTCGGAAAGGCGCTTGGCGGCCCAGCCGCCGGTGGCTCCGGAGCCAACCACGATGGCGTCGAAAGTTTGAGAAAGATCCGGGTCGGGCATAGCGCGTGTTTATCCTTGTTTGGTGACACAACCGGTCGGGGTGCCATGTGGGGCCTCGCCATTCCAGCCAAGCGCCTTCATGCCGGCTTCGGAACTGTAAAAGGCGCGGGCGATCCAGTCTTTGAGTTTCTGGAAGTGACTGTGCCCGGTGGAGTCACCTGTTTTCCCTTCGCCCCAGGAGTCAAGCGAATCGGGATATGCGAGGAGTTCGAGAAATTCAATTTGTGATTCGTGGGGAATGTAAATGAAGGCGGCGCCGAAGCGGGTTCTGGATTCGCCATCGAGGTAAGCCAGGCTGTTGAGGAAGGACTGCTGGGTATCATGCGTTTCCGCGGCGAGCAACAGATCGATAAAGCGATTGGCCAGGGCGGTCTTGGCGCCGGGGGTGTCGGTTTCCGGGATGATGAGATCGCTCAGGACGATGAGAGTTTGGTTCTGGTGATCGCTCAGGAAGGTGGGCTTCCAATCGGATTGCGCCAGTTGCTTGGACTCGTCGTAATTGGCTGGGAATTCGCGCGCGGTAGCGGCGGTGGCGCCGATGGCTCCGAGGAAAGAATTGCGCAAGAGCTGGCGGCGGTTCACGGGGTGCTCCTGTTGGTGGACATAGTTTTTACTATAGACGCAACGGAGCGGCGAATGGACGCGAATAAACGCGAATGGAGGCTTGTGATAAGCTCAACAATCTTCGCATGCGATTACGAAAGAGAGTTTGGATGTTTGGCTTGACGCGCATTGCGGTTGTTGCCGCTCTGGCTCCGATAGGCGTGGCCGAAGTGGCGCTACATCCGCTTGACGCTTTGACCTTTCAGGAGTACTGGACGGTTCTGGAGACCATGAAGACATCGGGCAAGCTCGACGCGGAGAGCCGCTTCGCGGGGATCAATTTGCACGAGCCGCCGAAAGGTGAAGTCTTGAGCTGGAAACCGGGCACCACTTTCCGGCGCGAGGCGCTGGCCATTGTTAAACAGGGGCGGCGGACGTTTGAGGGGATCGTGGATATTGCCGGGCGGAAGGTCGTTTCCTGGAAAGAGGTGAAGGGCGTGGAGCCGGTGCTGATCGCGGACGAGACCGAGGGCGTTACGGAGCGATTGAAGGCCGACCCGCAGTGGCAAGCGGCGATACGCAAACGCGGCATCACGGATTTCGACACCGTGGACTGCGACGGCGATTCGCCCGGTTACTTTGACACGGCCGAGGAGAAGGGGCGCCGGCTGCAACGCGTGAAATGTTCGGTAAGAAACGCGAGCGGAGGGCATTCGATTGGGGGCCTGATCGCGTTGTGGGATTCGGAAGAGCAGAAACTGATTCGGATGATCGACACGGGCCCGGTGCCGATTCCTCCGGGCAACACGGAGTACGATTCGGGCACGATTCCGTCACGCGAGGTTCCAGGTCCGATACTAGTCACGCAGCCGGTTCGCGGCTTTCGGACTGAGGGCAACGAAGTGAGCTGGCAAAACTGGCATTTTCACTTCCGGATCGATGCGAAGGCGGGCGTAGTGGTGACGAATGTGAGGTATCTCGATGGGGGAAAGGAGCGGCCGATTCTGTATGAAGGGTCGCTCGCGGAGGTTTTCGTTCCGTATCAGGACCCGGCCGAAGGCTGGTATCACACCACGTTCATCGACATGGGCGAGGGCAACACTTGGGGCGGCGTGGCGAGCACGCTCGCGCCGGGCGCGGATTGTCCGGATAACGCGGTGTACTTCGATTCGGTGATTCCGACCTCACACGGAACACCGCAGCGGCGGGCGCGCACGGCGTGCCTGTTTGAGCGCGAGGCGGGAGATCTTGCGTGGCGGCATAGCACCATCGGGCTGTTTACTGAGAGCCGACGGCGGCGCGACCTGGTGCTGCGGATGATCACGACGTTCGGCAACTATGATTACGCGGTGGACTGGACGTTCGAGCAGAACGGCACGATCAAGATTGGCGTGGGAGCGACGGGGTCCGTGGAAGTGAAGGCGGTGGGCAGCCGGACCGCGGCGGAGGATCGCGACGGGAAAGACGGGCGCTACGGACACTTCGTGGCGGACAACACGGTGGGGGTGAATCACGACCACTTCTTCTCATTCCGGCTCGATTTGGATGTGGATGGGACGGAGAACAGCTTCGTCAAGGAGGAGATGAAGACGGAGCGGCTACCGGACAGCAATCCGCGCAAGAGCGTGTGGGTAGCGGAGCAGAAGGTGGCGAAGACGGAAAGCGACGCGCAGCTCACAATGATGATGGAGCATCCGGCGCTGTGGCGCGTGATCAATCCGAACGTGAAGGGGCCTCTGGGATATCCGGTGGGTTACGAGATTGCGGCGGGCCACAACGCTGTGTCGCTGATGGTGGATGATGACTGGCCGCAGAAGCGCGCGGGCTTCATCCGGCACAACTTGTGGGTGACGCCGTATCGCGAAGATGAGCGCTATCCGGCGGGTGACTATCCGACGCAGAGCCACGGCGGTGACGGGCTGCCGGCGTGGACCAAGGGGAACCGGCCGATCGAGAACACGGACATCGTGGTGTGGTATACGCTGGGGTTTCACCACGTGCCGCGGCCGGAAGACTGGCCAATTATGCCGACAGCGTGGCACGAGTTCGAGCTGCGGCCGTTTGATTTCTTCGCGAGGAATCCGGCGGTGGATCTGCCGAGAGAGCATTAGGCATTGGCAATGACGAATCCGGCTACAAAAAAGATGACGTTCGGGCTCATTGTGGGAAACCGCGGCTTCTTTCCCGGCCATCTGGCGGACAGCGGGCGCAAGGAGATGATCGCGGCGATCGAGGGCGCGGGACACGGCGTGGTGGCGCTCGATCCGGCGGAATCGAGGCACGGTGCGGTCGAATCGCGTGAAGAAGCGCGGAAGTGCGCGGCGCGGTTTCGAGAACATCGGGATGCGATCGATGGCGTGGTGTTGACACTACCAAACTTCGGCGACGAGCGCGCGATCGCGGACACGCTGCGCATGGCAGATCTGAACGTACCGGTGCTGGTGCAGGCTACCCCGGATACGCCGGCGCGCATGACGATTCGCGACCGGCGCGACAGCTTTTGCGGCAAGATGTCGGCGTGCAACAACCTTTCGCAGTACGGCATTCCATACTCGTTGACCACGCGCCACACGGAAACACCGGATTCGGAATTCTTCCGGAAGGATCTGGAGTGGTTCGCAGCGGTTTGCCGGGTAGTGCGAGGGCTGCGACGGCTGCGGATCGGCGCGATCGGGGCGCGGCCGGCGGCGTTCAACACCGTGCGCTACAGCGAAAAAATTCTGGAAGCGAACGGGATCTCAATCGAGACGATCGATCTCTCCGAGATTTTGGGGCGCGTCGAACGGATGAAGGATACCGACGATGCCGCGCAGCAGAAACTGGCGGAGATCCGGCGCTATGTGCCGACAGGCGGCGTCCCCGATTCGGCGCTGCTCAAGATGGCGAAACTGGGCGCGGTGGTGGACGGCTGGATGCGGCAAACGGAGGTGGCCATCAGCGCGGTGCAATGCTGGACCTCGATGGAAGAATACTTCGGCGTGGTCCCGTGCACGGTGATGAGCATGATGAGCAACAACCTGATGTCGAGCGCCTGCGAGGTGGACATTTGCGGCGTTATCGGGATGCATGCGCTGCAACTGGCGTCGGGAACGCCGAGCGCGCTGCTCGATTGGAACAACAATTACGGCGACGACCCGGACAAAGCGGTGTGCTTCCATTGCAGCAACCTGCCGAAGCACTTCTTCGCGGACGTGAAGATGGATTTTCAGGAGATTATCGCGGGGACGGTGGGCAAGGAGAACACGTTTGGAACCTGTGTGGGCCGGGTGAAGGCCAGTCCGATGAGCTTCGCGCGCTTCTCGACGAACGATCGCGAAGGCACGATTCGGGGCTACGTGGGCGAGGGAGCGTTTACCAACGATTCGCTCGAGACATTCGGTGGAGCGGGCGTGGTGCAGATTCCGCGATTGCAGGGCCTGCTGCGCTACATTTGCGAGCAGGGTTTCGAACACCACGTAGCGGCGAATCTCGCGACAGTCGGCGCTGCCGTGCACGAAGCCGCCACGCGATATCTCGGGTGGGGCATGTACTGGCACAAGGAACCGGGCTGCTGAGGTGAGCGTTGTCGCGGGAGTAGATTTCGGCACACTCAGCGTGCGCGTGTCGATCTTCGACCATCAGAAAGGACGGCTTGGATCTGGTGTGGCGGTGTATCCGCTGCTGCGGAAGAAAGAAGACCCGGACCATGCGACGCAGAAGCACGCGGATCACATGGAAGCGCTGGTCGCGGCCATGCACAAAGCGCTGGACGCGGCGGGAATTCGTGGCAGTGAGATCGCGGCGATCGCGCTGGATACAACCGGGTCGAGCGTAGTGCCGGTGAACCGAGCGCTCGAACCGCTGGATGATTATTATCTCTGGTGCGATCATCGAGCCTGGAAAGAGGCGGCGGAGATCACGAGTGCGGCGAATGCGACCAAGCTGGAGGCGATCCGCTGGTGCGGCGGCGTGTACTCGTCGGAGTGGGGATTTGCCAAGTTGCTGCACTGGCTGCGGAACAATCCAGCAAAGCGCGAGCGTATGGCGACGGCGCTCGAGCATTGCGACATGGTGGCGGCCACGTTATGCGGAATCACGGATGCGGCTGCGGTTCCGCGCAGCGTATGCGCCATGGGACACAAGTGGATGTGGAACCGGTCACTGGGCGGGTTTCCTCCGGATGAGTTCCTGACAAAAGTGGACTCGCTGCTGGGCGGAATCGGGCCGAGACTCGGCGGCCGGTATGCGACTTCGGATCAAATCGCGGGGCGGGTGAGCGCGGCGTGGGCGGATCGGCTGGGACTGTCGCCGGGCATTCCGATCCCCGTGGGCGCTTTTGATGCGCATTGGGACGCGATCGGCGCGGGGGTGCGGCTGGGTGATGTCGTGAATGTGATTGGGACATCCACCTGCATCATGGCGATCAGCGAGCAGCCGACGCTGGTGCCGGGAGTCTGTGGCGTGGTGCCGGGATCAATCCACCCCGGCTATACGGGGATCGAGGCCGGGCTCTCGGCGACTGGCGACATTTTCGAAGCGATCGCAAAGCGGGCGAACTCGACGGTGAGTGCCCTATCGGAGGGGCTGGACCGATATCGTGCCGGTGAGACGGGACTGATGCGGGTCACCTGGGATAACGGGGACCGCACGGTGCTGGTGAATCCTGAGCTGAGCGGCGTTACGCTCGGTTGGCGACTCACGAATACGGCGCAGGATGAGCTTTTCGCGGCGATCGAAGGCACGGCGTTTCATACGCGCGTGATTCTGGAGCGCATGGAAGAGCACGGCGTGCCAGTGAGCCGTATCATCAATGGCGGCGGCATCCCGCAGAAAAATGAAACGCTGAACGCCGTCTATGCCAACGTGATGAACAAACCGATTCTGGTTCCGCAGGGCGATGTGACCAGCCTGGGATCGGCCATTTTTGCATTTCTGGCGGCGGGGACCTTCAAGAGCGTAGAAGAGGCACAGGGCGCGTTGTGCCCGAGCTACAAGACGGTGCAACCGGACGCGCGGAGCGCCGCGGTGTATCAGGAACTGTTCCCTATTTACCGGCGGCTTTATTTCGGCATGGGACGGAAGAATGCGGAACCGGTCGAGATGGGCGGTGTGCTTCCGGCATTGCGGCGGATCGCGGCCGAGACGCGTGGGGCAGCATGATGCTGGAAGCTCTGCGCGCGGAAGTCTGCGAAGCCAATCTGGAGCTGGTTCGCCGAGGTTTGGTGCTGTACACTTTCGGGAACGCGAGCGGTATCGCGCGCGAACAGGGTCTAGTCGCGATCAAACCGAGCGGCGTGCCGTACGATACGCTGCGACCGGAACATCTGATCATTACCGACCTCGATGGCAAAATCGTCGAAGGAAACCTGAAGCCGTCCTCCGATCTGCCGACGCACCTGGCGCTCTATCGCGCGTTTCCGGCAATCGGGGGCGTCGTGCACACACATTCGCGTTATGCTACGGCCTGGGCGCAAGCCGGCCGCGAAATTCCGTGCCTCGGCACCACGCATGCCGACTACTTCCATGGCCCGGTCCCGGTGACGGATCGGATGCTGCCTGGAGAGATTGAATCCGACTACGAATGGAATACGGGGCAGATGATTCTGCGCCGTTTCGCGGGAACGGATCCGCTGGCGAAGCCGGGCGTGCTGGTTGCGGGCCACGCGCCATTCTGCTGGGGCAGGACACCGGCCGAGGCAGCGCATAACGCCGTGGTGCTGGAGGAGATTGCGTGTCTGGCGTATCATGCGCTCACGATCAATCCGGAGGCGAGCGCTATTTCCGATTCGCTCCGCGACAAACATTTCTTGCGCAAGCATGGGCCCGAGGCATACTACGGGCAGAAGTGAGGAACGAATGATTTTGCGGCTGTTGTGTTCTGTGTCGATGGGACTGATTTTTCTGGCCGCAATCCAGGGGGCTGGAATGAAGAAGAGCGCATTCGGCAAAACCAAAGATGGTGAGCCGGTGGATCTTTACATCCTGACTAATGCGAACGGAATGGAGGTCGCGATTACGAACTACGGGGGCACGGTGGTTTCGGTGAAAGTGCCGGATCGCAGTGGGAAATTCGCGGATGTCGTGCTGGGGTTCGACAGTCTGGATGGGTATCTCGGCAATGAGCCGTACTTTGGCGCAATCGTCGGGCGCTATGGCAATCGCATCGCCGGGGGTCGGTTCACGGTGGACGGACACGAGTATCACTTGGCGCAGAATGACGGCAAGAACACGCTGCACGGCGGACTCAAAGGCTTCGACAAGCGCGTGTGGAGCGCCAAGAATGTTTCGAAGAATGGGGCGCCCGCGATTCAGCTTAGCTATCTCAGCAAGGATGGCGAAGAGGGATATCCAGGGAATCTCTCGGCAACCGTTACGTATACGTTGACCGCAAAAAACGAACTGAGGATCGACTACGGCGCCACCACGGATAAGGCGACGGTGCTCAATCTGACCAATCATTCGTACTTCAATCTTGCCGGCGAGGGGAACGGCGACATTCTCTCGCACCTGATGACGATCAATGCCGACCGCTTCACGCCGGTGGACGGCACGCTGATCCCGACCGGCGAACTCGAAAGCGTTGCAGGAACGCCGCTGGATTTCCGCAAGCCCACGGCGATTGGTGCGCGCATCGATGCCGCTAACGAGCAGGTGAAGCTCGGCAAGGGATACGACCACAACTTCGTGCTGAATCGGAAAGGCGGCGAATTGTTCCTGGCCGCTCGCGTGACGGAGCCAACCTCGGGGCGCGTGTTGGAGGTTCTGACGACGCAGCCCGGACTGCAATTCTACACGGGCAACTTTCTGGATGGAACGATCCACGGCAAGGGTGGCAAGGTGTATGGACGCCGGTCGGCGTTTTGCATGGAGACGCAACATTTTCCCGATTCGCCGAACCAGCCGAAGTTTCCGTCGGTGGTTTTGAAACCGGGGGAGCGCTTCACGTCGACAACAGTGTTCCGTTTTTCGACGATGTAGTTAGCGGCAGGCCGGGCGTGCCCGGCCCCTACGAAGCGCGCGATGTAGGGGCGAGGCATGCCTCGTCCGAAGCTCACTAGTCTGTAATCGCTTGCTCGGCGAGCACGTGAAACAGGCTGTCCAAAGTGAGATCACCCGTTGGGTGCAACTGCGCCATGAAGACCGTGATCATCTGTTCCTTGGGGTCGATGACGAACGCCGTGTAGAAAAACCCGCCCCAGGTGTATTCTCCTGGAGAGCCGAGCTCGCCCAATGGTGCTTTCACCCCATCGATGCCAAAACCGAGTCCGAAAGCCTGATCCGGGCCGATCTTGCCGAGCTGGTCGTGGGTCATCAGCTCTACGGTCTTGCGGCTGATCAGCCGGGTGTTCCCGGTTTTGCCGCCATCCAGCATCAACTGGCAGAAGCGCGCGTAATCCATGGCGGTTGAGCACAAACCACCGCCTCCCGAGAAAAGCTTCTTCGGTCCGCGCGCAGGATAGTCGGCGGAATACGAAAATGTGCCTTCGGTGATCGGCGCGTCTGGAAAACGGCCGAGGCCCTTGTCCTTATACCACGTGTACGCGGTCGCCAAACGGTTCAGCTTGTTTTCCGGCGGATAAAAGTACGTGTCCGTCATGCCGAGTGGCTCGAAAATGCGCGACCGAAGAAACTGGTCGAGCGGCTTGCCGGAAACAACCTCGACCAAGTAGCCGAGAACATCAATACCCAGACTGTACTCAAAACGATCTCCTGGATTGAACAGGAGCGGCAGGCCCGCCAGACGTTTCACGCTGTCGCCGATGGTTCCGTCGTATGGGAGGAGGCCGTGCGCAACATTGGCATCGTCGTACATCTGGCCGAGATCTGAATTCCAGTTATAGGTGAGTCCCGAGGTGTGGGTCATCAAGTTGCGAATCGTGATTTCTTTCGTTGCCGGAATCGTGTAGGGCTTGCCCGACGCCGGTTTGACGAGCACTTTCGCATTCTTGAACTCCGGAATGTAATTCGAGACCGGGTCGTCCAGCAGAAACCGGCCGTCCTCGTAGAGCATCATCGCCGCGAGAGTGGTGATGGCTTTGGTCATGGAGCAGATGCGGAAAATGGCGTCGGTCTGCATCGGCTTGCCCGCTTGGTGGTCCATCATGCCCTGCGCCTTCAGCCAGGCGACATGACCACGCCGGGCGACAAGCGTGACCGCGCCCGCGATACGCTTATCGTCGATGCTGCGCTGTACGGCAGCGCCGATGCGCTCCAGTCTTTCGGACGACAGGCCGACTGATTCCGGCTTGGCGGGAGTGAGGTCTTGCGCCAAGGCCGGGAGATTCGGTGAGAGCAGACAGGCGGCCATTGCGCACAAAGCAGCCAGCTGCCGTGTACGCCGGCATCCGGCGAAATTGCGTAATTCAGCCAAGTGGAGGGTCGCAGCGCGCTGGTTCATATCAGCGCTACTCTACCAGCAAGAGGACCAGTGGGCAAACTGACATGGCATGGCCGGCCCAACCGATTCAGCTCAATCGTCGCGGGGTTTAGAGGAGTGGATAATCCGGCGGCCACACGGTCTCGGATTCCCAGTCTGCCAGCTCATCGTAACCTTGGGATTTCGTTCGGTGGCCCTCACGGTCGCGGATCTCCAACTCCCGCACGCTATTGCGAAGTGGCTTCCGAACAGTCGCTGCTCGCTTCCGCTTTGAGCGAACACTCACTTCACGCTTGTTTAGCGCCATTGGCGCCCGGGATCGGCAGGCGCACCGTGAATCGTGTGTCGCCGGGGCGCGATTTGAAGGTCACTTCTCCGTGATGATTGCGCACAATGCGATAAACGGTGTCGAGGCCCAGGCCGAGCCCTTTGCCGACGCCTTTGGTGGTGAAGAACGGTTCAAAAATGCGCTTTTGCACGTCCAGCGGAATGCCGGGACCGTTGTCGCCGATCTCGACAAGCACGTGATTAGGATCCCTTGCGGTTCGGATTCGCAATTCGCCTTTGCCGTTCATAGCGTCGACAGCATTGTCGATGAGGTTGGTCCACACCTGGTTGAGTTCGCCGGGGTGCGCGCACACTTTGGGAAGAGTGCGATCATACTCGCGCACGATGGAAACTCCTTGCTTGAGCTGATGGCGGAGGACCACCAGCGTGGTTTCCAAACCGTCGTGGACATCCACCTCTTGCTCGGGCATCTGGTCCATGTGCGAATACTCTTTGATGGCGCGGACCAGATCGGAAATGCGCGCGGTACTGTGCTCGATTTCTTTTGCCAGGCGACCAACAAGGAGCGAGGCGGAGACCCGGATGAGGACATCCTCGATTACATCACCAGGAAAATGTGAAGAGATGGACTCCAGACACGCGTATTCGAAACCAGCATCGATCAAACTGGCAGCCACCTGTGCCGCGTGGGCCACCGAGCGTTTTTCGAGCCACCCGGTTATTTCGTCCTCCCGGTCGCTGCGGTCCAACGGATCGAGGACCGGGGAGCCCTGCTCGACAATCTCGCCTTCCAGCTTCGACAGAAACAAACGCTGCTCCGGGGAAAGGATACGCGCATCCAGCCGGGTGTTGGCTTCCCGGAGGGCGTTGATCGCCTCACCGAGGCTCTCAGCAGCCCGGCGCGCGGCGGACGCAGGGTTGTTCAGCTCGTGGGCCAGGCCGGCCGACAGTTTCCCGAGAGCCGCCATCTTTTCCTGCTGCTGCTCATTCCGGGTGGCTTCCCGGATGCGGTCCGCCAGCACGCTTACTAGTCGCTGAGCAAGCTGCGGCATGCGCTGGAGCATTTCGGGAAACCGGTCTTTCGCCAGCGACGCGACGCGCGAGCGTATCACGGCGCGAGAGGTCAGCGGAAAGTGGGTCAGCCTGGAGAATGGGAGCGCACCGGTTACTTGTCCCGCTTTCGCGACGAAGACGCGCGAATCGTTGCCGTCAGTCTCGCGGGTGCCGCGCATTTCGCCCTCGAGGATCACGAACAGCCGGTCTGCCGGAGAATTCTCGCGGAGGAACACTTCACCGGGCTCCACGGTCACGAGCTTCATCTGCTCTGCGAGCCACCGGAGATCGTCATCGGGAAGGTCCTCGAAAATCGACAGGCCGCGCAACTCGTCTGCCGACGGCGCCGAGGCCGCAACGGCATCGGAGGAAGTCATTTGCTCCACATCACACCTCGTTCAGATATTGATGCACAAATTGGATCGCGATGGAGCCTTCTCCCACTCCCGAGGCGACGCGCTTCACTGAGCCGTGGCGCACATCGCCGACGGCGAATACCCCGGGGATGCTGGTTTCGAGCAAGCCGGGATCGCGATCGAGCGGCCAGCCACGCGGCCGTTTGCCATCCTTCATCAGATCCGGGCCGGTGATGATGAACCCGTTCGCATCCCGCTCGATCACCCCGTTGAGCCAATCAGTCCTGGGTTGGGCGCCGATGAAGATGAAGAGCGACGATGCCGCCACGGTGTCCACGGTTTTAGTGGCGATGCATTCAATGGACAGGTTTTCTAATCGGTCTTTGCCGTCAACGGCGACGACTCGGGTCCCATATTGCACTTCTATTTTTGGCGTCTGGCCGATCTCATCGATCAGATACTTGGACATCGACGCCGCTAGCGAATTTCCGCGAACCAGCATGATGACACGGCGCGCGTACTTCGAGAAGTTGATCGCCGCCTGCCCGGCGGAATTGGCTCCGCCCACGATGTAGACGTCTTCTTCGGCGCAGGCATTGGCTTCGGTAGAACCTGCGCCGTAATAAATACCAGCGCCGGTCAGACGGTCCATGCCGGGGACGTCCAGTTTGCGCCACTGCACTCCCATGGAGAGCACCAAAGAACGGAAGGACAGTTCCGAGTCGTCAGCTAAACGCAAGGCGCGGGCGCCATTATCGATGCATACGCCCGCCGCCTCCTGCGGCGCGAGAATCTCCACACCGAAGCGCCGCGCTTGCGCCACGGCGCGATAAGCCAGATCGGCGCCGCTCAAACCGGACGGGAAGCCGAGGTAGTTCTCGATCCTGGCGCTGAGCCCCGCCTGCCCACCCGGCGCCTCGCGCTCCACAATCACGGTGCGCAACCCTTCTGAAGCTCCGTACACGCCCGCGGCCAGGCCCGCCGGGCCGCCTCCGACAATCGCCAGGTCGAAAATTTTCGTTTCGGACCTGCGGCGCAATCCAACCCGATCCGCGATCTGCGCCGTTGTCGGCTCGTGAAGCCGCTGCCCGTCGGGGAAAAGCACCATAGGTAGCTGCAGTTCCTCGGGCGATAGAGAGGCCAGCAACTGGCGGACTTCGGGGTCGCGGTCGGCTGACTCGGCGTCCATCCAGCGGTAGGGCACCCGATTGCGCGTCAAGAACTCGCGGAGGTCGTAGGAGCGCGGCGACCAGCGGGTCCCCAGCACGCGTATTCCTTCAAACGGTGGACGGAAGTTCGATTGCCAATCTTCCAGCAGGTCGTCCAGCACGGGATACAGGTTCTGCTCGGGCGGATCCCACGGTTTCAACAGGTAGTGGTTGAGCTGGATGTCATTGATCGCTCGGATCGCGGCATCTGTGTCGGCATAAGCGGTGAGAAGGACTCGTTTGGAACCGGGCGTGATCTTGAGCGCCTCGATCAGGAACTCGAGCCCGTTGGTTTCCGGCATGCGGTAATCCACTAGCAGCAGGGCGACCGGCTCATTGCGCTGCTGCACGCGGCGCAGCAGGTCCAAGCCAGCGCGGGCCGAATCGGCGGCGAGAACGCGATAGCGTTCGCTGTAGCGGCGGCGGAGGTCGCGCTCTACGGCACGCAGGACATCCGGATCGTCATCAATCGAGAGAAGAGCTGGTTTCGCCATTGGGAAGCCTTCTAAGTCATGATGAAACCACAGGGCTCCAGGATGCGCAAGATCTGGCTCAATATTTAACCTCGGCCGGCATTTGATACAATTCTTTCCCTGGACTATGTCTGTATCCGCAGCCAAGGATCCTCAGCAAGCAATTGGCCGTGCGCCGGAACGTCTGACGCTCGAAGAACGGTTGGCACTTACCGGAAAGTGCATTGCTCTGGAAATTTACACGCCGGAGGCGTTGCCGTTGCGGCGGATCGAAGCCATTGGCGATTCGGTGGACCAGTGTGTGGCACAACTGATCCAGCGGAAACACGATCCGGCTGTGTTCGAATTTTCGCGGCTCGAGCCCCCTTACTGATGCCCGGCCTGGACCACATCGCGATCGAGTAACCCGTGCCGGAGAAGCGCGCCGAACCCCGGTTTCTGTGCTCCGACCTGGTGATGCTGCGCTGGTCTGAAGATGAGCGCCGCCCGCGCGAGGAAACCGTGGTACTGGAAAATATCTCGACGTCTGGCGCATGCGTGCAGGCTGAAGTTCCGGTAACCGAGAGTGCGCGTGTCACGTTGCTCTGCGGCAGTGCGGAATTTCACGGATACGTACGGTCCTGCTACTTGCGGGACGACGGTTATTTTATCGGTATCGCATTCGACGCGGATTCAAAGTGGTCGAAGGCCAAGTTTCAACCCGAGCATCTGGTCGATCCCCGCACCGTCCGCCCGCGCAAGCTCGCCAGTAAAATGGTGATGTTCGCCGGCGTTCCGGCTTAATTTTTCCAACCTACCGTGCCTAGCGCTTCTTTGGCCGCCTTGGCCGTGTTTCCGTGGATGGTGATGGTGTCTTGCATGTTGATGGCGTAGCCCCCAGCCAGAACGATTACGACCGCGGCGCCTTCGCGCAGAGCGGTCTCAATTACGAGCAGATCCCGTCTCTTGAGCCCTTCGAGAGTCAGATCGAGCCCGCCGAGCTGGTCTTCGCGGTAGGGATCGGCACCGGCCACGTAGATCAGCAGTTCCGGATGGAAGCCGTGTATGGGGAAGCGGTAAGCCGCGCCGAGGCGCTCCAGGTATTCCTCATCGCCTACGCCGTCGGCCAGATGGACATCCACCGAAGAGGGCGGTTTGAAGGCCGGGTAGTTATTGTACTGGTGGATGGAAAGCGTGAAGACCGAGGGATCGCCCGCGAAAATGGCGGCCGTGCCGTTGCCGTGATGGTTGTCGCAGTCCACCACCATGGCGCGGGTGATCTTCCGCTCCTGTTGGAGCTTGCGGATGGCGACAGCGATGTCATTAATCGCACAAAAGCCTTCGCCGTGATCCGGGTAGGCGTGATGAAATCCGCCGCCGACGTTATAGCCGACGCCCTGGTCGAGAGCGAGATGCGCAGCCAGCGTGGTGCCGCCCGCCGCCAAGTAGAACGCGCGCACCATTTCGGGCGAGTAGGGAATCTCGAGTTGCAGAATCTCCTCGTAACTCAGGGTTCCCGTCTTGAGACGCTGCACCCAGCCGCGCTCATGGACGAGCATCAGATCTTCATCAGGCGCCGGCTCGGGCTTCACAAAGTCTTCCGGCGTGGCGAAGCCTTCGGCCAGCAGCTGGTCGTGGATGAGCCGGAACTTCTCGGACGGGAAGACATGGTGGCCCAGGTTGAGGTGATAGTGTTCGTGATAGACCAGGTGGAACGGCAGCATGTCAGATTAAGATGTTGACACATTGGGAAGGGCGCGGCGGTTTGCTCAGTCGCCAAGGAACTTGCCAAAGGGACGCAAGCCTTTGACGTTATCGCAAACGGCCTTGATTGCGGCGGTGAGGGGGATGGCGAGCAGCAGGCCCGCTGCATCCCACAAAAACCCCCAGATCATCAGTGCGACCGTCACGGCGAGCGGGTTCAGATGCACGCGCGAGCCGACAATCTTCGGATAGAGCAGGTTCATGGCGATGAGGTGCAGCATCGCGATCAGAAAGAGAATGATGAGGAAGCTGCTCAGAGGGTTTCCACCCGCAATGGCGACAATCGCCGGCGGGAGCAGCGCCAGCGGCAGGCCCACGTAAGGCACCAGGCTCAGGAAGCCGCTCACCGGGCCGGCCAGGAACGGATAAGGCAGGTGGATCAAGCGGAAGGCGATTGAGCTCAACACCGCCAGCAGCACACCCAGCAGAAAATTGCCCACCACGAAGCCGCGCACCATGTCGCCGATGCCCCGCAGGCTCCGCGCGGCCGCCACGCGATCTTCTCCTTCAAAAAACTGGAGAAAGCTGCGGTGCATGTGGTCGCGCCAGCTCAGCATGAAGTAAACGAGGAACGGCACAAACGAAGCCATAAGCAGGATCTGGTAGAGCGATCCCATGCGCTCGTAGAGCAGATCGGAGAGCGGCTTCTGCTCTTCGTGGATCCGCACTTCCGGAATGACGCCTGGAGGCGGCAGCATGATCACCGACGGCGGGAGTTCCAAGTTGCGCTTGCTTCGCTTGGTTTGCTGCGGCGCAGGCGCCGGCTGTGCTGGCGGCTTCTTCTGCGGGAAGATCATGCCGTAGGTTTTCGTTTCCAACTCGTCGATCTTGTGCCGCCCGCCATCTATGACGTCCGTGATTCGCTGGCTGAACCTCGGCAGTTCTTCCCAAAGCCCGGTCATCTGGGTGTATGCGCCCAATCCCATCAAGTAGAGGAGCATCAGACCCGTGCTGCACACCAGAAAACTGGCCACGCTGCGCGGCAGACGGGCGCGCATCAACAATCCGACGAACGGCTCCAGGATGAAGGCGATGATGACGGCAATGGTAATTGTGATGAAGAAAGCGCGCGCCCAGTAGAGCAGCGCCACAATCACACCCAGTGCGATAACCGGACTCGCGGAAACGCGCAAATCCACGGATTTGAGCTGCTCCAGTCCCTTCAAAGGTCGTGTGAGGATTGCCACGGCGAGGACAACTCTTCCTCGAATCTACCATGCTGCCGCCTATAATGAAATCGCAGATGGTGCTCCACCGGAAGGCGGATCCCAGTTCTTCTCCTGACGCATGACTCATACCGGCCGCATTCTGGCGCTCGACCTCGGAAAAAGGCGTATCGGCCTCGCCATCAGCGATGAGCTGGGCATCACGGCGCAGGGCCTTGCAACCTTGCAACGCCGCAACAAGCGTTCCGACCTTGCGGCGCTGGGAAGCTTGATCCGGGAGCGCGGCGTCACCCAACTATTGATGGGAAATCCGTTGCATATGAGCGGAAAAGAGGGCCGGCAATCCGAATGGGTGCAGGAGTTCGCCGGCGCGCTGGAGAAACATACCCGGATCCCCGTTCGGCTTTGGGACGAGAGACTGACGACCGTGGAAGCCTCGCGCGTGCTGCGGCAGAGCGGCATCAGCATCGAGAAACGCGCGGCCGCGGTGGACCGGCTGTCCGCCGTCATCTTGCTGCAAAGTTATCTCGATTCGGGTGTGCAGCAGTGAGGTCTTTTCGGCGTTGGGTCGCGATGGCGATCCTGCTTGGCGCCACCGCTGGCTACGCTCTCTGGGAGCTGAACCGCCCTTACGCCGCCTTTGGCGAGGAGACTTTCATCGACTTCCCCAAAGGCACCAGCACAACCGAAATGGCCCGCCTGCTCGCTCAATCCGGCGTCATCGCGCATCCGTGGGCATTCCTGGCCGCCCGCGCGTTCCTGCCACGGCGCAAGCTACAGGCCGGAGAATATCGCTTTGCCCAGCCGGCTTCCGTACTGGAAGTCTACGATCGCATCGCGCGTGGTGACGTGTTCTACTACGCACTCACGATTCCCGAGGGCCAGAACATGTTCGATATCGGGGCCGCCGCTGAAAAGCTGAAGGTCTTCAGCGCGGCGGATTTCCTGCGCGTCGCGCGGGATGCTTCCTCCATCCACGATCTCGACCCAGCCGCTCCCACACTCGAAGGCTACCTTTTCCCCAGCACCTACCATCTCACACGCCATGCCAGCCCGCAGCAACTGTGCCAGATGATGACGACCCAGTTTCGCGAAGTATGGAAGCAACTCGGAGCTCCCGCGGACGTGCACGGGACGGTAACGCTTGCGGCTCTGGTGGAGCGCGAAGCCCGCGTTCCCGTGGATCGGCCGCTCGTTTCCTCCGTACTTCACAATCGTCTCAAAATCGGCATGAAACTCGATTGCGACCCCACGACGATCTATGCGGCACTGCTCGACGGCCGGTATCGCGGGACCATTCATCAGTCCGATCTGGCGAGCAGCAGCCCGTACAACACGTACCGGCATGCCGGCCTGCCACCTGGCCCCATTGCCAATCCAGGCCGAGACTCACTCGTCGCCGCCCTCCACCCCGCCGATACAAAGTATCTTTACTTTGTGTTGCGGCCGGATGGTTCGGGCGCGCATACTTTCTCCAAGAGCATTTCCGAGCACCAGGTCGCCACCGCTCAATATCGCCGTGCCAGCCAGCGGGACCAAGTCGAAGAAAGCGCGCCTCGCCGAGCTCATCATCGAAAGAAAGCTCACCCGGATAACTGAGCGCGATTGGCGGGAACTCCTGGGCGCGCTGGCGCCGGTTTCTGAGAGCTACCTGCGCCACCTGCTGGCGGAAACCGGCATTCCAGTCGAACAGCCTTTCGGCGGCGTGCGGCAAAAGACGTTCGATGAGCTGGAACAGTCGCTTCTCGAAATGGAACAGGTCTACACACGGGCCAAGCAGATCGGTGACCGCTCTCGCGCCCAGTTATGCCGCAATGTGGTGATTCAAGCCAAGGACCACGCACGCCTGGCGGCCCGCAGTTCCAAAATCACGCCGGAAAAGAAGACGATGAAAGAGGAGATGGTCCAGTGGCTGCTGGTTTGGCTGGAGAACCCCGGAGTTTTTCCCGCGTGGGTCAAACTCCGGAGACTGAAACTGGAAGGAAGCTAGACATGCGGGTCCAGCATTTTCTGGAGTTCCGACTTGCCCACGGCGCCCACCCGCTGCTCAACCACCTTGCCGCCCTTGAATAGCAGCAGCGTGGGAATCCCGCGGATGTTGTAGCGCATGGCCGTTTGGCCGTTGTCGTCTACGTTCAGTTTGCCTACTTTTGCCTTCCCGTCGTATTCCGACGCGATCGTGTCGATGGTCGGCCCCATTTGCCGACATGGACCGCACCACTCAGCCCAGAAATCCACCAGCACCGGCTGCTGCGAGTTGATCACGTCGGTATCGAATGCCCCGTCCGTAAAAGTCAGGACTTTATCCCCTGCCATCTCTATCCTCCAGTATTATTGGATCTTATTTCCCGCCAAAGGATGCAACGCGTTCTTGCTGCCATCCAATAGCTTGCGATACAAGGCGGCATACTCCGCCGCCGAGGCCCGCCAGGAAAAATCTTTCTGCATACCACGCCGCATCATAGCTTCCCAGACCGGCCGTTTCTCAAAAGCCGCGGAAGCCTCCCGGATGGCTGCCAGTAGGACCGGAGCCGAATACTCCCGGAACTTGAAACCGGTCCCTTCGTCGATAGTATCATCAAGCCCCCCGGTGGCGCGAACCACCGGTATGGTGCCATACCGCAGACTGTACATCTGGTTCAGGCCGCTTGGCTCGTACCGGCTGGGCATGAGAAACATATCGGCGCCGGCCTCGATCTTGTGCGCCAGGGCCTCGTCGTACCCGATTTCCACTGCGATATGGTCCGGATGAGCCGCTGCCACCTCGCGCAGCTTGGCTTCGTACGGGGCGTCCCCCGCCCCCAATGCAACCAGATTGAGGCCGTCCGCTGCTAGCTGCGGGGCGGCTTCGAGAATCAGGTCTGTGCCTTTCTGCGTGGCCAGACGCGACACCATTCCCAGAAGCGGCCGTTCCAAAGCGGCTTCGGGAAAACCGAATTCGCGCAGCAGGTCCCGCTTGCACTCGCGTTTGCCGCTCAAATCCTCGGCCGAGTAGTGGGCGAAGAGGTGGGAATCCGTAGCCGGGTTCCAATCGCGGTAATCGACGCCGTTCAGGATGCCGTAGAGGTCGGCGCCGCGGGCCCGCAGGACGCCGTCCAACCCGAAGCCATACTCGTCGGTCTGGATTTCGGCAGCGTAGCCCTTACTGACCGTGCTCAAGGCGTCACTGAAAATGAGGCCGCCTTTCAGCAAGTTCAACTTTCCGTAGAACTCCAGGCCGTCGGTGCTAAACAACTGCCGGTCCAGGCCGATCCGCGGCAGCACGCTCGGTGGAAACAAGCCCTGGTAGCCCAGATTGTGGATGGTGAGCAACGTTTTCATCCCGAGGAAAGTCGGGTCGTAATTGAAGACGTTGCGCAGATAAACGGGAGCCAACGCGGTCTGCCAGTCATGGCAATGCAAGATTTGCGGGCGAAACACGCGGCGGGCTACGGCCAGGGCCGCGCGCGACAGGACAGCAAAGCGCACGGCGTTGTCGGGGTAGTCGCCAGAGGCATCGCCATAGAGCCCATCGCGATCATAGAGCGCCGGCGCTTCCAGGAAATAGAACGTGGTACCGGCATCAGCCTGGTACAGGCTGGTCTCGTAGACAGTGGCGCCCAGCCAGATGGGCAAGGAGTCGTATACGCGCCGGGCCGAGGTCAACTCGATGCGCCGGTACCGCGGCATCAGCACGGCTACCTCGCACCCGGAATCGCGCAAGGCCGCGGGCAGAGCGCCCACTACGTCGGCAAGACCGCCCGTCTTGGCAAACGGCGCGGCTTCGGAGGCGACCATGAGGACTTTGATCATGCGAAAAGGCGAGAATACTAATTATTGCAGTTTAAGCCCGGCGCGAGGATACTTAGCGCTTTTCGCTAAAATGTATCTGTCGGGACAGCGTCAATGGCAGTGCGTTTCATTCTGACTGACTACGTGGACCAGGGCATGGCAGAGGCCAGTTATGACAAGCTGGAGGACAATAGTTATTCCGGCCGGGTGCCATCTTGCCCCGGCGTCCTAGCGTTGGCTCCCAGTTTGCGTGCTTGTGAAGAAGAGTTACGCTCCACCCTCGAAGATTGGATTCTCTTAAGTCTCAAGCTGAGGCATCGTTTGCCCGTTCTGGGAACCTAACAACCGCTTGCTTTGCGCGCGGCTCAGCAAAGCGGCTGCGTGTTTGATAATTGCTGGTATGAGCCGCGACCACGGGGAGCGTTCCTGGGAATCGCGTCTCAGTTCTCCAGGTACGTATACCCGTGCAACCCCTCTTCGTAAAACCGCAGCAGCTTGCCGGATTCTTCGTAACTCATGCGGCTCTCACGGACCGCGGTCTCAACGTCCTTGCGCATTTCGGCGATCAGCGAATCGGCATTGAATTGCACATACTTCAGTACTTCACGAACCGTATCCCCCTTGATGACGGCATCGAGGATGACATCGCCTGCCGGGCTCAGCTTGACGTGTACGGCGTTGGTATCGCCGAACAGGTTGTGCAAGTCACCGAGTATCTCCTGGTAGGCGCCTAACAAGAACGCGCCCAGATAGTAGTCCTGCCCGTTGAACGGATGCAGCGGCAGAGTACGCTTCACGTCGCGGCGGTCAATGAATTGATCCACTTTGCCGTCCGAATCGCAAGTGATGTCGCCCAACACCGCGTACTGCGTGGGACGCTCATCCAGCCGGTGGATCGGCATGATCGGGAACAACTGCTTGATGGCCCAACTATCCGGCATGCTCTGGAAGAGCGAGAAATTGCAGAAGTACGTGTCCGCCAGCATGGCGTCCAGGCCTTCGAATTCTTCCGGAAAATCATCCAGGTCGCGCGCCATCTTCTGAATGCGCCGGCAAATGGACCAGAAGAGGTTTTCCGCCAGGCAGCGCTGTTCGAGCGGAAGATAGCCCAAGCTGAATAGGTTGAGCGCCTGGTCGAGCGCTTGCTGCGCGTCGTGATAGCTTTCAAGCACGTTTTTGGCGCTCAGCGAGCGGTTGGTTTCCTGCAAATCGATCAGTGGCTGTTCCGGTTCCGTGGGCAGTTCGCCCACTTGGTCGTCACCATAGCCCGCCACGCCCAGAACATTGAACACGAGTGCGCTGTGATACGCCGTAATGGCGCGGCCGCTCTCGCTCACGATGGTTGGATGCGGCACGCCGGCCTCGTCGCACACGTTTTGGATGTGGTAAACCACGTCGGCGGCGTATTCCTGCAACGTATAGTTGACGCTCGACTCGAAGTCGGTCTGCGATCCGTCGTAGTCGATGCCGAGGCCGCCCCCGACATCCAGATAGCGAAGCCCCGCGCCGGCCTTCGCGAGGTCGGCGTACATGCGCGCAGCTTCGTTGACCGCGGCCTTCAAGTGGCGGATGTTCGTGATCTGGCTGCCCAGATGGAAGTGGAGCAGGTGGAGGCAATCGGCCAGCCCGCGCAGTTTTAGTTCTTCCAGCGCCCGCACCGCTTCGCTGGTGGTCAAGCCGAATTTGGAGCGGTAGCCCGCCGACGATTTCCAGCGCCCCGCACCACGGCTGGCAAGCTTGACGCGCAGGCCAATGGTTGGCCGCACCCCCACGCGCTCGGAGCAGCGCGCGATCAGGTCCAGCTCGGTGTACTTCTCGATCACAGGGATGATGTGCCGGCCCACTTTCTGGGCCAGCATCGCCATCTCGATGTATTCTTCGTCCTTAAAGCCGTTGCAGATGATGGGCGTGTCGTTATTGGCGAGTGCCATTACGGCCAGCAACTCGGGTTTGGAGCCAACTTCCAGGCCAAAATGATAGGGCCGGCCGTACTCCATCACCTCCTCCACCACCTGCCTCTGCTGATTCACCTTGATCGGGTAGACGCAGAAGTAGCCGCCCTGGTACTTATGCTCAGAAATGGCGCTTTGGAATGCCGAGTGGATTTCCCCCAGCCGGTGTTTCAAAATGTCGGCGAAGCGGATCAGGATCGGCAACGAAATGCCCCGCAGTACCAGCGTGTCGACGAGTTCCTTGAGGTCAATTGCGCGCGCCGGGTCCTTCTCCGGGTGAACCAGAATGTGGCCGTTGGGAGCCACGGAAAAGTAGCCCTTCCCCCAGCTCGCCACGTCATAAAGGTCGCCGGCATCCTGCGTGGACCAGCGCTCCGTAGGCTCCAGAATCGCCGATCCTTTGCGGCCGTTTCTCTCCAACTTTACCCCCCGAAAATCTCAGTGTCCTTCGAAACGGGGCTCAGGGCAAGTAATTTCTGGGCTGTTTCAGCGGAAAAGACTCCCAGATGCTGCCGGGGGGTTGTTACAGATCCGATACAGATGACGAACCGGCCACAGCCAGGTGCCAAAACGGGTATTTCACTTACACAAGCCACATGTCGCTAGGTGCCCCGCTTCTGAGCCGCTTTGCGGAGGGCAGCCACATCGGCAATATCCTGCGGTCTTCCCGCCGCTAGCTTCGCTGTGACCAGATCCTCTAGAGAAATGAAAGGTGCTCTAAGGCCGCTTGTGGGATCAATGACGGCCTCCACCCTGTTTTCCCATGCCCGGTCGAAATCAACGCCGGCGATTTCGGGCAGAATATCCACCACAATCGGAGCGCGCCCCATGCGGAAAAACTTATCGCGCTGGATGAAATCCTCGGCTGTGACTTCCGCTAGCGGAGCGCCAAACTTGACCAGTGCAGTATACAGAGCCTTGCTGTTCTCAGGTTCGGGCCTAATGAGGAGATCAATATCTTTGGTTGCCCGCGGCTGTGCGTGAAGGGAAACTGCATAGCCTCCAACGATCAGATATTTAACTTTCTGGGCGTTGAAGATGGACAAGAGTTCTTTGAAGTCGTCGAACATCCGCCGTTGGTTCCTTCATCCGGTAAGTCGCAAGAGAGAGCTCTGCAACCGCATTCATGCGGGCATGCGCGGGCATTTCCTGCCAGTCCCGGTATTCCTCCGCCTTCAAAGCGTCGAGGCTGGCGAAGGTGCGTATCACTTTGTCCATGCGTCCGCTTTGTACCACGCCGCCGTCACGCCTCGCAACATCTGCCCGGTGCCCGAGAAGGTTCAAGTCCGGTGGCAGCCACGGCGTTGGCGGCTTTAGTGGGAATTCTCCCGCTTGCATCCCCTTTCCCGCCGCCGCACAATAAGCCTAGAGGAGGGTCGTGCGATGCAAGACCTCCCATTCCGCGACCGCGTGCAAGCGGGCCAATTCCTCTCGCGAAAACTAAAGGCTTACGCAGATCGAACCGATGTGATCGTTCTGGCACTGCCTCGCGGCGGCGTGCCGGTGGCGCTGGAGGTCGCGCGCTTACTTCATGCGCCTCTGGACGTGTTTCTGGTGCGTAAGCTCGGCACGCCCGGGCAGGAAGAACTGGCCATGGGCGCCATCGCTTCGGGCGGCATACGCGTGCTCAATGATGAGGTTGTGCAGTCTCTGCACGTGCCGGAGCGTGTGATCGACTCGGTTACCGCCAGGGAATTGCGTGAGTTGGCGCGGCGCGAGCGTTTGTACCGGGAGGGACGTCCGCCGCTGGATGTCACTGACCGCACGGTGATCCTGGTGGACGATGGCCTCGCGACTGGGTCTACGATGCGTGCCGCCGTTGCGGCTTTACGGCCGGCGAAGCCAAAGCGAATCGTCGTCGCCGTTCCCCTCGCAGCCGCGCCCACATGCCGGGACCTGCGCGGAGAAGTTGATGAACTAGTCTGCCTTCAGACGCCCGAGCCCTTTTACTCCGTCGGCTTCTGGTACGAGGATTTCTCGCAGACGAGCGACGACGACATTCGCGAGATGCTGGAACTCGAGAAGGTGTGACCGGCGCAAGCGAACAGATTCTGCGGCTGACTCTTGCCTCCGTGACGCTCGAAGGCGCGCTACGGATTCCTGAAGGCGCTACAGGCATCGTGCTGTTTGCACATGGCAGCGGCAGCAGCCGCCACAGCCCGCGCAATCGCTACGTGGCGCAAGCGCTAAACGAGGGTGGCCTCGCGACCTTGCTGATCGATCTTCTCACCTCGGCCGAGGAGCGCGAAGACGACCGGACGGCCCGCCTGCGTTTCGATATCCACCTGTTGGCGGAACGCGTGATCGCTGCAACCGGCTGGCTACTGCAAAATGCGGCCACCAAGCATCTGCGAATTGGATATTTCGGCGCTTCAACCGGCGCGGCGGCAGCACTCGAAGCGGCGGCTGAGCGGCCCAACGAGATCGGCGCGGTGGTCTCGCGCGGTGGACGGCCGGATCTGGCTCTGCCCGATCTGGGGCGTGTCAAGGCCCCGGCCTTGCTCATTGTGGGTGGGCGTGACGCGGCGGTGATCGAAATGAACCGCGAAGCATTCGAACACCTGCAAACGGAAAAACGGCTGGAGATCGTGCCCGGAGCCACGCACCTGTTTGAAGAACCGGGCACGCTCGAACGGGTGGCCCACCTGGCTCGCGACTGGTTTGTGGAGCATCTCTGCCAACTCACAGATGTGCGATGAGGCGCCTGATGCCTTCACGGAATGTATCCGATGGCGTCAGCAGGCTCAGCACCAGGTAAGCCTCGGTTTCGAAATCGTAGAAGAACCCGGGCTGCACCAGCACGTGATCCTGTTGCAGGAGATCAAGACACCATTGCTCTTCGGTCTTGGTGCGTGGCACCCGCACGGTGGCATACCAACCTCCCTCAACCTGCAATACTCGGGCGCCCGAAGGATCATCGATACGTTCTCGCAAAATCGCCAGGTTTTCGTTCACGCGTGACGTAATCTGCTGCCGGACGGATTCGCCCGCTTCGAGCAGCCTCGGCAGGGCGTGCTGCACCGGCGTTCCCGCCGACAAATAGGTATCGGCCATCAGTTCCAGCCGCTCAAGCGCCTCCGACCGGACCGCGGCCGGCCCATCAATCACGATCCATCCGAGCTTCATCTGCGGAAGCCCGGCAATTTTCGACAAACCGCTCAGGCAAAACGTCAGCGATTGGTCGATTCCGGTGAGCGACGGCACGCGCTCGGGGTCCGGTCCGAAGCGGTAGTCGGCGAAAACCTCATCGGAGATCAGCGCCAGCCCGCGCTCCGCGGATAGCTCCATGAGTTGCTCCAGTTCGTGGTGCTTTACGAAGGAGCCAGTTGGATTGTTCGGATTCACCAGCACGATGGCCCGCGTGCGCTCGCTGATCGCCTGAGCCAGCGCCTCGAGATCGATCGACCAGCCGTCGTCGTAGACCAGTGGATATTGGATCACGCGGACCAGTTCCATCTGCGCCAGAAACTCAAACAGCGGATACGACGGCCGGGGCACCAGGACTTCATCGCCCGCATCCGCCAGCAATTTGAACAGCCAACTGTAGGACTCGCTGGTGCTCGCCGTGAGAAAGATGCGGGCCGGATCGACAATCATCCCACGCGCCGAATAGTAGTCGGCCACAACCTGGCGCGCCGCGCGCATTCCCGCCGGCGCAGGCTCGTAAACGAGGGCGCGCGCGTCCCGGAACGAGCTGAGAATCAACTCCTCCGGATACGAGAAGCCGGCGCGCGTGGGGTTCGATTCGGTCAGGTCCATGATCTCCGCGCCTTGACGGCGCAGGTCACCAAGCACCTGCGCCAGTCGGTTCGGCCGCAGGTCCCAGTGGAGGCGGTACGAAAACATGCGTCTGGCCATTCTAGCGGAGCGCGCGCGGCACGCGCATGTTCCCTTTCGCGCTATTGCGAGTTTGCACTAAAGAACTACTCAGATCCCGCCGAATAAACACCTGAGGAGCTTGGATGATTACGCGGATCCTTTCAGTAGTTCAGTTCAATCCCGCCCGCTTCTGGACGGCACTGGCCTGGCTTCTTGTATCCGGCTGGCTGGTGCAGCCCGCCAATGCCGGTTATGGGCAAGTGCCGATGTACTTCGTCGAAAATCGGGGCCAATTCGACGGGCATGCAAAGTATGTCGCCAGGGGATCCCGGCTGACCGGCTATTTTGATGCGACTTCGGTCGTCTTCGCGGTAGACGAGGCAAGTTTCCGCTTGAGTTTTCCTGGGGCAAATCCCGCGTCTCGCCTGGAGGGCATGGGGCCGTCCGCGGCGCGCGTTAACTTCTTAGTGGGGGCGCCGGCCCAGTGGAGGACGGACCTTCCGGCTTGGGACGCCATCGCATACCGCGCCATTTTTCCCGGCGTCGATCTGATCTATTCTTCCACCCGCGATCGCTTGAAATCAGATTTCATCGTGTCGCCCGGCGCCGATCCCGAATCCATCCGGCTGCGCTACGAGAGTGGGGCAATTCATCTGGACGGAGCGGGCGCACTGGTGGTACCTGCTGGCCGCAGCGCATTCCGTGAGGAGCCACCCGTCATTTATCAGGAAATCGCGGGCGAGCGAGTCGCGGTGGAGGGCGCTTATCGGCTGCGCCACGATGGAACGGTCGGGTTTCGCGTCGGACCGTATGACCATCGGCAACCGCTCATCATCGATCCCGCGCTCAGCTACAGCACGTTTCTTGGTGGGAATGGGATGGGCGCCGTTACCTCCATTGCCGTGGACGGTGCGGGAAATGCTTACCTGGCTGGATGGACCACGTCCACAAATTTACCGACAGTGAACGCCGTTCAATCGCAACAGAAAGGCAGCGTCGACGCCTTCGTTGCCAAGCTCGGCCCAGGCGGCAACAGCCTGATCTACTGCACGTATCTTGGCGGGCGTAGCGACGATCGCGCTTTTGGAATCGCCGTGGACTCTTCCGGCAATGCATATGTCACCGGCTGGACGGGATCCGGCGCATTTCCAGTTGTTTCACCCGCCCAATCTACGCTGGCCGGAGGAAAAGATGCTTTCGTAGCCAAATTGAATCCGGCAGGCAACAGCTTGATCTATAGCACGTACCTCGGCGGCGCCGGCAACGACAGTGGCAACGGCATTGCCGTCGATGCAGCAGGCAACGCGTACGTGGCCGGCTACACGTACTCATCGAACTTCCCCACGCTGAGCGCCTACCAGACTTCAAACAATGGAACAGAGAATGCGTTCATAGCCAAATTGAGTTCCGCTGGAACGCTGATCTATAGCACCTACCTGGGCGGCAATGGGAGCGATGGCGCGGCGGCAATTGCGGTGGACAGCGCGGGCAACGCCTACATCACGGGCGGTACTACTTCGACCAACTTTCCCACTGCATCGCCCCTGCAGTCTGCCAACGGCGGCAATCAGGACGCGTTCATCACGAAACTGAACGCGACGGGCAACGGGCTGATCTACAGCACATATCTGGGGGGCTCCGGTGGCGCGGCCGGGTCGATGGAAGCCGGCACAGCTATCGCCGTAGGCGCAACGGGCGCAGCCTATGTCGCTGGCGTCACCAACTCCACCAATTTCCCTGTGACTTCCGGAGCTTTGCAGCCGGCTTACACTGGTGGCGGAAGTGATGCATTCGTAGCGAAACTGTCTCCCGCCGGCACGAGCCTCGTGTACTCAACCTACCTCGGCGGCAGCAGCTTTGATTACGCCTCTGGCATCGCTGTCGATTCATTTGGAAACGCCTACGTTACCGGTTACACCGGTTCTTCCGACTTTTGGAGCTTGCGCGCTGTGCAGTCCGGGAATGACGGTCTTTACGACGCCTTTCTAACGAAGCTGAATCCAACCGGCGCAGCGATCCTCTCCAGCACCTACCTGGGAGGTAGTGGGAGCGATTCGGCCAACGCCGTGGCGATCGATTCCCTAGGCAACGCATTCATCGCCGGACTCACACAATCCGGCGATTTCCCGCTGAGCAACCCTCTGCAAACGGTGAATGGTGATTCGTACAGCGGCTTCGTCTCCAAGATCTCGCCAGGCTGGATGGCCGGCGTTTTTCTCAATGGCTCGTGGTACATCGATCGCAACCGCAACGGCGGCTATGACGGCCCCGCAGCCGGAGACGAGACATTCTCATTCGGACAGGCGGGCGATGTGCCGGTCGCCGGTGATTGGACCGGATCGGGCACGATCAAGATCGGCGTCTTCCGCGGCGGCCAATGGCTGCTCGACTGCAACGGCAATGGCGTCTGGGATGGCGTCGCTGGCGGCGATTGCCTATACACCTTCGGGCAAGCTGGCGATGTTCCCGTGGTCGGTGACTGGAACGGCAACGGGAAGGCCAAAATCGGCGTGTTTCGCGGCGGCTTCTGGATGCTGGATGTCAACGGCAATGGCGTGTGGGACGGAACCAGCGGTGGCGATAACGGGTTCTATCTAGGCAATGCCGCTTACAAGCCGGTCGTGGGCGACTGGAGCGGTTCCGGAACCAGCAAGGCCGGCGTCTTCCTCAACGGCACCTGGTATCTCGACACCACCGGCAGTGGCCAATGGGATCAAGCCGCCTACTTCGGCCAGGAAGGCGATATTCCCGTCATCGGTGACTGGAGTAATTCCGGCAAGTCGTACATCGGTGTCTTCCGCAACGGCTATTGGATTGTAGACATGGACGGCACCTGGACCTACGATGGCATCGGCACCGGCGACAGCGCATTCTGGCTTGGCAATTCGTCGTTCACGCCCGTGGTCATGCGCTGAACCCCGTAGCGCGGGGATACCGCGCCTTTGGCGGGATACCCGCGGGTTCTAACCGGCGACACCCAATCCACACAGCCTGCGACCCACCCGGCAACCCGCCCACGCCCTCACGCTAAAATAGCTAGTACGTGACGGCCAAGACCTTTTACATCGAAACGTTCGGTTGCCAGATGAACGCCCATGACTCTGAGAAAGTCATCGGCACCTTACTGTCCAAGGGCTATACGCAAGTGGAGACCGCCGAAGCGGCCGAGCTCGTTCTCTACAACACCTGCAGCATTCGCGACAAGGCAGAGCAGAAAGTTTTCCACCGGCTCCAGCAGTTCAAGCGCGATGCGGGAAAAGGCAAAGTATTCGGCGTCCTCGGTTGCGTGGCCCAGCAAGAGGGCGAAAAGATCTTCGACCGAGCCCCGCATGTGAGCCTCGTCGCCGGCTCGGCCAGTTATACGAAACTGCCGCAAATGCTAGTGCAGCTCGAAGCGGGCGGCCGCCGCGTCACCGGGCTGAGTCTCGATACCGACGAGACATTCGAAACGCCGTTCACCCGGCGTGACAATCCGCATCGCGCCTACATCACCATCATCGAGGGCTGCGACAAATCGTGCGCCTACTGCGTGGTTCCGTTCACGCGCGGCCCCGAACGCAGCCGCACCAGCGCCAGCGTGATGGAGGAAGCGCGCCATCTCGCAGACACCGGATACACCGAAATTCAGCTTCTGGGGCAAAACGTCAACAGCTACCGCGATCCCTCACCTGCGGGATGGGATTTCGCCACGCTACTGGCGCGCGTTGGTGAGGTTCCCGGCATCCGGCGTGTGCGGTTCACCACCTCGCATCCACGGGATTTCGTCAAGCCGATCGTGGATGCCATCGACGCCAATCCGGCGCTGTGCGACCACGTGCACCTGCCCGTCCAGTCGGGATCGAACCATGTACTAAGCGCCATGGACCGGCTCTACACTCGCGAGGAATACATGCGCCGGATCGAGTGGTTGAAGAACGCGCGCCGCAACATCGCCATCACGACCGACATCATCGTCGGCTTCCCCGGCGAGACTGAAGCCGACTTCAACCAAACCCTCGCGCTGCTGGACGAGGTCCAATACGACTCTCTGTTCAGTTTCAAATATTCCCCTCGTCCCAACACTGCCGCACAGAATCTTGGTGACCAGATTCCCGAAGGAGAAAAGACGCGCCGCCTCATGGTTCTGCAAGAACGCCAGCGCGCGATTCAGATCCGGCGCAATTCCGAGGCCGTGGGCATGGTTCAGGAAGTTCACGTGGAAGGCAAAAACCAGGCGCTGGGACAATGGATCGGCCGCACTTCCCAAAATCGCACTCTGAATTTCACACACGCGACGATGGACGGCGAAAATCTGGTTGGCAGCTACCTCAACGTGCGTGTGACGCGCGCGGGACCGAACTCGCTGGTAGGCGAGAGTGTGATGTAATGGTTTCGGAGGAGGCGATGGTATGGAAGTCGAAATGAAAATTCGTGGCTTGATGATGGATCCGGGCACGAACATGCCGATCGTCATTTTGAAAGACATCAACAGCAGCACGGTGCTTCCCATCTGGGTCGGCATCTACGAAGCCAACGCCATCGCGCTCGAAATTGAAAAAGTCTCGACTCCACGCCCCATGACTCACGACCTGATGAAAAGCGTGCTGCTGGGCCTGCGAACCGGCATCCGAAAAGTCGTGGTGAACGAACTGAAAGAGGACACCTTCTACGCCGTCATCTGGCTGGAACGCGATGGCGAGCTGATCTCGGTGGACTCCCGGCCGAGCGATGCCCTGGCCCTCGCGCTGCGGCTCGATTGTCCGATCTTTGTCGAGGATGGCGTTCTCAAGAATTCGAAACTCGCCGCCGCTACGTCGGACAAAATCAATAACGAAGAACTGCGCCGCTGGCTGGAAGGTCTCAACGACGAGGACCTCGGCCGCTACAAGATGTAGCTCGTTCCGCCAACTTGGAAAACCCGGAAATGGCCGCAAGTCCGAAGGCCGCATCTCTTGCCGATCTGGCGGAGTGTCTCCAACTCCTCGGAAGCCGTCCGCTTAAACTGATTGCTGACGCCGTTCAACCTGCGTTTCGCGAGTCTTTTTGGGACGATCCCCAGTGGAAGTTCTCGCGTGATGCCGACACCATTGCCGATAAGAAGCTGCTTCCCTTCCCTGAGGACTCGTTTCAATTCTCCCTCGCTAACGAGCAATCCAAGCAGGATTTTCATCTCCACTCCAGCGTCTTGGAGATCTATGCTTCAAACTTCCCGCTTGAGCTTCGCTACACAACAGGCGCGGAAGAAAAGAATATCGGCGTGCCTTCGGGGATTCTCATCGTGCCGCCAGGCGTTGCCCACTGCGTAAAGCTGCATGGATTGACTTTTGTGTTTCAGGTAGCGATCAGCGGAAAGGTTCACAACGATAAGGTCATGGTCGAATCGCCGGCCAGACCATGAGTTAGCGCCATTATGCCGTCCAATCCCCTGGCTCCGCCGTCGCCATGTGCAGCCATCCCTCGTGCGGTAGAGTGCCCAGCGGCAGACCGCCCTGCCACAAGGAAATCGAGAATTGCAGCGGGACGCCGGCTGCCGCTCCGATGACGCGAAACGGCACTTCTATTTCGAGCAACCGCGCTAACGCGGCCTTCACTTCCATCGACGCCGCCATGACTGCACCGCTCTCGATCTTCACCGCCACCGTTATCGGTTCTGAGCCGGCGCGCACAACGAAGCGAACCCGCAGCTCGGCGCCTCCGGCCATGTCGTCAATCCGCGTGTCGAAGTCAAGCCGCAAGTAAGCCGACGCGCCATCCGTGCCGTAGTGCACCTCGCGAATCGGGAATTGCCGCCCATGCATGGCGCCCGATCTCGGATCGCCGCGATACACCCCTGCGCCCAGCCATTCAAAGTACGTCGTCACCTCGCCGTCAATCACGGGATGTATGAAGCCGGCTGGCTCTTGCCGGAATTCCTCCGCGGCGACCTTCAGGATGGGCCGCGAGAGCTTGTCTGGCGGATGCTGGCCAAGTGCGCGGTATACGTTGGCCAGGTGGCTGCGGTACAGCCGGTCGAAATCGGGACGGTTCGCTGACTCATGTTCAGGACCGTACCACCAGCACCAATCGCTTCCCTCGGCAATCAGCAATTCTTCGAGAGCCAGACGCCTGTTCTCCTCCGCCACCCCTTGCGCCGCATCGAACACTTCACGCGTCTCCAGCAGGTATTCCCACGCTTGATTGTCCTCTGCCGCCCCGATCCAAACATCGAAGTTCGCGCCGATCCATGACCCCGGAAAAATGTGATCGAGCGAGTCCGCTTCGATTCGGCTCAGCGCTTCGCTCACCGTCAGCGCAGTCATGTCCGGCGCTTCAGAGATCCGATGATAAAGCTCTCGCAGGAACGGGCGTCCGTTCTGGTGGTAGTACTCCCATGCATTTTCACCGTCGAGGATAATGGGTACCAGTGCATCGCGCCCGCGTGACAACATCGAGCGGCAGTTTTCCCGAATGCGCCCGAGGAAGTCCTGCACCGCTTCGCGGGCTTCCATCCGCGAATAGACAAATCCGATCAGATCGCTGAGGTAGTGGTCGCGGAAGATCACGCGGATCTCGCTGCCCTGCTGGGTCCAGCGATAAGGCCTGTACAGTGCCTCTACTCCGCTGGCCCGCTCCAGCGTCCGGTCCAGTACGCCGCTGTCGGTCGCTGCCCAATGGAATCCCGTGTCCGCGGCCAGCCGGAAGACCTCATCAGAGACAGAGCCCTCTGAGGGCCACAAGCCTACAGGCGTGCTTTGGAACTCGGACGAAATGTAGTCGCGTGCCATCCGAAGCTGCCGTGCGGCATCCTGAGGGTAGTGAAAGCGGCGCGGAAGGGTCACGCCTGGATGGGAAATCGCGGCGATATCGGAGTCGCACAGTAAAGGCAGGATCGGGTGATAGTAAGGCGTCGTGGAAATCTCGATCTGTCCGGAACTGGCGGCTTGGTGATAAGCGGGAATGACCAGTCCGAGAATCTGTTTCTGTTTTTCGAGCATCAACGCCTGGTCCGCGAGATCGAAGTTGCGGCCCTTGCGGATGAGCTCGCGAACCACCGGATCGTTCTCCAGGAACTCTTCATCAAACCAGGCGATCTGCGAAAGGATTTGCAGATCGCGAAACTCCTGGGCCGAAAACGCCCATTTCGTATAGGTGGAATCTTTCTGCGCGCGGCGTGCTTCGTAAAGTTCGGCGTATCGGGGAAAGCGGCCGATCATCCGTTCCGGATGCGCGTGAAAGAAATGCTCCAGAATCAGATCACGCTCGGCATCTGTGAGGGCCTCCGCCGGCTTGGCGGCGCACTCTAGAAAAGGATCCCGTGCATTGCCGGCGGCGTACTCGGCAACTTGCACCATCATCGACGGCACCAGGTTGAACGTCTGATGGATTTTGGGGAATTCCTCGAGCACATGCACCATGCCGTAATAGTCCTTGAGTGCATGAAGCCGGGTCCAGGGCAGATGATACTGCCCCGTGACCAAATCCTTGTAAAACGGCTGGTGCATATGCCACAGAAAGCACAGGTAGATTTGTGACATGGCTATCGCGCGAAGTAGCTCCGAGTCGGCGCCGGTGGCGCCGGACTTCCTCGCAGCGCCAGCCAGAGAATATCGTTCAGCTCGTTATCATCGGCTCGATCTTCTTCTGTGAAATCCAGCTTCATTGACCTGGAGGCGGTGGCTGAGACCGCGGGGTTGCGCGCATCGAGTGCCACGCGTGGCTTTTCGGCGGCATAGGGCGCCGTATCCGCCATCAATTGAAACGCTGCGTGCATAGGACGCGCACCAGCGTCGAAGTGGGTCATGGGATTGAGGCCCAGCACGAGCTCTATGGTTCGCAGAACGGACGTGGTGTTGTACATCGTACTGTCCACGGCATGGCGGCGGACATACGGCGAAATGACGAATGCAGGCGAGCGGTGCGAGTCGACGTGATCCGGCCCGTTCTGTGCGTCGTCCTCCAGCACGAAAATCGCTGTCGAGGGCCAGAAGCGGCTGTGTGAGATGCCTTCCACAATCGTGCCCAGAGCGTAGTCGTTGTCAGCAACCAATGACAGTGGAGTGAGCTTCCCGGGTACTGTCCCGGAGGTATGATCGTTTGGCAACCGCATAACGATGAGTCGCGGCATCTCTCCACTGCTCTCAAACTCAGCCAAATCGCCGAGGAATACTTTCGCTCGCTCCACGTCCGGGTAATCGAGATCGAAGCTTCGATAGTGGAGGTTGGTTACATTGCGCAAAACAGGGTCGAGGACCGACTCGACCTGCGTCCCATCGGCAACCGGCGTCTTGAGATTGATCGTGAAATAACCATAATTGCGCATGCTGATTCCCGCTGCCCCGGCGTTGGTCCACAGGTAACCGGCCGGCGGAACCGCCGTTGCCTCCAGGCCTTCGTAGTCGTATAGCTTGCGCCGTCCACCGTAGCTGTTGGGCCACATCCTTTGCACGTAGTCGGAAGCAATCGCGGCCGTGGACCAGTTGTGGCCGTCCGCGCTGACATCCGAGTTCACATAGAAATTATCCAGCAGCACGAACTCCCTGGCGATCTTGTGCTGGTTAGGCGTGGCCTGCTCTCCGAACAGGACCAGCGATGGATCGCCGTTGCCCTCCTTGACGTCGCCCAGCACCTGGTCGTATGAACGGTTTTCCTTCACGATATAGACGATGTGTTCGATGCGCGAAGGCGTACCCGGATGATTGGGAATGGGACCTGTATTTGCCGTGCCGGCGTCATCCAGACGGGAATCCCGATACGGTGAATTTGCCAGAACAGTCTTCGAGTATTCGCGCAACTGCTCATCTCCAATTGGATCGACGAATGAAGCCGTGCCAGTTTGGATGCGTCCCACGTACTGCGGAGCCGCCGCTACGCCTTCATGTACGGACTCGGGACGCCGGGTTGGATTGGGACCTTGCGGATTCGCATGGGACCCGCCCCCGCGTCCATTCAATACCACCAATCGTCCGTCAGCTAAGGCGCGCGCAGCCGTTGGATACCAACCCGTCGGGACAAACCCGAGCACGTTGCTGCGATCCTGTGAAACGTCAACGACCGCCACGGCATTCGCGTCCGAGCAGACTACGAAAAGGCGCTTCCCATCAGGGCCTAACGCAAGCGCGCTCGGCGTCATGCCTAGGGGTTGGCGCGGAGTCATGGCGACATTGATGGATTCGGCCAGCCGCAGTTCGTTCGACTCCGAAACGCCGAAAGCGTAAACGCTGTTGGTGTTGGCGGCCGACACGAACAGCCGCGCCATCCACGCTTGCTCCCCTTCAGCCGGTTCGTTCTTCCCGGCGAGCCAGACCATGTCGGTTGGATGCGGGGCCACTCGCACGTTTGCCACGAGGCTGCCATCCTGTGTCTGGTACTGCCCTACCGAACCGTCGGTCCAACTGCTCACGAAGAAAGATCTGCCACCCGGCGGAAACAGGATGCGATAAGGGCGGCGGCCTGTTTTCACGCGGTCAATCACCATACCCGACTGCGGATTGATCACCACGAGCGAATCATGATACAAATCGGCGGCATAAATCAGACGGCCGTCCGGCGTGAGCGCAACGTCTCCGATAAAGTCCCGGTTGGTTCTTTTGTCCTCTGGAACAACGACGAAGGTGCGCGCCGGCCGCAAGGTGCCTTCCGAAAATGTGAACTCGAACACGGCGGCTTTCGACCCGCCGCCCACATAAACTCGATCGCCTTTGGGTGAGAACGCCAGACCCAGCCACGCGTCCGCCACCGGAACGCGTGAAATCTCACGCGCGCTTTGGGCATCAATCACGCTGACCGAGGGTGGCTTGTAACCGCCATTCAACACCAGCAGGTAGCGGCCATCACGTGACAGGGCCGAAGACATTGGGAATGTGTCCAGCGGTACTTGCTTTCCCGCCGGCGATAGCCGCCATCCACTATTCAAAAGAAAGCCGCCGTTCCCGAGCGGCCCGACGCGTTCCGGAGGTGCAGGTTGCGAGACCAACACCATACTGAAAATCAGTAGTGCCGCTACGGCACAAAACGTCCAGTTAGGTTTCGGTGGGAAATGAGGCATCAAGAATTCTATAGTGGCACAGGCCGCAGGCCCCGTGACCTTCGACTGGTTCTTGTAGCGTGGGGCGCCCTTTGCGGGACACCCGCGGCTTTTCTGTCGTTGGGAGCGGCCCGCGCTCTAGCCCCCGATGGCGTACATGGGTCGCGGTGGCGGAACGAAACGGACACTATTGATTTCGTGCCCCGCCCATTTCTCTTGCACGTTTGCACGAATCAGTGCGGCCACATCATCATCGCTCGCCCCGGAGCGCAGCAGAGACTTTACATTCGCTTCTTCAATCGCAAACAAGCAGTACCGTAGCTTGCCATCGGAAGTCAGCCTAATGCGATTGCAGTTCATGCAGAACGGCCGCGTGACCGACGCGATGAAGCCTACCCGTCCCACGCCATCGGCATAAGCGTATTCGGTAGCGGGCGCTCGTGGATCTCGGTCCGGAATCTCGATCAGCGGTGATATCTCACGAGAGAGCGTACCGATGATTTCGTCCGCCGTCAGGACTCGGGTGCGGTCCCAAAGCTGTTGTGCGTCGAGCGGCATGAATTCGATGAATCTCGGTTCGATCCCGCGCTCACGGCAGTAGCGTGCGATCGGCACGATATCCGGCTCGGTCAGATCCTTCACCGCCACAGCGTTTAACTTCACCGGGCCGTATCCCAGGCTCAGGCAGGTCTCGATACCGGCGAGGACTTTGGGCAAATCATCTCGGCGGGTAATTTGGCGAAACCGCTCATGATCGAGCGTGTCCAGGTGAACGTTAATGCGGCGCAAGCCGGCCTCAAATAGCGGCTTGGCCAGATCCGCCAGCAGAACGGCATTGGTGGTCAGAGCGAGGTCCTGGATTCCTGGAACCTCCGCGAGTTTGCGCATCAGCACCGGTAGATCCTTGCGTACCAGAGGCTCGCCCCCGGTGACGCGCAGCTTGGTAATTCCTAAGCGCACCGCCACCCGCACGAACCGCTCAATCTCTTCGAACGAGAGAATCTCGCCGCGCTCCATGAACTCCACGCCGCTTTCCGGCATGCAGTAGAAGCACCGGATATTACAACGGTCGGTGACGCTGATCCGAAGATTGTTGTGCAGTCGCCCAAAAGTGTCGATGAGCGGGCTTGTATCCATGCCGGTTCACTTGACCGCGAGCATCCGCTCGATCGGGAGGCGGGCGCGGCGCATTAAATCGTCGCTGAGGTCCACACTCGGCTCGAGATACAACAGCGCGTCGCGGAGTTTCTCGAGCGTGTTCATGCGCATGTACGGGCATTCGCTGCAATTGCAGTTTTCGTTGGCAACAAAGTGGAATTTCTTTCCCGGCGCCAGCTTGTGGAGCGAATACTGAACTCCGCTCTCCGTCATGACGATGAACTCTGGAGCCGTGGAGCGAACGCACCAATCGATGATCGCCGACGTCGAGCCGATAAAGTCCGCCATCTCCAAAACCGCCGGCGGGCACTCGGGATGAGCGACAACGAGAGCATTGGGATGATCAGACCGCGCCGCCGCCAGCCGCCGCACCGGAAATGTGGCATGCACGACACAGGTGCCCTGCCAGATTTTCATGTTCTTCCGGCCGGTCTGCTGCTGGACATAGCTTCCGAGGTTTTGATCCGGCAGAAAGAGAATGGTCTTATCCTGCGGAATTGAGTTGACAATCCGAACGGCGTTGCGCGAGGTACACAAAATGTCGCTCTCGGCCTTCACCTCGACCGACGTGTTGATGTAGCTGACAATCACATGGTCCGGATGGAGCCGCCGGTACTTACGCACCGGCTCGACCATGCAACTGTCCACCAGGCTGCAACTTGCATCACGGTCGGGAACCACCACCGTCCGCCCCGAATTCAAAACCTTCGCCGTTTCGGCCATGAACCAAACGCCGCAAAAAGCGATCACGTCGCCCTCGAAATCGCGGGCCTTGCGTGCCAGTTCGAGGCTATCTCCCACCCAATCAGCCAGTTCCTGGATCTCCGCGTCCTGATAGTGATGCGCCAGCAGGATCGCACGCCGATCCTGTTTTAAGTCGAGAATCTCCTCCGTCAGGGTTTTGGTGGCCAGCATCGGTTGGGTCACTTCATTGTAACAATTCTGCTTATTTAGATTGCCGGGGCCATAATAAGGGTGCAGCGTGTTGAAAGTCCTACTGGTTTCAACATATGAGTTGGGCCGCCAGCCCTTCGGTCTGGCTTCGCCGGCCGCTTGGTTGCGTGACGCCGGATGTAAAGTGACGTGTGTGGACCTGGCTTGCAGCGTTTTGCCCCGCGCCGCAGTGGACGAGGCAAATCTGGCCGCGTTCTATCTTCCCATGCACACCGCGACCCGCCTTGCCATTCCGGCCATCCGGAAAGCGCGGGCTCAGAATCCGGATGTCCAGCTTTGTTGTTACGGACTTTATGCGCCCATGAACGAAGCGTACTTGCGCGAACTAGGCGTTCAGACGGTGCTCGGGGGAGAGTTTGAACAAGGTCTGCGCGATTTGGCGGCGAGGCTGGAACACAACGATCAGAGTCCCCAGCGCGAGCCGCTGATTTCGTTGGGCCGGCAATCGTTCGTGACACCGGATCGCTCCGGCCTGCCGTCGCTCGGGCGCTACGCGAAGCTATTGGCAAACGGCGAAGAAAAGCTTGTCGGGTTTACAGAAGCCAGCCGGGGATGCAAGCACTTCTGCCGGCATTGCCCGATCGTCCCTGTTTACAACGGAATATTTCGTGTGGTCAAGCGCGAGGTTGTGCTGGATGATATCCGGCAGCAGGTGGCAGCCGGCGCCAAACACATTACCTTTGGCGACGCCGATTTCTTCAACGGACCCGGACACGCAACCGCGATCGTAGAAGCATTGCACGCGGAGCATCCCGCGGTCACATACGACGTCACAATTAAGATTGAGCATCTGCTGCGTCACCGGGATCTGCTGCCGGTGCTTAAACGGACTGGCTGCCTGTTCGTTACCAGCGCAGTGGAGTCGATCGACGACGTGGTACTCGAGAAACTTGCAAAAGGCCACACGCGCGCGGATTTCGTTGAAGTTGTTGGAATGATGCGCGAAGTGGGACTGACGCCGGCGCCGACGTTCGTGACATTCACTCCATGGACCACCTGGCGAGGGTATCGGGAGCTGTTGCAATTGTTGGTGGATCTGGACCTGGTGGAAAACGTAAGTCCGATCCAATTGGCGATCCGGCTTCTGATTCCTGCAGGTTCACGCCTTTTGGAATTGCCGGACATCCGCGAAATCATCGGCCCGTTTGACCAGGCGGCGCTTTCCTACCGCTGGCGGCACAGCGATCCTAATGTCGACCAGCTTTGCATCGAGCTGCAGGCGCTGATTCAGCGGGAAGAGCGGCGCAAGGCGACCCGCACCGAGATCTTCCAAGGGATCTGGGAACTGGCGCATGGGAGCCGGCCTGATTTTCATTTGGCTTCCCGCGCGACGATTCCGTATCTCAATGAGCCCTGGTACTGTTGAGCGGAGCCCACAGAAGAGCAGGTAGCTCTTGTTTAAATCGTTGTAAGTTATTAACAACGCTATATATAATATATGACTTTGAATCCTGTGGACACTTTTGTGTACAGTTGACTTGTTGGTGCCCGTCACCGAAGCGGTCCAGGAATTCCTCGATGGTCTCGTATACAAGAAGCGCCACACGGAGGACTGCCAGGCAAAAAACAAGCTGACCGAATGGCAGCAACTCAGCGACAGCCGCAAGCGGTGTTGCTGTCCCTATTGGTCGTGCGGCGTTCATGACCGGGCCGAAGGATTCCGGCGCAAGAGCACCGGCGAAGTCTCGCTTGAACGCGCTAAGGCAGTCGTCAAGTTGCGCCTTGAGACTGGCGACCGTACTGCTCGCTTGGAGGAGGGGAACGGTGTGTCGATCACCGAAGCGATCGAGGATTTTATGGTCTACACTCGTGACGGCGGCGCGCGTGAATCCACATTGAGCAAATACCAGACGCTCATGGACCAGCTTCAAGCCTTCGCTGAATGGAAGGGATATCGCTACCTCCACCAGCTCTCCCAAGATGCCGTGATGGAGTTCCGCAGAGCCTGGGAGAGCGAGACCGCCGGTTACAAACAGGGCAGAATGAACGACGGGCCTCCGTTGTGGCGTAAGCAGAACCTGGGAACCTGCCGGCGAAGCGCGAAGACGTTGCGCAACTTCTTCCAGCGTGGAATCAGCCGCAAATGGATCTCCGAAGAACCGACTCGGATTCTGCGATTCCCAAAACAAAGAACAACGAAGACAAAAGAGCAAGTCAAATACCTCACACCCGATCAGTTCGCCGCAGCGCTGGCACGATGCGACACATTCCAGCGCATGACGAGCTATAACAAGCAGCGAATCAAGGCACTGATCCTGACTATGCGATGGACGGGTTTGCGCATCTCCGATGCAGTGGCTTTGACCGCCGACAAGGTCAAAAGTGACGTGCTCCGGGTCCGGACCAAGAAGGCTAGCACACCCGTACAGATTCCATTGCACCCCGAACTGCGGGATGCTCTCTCGAAATTGCAGCCTTATGAAGGGGGCTACTATTTCTGGCATCGGCGAATTGACGAGGCGAAACCCTCTACTCCGCAGGGCAATTACGGCAAGCAAATCGCGGAGATTTTTCGAGATGCCGGCATCGAGTCGGACGCGCACCATGTCAGCCACATGCTCCGGAACACCTTCGCGGTAGATTCGTTGGAAAGAGGGTTGCCACTCGAGACCTTGAGCCTGATGCTCGGCCACCAGAGCGTTACAACAACCGAGCGTTACTACGCAGATTTCTCGAAGGGATACATGGACCGTGCGGAAGCGAAGCTTCGGGAGGTGTGGGCAGTCGCGGAAGGGGAGACGCGCACTTAACAACGACTATTTCGTCCTGCGAGGTGCGTTGCACAGCCGCCGCCAAACGCGATCCTTAACAGGCGCCGGTATACGCAGCGTTTTCTTCGGCCGCTTGCCCGCATTCGCTGTCTGGATGACACACACGTCGGGCTCATTTAGGAATAGCCTCTGCACCGTGTCAACCGACAGTTTCCATTCGGCAGCTATTTCCCTGACTGTGAGGACCTCTTCCATCTCTTATTCCGTCGATGCGCCATGGATTTCCCGGTTCCGCGACGTGAAAACAATTCGTCGCTCCGCCCTGCCCGCGCGACGCGGCTTTAGCCCTTGGCCGACGCGCTTCGAAACTCACGCCATAACCCTCGTAACTGGACTTCCATTCACTGACTTTTTTCTGCCGGTGTGCTGTTTAGCGTGACTAGTTCACTCGTCTCCTTGATTGTTATCGTTGTGCGCGCGCGGCGGCGGAGGACGGTTATTACCCTGCATCTGGAAACTTGTGGCAAGGTAGGCTGCACATCCCCGCTGGATGGCCATGGCTGGGTCGATAGCTGCCGATTAACCGGTCTCCGCAATGCACAACACCACGTACCCCCGGCTGATCAGGAACTTGCTAACCACTGCGCCATCTGCCGTTCAGCACCGGTGGAGACCTACAGATGTGTCCACTACCTTTGCCTTTTGCCAGTTTTAGTGCCTCTACTTAGTAAGGAATGGCAAGAGGGGAAATCGGACAGTCAGAACAACTTTTTTTCGTGGGGTCCCCATCGCACATTGCTTCGCGAATTCGTATCGGGGTTTACTCAATGCCCTCATCGCGCGAGCCAGCGGATCTTCCCTTGCAGCCGGCGGCTTTTCGGTGGGGGCCGGTGCCGTCAGTAACTGCCGGTTTTGAACAAATGGAGAACGAGCTTTCTCCAGCCGAATTCGGTTAACGTAACTCAGGAAGACCGTATACGATACTTCGATACCGTCTTCGACCAGCCGCTGGTGGATGTCCTTCAGAGTATGGCCCATCTGAAGTGTAGCTGCGATCTCGGGGTACACACCTCGGAGGAATGCCATTTTGGAGCGCGGCTTCTCATTCTTTAGCTCGCGAAAGCGGTCCAACGCTAACTGATGTGTTTTGATCGAGTAAAGCATTTTGAAGCAATATTAACCCAAATCTGCACGAAGTAAAGCATTCGAAAACAACCCAGGAGGCTAAGAGACAGCCGAAAACGTGGAGTGGAACATAAAGGGTTGGGATTCACCGGGCTGGTTTTTCCGACGCTAGTTCCGCTCGATCAGACAGTTAGTCCGGGATGGATTCTTGCGCCAGTGAAACCCGTTTGGGACGCATGCATTTTTTTTATTTTTTTTGTTCGAAAGCGCCCTCTCCCATTCCTTACATATTGAGGGGAGTGTTTCATGCCACAACGCACCATCCGGTTCTCGGAGACGGCACTTCAACAGATAGAACAGGCAGCTAAGCAAAAGGGATTTAAGTCAACCGCAGCAATGATCTGGTCAGACACGATCCCATGGAGCCGCTTGGCCAGTATGTCCTCGCGCGACTGAGGAAGCTGGAAACCATGGGGCTGGCAGAAGCTGCCGGGCTGAACCAATGGCGGGTGCGTCAGGAGTTCGAAACCGCCCTGCGAGCGATGCAGCGTCTGGGAGATCGGCAAAAGATCCTGGCCGTTCACGGCGTGCCCGTTTCAGACCCGCGATTACCGCTGGTGATGTTCGACGAGCGAAATTGCACGATGCTTGAGGGCCGAGTCCTGGTAAACGGCGAAGATGAAGGGACCGGCCGCACTTTCATGATGATCGAGGGTACCGATGCCAAAGTGCATTGCATCTATCACACGCCTGAAATGGCCGAAGCGCGGAGCCGTGGGATTGCGAGCCAATAGGTTCGTACGGCTATGCAAGCGATTCGAGAACGGACGACCGCTGCTGGAAGTCGACGAATTGGGCCGGTCTAGAACGAGTGCGCGGGATCGCCTGCATCATGAAGAAACGGTCGGGAGATTCAGCAAAACGGGCATAGCCCTAAGTGGAGATGGCCACGGCGACAGACGGGCGCATGATCAAAACTCCGTGCGCAAAGAAGCGGCCGAGCTTGACAAAGTACCGAAGCGAAATCGGGAGCGGGATCGTTCACGAGGTCGCTGAATTGAAAGGTCCGGCGTGTCGGACTCTCAGGCGCTGCTGCGTTTCATGGGCGCATCCGTTCCATGACCGGTCCGACTTCAAGTTTCCTTGACTGGACTTCGCGTTCCTTTAACGGGAAGCGCCTTTTCCGTCAAGTTGACGTGGACCGGACTTCACGTGAGTAACTTCCCACAACCCCGTATCTTGGGAGTTTGACGCGTGCTTTGATGCCAAACAAAATCTCGAAAAATGCCGGTCAGCAAACGCCAGCGGATGATGCGACCGGAATCGCCGTCAACCGTCCTCTCTCATTATCATTACTGGGTTCACCAGCAACGCTCGGTACGCGGGAAGGAAGCTCGCAATTGTAACCACCCCCGCCAGCGCAACCGGCGCAGCTAGCCACACCCATAGGGCCGGCCAATCGCTGCTCCGTGTGATTCCGCTCATCCATCGCGACAATGCGAGTGACACGAGCATCCCTGCCAGGGTGCCCGCGCATGCAACTCGTACTCCTTCTTCCAACACTTGACCGATTACGTGCCAGCGCTGCGCTCCGAGAGCAATGCGAATTGCCAACTCGCGGCGGCGTTGTCGCGCAGCGTCGTTCAAGGCGGCGAACAGGCCGAGAGCGCAGAGCAGGAGGGCCATCGTGGCGGACACGACAAGCAGCACGGTCGAAATGTGCAATGGTGCCAGCGAAGTCTGATCAAGGTACGTTTCGAGCGTCCTCACTAGGGCCCGACCGGGACCGTATCCCGAGACGGCTTCAAGCCTACGACGCAGATCAGCCAATAGAGGGCCGTTCACATTTCGGACGTGGACAATCATACTCATTCGGGTGAGAACGTCCTGCGACATCGGGAGATACAACTCGGGCTCCATTCTTCGCTGGAAGGTTCCAAACGGCTCCGAATGCACTACGCCGATGATGTCGGTGCGTTGACCCTGCTCGTCAATAACCGTGGCTCCAACGGCCTTTCCACCGAAGTAGAGGTCCGCGGCTTCCTGATTGACTATGCCGATGCGGCATCCCGTGGATTTTGCATGACCAGTAAAACCCTGACCTTTGATTAGCTTGGCTCCCGCGGCATCGAAATACCCTGGCGACACGATATTCGTTTCGAGCTCGGCCCTGGCCAGTTCTGAGACAATGGCCGCGCGAAATCGCACACCTGTGATTCGGCTTGGCGGAGTCGCGTTGTGACCAGTGTAGTCGTAGTAGAGCGTGGGCCGGTTCTTCTTGGCCCCTTGCTCAGGATTTTGCATGGCAACCACGCCGATCACTTCGACCGGCAAGTGGCTCTCGGGGTCTTGCAGGGTTCGGCCGGCCGTGTCTCCGCCGAACAGTTTTTCGGCGGCCTCTTCATTCACGATCGCGGCTCGACACGTTTGCTCGGTGACCCCAAACATATGCCCCGCCTTGGGCGGAAGACTGAAGAGCTTGAGCGAGTCGACCGTAATCCAATCGATGTCCAGAGTGGCTTCGCGGCGCGGCAACTGTGCTGGCTCAATGCGGAACGACCGCCGCATGGGTTGACTTCCCGGCAGCGTTCCGGCCCACTCGATGCCGGACACACCGGGCACCAATTTAATCGCTTCCTCGGCATGCTGGAAATCGGGCTGCGCTTGCACGGTGGCAAGGACCGTATGGCCAAGCCGGCCCGCGCTCGTGACCAGCGCGGTGCGAAGACCGTCGATCAGGAAAGCCGTAGAGATCACGAGCACGCAGCAACTCGCCATCTGTGCCGCTACAAGTCCTAGCCGTAGACGTCGGATTGCCGGTGATGCCCCGGCGCTGTCTCGCTGAAGGACCATCATTGGGCGCTCATGCGGCATTATCAGCGCTGGCAATAGACCGCACAGGATCGTGATTCCGATACAGACGAAGGACGCCTCGGCGATGGTGAACAGGTCCGGCGCGAATATCAGATGCTCTGCATCCTGGTCGTAGAGGAGTGCGGGAACAACATGTGACGTCCACACAGCTAGCAGCATGCCCGATACTCCACCGGCAACGGAGATGATGACGCTATCCGAGAGCAGCTCGCGGCAGAGTTGGCCGCGGCTGGCTCCGAGCGCGACGCGAATCGCGGTCTCGTGCAGGCGCGTGAAAGCGCGTCCAAGCAGGAACAAACCCACATTGACGCAGGCAATGAAGAACACAGCGACCGCCGCGAGACGGAGCAGTGTGCCAACGCGCGAGAGGGACCCCGCCAGTTCTGGTGTGACACCTGTGTAAGAAAACAGGCGCAGCTCGCCCGAGCCGGAGCTTGGCTGAACGGCTCTTTCCGCATGACTTATTGAAATGTGAGGGCCTAGGCGCCCGAGCACCCAGAGGTTCCGGCTACTGTCTTCGGGCCGCCACAGGCCATCGTCTTTTATAGGCATCCAAACGTCAACAGGACGGTCGCGATATATTCCTTCGAGCCAGTCCGGCGCTACACCACCGACACGAGCGGCAACGCGATTGATGCGAATCTCACAAATACCGGCTTTAGCGCCGAACTCGCCCTGCCACATGCGATGGCTGATGACCACACCTTTGCCCAGCGGCAGTCCGAGGAATCGCGCAAGATTCGAAGTCACGACGGCTACCGGCACAGTTGCCGTTTGGCCCGCGAAAGTGACGGTGCCCTGCGATACACGGGCAGCGCCAAGCCATTCAAAAGCGTCGAGCCGCCTCTTGGCGGACAGATACTCTGGATACGAAAGTGGAACAGTTTCGCCGCCCGCCTCTTGTCCAAATACCGAGACTACTCGGTCGAGAGATTCCGCCGTAACGGAAGGCTTGGTCAACCCCTGAACGAACCCTTGGACGGTAACATTGCTGCCAACGCCGAGCGCAATCGTGAATAACAGCGCCAGGGCGAGCCCCGGCCTTCGTATGAAACTCCTCAGCGAGTATCGAAGGTTAAAAATCACGCGGCACAGTACTCACTTTGCCCCTGCAACCGGAAACCCGCCGCTGATCGCGTGCTTTGTTAAGTTTTGCTCGTGATTCCCAAAGCAAGCGTTCGATTCCGCGCCAGCTCCGTCCGAAACCGGACACACCGCGGAGAAGGTCCGCATCTTTTCCGCCAGCTCTCTCGTAACTCTACTCGTGACGCAAGGACGCCATCGGATCGACCCGCGCCGCACGGCGCACGGGGATCCATGCGGCAGCCAGGCCAACCATGAGCAGCAGAGCGCACGCCCCGGTGAGCGTACTGGGATCGTTCGGCGCCAACCCATAAAGCATACTCCGCACCAGGTGCGTGGCCGGTACAGTCGCGGCCACGCCTAATGTCAGACCGCCGAGTAGAAGTGCACCAACCTCTCGCAATACGAGCCACTCTACGGCGCCACGTCCCGCGCCAAGTGCCATGCGAACACCGATCTCGTGGAACCGCCTGGTTACCGAGTACGCAATGAGTCCGTACAGCCCAATGGCTGCCAATAAGAGAGCGAGCGCGCCGAACAGAGCCGATAAAAGTGCGACAAGGCGCTCCTGGAGTAATGAGCCCTCCACTTGTTCCGATAGCAGCCGGAACTCGAGCGAGATCCGCGGGTTCATAGCACGTATCGTTTGTTCGACCCGAGTCTTCAGATCCTTCAACGGGCCCGTGAAACGCAGCGCGTAAGTGCCTGCTGGCAGAAACGGCGGGGGATTCTGGATGATGGGCAGGTACATCGTAGGTGGCACTGCATCGCGCAGACCAAGGTACTTAGCGCCTCCCGCTAGCCCGACGATCTCCGTGACCAACTCCTTTGGGGGCGCCCCCGGAAACGCATCGCTGCGATAGACTCTGCCAATCGGGTTGACTCCTGGAAACAGCCTTCGTGCCATGGCTTCGTTTACGATGGCTACGCGAAGCGAAGTGGCCGTATCCTGTGAATTGAAAGTGCGGCCCGCCAACAGTGGCGTGCGCATCGTTGCGAAATAGCCAGGAGAAACAAGATTAAAGAAGACATGTTCACTTCTCACCTGCCCGCCCGGAGCTTCCACACGCACGTTCCACTGCCAGAACATGCCACTGACGGGCGTGACAGCGGAGCGACTGGCGGATACCACGCCAGGCAACGTTTGCATCCGCGCCAGCAGGTCCTCGGCAACTGCCGTCTGTTGTTGAGGCGTGTTGGAAGTATTGGTAAAGTCGAGATCGATCAGGAGGACACCATTCCGTTCGAACCCCATCTTTTGTGTCAGCAATGTGTGCAGGCTTCGCACCAGCAGGCCCGCGCCTGTCATCAGCAGGAGTGATAAGGCGACCTGGGCGGCAACCAGCGTCCGGCCGAGGCTCCATGCTCTGCGCTGTCCGGCGGTCAAGCCCCGAGAGCCCTCCTTCAAAGCATCGTTCGGCCCAGACCGCGTGGCTTCTAGCGCCGGAGCAAACCCAAAAAGCAGACTCGTCACGATGGCGAGTCCGGCTGTGAAGCCGAGCACGCGGAGGTCTGGTGCGAGGTCGAGAGACAGATCGAGGAAGCTAACCAGGGCGCGGCCTCCCCATTGCGCGAGCCCAACGCCCAGGGCCGCACCAAGGATGGCAAGGAGCAGACTCTCAATTAGGAATTGCCGGATCAGGATTGCCCGGCCCGCACCCAACGCAAGCCTTACGGCGATTTCGCGCCGGCGTGCGTCGGCCCGCGCCAGCAACAGACTCGCTAGATTCGCGCAGGCGATGAACAGCACGACGCCGACTATCGACAGGAGCAGCACCAGGCCTCGAGCATAATGCTCACGTATGCCGGAAAGCCCGGTTCCAGCCGCGCGGATATTGAATTGACTCCGCAAAAATTGTCGCCGCTCCTCCGGACTTAGATCGGGTGATGCCGCCGCTTCGAATATTACCGGCGCCAAAGTATTTAGGCCGGTGGCGGCATTCCGCACGGTGCTACCGGGCTTGAGCCGACCCATAACAGACAGCCAAGAGAAAAAGCGGTCGGCTAATGGGCCTTGCGGCTCGAAAACTGTTTGGCTGGCTAGTGGCACTGCGACATCGAAGCGGCGCCCGACATCCACACCGAAGAACCCCGGCGGCGTGATACCGACAATGGTAAACGGATGGCCGTTCACCCGAATCGTCCGGCCGATCACTTGCGGATCGGAGCCGTACTGCTGCTCCCGGAACGCATGGCTGATCACGGCAACGAGCGGCCCTCCGCGCCGGTCGTCATCGGGCACGAGTACTCGCCCTCGCAGGGCTTGCACACCCAGAGTGTTAAAGTATCCTCCACTCACGTAGAGGCCCTCCACCGGCTCCTTCTCGCCGCCAACGGCAAGGTCGAATCCGGTGTGCCCCCAAGCGAACACTCCCGAGAGCGCGTTTTGCCGGTCGCGGAGCTGTTCCCATGTAGCGTTGCTGAAATAGTCCCCTTCAACGACAAGCTGCACCAGCCTGTCAGGTTCAATAACCGGCAAAGCACGCAGCATCAGAGCGTCAATAAGACTGAAGAATCCTGTATTTGCGCCAATCCCGAGAGCAAGCGACATTAACGAAACCAGCGTAAAGCCTGGGCTACGCCGCAGGCTGCGCAGCACATAGCGAGTATTCATGGAGAACTGGCCCAGCCACACCCAGCCCCATTGGGCGCGAGTCACTTCCTTGGTCTGCAATACGTTGCCGAATTCGCGACGTACGTTAGCACGCGCTTCGGCGGCGGTCTCTCCGCGCTCCATGCGGTCGCGCTCAGCCAAGCGGAGATGCATCTGGATTTCCTCCTCCAGTTCATTCTCGCGGCGCGCCCGATTGCGCCACCACGCCCACGGATTCATGATTGGCTCTCCCTCGCGGCAGGGTTCATTGCAGCCGACATCGCTTCCACCAACTGCCGCCAGCGGGACTGCTCCGCTCGAAGTTGTTTCTTCCCTGCCGCCGTCAGGCGATAGAACTTGGCACGCTGGTTGGCCTCGGTTTGCTTCCACTCGCTCGCAATCCATCCCTGCTTCTCTAGACGGTGAAGCGCGGGATACAGCGAACCCGTTTCGACTTGGAGCACATCGCCGGAGTTGGCTTTGATGGCCAAGCTGACGGCGTAGCCATGTTGAGGGCCCCACTGGAGGGTAGTCAGGATCAGCAGGTCGAGCGTACCCTGCAATAGCTCGATCCGGTCGCGGTAAGGTTCCTTACGAGGCTGCATAGCCGTAGCCAGTCTACAGCATTCTCTGTAGAGTGTCTACAGCCCTCATGATCACCATGATCACCAGCGATTTGACGATGCCCGTCCGCGCGAGCCTTTATCTCTGCTAGCCGGTCAGATGTCGACCGGAGGCGCATCGGCCTCTTGGGTGCCTACGACACTGGGGCTGGCCGCGCGCCATCCCGCGGACGTGCGTCACACGCCCGCGAAGTCCGGATCTGGGAAGCTTGACGGCCCAGTGTGAAGCTCTCGCGTGAACGCCTTTCTCTAAAGATGGGCGTACCATCCCACGCGTTGATCGAGCGCCGCTTCCGGGCTGGAATGCTCCGCTAATACGTGACCCTTTCTGCTCCCAGCACGCGAACCGCGCGCATCATGCTAGCCTTCACGCAGACGCTATGGCTCAGTTCAACGATGAATACTCGAGACGCAAATGGTTGGGGGTGGGGCCTGCAGCCGCTGGTCTGCTAGCCGTGACCAACGCGCAGGCGCAACTGGCCGCCGACAAGAACCTCGGTGCCAAGACCTATAACATCCGTGATTTAGGAGCAAAGGGAGATGGTGTCACGCTAGATACCGCTGCTGTGCAGGCGGCGATTGACGCCTGCAATCGGGACCGAGGCGGCACGGTTTTAGTGCCTGCCGGTATTTTCGTCATCGGGACCGTCGAGTTGAGAAGCAATGTCACCTTGCACATAGCTGCCGAAGGCAAGCTACTGGGGAGCGCTGATGGCAAGCAGTACCATGCCATCGACGCGATTCCGCTTCAAGGGGATACGACACTGGAAGATGGCAACTGGGCGCTCATCTTCGCGGTGGCTGCACAAAATTTTGCGGTCGAAGGACCAGGAACCATCGACGGCCAAGGCGCCCAATTCCGCAGCCCCGGCCGCGGTGTGCCGCCGCCCTCGGGGATCGGCGGCGCGCATCGTCCCTACCATCTGCTCTTTCACCAGTGCCAGAATTTCTCGGTGCGCGATCTTTTCCTAAAGGACTGCGCGTTTCACTCGGTGCGCATCATCCAGAGCAGTTACGTGAAACTGGACGGCATTCGCATTCACAACCGCGTAAATCACAATAACGACGGGTTTCACTTCATCAGCGCCCAGCACGTCTACATGAGCAACTGCGATGTCCAATGCCAGGACGATGCCTGTGCACTATTTGGTAGCTGCCAGTTTGTCACCGTGACGAACTGTTCATTCAGTACCCGCTGGTCCGTATTCCGGTTCGGCGGCGGCGCGGCGGAGAACATCACCGTATCCAACTGCCTCATCTACGATACCTACGGATGCCCGATCAAGATTCGCGGGGGCGAAGGGCCGAGCCTGCAGAATATTTCTTTCTCTAATATTGTGATGAAGAACGTCACTGGGCCCATATCCATTTGCCTGGGTCCGCGCAATCGGCGGTCAGACGCAGAACAGTCGGAGCAGCCGCACACCGAAGGTATCGTCCGCAATATCTCTTTCCGCGGCATTCGCGCGACGGTAAGTGTGCCGGTCCAGCTCCCCGATGTCCCATTCGTAAGCGGATACAATCCAGGCGAAATCAAAAGTTGTATCGGCCTGAGTGGTGTCGGCGCCTTTCTAGAGAACATCAGTTTCGACGATGTGCACGTGACGTTCCCAGGCGGTGGAACGGCCGAGGAAGGAGCGCTGCGGGATGTTCCTAAAGTCGTCGGCGAGTATTACGCTGCCGGTGTCTTCCCGGCTTATGCGCTCTACGCACGCAACGTGCGCGGGCTCACGTTGCACAACGTGCGGTTTGACGTGACCAGCGCCGAGTTGCGCCCAGCAGTGGTGTTGGACCACGTGGAGGATGCGTCGGTGAACGGTCTGAGTGTACACGCCGATCCGAAGGCCGAATCGGTCGCGCGGTTCATCGATTCCCACGACGTGTTGTTGAGCGCGGCCCGAGTCACCGCACCTAGCCCCACCTTCCTACGCGTAGAGGGTGCGGCAAGCCGCGGGATAATGATTGATGGTGGGGATTTGTCGAAGGCGGCACAAGCAGTATCTGTAGGTGCCGGCGCTATCGAATCCAGCGTGAGGGTCCGGGGATGAGATACCCGTCGAAGGACACTATCGCGATTGCAAAAGGGAAATGATATGAAAACCGCATACGGCGTAGAGATCCCAGATAGTTTTTCGAGAGTTGATTGATCCGAAGCGCTTCGCTCTGATTGTGTACGATCTGCAAAAAGGTATCGTTCGACAAATCCGAGATGGCGAATCGGGTACTGCGCGGGTAAAGCAAGTGCTGGATGCCTCGCGCAAGGCAGGCATGCGCGCCTTCTATACAAGGCACCTTTCTCTGCCCAAAGAGTTGATGGGCGCATTTTGGACTATCAACGTAACGCCCAGACGCACTGTAACCTGATATTGGTCTTGGGCAGAATCTGATCCCGGACAGCGGTACAAGCGTTGCGATCGGTCACCAGCGCGGCGTTGGCGCAAGCCAAACCGTGCGCCTGCGTACGGTTGGGCAATGAGCAAAATCCGGATCGCTGAGGTGTGATCCGAAACTGCCGCAAGCACGATCCTCGGCAACGTCGTGCCGGGCCGTCGCCATAAGCGCCTGAAGTTCTCCAGTCGAACACGTTATTGGCGTCTGCGCCTGACTCCGCTGTTGTCTAGCAAAAACGGCTTGCGCGGCAAATCGAATAGGTGTAGCATTCCGCTAAGCGTTTATTAGGGACTGTGGGTCTCTGAAGCTTCGAAAAATTCACCTGATTAAGGAAGAATATTAGCGCATTTTCCGATAAGGCCAACCCGCGGTCACATTGCGGTTTGCGCTGTGGGATTATTTGCAAGCTTGGAGACCACTCAAGTGCTCAACCTGAAGTCGGGGGAAGGTTGTGGAGGTGAAAGCTGTCGGACGGCCATGCAAACCATTCTTCTGGTTGAAAATGACCTAGCCAAGTTGGTAGCGCGGTCTCTGATTTTGCGCTGCTTTGGGTACACACTGCTGGAAGCCGACAGCCGCGGGGAGGCTTGGCGCGTCTGCCACAATCACGGCGGGCCGATCCACCTCATACTGACGAACGCAACATCGGGCAGTTCCAGCTCCAGCCAATTCGTAGCCCGACTTCAACTTCTGTATCCCCAGATTCGTGCTCTCTTCCTTTGCGACGCATCCTTAGCAGATTTGACGGCGCAACAAAACATGCGCTGCGAGTGCGCCTTTCTTCAAGAGCCTTTTCGGGTGGACGTTTTGGCTGATAACATTAGGGGACTGCTCGATCGTCCGAGAGAAACCAGAGCCGCTTCGCGGTCGTAACGGATCGGCCAGATCGTGTCATGGCTTTATCTGGTGAACGCCGGAACCGCCAGCGGGTAGCGTTGCATTGGCCAGTTCGTCTCTTCGGGCAGCACGGAAGAGCATCTGTGGAGAGCATTACTGAGAATCTGAGCACCGAAGGGCTCTATTGCATCTCCACAAAGCCATTCAAGACCGGCGAACGTCTCCGATGCGAGCTAGTTATTCCGAATGCTCTCGGCTTGGATACCCCTATCGTGATCGAATGCCATGTCACAGTTCAACGAGTGGAATATCAACGGGGTGGCTTCGGCCTGGGTTGCCATATTGAGGATTACTCGCTTAGCAGTGGTGGGCCGCCACAGAGTGGGTGAGAAGTGCTGTCTTGGGCAAAAGGTTCCAGTACCCTACGGCGCCGGCGGCGGTTGACCCGTACGAAGATCATCGCGGGCGCTACTGGCCGATAAGCGTCCTGCGTCTCGCGACTGGATAGCCCGGTCGAGCAGAGCATCAACGGGGAGGGTCTTCGAGAAATGGGCTATGTAGGCATCAGCTTACTCTACTCGACCATTCCTTTCGGATCGACCTTTGGAACCAGAGCCCTTTCCGCACTCTCTTCGGCCGCCACAGCGCTCACCAAGTCCGCTAGTTCAAGGTCCAGGATCTTGGTTTCCATGCCGCGACCCAAATTGGGATCGCCGGTTTCGGCGCGGCGGCGGTCAAGCAGGCGGAGCACCGCTTCCCGTTGCTCCAGCCGAACGCGCAAGCGGTCAGAAACCATCGCGGGACTCCTGGGCCTGAGGTGTACACTTTCCGTAGCATGTTCATAACCAAGTCCAGCCCTTTTTGCAAGTGCGTGAATTACAACCTGTATACAGTTGTGTCCGTTGCCTAGAGACGACCCTCACCCCCGGAAGGCCAATAACAGTTCCGGACGGGTCCGCTTCAGCGACTCATCACAAGGTACTTTCTTCGCCTTTGGTTACTTGATGAAGACCATGGACGGCGGCAAGTCGTGGAAGCCGGTTTCAGTTCCGGCCAAGTTTCGACGCGAACTTGAGAAACGGTTTGGCCGCGGGCGCCCTGTGCACACCCATCCATGAGGGAGTCGCGCCTCCGAATAACGCTTGGTGCGATCAAGAAGGCAAGCGTTACCTTTCCGCCGCCATGTTTAGCACCGATGACGGAGGCATGACTTGGGGCGCACACCTCATGGCCTACCATGCCGCCTTCCGTATCACGCACGTTTATGAGGCGACTCCTACGCTCGTATTTGGGCTCGCGCAGAGTGCCCTATTTCGTAGTAGCGATGACGGGAGGTCGTGGCAGCGCATCGAGATGGCGTCCAAATGCACTTCCCGCACTTTTCCTGAAGAATTCGACAACACGCCGGTTGGAATTTCGTTTGTTAACCAACGCACAGGCTGGCTTTCCTACCTCCACGGCGATCTTCTCCACACAGCGGATGGTGGTCTCCATTGGTGCGCCATCCGGACCCCTAAAGTGTCCTGGCGCAAAGGCGCCGCGTGGACTGCGCACTTTGAGCGGCTGAGATTCACGTCCGAGGCCAGTGGCTGGGGGATCGCTGGGGACGGCTCCGTGCACCACACACAGGACGACGGGCAGACGTGGACCAAGGTGCACCTCTCAGACATCTCAGACCTCGATGTGCTCCCCGATGGCAGTGTGTGGGCAGTGGGAGCATCGGGCGTGTTCTGTTCGCGCCGTCCGGAGTAGCTACTCACGGGGGAAGGGAAGCACAGGCCCTTCGCGCGCGGTAGTTACGTTCCACAGATGAACGGATGCGTCCGGCTCTGCGAATGCCAGCCAATGTCCATCGGGACTGAAGGAGATGTTGCTGGTGGTGATGGCAGCGATCATTCGTTCAGATCCTGCAGTTGTATCCCACAGCCAAACCGCGCTCTCTCGACCTCCGTACGCCAACAGAGTTCCGCTTGGATGAAAGGCGAGAGTCTCCACGTAGCTCGGGCGCGTTGTTGCGGAGAGTAGCTCGCTCCCAGTTTCCACGTCCCACAGACGGACCTTGCCATCCTGGCTGCCCGTGGCCAGGACTTTACCGTCAGGCCGGAAGTCTACAGGGCCGAAGGTGGGATCGCGAGTCTCGACGAGCCGGCGTATTTCGCGACCTGTTTTGATATCCCAAATGCGCGGCCAGTGCCCGGCCGCTGCCAGCAATTCGCCGTTTGGGCTGAACGCGACGTCGCCATAGAGCGCCATGCAGCAAAGCGTGCGCACGCAGCTCCTCGTCGATACGTCCCATAGTTGAATCTGCTCTGATGGGTTCACGCTGGTGAGAAGGCGTCCATCCGGACTGAAGCGGGCTGTGCCATACAGGACGCCGGGGACACCTAAGTCTGCCGTCTCCTTCCAATCGGCGGTGCTCCAGAGCGTTAGGGAGCGACCGGCCAGAGCGAGGAGACGCCCGTCGGGGCTAAAAGCCAAGGTATTCAAATGCCCGTCATTAAGACAAATGCGCCCGACGATGCGAAAGGAATCGGTGCGCCACACCGCGATGCTGCCTTGGTAGTCTCCCGCGGCTAAAAGCCGTCCGTCGGAACTGAAGGCAACGCAGTTGACACGCGATAGCCGGTGCTGGGGTGTGCGAGACAACCAGACTGCGACGGCCGCGACGAGCAATCCGAACGTGGAGAGCGTGACGATTACAGGGCCAGACACAGAGCGCATCGGCAAGCCAGAAACCTAGGCCCTAGCACCTAAAACCTAGCACCTGCTCGCTACGCCCGCCGCCTACCTGAGCCCACCTGAATCACCGGCACCAGCGAGTTCCTGGACTCGGGCTCGGGGGCGTGGGCGTGGAGGGCGAATTCGCGGTTGAGGCCGGAGACGAAGCTCTCCATCTGGCGCTGCATCTCGGACATCTTTTCGCGCATGTTCAGGATGATTTCGACGCCCGCCAGGTTCACGCCGAGATCGCGCGTGAGGTGCAGGATGACTTCGAGGCGCTCCAGATCGCCGTCGGTGTAGAGGCGTGTGTTGCCTTCGCTGCGAGATGGCAGGAGCAAGCCCTCGCGTTCGTAGAGACGCAGCGTCTGCGGATGGATCTCATATTGCTCGGCCACGGCCGAGATCATGTAGGCGGCTTTGGAACGCTTCTTAGCCATGGCTACACCTTTGCCCAGATTTCCTGGCGCGGATCTTCGGGATGCAGCTTGCCGAGCTCGCGCAGGATTTCCTTGGTGCGCTCGTCATGCACGGGGGGGACCTGGATTGAGACTTCGACGATCTGATCGCCACGCTGATTCTTGCGCGCGTTGAACACACCTTTTTCACGCAGGCGGAATTTCTGGGCGTTTTGCGTTCCCGGCGGCACCTTCAGCAGCGTGCGGCCGTCGATGGTGGGCACCTCGATTTTGGCGCCGAGACCGGCCTCGCTGACGCTGACGGGAACCCGGATCTCGATGTTATCGCCGTTGCGCGTGAAGAACGGATGCTCTTCGACACGCGTGGTGATGTAGAGGTCGCCAGCGGGCGCGCCCTGTGTACCGGCGTTGCCCTTGCCGGGAACGCGGAGGCGCGATCCATTTTGCGCACCCGCTGGAATGTTCACCGTTACCGTTTCCGTGCGCGCGACGCGGCCATCGCCATGGCAGGTGGGGCAGGCGTTCTGCAGCTTGCCTTTGCCGCCGCAGCGCGGGCAGGTGAGATTGAACTTCATGGCGCCGGCCATTTGCGATACCGATCCGGTGCCGTTGCATTGCGGACAGGAGACGGAAGCCCCGGGCGCGGCGCCAGAACCGTTGCAGGTGGGGCAAGTTTCGTGGCGCGTGACGTTGATCTTGGCCTGCGTGCCGCGGATGGCCTGCCAGAAGTCGATATTGAGCGCGTATTCGAGATCCGCGCCCTTTTCCGGCTGTTCGGCGTGCTCTTCTTCGCCGCGGCGGAACAGGTGCGAGAAGATGTCGGAGAATCCACCGCCACCGCCACTGCTGGTGGTTTGCCGGGGTTGGCCGCGGCCCGCGCCGGGCTGCGAGGTGAAGAAATCCGAGAAATCGAATCCGCCGAAATCCATGTTGGGCGGCGTTTGGCCGGCTCCGGGAGGCGCACCGCCGGGAAATCCGTTTTCGGAATAGAAGCCCACCTGGTCGTACATCTGGCGTTTCTTGGAATCGCTCAGAACGTCATAGGCTTCCTGCACGTTCTTGAAGCGCTCCTCGGCGGACTTGTCACCGGGGTTCAGATCGGGGTGGAATTTGCGCGCAAGTTTCCTGTACGACTTCTTGATGTCGTCGTCGGAGGCGTTCTTTCCGACGCCGAGCGTTTCGTAGTAGTCGTGCTTGGGGGTGTTCATAGGTTTTAGGTGTTAGGTTCCAGGTGCTAGGGAACGGCTCGGCCGCTTTTCCCTAACACCTGGCACCTAACACCTCGCACCTTACTTCTTATCCTTCGGATCGACGTCGACGAACTCGGCGTCTACCACGTCATCCTTGGGTTTCTGCTGGCCCTCCTGTGAGCCGCCGCTCTGCGCGCCATCCCCGCCGGGTGCGCCGCTCGCCCCGCCTGCGCCGGGCTGGCTCGAGGCTTTGTACATGGCTTCGGCCAGCTTGTGGCTCGCCTGCGTCAGCTTGTCGGTGGCGGCATTGAGTTTGTCGGCGTCGTTTTCGCCCATGGCCTTTTTGGTGGCTTCGATGGCGGCTTCAATGTCCTTGGCTTCGGCGTCGCTGATCTTGGAGCGATGCTCCTTGAGAGTCTTCTCTACGTTGTAGACCATGGCGTCGGCGCGGTTGCGCGCTTCAATCTGGTCGCGCATCTTGCGGTCGTCGGCGCCGTGCGATTCGGCGTCCTTGGCCATCTTGTCAACTTCATCTTTAGACAGCCCGGAAGACGACGTGATGGTGATCTTCTGCTCGTTGTTGGTAGCGCGGTCCTTCGCGGTCACGTTCAGGATGCCGTTGGCATCGATATCGAACGTCACTTCGATCTGCGGGATGCCGCGCGGAGCGGGCGGAATGCCGACCAGCTGGAACACGCCCAGCAGGCGGTTGTCCTTGGCCATGGCGCGCTCGCCCTGGAAGACCTTGATCTCAACCGAGGTCTGGCTATCGGCCGCGGTGGAAAAGACTTCGCTCTTGCGCGTGGGGATGGTGGTGTTGCGATCGATCAGCTTGGTGAACACGCCGCCCAGGGTCTCGATGCCCAGCGACAGCGGGGTCACGTCGAGCAGGAGCACGTCCTTGACCTCGCCGCCGAGCACGCCGCCTTGCACCGCCGCGCCGACCGCGACCACTTCATCGGGGTTCACGCCCTTATGCGGTTCTTTGCCAAACAAATCGCGCACCAGCGTCTGGATGCGCGGCATGCGGGTCTGGCCGCCGACGAGCACGACTTCATCGATTTGCTGCGGCGTGACGCCGGCGTCGGACAAAGCCTGCTTGCATGGACCAACCGAGCGTTGCAAAATGTCTTCCACCATCTGCTCGAACCGCGAGCGGGTCAGCTTCATGATGAGGTGCTTCGGACCGGTGGCGTCGGCAGTGACGAAGGGCAGGTTGATCTCGACTTCGAGCAGCGTCGAGAGCTCCATCTTGGCCTTCTCGGCGGCCTCTTTCAGGCGTTGCAGCGCCATCTGGTCGCGCGAGAGATCGATGCCTTGCTCCTTCTTGAATTCGGAGACGATCCAGTCGATGATGCGCTGGTCGATATTGTCGCCGCCCAGGTGCGTGTCGCCATTGGTCGACTTCACCTCGACCACACCTTCGCCGACTTCGAGCACGGAGATGTCGAATGTGCCGCCACCGAAGTCATAGACCGCGATGGTTTCGTTCTTCTTCTTATCCAGGCCGTAGGCCAGCGCCGCCGCGGTCGGCTCGTTGATGATGCGCGAGACTTCGAGACCTGCGATCTTGCCGGCATCCTTGGTGGCCTGACGCTGGGCGTCGTTGAAATAGGCGGGCACGGTGATCACGGCCTGCGTCACCTTCTCGCCCAGGTAGGCCTCAGCGGCCTCCTTCAGCTTGGTGAGGATCATGGCGGAGATCTCGGGCGGGGAATACTTCTTGCCGCTGATGTCGACGCGGGCGTCGCCGTTGTCGCCCCGGACGACCTTATAAGGGACCATCTTCATTTCTTCGGTCACTTCTTCCGAGCGCCGGCCCATGAAGCGCTTGATGGAGAAAACGGTGTTTTCCGGGTTGGTAATGGACTGGCGCTTGGCGACCTGGCCCACCAGCCGTTCACCGGTCTTGGTGAACCCAACAACCGATGGAGTGGTTCTGGCACCCTCCTGGTTGGCGATAACGGTCGGTTGCCCGGCCTCCATGACGGCTACTACAGAATTTGTAGTACCGAGGTCGATGCCTATGATTTTGCCCATGTTAGGGAAACCTCCTGAAATGTAGATAATGGCGTTGCGGCGGAGCAGCTCGCGACCGCTGAGTACAATCACATTATCAAACCTTAGTCCGCTATTGTCAAGTATTGCGTAAGCCCTTATTCTACGTACAGTTTTTCGCTCGACTGTTCGATAGAAGGTCGAGATCGCACTCATGGTGTGTCGGATCGCTCGATTTGCATTGATTTTACGGACGTTTGTTCTTATTGCGGCGGCCGCAGGCTGGCTGACGGCGGAGGACAATGTCTCGCCGGAGTCGGTGTTGTTTGAGCCCCTGCCGGCGGTGGAAGCGGCCACGCTGCACACGCAGACGCTGGAGGAGGCGCCGGCGAGTGTGACGGTGATCTCGGCGGACGAGATTCGCAAGTACGGCTGGCGCACGTTGGGAGAGGTGCTGGGGGCGGTGCGCGGGTTTTACATGACCTACGATCGTGCCTACCAATACGCCGGTGTGCGCGGTTTCTCTCTGCCGGGCGATTACACGACGCGGCTGTTGGTGATGCTCAACGGCCACTACATGACCGACAACGTGTACAGCTCGAACGGATATTTCGGGCAGGATTTCGCGCTGGACATGGACCTGGTGAAGCGGATCGAGATCGTCCGGGGGCCGTCGTCTGCGCTCTACGGCAGCAACGGCGTTTTCGCCACGATCAACATCGTGACCAAGTCGCCGGTCGAGGCAAAGTTGCTACGGGCCAGTACGGAAACGGGGAGCTTTGGGGAAAAGAAGCTGGAGCTTTCCACGGGAATGCCACTGGGCGGCGGGGCGAATCTGCTGGTTTCAGCGTCGGCGTTCAACAACACCGGGCAGTCGCTGTACTTTCCGGGGTTGGGATGGGCGAGAAATGCCGATGGCGAGCGCGGCTACCACGCATTTGCCAGCCTGGTCTGGCGTAACTGGACGTTCACGGGACTACTCGGTTCACGGGAGAAGCAGGTGCCCACCGGATGGTTCGGCACGATTTTCGGCGACCCCGGAAACAACATCGTGGACACGCGCGGATTTTTCGAGGCGGCGTATGCGCGCGAACTATCGGCCAATTGCAAGTTCCGTTGGCGCATATACTACGACCAATACCGGTACCGGGCGCGCTACGACTACGCGTTGAGCGGGGAGGTCCAGGACCACCGGGATCTCACTGAAGGCGATTGGGTGGGCTCACAACTGGCGTATGATTTCTCGATTCCGCGCGTCGGTGTTCTGACCGTAGGGGGCGAGGTAAACGCCGACATACGTGCGCTTCAGCAGCATTATGAAGAATCCCCGCAGCGGGTCTACTTGCTGAACGCGGATCATCCCGACGTCTCCTTTGGAGTCTTCGCGCAGCAGCAATGGCAGATGGCGCCGGCGTGGACGGCCTATTTCGGCGTGCGGTTCGACGACTCGCGTCTGCACGCCGCGTTCGTTTCGCCACGCGTGGCGCTGGTCTACCAGGCCTCGGCGCGAACGACACACAAATTTCTCTATGGACGGGCGTTCCGGAATCCGAATGCCTACGAAGCGTACTACACCGACGGCATGACGCAAATCGGCAATCCCTCGTTGAGGCCGGAGCGGGCGCAAACCTTCGAGGGCGATGTAGAACGTAAGTTCGGCGAACACTGGACCGGCGTGTTGAACGTGTACCACTACCAGTTGGAAGACCTGATCGAAGCGGTCACCACACCGGCAGGTTTGTTGCAATATCAAAACAGCGGGGCTGGCAGTGCGGACGGCGCCGGTGTGGAGCTGAGCGGAAACCCGGCACGTTGGATCGAAACTACGGCGAGCGTGGCGTTGCAGCACCCAGAGATCGCAAACCAACCCTGGCTGGTCAACTCTCCGAGCTGCATCGCCAAATGGCGCGCCGCGGCACCGCTCGTTCACAACAAGTTCTGGGCGGCGGCTGCGATGCAGGATCTCAGCCCGCGGCGGACGGTTGCTGGAGATATCGTGCCTTCGGTGCGGCTGACGGACGTGACATTCACCACGCGAAAGCTGTTTCCGGACTTCGATTTCCAGTTCGGCGTACGCAATCTGCTGAACCGCGTGTATTACGATCCCGCCGGCGCCGGCTTGCCCGAACAGATGCTGCGCGAGAACGGCCGGTCTGTCTTCTTGAAGCTGATTCTGCGGACGCGGGAGTGAAGGTGCGAGACTTGCCATCCGCATTCACGCTGCTGTGGCTACTGGCAAGTCCGCTGTTCGCCGCCGCGGAAGGACGTCCGCGGCCCACGGTAGTGGTGATTGCGTCGGTTGGAATTGAGGCGCACCGGTCGGCGATCGAAGGCATCCAGGCGGCGTTGGCTTCATCGCCGGCTGAAGTCCACATCCTGGACGTAGCTCAGGCGAGCAGCTCAGCCCGCGGCGGGCTGCCCGTTGCACCCGCCTCGGGCATCATCATCGCGGTCGGCTCAGAAGCGATCCGGGTAGTGGAAGCCGAACGGCCCAAGGTGCCGGCCGTTTACACCATGATCCTGCGCAGACGCCCGGAGTGGGATGTCCAAGGGCGGCCGGCGCCTGTAACCATTCCTCTCGAAGTTTCTCTCACGAGTCTGCTGGCGCGGCTGAAAGACCTTTTCCCCGGAAAGACCCGCCTAGGGATCATTTTGAACGCAGGTTCAGGCGAGACGAGCGGGGCGCAGTTCCAGGCGCGAGCGCAGCAACTGGGCTTCACGGTGCGCATTGCGGAATGCGCCGGGGCCGCGCAGTTGCTGGCGGCGCTGGCTTCACTCCGGAATCAGGCCGATTTCGTGTGGTGCCTGCCCGACGCCAACCTCTACAACGGCGCCACGGTCAAGCCACTGATCCTGGCGTCGATCGAGAACCGTCTGCCGCTCATCGGCTTTTCCGAGAGCTTCGCGAAGGCGGGGGCGGCCATCGGAATCTATCCGGACTTTCGCGACGTCGGTGTACAGGCGGGAGAGGCCGCACGGCAGCTGCTCGATGGGCAGATGGTGCGGGTGTCTGAAGGTCCGCGGCGATTGAAGGTTGCGGTGAACCAGAGCGTGCTGCGTTTGTTTGGGTTGCGGTGTGCGACGGCCACCGCAGGAGAGGTCACGGTGCTTCCATGAAGCCGGCGACACCAAAGGGGCGCACCAGCCTGCTGAACAAGGCGCTCGTGGCCAATGTTGTTCTGGTCGGGACCTCGCTCGCCTGCATGGCAGGGTTTCTGACCGTGCAGCAGCGCTGGGTGTTGCAGGACCAGTTGGAAGCGCGCGCCGGCCTCTTGGCCGAATCACTGGCCAGCCAAAGCGAGCTGGCGATGTTGGTACATAACCGGCCGGAGCTGGAACGAAGCGCCACGGCCGCGCTATCGAACGAAGACGTTCTGTATGTACGGATTTCGGATGCGTCCGGCAACCTGGTGGTTACCGCCGCTCGCCCCGACTTTCCGCTGAGCGCCATACCCACCAGACTGCTGGGGAGCGGAATAGCGAAAACAGCCACCATCTTCAGCGGCCCGGAGCCACATGTGAAGTTCATTGACATCGGCAAGCCGCTGGCGGCGCACTCGGGACCCGAGGTGCTCGACTGGGAGGCGCCGGCGGCAGCATCGAACCGGGGTGTGGTGCGTGTGGGCCTTTCCATGGCTAAGCAGCGGACGGTGTTCGTACGCTCGGTGGCCAACGGGCTTACGGTCGCCATCGTCACTCTGATCCTGATCCTGTCTGTCCACTACTTCCAGCTCCGCCGCATCCTCCGGCCGTTGCATGTCCTTGTCACTTTCAGCCGGCGGGTCGCGGCCGGCGATCTGAAGCAGCGGGCTCCGGTAGTCACGATTGACGAGGTTTTCGAACTTACCGTCGCTTTCAATCACATGGTGGAAGAACTCGACGTCTCGCGGCAGGAGCTGGTTCGCCTGGTACAGGAGGCGCAGGAGGCCAACCGTCTCAAGAGCGAGTTCCTGGCGAATGTGAGTCATGAGATCCGTACCCCCATGAACGGCATTCTGGGGATGACCGAGCTGGTACTGCAGACGAATCTGACGCCGGAGCAGCGGGACTATGCCGCGACGGTGCAGAATTCGGCGATGGCCCTTCTATCGGTCATTAATGACGTTCTGGATTTTTCGCGCATCGAAGCGGGAAAGATGGTGCTGGATCCGATCACCTTCGCGCCGCAGGAGGTACTGGCACACGCGTTACGGACGCTGGCGCTGCGGGCGCATCAGAAAGGGGTCGAGATTTTGTGCCAGGTTGCGCCCGATGTTCCCCAAATGCTAGTGGGAGATTCTACACGCTTGCGGCAGATCCTGCTGAATCTGGTGGGCAATGCGGTGAAGTTCACCGAAGCCGGCGAAGTGCTGGTGTCGGCTAGGATCGAGCCGGAATTGGATGAAGCGCCCATGCTACATTTTGAGGTTCGCGATACGGGGATCGGGATCGCGCCGGAGCGGCAACAGGCTGTTTTCGAGGCCTTCACTCAAGCTGACGGCTCAACCACACGCAAGTACGGCGGGACGGGACTGGGTTTGAGTATCTGTGCACGGCTGGTTGACCTGATGGGCGGCCGGATCTGGGTGGAAAGCCGTCCGGGCGAAGGCAGCGCGTTTCACTTCACGATGCGCACCGCCCGGGCCGCTGAGCCGGTTCCGGCTAGCGAACGCGGAAGGGAAACTCGATTGGCCGGCCGGCGTGTTCTGATTGTCGACGACAACGCGACTTGCCGCGGGATACTGGCCGACTCGTGCACGCGTTGGGGCATGCATGGGGATCAGGCGGATGGCGCGCATAGGGGTCTTGAGATGATGCGCGAGGCACGGGCCGCGGGAAGGCCGTACGGTCTCGTGTTGCTGGACGCGCAGATGCCGGAAATGGGCGGTTTTGCGGCTGCCGCGCGCATCCACGAGGACGAAGGCCTGAACGGCCCCGCTTTGGTCCTGATGCTCAGCTCATGCGATCTGCCGAACGATGCGGTTCGTTGCCACGCGCTCGGCGTGGTGAAGTATCTGGTGAAGCCGGTCATGCCAGCCGATTTGCAGGAAGCCATTCTGATCACCCTGGGTCTGGAAGACAGGAGACAAGAGGAGCGCACGGCGGAGGCTTCTTCGAGCGGGGCCCAAACCCTGGCGGGGCGGAGGGTGCTGGTGGCTGAGGACCACCCTGTCAATCGCAAATTGGTCACCAGGCTGCTCGAGAAACGGTCGCTGGTACCCGTGCTTGCTTCGAACGGCCGTGAGGTTCTGCGCGCGCTCGAATCCGACACCTTCGACTTGATCCTGATGGACATCCAGATGCCCGTCATGGATGGACTGCAAACCACCGCCGCCATTCGCCAGCGCGAGCGGGAGACCGGGGGGCATGTGCCGATTCTCGCCATGACGGCGCACGCGATGGACCGCGACCGGGAAAGGTGCCTGGAAGTGGGTATGGACGCATATGTCACCAAACCGGTAAGTCCCGAGGAACTGTACCGCGCGATCGAGGACTTGCTGGCTGAGCCTGGGCATGTGAGCTGAGCCGTATCAGCCCGAACCGGCTTCATGGCCCGGGGCGTGCTGGTTCCAGTCGCAGGAAACCAGGCCGGTGTGACTCGATCGCCGATTTCGGATGCGTCACATCCACGGCAGGGAGTGATGGTCAGAGTGCCCGTCTGGTCCAACTTCCCGTAGTGCGCTAAGAGTGCGTTGATTCTGGCAGGGGTCGTGTCCGCGTTAACCACCCATTCCTGTAGCGTGGGGATACCGCGGGGTTGGCGGGATACCCGCGGCTTTTCTCACGTGCCTGCCTCACAGCCGCAGGTACCCGCAAACGGCGCGTGTCCCTGCGCTACATCCGTCGATCAACGCAGAATTAGATGGAATGAGAAGGCCGGTCCGTCGGCGGGATGCGATACGCTCCCAATGAGAAACGCACTCAAGGTGCAATCGAAAGGAAACCGGCCATGAGGAAGCATATCACCACAAAGAGTCTGCAGTGACCAGGAAGAGAGCCAACCGGAAGCTGACGGTGGGCATCGATCTGGGAGATCGAAGTAGTCGCTACTGCATATTGGACGAGCAGGGCGAAGTACTGGCGGAGGGTAGCGTGGCGACGACCAAGAAAGGCTTTGCCCGATTCGCATGGCGCTGGGAGCCGAACCCGGCCGTGTGCTTCGAATGGTAATGGGGGAAGTGGCTCTTCTGATTAGCTTCGGTTTGGCGATTGGATTAGGCGCGGCGATCGCAATCACGCGCTTCATCGAAAGCTTGCTCTACGGGATGAAGCCGAACGACCCATGGACCCTTTCATTGGCTGCCGCGGTGCTAGCCTTGGTGGCTACGCTGGCCGGGTTGGTGCCCGCGCACAGGGCCTCGCGGCTCGATCCGCTGAACGCTCTTCGCGAAGAGTAGGGCAGCCAGCCCGTATCTAAAGGGCAAGCGGCATTCGTGCTGACGGCGCGATGGATTCTAGCAGACAATCTAGTAGACGAACAATTTGTTTTCTACTAGAATGTCTTCTAGACTCATGGCTGAGAGCGAACCTAAGGACAATCACGTCGAGTTGCTGCAGGGCACTCTCGACATGCTGATATTGCGGACCCTCCAATGGGGACCGCAGCATGGGCATGGCATTGGCCAGGCTATCCGGCAGAGCTCGGCGGATTTGCTGCAAATCGAGCGCGGGTCTCTGTACCCCGCGCTGCATCGTCTGGAGGATCGGGGCCTGATCTCGGCGGAATGGAAGAGCTCGGAGCTAAACCGGCGGGCAAAGTATTACCGGCTGACGGCGGCGGGACGGAAGCAATTACTGACCGAGCAATCGAAATGGAAGCTGCTGGTTCGCGCCATCACCCGCGTGATGCGTCCGGCGCAAGGCGGTTAAGCCATGCGGTGGCGGCTTTGGCGATCGAAACAGCGCGAGGCCGATCTCGACGACGAGATTGCGCATGATCTGGCGGCTGAGGCGCAGGAACGAATCCGTTCAGGCGCCTCGCGCGAAGAAGCCGAACGGGCCAGCCATCGCGATTTCGGGAACGTGCTGCTGCTCAAGGAGGATATTCGCGAAATGTGGGGCTTAACTTCACTCGAACGGCTCGGCCAAGACGTTCGTTACGGCTGGCGCACCTTGTGCAAGAACCCGTTGTTCGCCATCATGGCGGTGCTGTCGCTGGCCCTGGGTATTGGCGCGAACACTGCGATTTACAGCGTGATGGACGCCATTATGATCCGCGCCCTGCCGGTACGGAATCCAGGTGAATTGGTGGTCCTGAACTGGCGCGCCCGGCAAGATGACGGTGTCGTACAGAGCCATAACGGCTCCTCTTACGACGAGCCGGGCGGCGGTATGACGAGCCCGGATTTCCCGTGGCCCGCCTACGAACTTCTTGGTCATAACAACTCGTTCGCGACACTTTTCGCATACAAGGGAGCGGGGCGGCTGAACCTGACAGTCAACGGGCAAGCCGAGCTCGGCCCCGTCGAATTCGTCTCGGGAAACTTTTTCAGCGGTCTCGGAATCGTTCCGGCCGCGGGCCGGCTCATTGGCGATAACGATAACCGTACCGGCGCTTCACAAGTGGCGGTTCTCAGTTACAGCTATTGGAGCGGCCGATTCGGCGGAGATTCCGCGGCCATTGGCCAAACCATCAGCATCAATAACATTCCGTTTACCATCACAGGGGTCGCGGCGCCCGAATTCTTCGGGGTCACACCAGGCTCCGCGCCAGTGCTATACATCCCCATCGTGAACCGCCCGTCGCTCGCCCGGAACTACGGCAACGAGCATGACACGATGTTCACGGATGCGCATTTTTATTGGGCCGACATGATGGGCCGCTTGCGCCCCGGCGTTACGCTGGCGCAGGCGCAGGCCGAGCTGGCCGCGCGATTCCACCAGTTCGAGTTGGCCTCGGCAAGTAACGATAGAGAGCGGGCCGACCTTCCAGCGCTTTGGCTCGAAGAAGGCGGCTCGGGCGTCGACTCGCTGCGCCGCCGGTACTCCAAGCCGCTTTTTGTGCTGATGGCTATGGTCGCGTTCATTCTGACGATCGCCTGCGCTAACGTTGCGAACCTGCTCCTCGCTCGCGCCAGCGCGAGGCGCCGCGAAATGGCCGTGCGGCTCAGCCTGGGCGCGGGCCGGCTTCGCGTGATGCGGCAGTTGCTTACCGAAAGCCTACTCCTTGCGCTGCCGGGAGGTGTCCTCGGCCTGGGCGTCGCGGCCGCGGGAATTCGTTTCCTGATCTGGCTGCTCTCCGGTGGCGATCAGGATTTCAGCCTCCACGCGCAACTCGACTGGCGCATCCTGGCTTTCACAATTGCAGTCGCGTTAGCCACAGGGATTCTTTTCGGGCTCGCACCCGCCATTGAGGCCACGCGCGTGGACCTCACCCCCGCTCTCAAAGAAACTCGCGCCAGCGTCGCGCGCAGCCGCGGACATCGCTTCGGCCTCGGCAGTTTCCTTGTGGTGGTCCAGATCGCTCTTTCCCTGCTGCTGGTGCTGGGGGCCGCAATTTTTGTTCGCACCCTTGCCAACCTACATTCGGTGGAAATCGGCTTCAATCAGGAGAATCTGCTGACGTTCAGTCTGGATGCCAGCCAGGCAGGATACAAAGGTGCGGAGTTGAAGGCATTCTATACCCGCATGGACGAACGGTTCCGTTCTCTGCCGGGCGTACGCGCCGCCACCATTACGGACATGCCACTGGTTGCCAACTCGGGCAGTTCGACCCACGTCATCCTGCCGGGCGTTCCCAAACAGAACGGCCGCGACGGCCCGAGCACGTTCTATGTTTCGGTCGGTCCCACATTTTTCGAAACCATGCAGCTTCCCATCCTGCTCGGGCGGCCCATTGACGCCCACGATGTGGAGGGCGCACCCGTCGCCGTGGTGATCAACGAAGTCTTCGCGAAGAAGTATTTTCCCAATCAGAATCCCATCGGGCGGCGCTTCGGTCTCGGTAACTCGGAAGCCGGCGACCTGACCATCGTGGGCATTGCGAGAAACGCTCGTTACAACTCACTGAAGAACGCGATTCCGCCAGTTGCGTACCTCTCCAGCCTGCAGAACGTCGTCAAGAGCCCGCCCATGGCGATGTTTTTTGAATTGCGAACGGCAGGCAACCCTGTGGCGCTCACCGAGACCGTTCGCAAGGCTGTGCATGAAGCCGCGCCGAATGTTCCCATCATGGGAATGATGACGCAGACCGAGCGCATCGACAGCACCATCGTTCAGGAGCGGACCTTCGCCGATCTCTGCACGGCGTTCGCGGTTCTCGCGCTGATGATCGCATGCGTGGGGCTGTACGGCACCATGGCGTACGCCGTATCGCGCCGTACGAATGAAATTGGCATCCGGATGGCTCTGGGCGCCGACCGGCGGCGTATCATATGGATGGTTCTGCGCGAGGTGCTCGCGCTAGCTGCCCTAGGGCTTACCGTCGGTCTCGTCTGCGCCTGGACCGCTATGTCCACGATCCAATCCTTCGTGTTCGGAATGAAGCCCGCCGACCCAATCGCGATATTACTTGCAGCTGGAATCCTGGCCGCAGCGTTGGTTTTGGCCGGATTTGCGCCCGCCGCGAGAGCGTCTCGAATTGATCCACTCACCGCGCTGCGGCATGAGTAGTTGAATTTTCGGCTATCAAGCCCCGCACCAAGCAAGTCGATGGCCCTTGCCACAGAATTGGGACAAATCGGACGAGTAGTCCGCATCGCCCTCAAGCTCACGCGGCTTTTTGCAACGTGGCCGTAGAATGGGCGACAGAGGAAGCGTCTACCCGAGTGCGCGCCACACTCGAGTGACGGAAACGCAAGCATCTCTAGAGCGGCCCAGGTTCGGCCCGGATCGAGGAACGCAAGTGGCACGGAATTCGGTTGCAGGTCAAACCATTCTGGCGGTTTTCCCGGCTGGTGAAGATCGCACGGCGCTCGATAGAATATTCGGGCAGACGGATTGGCGGGTGCAGTTCGCCGGAAGTTTGGAAGAGGCTCAGGCTGCGCGGCACGGGTGCGCCGTCGCGGTTGTGATCAGCCAGACCCGCCTCCCCGACGGCCATACCTGGAAGGATTTACTCCAACATCTGCAAAGTATGCCGGATCCACCGCCGCTGGTAGTGGTAGATCGCCTGGCCGACGATCGGCTGTGGGCGGAGGTGCTTAACCTCGGGGCTTACGATTTGTTGATGACGCCATTCGAGGCCAGGGAAGTGCTGCGGACGATGACTCTGGCTTGCGGCTTCGGAAACGATTTCCCGGAAACGGCAAAGGCGCGGCAGGAGCCGCTCAAATCCGAGGCCGCGGGCCTCTCCTAAGCACACGGGCGCGCGGCGGCGCTTGAGATCAGGCGGCTCGGTACGATACGTCGAGTCGTGGAGAAGATCCGTTCTCTTCGTACTCGCGGCTTTCCAGGATGAGCACGGAGTCGTGCGAGTCATCGAACCAGTCTGCCCGCGGTTTTGTGGGGGAATGTTCCGGTTGCCTTGGATTCGGGTTGGGTTTCATATCAGCTCCGGACCCATAGTACGCTGAACTCGCGAATTCTCCGAGCGCACTAGGTCCAATTGGACGGGTGGACCAATTCGGACCGGCCACCAGCCTTGTCGCCGCCGCACGCGGGCGCGGCAAAAGGAATAAACTAGCGCTCATGCAGACATTTCTAAACCGCCGCCAGCTCTTCCAGGCGGCCGCGGCAGCCACGGCCATAGGGTCGACCATGGCCGATCAGAAGAAGATGCGGCTGGGTGTCGTGACCGGCCTTTCCAAGGATCCGGACTCCGTTATAAAACGGGTACACGATCTCGGGTTCCCCACTTGCCAACTCGGCATCCGGGGCCTGGATGACGCCACAGCGGCAAAAACGCGCGAGGCGCTGGCCAAGTACGGGGTGGAGGCAAGCTCCGCGATCGCCGGGGGGCCGGGGCCAGAGATTTACGATTTCTATAAGGGGCCGCTCACGATCGGCGTGGCGCCGCGCCAGTACCGGGAACAGCGGATTGCGCGAATCAAACAGGTATCGGACTTCGCCAAGAAGGTCGGGATATCAGGCGTGCAGACGCACTGCGGGTTCATCCCCGAAGACCCGAATGAGCCGCTATATACCGAGACCGTGAACGCCATCCGTGAAGTGGCGCAGTACTGCAAGCAGAACGGGCAGACGTTTCGGTGCGAGACTGGGCAGGAGACGCCGATCACCCTGATTCGCGCCATTAAAGACGTGGGGCTGGACAACGTCGGAGTCAACTTCGATGTGGCCAACTTAATTCTGTATGGCAAGGCGAACCCGGCTGATGCGGTGGAACTGCTGGGGCCATACGTCATGGGGGTTCACGCCAAGGACGGGCTTTATCCGACTGATCCAAAGAAATTGGGCAAGGAGGTTCCGATCGGTGAGGGCAAGGTGAACTTTCCTGTGATCATCGAGCATTTGAAGAAAATCGGCTACCAGAACCCTCTAACGATCGAACGTGAGATCGAGGGGGCTAAGCAGACCGACGATATTCTGGCATCAAAAGCATACTTAGAAAAGTTGATTGGCTAGGAGAAAACGGCAATGAATAACGAAAACATCGGCCGTCGCGGATTCTTGCATGCCGCGGCGGGAGCGGCCGCATTCACGATTTTGAAACCGCAAGTGGTGCGAGGCGCCGAGGCAAACTCCGCGGTACGCGTGGGATTGCTGGGCTGCGGTGGACGGGGCACGACTCATACGGAAACGATTCTGAAAAACACGGATGCGCGCGTCATCGCATTGGCGGACATGTTTCAGGACCGGCTGGACAGCGCGAAACAACAGGTCGATAAGCTTTCCGCGGCCAAAGGCCATGCGGGCGTGGAGCAGACCTTCGTCGGGCCGAACGCGTACAAGCAGATTCTGGACTCAAAGCAAGTGGATGCGGTAGTGATCGCGACCCCTCCGTACTTCCACGTGGAGCATCTCGCGGCGGCTGTGGCGGCGGGAAAGCATGTTTACTGCGAAAAGCCGGTAGCTATCGACGTTCCGGGTGCCAAGCGCGTCCTTGAGATCGGCAAGAAGGCCGAAGGCAAAGTGAGCCTGGACGTCGGTTTCCAGATCCGCATGGCGCCGCCGTTTGTCGAGCTGGTCAAGCGCATCCACGAGGGAGCGCTGGGCGAGATCGTTACTGGTCAGGCTTACTACTATTGTCCGCGCATCGATTTCAGTTTCCCGAACGCTCCAGAGCCGGTGCGCCGTTTGCGCAACTGGTTGCAGGACCGCGTGCTCTCGGGCGACATCATCGTCGAACAGAATATCCACGCGATCGATATTTGCAACTGGACGATGCAAGGGCATCCCGAAAAAGCCATTGGCCGCAACGGAAGAAGAGGCCGCGATTTTCCCGGCGACACCGCCTCCTCGCACTTCGATGTGGTGTTTCAATATCCGAAAGACGTGCATGTCAGTTTCAGCTCGGCGCAGTTCGGCAAGGTGGAGTTCGATTGTAACGAGCGCTTCCTGGGCACGCTGGGGTCTTCGCAATCGCCTTATTCCGGGCAACTCGGCATCTGGGACAAGGAGCAATTGATCTGGGGAAGCAGCGACAAGTCGGCCCCTGCGCAAGGGTCGTTCTCGGCGAGCGGCTCATTCTCGGACAACCTGGCGCAGGCCGATTCGGAGAAACAGAAGGCATTCATCCACAGCATATCGAGCGGCCAATTCCACAATCAGGCCGCGCTGGGCGTGGAGTCGGCTTTGACCGCCATGCTGGGACGGCAAGCCGCGTACACGGGTCACGAAGTGACGTGGGACGAACAGCTCGCCTCCAACGAGCACTGGGATGCGGGGATCGATCTGAATAAGCTGGGCTGAAGCCTGCAATTAGGCCGCATGGTACGATGGGCTTTTGGCCCAAGAGCGACTTGCTCATCCTAATTTGTTGGCGCAACCTCCGCAGCCGAAAGACCCGGCGCCTGCAATTGCCATCAGCGCAACTTTCACGGCCGAGGCTCTCGAGCCCGTGCTGGCTTTTTGGCTGCGCGAGCTGAAGCTCGATTACCAGATCCGCTTCGCGTCTTACAACCAGGTTTTTCAGGAATTGCTCAACCCGAGCGGCCTTCTCGCCGGCAATCGGAGCGGGCTGAATGTTTTACTGGTCCGCTTCGAAGACTGGGTGCGCTTTCGCGACCAGGTGAGTATCGCGGAACTCGAAGAGCACGTGCAGCACTTCGTATCCGCTGTGCGCTCTGCCGCGAGCGCCGCATCCACGCCGATGCTGGTCTGTGTTTGCCCGGCATCTCCCGGGTTTCTAAGCGATGGCGAGCGCACGCGGTTCGCAGCGCGATCCGAAGACTCGCTGCAAAACGCCTTCGCGGATCTCAGTTCCGTACAACTGGTGTCCACCACAGCCCTGCAGCGTCTGTATCCGGTGCCGGATTATTACGATCCGCACGCCGATGAGCTCGGCCATGTACCGTACACGCCGGAATTCTTCGCCGCTTTGGGCACTGTGATTGCCCGCAAACTCCATGCCGCGCGCACCAGCCGCTACAAAGTGATTGCACTCGATTGCGACGAGACGATTTGGCAAGGGGTTTGTGGCGAGGATGGACCGCAAGGCGTCCGGCTGGATGACGATCACCGAGCGCTTCAGAATTTCATGCTGGCCCAGCGCGAAGCGGGGATGCTGTTGTGCCTGTGCAGCAAAAACAATCCCGAAGACGTCTTCGATACTTTTCGCGTGCATCCGGAAATGCCGCTTGCGCTCGAGCACTTCACGGCTTCGCGGCTGAACTGGGGACCCAAGTCCGCGAATCTGCGAGCGCTCGCCGAGGAGCTGAACCTCGCACTCGACAGCTTCATCCTGGTGGACAATAGCGCCACCGAATGCGCGGAAGTGCGGGCTGGTTGTCCGGAAGTGCTTGCGATCGCGCTGCCTCAAGATGCGCGGGAGTTTGCCGGTTTCCTGGATCACATCTGGCCGTTCGACCACTGGAGCACTACTTCGGAAGACCGCAATCGCGCGGCGATGTACGTCCAAGAACGAGACCGTGCACGCGCCGCTAGGCAGGCGTCAAACCTTGAGGAATTTCTTGGGTCCCTGAATTTGCTAGTGAAGATCGAGCCCATGACGCAGGATCAGCTTCCCCGCGTGGCGCAATTGACCATCCGCACCAATCAGATGAATTTCACTTCGGTGCGCCGCGACGAGAGCGAGATGGAGCGTCTGTTGAGCTCCGAAGGTTACGAGTGCCTGACCGTCGATGTGGATGATCGATTTGGAAGCTACGGGCTGACTGGTGTGATGCTGTTTCGGGCGAATGGCGGAGCGCTGGCAGTGGACACGTTCCTGCTCAGTTGCCGCGCTCTGGGACGCGGCGTGGAGCATCGCATGCTGGCGCGCCTCGGTGAAATCGCTCAGGAGCGTGGGCTGGCCGAAGTCCGGATCCCATTCGCTCCGACTCCGCGCAATCGGCCCGCCGAGGCCTTGCTCAGGTCCGTTGGCGCGCCGTTCGAGCATCGCATCCCGACGGGCTCGACATTTCACTTCCCGGCGGATTTCCTGGCGCAGGTGAGTTACAGCACCGCTAATCCAGCGCCGGGCGTGGTCCAGGAGCGCCACGTGAGAGGGACGCAGGCCGCCGCGGAGAGCCCGCTGGACTATGCCGCGATCGCACGTGACCTGCGGACCGCGGCGCAAATTCTCCAAGCTGTACGGGCAGCATCGTTGCGACGCTCCGCGGGCGCGCCGGCGGACGCCCCCAGGAACCGGCTAGAACAGCAGCTCGCGCAAATGTGGGCGAATCTGCTGGGTCTGCCTTCTGTGGGAATCCATCAGAATTTCTTCGATCTGGGTGGCCATTCGCTGCTGGCCGTGCAATTGCTTTCTCTGGTCCGGCAGACCTTCGATCTCGATCTTTCTCTGAAAGTGGTCTACAGCGGCGACTTCACAGTTGCGGAACTGGCCAAGGCGATCGAGCTGCGCGAAATCGAGCAGGCGGGCGCCGGCCGTTATGCCGAGATTCTCAAAGAGGTGGAGAGCCTCTCCGATGAAGAGGTTCGCGCCTTGCTCGCCCAGGAGCAGAACGGGACGTCTCGTAGCAAGCCCGGCGGCAAGCCTTAGCGCCATGCGCATCCTGCTTGCGTCGAGCGCTTCCCATGTTCCGCCGCGCGGCGGCTCGACCCGCAGTAATCTGGCCTGGCTCGATGCGCTCGCCTCTCACGGCCACAAGTGCCGCATCGTCGCGGGGGCGCTGACTGCCGGCACGGCCGAGAAACTGGCTGAGATTCGGCGGGAGACTGAGGATCAAGAGGCCGGGCGCACGTCTCACGAACTGGATGCGGTAGCCGATCCGGTCAAGCGGGCGGCGGCACTCAAAGAACGGATTCGCGATTTTCAACCCGACTGGGTATTGGTTTCGTCGGAAGACATCGGGCAGGGATTACTGCGCGCGGCTCATGAAGCGGCGCCTGGCCGCGTGGTCTATCTGGCCCACACGCCACAATTCTATCCGTTCGGCCCGGCAAGCTGGAGTCCCGATCGAGAAGGCGCGGAGCTGGTGGCGAATTCCGCCGCGATCATCGCTATCGGGCATCACACCGCGGACTACATCGGTACACACCTGGGGCGGCGCGCCGAGGTCATCCATCCGCCCATCTACGGCCCCGGACCGTTTCCGCAGTTTGGGTCGGGCGAATGGATCACCATGATCAATCCGTGTGCGGTGAAGGGCATTTCGATTTTTCTGTTGCTCGCCCAAGAGTTTCCGCAGCGCCAGCTCGCCGCTCTGCCGGGCTGGGGAACGACGGCTGCGGATCGGCGCGCGCTCGACGCGCAGTCCAATGTCACCGTTCTCCGCAATTGCAAACACATCGACGAGGTGCTGAAGGACACGCGTGTCTTGTTGATGCCCTCGCTTTGGTTCGAAGGCTTCGGCCTGATCGTGGTGGAAGCGATGCTTCGCGGAATTGCGGTTGTGGCCAGCGATGCCGGTGGTTTGGTGGAAGCGAAATTGGGAACCAGCTTCGTGATTCCTGTCCGGCCGATTGAACAGTACGATGCGGTATTCGACGATCAAGGATTGCCGCGTCCCGTGTTGCCCGATCAGGATCTTGCGCCATGGGGTGAAGCTTTGGACCAGCTTCTTTTTGACCGTGGTGTGTACGGACGCGAATCCTCCGCCGCGCGGGATGCCGCTGCGCGCTTTGTTTCCGGCTTACGGCCCTCTCAACTCGAGGAATTCCTGCTGTCGCTAGAGCCTGCGCGTCCCACAGCGCTTCAGAAAGATCCGCTCGCCGGGTTGTCGGCCGAAAAGCGGGCATTGCTCCTCCAACGCCTTCGGGCACGCTCGGGCGAGTAGCCGCGGCGCGTTTATGCGAATTCTGCTCGCGCAAAACTCCCGCTACTATCCGGCGCACGGCGGCGGCGATAAATCCAACCGCCTGCTTATGGAAGCGCTGGTCGCGCGTGGGTATACGTGCCTGGTTGTGGCTCGGATCAGCAAGTTCGGGCCGGGCGAACATGAAGTGTTCCTGAGCGAGCTGGCGGCGCGCAATGTGAGTGTGGGCTCGGCCGATCACGGTGTGGTGACGCTTCATCGCGGCGGCGTCGAAGTGCATACGGTGACGAATCAGCCGGGCCTTCGCAAGTACTTCTCGGAACAGATCACCGCGTTCCGGCCGGATGTGATTCTGGCATCGACGGATGACCCGGCGCAGCTTCTGCTCGAACCGGCCCGGCGTTCGGATGCCCGCGTGGTTTTTCTCGCACGGGCCACGCTGGCTCTGCCATTCGGCCCGGATTGCGCATTTCCCAGCACCACCAAGACGGACATGCTGCGACGTGTGGATGCGATCGTCGGGGTGAGCCAGTACGTGGCCGATTACATCCGGCGCCATAGCGGACTGGAAGCTGTGCACGTCCCCATTTCGCTGCTGGATCCCGGTCCTTATGCGCCTTTGGGGCGCTTCGAGAACGAATTCGTCACGATGGTGAATCCGTGCGCCGTCAAGGGCATTTCGATTTTCCTGTCGCTGGCGGAGCGTATGCCGCAAGTGCGTTTTGCGTCAGTGCCCATGTGGGGCACCACCGATGCCGACCGGCGGGCGCTTGAGCAGCATCCAAATGTTTCGCTTCTGCCGCTGGTTGATCACATCGCCAAGTTGTTCGCCCGCACGCGGGTACTGCTGGTTCCTTCGCTGTGGGCGGAGGCGCGGTCGCGTGTTGTGGTCGAAGCCATGCTCCATGGCGTACCGGTTATCGCCAGCAACGTCGGCGGCATTCCCGAAGCCAAGCTGGGCGTTGACTACCTGCTCCCCGTGACTCCGATTGCCAAATACCAGGAGCGCGTGGATGAGCAGATGGTCCCGGTTGCCGATGTTTCCGAGCAGGATATCGGTCCGTGGTATGCCGCGCTTGAGCGGCTGCTCTCGGATCGCGCCCACTACGAGCAGCTTGCACTTGATTCGCGCACTGCGGCGCTGCGTTATGCCGATAGCCTGAGTGTGGTTCCATTCGAGCGGCTGCTGGAACAGACTCTGCAGAAGTCAAAGGCGGCCGCGTTACCTGAGACGGCTGAGTCATCCGTCGATCCGCTGGCCAAGCTTTCTCCGGAAAAGCGCCAGTTGCTTGCTCTGCGCTTGCGAGCAGGGAAGACACTTGCCGCGTTGTGGTTCCCGTCAATTCAGGAATCCAGCAAAGAAAAGTTGCGGCTGTTCTCGTTCCCGTACGCGGGCGGTGGAGCGAGCGTCTTCCGCGAATGGGCGGGACGTTTTCCGGCAGATATCGCCGTGTGCCCAGTTCGCTTGCCCGGACGGGAAACACGCTTGAATGAGCCGGCCTTCGACTCGATGGAGCAGTTGATCCCGGCGCTACGCGAAGCTATCCATCCGTATCTCGATCGCCCTTTCGCTTTCTTCGGCCACAGCCTGGGCGCGGTAATCGCATTCGAGCTGGCGCGCTCGCTTACGACCCACCCACTGTGCCTCTTCGTTTCCGGCGCGCGGGCGCCACAATTGAGGCGCGATCACGTACCGCCGCCACCACCTTCCGATGACGAGCTGATCGAGGAACTCAGGCGGCTGAATGGCATACCGCAGGATCTTCTCGAACATCGGGAGTTGATGCAGCTCGCGCTACCTGCTCTGCGGGCCGACACCGCGCTGTATCGCAACTACGTGTATCATGACGCGGCGCCGCTCGATTGCCCGATTCGCGCGTACGGCGGTTTGAGTGACGAGAGGATCACGCACGAGCATCTCGAGGCCTGGGCGGAGCAGACTTGGGCGTTCAAACTGGAAATGTTCCCCGGCGGGCATTTCTTTCTGCAAACGAACCAGGGAGAATTTCTGACAACGCTCGTGCGCGATGTGAGTCAGTTACTTGCTGTCAGTCGCCGCGACCCACGCGCCTAGCCCGATCATCGCCAGTCCGCACGCGGTTCTCTGGCGCCTTCGAAACTTGACGCGACTCTTCAGACGATGTCCCAGCGGCCCGGCGAACATCACTACCACCAGATCCGCGCTCGTGTTGAGCAGGACCGAAATCGAGCCCAGCAGCAGGAACTGCACGAAAACATACCCTAGCGCCGGCGTGATGAATTGCGGGATGAATGAAAGAAAGAACAGCGCCGTCTTCGGGTTCAGCACCTCAGTTACGATGCCTTGCGAAAAGGCGCCCCCGGACGGCCTAGGCGCACCTTCCGCAACCGGCTCCGCGTTGCGGCTACGGATCATCCGCACGCCCAAATACACGAGATACGCCGCTCCCGCATACTTCACGATTGCGAATGCCACGGCAGACGCCGCAAGCAGGGCGGAAATTCCCAACGCCGCGCCAAACACATGCACCAAGCCGCCGATGAAGGTTCCCAGCGAGGACTCCACGCCTTCGCGCCTGCCACCGGCGAGGCTGCGGGCGAGAACGTAAAAGATGCCGGGACCGGGGGTTACGGCCAGCAAGAACGCCGCCACTAGAAAGAGCGCAAAGCGCCCGGAATCGAGCATAGAGAAAGTATCGCTTACTTCTCTCTACTGATTCCCAGTGCTCGAATCCGCTTGTGCAGGTTGGTGCGCTCCATGCCGAGCGCCCGGGCGGCGCCGGAGACGTTCCAGTTGGCTTCTTCGAGTGCGCGCAGAATGTACTCGCGCTCGGCGGATGCGCGGGCCTCTTGCACCGTCGATCGCGGTGCCGAATCGCTCTCGCTCGCTGAGCATTCGTCCAGAGTGCCTCTTCGTCTCCGGCGCCCGTGCGCCTCAGTTACGGTGTGATCATGTACCGCCACCGCCGCCTTCAGACGACGAGCTGATCGAGGAGCTGCGCCGGCTCGATGGCATTCCACAAGAACTACTTGATCATCATGAGCTGATGCAGCTCGCGCTGCCAGCGCTGCGGGCCGACACTGCGCTGTATCGCAAATACGTTTACCAGGATGGGCCGCCGCCCGCGTGTCCGATTTGCGCCTACGGCGGCGCGGATGATGCGAGAATCACATCCGGGCATCTGGAGGACTGGGCAGTGCAGACCACGGAATCTTTCAAACTGGAAGTGTTTCCGGGTGGCCATTTCTTTCCGCGAACTCACCAGGGCGAATTTTTGAGGTCGCTCGCGCGCGATTTGTCTGAGTTACTTGCTGTCACTAACAGCCACGCACGCCCCTAACCCGATCATCACCAGCCCGCACGCGGTCCGTCGGCGCCTGCGAAACGGGACGCTGCTCTTAAGACGATGCCCTAAGGAATCCAACCGCATTCGCCGCGAGAAGAGGAAGCGAGAAATCCACGACGAGCTTGCACGCGCCACGGCGAAAAAGAACCCGACCGCCGACCGAACAATCACTGGAGGGAGATTGAAGGCTTAGATGGTGTCTATCCGATGACTTCGGCTTCGTACTCGTGAGGGTCGCCTCGGGACCTTGGCGCTCTCCCGTCACCTAGTCGCTCCGCACAGTGGAAGTGCCGGTCATTGCCAAGCAGCGGGTTGCGTCTCGTGATCGTCTTCGACTTCACCAGGTCCCGTGTTGACGAATGAGAAGCCAACGCCGCAGCGCGTACGCCTGATTAGGTCCAAGACATATCCGGGTAACTCGATCCCGCCGTTTTCGCTAGAGGTAACGACCGAAGCGATGACCTCGAACTGCTTGGGTCCAAGCTGAAGGGTTTCAAGTGCGGTGTAGAGGCGTTCCAAGTCCATCTCCTGGCCCATTTCGAGCATTAGAATATTACCCCTTTGTTTAGTCTCAGCCTCGGGCAGCGCGCTCCGGATGCCCCCGCGCTCCTCTTCTGACAATCCACGGAATCGCAGCCTAAATCGTTCCTTGCGGTATGACATTTACTTTCCTCCAGCAGCTCTGTACCTGGCCACTAACTCTTTAGCTCCCGGTAGCCGTATTAGGTTGAACTCCCCCCTTCCCTCGATAGTATTCTCTTCTTCGACAAACTCACCAAATGCATTCCGATCGATGTTATATTTTTTTGCCATCTGGTTCAGATTCCGCTGCTCTCTGGCCTGCGCGCCCCTGGTCTTCTCGCGGTATTCACCGCCCCGCCACGTAGAATATTCCCGGTCCCGGGGTGATCGCCAACAGGGATGCCGCCGCAAGGAAGAGCGCGAATCGTCCGGAATCGAACATGCCCAGAGGGTCGCTTTACTTCTCTCTCGCTATCCCCAGTGCTCGAATCCGCTTGTGCAGGTTGGTGCGCTCCATGCCGAGCGCCCGGGCGGCGCCGGAGACGTTCCAGTTGGCTTCTTCGAGTGCGCGCAGAATGTACTCGCGCTCGGCGGAGGCACGCGCTTCTTGCACCGTCGATCGCGGCGCCGAATCGCGCTGCACACGGATCTCCACGGGAATGGATTCCTTGGTCAGCCGCTCTCCGGTGGTCAGTATGGCCATGCGTTCGATGGCGTTGCGCAGCTCGCGCGCGTTGCCCGGCCACGCGTAACTCTCCAACAGCGGATAGACGTCGTCGGCGAGTGCCTTCGGCTTGAAATTATTTCGTGCACAAAAATCATCGAGAAAATACTCGGCCAGCAGGCGGATGTCCTGCACGCGCTCGCGCAGCGCCGGTACTCGAATCGGCACGACACTTACGCGATAGTAGAGGTCCTCGCGGAACTTATCCTGGCTTACCAGAGACGCCAGCTCGCGATTAGTTGCCGAGATGACGCGCACAGAAACGCGAATGGATTGTTCACCGCCCACCCGGTGAAACTCGCCCTCCTGTAATACACGGAGCAATTTTGCCTGCGACGCCGAGTGCAGGTCGCCGATTTCGTCAAGGAACAGCGTGCCGCCGTCCGCCAACTCAAACTTCCCTCGCCGCATCCCGGCCGCGCCCGTAAACGAGCCTTTTTCATGGCCAAATAGCTCACTCTCGATTAGCTCCGTGGGAATCGCTGCGCAGTTGACCTTGACGAATGCGCCGGATGCGAACGGGCTGTTGCGGTGGATATGCTCGGCCAGCAATTCCTTGCCGGTACCCGATTCTCCGATCAGCAGCACACGCGCGTCCGATCGCGCCGCCATCGACGCCTGTTCCACCGCCCGCAGAAATGCCGGGCTCGATCCGATCATCTTCGGACTCGATCCCACCAGCTCGCGCAGGCGCTCATTCTCCCGGCGCAGGCTGGCGTGCTCCAGCGCATTCTTGAGCGCGACCAGGACCTTCTCGCGGCTGAGCGGCTTCTCCAGGAAGTCGAAGGCCCCAGCGCGCGTGGCTTCCACGGCATCGGCGATGGTCCCGTGGCCCGAGATCATGATGGCCGGCGCAAGGCTGCCGTTCTGTTGCACCGAGCGCAGCAGGTCGATGCCGTTTCCATCGGGCAGGCGCATGTCGAACAGAAATAGGTCGGCGCGCGGCGCCTCGGTATTCGTGCGGAACTCCGCCACTGAGCGGCAAATCGAGACCCCATAGCCCTCGCGCTCCAGAATCATGCGCAGCGAGCGGCCGATGTTGTCTTCGTCGTCAACGATCAGAACTTTTTTCGAGGCCATGAGAGCCATTGGGAAGCACCAGACGAAACGCCGCACCACCAAGTTCGCCAGCCACCGGGACGATATCGCCGCCGGAAATGAGCGCGCTCTTGCGCGCAATGGAGAGGCCGAGACCCATGCCGTGCTTCTTGAATGAAATCGTGGGCTGGAACAAGGTCCGCCGGGCTTGCTCGCTCAAGCCCGGTCCGGAGTCGTGAACCTCGACGGCCACGTGACCATTCAAAGAGTGCGTTACCGCCAGCACGTTCCCACCCGCGCCCGCCGCGTGTGCTGCGTTCTCCAGCAGGTTCACCAGAATGCCTTTGATCAGATCCTCGTCGGCTACGGTCCGCAGCGCTTCCGGCTCGAGGCGCAGCGCATAATTGACCTCCGGATGTCCGGTCTTGAGAAACGCCACACGATCCTCGACGACTGTGTTCAGATTCAACTCGACCGGGCGCACCGGCGGCTCCGCGGAAAATTGCGAAAACGCGCGCACACGCCGCTCCAGACTCTCGATTTCTTCGACAACAATCTGCTTGGCCTGCTCCAGGAAGACGCGATCGGCGCCGCTCTGGCGAGCCACCATTTCCTCCACGGTCAGGCGGATCGGCGTCAGTGAATTCTTCACCTCGTGCGCCATCTTGCGCGCCAGAGATTCCCAGCTAGCGAGCTGGGTGAGGTAGATCAGGCGGTCGCGGCTTTCTTCCAGCCGCTCGGCGCTGTCGTTGAATGCTTCGATGGCGCGCCCGATCTCGTCATCGCGGCGGCTCTTGAGCCGGACGGCGAAGTTGCCGGCCGCGAGTTCCGAAAGCCCCGCCGTCAATTGTTGGATTGGCTGGCTCAGGTGATGCGCCAGGAAAGCCAGAAAGACGAGCGATCCGAGCCACACGAGCGATGCCAGCAGCACCCAGGCGCTGATGAAACCGCGAGGCAGATCGCGCGATTGCTCCTTGTAGACGAGGTCCCGCGCTCGCTTGTACTGTTCTGACAGTCGGTTCATGGCAATCGGAAGAGCGCGCGAGTAGACGAGCACTTCGTCGGGGCGGCGCACGTAATACTCCAGCCGGTCCCCCTCAGCGCCTTCGCGCACACATCCATCCTGATCGCCGCTCGACCAAAAGCTGCGCAGCGGCTCCGCCCACGCCGCCAGATCCTTGGCCGCAAACCGCTGAGGTGCAACCCGGCTGGCTGCGGCGTCGTTTTTCAAGTCCTGGCAAGCTTGGTTGTAGAAGGCGAGGCCCGTTCGATGCAATGATTGGGAAAGATCATCCAACTCCCGCGTTGCCCTGTACCGCAGGCTGCGGTCCAGAAACGAAGTCGTCATCCACAGTGTGGCGCCCCATGGCACAACCGTGGCGGCGAGGAAAACCAGAATAAGCTTGTTGCGAAGCCGATTCACCCGCTTCGTGAGCTCCGGCGCTCTCTTTTGATGTCTTCGAGGCGCAGTGGGCCCGCGCTGGCCTCCCAGTGCATCTGCTGCGCCCGCGCCGGGTTGCTGAAAACCTCGATCAGCCGCGTCAGATTGATGCCCGAGTCCCCGACCACCCCGGCCTGGTCGCGCGCATCTTCCGCGCGGAGCTCCAATTTGATCCACAGGGCCTTGTCGTGGGGAATGCCATCGATCAGCAGCGGCAGATGATCGAGACACCAGCCTTCGGCCGCCGTCGCCGAAAGGTGAGACACCGTGGCCCGCTCCACACCGGTGCTGGTCACGGAGAATTTCTCTTCCCAGACATCGTAGCTGACCACGAACCGGTTTACCGCAGGCCGGACCAATGGCGTGCTGGCCTCGCTCGAAGCCGAGAGCGAAAGCTGAGCGAGATACACCAGGGTTGCGCCATCTTTCAACTTTTCCAGCGGCTTGCCGGAAAGAAACTGGAACTTTGCGGGGGCCGAAACGCGCAGGTCGTCGCCATCCAGATGCAGATCGTCGCGGTCCAGACGCACCTCTAGGGTTGGGGCGGCCAACCCTGAAAGGAGGGTCGCGCCTAAGCCCGCCGTGAGCCACCATGGTCTGGTGACCTTCCGCATCAATAGTTCATGCCGACCATAAATACTGGTGACGCCCGTCCGCCCCGGATGGGGAACGCCGTCGCCACCAGGAACGAGTTCTTACGCACCCCGACTCCCAGCGAGTGCCGCACCACCATATCCTGGCCAGGGTCCCAAATGGCCCCGGCATCATAGAATGCTTCAAAGAAGCCGTAGCGGTATTCGACCGAGTTGTAGACTACCCGACTCCCCCCTAAGGGGTCGAGTTCCCACTTGTTCCAACCTCGCAGCATCGAACTGGTTCCGAGCTGAAAACGCTCGAACAAAGGCGCCGGGCCCAGAATGAATCCGCCAACGGCCTCTTCCGAGAGCGACTGGCGGCCTCGCGCAACCGTATACCGCAGTTCCCAGCGGTGCCGCGAGTACGCGTAATCGCTGTCCAACGCTCTCGTGGCTACGCGCAGGCTGTAGTCCGCCTGCAAGCTCTGCTGGCCGAACACTCCACCTTCAAACTGCTGGAAGTACTGGACGTCCGTGATGGCCGCATTTGCCAATTGGGTGCGTTCGCCAGGCCCTTCCGTCTCAAAACGCTGAAAACCGGCGCCGAAAGAAACGGTCAGCGGTTTGGCCACCTGGATGGTGACAACCGGTTCGAAATTCTGCCGTGTGCGGTACAGGCCGGCCACTTGGCTATCCTGACCGAGGGCACTGAGAGTGGAATGGTTCCACTGCTCATGGTAGCTGTCAAATTCGAACCGAAGGCGTACGCGGTCGCTCCCGAGATGCCGGTTTTCATAGCGTGTCCGAATGCCCGTAAAGCGCTCGACCAGTTCGTCTCCGTCGCTTACCAAGCCCGCCGTGAAGCGGCTGTCGCCGGCGATGAGTGTGCCATTCACGGATCCGCTCAAGCCTTCGCTCGAATGGTAGAGGAGCCGCGGAACCGACAGATCAACCCGCTTCCCGGCTACGTCCATGACGATCTTCACGTGGTCGGGCGAGCTGCCGCGCAGAAGTCTGGGGACGACCTTCCGTACGTTGAGCTCATCCCGAATGCGTCGCGCCACATCGTTCATAGCGGTGGGATTGAACTTTTGGCCGATGAGTCTTTCAAGATCCTGCCGAAGGCCGCGGCTGATGCCGGACTCGGCCTCGCGTGGAAGTTCCACGGCCTCAACTGTATATCTGGAATTGACGTTGAATTCGACTGGCTGAAGGATTGGCTGTTGATTCCCACCCCATAAGCTTGCGCCCGAGATCAACAGGCTAATCAGTGCGCATTTCATGACGCAGGAGAATGCAACGGCATGGCCACCGACAGAAGGCATTTCCCTACAAAGGCTTAACGCATTATACCCTGTGCCTGCCGTTCACAGGTGTGACGATTGCCTGGGATTTAGAGTGCCTTGGCGAGTTCGGTGGCGAAGGCGCTTCGGACCTGCTCTTTTTCCTTAGGACGCTTCACGCGACGGCGTTGTTGCTGCTGATCACGGCTCGCGGGAGCTACAACCGCTGGGCCCGTGATTTTGCCCTTAGCGGGCTGGGCCGGGTTGGCGCGCAGCAGCTTGCCTTCGAGAGGCGCGCGGTCAAAACGGCGGATGATGGACTGCATCTCCTCCGTCGTGGGGGCCTCCACAAACGCGAAGCCTTTGGACTCCTGCGTTTCGTGGTTGCGGATCACCTTAATGGAATCCGCTACCAGGTCTTCAGCCGACAGCCATCCTTTGATGTCATCGGCGGTGACCCACGTAGGTAGATTGCCGAGAAATACAGTGAAACTCATTCAGTGACTTTTTTGCTCCGTTGGTTGGATTCTGGCTTTCAAAGGGGAAGGGTTCCGCTCTACTGCCAGAATCGATGATATCAGGGCGTAGAGCAACTTGCAATCTCGCCATGGCTGTTTTTGGGCTATCATGATGCGTTTCTCACCAGGCCGATATCCCCCAGACCATTCAAGATGAACTGCACCGCGATGGCGGTGAGCAGCAGCCCCATCATGCGGGTGAGAATGCGGATCCCAGTTTCGCCCAGATAGCCGCGGACGCGGTCCGCGCCCGCCAGAATCCAATACGAGGCGAATGCGGTCATGGCGATCGCCACCAGGATGGGAACTGCGTACCAGATGGCCGGGGCTCCGCTCATGAGAACCATGACTGTTGAGATGGAGCCGGGACCGGCCAGCATCGGCACACCCAGCGGAATGATTCCCACGTCTTCCTTCTCCGCGCCTTCCTCGGTTTCCGTGGGGGTTTCCTTGGTTGGGGACCGGCGCGCCCGCAGCATGTCGAGTCCGATCAGCAACAGGATCACTCCGCCGGCAATCTTGAACGCCGGCAGCGTGATCCCGAATAGCTTGAAGATCAGTGTGCCCGCGGCGGCGAAGCACGAGAGCACCAGGAAGCAGGTCCAGGCAGCGCGGCGCGCCATATGCTGCCGGTCCGCCTGGTCGGCCCCTGCGGTCATGATGAGGAACGTGGGGATAGCGGCGATGGGGTCAACCAAAACGAAAATGGAGGTCAACGCGACCAGGAAAAACTGCGGTAAAGCGGCAATCGAGCCGGGCAAGGACATTCTGCGTTCCCGGCGCGGTCACTGACCCGTCCGCCACTGGCGTCCGTCGCGTGTTAAGAGATCGTTAGCTTCCTTCGGCCCCCAAGAACCGGCCGGATAGTTGGGGAAGTTGCGCGGCGGCAGCGCTTTCCAAACGTCCAGCACCGGCTGCACCACGCTCCAGCCGGCCTCGATCATATCCGCCCGCTGGAACAGAGTCGCGTCACCGATCATGCAGTCATAGAGCAGGCGCTCATACCCGGTGCTAGGCTCGCTGCCAAAGTAATCCTGGTAATGGAAGTCCATCTTAACCGCGCCGATGTCCACCACCGGGCCGGGGATCTTGGCGCCGAATTTCAGGGAGATGCCCTCGTCCGGCTGAATATGCATGGTCAGCAGGTTGTGGCCAAGGTTTTCAACCGGCGTGTCCCGAAACAGTACGAACGGCGCGCGGCGGAACTGAATCACCACCTCGGTTACACGCTGGGCCAGCCGCTTGCCGGTCCGAATGTAGAACGGCACGTCCGCCCACCGCCAGTTGTCGATTGAGAGTTTCAGGGCAACGAAAGTTTCGGTTTGCGAATCCGGAGCGACGTTCGGTTCGGAACGGTACGCCGGGGCTGGGTGGCCGTCCTCCACGCCCTCGCCGTACTGTCCGCGCACCGTGCGCGTCAAAACGTCCTCCGGCGCGTACGGCTGGATGGCATGCAGAATCTTAGACTGTTCGTCGCGCACCGCGTCGGCGTGGAACGAAACGGGCGGCTCCATGGCGGTGAGCGTCACCAATTGCAGAATATGGTTGGGCACCATGTCGCGGAGTGCGCCGGCATGGTCGTAGTATGCTCCCCGCTGTTCTACGCCCAGCGTCTCTGCCACCGTGATTTGAACGTGATCGATATAGCGCCGGTTCCAAATCGGCTCGAAGATGCCGTTCGAGAACCGGAAGACCAGAATGTTCTGCACGGTCTCTTTGCCCAGATAGTGATCGATGCGGTAGATCTGATCCTCCGTCAGTACCTGCTTGATCTCGCGGTTGAGCGCGCGGGCTGAATCAAGGTCGTGGCCGAACGGCTTCTCGAAGACGATACGGCGCCAGCGGCCGCCACTTTCTTCCGCCAGACCGGCTCCGCCGAGCTGGCTCACCACCTCCCCGAACAGGGCCGGCGTGGTTGCCAGGTAGTAAAAATAGCTCCCCTGCGTACCGTGCTTTTCGTCCACTTGTGCCAGCAGCGGCTTCAACCGCTGATAGTATGCGGGATCCTGAAAGTCGCCTGGGAGGTAGTAGAGCCGTTCGATCAGCCAGTCGCAGAACTTACAATGATCCGGGGCGCCTGCGAATTGCCCGAGGTCCTCACGGACCTGCGAGCGGAATTCGTCCTCGCTGAAGGTCTGGTTGGCGCAACCCACGAGAGCGAACTCCTTGGGCAGCAGGTCCTTTTTTGCCAGATTGTAGAGGGCGGGCACCAGCTTGCGCTTCGTGAGGTCGCCCGAAGCGCCGAAGATCACCAGGCAGCAGCGGTCGCCGGGCCGTGCCGGCTGTTGTTGGGGCGGTTCCGTTTTCTGGGGATTTGAGGGCGTGGCTGGCATTTGAGCTAACCCTTTTTCGCCTGTTCCACGTGCCCGCCGAACTGGTAACGCATGGCGGACAAGAGCTTGTCGGCAAAGGTATCTTCGCCGCGGGAGGAGAAGCGCTCATAGAGCGCCGTGCTCAGAACCGGGACGGGAACGGATTCGTCGATCGCCGCCATGATGGTCCAGCGCCCTTCGCCGGAATCGGATACCTTGCCGGAGAATTTCGCCAAGTCGGGCTGCTCCAGCAGAGCGATGGCATTCAGATCGAGCAACCAGGAAGCCACCACGCTGCCGCGCCGCCAGACTTCGGTGATATCGGCGAGGTTGAAATCGTACTGGTACCGCTCGGGGTCGCGCAGCGGTGTGGTCTCGGCATCCACCTCGCGGGTGTGCTTACCGACATTGGCGTGCTTCAGAATGTTTAAACCTTCGGCAAACGCAGCCATCAGTCCGTATTCGATGCCGTTGTGCACCATCTTCACGAAATGGCCTGCTCCCGACGGGCCGCAGTGCAGGTAGCCCTCTTCCGCGGTTCCATCCACTTTCTCGCGACCGGGTGTCCTGGGAATATTGCCTCGCCCCGGCGCGAGGGTCTTGAAGATCGGGTCCAGATGCCGGACGACTTCGGGCTCACCGCCAATCATGAGGCAGTAGCCGCGCTCCAACCCCCAAATACCGCCGCTGGTACCGGTGTCAACGTAATGCAGCTTCTTCTGCGCCACCTCCCCGGCGCGGCGGATGTCGTCAACGTAGCAGGAATTGCCGCCATCGATAATGATGTCGCCCTGCTGCAGCCGCTCCGAGAGATCATGGACGGTATCGTCGACTACAGCAGCCGGCACCATTAACCAGACGGCTCGCGGTTGCTTTAACTTGCGGACGAAGTCATCCAGCGACCCGGAGCCGGTGGCGCCCTCGCCGGCCAATTGCTTGACGCTCTCCTGGTTCCGGTCAAAGACCACGCATTCGTGTCCGCCCTCCATCAGACGGCGCACCATGTTGGCGCCCATCCGCCCCAATCCGATCATTCCGAGCTGCATTATGTCTCCTGAATGCTAAGAATCGCACGAACTCGCTGATCTATGATGACCGGCGGAGCAAGTCGGATTCGGAGGGTGTGTGGAAAGGGACAGATCCGGAGGCTGATCTGGAGTAGCGGTTTCAGGCTGGAACGGGATGCGTCGAGTGGGGAACCAGCACGCTGATCGGCTGGGGAATGCCGACAGTTCTGGCGAAGCCTCGCAGCTTTTCGATCATCGGCATGGTCAGCTCCTCGCCCTTGGGCAGCAGCAGCACTCCGTTGCTGGCGCAGATGTTCTGGTTGGCGATCATGGTGGTATTGAGTTCGCTCACCTTGAGCATGAGGATCTTGCGCTGGACGCTTTGCAAATCCGCGGTTTCGAGCGCGTCCAGCAAGCGGGCGTGGAACACGCCGGATTGGCGCATTTGCGCGAGGGCATCGCGGCGCGGTTTGCCAGCGCTGGCGAGACGATCGAACTCCAGAGCGGTTCTCAGGATTGCGGTGCCCATGGTCACGCCGTCAGTGGCCGCAAACAAACCCGCCAAGCGCTCCTCGGGGGGCGGCGCACTGCTTTGATTTCGAATCATGCGCGCGACCGCCTCCAGCCGCGGAATGTTTTCGAGTAAACGCTCGGCCGCAGCGGGGTGAGCGGAGAAGACGGCTTGCTCATCCGGGGTTAGCTCCTCGCGGGCGGCAACCTTATCCAGCACCGGCTGCGGAACCGTAATGTAGCCTAACTGGCACAGCATGGCCGCGAGCTCGCATTCCCAGACGTTGCGTAATTTCAGGGACGTGGCGATGTGGGTGGCATATTTGCGGATCAGGCAGGCATGGCTGAACGCGCCCGGGTTCACCAGGCTCAGCACCTCGGTCAAGACTTTGATGCTGCCGCTCAAGGTCTTCTCCAGCAACTCGCGTTCGGAGGTAATCAACCGGTGCTGCTCCACCGCCGAATCCAGTGCGGCGATAAGGATTTCGGTTGGACACGGCTTGGTAAGGAAGCGAAAGATGCTGCCTTCATTCACCGCGGCGATGGCCGTATTCATGTCGGCTTGTCCCGTCAACATCACGCGGGTGGTATCGGCGTTTGCATGTTTGACTTCCGACAAGAACTGAATGCCATTCATCCCCGGCATTCGAAAGTCGGATACTACCACGGCGAAAGGCCCGTTCTGGAGCACGGATTGCAGACCCTCTTTCGGGCCAGGGGCCGTTTGAACCTCGAATCTGCTGTTAAGCTGGCGCTCAAGCCCCTGGAGGATCTTGGGTTCGTCATCCACAAACAGGATCCGCTGCGTCACTGTGCGCCCTCCCTCAGCAGATGCTGCTGGCCGAGGTCCGACCAGTCAGGCAGCTCATCCGTGACTCCAATCCTGGCCAGATAAGGCATGTCGAGTTCGTTGCCGGCCGCCGGTGTGCCGCTTGACGGTGTCTGTTCCAAAACATTCGCGACATGCACCGCGGTGAGCGGGCCGAATTGTCCGTCAGGACAGCGGGAAGGATTATGATGGAAGGCGACAGCTTCGACGACGGAATCGGGAAGACCCCACAACCAAAGCAGGTAGCCACCCATCTCGGCATGCGTCGTACCGAATGTGTCTCTCTCGGCCTCGGTTAGAGTTCTTTCTCCCGCCGCGACCGCGCACAGCACGCGATCATATTCATCTGCGTGATGTGCCACGAACACTAGCTGTCCCACATCGTGCAGTAGTCCTGCCACGAAGGCGTCGTCCGTGGCCTGTTTGGAAGCCTTTTGTGATTTCGCAATGTCACGCGCGATGGCGGCTACCGCCGTGCTGTGCTGTTGCAGCTTCTCAATGGAAAACCGCGGACATTTCGACGGATTAAAGCTGGAGAACGCCGAGACCGACAGCGCCAACGCTTTGACCGTATCGATGCCCAGGAACATTACCGCGTCTTCGGCACTGGTGATATGCCGGCGCAGCCCGAAGAACGCCGAGTTCACGAGTTGGAGGACCTTCGCGGTCATGGCCATGTCCTGGGCCAGCGTCGCCCCGATTTGTTGCGCAGAGGCGTCCGGAGCTTGCAACACTTGAATGACTTGGCGGTAGATGGCCGGAGTGCTCGGCAAGGACGTGGTACGGGAGATCAAAGCGCGCAAGGCGGGTTCCACCAGGACATCGCGGAGAGCAAAGGCGCGATCCAGCGTGGTCTTGAGCACTTCCGGGTCGCACGGCTTGGACAGATACTGATGCGCGACCATCGCCGCTTGCACGCGGAGATCCTGTTCCCAAGTTCCGGAGAGGATCATGCGCACCATTTGTGGATAGAGCTTGGCGACTTCTTTGAGCAGCTCAGCTCCGTTCATACCCGGCATCCGCATATCCGCGATGATGACGTCGAAGTTGGATGCCGCCAACACGCGGAGCGCCTCGGCGCCGCTCGAGACAAACTCCATCTCCCACAGATCACCGTAGGGGAACAGCATACGCTTCAAGCCACTGAGCAGCTTGGGCTCATCGTCCACGAACAGGATGCTCTTCATCGCGGCCACAGTCAATGAATCGGCTTATTGGCGCGCGGTCTTTAGGAAAACGATGGACCAGCCGATAGTCACAAGTAAGAGGTGTCCGCCTTGAAGCCTGCCCGAAAAAGAGCGCTTGTCTACTTAGCGTTCCTACTTCTGCTGGCTGGGCTAAGTATCCCGTGCCATGGGGCCCGCTGGCATGGGAGCGGCGAAATGCACACGCTCATGGAAACGGTTTCGGCGCTGTTGGGGCTGGTGGCCAGCGCCATTGCCTTCACGCGCTACTACACAAAGAAAACCACGACTTACCTGTTCCTTGGCAGCGGTTTTCTTGGCGCCACTTTCCTGGAGGGTTACCACGCGGCGATCACTTCTTCATTCTTAGTGGGCCATACGCCGTCGGCGTTGGTTCCATTGACGGCTTGGAGCGGGGTGACACCGCGCGTGTTTCTCTCCGTTCTGATGTTGCTGAGTTCCCTAGCAACCGAGGACGGGCGACTGAGGCGGCTGCTCGGCAGGATCGGAGAGCTTGGCGTACATATCGTGGTGGCCACATCGACGATTGCATGGTTTCTGGTCTTCACATCCGTGCGGTTACCGCCCGCGCTGTATCCTCATGCTCTCCTCAACCGCCCGGTGGACCTGATCCCCTCCCTTTTCTTTGGCTTGGCAGCGTTGGTATATCTACAGCGAGGCGGCTGGAAAACCAGCCAATCTGAGCACTGGCTCATTCTGTCTCTGATCGCAGCCGCATCGGGCCACCTCTTCTATCTCGTTGTTTCCCCTGAGCTGTATGATGCGCCTTACTTTGCCGCGCATTTGCTCAAGATCCTGTCTTTTGTTCTCGTATTGATCGGCCTGTTCAGCAGCGTGTTTTCCGTTTTCCGAAGCGAAGCGGAATCAGTAGTTACGTTACACCAAGTCAATGAGGCCCTCGCGGACGAAGTCGAGGAGCGCGAGCGGGCCGAACAGGGGATGCGGCGCTCCCGCGATGAGCTCGATGTGCGGGTTCAAGAGCGCACCGCGGATCTGGCGGAGCGAAGCTGGGAGTTGCGAGCCGCGCATGACGAGATGGCGCTGTTCCTGGCGTCCATTCCATCGATTTTGATCGGGCTGGACGGTGAGGGCCGCATCACTCTCTGGAATTCCACCGCGTCCGAGATCTTCGACATCCCGGTGCCGCAGGCCATTGGGCGGAGTCTGGGCAACTGCGGAATCCAGTGGCTCCTCGCTGAGACCCCGGGAAAGATACTCGATTGGTTACAAAGCGAAGAGCTGGTTCGGTGCGACGACCTGGCGTACGAAAAGGACGGTGACGCGCGTCTATTGGGGCTGACGATACGGCCGATCCGCTCGTCGGGCAGCGAAAGGAGAGTTGGATTCCTCGTGACCGGAGCCGACATAACCGACCGCAGAGCCATGGAGGGCGGCTTGTCGCGTCTGGCAGCGATTGTCGAGTCAAGTGACGCCGCGATCATCTCTGTGAGCTTGGCGGGTTATGTCCTTAGCTGGAACCCGGCCGCGGAGCGGATCTACGGCTACCGGAAAGACGAGGTGAAAGATCGTCACGTATCAGTCATCTGGCCTCCGGAAGCTGTTGACGATTTGATGGAAATCTTGCGCCGGCTGCGCGATGGTGGCGTGCAGCGCCGCGAAGGGCCGCGCCTAACAAAAGGCGGCCAACGGATCTTCGTCGCGGCAACGTATTCGCCGCTATACGACGCTTCGGGAGAGACCATCGCGGCCTTTTCCATCACCAACGACATCACTGAGCGAAAAGAATTGGAGCGGCAATTGGCGCAGGCGCAGAAGCTGGAGTCGATCGGCCAACTGGCGGCGGGTATCGCGCATGAGATCAATACGCCCATCCAATATGTTGGCGACAACATCCGGTTTTTGCGCGATTCGTTCGCGCGGCTGGAACAACTGTTGGCAGGCTACGACCGGCTGCTCGAATCGGTGCGCAGCCAGTCGCCTGACGCTCCGTTTCTGGCGGATATCGAGGCGCTCGCGAAGGCCGTGCGGGTGAGCTACCTGCGC
>DATGZN010000047.1:0-80126 GCA_035297145.1 Bryobacteraceae bacterium
TTACGCTTCGGTGGCCGAACTGATCGCCGACATACAGAGATATCTGGAGCACCGGCCGGTGCTGGCATCGCCGCCGAGCCGCCTTTATCGGGCGCGGAAGTTTCTTCGCAGGCAGAGACTGGCCGTTTTCGGCGCGGCCGCTGGGCTTGCGATCACCCTGGTAAGCGGTGCGATGGTCTGGTCGCTGGTCCACCGCGACTTCGCGTCCAGACCCAAGCTGACCGAGAAGGATACCATTGTCCTGGCGGATTTCGATAATACGACGGGCGACCCGATCTTCGACGGCACGCTTCGCCAAGGCTTGACCATTCAACTCGAACAATCGCCGTTTCTCAAAATCATGGATGAGGAGCAGATGCAGCGCGGGCTTCGCCTTATGGGTCTTCCGCCTAGCGCCCGCGTCACCAACCAAACCGCGCACGAAATCTGCGTCCGCGAAGGAGGCGAGGCTACCATCGGCGGCACAATCGCGAGCCTGGGGAAAAGCTACGTCATTACGCTTCAGGCCATCACTTGCCAGGATGGTGCGACGCTCGCCCGCCAGCAGATCCAAGCTAAAGACAAAGAGCACGTCTTGAATGCATTGGGAACCGCCGCGACGGCTCTTCGCAGCAAGCTGGGAGAATCTCACGATTCGATTCAGAAGTTCAGCCGTCCAGTGGAATATCAAGTCACCACGCCATCGCTCGAAGCCCTTCACAACTTCAGTGAGGCCATGTCGGTGATGAACCAGGGTCATTTTCTGGACTCTGTGCCGTTTCTTGAGCGCGCGGTCGGCATCGACCCGAATTTCGCTACGGCTTACGAATACCTGGCCGTCGCGTATTACCAGGCGGGGGATTCGGCCAAGACGTGGGAATACGCAAAAAAGGCCTTCGCATTGATCAATCGTGTCTCCGAGTGGGAGCGCGATATGATCGCGGAGGTCTACTATGGAAACACCGGCGAGTCAGAAAAAGAGATTGATTTCTGCCGATCGGGCATCCGCAACTATCCCCGATTCTGGGGATTCCATAATAACTTGGGCGAGATCCTTATCTACCTGGGTCAATACGACGAGGGATTGCGGGAAGGTCTGGAAGCGACTCGCTTGGAGCCCAACGCGGAACCTCCTTACCGCCGCCAATTGGACGGCTACCTGTGCCTGGATCGGCTTGCCGAGGCCAGACAGTTAACAGAGAAATTGCGGACGCAGGGCCTTGGCGGAGCGAGAATTCACCAGCGTTTCCTCGAACTCGCTTATGTCGACGACGATCGGACGGCCATCGACCGCGAGATTCAATGGTTTCGAGGCAAGCCGGAGGAGTACCTGAGCCTTGGGTTGCAGGCAGCCGACCGAAATGTTCACGGCCGGCGCCGCGAGTCGCGCGACCTCTACCAACGGGCCGCGGAGACGGCGTTGCGCAACGGACTCAAGAGCGTCGCCTCCGAACTCCAGGAAGCCGATGCGCTGGTAGACACGCTCGCGGGCAACTGCCAGACCGCGCGTCACCTGAAGCGTCCCGCGCTGGCGCTGGCGATCTGCGGCGATGCGGCCCGGGCGGAAAAGCTTGCCGCAGAAACCTCGAAGGTCTTTCCAAACGGAACGATTTGGAATACCGTGCAGCTACCCGCGATTCGCGCCGCGATTGCCCTCAACCGCGACCAATCGGCGAAAAGCGTCGAACTGCTAGCATCCGCCGTGTCATATGAGCGCTCTTACCTCGAACCGGTTTACTTGCGCGGATTGGCTTACCTGCGCCTGCACAAAGGCGCAGAAGCAGCGGCGGAGTTTCGAAAAATCGCGGATCACAAGGGCGTCAGTTGGGGCGCTACCTGGGTCCACCCCTATTGGGGACAGTTCTATTCGGTCTCCTGGCTAGGGATGGCGCGCGGCTTTGCCCTCGCGGGCGATACGGCAAAAGCCAAAAAGGCATTCCAGGACTTCTTTGAACTGTGGCAGAACGCTGATGCCGACATCCCGATTCTTCAGCAAGCTAGAGCGGAATACGCCAGGCTGCAGTGAGAGACTGACAACGATGGAAGCGTGCGATCCCCGACCTTCCGGTTGTCCAACAAGCTAAAGCTGAGTCCGCTAAACAACTATAATTGCGTGTAACTTTGCAACTCCGGATTCCTTATCCTGTTTAGCGGAATGCCCGTGAGGATAAGAGCATGACGAACGGCCAGACCATGCACACCCGGCCGGGATCATCCCAATTCCCGACAACGCGGTGGACCCTGGTGGTCGCTGCCGGCGGCCCACATCGGAAGGAAGCTCGCTCCGCTCTGGTATCCCTCTGTGAGAACTACTGGTATCCGTTGTATGCATATCTGCGCCGCCGCGGTTATTCGGCGGATGAGGCGCAGGATCTCACACAGGAGTTCTTCGTGCGCGTGCTAGAAGGGCGATATCTCGATCGCGCTGACCCGGAAAAGGGCCGGTTCCGGTCCTTTATTTTGACTTCCTTGAAATTCTTTGTGGCCGACGAAGAAGACCGCCAACGCGCGCGCAAACGCGGCGGCGGCCTGCTTGTGCCGCTTGAATTCTCGTCAGGCGAGGACCGCTACCAACGCGAGCCTGCGCACGATGAGACGCCGGAGCGGATCTTCGAACGGCGCTGGGCGCTTTCGGTCCTCGATCGAGTCGTTGAGAGATTGCGGAACGAGTTCGTGCAGCACGGCCGCCCCGAGCATTTCGAACGGTTGAAGGTGTTCCTTCTCGGTCAGTCCGATGCGCCCTATGCCGCACTAGCTCGCGAAATGAACACTTCAGAAGGAGCGCTCAAGGTGGCCATTCACAGGCTTCGCAAGCGGTACCGGGAGCTCTTTCGCCAGGAAATCGCAGACACTGTCGCAGATCCCGCCGAAGTGGAATCCGAACTCCGGTTTCTGGCGGCGGTGCTCACGAAAAGGTAGCGGCCTGCGAGTTCTAGCTGGCGACTAAGTAGACATTTCCAACGGACCACCCCTTGAGGAGCGCCTCCGGCAGCGCTCCGCCGCTCGGTTACGCTCAGCGGCTGGGCATGACAAACTACACGGATACGAGGTTGTGGGACATTACTCCCCATAAGTCGTTAGCATTTACTGATCCGGCCGCGGTGATCAGGATTGCCGGAGCCAGTCGTAGCATGCTGCCTGGATTACCCCACAAGCGCCGCTTATGCGGCCCCAAAGAAATTTGGATTGGGCGTCCTCCACCCCGGTGTTACACTTCCCTCCAGTGGCGATGGCCGCGCAATCCAGGCCTGATTCCCTTTTTCGGGGATACGATCTCGGCGACTACTTTGACGAGATGTTCGCCGCTTCGGGCGAGCCACGCCCGCATTACCGCAAGCTGTTTCTGGAGCTGGCTGGGATGGCAACCGCGCAGTTCGACGAGCGCCGGCAGCTTGCAGATTTTTCCTTCCTGCTTCACGGCATTACCTTCACTGTATATAGCGACGGCCGGGGAACCGAGCGCCTTTTCCCGTTCGATCTGGTGCCGCGCATCCTCCCGCGCTCGGAATGGAACCACATCGAGCGCGGCCTCACGCAGCGCGTGCTGGCGCTGAACTCATTCCTGCAGGACATCTACGGACCGCAACGTATTCTCAAGGACCGGCGGATGCCACGATCGCTGGTGTATTCCTGCCGGCACTTCCGGCGCGAGATGATCGGAGTTTCGGTGCCCAACGGTATTTACACCCACGTGGCCGGCATCGATCTGGTGCGCGATTCCGCGACCGGCGAATTCCTGGTGCTCGAAGACAACGTGCGCACACCGAGCGGCGTCTCTTACGTCGTCGAGAACCGCGCGGTGATGACGCGAACATTCCCTCGGGCGTTTCAATTGCACGAAGTGCTGCCGGTTGAGCATTACCCCATGGAGTTGTGCCAGGTGCTCCGCTCCATCGCTCCGCGCGGGGGCGACAATCCCGTGATCGTCCTGCTCACGCCCGGTATTTTCAATAGCGCCTACTTCGAACATACGTTCTTGGCGCAGCAAATGGGCGTCGAACTGGTGGAAGGGCGCGACCTCATCGTCGATGGCGACGTGGTTTACATGAAGACCATTCATGGACTGACGCGCGTGGACGTCATTTACCGGCGCATCGACGACGAATATCTCGATTCCCTCACGTTTCGCTCGGATTCGCTGCTGGGCGTTCCCGGCCTGATGGGCGCGTATCGCGCCGGCAACGTCGCGCTGGCCAATGCTGTCGGAAATGGCGTGGCCGACGACAAGGCCATCTACGCCTACGTGCCCGAGTTCATCCGCTACTACCTGGGCGAAGAGCCGGTGCTGCGGAATGTCGAGACCTGGTTGTGCTCTAAACCCGATCATCTCGCCTACGTGCTGGAGCATCTCGATCAACTCGTGGTGAAGGAAGTGGGGGAATCCGGCGGATATGGCATGCTGATGGGACCGATGTCGAGCCGCGCTACTATCGAACAGTTCAGAGATCGGCTGGTGGCCGATCCGCGAAACTACATCGCGCAGCCCGTCATCCGGCTTTCCCGCTGCCCGTCCTACGATCCCGCGGCGGGCGGCATGGCGGGCCGGCACATCGATCTGCGGCCTTACTGCCTGTTCAACGGTGAGAAAGTAGTCCTCGTGCCCGGCGGACTGACGCGTGTGGCGCTCAAGCCTGGTTCGCTCGTCGTCAATTCCTCGCAAGGCGGCGGCAGCAAGGACACCTGGGTGCTGCGGGGAGAAGCCTGATGCTTTCCCGCATCGCCGACTCGCTATTCTGGATCGCGCGCTACATGGAGCGCGCCGAGGACATGGCCCGCATCCTCGAAGTGAACTACCACATGCTGCTGGACCCTTCTACGCAGACCGTGCGCCTGCGCTGGGGTCCGCTGGTGGCGATCAGCGGCGAACAGGAGCGCTTCTCCGCCCACTATGAACAGCCCGACGCGCGCAACGTTTTCGAGTTTCTCGCCTTCCACCAGGACAATCCCGACTCCATCGTGCGCTGCGTCCAGATGGTTCGCGAGAACGCCCGCACCATCCGCGACCGCATCTCGCGCGAAATGTGGGAAGACGTCAACAGCCTTTATCATGCCGTGATGGCGTTTAAGCCGGAAGAGGAGATGGCCGTCGGTCCGCACCGTTTCTGCAACGCCATCAAGTTCGGCAGCCATCGATTTCACGGTGTCGCCGACGATACCTTGCCCCACGACGAAGGCTGGCACTTCCTGCAGGCCGGCCGCGCGCTCGAACGTGCTTCCATGACCGCGCGCATCGTGGACGTCGAATACCATCAGCTACTCGAACGCGCCCTCGAAGCCGCCGACAATCATCAGTGGATGGCCGTACTGAAATCGGTGGCGGCTTATGAAATTTACCGCCGGGAGTATCACTCGCGCATCGAACCTGAGAAGGTGGCCGAACTCCTGATCCTGCATCCACAGCACCCCCGGTCCATCCGTTTCAACATCGCTGCGTTACAGCAGGCATTGCGCGCCATCAGTGGAACGCGGTCGGGCTCCTACGCCAACGAAGCCGAGCGGCTGACCGGCAAACTGCACGAGACCCTGATGTACGATCGCATTCAGGACATCTTTTCGCGCGGGCTACACCCGTTTTTGACAGAGATGCAAAATACCTGCCGATCGATCGGCGAGCAGATCGCGCGCACTTACTTCTATTACGCGGTGGTGGCATGAACCGGTACCGCATCTTCCACGTTACCGAATTTGAATACGACGGCCCCGTTTCCGAAAGCTACAACGAACTGCATCTGCGGCCCCGGCAGGATGATGAGCAGACTTGCCTGTCTTTCCGTCTCTCGACCGATCCCGCCGCGCGAGCTACCAGTCATGTCGACGCCTTGGGCAATTGGGTGCACCGGTTTAACGTGCTGGCCGAACATCGCCATCTACGCGTAGAGTCGGACTCCGTGGTGCTGGTGCACCAGCCCCGTGCGTTGCCCGAGAACGGCATCAAGCTGGCGGAACTGGATGCAAGCGCCGAAGAGCTGGACGAGTTCTACGACCTGCTGGCGCCCACCGTCTACGTGCCGCATGCCGCTTCGGTGCGTGACCTGATCGCCGACGCCGAACGCGCGGCCGGCGGTGCCGTATCGGGATTCGCGCGCGCGGCCATCGAGACCATTCATCAGCGATTCCGCTACGAGAAGGGCGCCACGCACGTGCAGTCCTCGATCGGTGACGTACTCACCACTGGCGCCGGTGTGTGCCAGGATTTCGCGCATCTGCTGCTGGCCGTGCTGCGCATGCGCGGCCTTCCGGCGCGTTACGTTTCGGGATACCTGGTTCCGCGCCGCACTGCTGAGCCCGGCACAAACGTCGAGGAAGTGATTGGCGGTCAGGCATCCCATGCCTGGGCCGAAGCGTATGTGCCGGGTTCCGGGTGGATCGGCCTGGACCCGACGCTCGGTTCCGTCGTGGGTGTGCAGCATGTCCGCGTCGCCTACGGGCGCGATTACGGCGACGTGCCGCCGGTCCGCGGCGTGTACAAAGGCCACGCGGGCCAGCGCCTCTCGGTGGACGTAGGCGTTCGTCCCGCACTCGATAGCGAGGGCTGGGAGCGCCTGCAGGAGACCGCCGCGCGGCCCGTCAGCGCACCGCGCCACAGCGAGCCGCAGCAGCAGGAGCAACAACAACAGTAACTGGGCGCGAGTCAGTCGAATTTCAGGCCTTGCTCCCGTAGCTCCTTCTTCAGCGGATCGTCCTTGTCGCTCTCGTCGGGGATTGTCGTCTCAACCACCGGGTGGTTCATGGTCCACATGAGTTCTTCAATTTCCTCGGGCCGCATATACATACCCGTCAACGCACCGAATCCTAGAGCCATGCAAACTATCCCTTTGCAAAGTCGAGTTTTCATTAGTCTTCCCCCGATCGCCCGACGCGTAAGAAAGCGCCGCGCGCCAACACTGGTTGCTTTTAGCCCGTCAAAAGACGGACGGAGTCGTGGCGGATGCTTAGGCGATCGGAGGGGCCCGGTTGGAAATTACCGAGAGGACCGGAGTTGGTGGACCATCTTTACCGGAAAACGGACCATATACGTACAGCGTAATGACGGCCGCTACGAACAACCAGAATGGCGTCAGAATGGCCCAGGGCAGGCTGGACGCGCCGGGCAGAAGGGCAACGAGCGCTATCGCGATACAAAAGAACGCGATCGTCCGGCGCGCGTGAATCAGAGTCAGCACTTCAACTAGATTCTACTGGATCCCGAACATCGCCCGGTACTTCACCGGCAGCCGCACCGGCTCCATCTCCCGATTGCAAAAGATGTGGCGTGTCGACCCCGTGGCCAGTCTGCGCCCGCCTTCCGCCAGCCGCATTTCATAGTGGAAGCCCACCACGCGTGAGTTGGCTTCGGCCACATGTGTTTCCACGATCACTTCGTCATCGAACCGCGCCGGGTACCGGTACCGGCACTGAGCCTCCACAACGGCCAGAAGCACACCGTCGTCCCGCTCCATGTCCTTGTAACGGAATCCCAGCGCTTTGCAGAATTCCACACGGGCGACCTCCATCCAGACGAGGTAATTTGCGTAGTAAACCACGCCCATCTGGTCGGTTTCGGCATAGCGGACGCGCAGACGCGTCTGGTGTGGGGACATGCGCGCGATTATGACCGCAACCGGTTTCCGCTCGCAACCGTCTGTTAAACTGGCAACTGGAAAATGCGCGTCAAAGTACTGTTTTTCGGGATGTTAAAGGATATCGTGGGCTCCTCGGAAGAGCAGCTTACGGTAGCCGACGGCGCGCAACTCCGCAGCATTTTCGATCATTACGCCGGCCGTTTCCCGCGCCTCGGGCAGCTGTCCTCCAGCATCGTTCTGGCCCGCAATCACGAGTTCTCGGATGCGTCAGTTTGCGTTACCGACGGCGACGAGGTCGCGTTTCTACCCCCGGTGAGCGGCGGTTCGGCCGCTGCCGACATAACCTATTCGCACGAGATCGATGACGAAGCCGGGCACTTCTTTGCCTTGACTCGGAAACCGATTGATACACGCGCACTCGTCGAGCGAATCGTAGCCGGCGAAGACGGCGCAGTCGTCAATTTTGAGGGCGTAGTCCGCAACAACAGCAAGGGCCGCAAGACTCTCTATCTGGAATACGAATGCTATGAGCCGATGGCGATCAAGACACTCGCCACGATCGGCCGTGAGATCGCGGCATCCTACCCGATCGGCCGCATCGCAATGGTGCACCGGCTGGGACGGATGGAGATCGGCGAAACCAGTGTGGCCGTCATCGTCACCGCGCCCCACCGCAAGCCCGCGTTCGACGCGGCTCTCGAAGGCATCAACCGCCTGAAGCGTCTGGTCCCCATTTGGAAGAAAGAATATTTCGTCGACGGTGAGGTCTGGGTGGAAGGGGAATGGGACCGCAATGCGCCTCGTGCGTCGAATCCTTAGCTGCGGCGGAGTGGGCGCACTGCTGGCGCTCAGCGCTCTTTCTCAACCCGCCGATATCCGCGTCGACGTCAACCTGGTGCGCGTCCTCACCACCGTCAAAGATCCGGCCGGCCAACTCGTAGGATCTCTTCCCAAGGAAGATTTCACAATTCTCGATAACGGCGTGCCGCAGGAAATCTCCATTTTCGACCGGCGCACCGAACAGCCGCTCTCCATTGCGTTACTGATCGATACCAGCGGCTCGACCGCAAAGGATCTGAAGTACGAAGTCGATTCCATCACTCGCTTTCTGCACGCGCTGTTCAACGAGGGCAATCCGCAAGACGCCGTGGCGCTGTACAGTTTCAACTACGAAACCACTTTGCAGGCCTACTTCACCCATAACCCCTCTACTCTCGAGCACCGGCTGCGCCTGCTACACGGCGACGCCGGTACCTCACTTTATGACGCGATCTTTCTGACTTCCAGAGAACTCGAAGGCCGCGAGGGCCGCCACATCATGGTGATTGTGACCGATGGCGGCGATACCACCAGCACCAAGGATTTTCACGCCGCTCTCGAAGCCGCGCAACTCGCGGACGCCGCCATCTATCCGGTTCTGGTCGTTCCAATTCCCACCGATGCCGGACGCAACGTCGGTGGTGAGAACGCGCTCACCACACTCTCGCTCGGTACCGGCGGCCACGTATTTCTACCGACCCTCGGCGCCGAGATGGACCAGGCCTTCACGCACCTGATCCAAGATCTTCGCACTCAATATCTGCTGGCTTACTATCCGAAAGACGTTCCGCTGACCAAGAACCGCTTCCATCACCTGGAGGTGCGGGTCCGCAACCCGCAATTGCGCGTGCTGGCGCGCAATGGCTATTATGGTGAGGCACAAACCAAGTACGGTAGTCCGAGCGGCAAGATATCGGTAGTTCCCGCGAAACCTAACCATTAGGAGCACTAGTGTCGTCCAAAGGCGGAGGGAAATCGGGCACGCGCGCGCCCGAGCACACGTTTGAGGAGTCCAAATACCTCAAGCGCTTGATCGAGCAGCAGACCCCAGTGCGCGTGAAGCTCAGCAACAACGAGGAATTCACCGGCATCGTCGAGTACTTCGATGCTTCTTTCATCCGCATCACGCGTCACGGTGAGCCGAATCTCTTCATCTTCAAGCACGACATCAAGTATCTGATCGAGGCCCCTGCTTAGTGGCGTCCTACCTGGAGACGGCGGTCGCCATCGCTCGCGAATCCGGAGCGTTGTTGGCGGATTTCTTCGCGCGCCGCATTCCGTATGAGCTCAAGGGCGAGAACGATCTGGTCACCGAGGCAGATCGCGCGTCAGAACGGTTAGTTATCGAGCGCCTGACGAAGCACTATCCGACGCACGCCATCGTGGCGGAAGAGGGCGGCGGACACGAAAGCACGTCGGGCTACCGCTGGTATGTCGATCCGCTCGATGGCACCACCAACTTCGCGCACAGTTTTCCATGCTTCAACGTCACGCTGGCGCTCGAGCATCAAGGCGAGCTGATCGCCGGCGTGATCTTCGACCCGATCAATGAGGAGTTGTTCACGGCGGAGCGCGGAGCTGGCGCTTACTTGAACGGGAGCCGCATTCACGTTTCCAAGGTCGCAAAGCTGGAAAACGCGCTAGTTGCGACAGGCTTTCCCAGCCGCAAGCGGCACCTGAGCGTCAATATTCACTTCTATCATCAGCTCGGCATGGCAACGCATGGCGTGCGACGCTGCGGATCGGCCGCCATTGATCTGGCCTTCGTCGCGTGCGGTCGCCTTGATGCCTTTTGGGAGTTCGGCTTGAATCCGTGGGACATGGCGGCGGGACGCCTGCTGGTGGCCGAAGCCGGCGGCAAGTTCTCGGGCATGCATGGCGAGCCGCACGAGCTTCGCGGGCCGGATCTGCTGGTGGATAACGGCCTTATTCACGACGAGATTTTGGAGCTATTCGCGGAAATCTTTCAAGGCCGGTATCGAGTGCCGATCGCGCAGGTGTAACATCAGCAGTGGGAGAGTGCGAGTTGAGGTCTCCCGTTCTTGCGTTTCCCTACCGGTCAGGCGCAACTAACGGCTCCGAATAGATCTCCGAATATACTTCAATTCCTTCGGCGAGAGGCGTATCCAAAAATGTCATCATGACCTTGAGAACGCTTATGAATTGCCATCGATGAACGTCGCCGGCATCGGTAGTACACTCGTGTTCTTTGATGCGTCCGATCTCTGCTGCCTTGCGTTCTGCCGAATCCTGGTCGGCACTTTGGAAGAGGTAGACCCTGTCCTCCAGCTCACGTCGCGTAGAGCTTCCGTGCGACAACTCGAAGCGGAGTTTGGCGCTGAACCATTGCCGTTCAAGCGCTGTCTTCGAAATCCAGTTTTCACTCATTTCCAGTATTTAGTCTGTGTGACGATCTTTCTGATCGTTTTCGCGACTGGATCGCTTTCAGTATTCTTACGATCTCGTCAAACGTCGTGTTCGCGGTATCTCTTCCAGACAACTTCGCTATCGGCCAAATCGAGAATCGAGGTTTCCGAAACTCTGCTCGATCCATGCTCTTACAAACACGTAGATCCAATCCCGATGCGCTTGCGCAGAAAGTGCGTGCGCTGGCCTGGAGGCTTGGCCAGTAGCCGACGGATCTCATCGTCGAGCGTGAGCTCACTTTTCAGTTTCAGTGCCCCTAGCTTCTCGCTTCGGGAGGGCTTTCTTTTCTTTGCGCTGCTCGGCCGCCCGCTTCCTGGCGGCTTCTTGCGCACAGGCTCCACGAGTATCTCTTCTCCATCCACTTGGACCGCTACCTTCCTCACGCTGTCATGGGATTGCCCGCTGCGTTCAGTCAGGAAATTCAGTTGAACTGCATCATCCTCAGCGTAGAGCCGCAGGAAATCACCGGGAGGATAGTACGGCTTGAAGACCACAGCTCCAAGTTTCACTGCCACCTTCTTCAATTTCCGCAGATTCGTCGGCGTCTTTCGAAACAGAAAATCAACATCAATCGTCGTCACCGGTGCGCCCTAGCGCAGCGGCCGCATTTCCGATCATCACTGCTTCCAGACCGGTCTCGCGCAGCACGCGAGCTACGCGAATCAACATGGGAGCAGCATTCATAGCATCCGGTAACGGGCGCTGTCAGGTTAACATTTTCACCGCTACTCGGTGAAAACGATCCCGGTATTGTTTTCCGTACGCCGAGCTATTCCTTTACTTTCAGCGCCTTAAGATGTTAGCCTAGGTGTCTCATTTCCATGCGAACAGTTGATTTGATCCAACGGAAGCGTGACGGCGGGGAACTGGATTCAGGAGAGATTTCCTATCTGGTGGATGGCTACACCCGTGGCGAGATACCCGACTACCAGATGTCCGCGTTCCTGATGGCCGTTTTTTTCGCCGGCATGACAGACCGCGAGGTCAGCACCATGACCGACTGCATGATCCGATCGGGCGAGACCGTGGATCTGTCGGGTGTGAAAGGTGTCAAAGTCGATAAGCATTCGACGGGCGGCGTGGGCGACAAAACCAGCCTGATCGTGGCGCCGCTCGCGGCGGCGGCTGGCGTGATCGTGCCCATGATGTCCGGACGCGCGCTCGGTCACACCGGCGGCACCCTCGACAAGCTGGAATCGATTCCGGGTTTTCGCACGGATCTCACCGTCGAGCAGGCCCAGGCGCAATTGAGCGAGATCGGCCTGGTGTTCATCGGGCAGTCCGACCGCGTGGCGCCCGCTGATGGCAAGCTGTACGCACTACGTGATGTCACCGCAACCGTGGAGTCGATTGCGCTGATCGCATCCTCCATCATGTCGAAGAAGCTGGCCGAAGGGTTGGACGCTTTGGTGCTCGATGTGAAAGTCGGCAGCGGTGCGTTTATCAAGAAGCAGGTGGACGCGCGGCGGCTCGCGCAGATGATGGTGGGAATCGGCAGGCGCGTGGACAAGCGTGTGCAAGCACTGATCACCGATATGAACCAGCCGCTGGGATATGCGGTCGGCAACGCGCTCGAAGTGATGGAAGTATCGCAGACGCTGATGAACCAGGGCCCACCAGATCTCACCCGGCTCAGCATGGAGCTCGCGGCGCGCATGATCTTCCTGGCCAAGATCACGCCCACCTTGGAAGAAGCCCGGCATCTGGCCGAAAACAAGCTGGTGGATGGCTCGGGATATCGCAAATTCAAGCAGGTGATCCAGGCGCAAGGCGGCAATCCGCAAGCGCTGGACAAGTTTGAGTTATTGCCAAACGCCACCGGGATGCGCGAGATCACATCCCCTCGGGCGGGATATGTCAGCGCGATCGAAGCGGAAGATATCGGAAGGGCGTCCACGTTAATGGGCGCGGGCCGCGACCGCAAGGACGATCGCATCGATCCCGCGGTCGGTGTGATCCTCGAGGTCAAGGTCGGCGAGAAAGTGGATGCCGGTGCGGTATTGTGCCGCCTCTACTACACCAACGAGGAGCGTGTAGAAGAGGCGTCTGAGCTGGTGGAAGGCGCGTTCCGTGTCTCTTCGCAGAAAGCCGAGGATCGGGAGCTGATCCTGGAGGTCGTCGGGTGAGCGCGGGCCCGGATCTTCGCGCTGCCTCCTAAATGGGCCGCTTTACTGGCGTGCTCGGCATCCTGGCGATCCTGGCTGCGGCTTGCCTGTTTTCAACGCATCGCCGTGCGATTCAACTCCGCGTGGTCCTCTGGGGCGTCGGACTGCAATTCTCGCTGGCGCTCCTGATCCTTAAAACCCCTTTTCAAAAGCTCTTCCAGTATGCCAGCGTGGGCGTCAACGCCATGCTCAACTTCGCCGAAGCGGGCAGCAACTTCGTCTTCGGCCCGTTGGGCATCAAGAGCGGTCCATTTGGCGTTGTGTTCGCTTTCCAGGTGCTGCCTATCGTCATCTTCATCGCATCGTTTTTCTCGATCCTCTACTATCTCGGCGTCATGCCCATGATCGTCAAAGCCATGGCGGTGGTGATGCAGAAGATTATGGGCGCGAGCGGCGCCGAATCCCTAAACGTCGCGGCCAGCATCTTCATGGGCCAGACCGAAGCGCCGCTGACCATCAAGCCGTTCATCGCCGGAATGACGGAATCGGAATTGTTCACCATCATGGTGAGCGGCATGGCCCACATTTCCGGAGCGGTGATGGCGGCATACGTCAAAATTGCCGGTGTTAAAGTGGAACACCTGCTCACTGCGGTCATCATGACCGCTCCCGCAACCATCATGCTGGCTAAGATGTTCGTGCCCGAGGTGGATAAACCCGCCACGGCCGGGCGCGTGGACATACGCGTGGAGAAAACCGCGGTGAATATAATCGACGCTGCGGCGCAGGGCGCAGGCGACGGCGTACAACTGGCGCTGAACATTGGCGGGATGCTGATTGCGTTTCTGGCCCTCATTGCCATGGTCAACGGAATTCTGGGTTGGGGCCGGTCGCTCGATGGCCTCCATTGGTTGCCGGGATCGTTACAACAGATTTTTGCGTGGCTGTTCGCTCCGGTGGCGTGGCTGATGGGCGTCGCCTGGGACGATTGCGCAACGATCGGCAATCTGCTCGGCACGCGGCTGGTACTCAACGAGTTTGTGGCCTTTTTGCAACTCGGGCCGCTGAAAGCGCAGCTCGCTCCGAGGTCGTTCACAATCGCCACATATGCATTGTGTGGTTTCGCTAACTTCAGCAGTATCGCCATCCAGATTGGTGGAATCGGCGCGATTGCGCCCAATCGCAAGGGGGATTTGGCAAGGCTGGGTTTAAAATCGGTTGCAGTAGGGTCGATGGCCAACTTCATGTCTGCATGTATCGCGGGGATGCTGGTTTGATCTCGGACGCGGCCAAATGGATCGGCGCGCGGACGAAACTGCGGCCACGAATTGCGGTAGTGCTGGGCAGCGGGCTTGGCGGATTCGCGGATGAGTTGATCGGGCGCGAAGAATTTCCATACACGTCGATCCCGCACTGGCCTGCCTCAACCGCCGTAGGTCACGCGGGCAAGCTCGTTTTCGGGCTGCTGGGGACACTGGAAGTTGCCGTGATGGCGGGACGTGCGCATCTGTATGAGGGGTACTCGGCGGCGCATGTGGCGCTCGGCGTTCGCGTTCTCGGGGAACTGGGCGCGCGGTCTTTTGTGTTCACCAACGCCGCCGGGGGAATTAATGCGGCGTTTGAGCGCGGGACGCTGGTACTGATTTCCGACCACATCAATCTGCAAGGCGCCAATCCGCTGGTGGGTCCGAACGACGAAGCGCTGGGGCCGCGATTTCCCGATATGTCGGAAGCCTACTCGCGAGCGTATCGCGAAACTGCGAAACAAGTTGCGCACGACGTGGGTGTCCGGCTGAAGGAGGGAGTTTACGCGGCGGTGCTGGGGCCGAGCTATGAAACTCCCGCCGAGATTCGTTACCTGCGCACCATCGGGGCCGACACGGTGGGAATGTCCACCGTGGCCGAGGTGATCGCCGCTAACCACATGGGCGCACGCTGCCTCGGGATTTCCTGCGTCACCAACATGGCGGCCGGGGTTTTGCCGCAAAAAATCAATCACGCGGAAGTGCTGGTAACTGGCGAGGCGGTGCGCGGCACGCTGGTGAAATTGCTCAAAGCGCTTCTGCCGCGGCTGGAAATCTGACATGGACGCACTCGTCGCAGCCGCGCTCGAAGTGCGTAAGCACGCCCACGCGCCGTTTTCGAAATTCCAAGTGGGCGCCGCGCTCGAAGACGACACAGGCCGCGTACACACGGGCTGCAACGTCGAAAACGCAACCTACGGTCTGACTGTCTGCGCGGAACGCGTCGCCGTTTTCAAAGCGATTTCTGAAGGGGCGCGTAAGTTCCGGCGGATCGCGGTAGCCGCCGATACAGACGTCCTGACCCCGCCTTGCGGCGCTTGCCGGCAGATCCTTTGGGAATTCTGCGGCGATATCGATATCATCCTGGCGAACCCGCGCGGCAAGACCGAAACTCTTCGTCTAAGCAGTCTTTTCCCGAGGCCGTTCGATGCGTCGTTTCTGTAGTCTGCTGTTGCTCATTGCTTGGAGTGCATGGGCGGAGCCGGTTGATTGGATCTGGAGCGCGCGCTACGTCATCACCATGGATGCCGGGCGGCGCGTCATCGAAAACGGCGCGGTCGCAGTTCACGGTTCGCGGATCGTCGCCACGGGTTCCAAGCGCGATATCGACCGCGACTACCAGCCGAAGCAGCGCCTCGACCGTCCCGATGCGCTGATCGCTCCCGGCCTCATCAACACCCACACACACGCACCCATGGTGCTGCTACGCGGCATTGCCGACGACCTGCGCTTGCAGGATTGGCTCGAGAAATACATCTTTCCCGCCGAGGCGCGCAATGTTACGCCGGATTTCGTGCGATGGGGAACGCGGCTGGCATGCATGGAGATGCTCCAAGGCGGCACCACCACGTTCACCGACATGTACTACTTCGAGGACGTGATCGCCGAAACCGCCAAAGAATGCGGAATGCGCGGGGTGCTGGGAGAAACGCTGATCGGCTTTCCTTCGCCGGATGCCAAGACGCCTGCCGACGCACTGCGATTCACCGAAAAGTTTCTCATCCGGTTTCATGACGACCCGCTGATCACTCCCGCCCCGGCGCCGCACGCCATCTACACCAACTCCGACGAAACCTTGCAAAGCGCCCGCGCGCTGGCTAACCGGTATTCGGCGCCATTGTTGATTCATCTTTCAGAAACCAAGAAAGAAAACGATGACTCACTCGCCAAGCGAGGAAAAACGCCGACAGCCGCGCTGGATGCGCTGGGTGTTTTCAACGGCCGCACCGTCGCGGCGCACGCCGTTTGGACCGATGACGCGGATCTCGAAATTCTGCGCGCGCGTCACGTCGGCATCGCGCACTGCCCCTCGAGCAATATGAAACTCGCCAGCGGCATCGCGCCGGTGGTGAAGATGCTGGCGCTCGATCTGGCTGTCGGGCTCGGGCCGGATGGGCCGGCAGGCAGCAACAACGATCTCGATATGTTCGAGGAAATGGACTTGGCTTCGAAGCTTCAGAAGGTCACTACAGGCGATCCGCAGGTGCTGCCGGCACGGCAGGCGCTGGAAATGGCCACGATTCGTGGTGCGCGCGCACTGGGCATGGAGAAAGAGATCGGCTCCATCGAACCAGCTAAACGCGCCGATTTCATTGTCGTCCGGCTGGACCGGGCCAATGCGGTGCCGCTCTACGATGTCTATTCGCAGATGGTATACGCGCTCAAAGCGAGTGATGTTCGTGACGTCATGGTCGACGGCCGGCAAGTGGTGCGCGACGGCCAGGTACTGACCCTGGATGCGGCGCAGGTGCTGGCGAAAGCCGAAGAATACGGCCGCAAGGTTCAGGACAGCCTTAAAGCGAAGTGAGGTGGCTCGCGAAATCGCGCACGCGGAGCGTGTTCTTGCGAGGACCACGCTCAATCTCGAATCCCTCATCTCGCAAGCGCGCCGCCTGTTTCTTCAACTTTTCATTGAGCGTGCCGTCATCGCGAATCACCCGCCAATAAGGTGTCACGCGCTGCTTGCCGGAACGCAGATCTTCCTCGGCGGCTTCAGCGGCGATGCGCACGAAGATTCCCGTTGTTATGGGACATGTCGCATCCACCTGATGCGCCTGGGCCAGCCGCTCGCGAATCTGTGACTGTGTGATGAGCACGCCTCTCTTAACGGTTCGGATGAGCGCGTCCACGTCCATGGGGCAGGGGATGAGCATTTTTCCTGAACCGAATCGCTTCTGCATTCTCGGCGTGATGTCGACGACTTTCGCCGGCCTGTTCAGTTTTTCCCGCCAGGCTATTCGCGATTTCATGACGGTTGATCTCCTTCTCGAGTGAGATTCTCCCGCGCTTCATCGAGCGTGATTCCGTGAGCACGGAGTATTTCAGCCGCGAGGCATTTCTCCTCCCGCAGCAAACCAAACAGTATGTGCCCGTTTCCGATCTTTTCGTGCCCCAAACGGTCAGCTTCCTCCGCCGCGAACGCGAGCACACGTTCGCATTCCTCGCTCAACGGCAAGTCATCTGAATGCGGCACGTTGTCGCGGTTGGGCGGCTTTCGGCCGTCGATTTCCCGGCGAATCTCCTCCAGCGCCAGCGCGCCTGACCGGAACGGCAGATTCCCTTCGTGTTGCCGCCAAAGACCAGGGAGAAGATGCTCGGTTTCGATGGCGTGCGCGCCGGCCTGGCTCGCTTCCGATCGCGCGAAGAAAATCGTGCGCCGCGCTCGTTCGGTGTAGCGCTCGAACATGCCTTGCAGAAGGATGCTTACTGCCGTTCTCCAGGGACTCATGGCCTGCGGCTCGCGCGCATTTCGCAATGCTTCGATCGTGATTCCCTGATCGCGGAGCACGCCCGCCGCAAAACAATTCTTCTCGCGCAGCAAGCCCATCAGTAGATGCCGGTTGTCAATCGAGGCGTGTTTCAGACGGTCCGCCTCATCCATGGCATATACCAGCGCGCGCTTCGACTGGTGGCTGAGCGGCAAATCGACCGACGGCACTCTCTCCCCGCTGGGAGGCTTTTGCTGTTCGATCCTTCTGCGGATCTCCTCGAACGTCGTTCCCGATTCGGCGAGCGGGTCCTTCGAGTGCTCGCGCAAGATACCGAGCAGAAGGTGCTCTGTGTCAATCATCTTCGAGCCGAACTGGCTGGCCTCATATCGGGCGAAGAAAATCGACCTGCGGGCCCGTTCGGTGTACCGCTGGAACATACAACGGTCTAACGATACTGCACACCAAGCATCTGGCACAATGGCAGAGATGCCTTCGCTCGCACAATCCGCCGAGAGTGTTCCGCACTCACGAATCCGGGAACTGGCGGAAGTGGCTATGTCGATGGACGGCGTGCTGCGCTTGTACTTCGGTGAGTCCAACCTGCCGACGCCGGACTACATCAAGCAGGCTGCGGTCAAGGCGCTGGCCGATGGTTACACGTTTTACACGGAGAACGCGGGTCTGCCGTCGCTACGGCGCGCCATCGCCCGGCAGTATCAGAAATGGCACGGCGTGCAACTCGACCCGGAAAGCGAGATCGTCATCACGGCGTCCGGCGTGCAAGCGTTGAATGTGAGCCTGCGGGCGATGGTCGATCCCGGCGACGAAGCGCTGGTGCTGACGCCGGCGTGGCCCAACGGTTCGTCTATTTTGGCGATGGCGAACGCGGTGGTACGGCAGATTCCACATCCGTTGTGCGGAGATCGCTATCGCATCGATTACGATGCGCTCGAAGCGGCCATGGGACCGCGCACGCGGCTGGTGCTCTATACGTCGCCATCGAATCCCCTGGGCTGGGTGGCGACCGACGAAGATCAGCAGCGGCTGCTGGATTTCTGCCGCGCGCACGGGCTGTGGCTCCTGGCGGACGAAGTTTACGACAGGCTGTACTACGCGGGTGCCAAGCTGGGTGAGCCGGTGCCTTCGATTCTGCGCAAGGCCACGCGCGACGATGCCGTGGTGGTGGTGCATTCGTTTTCGAAGAGCTATTGCATGACCGGGTGGCGCGTAGGCTGGCTGGTTGCGCGGCGCGATTTGGGCATGAAAGCCACACAACTGAACGAATTCATCATCTCGCACGCTCCATCGTTCGCGCAGAAAGCCGCGGAGACCGCGCTCGAATCCGGAGAAGCCGAACTGGTGAGCATGTTGGGCCGGTTGAGAGAGAACCGCGATTTCTGCCTGCACGCTTTGCGCGGCATGCCTGGCGTGACGATCCCCGAGCCGGACGGCGCTTTCTACTTGTTCCCCAAAATCGAAGGTCTGACCGATTCCTTCGAGTTCTGCCGTCGGCTGCTGATGGAAACCAAGGTCGGGCTTGCGCCTGGCGTGGCCTTTGGAGCGGGCGGCGAAGGATCGGTGCGGATTTGCTACGCGGCGGACCGCTCGATTCTGGAGCCCGCCATGGAGCGGCTCGGGCAATATCTAATGGGAATGGCCAAGTAAATCCGATCGTAGCCCTCAAACGTATTATTGTCTGGCATGCGCGTATTCCTACTCTTGACAGGTGTGTTCTGCGCCACGATGATCGCCCAGGAGGCCGATTCGGATCGCCTGCTTGCGGCGGCTGCGCACATGAAGACGGACGAGCGGATCGCGGCCTACCAGAAGCTGGCCGCTTCGAAACCAGACGATCTGCATTACCAGAATCTGCTGGCCGGCGCCTACATCCAGAAAATGCGCGAGACCACGGATTTCGGATACATCGAGCGTGCTGAGAAACTGGTGGCGCACACCTTGACCGCCGAAGCCGCCAACTATGAGGCTCTCCGGCTACGCAGCGAAATAGGTCTTGAGCGGCACCACTTCGCCGAAGTTGCCGGCTTTTCGCGCGAGATGATCCGGATCGCGCCCGACGACGCATGGAACTGGGGCACGCTGGGCGACGCGCTGATGGAACTAGGGCAATACGACGACGCGGCCGACGCTTATCAGAAAATGATGTCGCTGCGTCCAAACCAGTCGAGTTACAACCGCGCTTCCTACTATCGCTGGGTGATGGGAGATGCGGAAGGAGCGATCGCTATCATGCGGCAGGCGATCGAGGCCGGTAGCCCCGCGCCCGAGAACACCGCATGGTGCCTGGTCGACCTGGGGAACCTCTATTTTAAGACCGGGCGGCTGGAGCAAGCGGCCGGTACCTTTTCTGAGGCGTTACGCACGTTCCCCGGATATCATCCCGCGCATGCCGGTTTGGGACGCGTCCAGGCGGCGCAGGGCAAACTGGCGGAGGCGATCGAGAATTTTAAACGGGCGCAGGCGGTCGTGCCGATGCCCGAATACGCCGCGGCGCTGGCCGAGCTTTATGAACGCACCGGGAAAAAGGCTAACGCGCGCCAGCAACTGGAGCTGTTGGACGTGGTCGACCGGGTGGTGAAGGCCAACAACGAAAAGACGAACCGCAATCTCGCCCTGGTCTATGCGGATCAGGGCCGGAAGCTGGACCGGGCGCTGGAACTGGCCCAGGCCGAACTCGACGTGCGTGGCGATGTTTACACGTATGACGCACTGGCTTGGGCGCTGTTCAAGAACGGCCGGTACGCGGAAGCCGAGCAGGCGGCCGGAAAAGCGCTGCGGTTCGGGACTCCGGATCCCGCGTTTTACTTTCACGCCGGAATGATTGCGAGCGCCCTGCGAAAACAGCAGGAGGCGGCGAAGAGCCTCGATCGTGCGTTGGCCTTGAACCCGCATTTCGACCCGCGCCAGGCGGAGATTGCCGAGACGACGCTGCGCACAGCCCGAAATCCGTAGCCCGCCTCATCTGTAGTACCATTCGCCTTACGTAACGGAGGTGCATCGTGATGAAGGGCTTTAAGGACTTTCTGCTCAAGCACTCAGTACTGGCGCTGGCGATCGGTTTCATCATGGGCGCCGCGACCGGGAAGGTGGTGTCTTCGTTGGTGGCCGACATGATCATGCCGGTCATCAGCCTGGCGCTCCCTGGCGGCGAGTGGCGGACGGCGAAATGGGAACTGGGCCCCAAAGTGATGGTTGGTGGCAAAGACGTAACCAACGCGATCAACTACGGAAACTTCTTCGGCAACGTGGTGGACTTCGTCGTGATTGCACTCGTGGTGTACATGATCACGAAGGCGTTGATCAAAGAGGCCCCAGCCGCGCCAACGAAGAAATGTCCGCGCTGTACGGAATCTATCGCCCCGGAGGCGACTAAGTGTAAGTTCTGTACAGCCGACATCGGATAATTCCCATGCCTTAATAAGTGTTACCTCAGTAAGTCAATCTCCACTTACTCAGCCCGATAAGACTTGTAAACTCGCGCCACACAATTAACATGGGCGGTACTAAACCGCTCTTGTCTCTGCATATGTAGCAGCATAGAATCGTTCGCAGTGCCTGAGTAGGCATAATACTGGAGCGAACGAACTATGACACGATACAGGTTTGCCATGGTTGCGGGAATTGCGGCCGTTCTCACTTCCATCTCCCCCGTCATCCGAGCCGATGACAACGACTTCACTACCATTAATCCTGTGGCATCCACTGTCCCTCTGAATGGCGATCTCAACCCGTATGGTGTCGCCATAGTTCCCTTAAACCGGGGCAACCTGATCAAGGGCAATATTCTGGTAAGTAACTTCAACAACAGTGGCAATCTTCAGGGAACCGGCTCGACCATCGTCCAGATTTCCCCACGAGGAAACCTAAGTGTGTTCGCGCAGATTTCCGCCGCCGCACTCACTCCGGATTGCCCTGGAGGCGTGGGGCTGACGACGGCCCTGGTTGCGCTGCGCTCCGGTGGGGTAATTGTCGGTAGCCTTCCCACTACCAATGGTCAGGCGTCCACGGCAGGGGCTGGATGTCTGATTGTGCTGGATAGCACCGGCAAGCCGGTTGAGACGATTTCGAATTCGATGATCAATGGTCCGTGGGACATGACCGCGCGCGACGATGGCGATGACGCGGAGATTTTCGTGACTAATGTCCTCAACAACACGGTTGCCACCACAACCAATACGGCGACCGTCCTCCGCATCGTGCTGGATGTTTCCCGTAAAGCCACGCCACAAGTTGACTCGATGACTGTGATTGGTTCCGGTTTTCCGGTACGTACGGATCCGAACGCCCTGGTGATTGGTCCGACTGGCGTAGGACTAGGTCTTGGGGACGTCCTCTATGTTGCAGACACCTTAGGCAATCGAATCGCGGCTATTCCTGATGCGGTGCGTCGCCACACGTCCGCTGGCGCCGGCATCACCGTCACGCAGGGAGGCGCGCTGAACGGTCCGCTGGCCCTAGCCATTGGCCCTCTCGACACTATCGCCACTGTGAATAGCCTGGATGGCAATTTGGTCTTTACCACGCCTTTTGGGAATCAATTCTTCACAAAACAGTTGGATAACTCCAGCAATCCTCCGGGAGCCGGCGCGCTGTTCGGACTCGCGTTCGGAGAGGATGGCCTGTACTTCGTAGACGACGCCACGAATATGTTGAATATACTGCAAGGGAACAGCTCACACTGACGGGAGCTACTCTTACTTACTAAGTGGGCTTGTCTCTTACTGCGGTGATGTTATCTGCACTTCCGCTGTGAGGTTCTGCCAGTCGGGAAGTTCGTAAACCCGCAACTTGGTGCTGAGCGGCGCTGTCAGGTCCTTGGATTCGTAAGCCCCAAGTGAACCGAGCTTAAACGCGAAGGTTCCCACGGCCTCTTCGTCGGATTTGGCAGTACGCGCCCACAAGTTCACGTTAGCCGCCAGGTCGGCTATCTCGGCGCCTGAGTGGTTCACAACCAGGAAGTGGACCTCGGGCATTTTCCCGGAGTTTTCCGTCAGCCGCACACCGGCGACCTCCACGTACTTCTGCAGCGTACTGTTCTGCTTGGCTGCGGCTGGCGTGTTCGCTGCGGCCGGTGCGGGCGCACTTTCCCGGGAAGTGGGTGTGCTCGCCGCCGCTTCGCTCGAGCTGCTAAAGTGCTTAATGCCGAAGAACAGCGCCGCACCCACCGCCAGGAACAGGACGGCGAATCCGATGGTCATCAGCCACGGTGGAAGTGAGATCCCGCGGGCCGGCGGTTGCTGCATGAAACCCGGAACTGGCGCCTGAGCGGCCGGAGGTGCCGCGTATTGCGGTGCCTGGGCGTACTGCGGCTGTGCATATTGCGGCGTTGGCGCGAACTGCCGTGGCGGTGCGTACGGCGCCTGCGGCGGTTGTGCGTATTGTGTCTGCGGTGGCTGGGAATATTGCGGTGGAGGGTAGGACCCGGGCGGAGGCGGCGGAGCACCCACGGGCGCGCCTTGCCCCGGTTGCTGCGGAGGCGCCTGGCCAGCCCCTTTGCCCGAGCAATCCGGGCATTCATTGTAGGCCGGCGGCACTTCACGGCCACACTGCGGACAGATCCACGTGAACATGTTCTCTCTCTAATCTACCGCTAAGCGCCGCCGCTGTGCTGGCGTTTCAGGATCGTGCCGGGGCGCGCTCCGGTGTGCTGGCCGTGGTCGAGAACCACATGGCCGTTAACAGTTACGAACTCGACACCCGTCGCATACTGGTGCGGCTTGGCGAACGTGGCGTTGTCGACGATGTGCTCGGCGTCGAAAACGGTCACATCCGCCATCATGCCGGGACGCAATAACCCACGGTCGAAGGCGCCGATTTTGGCGGCATTGGCGGAAGTCATCTTACGAATGGCATCCTCTATCGTGAGTACCTTGTCCTCGCGCACATAACGGCCCAGAACTCGTGGAAACGTGCCGTAGTACCGAGGATGCGGATGCCCCGCCGCGAGCGGTCCTTCCGTCGCAACCGCCGTTCCATCCGACCCGATTGAAACAAACGGCTGCTTGAGCGCGTAACGCATGTCTTCTTCCGAATGATGAAAGTAGACGGTGGGAACCGAGCCGCCGTTACTCTCCAACAGCTCAAAAAGTACGTCGAGCGGCGGTTTTCCCACAGCCTCGATCACCTGGTTCATCCGCATGCCTTCGAACTTCTTGTATTGCGGGTTCGCCAGCGACACCAGCAGCATGCCGTCCCACCCGCCGGTTGCCGTGTAGTGGTCGTACCAGTTCGAGCCCGGGATGCCGTGGAAGATTTCGCTCTCCAGTCGCGGGCGCAGCGCCGGGTCCTTGAGACGCCGGATCATGGCTTCCGATCCGCCCTCGTGCGCCCATGGTGGAATGATGCTCGCCAGATCGTTTTGCCCCGCGCGATACGGGTATACATTCGCCTGCACCTGCACGCCCTCTGCACGAGCGCGCGCTATGGTCGCGACCAGTTCCGGCATCTGCCCCCACATGGCGTGCTCCGCGATCTTGAGGTGAATGATGTCCACCGGCACGTGCCCGCGCCGCCCGATCTCGATCGCTTCCGCCACCGATTCAAACACGCCGCGCCCCTCGGTCCGCATGTGCGTCGAATACCAGCCGCCGTAAGGCGCCGCCGCTTCGCACATAGCCACCAGCGTGTCCGTGTCGATCCACGATCCCGGCGGCCCGCTCAGCGAGCTGGCCACGCCCAGCGCTCCCTGCTCCATCGCCTGCCGCACCAGCGCGCGCATCTGGTCGAGCTCGGCGGCTGTCGGTGGTCCCGCCTGCTCGCCGTGTACGTAGGTCCAGATCTGGCTCGATCCCACGTAGCTCGCCACGTTGGTCGAAATCCCCTGCCGCAGCAGCCGCGCGAAGTAACCGTTGAAGTCCGTCCAATCCGGTTCGCCGCCGCCCATTATCACCCGTCGCGTCACGTGCGGCTGCTTTCCGCCGACCGGCGCCGCTGACCCGCCCTCGCCCAACACCATCGTCGTCACGCCCTGCCGGATCATGCTCTGTGCGTTGCCGTCGGCCAGCAGCGTGTAATCGGAGTGATTGTGCATGTCGATGAAGCCGGGCGCGACCGTGAGCCCCGCGGCATCAATGGTCCGTTTGGCAGCGGCGTTCGCGAGGTGCCCCATCGCCACCACCCGATCGCCGCGAATGGCAATATCTCCCACAAACGACGGGTTCCCCGTCCCATCCACAATCCGCCCCCCGCGAATCACCAGATCGTAATCCTGGGCGAAGGCCGTGCACGCAAAAAGGAAATAGAGAATGGTGCGCATCGAAACGAGCCTCAGTGTACTACAACGGTAACGTGAGTCTTGTTTTTTTCCGCCGCGCTGAAGGCATCCCGCAAGCACTCGGCGTTCTTCCCGCGGCATTCAATCCGCCAACTCTCGCCCACCTCGCCCTGGCGCGAGCCGCACTAGGCGTTACAGACGAAGTGCTCTTCGTCCTCCCGCGCGAGTTTCCGCATAAACCCTACGAAGGTGCGACGTTCCATCAACGCCTCGAAATGCTACTCGCCGCCACACGCGCCGAACCCCGTTTCTCCGTCGCCGCCAGCGCCCGCGGCCTGTTCGCGGAAATCGCCGAGGAATGCCGCGAAGCTTACAGCGACCACCTCCGCCTGCTCTTCATCTGCGGCCGCGACGCCGCCGAGCGCATCGTCACTTGGGACTATGGCGAGCCTGACGCCTTCCGCCAGATGATCACCCGTTTCGAGTTGCTGGTCGCGCCGCGGGATGGATGTTACCAGCCACCACCCCACATCCGCCACCGCGTCAGTATCTTGCAACCAACAGAAGACATTAGTCTTATCTCGGCCTCCGAAGTCCGCGACCGCCTCCGCCAAGCCGCCCCCTGGGAGCACCTGGTGCCACCCGAAATCGTTCCCCTTGTCCGTGCCATCTATGGTTAGCCCGACTCCTGTAATAATCGTGCCCGAAATCTGTCATATGTGTGTATGGAGAGCTTGCAGGCTGTAATGACCCAGCCGCCACCACCACCCCTTCTCGGGCCACCCGCCGATCTGGAGCAGATTTTTCGGGAACACCATGCCGGGGTGCTGCGGGCGGCATATCGCATCACGGGCAACGCCTCGGATGCCGAAGACGTACTGCAAACAGTGTTCATGCGCCTGGTGAGGCGCACGCCCGATGCGCCACCCATGGATAATGTCGGGGCCTACCTGCACAGGTCGGCGGTGAACGCCGCGCTCGATCTGGTGCGCGACCGCCGCGATTCGAAACACGTCGCGCTCGATGTGCAGGCCCCGCTGCTCGCCAGCCAGGAAGCTCCAGCCGACAGCCGACAGCAGGCGCGCGAGTTACGCGATTGCATCCGTCGCGCGATTGGACGTCTGGCGCCGCGCACCGCCGAAATCTTCGCTCTGCACTATTTCGAGGGCCATTCGAATTCGCAGATTGCGGAGATGCTGGATCTTTCGCCGGGCGGCGTGGGGGTGACGTTGCACCGCGCGCGCACTCAGTTGCAAGGGGAAATCAGCAGATTTCTGGGAGAAAAGTCATGAGTACCGAACAAAATTCCGAGCAGATTCTCGATCAGGCGATCGCTGGAATGCGCGCCGAGGAGATGGACTCGGCCGCGATCGAGCAGGCCGCCGCTCGCGTGTGGACAAAGGTGGCGCAAGAGGCGCGGACCTCCGACGCGCGGGTCTCCGACGTTGGTGTCTCCGCCGCGGGCGTCTCTGACGCGGGCGTCTCCGACCCTGGGGTCCTGCGAACGTGCGACGACTTTCGCGCGCTGATCCCGGCCTACCGGGCCAAGCAACTCCCTGACGCTCAAGTGTGGCTGTTCGAGGATCACATCCATAGTTGTGCCGCTTGCCGGAGCGCCCTGGAAGTGGCGCGGTCCGGCAAAATCGCCGAAATGAAGCCGCGCGCGAAAGCGCATTGGGCGATTGCACCGCAATGGAAATGGGCCATCGCCGCGACTTTGACTGTTGGTATTGGAATCGGCGCGTGGCAGGCGCGCGACAATCTGCTCCCCGTCGCCGGCCCCCGCGGAACGGTGGAAAGCGTCAACGGTTTCTTGTATCGTGTATCCGACACGGGTAGCTCACCTGTGGCCGCGGGCTCCGGGCTCAGTGAACGCGAAGAGATTCTTACCGCGCGCGGATCGAGCGCCATGGTCCGGCTGGCCGACGGCTCGCTTGTCGAAATGCGCGAGCGGTCCGGGCTTTCGCTCTCGCGCAAGCGTAGTGGCATGACCATTCATCTGGCACGCGGCAGCGTGATCGTGCAGGCCGCCAAGCAGCGTACCGGACGGCTTTTTGTCGCAACCAACGACTGCCTGGTTTCCGTGAAGGGCACGGTTTTCGCAGTCGACAGCGGCACCAAGGGCTCGCGGGTTGCGGTGCTCCAAGGCGTGGTCCAAGTGGACGAGTCCAATCGAACGAAACTGCTGCATCCGGGCGAACAGCTTTCCACCAGCGCGGCCATGGCGCCCGCTCCGATCAAAGACGAGATCGCCTGGAGCCGCAACCTCAACCAGCACCTCGCGCTTTTGGCCGAGTTCAGCACGATGCAGAAGCAGTTGGACCAGATGCCCGGCCCGGGTCTACGCTACTCTTCCGCTCTGCTTCCCCTGGTTCCCGATGGAACCGTACTCTATGTGGCCATCCCCAACATCGGCGGCATGGTCGCCAATGCACAGCAGATTTTTCAGGACCGCCTGAACCAGAGCCAGGTACTGCGCGACTGGTGGAACTCACAGAATGATCAGGCAAAGCTCACCCAACTGCTCAATACCGTGCAAGGGTTCAGCAGTTACCTGGGCAACGAAGTGGTGGTCACGGTCGCGGAAAAAAGCGCCGGGCAATACAGTGCTCCACTCATCATGGCGCAAGTGACGGCTTCCGGCTTCCAGCAGTATTTGCAGCAGCAAGTGAGCCAGATCACAGGTGGGCCGAGCCTGACGATCGTCGAAGATCCATCCGCGCTTCCCACATCGCCTGCCACAAATGGCGTCTTCGCGCTGTTGATGAACGGCTTCGTAGCGGTGTCGTCTGACCCTGCTACTCTCCGCGCCGTGGCCGCGCTCATCCAGCAGCCTGGTTCGGGAGCTTTTGCGCAGTCTTCCTTCTATCAGCAGATCGCCAGCGCTTATCAGGCGGGGGCAGAATGGCTGGTTTGCGTGGATATGGAACAAATTCTGCCGCAGTCCGTAGGTACCAGTGAGAAACCGAGCGTGATGAGCCAACTCGGCGTGTCCGACGTGCAGCACCTCCTGGTCGAGCGCAAGGAAATGGGTGGCAAGACTGAGAATCGCGCAGTGATGACGTTCGCTCACCAGAGGCGAGGCATCGCGGCATGGCTGGCCGCCCCGGCGCCCATGGGCGCGATCAATTTCGTCTCACCCGATGCCAGCTTCGTGGTCTCGTTTGTAGTGGTGCAGCCTCAGGCCGCTGTTCAGCAGTTGTTCAGCGCCATCGAGTCCGTGGACTCCAATTTCGCCACCCAGGAAGCGCAGTTTGAATCGCAGACAGGCATCAGTGTATTGAATGACCTGGCTGCGCCACTGGGCGGGGATGTGGCTTTTGCTCTGGATGGGCCGGTGCTGCCCACGCCAAGCTGGAAATTCGCCATTGAAGTCTACGACCCTGTGCGCCTCGAGACCACCATTGAGACGCTGGTCGCGAAAGCCAATCAACTGAATCCGCAGGGGCAGAATCCCGGCCTGAGTCTGACCCAGACCCAGGTGAGCGGCCGGACATACTACACCGTGCAATCCGCCAAGTCGACGCTGACCATCAACTACACCTTCGTCGATGGCTATCTGGTCGCCGCTGCCAGCCAGGCATTACTGACGCAGGCCATCGGCCAGCAGGCCGCGGGGATCACCCTGACGCACTCGGCGGCCTTCAAATCGTTGCTGGCTCCCGATGGCCAAACCAATTTCTCGGCGATCGTTTATCAGAATATGGGCTCCGTCCTTGGCTCGATTGCCGGCGGTTTGCAGGCCGTAGCGCCGGATCAGAAGAATGCCATCGCCGCGCTCAAAGCTAACTCCGCCCCGTCGCTGGTCTATGCTTATGGTCAGCCCGATCGTATCGAGCTCGCGTCCAGTGGCAGTTTCTTCGGATTCAATCTGGATTCGCTGGGTGGAGCGGGCGGGCCGTTCCAGGTGCCGGCATTACTCGAAAAAGCACTGCGACCGCACACAACGCAATGAACTCTGTTATCGAACTCGATGGCCTCGCGGTTGATCTGGGCGGAAGGCGCATCCTCAATGATCTGAGGTGCACGCTTTCCGCCCGCACCATTGGCCTGCTGGGCCCGAACGGGGCGGGGAAGTCGACGCTGATCAACGCGCTACTGGGCTTCCACAAACCCGCCGCAGGGACGGCGCGCATCTTCGGCCACGATGTGCGCACAGGGATTCGCGAAATCCGCAAGCTGACCGGCTACATGCCGGAGAACGACGCGTTCATCGCCAACATGAGCGCCGTTTCGTATGTGCATTTGATGGCCGAGCTTTCGGGATTGCCCGCGGACGCTGCCCTCGAGCGCGCGCACGAGGCGCTGTTTTACGTCGGCCTCGGTGAGGCGCGCTATCGCAAGGTCGGCACCTATTCGCTGGGAATGCGGCAGCTCGCCAAGCTGGCGCAAGCCATCGCGCATGGGCCCAAGCTGCTGATTCTTGACGAGCCCACCAACGGCCTCGACCCGCCCGCGCGCCAGCGCATGATCCGGCTGATTCGCGAGATGCGCGAATCGGGTGAAATGCATTTGATTCTCTGCTCGCACCTGCTGCGCGACGTCGAGGAAACTTGCGAGGAAGTCCTGATTCTGAAGCAGGGGCGTATCGTCCACTATGCGAATCTCGAAGAAGAGCGTCGCGCCAACCGGAAATTCATCGAGATGGAGACCGTGGGCGCCAATGGTACATTCGCCACCGACATTGAGAAGCTCGGATGCGCCTGCGCCATCGTGCCGAACAATCGCATCAAGCTGATTCTCTCCGAAGGCGTCGCTATTCGCGACTTGTACCAGATAGCCAAAAACCGCAACGTGCAGATACGCCGCTTGAACTACCGGCGCGACAGCCTCGAAGACATTTTCCTCAAAGCCATGGAAACCGACGTGACGCAGAACGGAGCCACCAATGGCCGTATATAAGCGCAGTTATCACGGCTATGCCGGCCCGCTGACGCCGGAATGGTCGCGCTTTGCCATCCTTCCGCGCTACGCCTACACTCGCCTGTTCCAGTCCAAGATCATGACGGCGTTCTTCGTGCTCTGCTTCGTGTCGCCTTTGGTCTTCCTGACGCTCATTTACGTGGCCAACAGCTTCGGTTCCATCGCGAAGATGTTCGGCGCTACCGAGGCGCGTTCGCCCATTACAGTCGACGGCGAATTTTTCATAGTTTATCTGGGGGTGCAGTCGTTCCTCGCGTTCATCCTGACATCCTTCGTCGGACCGGGCCTCATTTCGAGCGACCTTGCCAACCGCGCGTTGCCCCTGTATCTCGCGCGGCCATTTTCCCGTGTCGAGTACGTGGTCGGAAAAATGTCGGTGCTGCTGATCCTGCTTTCATCCATCACTTGGGTTCCGGGCTTGACCTTGTTTGCCGTGCAATCCGCGCTGGCCGGAGGAGGGTGGCTACTCAATAATCTCTGGATCGCCTGGGCGATCTTTGCCGGCTCCTGGATCTGGATCCTGGTGATCGCTCTGCTGGCGCTGGCGCTCTCGGCCTGGGTCAAGTGGAAGATAGCAGCCGGCGCGCTGCTCGTGGGTATCTTCTTCGTTGCCTCCGCCCTTGGCCAGGCCATCAATGCCGCGCTCGACGTGACCTGGGGCAGCCTGATCAACCTGGGGGATGTGTTCACGTCCGTCTGGATCAGTTTGTTCCGGTCGCACGAGTCGCCGCACGTTTCTCCCGGGTCCGCCTGGATCATGCTGGCGCTCATCTCCGCCACCTGCGTCTGGCTGCTCTACCGCAAGCTGCGCGCCGTCGAGGTTGTCCGATGACGGGGAGCGAAATCCTCTTCGAGAACGTCTCCAGGTTCTACGGCGACGTCCTGGGAGTCAATCGCGTGAGCCTCTCGATTCCGCCGGGTATCACCAGCCTGGTGGGACCGAACGGCTCGGGCAAAACCACGCTCATGAATCTCATGACCGGCCTGCTGCGCCCCACGCAAGGCCGCATCAACATTCTGGGCGTCGCCCCCGATGATCCCGAGCGCTTGTTTCGGTTCGTGGGTTACTGTACGCAATTCGATTCCTTCCCGCGCGGAATGACTGGCTACGAGTTCGTGTACTCCTATCTGCGGCTGCATGGGAAGCCGCATGCGGAAGCCGACGAGCTGACCTGCCGCGCCATCGATCGCGTGAAGCTCACCGACGCCGCCACGCGTAAGATCGCCGGCTATAGCAAGGGAATGCGGCAGCGCATCAAGCTGGCGCAGGCCATTTGCCACAATCCGAGTGTGCTGGTGCTCGATGAGCCGCTCAACGGCCTGGACCCGCTGGTGCGTGCGGAGACCATCGCGCTGTTCCGCGCGCTGGCCGAAGCAGGGCGTCATGTCATTATCTCCAGCCACATCCTGCACGAAGTGGATGCGATTTCCGACCAGGTGATTTTGCTCTCGAGCGGCTATGTAGTCGCCGAGGGCCAGATTCACGGCGTGCGCACCGAGGTCGAGGACCACCCCATGCAGATCCTGATCCGCTGCAACCGGCCGAGCGTGCTCGCCTCGCGGATTTTCGAGCTCGACACGGTCGTCGAAGCGCGCGTGCATAACGACGGCAAGGGGCTGCTGGTACGTACCCGCGATCCCGATCGCTTTTACCTCATGCTGAACCGCCTGGTAGTGGATGGTGTTGACTTGGAATCGGTCGCGCCCGCCGACGACGATGTGAATTCGGTCTACGAATACCTGATCGGGCCGGATGGAGGATCGATATGAATCCGGATTCCTGGAGCCTCTGGCGCGCGCAGGTTGCCGCGATCCTGCGTCTCGAGATCAAAAAGAATTTTCTGGCCAAGCGCGGGCTGTGGATCTATCTGCTGGCCGCCGCACCAGTGGCGTTGATGTGGACCCACGCTATGTTGAATCTGCGCGATCATCGGGTCTGCGATCTGGGGCATGACAGCCTCATCTTCGCCACCATGTTCCAGTTCTTCTACTTGCGCTTTGCCATCTTTTTCGGGTGTGTGGGCGTGTTTCTCAGGCTGTTCCGCGGCGAGATGATGGAGAAGAGTCTGCACTATTACCTGCTCGCACCGGTGCGGCGGGAAGTATTGCTGGTTGGCAAATATCTCGCCGGCGTGATCACCACTTCGATCATCTTCTGCACCGGCACCGCTCTGACGTTACTCGCGCTCCTGGTGCATGTTCCACGTATGGCGGCTGAACAGTACCTGTTCGCGGGCGGAGGGATGGGACACGTACTGGCTTACATCGGCACCACCGCACTCGCCTGTATCGCGTACGGCAGTGTGTTCCTGGTGATGGGTTTCCTGTTTCACAATCCCGTCGTTCCCGTGGTGCTGGTGCTGCTTTGGGAGGCAGCCAATCCGTTTCTGCCGCAGTTGCTCAAGCGGCTCAGTGTGATTTTCTATCTACATTCCCTGCTGCCCATTTCCTTGCCGGCTCAAGGCGACTTTGCTTTCCTCGCGATTCTCCGCACACCCATGCCCGCGTATCTGGCGGTTGCTGGCTTGCTATCCATCGCGCTGGCCGGCCTGTGGCTGGGCGCCCGGCAAGTGCGTAAGCTCGAAATTAACTACGGCACCGAATAGGTCCTTCAACTGCTGCATCGGGTCCCGCTACCGGTTAAACTCGTTTAATTGGCAATCATGATCCGAACACCCCACACTACCCTTCTGTCTTTATGCCTGTTCTTGCCGTTCCAGGCGGCGCCGGCCTTTGCGCAGCAGACTTCTACTGGCACAGCCCAGCAGCAGCCCGCTCCGGCGCCATCTCAAAAGCCCGCTCCAGCGGCACAACCGGAAACCCCACTCAACACCAGTGACGCGCAGTTGTCGCTGCAGCTTTTCTACTGGATGCCCATTGACCAGCCCGACCTGCGAGGCGGGGCAGCCAATGTTGGGCCTTATCCGGGCAGTCTGAACTACCCGGGCACGCCTAAGCGCGCGCCGGGCGCGGTAGTCAGCATCCCCGCCGGCCGCAATAACACCATAAGGGTTTCGTACTTTCGCATCCAGGGTGACGGCAACACGTCTGCGCACGCCAATCTCACCCTGTTCAACACCGACTACGCCCCGGGCGATTACCTGGTGACCCGCTACAACTTGCAAAACGTCAAGATTTCCTACGACTTTCTCTCTTATCCCTATCCCGCCAATCCCGCACGGTTCCGGCTGAAGACCCTGTGGGAGGTGCAATACACCACGATACAAAGCAGCATCGACGCGCCCTTGAAGCCCGTCCTAACTGACGCGTCGGGCAATCCGATCTCGAACACTGCTGCCGGGACGAGAAATCTGATTTATCCGACTTTGGGTTTGGCCATCGAGAAGGCGCTAAACGCTCACTTTCGAGTCGAAGCCAAAGCCTCAGGCTTTGCCATTCCGCACCACGCGACCATCTATGACGCCGAAGCTTCGGCGGTCTACCGAACCGGGCGGTACGAGGTCGCTGTGGGCGCTAAAGCGTTCCATTTCAAGACTTCGACACAAAACTCGCAGTACGTCCTGGCAACGTTTCCAGGCGCATTTGTGGCCATCCGCTACTATCCCAAGTGGTTGTGGTAGAAAGGGAGGATTGCCTCCATACCGGCCGCTGGTCTCGAATCCGCACTGGCTGACGATTCTGGGTAATTTTTGGCCGCGCAAACTGGACATGCGGCCCTATCCCGAAGAAAACAGGCTGTTTCGTACGGAACCAAATATCCAAGTGCTGGTCCAATCCCAGCGGCCCGTTGGCGATTCGCGCGGCGAACTGGTGCTAGTGCATGGACTTGAAGGAGCGGGTGACGCCGGCTACATGCGCACCATGGCGAAGGCTGCCCTGGATGCGGGCTTTGCAGTAAGTCGATTCAACATAAGGACTTGTGGTGGAACCGAGCGCCTTTCGAACACTCTGTATCACGCCGGCCTGACGTCCGATTTGCGCTTTGTACTCAATCAGATACGCACACCTGTCCATCTGGTGGGCTATTCGCTAGGTGGAAACATGATTTTGAAACTGGCCGGCGAATTAGGCGAAGAAGCGGCGCCACTCATCGCGAGTGTTTGCGCCATTTCAACACCCATCGATCTGGCCGCGTGCGCGCGCACCATAGCCAGGCCGTCAAATCGGATTTATGAAAGACGGTTCCTGAAGCGCATGCGGACGCGTGTCGTCGAAACCGGACGCTTTACTGCTAAACAAGTCAGGGCGCCCCGCTCGATCTGGGAGTTCGACGATCTGTTGACCGGGCCGTCATTTGGTTTTCGCGGGGCGGAGCATTACTACGAAACCCAATCCGCAGGGCAGTTTCTGGAGCGCATTCGCATACCCGTTCTGCTCATCCAGGCGAAAGACGATATCTTCATTCCGTTTGAGATTTTCGAGCATCCGGTAGTTAAAGCCAACCCTTATGTGCGGTTACACGTTACCGAGCATGGCGGGCACCTGGGATTCCTTTCCAGAACGAAGCCTCGTTTCTGGCTGGATGGAGCGGTACTGGAATGGATCGAAAGCGTCGATCAGAAGAGCTGCAGCGAGGCGAAGTACAGTTTCAGGTAAACGACGGGTAGTGCAAACAGGGTGCTGTCCACGCGGTCCAGAAGCCCACCGTGGCCAGGCAACAAACTGCTGCTGTCCTTCACATTGGCACCGCGCTTGAGAGCGGACTCAGCCAAGTCGCCAGCTTGGCCCGCGATATTTGCGGCGGCGGTGAGCAACGCGCCTTCGAACATCGGAACCGATAGGGTGCGATTCAGATAGAAAACTCCAAACAGCATGGAGCCGGCGAGGGATGCGATGGAGCCTTCCCAGGTTTTGTTCGGGCTAATACGCGTGGCGAGGCGGTGGCGTCCAAAGCTTTTGCCGATGTAGTAGGCGAATCCATCGCCCACCCAGTTCAGAATCAGAGCGAAGGCAAGCCAATGGGGACTCGCGGCACGCAGAAGGATCGCGAACTTCCATGCGCCGAAAATGTAGACGATGCCAAACAGCAGGAAGGCTGCGTGTGGCAGAGCCTGGTGGAGATCCTCCAGCTGCAGGACAAGCGACAGGGCAATCATGGCGACTAGCGTCAGGATGACGTAGCCGTCTTGGGGCGTCATCGGCCTCATTGCGAGGACCAGCAGTCCGGCGGCGTATCCGACCGGGCCAGGCTTCGTGACTCCATATCCGGCTGCGAGCCCGGAGTATTCGGAGAAGCAGATTAGCGCGACCAGTGCCGTTACACCGAAGAGCAACCAGAAATTACCACGGTAAACGACGTAAAGGATAAAAGGAATGAGGACGGCAGCGGTAAGCAGGCGCTTCATTGCGAAGTGACGACGGCTTCAACCAATTGTGCCTCTCGATGCGCGCGGGCGCCGTTGTAGGCTCCGTTGCTCAGGCCGCCATATCGGCGATCACGCTTTTGGAAGTCGAGGATGGCCTTCAGCAGCTCGCGGCGGCTGAAGTCGGGCCAGAGAGTCTCGGTGACGTACAGCTCGGAATAGGCAATCTGCCAGAGGAGGAAATTGCTGATGCGCATTTCGCCGGATGTCCGGATGAGGAGATCGGGATCGGGAGAACCCGCGGTGTAGAGTCCGGAGGCGAAGGCCTCTTCGTCTACGTAAAGCGAATCCAAGCGGCCTTCGCGGCGGGCATTCTCAATGATGCCGTTGACGGCGTCCAGAATTTCGGAACGTCCACCGTAGTTGATGGCCAAGTTGACGAGCAGCCCTCGATTCTGGGCTGTCGCATCGATCACCGATTCCAGCTCCGCCCGCACCTGCGGGGGAAGAGCGTCGAGGCGGCCGATGGCTTTCAGGCGGATGTCGTTTTTCTGAAGCTCGGGCAGTTCCTTCTTCAGGTAGAAGCGCAAGAGGCGCCACAATGTCTCCACCTCGGCGCGCGGACGTTTCCAGTTTTCGACCGAGAATGCGTATAGAGTCAGAACTTTGATGCCGATGCGCGCGCACGCTTCCACGGTGCTGCGAACGGGCCCGATGCCCGCGCTGTGACCGGCGACTCGCGGCAGACTGCGGCGGTTCGCCCAGCGGCCGTTGCCGTCCATTATGATGGCGATGTGCGAAGGCAAACGTTGCGGGTCGATGGCTTGAGCCAGGTCCAGATCCGGGTCACCGGGCTGGAGAGATTCCAGCAAATCTTTCATGAAGTAATCCCCTATGGTACACCGCGGCTCGGAAAAGCCGCCACCGATCGAAGTACCGTCTGGGTACTAGCAACCAGCTTAAAGTATTCTGACATACTAAGGACTTTGCTTCATCAAAGCGCATGAGGTCTTCCCAGCCGGTTGTGTTCCGCGCCGCGTCTTATTTTGCGTTCGGCTCGGCCGTTTCGATCCTGAATAACATAGCCCCCTCTCAGATTCTGCTGGGGTTAGCGGTCGTCGCATTGTTGCGCTCGGGGGGGCCACTGCGCATGCGGCGCGTTTGGATCGCAACGGCGGAGAAAAAAGAGGCGGCAGTTGGCTGAAACGCTGCGAGGCCGGGAAATCGTGCTGGCCGGCGGCTCGGGCGGGCTTGGGTCGGCGGTGTGCGAAGTTTTGGCGGCCGAAGGGGCGCGCGTGGTGGTGAGCTATCGCGCAAATCGGGAGCGTGCCGAGCGATTGCGGGAGCGCGCGCAGATTGTTCAGTCGGATCTGGCGGTGGAAGGCGATCGCAAGAGGCTATTGGATGCGGCGCCCGAACTGTACGGTCTGGTGGTTTTCGCTGGAGACCCCGCGCGGGTTGCGGCGGGTGCGGACCCGCGAGAGGCGATGCTGCGATCGCACGAGGTGAACTATCTTGGACCGATTCTCCTGGCGCGTGAGGCGGCGGACCGGATGCGCGCTGCAGGCACGCCAGGCGCTATCGTGTTGCTGGGGACGATGCAGACGGTCGCGCTGTTTCGGGGTTCCACGGCTTACGCTGCGCAGAAGGCGGCCCTCGTACATGCGGCGCGCATCCTGGCGAAAGAATGCCGGGGGCCGGTGAACATCCGCGTGAATGTGGTGAGCCCGGGAGTGATCGCGGCGGGGATGGCTGAAGCCAGTATCGCTAGCGGGAAATACGAACGCTATCTGAAAGACGGCGTGATTCCGCGGTACGGGCGGGCGGAAGACGTGGCGCGAGCGGTGCGGTTCTTTCTGGAGCCGGATAATTATGTGACGGGGCAGGTGCTGGGGGTGGATGGCGGGATCACGTTATGATGACCGTAAAGGGTTTCGGCCCGCGAGCGAGGCGGTAATTGCGTCTGTCCCTTTTGCCCCCTTGCCCCCTTTTGCCCCCGTCCCTTTTGCCCCCGTCCCTTTTGCCCCTGTTGGTCTTTGTTAGAATGGCGAACCTATGGCACGACACGGTTTTAGAAGACTCCCCAAAGAATGGCCGTGGCGAGCTACCGCGCTCGGGCTCCTCGGCGGGCTTATGTACATCCTTGCAGGGTCAGGGGACAAACCGTTGGTTCGCTTTGCGAGAGATTTGGGTATTGCCCTGGCGATCGCGGCAGTTATTGCGCTCGTGCTGGAGCGTCTCATTCATGAATCGCTACTCCGTGATATGCATCGTGCCGCGAACGAAATGATTAGCAAGTCCGACGTTCTGCGTGGGGCAAGCGAACTCAAGATACATTCGGTGTTTGCTAGGCGGCACCAGAGCACCCACAGGCGTTGGGAAATTGAGGTTGGCTCGGCGATCCAAAAGGAGTTGTCACGGGATGGTGGTGAGGTGCTGATCGCATGTGTGGCAGCGCCTGAGTTCTTCAGGCAGGGAACGCAGGTCGCCACTACACTGCTGGATAAGATGCACCTGAAGGGCAATTGCGAACTCAGAGTGCTTTTACTATGTCCAGACTCGCAATGGGCAAACCTCCGTGCGGAATTCGAACCCTTGCATCCGACTATTACGGATATAGAAAATGCAGCGCATTTCCTAAAAGCACTCCAGGATCAGGCAGGGAACAAAGTCAAGGTGCATTGCTACGATCTGCCACCAATAGCCTTCTTGGTGATCACTGAAGATCTGCTCTTCCTAGAGGCATATCCTCTTGTGCGTGTCCATTCCGGAGACGGTCCAATTGGTGGCGTGACGCCCATGATCGTGATCGAGCGCGCTGGCAGCGATGCGTACAAGAGGTGGCACGGGCACTTTGACGAGATCTGGAAAAATCACTCCGCTCCGTATCATGAACATCATGGCCGGAAACCCTAGCAGGGACGAAAGCCTCTTGAAACTGCAATTTCGACTAATACGGCGCTCGTGAATCTCGGCGATGCGCGCCAGCGCTACCGAACGGTCACGAGTCGAACGGCCGCAGGCCCCCGCACACTACGCGTGGCCCTGCGCAACATGTGCTGCATTGCATTTAACGTGACGCGGTAGTACTCTGGATTTGTGATTCGGTCGTTCCGGGATCAGGAGACCGAAAGAGTTTTCCGGCGTGAATTTAGCCGGAGCCATCAGGGCATCGCTCGCATCGCAAAACGGAAACTGGACCAGCTCCATGCGGCAGCGGCACTCGCGGATTTAGGAGTGATTCCTGGGAATCGTCTGGAAACCCTCGCAGGGGACCGACGAGGGCAATACAGCATCCGAATTAACGATCAATGGCGGATCTGTTTTCGATGGGCCGATTCTGATGCGATTGAAGTCGAGATCGTGGACTATCACTGAGGTGGAGTAATGGCGAAGAAGAGGAAGACAATGCCGCCGATTCATCCCGGGGAAACGCTTCGAGAGGATTTCCTGAAGCCGCTCGGACTAACGGCAAACCGGCTCGCCATGGAACTGATGGTGCCGGTGACGCGGGTGAATGACATTGTTCGGGGCAAGCGGGCGATAACGGCCGATACCGCGCTGCGGTTGGCCCGTTACTTTGGCACGACGCCACAGTTTTGGACGAACCTGCAGGCTAACTACGAGCTCGAACGGGCAGAGGATGCCCGGGGTGCGGAGATCGCTGAGCGCATACGGCCGCATCGCGCCGCGTAGGCAACGGGCGGTCTGTCACTAGGTTTGCTTTGTCACTAGGTTTGCTTTGCTCTATAACTTGTAAAGGGAACCCTCCAACCGGTCAGAAAGGATCGAAATGGATATTGTCACGCGGCTGGAAGCGGCGAGAAGTCGAACGTTGCGGTGCTTTGACTTGAGTGAGGAGCAGCTCGCTCGGAGTTACGGACCGGGTAAGTGGACGGCCAGGTTCATTCTGCATCACCTCGCAGATGCGGAGACGGTTCTATATGACCGGATACGCCGGGTCATCAGCGAACCTAGACAGGTGCTCTGGGCGTTCGACCAGGATGCGTGGGCAAAGGGCCTGGACTATTCACGGATGCCGCTCGATGTGTCTCGACGAATGTACGATTCTGTCCGTGCCGGCGTTATCTATCAGGCTCGTTTGCACTACGACACTCATGGCCACCTTGAGTTCGTCCACAGCGAGACGGGTATTCGCACGCTGAAGGATGAGTTCGACAAGGTGGCGTGGCACAACGAGCACCATCTGGAACAGATTGATTTGGCGCTGAAGGGGGTGAGCCGCGAATGAACGCGAATTCACGCGAATGTAAAGCCGGCAGTGATCACAGTCCTTCGGGCTTGGTTCCTACGTACTCCCAGCGCTGGAGTGCTATTGGCACGTTGCCGTTTTTCCAGACGAAATCGTGGAAATCTTTGAGGTTGAATTTATCGCCTTGGGTTTGACGCGCGTCGGCGAGCATGTCGAGAATTTGCAGCTTGCCGATTTGATAGCTGATGGCCTGTCCAGGGGTAGAGGCGAATTCGGCGGCTTCGGCGTGAGCGGTGGCCTTGTCCATGGGGACGGTTTTCTCGAGATAGTCGGCGGCCTGATCGATGGTGAATTGATTGGTGGCCAGTTTCACGTCGACGATTACGCGGAGAGCGCGCAGGCGCATGAAGCTGTAGATGATTTCGCGCGAGCGCGGGCTATCGTCGAATAATCCTGATTGCAGGGCCATTTCTTCGGCATAGAAGCCGATGCCTTCGTTGGCACTGGAATCGTAGTAGTGGCGGCGGATGGGATCCTCGTTGGCCCAGGAAAGCGCGAGCTGGTAGTAGTGCATGCCCTCATGTACGATCATCACGCGCGGATCGCGGGCCGTGGCCAATGCGAAGAAGCCGAGCCACGGTGCCGGCGGGAAAACGTAGCTGGTGGCATTTTCTTTGAGGCGCGTGGGGCCGGTGAGATCGTCGGGTTGAGGAACGGCGGGCAAGTCCGAGAAGTAAGAAGGCAGCGGCAGGTTCCAATAGTGCTGGAGCCAGGCGGGGAAGGCGAGAAATCCTTTCTTGCTGAGATACTCGCGAACGGCGGATTCGTCGCGCTTCTCGCGTGCGATTTGTTCCGCTTGGTTCGCGGGCAGCGGGAGCTGCGGAAGGCCGGCGTTTCGCTGCTTCTCATAGGTTTCGAATGACACCGCGCGCTGCCATTCGGATTCGCCCATGGCCAAGATCTGGTCGGGTGAGTAGGGCATGAGCGCCACGCTCTTGAGAAAGAACGCGTAATTTTTGCGGCCGATGGCGGTTTGTTTGGACATGGACGGCAGACGCTCGGTGAGCCACTGGCTGAAGGACTCCAGGGCGGCGGCAGCTTTGTCAGTCGCTGCGTCGAATTGAGCGGCTGCGGGTGGGTCGAGCAACGGTTTGATTGCGGCGGCGGCTTTCAAGAGACGCGGGCGGATGTCCTTCAGGCTGGCAATTGCCAATTCCGCGAATGGTCGCGACGTTCGGTCGAGATTGGCCTTGGCGTCTTCGATGAGACGCGGAATGGCGGTCATGCGGCGCAGGATCTCGCCCGAGCGCACAGGATCGATGGGCGGCGGTTGGAGTAGCCGGTCGAGAACGGCGCCGATGGTTTGATCGATGTAGAAAGACGGATCGCGCTGCCAGTTTCGCGTTACGTACAATTCCCAACCCACGCGCGAGATGGCTGAGCCAATCAAACGATAATCGACCTGACGGGGGATGGCCCAGCGACCGGCGTCGATTTCCTTCCAGCGCTTCTCGAATACGGCCAGATCATCACGCTGTTGCGCGATGGATTGCGGCGACCAGTCGGGTGTCCAGTCGACGGGGCGGTCGATGCGGGGCATGTCATCGCCAGTGATGGGCTGGTGGATGGCGCGCCATGCCCAGAAATCGCGGGCGAGATCGTCGAGCGGGTCGGCGGAGAGTGCGGCGGAGAAGATCAGGATCAACGGAAACCAACGCATGAGGTTAGATGTTGTTCTGGCGGGCCTGTTGGGCGATGTGATCGGACGCACGATAGGCAAGCGCTTGTATTGTGCATGTCGGCTGGCAGCAAGCAGTCACCAAACTGCTGCCATCCACGAGGAAGAGATTGGGAACATCGTGCGCGCGGTGATTGCGGTTGACAACGGAGGTCTTCGGATCGTCGCCCATGCGGCAAGTGCCGAGCAGGTGATTGTGGGGAAGGAGTGATTCCTCCGATGTGTCGGGCCAAGCCTTCAGAGCTCCGGCGGCTTCGAGAATCTCCATCTGACGATCGAGCAGGAACTTCATGTTGCGCACGTCGTCGGGGTGAAAATCAAATGTCACACGCATGGCGGGCAGGCCCGAGGGGTCCTTCATGTTCGGATCGAGCGAGATGCTGTTCTGCTCGCGGGCGAGACAGGTGGCGTGCGCCAGCAGGCTCATGGTGCGGTTGAAATTTTTGCCGACCATGGCTTTCCACTGGTGGCCCCAGCGCGGCGCATCGGGTGGAAGGCCGGTAAGAGCAAAGCTGGCGGGATAAAAATCGAACCGCGCGTCGATACCACCGCCACCGTGGAAGCCGCGCTTGGGATCGGGCTCATAGAAATCGTGGATCGCGCGCGTGGCCTGTATGCTCTTATATTCGTTCAGCGGGTGTTCGAAGGTGCCGTGGACTTCGTATCCGGCGTCGACCATCAGGTATTTGCCGACGAGGCCATTGGAGTTGGCTAGGCCTTGCGGGAACTGGCTGGACTTGGACATCAGCAGCAGGCGCGGTGTCTCGCTTCCGTTAGCGCAGACAACTACGGCCTTGGCGCGCTGGAACACTTCGCGGCGGTCGGCGTCGAAGTAGATGGCGCCGGTCACACGTCCGGCCGAGCTGATTTCGATTTTGCGGGTGTAAGAGTTCGGGCGAATTTCGCAGCGGCCGGTTTTCTCGGCAATGGGAATGACGGTGGCCAGCGTACTCGATTTCGCCCGCACCTCACAGCCGAAGTATTCGCAGAAACCGCAGTGCAGGCAGGCGCCGCGGCCGCGATACGGTTGCGAGAGAATCGCCATGGGCGCGGGAAATGGATGCAGGCCGAGTTTGCGAGTCGCGCGCTCAAATAGCACGCCGGAGGATTTTATGGGCAATGGCGGCAGGGGATAGGGCTTCGATCGCCAGGCTTCGAACGGGTTCGCGCCTGCGAGGCCCGAAACGCCCAGTTCCTCTTCGGCCTTGGTGTAGTAGGGTTCGAGATCGGCGTAAGTGATGGGCCAGTCCGCGAGTGACGCGCCTTGGACGCCACCCCATTTGCTCTTTTGCCGGAAGTCGGATTCCCACAGCCGCCAATAGTTCGCGGTGAAGTGCACCGATCCGCCGCCGACTTGACGGCCATATTGAATGAACTTCTGGTTGGGGACCTTGGCTGTTTCGGAGTCGGACGTGCGATAGGTGTGCGGCTGGCGAGCGAGATGATTCGTCATGCCGCTTAAGACGGTGTTCTTGATCTCGTCATGCTCGAAGTCTTTTTCGCGCAAATAGGGGCCTTGTTCGAGCACCACAACGCTGAAGCCGGCGGTGGATAGCTGCTTGGCCATGATGCCGCCCGATGCTCCGGCGCCGATGATGAGAAAGTCGACTTCATCGTCCGGACGGTACTGCTTCATCCCCTGGGCTCCGCGTCGTAGTAGCCGAAGGGAGGTTCAAACTGAAATCGGTCTTCGAAGCCGATGAGCTTCCAGCCGATTTGATCGCGATTTCCGCCGTAACTGGGATTGCCGAAGAAGCCTAGTGCGGTGTGGGTGCGGACTAATTCGAAGAAGTCGGTCTTCTCGATGGCATGGAGAAGGCGGATTTGCTGGGCGGGCTGCAAGCCGGCGATGTTTTGTGAGCCGGGAAAAAGAGCGTCGCGCCTGGCTTGCAGATCTTTCAGACCTTCGGTGTAGAGTGCGCGTTTATCCTGATCGAAAGTGGCGAGGGCGCGATCAATGAAGTAAATGACACCGGCCTCGCGGGCGCCGGGTGTGTCATCCGCGGGGATGATCTGTGCGGCGATGGCCTCGATTTCCCTGGCTTCGGCGGCATTGAGAATACTCAGGGGCGGCGGCTGAGCGGAACGTGCCGCCTGGTGCGCGTGTTGCTGCGCGGCGAGAACCGCTGCGGCCACGGGCGTTGCTGCGAGCAAGTGGCGACGCGTGATGCGGACTGGTGACATGATCGATCCAGTCTAACAGCACACGAACAGACGGCAGGGCAATTCGGGGACAGGCAATCCGGGGCAATTCGGGGACAGGCAACGAAATTCCGGATCGGGCACCCGCCATTTCCGTGATTGTATTCGCCGGAATTTCGAAGCCAGTCCCCGAATTGCAGTTAGATCAAGTCCCAAGGTTTGCGTGGCTGGCGAGAGAGGAGCTTCGACGCTTCGCGGTCGTCGGTGAAGTCTTCCGTATCGGTGTTCCAGTGCAGCTTCTTGCCGGTTTTGAACGCGATGTTCCCGAGGTGAGCGACAGTGGTGGAACGGTGGCCGATCTCGACTTCGGCGTTGGGCGGTTTTCGGGAGCGCACGCAGTCGATGAAGTTGGCGGCGTGGAGCTTGGTGGCATCTGTGGTGTTCATCTGCTTGCGCTCGAGAGTACTTTTCGGCTCGGGATAGATTTCGTAGCCGATGCGGTCGGCGTAGAGAGCGGCGTTGGTGCCGTAGAACGCCATGCCGTTGGGGCGATCCTCGGCGCCCTTGGCGTTGTAATACTTCATGCCGGGGGTGCGGCCACCCACGCCGTGGCCGTTCAGCAGGCAGGATTCATAGCTCATGACGAAGCCGGGATATTCGTAGGTGACTTGCAAAACGTCGGGAATCTCGCCGGCATCTCGCAGGCTGAAGCGTCCGCCACTGGCGGCGATGGTCTGGGGTGCGGTGACGCCCATCACTTGCTGGACGGTGTCGAGACGGTGGGTGCCGAAATCGGTGATGTAGCCGCCTGAGTAGTCCCAGAACCAGCGGTAGGTGACCAGAAAGCGTTTGCGGTTGAAAGGCACGAGAGGCGCAGGGCCGAGATAGAAATCCCAATCGAGACCGGCGGGCGGCTCGGAATCGGGTTCGCGGCCGATGCCCTGTGGAAACCAGTTCGCATAATTCCAGACGCGGACCCAGTTCACTTTGCCCAGGGCGCCGGATTGAACGATCTCCTGAACCTCGCGAAAGTGCGGTGAGGACCGGTGCTGCGTGCCAGCCTGTACGATGCGGTTGTAACGGCGCGCGGCGTTCACCATGGCACGGCCTTCGCCCACGTTGTGCGCCAGGGGCTTCTCGACGTACACGTCCTTACCAGCCTGGCAGGCGAGCACCGCGATGGCGGCGTGCCAGTGATCGGGGGTGGCGATGAGCACGGCGTCGATATCTTTCCGGTCGAAGAGCCGGCGGAAATCCTGATAGGCGTTGGCGGCGGGGCTGGCCCATTCTTTGGAGCGTTCCGCGTTGGGAAGGTAGACGTCGGCGGTGGCGGCGAACTCGACGCCGGGCGCTTCGCGCATGAGTCCGGCGACGTAGCGGCCTCGGCCTCCGCAACCGATGAGACCGACGGTTACACGGTCATTCGCGCCGATCACGCGCTGGGCGGCGGCCAGACCCACCGTGCCGAGAAATTCGCGTCTTTGCATGAGTCGATTATCACGCCGCCGCTAGATAGTGCGCTAATTCTGGGTTGATCGATGGCGCCGAACGTCGATCGACAGATATAGCGCAGGGACACGCGCCGTTTGCGGGTACCTGCGGCTGTGAGGTAGGCACGTGAGAAAAGCCGCGTGTATCCCGCCAACCCCGCGGTATCCCCGCGCTACAGGGATGGGTGTTTCATTCGGAACAATGTCGCCAGTGACAAGACCGCCGCCGCTACGCCGGGCGCTGCCGATATCTGATATCATTATTCCAGACCTTTAAATCCTGAAAAGTTGAAATAATGCCAACGCATCCTAAGGGCTCCGCTGCCCGTGTCCTCCTCACATCCGTTTTTGGGCCATATGCGCGTGACGACGAATTTGGCAGCCGCGCCATCAACCCCATGGAGCTTTATCACAACCAGGTAACGCGCGCGCAAGGCGCGTTTTCGCCGCGGATGTTCCACCGCTCGTGGGGCATCATGATGATCCAGGAGAATATCTCCGCGCCGTCGACGGTGCTCGACTTTCCCACGCGCGAGGATTTCGCGCGGGAGCTGACCAAGCAGCGGTATGACGTCGTGGGGATCTCATCGATCATCGTCAATGTGGGCAAGGTGCGGGAGATGTGCCGGATGGTGCGGCAGCTTTCGCCAGATTCGGTGATCGTGGTGGGCGGGCATGTGGCGGCGATTCCGGGAATTGAGTATCTGGTCGACGCCGACCATGTGGTGAAGGGCGACGGGATTTCCTGGATGCGGCGCTTTCTGGGCGAGGACCCGGACGGGCCGATCCGGCATCCGGAAATCGTCTCGGCTTTCGGACAGCGCGCCGTGGGACTGCGGCTGCCTGCGCGGCGCGGCGCCACGGCGGCTACGCTGATTCCTTCGGTGGGCTGCCCGATGGGGTGCAACTTCTGCACGACTTCCGCGTTTTTCGGAGGCAAAGGCAAGTTTCTCAACTTCTACGAATCGGGTGCTGAGCTGTTCAGCATCATGAGCCGCTTGGAATCCCGGCTCAAGGTGCATTCGTTCTTTGTGATGGATGAGAACTTCCTGCTCTACCGCAAGCGCGCCATGGAGTTGTTGGAAAGGATGCAGAAGGCGGGAAAGAGTTGGGAGCTGTACGTATTCTCCTCGGTGAACGCCATTCGCAAGTACACCATGGAGGAACTGGTGGCGCTGGGGGTTTCCTGGATTTGGATGGGACTCGAGTCACCGCACTCGACGTACGCCAAGCTGGAGAGCGCCGACACGATGCAGTTGACGCGAGAGTTGCATCAGCACGGGATCAAACTGCTGGGTTCGACGATCGTGGGCCTGGAGCATCACACGCCGGAGAATATTCGCGAAGACATCGAGTACGCGGTGGCGCATGACACGGATTTCCATCAATTCATGCTCTACACGCCGGTGCCCGGTACGCCGCTCTACAGCGAAATGGCGGAGCAGGGTAGGCTGCTGGATGTGAACCTGGCGGACATCCACGGTCAGGACAAGTTCAACTTCCAGCACGCGGCGATTTCGCGCGAGGATTCCAAGAAGTTTTTGGACTGGGCTTTCTGGCGCGACTTCGAGCGAAACGGCCCGAGCCTGTTTCGCATTTGCCGGACAACGCTGGAAGGTTGGAAGCGCTATAAAGACGATCCGGACCGGCGCATCCGTGAGCGTTTCGCCCGCGAAATGGCCGCGCTGAAGACCACCTATTCCGGACTTCTGTGGGCCATGGAGCGGCAACTCCGGGAGACCAATGAGAACGTCAGCCAGAAGATCCACGCACTGCGCCGCGAGCTGGCGGAGGAGTTCGGCTGGTGGTCGAGAGTTACAGCTAAACTCGTCGGGCCGGCACTCCTCTGGACCACGCGCCGCGAGGAGAAGCGCCTGGCGCGTGGAGTGACCTACGAGCCGAAGATGATTGTCGAGCGCCGCAACTGGGCGTAGTCGCGCTTAAAACAGCAGCTTCAATCCCAACTGAATGTGCCGCGGATCCTGCGCCGAGAGGATCTGTCCGAATGTGGGTGACCCGATGAAATTGTCGGGCAAGTTCAAATTCGGATGGTTCACGAGGTTGAACGATTCGGCGCGAAACTGCAGCGACATGCCCTCGCGGATCCGGGTATTCTTCACGAGCGAGAGGTTCACGGATTGGAACCCTGGGCCTTGAAGAATGTTGCGTCCGGCGTTGCCGAAACTGCCGAACGGAGGAATCGCAAACGCCGCGGTGTTGAACCACTGGTTGGGGTTCGGGTCGCTGACGTGCGGATTCCCCACAACGTTCGGACGATCATTGGCGCCGCCGAATCCCAGGATGGATGTGCCCGTGTTGCTGTTATCGAGATCCGGCAGTAGCGCCACGGTGAATGGCTGGCCTGTCTGGAAAGTGAGAATGCCGAAAGTCTGCCATCCTCCGAGGAGCGTATTGATCCAGGCCTGGTCGAAGCGGTGCGTGGGCAGATTGTAGGAGTAGCTGAGCGACAGGCGGCTCCGAACATCAAAATTCGAGAGGCCGCGCTCGGCGCGCAGATTGTAGCTGTCCTGCGGAAAATTCGCATCGCCGGCGCTGGAGAAGAAATCTGAGGCATCGTCAATGGACTTCGACCAGGTGTAGGAAGCGAGCACGGAGAGACCGGTGGTGAGCCGTTGCTGAAAACGCGCTTGCAGACTGTGATAGACCGAGTTGGCCACGGATTCGAGCTGGTCGATATCGGCGAACAAGGGATTTGGACGCAGGTTGGGCTGCCGCGGGCTGGGTTGAGCCTGATTGATATCGCGCGCGGTCAATAGGTCGGTTCCCTTGGAACCAACGTACGCGATCTCAGCAACGCGACTTTTCCCGATCTGTTGCTGGATGCCGAAATTCCACTGCTGGACGTAAGGATTATGGAAATTCCGCTGGTAAGAGAGCGCGGAGGGCGGATACGGAAAAGGATAGTTCTGCGGAAAGGGGTTGTTCAGAATTAGCGGCGCCGTCGGCAGAGTCTCGTAGACGTTGAAGTTGAAATATGGCGGGTTGAAGTACAAACCCTCGCCGGTAGCCAGTGCGCCCTGATCGTAGTAAATGCCGTAGCCCGCCCGAAACACGCGGCTGCGATTTCCAGGCGACCACGCGACACCCAGGCGCGGCGCCCAGTTGTCGCGGTTCGGTTGATAGCCGCTGCGGGGAATTCCGTTGGTCCCCACCTGCACAAGCCCGCCAGTCGCCGGGTCGAAGATATTGGCGCGGTTTTGCGCGTCCACCGGCGGGGCGTTGTATTCGTAGCGCACGCCGAGCGAGAGGGTCAAATCGGGCCGAACGCGAAACGTATCCTGGCCGAAATAGTAAGTGCTGTAGGTGCGCAGGTGCTCGGGGTTATCGAGTGTAGCGCCGGCGGAGACGGTCGGCAGTCCGAGCAGCAGTTCCTCGAGCGGATTTCCGGTGATGAGACCGAGAAAGTCGATGAAGCCGCGCGCCTCTTCATCACGGTAAGCGTTCTGCCGCAGGTTGCGAAGATCCACGCCGAACCGGAAAAGGTGACGGCCGTGGTTGTATGTGACCTGGTCGGTGAGCTCGAGGATGTTGGAAGAGCTGTGCTGGGGGTTGTTGTAATCATCGCCCAGCGGCGAGTAGCCGGTGACGTTGATGAGGGTCAGTCCGAAGTCACGCGGATTGTTCGAGAGGTTGGGGATCCCGAGTTGGCTGTTGACATCGTGGCCGATGTTCTGCTGGTACGTGCCGGCGGAAACACGATTGTATCCAGCGCGCAGCTCGTTGATGATGTTGGCGGAAAGCGCGTGGGTTTCGCCCAGCATCACATTTTGGGCGCGACGCGGCACGGTGGTTCCGTAGCCGGGCACAAGGGCGAAGCCCGATCCGGAGAAGGGATCGTATAGATTGAGGTCGGCGAAGCTATAGCGGAAAGAAAGGTCGCTGGACGGAGCGAGCGAATGGTCTATGCGCACGTCGAACTGGTCATTGCGCTCGCGTTCCACGGGGGACGACACAAAGTTCTGTTCGGGGACATTGCGGTTGGGCAGAGGATAGAGAGCAGCGACCGCGGCGCCGGTGGGATCTTGCAGCGAAGCAGGGATCTGGTTGCCCGCAAACGGCTGCTGCGTGAAGGGATTGATCGCGGTGAGGCCGCTATTCGCAAAGTTGCCGGTGCGCTCGGCGAGTGTGGGCACATTGCTCACCTGCGTGATGCCGTCCCGTATCCGGGTGCCTTCGTAGTCGGCGAAGAAGAAGGTGCGGTTTTTTCGGATCGGACCACCCAGAGTGGCACCGAACTGGTTGCGCTGATATTGCGGCTTGGCGGCGTCGGATGGCGCGAAGAAGTTGCGCGCGTCGAGTGCTCCATTGCGGAAGAATTCGTAGGCGTCCCCGTGGAGTGTGTTACTGCCCGATTTCAGCACGACGTTGACCTGGCCGCCAGAGTTGCGTCCGAACGTGGAATCGAAGACGCTAGTGAGGACCTCGAACTCCTGAACGGCGTCTACGGTTGGCGTTATACCGAACGAGTTGAGTTTCGGGTCGCCATTGTAGATGCCATCGAGGAGGAAGTTGTTGGCGTCCTCGCGGCCTCCGTTAATATTCAGGGCGATATCGCCGAGAACGGCGCCGGCGGAACCTTGCGCAGCAGGAACCGCTCCGGGGACGAGGAGCGCGAGATTGTAGAAATTACGCCCGTCGAGCGGCAGGCCGGTAACGTTGCGGTTTTCAATGAGCGTTCCCATGGCGGCGGAGTCGGTTTTCACCATGGCTGGCGCCGCCGTCACCTCGACAGTGTCGGTTCGGTTGCCGGCGAGAAGGGACACGTCGACCCGCAGTTCCTGGTCGAGCGCCAGGGTAAGCTCCTGGACATAATCTCGATAGCCGGTGCGCGCGACTTCCAACCGGTAATGGCCCGGCGCGAGCGTGGCGACCAGAAAATCGCCGTGAGCGTCCGCGCCCGTGGTGTGCTTCTTTCCAGTAGCGGCTTCTGTCAGGCTCACGGTGGCGCCGCTCACCAGGTTGTGTGAAGCGTCCGTGACGGTGCCGCCGATGGAACCGCGTATGGTTTGCGCGGAGGCTGTGGACAGCAACAGCGCCAGTAGAGAAATCGGGAGGTAAAGAGGTCGCATAGATGCGAGTCGAATCCTATACTATAGCCTGACGGCAAATGCTTCTCATTCTGATACTTCTCCTTCTGACGCGCCAGGTTGCGGTAGGTGAGGATTGGCCACAGTTTTTAGGCCCGGAGCGCAATGGCTCCTATTCCGGACCGTTGGCGGCTACCTGGCCGAAATCCGGGCCGGCGGTGTTGTGGGAGGTGGATGTTGGGCATGGCTTCAGCGCGCCTGTGGTGGCGCGGGGGCGGGTAATCCTATTCCATCGGCGGGAAAACCAGGCGATCGTGGAATCGCTCGAAGCGGGCACTGGCAAGCGCCTCTGGTCGTCGGCGTACACGACGGATTACCGCGATGATTTCGGCTTCGATGAAGGGCCGCGTGGGGCCCCGGCCGTCGCGGGCGAAAGAATTTACACTTTTGGCGCCGACGGCGTGTTACAAGCGCTCGATTTTTCGACCGGAAAGCGCGTCTGGAGCGTGGATACACGGCAGAAGTTCGGCGCACCCAAAGGCTTCTTCGGAGCGGCCTGTTCGCCCCTGGTGGATGATGGCCGTGTGCTCATGAATATCGGCGGGCCTAATGGTGCAGGTATTGGGGCGTTCGATGCCGCAACCGGCAAGGTGCTTTGGACGGCGACTAGCGATGAGGCCGGTTACTCAGCGCCGGTAGTAGCGACCATCGCAGGTGTGCGCCACGCATTGTTTTGGACGCGAGCCGGCCTGGTGGACGCCGACCCCGCGACTGGGAAGGTCCGGTTCCAGTTCCCGTGGCGCTCGCGCAGCCATGCTTCGGTGAACGCGGCGGCGCCCGTCGTGGTAGGGAATCTGGTGTTTCTTTCGGCCAGCTACGGGACCGGCGCGACACTGCTACAGATTGATGGCGCGTCCGTGAAACAGCTTTGGGCATCCGACGAGGCGCTTTCCAATCACTACGCGACAAGCGTCTACCGCGACGGGTATGTGTACGGATATCACGGCAGGCAGGAGTTTGGCCAGAGCTTGCGAGCGATCGAGTTGAAGACAGGAAAGGTGCAGTGGAACATCGACGGCTTCGGCGCCGGCACGGTCACGCTGGCGGGTGACCGGCTTCTGCTGATCCGCGAGAATGGGGAACTGATTGTGGCGGCGGTGTCTCCGAAAGAGTTCCGGCCCATCGCTCAGACGCAGCTACTGCCCGCGGTTGTGCGATCGTATCCGGCGCTGGCGGATGGCAGGCTCTATGTGCGAAACGAGCGAACGCTGGCGTGCTTCAAGATGAAATAGGGGCTGCTAATATTCAACCGTCTTAGTCGAGAAGGTCACATACGGGAACACTTCTGGTATATGGGAATCGTAGTGGCCGTGGCGATTCCAAGTCCAGCCGGCACAGGGATCGAGCACCTCACCATTGGAGCCGATCTTTTCAAAGCGGGAACAATCGATGCGCCAGACGTCTCCGTCGCGCGGAGGAATGGGGCGCGTGGGATCGATCAGGGCGAGGCTGCCCCAAGGCATAGCAATCTCGGCCGACCAGCCGCGGTCCATGCCATCCCGCCTGTTGAGCGTGCCGTCAACGTGAACGGCGTGCCGAAGTCCAGGGCAATCCCAGTCTAGAAAGCCCCAGCGCTCGCCCCGCGGATGCACATGGCCGCCAACGCCATCGAGCACAAGAATCCGCTGTTTCTCCGTATCGAACTCAGGACGCCCCCACCACAGCCCACCAGGCTTATGTACATCCTTCCAGATCCAGAACACTTCATAGATGACGTTGCAGGCACTGATCTCGAATTCGTAGTAAGCGTCAGGGCCGGCGACAAAAATCTCGACGTCGTTCTCCTCGTAAATCTTAGAGTCGCGTTCCGTGAGCGTGCCCCACACATCGGTCTCTTCGGCAGTGAAACCAAAATAGAGGTTCTGGTCATCCCACAGAAGGCGCACGCGGGTATCGAACCAGGCGGGCGAGCCGGTGACAATATCGACGAACGCGGGCGAGGCGGGGACAGAGCGCCAGCAGGGTTTATCGAGACGCCCGTCGATCTCCATGCGGGAGTTGGTGCGGTAGCAGACATAACGAGCGACTTGATTATCTGGAATCACAGCCACCACCGTAGCATCCCGCGCCAGGTGCGGCGTCGCCTGGTCCTTGGCAGCCACGACGTGAGAAAGTAGGGACGGAAACCTCAATTCTCAAAGGATAAGACCACAATCCCAGATTCTCGTGAGACGTTCCTCTCCACTCTCCGTATTTCTCAATAAGGCAAGCCATCTCCGTGGCTTGGTAAACTCAGAAAACGTGACCCCGACAACCCTGGCAGACACTGACACCAAAGTTAAGTCCGCGCGCGAAGCGCTTGACGCATGGGTGCGCGAAATTGTTTCGTGGCACTTCGATCCGGCGACAGGATGTCCCTTCTGGCTCGACTACGCCAAGCGCCTCGAGTGGGACCCGCGCCGGGAAATCCGCGGTTATAGCGATCTCGACCGCTTCGGCTTCTTTGAGGATGAGTGGCTGCGGGGTGGTCCCGTGCGCCGTTGGGTGCCGCGCGCTTACGCCGGCAAGCCAGTTTACATTTTCGAAACCGGCGGTTCCACGGGAGTGCCCAAATCGCGCATCAGCGTGGAGGATTTTCGCCTGGACTACGAAGCTTTCAGCGCCACACTCCCCGACGACGCCTTCCCTCGTGGCGCTGACTGGCTCATGCTGGGACCAAGTGGCCCGCGCCGGCTGCGTCTAGCTGTCGAGCACCTGTGCCAGTACCGCGGCGGCATCTGCTTCCTGGTGGATCTCGACCCGCGCTGGGTGATCAAGCTCATCAAAATGGGCGAGATTGATATGGCCGAGCGCTACAAGCAGCACGTCATCGAGCAGGGACTCACACTGCTGCGCGCGCACGAGAACATCCAGTGCCTGTTCACGACGCCCAAACTGCTCGAGGCGCTGTGCGAGAAAGTGTCGCTCAAGAAGGTGGGGATCAAGGGCGTTTTTTGCGGCGGCACGGAGATGACACCACAATTCCATCGCTTCGCAGTGGAAGAGTTGCTGGATGGCGTCTACTTTGCTCCGACGTATGGCAACACGCTTATGGGCCTGGCCGTACACAAGCCGCGCGTGGCGGAGGACAATTTCGCCGTGATTTACTATCCGCCGTCGCCGAAAGCGATGATCGAAGTGGTGGATCCGGATCGGCCTGAACATGTCGTCGGTTACGGAAAAACCGGACGGGTTCGGCTGACGACGCTGACCCGGGAATTTTTCATGCCACGATTTCTCGAGCGTGACGAGGCCGAGCGTGAAGCGCCGTGCGAATTGTATCCGTGGGACGGTGTGCGGAATGTGCGGCCGTTTTCCAGGTTCCAGTCCAAGGTAGTCGAGGGCGTTTACTGATGGTGCACATCCCGCTGCTTCGTCATGGCAAGCCATATCGCAGTCTGGATGTCGCACGCGTGCCGCATTACCAGACCCGTGAACCGTTCGTCGAGATTAGTCAGGCCAACGTGGGGCTGATTCGTCGTGATATGCTCCAGCAGGAATCGGCGCGCGATGCACTGGCGGCTTACTCGTGCGAACGGCTTGTGCGGATTTGCGCGGAAGGCGCTGAGTACTTCTTAAACGGCGATCTGCCGCTGGGCGATTCCGTGCAGTCGCCTGACGATTACATCCGCCAAGTCTCCGCGACCACCGGTCTTCCGCACGCATTGGCGCACAATAACATGCGGAAAATTTACAAAATGATGGCCGAGATGCGCACGGTGCTGAACGGCCTGAATCGGAATCTGGATCTGGCCGTGCTCGATCGCGGTTTTGGGGAAGCTGGCGGCCAGGAGTTGAGTTTTTTCCCGCGCGGGAACTCGCTCGGCGTAGTGCTGCCGAGCAACTCGCCGGGCGTGCATTCGCTCTGGATCCCCTCCTTTCCGTTGAAGGTGCCGCTGGTTTTGAAACCGGGTGGCGCCGAACCGTGGACGCCCTATCGCATCATCCAGGCGCTGATCAAGGCGGGTGCGCCGCCTGAGGCATTTTGCTACTACCCCGCGGACCACGCTGGTGGGGGCGAGATTCTGCGCCAGTGCGACCGCGGCATGGTTTTCGGCGATACCAGCTCCACGAAACTTTGGCGGGGCGATTCTCGTATCGAGGTGCATGGCCCCGGCTATAGCAAGATCGTCATCGGGCGCGACGCGATTGGCGATTGGGAGAAATACCTGGACGTGATGGTGGCGTCGATTGCGGAGAACTCCGGCCGGTCGTGCATCAACGCGTCCGGGGTGTGGGTGCCGGCGCATGCGCGCGAGATCGCTGAGGCGCTGGCGGAGCGGCTGGCGCGCGTGACTCCGCGTGACGCCGATGATCCGGAAGCCCGGCTTGCGCCCTTCGCGGACCCATCCGTGGCCGAGCGAACGTCGGACATCATCGACAGCCAGCTCGAAGGCGCGCGCGATGTGAGCGCCGAAAAACGCGGAATAGCTCGTTTAGCCTCGCACAAAGGCAGCACGTATCTGCTGCCTACCGTCATCCATTGCCCAGGCGCGGAACACTCGCTGGCTAACCGGGAGTTTCTCTTCCCATTTGCCAGCGTTGTCGAGGTGGAGGAAGCCGAGATTCCACGCGCCTTGGGTCCGAGTCTGGTGGTCACGGCGATCACACAAAATCAAAAGTTGATTGACCGTCTGCTTGCGTCACCGCTCGTGGGCCGCTTGAACCTCGGTGTGATTCCGACGAACCACATCCAGTGGGACCAGCCGCACGAGGGCAACCTGTTCGATCACCTGTACGCGCGGCGCGCGTTTCAGCGCACACTCGAAGCCATCGCCTCATGAGGATCCTCGCCCTCACCGCCGGCGCAGCCAACATGTATTGCGGCAGTTGTTTGCGCGATAACGCGCTCGCGGCGGAACTGATGTCGCAAGGACACGATGTCGCACTGATGCCGCTTTATACGCCCACGCTCACCGACGAGGTGAACGTGAGCAGCAAGCGCGTTTTGTTCGGTGGGATCAGCGTCTACCTGGAGCAGCATCTGGCGCCTTTCCGTTTCACGCCAGCGTGGCTCGACCGTCTCTGGGATTCGCTGCCGGCTCTAAAGGCGGCATCGCGGCGGTCGATCGCTGTCAGCCCGCGGCATCTCGGCGAGTTGACCATCTCGATGCTGCGCGGCGAGCATGGTGCACAGCGCAAGGAGTTTCAAAAGCTGGTCGATTGGCTGCGGGGCCAGCCGAAGCCTGACGTAGTGAGCATTCCGAATTCGCTGCTCATCTCACTGGCGCGCCCGATTCGAGAAGCGCTCGGCTGCCCGGTGGCGTGCACGCTGCAAGGCGAAGACCTCTTTCTCGAAGGTTTGGGCGAGCCGTGGCGCTCGCAAGCGCTGGACTTGATCCGTGCGCAAATCGATTCCGTCGATGCTTTCATCGCCGTGAGCGAGTATTACGCCGGATTCATGTCCCGGTATCTCGGCATTCCCGAAAGCAAGATGCACGTGGTGCCGATCGGCATCAATTTGAAGGGCTACGACACTGGCTTCCGCTTTCGCACGAATTGTTTCACCGTGGGATACTTCGCGCGCGTCGTACCAGAGAAGGGGTTGCACGTGCTCGCGGAGGCTTACCGCAAGCTGCGCCGCGAAACCGAGTTCTCCGGAGCCACTCTGGAAGCCGCCGGATATCTCGCGCCCGAGTACCGCGGTTACCTGCACGGCATCGAGCAGGAGATGAAAAAGGCAGGACTGAGTGACGAGTTTCGCTACCGCGGCGTGCTCGATCGCGTGCATAAGGTCGACTTTCTTCGCAGCCTCAGCATGCTCTCCGTTCCCGGCCTTTACGCGGAACCGAAAGGCATCTTCGTGTTGGAAGCCATGGCGAACGAAGTGCCTGTGGTGCAGCCGCGGCACGGCGCGTTCCCCGAGATCATTCAGAAAACCGGCGGTGGCATTTTGGTGGAGCCGAACAGCGTGGATAGCCTCGCCGAGGGTATTCTGTCGCTGTGGCGGGACCAAGCGCACGCCGACGAACTCGGCCGCCGCGGCGCCCAGGGTGTCCGCGAACACCATGGAGTGGCGCTCATGGCGCAGCGCGCCGTCGAGACGTACAGTAAGCTTCAGCGGCAGACAGTCGCGACGCATTAGATGCTCGAAGTTCGCCAGGTATCGAAGAGTTATTCCACTCCGCGCGGGCCGCTCCAGATTCTCTCTGATGTTTCGCTCTCGCTTTCTCGAGGTGATGCCGTCGCCATCATGGGACCTTCCGGCACCGGGAAGAGCACGTTGCTCTATATTCTGGGCGCGCTCGAGCCGCCAACGTCAGGTGCGGTGACGCTCGATGGGCGCAATCCATTCGAGTTGCCGGAGCGGGCGCTGGCGGCGTTTCGCAATAAGCAGATCGGATTCGTATTTCAGGATCACTGCCTGCTGCCACAATGCTCAGTTCTTGAAAACGTGCTCATCCCGACGCTGGTGGCGGAATCGAAGAATGGCGCCGAGTCGCGTGCACGACAACTGCTGGAGCAGGTAGGCCTGAAGCAGCGCATCGATCACCTGCCCGGCGAACTTTCCGGCGGTGAGCAGCAGCGGGTTGCGATCGCTCGCGCACTTATTCGCGAGCCGCTGCTGCTGCTGTGCGACGAACCGACAGGAAATCTGGACCATCAGTCAGCGGAGACAGTGGCGTCCATGCTGCTCGAGCTGCATCGCAGCCAGCAGACGATTCTGGTCGTGGTGACGCATAATCCTGAGCTTGCCTCAAAGTTTCCGCTGCGTCTGGCGCTCGTTGATCGTCATCTGAACAAAGTATGAACGTCACCGGCGTGCTCGAAACCTCCATCTACGTGGACGACGTCGCGCGATCTGCGGAGTTCTACCGCCGCATCTTTGGATTCGAACAACTCGTAGGGGACCTGCGTTTCTGCGCGCTGAACGTTAGCGGTCGGCACGTGTTTCTGATCTTCAAAAAGGGCGGGACGCTTCAGCCCATGCAGCTTCCCGGCGGCGTGCTGCCGCCACACGACGGTTCCGGACAACAGCACTTCGCGTTCTCGGTTCCCGAGGCTGACTTGGCAAGTTGGGAGCAAAAGCTCGAAGAGAACGGTGTCGAGATCGAGAGTCGCATCACTTGGCCCCGCGGCGGCAAGAGCATCTACTTTCGCGATCCCGACGGCCACCTGGCTGAGCTGATCACACCAGGTTGCTGGGCCATCTATTGATGCGTACGGCCACGCTGGTTCACCGCAGCCTGACTTATTACTGGCGAACGAATCTGCTGGTGGTTCTGGGAGTGGCCACAGCGGTAGCCGTGCTTGCTGGTGCGTTGGTGGTGGGCGATTCTGTGCGCGCCAGCTTGCGCGATCTGGTGCTCAACCGGATTGGCCGCACCGACACCGTGGTGTCCGGTGCCAGTTTCTTTCCGGAGCAACTGAGCACCGCGCTCGCACAGGACGAGCGTTTCTCCGCCTGCCCGCTCATCGCGTTTGAGGGGTTGGTGATTCATGACGCGAGTGGCCGCCGCGCATCTGGTGTTCAAGTGTTCGGAGTGGATGAGCGATTCTGGTCGTTCCACGGAGTTAATGCTCCGGAGCTGCCGGCCATGAGCGCGGCGCTGACGGAAGATCTTGGCGCGAAGCCTGGTGACGCCGTTCTGTTGCGCGTCGAGAAGCCTTCCGCGATTCCGCTTGAGTCACTGCACGGCCGGAAGGAAGATGTGGGCCGCACGCTGCGCTTCACAGCTCATGAGCCACTGGCCGCTTCCGGGTTGGGAGACTTCTCGCTACGCCCGCAGCAAGGTCCTGTGCGCGCGATCTTCGTGCCGCTCAGGAGACTGGAGCGCGACCTGGGCGAGACGGGTAAGGTCAACACCATCCTCATTGCGCGCGAGCCGGCCGCTGTGCCGATCGAGAAGCTGCTGCGTGAGCGATACACGCTGGAGGATCTCGGCTTGACTCTGCGCGCTCTCGATTCAACTCGCGGCGTCTCGCTGGAATCCGGCGCCGCAATCTTAAGCGACACCGTTGCTGCCGTAACGATGGAAACAGCGCGAAGGCTCGGCGTGCGCACCGAGCCCATTCTCACCTACCTTGCCAACAGCATCCGCGCCGGCTCGCGCGAGGTCCCGTACTCGCTCGTGACTGCTGACGATGATCTCTTTAAGGACGCGAAGAGCGGCATTCTGCTAAACGGCTGGGCGGCGCGCGAACTCGGCGCGCACCCGGGCGACACCGTCTCGCTTGACTACTACACGTGGACGGGCGACGGTCAACTCCACACTGCTTCCGCAAAGTTTCCCCTCGCAGGCGTTCTGTCTCTTGCCGGCGCGGCCGGCGACCGCGATTTCGCGCCGGATTACCCGGGCATCACGCAAACTGCCAGCTTGCACGATTGGGATCCGCCGTTTCCGGTCGACTTGAAGCGCGTGCGTCCCAGCGACGATGAATACTGGAAGAAGTACCGCACCACGCCCAAGGCGTTTCTGCCGCTGGCTGCCGGACAGAAGTTGTGGGGCTCGCGCTTCGGAAAGCTGACCTCCATCCGCCTGCATGGCGTGAGTGATGATTTCGCGAACCAGCTTCGCGCGGCGATTGATCCCATGTCGGCCGGCTTCGCCGTGTATCCGGTGCGCGCGCAGGCCCTGGCTGCCTCCGCAGGCGCCACTGATTTCGGCGAGTACTTCGTCTACTTCAGCTTCTTCCTGATGGCGGCGGCACTACTGCTGGCGGCATTGTTTTTCCGGCTCAGCATTGAGCAGCGCTTGAGGGAGATCGGCATGTTTCGTGCCATGGGATTCCCCGATGCCGCGATCCGCAACCTGTTCCTGGTGGAGGGCGGCGCGCTGGCGCTGGCAGGTTCAGTTCTGGGCATGGCAGGTGCGGCGGGATACGGGGCGCTGGTCATGTTCGGTCTGCGGACCAGTTGGTCGGGCGCAGTCGGAACGCGGCTGCTGTCCCTGCATATATCACCCTCGGCGCTTCTCATCGGTGCTGGCGGTGGCTTTGGCGTAGCCGTGCTCTGCATCTGGTGGACACTGCGCGGGCTGCGCCGCATCACGCCCCGTGGGCTGCTCTCCGCGCGACGCTTGCAGTCCAAGATGCCGGCATGGGTGGGCCTCGCATGCGCGGCGGCCGGTATCGCTGTGCTGGCTGCGTCGCGCTGGATCGGTGCGGCCGGCGGTTTCTTCGCCGGAGGGGTTTTGCTCCTGGTGGCCGCGTTGTTCGAAGGGCGGGCTTGGCTTGAACGCCGCGGTTCGGCTGCGCTTCCGGGGATCCCAGCACTCGGTTTCCGGAACGCTGCTTGGCGTCCGGGCCGCAGCATTCTGTGCACGGCGCTCATCGCATCCGCCACATTCCTCATCATTGCCGTGGATGCTTTCCGGCGCGACGAGCGGCCGGCGCTCGATCCGAAATCCGGCACGGGCGGCTTTGCGCTGATGGCGGAATCGCTGTTGCCGCTCATTCACGATCCCAACTCGGCCCCGGGCAGGGAAGCGCTGAACCTGACGGATCCCGCGCTGAGCGGAGTGCGCTTTACTCGGTTTCGGCTGCGTCCCGGCGACGACACCAGTTGCCTCAACCTGTACCAGCCGCGCAATCCGCGCATCCTCGCTCCAACGGGCGATTTTCTAGCGCGCAGCCGATTCTCATTCCAGGAATCACTCGCCCGATCGCCCGAAGACAAGAGCAACCCATGGCTACTGCTTGAATCGACGCTGAGCGACGGCGCGATTCCGGCTATCGCCGATGCCAATTCGATCGAGTATGTACTCCATCGCAAGCTGGGCGAGGATGTTGTTCTTACAAATGGCGACCGGCCGTTAAATCTGCGGCTTGTCGCTGCGCTTTCCGACAGCATCTTCCAAGGCGAGCTGCTCATCTCAGAGGCGAACTTCCTTCGGCTGTTTCCCGACCAGGCGGGTTACCGGTTCTTCCTGATCGACTCGCCGACTGAAAAAACCGCCGAAGTCACGAGCGCGCTCGAACGAACGCTTTCCGACTACGGCTTCGACGTCGCCTCAACCGCCAGTCGGCTCGCCGCCTACCATCAAGTCGAGAACACCTACCTCTCGACGTTCCAAACACTCGGCGCTCTGGGACTGCTGCTCGGTACTGTGGGGCTCGCCGCGGTTCTCGCCCGCAACGTGCTCGAGCGCCGGCGCGAACTCGCGCTGCTTTCGGCGGTCGGCTACCGGCGATCCAATCTCGCCACCATGATCCTCGCCGAGAACGCGCTGATTCTGGTCGGTGGTCTCGCGATTGGCACGGCTTGCGCTGTCGTGGCGATCATTCCGGCGATCGCCTCGCGTGGGGGTCATGTGGCTGCGCTGTCGATGGTGATCTGGCTCGGGATCATTCTGGCAACCGGGCTTGCGGCAGTGTCGGCGGCCACGCTGATCATGGTTCGTCAGCCGCTGCTCGAATCGTTACGTGCGGAATAGCATAGCGGAGTCTGCAAGCGCGGCATATCTGCCTTGGGGATCGATCTGTTTCACTTGCCGAAGTTGCTCGGCGGCCTCGTCATTCAGGCCTCCGGCGAGCAGCGCCCGGGCGATGTGATAGTAAACCCCGGCAGCGCCCGGTTTGCTGTGGACGTTGCCATATTGACGCGCCTCGTTGAGTGACTCTCTCGCCTCGTCGGCACGGCCGAGCAGGAACAAGGCCCAGGCACGGTTCGCGAGAAGATAGCCGAATATGTGCTGGTCCACTCCGGCTTGTTTTGGCGATACGCGTTTGAACTTGAGACCGAGATCGACCAATTGCAGCGCCTTCTGCGGCTCGATGCCTTGTTGCAAGTAGACTTCAGCCAGGCTGCTGTAAGCCACTGCTCCGTTCGGGCGGTTCCGTATCGCCTCTTCGTAGACCTGGCGCGCCTCATCGTAGCGCTTTTCGCCGAGCAGCACATAACCCAAGTTCGCAAGAAAGAGGCCTCTCTGCGGCGGGGAAAGCGTGTGCGCGAGACATTGGCGGATGACTTCCTCGGCCTCGCGATTCCGCCCGGCGAACATGAGGACCGTGCCGGTCATATGCAGCAGATTCGGACTTGTTACGTGCAGCCGCTTCAGCAGCGTGAGGCGCGTCAAAGCCTGGTCGTACTTGCCCTCCCTTAATGGAGTCTTCGCGACCCACAGGGGTAGCTTCTGCCGCACGTACGGCACAAGGATCGCGATCATCACTCCCCCGAGGGCGATATCGAGGAGATAGTCGACGCGGTCGAAAGATGAGATCAACTGCGCGCCACCTGCGGATAGACCTTTCGGATGGCGGTTACGATGTCGTCTGTGTCTTTCGCGGTGAATGTCGGGTCGAGCGACACGCCGGCGAAGCGGCTCAAGATGTCGATCGTTCGAGGACAGCACGCCGCGCCGTACTGGATCGAGCGCCCGCGTTCCGATGTGAACGATGGCCACGCCGGGTGCACCGTGCGCTTGTATTCGACGTGCGGCTGCACCGGCAGAATCGCCGATCCGCCCGGTAGCGATGCGGGAACGTTCTCCGCTTTCATGACCGCGCGGTAGCGTTCGCATTGCGCCTTACTCTCAAAGCCCAGAAACACCGCAGTGCCGAGCTCGCCTTGCGGATCGGGCAAATGGCGAAGCTTGACGCCCGGCAGATCGCGAATCCCGTCGTACACGCGGCGTGCGCTCGCCTGGACGGATTGCACAATGCGATCGAGCTTCCGCAACTGGGCTACCAGCACACCGCCGGTGAATTCGCTCATGCGGAATTGACTGCCCGCAATCGAATCAGTTTTCGCGCCGCCCACGAGTTGTTCGTGCAGTGGGCGAAAAGCGCCGAGATCGTGATAGCGGCTGGCGCGCTCGAATAACAGCGGATCGTTGGTGACCACTGCGCCGCCCTCACCCGACGTGATGGTCTTGTTGAGCTGCATGCTGTAGATGCCGATGTCGCCCATCGAGCCCACAGGGTGGCCCTTGTAACTCGCGCCCACCGACTGCGCGCAGTCTTCCAGCACGCGGATGCCGTGACGCCTGGCGATTTCCAGGATGCGGTCCATATCCGCCGGGTTGCCCTGGAGGTGCACAGCCATGATGAGCTTGGTCCGTGGGGTGATCTTGCTCTCGACATCGCCGGGGTCGATGTTGAACGACTCATCGATCTCGGAGAAAACGGGCAGCGCCCCGGCGAGCACGATGGCGTTGAAGCAGGAGTGCCAGGTCCAGGCGGGGAGAATCACTTCATCGCCCGGACCGATTCCGCAAGCCGCCACCGCCGCCTGGAGCGCTGCCGAGCCCGAGGTCACCGCCAGCGCAAAACGGGTTTGCATGCGGCGCGCGAACTCTTTCTCGAAAGCGGCGACCTTCGCCGGCGGCTCTTTGCCCGGACCGTACCAGCGGAACGGGCGCCGCAGTTTTACCACATCGGCCAGCTCACGGTTCTCGTCGTCGCCGTAGAACGCAGTGCCCCAGAAATCAGCATGCAATGGCGTTTCGCGTACAGGCTTGCCGCCTTCGACGGCGAGTTTGGGTGGATTCGCGGATGCGCCCGCAGCCGCAACGGCACCCGCAAGGAAAGTCCGGCGATTCATGTTCTGGTCTCCCTTCTAAGATGGAAGAACGTTTCGGCTGGTTCGATTCTATCAGGCGTCGACGATGCCGGCGTCGCGGGCGGCGACCTCGGTGAGGGCGGCCCAATCGGCGTCGGCGCGACCGTGGGCGATGGCGCTGAGAAAGTGATCGCGGATCAGGCTGGCTAGGGGCATGGGTACAGCAGCGCCTTGTCCTGCATCGAGCGCCAGTTCCGCGTCCTTCAAGCCAAGGGTCAGACGAAAACCGGCGGGCTCGAAGCTCCGGTCAGCCACGATCTTGCCGTAGTTCGCGTACACCGGGGAGTTGAACAGCGCATTCAGCACTTCAAGAAACGAGTGAGGGTCCATGCCCGACTTACGCACCAGGGCGAACGACTCTCCCATGGCTTCGAGCATGGACATCAACATAAAATTAGCGGCGATCTTGGTGACATTCGCTTGCCAGGGCTGATCTCCCATTACGAAAATGCCGCGGCCGATGGCGTCCATCAGCGGTTTGCAGCGATCGACTTGCTCTCGTGGGCCGGCCGCCATGATCCAAAGCTTCTTATCCCTTGCGGCCTCCGGCCTTCCCAAAACCGGCGACGCGACGTAACCCTGGCCGCGGCTGGTGTGCGCCTCCGCCAGTTCTTTCGAGAGGGCCACGCTGATGGTACTGGTGCCCATGTGTATGCCGCCCGGCGGGAGCGCGTTAATCGCGGCACCGAGCATGACGTCACGGACGGCCTGATCATTCGCCAGCATGGTGATGGCAGCGTCCACGCCAGCTACGGCGTCCGCCGGCGAATCTGCGACGCGCGCCCCCGCCGCTACGAGCGGTGCGAGTTTCTCGCGCGTGCGATTGTACACGATCACGTCGTGCCCCGCTCGCAACAGGTTGAGCGCCATGGGCTCTCCCATATTTCCAGTTCCGAAGAATGTAACTTTCAAGCGAAGAGCTCCTTTGCCAGCAAGCCGCGGATGTCCCGCAAACGGCGCGGTACCCCCGCGCTACAAGTGTTCGGAAACGGGATTGGGTTTAGCATCGGACGCATATAGCAGCTTGCCGGACTGTAAGCCGGTTTCTGTACCCTTGCGGGCGGCAGCCATTCCTCTGGGCCGCCCATTACTGGGTGGCTCTAGCAACCTACCCGAGAGTCAAGCGGAGCGGGCCGCTCCTCCTCTCCTATTTGGTCTTGCTCCGCGTGGGGTTTACCCTGCCAGCCGGATTGCTCCTGCCGCGGTGCGCTCTTACCGCACCTTTTCACCCTTACCCGAATGGCGGGGCAGCCCTTCAGCCTGCCCGAAGTGACAGGCTGAAGCCTGTCCCACCATTAAGGCGGTATATTTTCTGTGGCACTTTCCGTAAAGTCCGCTTTGAGCGAACCCTCCCGGCCGTTAGCCGGCACGCTGCCCTGTGGAGACCGGACTTTCCTCCCCCATGACAGGGGCGGCTGCCCATCCGGCAAGCTACGGCTTTATTGTCGCACGCGAAAAGCATTTCAACGCCGAGACGCCGAGGCGCCGAGAAAATCCAGGGGCCGGTAAGGCTTGACAATTTTACGGATTGTACGGAATTGTGGGAGGTACATGCGCTTTTTTCCCTGCACGATTCTCATAATCGGGTGCCTCGCCGCATCCGCTCAAGACAGCAAAGTCAACAAAGATGCAGGCAGCAAGGTGACTCCAGTGTTTGATCCCTCGGCGCTCGATTCCACCGCCGATCCATGCGTCGATTTTTATCAATACGCCTGCGGCACGTGGCTCGCGAAGAACCCCATACCTCCCGATCGCCCGGAGTGGGCGCGCTTCGACGAGCTTGAAGAGCGGAACCTGGCGATCCTCCGGGAGATTCTGGAGAAGGCCGCGGTGAACAGTCCAAAACGCAGCCCGATCGAGCAGAAGATTGGCGATTACTACGCCGCGTGTATGGACGAAGCGGCCATCGAGAAAAAGGGAATCGAGCCGATCAAGCCGGAGCTGGATCGCATCGCGGCGCTGTCTGACAACAATCTGTTGGCCGATGAGGTGGCCCACCTGCAACGTGCCGGTGCGAACGTGCTGTTCCTCTTCACGTCACAACAGGACTACAAGAACGCGAATGCCATGATCGCGCTCGCCGACCAGGGCGGTCTGGGGTTGCCCGAGCGTGACTACTACCTCAAAGACGATCAGAAGTCTGTCGAGACACGCCAGAAGTATCTGGAGCATGTCACGAAAATGTTCCAATTGCTGGGTGATTCGCCGGAGCGTGCGGCGGCCAGGGCCCAGGCCGTCATGAGCATCGAAAGCGCGCTCGCGACCGGATCACTGGATGTTGTGTCGCGGCGCGATCCCGCCAGAATCTATCACAAGACACGGCGGGAGGAACTGGTGCTCTCGCTCGCTCCCTCGTTCGCATGGCCCAAGTATCTGGCCAGTATCAACGCACCGGCCATCGAAAGCTTGAACGTTGCCGTGCCGGAATTCTTCAAAGCTCTGGACTCACTCGTCAATACGGCCCGTCTCGACGACTGGAAAACTTATCTGACCTGGCAGTTGGTGCACGCTCATGCGCCACTGCTTTCCAGCGGGTTCGTCCATGAGAACTTTGATTTCTACGGGAAGTACTTAACTGGCGCGCAAGAACTGCGGCCGCGCTGGAAACGTTGCGTACAATTTGTCGATAACGATCTGGGCGAAGCGCTGGGGCAAAAATATGTGGAGCGCACATTCGGCGCCGAGGGCAAAGAGCGGACCTTGCAAATGGTACACACCCTCGAGAGCGCATTAGGGAAAGACCTCATGGCCCTGGACTGGATGTCGCTGGCGACCAAACAAAAGGCGATCGAGAAGCTTAATGCGATCACCAATAAGATCGGTTATCCAGACAAGTGGCGCGACTATTCGAGCGTCAAGATCGTGCGCGGCGATGCTGCCGGTAACGACGAGCGCGCCACGGAGTTCGAGTTCCAACGCCAGCTCGACAAGATCGGCAAGCCCGTCGACCACACCGAGTGGCAGATGACGCCGCCGACGGTGAACGCCTATTACGACCCGCAGATGAACGACATCAACTTCCCGGCGGGCATTTTGCAGCCGCCCATGTTTGACAAGAGCGCGGATGACGCCGTCAATTTCGGCGCTATTGGTTCGATCATTGGCCACGAACTGACGCATGGCTTCGACGATGAAGGACGCCAGTTCGACGCAAAAGGCAATCTACGTGACTGGTGGACGGCCCAGGATGCCGCCGAGTTCGAAAAGCGCGCCAGTTGCCTGGTGGATGAGTACTCGAGCTTTAAAGCCGTAGAGGGCTTGAAGGTCAACGGCAAATTGACTCTGGGCGAGAACACAGCCGACTTTGGCGGCCTGCGCGTCGCTTACATGGCGCTGATGGAGGATCTAGCGGCAAGAACCATGCCGAAAGTCGATGGCTTCACATCCGAGCAGCGGTTCTTTCTCGCCTATGCGCAGAGTAATTGCGAGACCGAATCGGATGAGCTCCTGCGCCTTTCTGCGCAGACGGACCCCCACTCGCCGCCCAAGTTTCGCGTCAACGGCATAGTCCAAAACATGCCGGAGTTCCAGAAGGCTTTTGGATGCCGGCTGGGCCAGCCCATGGTGCGCAAGCCCGCGTGCCGGGTGTGGTGAGCGGGAAAGAATTTCAACGCCGAGACGCCGAGGCGCCGAGAAGAACGAATTCAGATTGCTGTGGGTGCGGGATGTTCAGGACGGTGGGCGCTCGGGATTTGAGGGCGCGGAGAGAGCTCACTCGGCGCGCAGCACGTCCAGAGGCTTTTGGCTTAAGATCCGGTAACTGGCGAGCCATCCGGCGGCGTTCGCCACAAGCGCGGTTAGCACGATGCAGGCCAGGTTCGGCACGAGGTCGACGCGAAAATCCGCATCCAGCCAGCGTTTGAGCAGCAGCGCGGAAAACGCCGTGGCCAGCAGGCTGCCCATCAACCCCGCCACCGCGCCCAGCACCAGGAACTCGACGGAGAAAATGCCGGCTACGCGAACTCGTGTCGCGCCCAGCGTTTTCAAAATCACCGTTTCGTGGATGCGGCGGAAGCGCGTGCCGGCGACGCTCGATGCCAGAATCACGACACCCGCCAGAATGGCGAACATCGAGATAAACCGCACAACAAGCGCAATCTGATCCACCACCTGCTGCACGATGTCCAGCACGTCGGCGACGTTGACCACAGTTACTGTGGGGAACCGCTCGTAGGTGGCTCGTTGCAGTGCGCCGACGGCCCGCGGTTCCACGCGCAGCCCGCCATAGTAAATAATGGGCAGCCCATCCAGCGCTCCCGCGCTGAAAATGAACTCGATGCGGCTGAACATGTGGATCTCATCGATGCGGTGCACCGCCGCCACACGTGCGCGAATCGTGCGGCCGGCCGACTCCCATTCCATTTGGGAACCCGGACGCAGCTTGAGAATGTGAGCGGCTTCATCAGCTACGGAAACCTGCGGTTCAGCCGGCAGCTTCTTGGAATCCCACCAGGCGCCCTCGAGAATGTCGATGTGCTGGGGCTTCTCCGCCGCGGAGGTGACCCCTCGGGCACGCTGGAACCGCCGTCCCCATGCTTTGAGATCCAGCTTTTCCACGGGCGTGCCGTTGACACTGACGATTTTGGCGGAGACGGTGCCGATTACATCAGGTGTGCCCTCGATCCCGCGCTGGGCGCGCAACAGATCGACGAGCGGCTCGCGTTCCTTGGCCGTAATATCGAGCAGGAACACGTTCGGCATGCCTGGCGGCGCGGTTTTGAACATCTCCGCCATCATGCCGCGCTGCACGAGGAACACGGTTAGCGTGAACATGACGCCGATGCCGAGCGCCACCAGCGCCGCCTGTGCATGGTTTCCCGGCCGATACAGGTTCGCAACGCCGTGCCGTAGCACCGGTGGTAACGGCCACGGCGTGCGGCGGACGAGGATTTTCACGGACCGCAGCAGCACCCATGCGATCACCGAGAGCACCAGCAAGCTGACCACCAGAGCGCCCACGAATACCGCGCCCGTGCGCACCGCTTCGCGCAACGTCCCGATCTGCAGCCACCCCGCGATCACGCCAATTCCGCCGAGAATTGCCGCGCCTGACACGAGCGAGGTCCGCGAGTCACGCAGCCGTTGCTTCCAGCCCGGCCGTGCCTCTGCCATCTCCCTGCGAAAGATCATGCTGGGCCGGATACGCCGGATGCTCAACAGCGGAGGCAGCGTGAAAAGCAGTGTGGTCAGGAGACCGATCGCCAGCCCCTGAATGGCGGTGCTCGCATCCCAATGCGCTTCAGGACGCAGGTTGAAATAACGTGCAATCAACGGTGGAAAGGCCGCTTCCACCACCGTTCCGAATGCCACGCCCACCAAGCCCCCGGCGAGTCCCAGGCCGATGGTTTGCAGCAGATAGATCTGGATGATCTCCCGCGTGCGCGCACCAATGCATTTCATGATGGCAATGGAATCCATCTTTTGCTGCAAGTGCGCGTGCATGGCGGTAGCGACGCCAAGCGCTCCCACGATGAGCGCGATCAGGCTCACCAGGCTCAAAAATGTCGTGGCGCGGTTGAGCCCCTGCGTGATGATCGGATGCGTCTGGCGAAAATCCGCAATGAGAGCCTCCGGGAACGCTTTCTTCAGAGCCTCTCGCACCTGCTCGATGCCGGGCGAGCCGGGCGAAAGCCGGAACAGGTAGCGTTCGGAGGCGCGGCTGCCCACGCCGATCAGTCCGGTGCGCTCCAGGCCGGCGCGGCTGACCATCACGCGTGGGCCCACATTCAGGCTGCCCGACATGCGGTCGGGCTCCGAGACCACGCGTCCGACGACGCGAAACGGCTGTCCGCCCAAGCGGACGGTATCACCAACCCCAACTCTCAGCCGGAGCAGCAAGTCGTCGGACACCGCCACTGACTGGTCGTTCAACTCTTGCCGCAGCGAGCCCGGTGGATCGAGCTTCACTTCGCCATAGAACGGATAGACTCGCGGATCGACGGCTTTGATCGAGACCAACACGGGGGTGGCCACGGCTCCTGACGAGACCATCGACAGCGTCTCCGTGACCCAGGTGCGCTCGACTCCACGCCGGGCGAGATCATCCATCACAGTGTTCTGGCGGGCATCGGGCAGTGCGAACACGCGGAGCGAAAGATCGGCGGCCATCAACGTCCGCGACTCGCGCAGCAACATCCCGTAAAATGCCCGGCCGAAGCCGCGCACGCCCGTGAGCGCGCCAACTCCAATAGCCACCGCGACGATCACGAACGCAAACTTAGTGGAAGAGGCGCGCGCCTCCCGCCATGCGATCTTGCAAGCCGTGCCCCAGCTCAGCCGGTTATTCATCGCTGACCACGCGGCCGTCTCGTAGGGTGATGCGGCGGTCGGCCTGCTCGGAAATCTGCTGGTCGTGCGTCACCAACACGAGCGTTGTGCCCTCGCGGCGATTCAAAGTCATCAACAGATCCAAAACCACATGCCCGTTAATGGTATCGAGGTTGCCGGTGGGCTCGTCGGCCAGCAGGATGGGAGGACGGCCCACAAACGCCCGCGCCAGCGCCACGCGCTGCTGCTCACCGCCGGAAAGCTGCACGGGGTAGTGGTCGCGGCGATCCAGTAAGCCAACGCTTTCCAGAAGTTCGCGGGCGCGGGCCGAACCGCCATTCGAGAGCCCCGATAGCTCCAGGGGCAGCAACACATTCTCTTCCGCGGTGAGCGTGGGAATCAGGTGATACGACTGGAACACGAATCCAATCTTGCGCCCGCGTAGTAATGCCAGCGCATCTTCTTCGAGTCCGGTGATGTCTTCGCCATCCAGCACGATACGCCCGGAAGTGGGCGCATCCAAACCTGCCAATAAACCCAGCAGTGTACTCTTGCCGCTGCCGGACGGCCCCATGATAGCGGCGAACTGGCCGCGTGGAATCTCCAGATCGATGCCCTTCAGAATATCCACGCGATGGGTTGGCGTGCTGATAGTCTTGGTTAGCCCGGAAACCTGAATCATGTGGAGGGAATTCGATTCGTTGACCGCTAATTTCTTATTATGACATTGAGGCAGAAACGTTGACTCCGCGCTCACTCCTCTATCTTCTTATGACACCGTTGCTGTTCATTTGTTGCAGCCGCGAACAGCCAAAATCCGCCGAGCGGGACGAAGCGCGGCCCGCCGCGACTCCTGCACCGCCCATGGCACCCGATGCCCGTCCGGTAATTGTGGCCTTCGGCAACAGCCTAACCGCTGGCTTTGGCGCCGATCCGGGCGAAAGTTACCCCGATTTTCTTCAAAAGGACCTCGACCAGCGCGGCGCACGGTACCGTATCGTCAATGCCGGAGTCAGCGGAGACACCACCACGGACGGCCTGGAGCGCGTTGCGACGGTAACGGCCCTCAAGCCCGCCATTGTCATTCTCGAATTCGGCGGCAATGACGGCTTGCGCGGACTACCAGTCGCCACCACGCGCGCCAACCTCGATCAGATCATCGCGACACTGCGTAAAGCCGGCGCCAAGATCGTACTGGCTGGAATGACACTGCCGCCGAACTATGGCCCCGAATATATTCGCTCTTTTGAAGCCGTTTACAGGGATTTGGCAAAGCAATATCGCTTGCCACTGATCCCGTTTCTGCTGAGTGGGGTGGGCGGTAATCCTGCTCTCATGCAGCGCGACGGAATTCATCCCACCGGGGAGGGGAACCGCAAGGTGGCGCGGAACGTGATGGAGACTCTGGGGCCCTTGCTGTGATGGCGTACTTCCGCGCACGCCACGGCTGTACGTGAATTTACATCCCATTAGTTGTGTTTACCTCTCTGGGTGCCGTAAAATCCCCAAGCTGGTCGCAGTCATGGTAAATTGGGTAACCAAACTGACGGGAGTGCCTACAATGAAGGCGTCCTCTGTAGTCCTAACGCTGTTATTTTTGACCTCTCTGGAAGCGAGCGAGGCCGTCGACCGGGCGCGGCAGCTCGAAAAGTCGGGTGACGTACAGAGTGCCCGCGCGGCACTCGCCACGGCGGTTCAGCAATCGCCCAATGACGCTGATGCGCTTACCGAATACGCGGCCTTTCTGGTCCGTTACGGCGATACCGATAGCCGCTCTGCCTATGCGAAGGCGTTTGAAGCTATTGAAAAATCTGGGAATCAGACCCGGCTCATCCCCGTGGCTCACGAACTTGCCATTCTGGACCTGCTCGCCGGCGATCGGGCTGCGGCTACCAAGCATATCGAGGCCTATCACTCTGCCGGCGGCAAGGACTGGGCCGATGCGGCGGCCTGGAAAACGGCGGAACCCGCTCATGACGCCGGCCAAGTCGTCAACCTGCCGGGCCCGCTGCGTTCCTTCGGCCGTATGGCCGCGATCTCCAGTGACATCCACCCGGACGACGTGCTCCCGGCGCTGGCGCGCAACGTAGTGACCAACGGGTACCAGGCTTCCCACAGCAATGAGTCGCTCGAGCAGACCGAGTACCTCAAGCTGGTGCATCGCTACCTTTCGCAGGCGCGCGAGCTCGATAAGTTGGCCGGCGCGGACAAGGTCATTCGCGTCGAGAACTGTGATTCGGCGAACGCCGGCGAGCTGCTCCGCATTATCGGCTATCGCATGCGCGGAGGCTGCGGCAGTGAGGTGGTGCTCGAAACCGTGAACGCCACTCGCGCCTTCCTCACCACCGATTCCGGCTTCCCAATCGCCCAGCTCGAACAGGCCCTTCGCACCAACCGGCCTTTCACGTACGATTTTCATCCGTCCCCCGTGGGGGTGCTCTACGGTTCCGACTACTGGCTCTCGGCAAAAGAAAAAGAGAACGGTGACTTCCTGGAGGCTTTCCTCGGGGATCCGGCGATGTGCCGGCTTTATCTGGGACTTTCCAAGCTGGACGCGGAAACCGCCGAAGAGTTGCGGAAGGCTATCGCCATGCCGCGGCTCAAGGCTTACGCGCATGTGCTCGATTTCTTTGGCGCCATGTTCGAGATCCGCAACGGCAAAGCGGTGGTGCCGGGAGGTGCGCGATCCGCGGCAGCGTGGACCGAACTCGTGGGCGTCCCGCCGGATCAAGGCGCGGCGTTTTTCGATAAGCTGCTGGCGAAAGACGACGGCTGGCTGGCCAGTTTGTTCGATTCGCTGGCGCGCATGAGCGGGCCGGTGAAGGACTACCTGACCGATCCCCCGCGCATGAAGCGCTTCTATGCGGCGGTGCGAGGCCGCGTCACCAGTCCCGGCCCCGCGCGTCCGGTGTTCCGTTCCAACGCGGACATGATGCTCCTCACCACACGGTTGCGTGTGGACGCGACGGGCCGGCCGGTGATCCCCGGCAACCTCGAGGTCTGGAAGAACCTCTTTATCACCCATCCTCACGGCAAGTACGACGGCAAGCTCACCAAGGCGGCCAGCGGATGGAAAGATCCGGACGATGTGATCGAGGCCCTCTTTGGCCTGTGCCGCAAGAGCGTCGAAAACGAGCCGCTGAAGATTTTCATGGCGCTCAGCGATCTGGATCGCGACCGTGAACGGCCTCTTGAGCCGGCAACGGTCGAACGCCTGGCGCACGACTACCACCTCTACGGGACGCAGTACTCGATCTTCAATGACGTTCCGTCGGTGTCGGACAAGACCGTCCTGGAGTTTCTCGATACCGCGGATTCCATCAACCGCATGAAGGATCAGGGGCTGCGGGCGGATACTGCCGGCACCGCGCAGGCCCTGGTAGCCCTGTGGCAAATTTTCTGCCTGCAGGGCAGCATTGCACCCAATCAGGCCGACGCCGCGCTGGCTGGAATGCTGGCGCCCTTTGCGCAAGTCCACCGCGATCGCGAACTCTATGACACCGGCAAGGCCGGCACCATTCTGTTGCTGAAGGCCGCCGGATCGACGGACTTATCGGCGCCGCAGGAGCGGTTGCTGGATTTGCTCGCCGGCACGGCCAACCCCAGTGACACCGACGCGCACGCCCAGGTTGTGCAGGACATGAACCGCATTCTTGAGGCGCAGCGCATCGTTTCCCTCACCACGCTTTTCCAGCTCGACGATCACCTGGAAAGCCTGAGCCACGGCGGCAAAGTAGACACGGCGCTGATTAACCGCCTGGCCTCGCGGATTTCGGAAATTCAGCTTCCGCGGTCTTCGCTCAGCACGGTCGAGAAAAACTCGTTTGCCTTTGGGTACTGGACGGAGAAACACGTCGAGACGGAGCGCAAACTGAACCTCCGCGCCACCATCGAGCGGGCCGGCAGCGATGCGGAAAAACTCAAGGACGTCCGCGGCGCCCTCGCGCCCTTCTTGCGCGACACGCTCGTCTCGTACAGTTATGCGCATTATGCTCCTCCCGGAGCCCAGGTACTGTACACCAACCCTCTGTTCGTGCGCGGCCATGATTTCATCGGTGTGCAGGGCGCCTTCCACACCTGGAAAGGTACCGAGCTGTTCGGCACGGGCTGGCCGTCGAACGGCGGCGGCCGGCTGGTGGGTTCGCTCTCCGGGCTGCCCTACGCGCTGGCGGAGGCCGAGCAGAATTTCCTCGTGCCCGCGCAGACGCAAGCGCTGATTTGGGGTGATCTGGTTCCGCAAATGATCCTGAGCGCCAAAATCCCCCGCTGGTGGAACGTCACCTCGGCTCAAATGCACTGGGTGGGCCTGCACCTGCGTTACGGTCGAGCCATGATGGCGGAAGCCGCTATTGACGCCGGCACGAGGAAGCAACTGATCGAAGCCCTCGCGGCGCAGGCCAATCCGGCGCGCACCATGCTGGTGGAGCGCTTGCTCGAAGCCGGGGATGTGCCCACGGCCATCGAGAAAGTTACGCCCGCCGAGTTGTTCTTTATCGCTTCGCGCATGGAGCCACAGCAGACGGACAAACGCGCTGGCGGGCCCCTGATCACTGAGATCCGGGAATTGCGGGCGGCGCACTCCTCCGAAGTGGGAGAGCAAGCTGTCTCACGTGCCTTCGGCACTCCCAAGCCGACCCTGACCAATTCCAATCGCCCCGAATTGCTTCAGTTGCGCACCTTCCCCACGCTGATGGGTTACTCGAGCCGCATCATGGCGGAGAGCTGGGAATCGAATACGCTCTTCTGGGCCGGCTTGGCCGATGAGCTCCACGCCGCACCCAACCAGCTCAATGTGCTAATCCCCGAGTGGACCCAGAAAGTGGTGGAGCAAATCTTTGCTTCGCACCTGGAGGACTGGCCGGCGCTGCTTCGGTCCCTGCGCATCGTGGGGGATGATGTTCGCGCAAAAGCCAAACTGCAGGCGGGCGAGCCGAAGGCGGCCCTTCAGTGATCTTCAGGAGAACCTTGTGACGATTCGGTCGAAGTTAGTCATCCTATCGAGCGTGGTCTTATTAGCCGCGGGGGCTGTGTGGCTCTCCGCACAAGAAGCCAAGAACCCCGTTTTTCGTGCCCGCGTCGACCTTGTGGTGCTTAGCTTCACAGTCACCGACAGCAAGAGCCACTACATTAATGGGCTCAAGCCGGGCGACTTCAAAATTCTCGAAGACGGCATTGCCGAGAAAATCTCCACCTTCGCTGAGGGCAACAATCCGGCCGTGCAAGTGAACGATGATGGCAGCGTGCGTCCTCTTCTCGCCGATGGCAACCCGGCGGCCAAGCCCGGCATCGATCCGCGTTCCGATGCCTTCGTGGGCACCAACGTCTTCGTTCTGTTCGATACCAGCAACTTCATGTATCGGGGCTTCGTCTACGCCGAGGACGCCATTGCCGATTTCGTCCGCGGTCTCGACCGCGCCGACTCCGTGGCGGTCTATTCGTTCAGCCGCAACTTATCCCGTGCCGCGGATCTCACTCGCGATCGGAGCGATGCCATCTTCGGCCTGCGCAAAGCGGTAGCCGGCGACGATACCGCGCTCTACAACGCGCTGCTGCTCACCCTGCGCGATGCCGCCAAGGTTCCCGGCCGCAAAGTCGTCATCGTGTTTTCCAACGGTCCCGATAACGCGAGCATGGTCGCTCCCGATGATGTGCGCGCTGTGGCCGAGGACGAAGGCATCCCCATCTACGTGATCTCCACCAACGAGGTAAACAAAGACCCGATTTCCAGCGGTGTATTCCGCCGCATCACCGCACGCACCGGCGGCAAGGCTTATTGGGCCAAGACCTGGCAGAAGCAGGTGGAAGCCTTCGAATCCATCCGCGAAGACCTGGGCAACAGCTACACGGTCACGTATTATCCCGCGCCCAATCCCAACGAAGGATTCCGCAAGATTTCCGTCGAGATCACGTCCGACGTCGGCAAGAAGTATCGCATTCACGCCCGCCCGGGCTATCGTCCGCGCACGTAGCCTCTGCGCCTTAGCGTCTCGGCGGTGAGGTTTTGTCCTCCTGCCCCGTGATCAGCCGCGCGCCCCGGTTGAACGTCAGATAGCTGTATGCCCACTTGAAGAACACCACCAGGCGATTGTCGAAACCCACCAGATACATCAGGTGCACGAAAAGCCAAACCAGCCACGCAATCAGCCCTGCCATGTGGATACGCCCAAAGTCCGCAACCGCGGCCGCGCGCCCGATCGTCGCAAGATTCCCCTTATCCCAATAACGAAACGGTGGCACGGGTTGGCCGGCAAGTCGCCTGCGAATCAGATTTCCTGCATATCCACCCTGTTGTATAGCAACCGGCGCAACTCCCGGCAGCGGGTTTCCGGTTTGATGGCTGAAGTTGGCTAAATCGCCGATCACTAGTATCTCGGGATGCCCCGCAATCGTCAGATCTGACTCCACGAGCACGCGTCCCGCCCGGTCCAGCGCCACCCCCGTCCGATCGGCAAGGATGCGGCCCAAGGGCGAAGCCTGCACGCCCGCTGCCCACAATACCGTGCGCGCGGCTATGTGTTGGGTTGCGCCGTTGCGCCGGACTGTGACACCCGTTTCCTCCACCGCTGTCACAGCCGTCTGTGTCATGGTGCGAACCGATAGCCGGATGAGCGATCGCTCGGCGTCGGCGGAAAGATCCGGTGGATAGACGGGCAGCACGCGATCGCCGGCCTCAATCAGAATGATGCGAGCCTCCGACGGATCGATATGCCGGAAATCATCACGCAGCGTGTCGTTCGAAATCTCCCCCAGCGCGCCCGCGAGTTCCACGCCGGTCGGTCCCGCGCCCACCACCACGAAAGTCAGCCATGCATGCCGCGCATCGGTATCAGGCTCCCGCTCCGCCTTCTCAAACGCCAGCAGAATGCGGCTGCGGATCTCGGTCGCATCTTCGATGGTCTTCAGAGCCGGCGCGTACTTCTCCCACTCGTTGTGCCCGAAGTAGTGATGGCTCGATCCGGTTGCCACAATCAGCGTGTCATACGCGATTGCGCCGTCATGCAAGACAACCTTCCGGTTCGCCACGTCGATGTCCACCACTTCTCCGAGTAGCACGTCTGTGTTCCGGTTGCGCCGCAGCACGTGCCGCAAGGGCGAAGCGATTTCGCCCGGCGACAACCCGCCCGTCGCCACCTGATACAACAGGGGTTGGAACAGATGAAAATTGCGCCGGTCGATCAGCGTCACACGGACTGGCGCGCGTCGCAGAGACTTCGCCGCGTACAGGCCGCCGAATCCGCCGCCGATGATGACCACGCGGTGAGGGGCTCCGGAAGCCGTCACTGCTGGTGGCTCATGCGCTGCTGTGCCAGGCTGACCTGACGCAGCAGCGTGAATTCGTACAGATTCTCCGCCGTCAGCAACCCCACCAGTTGTTCGCCATCCATGACCAGCGCGCACGCTCCCGCACCCGAGAGCTGCGGCAGCGCATCGGTGAGGCTCATATCAGGTGGAACGCGCAGGAAATTGCGGTCCATCGCCGCAGCTACATACGAGTCCGGACCGGCACTCAACATGGCGCGCAACAACGCCGACCGCGTAAGAAGTCCGATCACTTCGTTCCCATGCATGACCGGAAAATCCTGTTGTGATGTCGCGAGCAGCAAGTCTCCTGCCTCGCGAATCGTATTGGAATGTAACAGCGTATGGAAATCGGTGATCATGGCCGCCCGCACCGGAAAGCCTGTGGTGAGCGAGCGCCCGCGCGCCGCCGCGCCTTCTTGCGCGGCCCCCAGATACACGAACAGGGCCACGAAGATCAGGACGAAATTCTGTGACAGCAGCCCAAACAGCCCCATGGCGATCGCCAGAAACCGTCCCGCGCTCGCCGCGATTTGGGTCGCCTCGTGCTCCGGCTTGCGCAGCGCGATCAACGACCGCAGAATGCGCCCGCCATCCATGGGGTAGGCCGGCAGCAGGTTGAACAATCCCAGGAGAAGATTCCCGAGGGCGATACGTTCCACCAGATTCGCGTCAGTCGGCACGGCCAGTTTCTCGATCGGTAAAAAATCATGCTGCGTGGCCATCAGAGCGACTCCGATGATCAAGTTGGCGGCCGGGCCGGCCAGCGCGATGAGAGGCTCCTGATTCGCCTTCGGCTGGCTCTCCAGCCGCGAGACTCCGCCAATCGGAAACATCACGATCTCGCGCGTCTGCAACCCGTACAATCGTGCTACCAGCGCGTGGCAGATTTCGTGCACCAGCACCGATCCAAATAGCGCGATCACGTACGTTGCCGTTGTGGCCGCGGATTGCTTTCCTCCCACCCCGACGAAAATCAGAAACACCAGCAGCAAAATGAAGGTGAAGTGAAACCGGATCGGAATGCCAAAAACGCGCAAGCCGCCGACCGTTCCCGCAATGGGGGTGTCCCTGATCTTACTCTCAGTAGGTTTGCTCGAATTGGCCATCAGGTCCTACTCTAATTGTCCACAATTCTCAGGCGTACCCGGCGTCTCTGCGTCTCGGCGGTGAAGCTTTGCCTTGCTCGTTCTCCTCCCGTGTCACGCGAAGGCTCCCGGCATCTCGTGCCAATGGAACACTTGCTCCGCTGGCTCTCGAATGCGCGTCCGCCGCACAAATTTCCGAACCGCCATCGACCCTCAGTTTGACACGCCGCGTCCCATCTGAAATGCTTGACGTTAGCTAAATCTGAGGTACCGGCGGGAACAAATGCATCACCCGCTTCGTCCTCTCTAATTCAGATGCAATCCACCGCGTCTTTCTGGGAAGCGGTCCGCGGCGCCGCCCGGTCGCTCCAGTCCAACAAGCTGCGCAGCTTTCTCACGCTGCTAGGCATCATCCTGGCCACCGCCACCCTCATTGCCGTCATGTCCGTGATCAACGGCATGAACCGCTACATTGCACAAAACGTCTCCGACATGGGCGCTGACGGCTTCCGCGTGCTGCGTATGGCCATGATCGGCCACTGGGATCCCAAGAAATTTCTCGAGATGCAGAAGCGCAATCCCGAGTTAAGCCGCGATGAATTCGATTTCCTGAAAAGCCACGCCACCATGATCGGCGACATTGGCATGGAGGCCGATCGCCAGGTGAAGGTGCACGTTGGCTCGCAACAGGTGGATGGCGTCGAGCTCGACGGTGTTACCGCCAACGAAGCCTCGCTCGCGAACGTGGAAATCACTGAGGGCCGCTTCTTCACCGAGACCGAGGATCAGCGCCGCCAACCGGTGGCGTTCGTGGGCAACGACATCAAGCAGCGCTTCTTTCCCACCGTCAGTCCCCTGGGAAAAACGTTGTTTGTGGAAGGCCGGCCGTTTGACGTGGTAGGAGTGGCGAAGGCCAAGGGCAGCGTGTTCGGCAACTCGCAGGACAATTTCCTCATGATCCCCATCGAGACCTATTTCAAGATCTACGGGGCTCGCCAGGGCATCTCATATCGCGCTCGCGCGCTCGGCCCCACGTTCGTGTACCGCGCGCAGGACCAGGCCCGCATGCTCCTGCGTTCCTTCCGCCACCTTGGCCCCAGCCAGGAGGAAACCTTCGCCATCGTTTCCTCGGATTCGCTGGTTTCCGCCTGGGATAGCATTACCGGCTCCATCGCAGCCACCGCCGTTGCCGTGGTTTCCGTCTTCATGGTAGTGGGCGGCGTCGTGGTCATGAACATCATGCTCGCCGTCGTGACCGAGCGCACGCACGAAATCGGCATCCGCAAGTCGGTGGGTGCGCGCCGGGTCGATATTCTGCGTCAGTTTCTGGTCGAGTCCTCCATGCTCGCCGCCACGGGTGGTCTGATCGGCGTTTGCTTGGCCTGGTTCGTGGCTGTCCTCGTCCGCGCGGTCACGCCCGTGCCCATGTCGGTCCCGGTTTCCGCCGTGCTCATTAGCGTTGCGCTTTCGGCGAGTGTCGGCCTGTTCTTCGGCATCTATCCCGCCACGCGCGCCTCCCGTCTCGATCCTATCGAAGCCTTGAGGATGGAGAAATGACGCGCGCCACCCTTTTCTCCGGCATCGGCATGGCGCTCGATACCATTCGCGGCCACAAGCTCCGAGCCGTCCTCACGGTGCTCGGCGTCATCATTGGAACGGGCGCAGTCATCGGCGTCGGTTCCATCCTCGCCGGCCTCGATGGCGCCATTACCAATATTTTTCGCAGCTTCGGACCCACAACCTTGATCGTCTTCAAGTTCAAGATCGGCGTCCATGCCGGCGATCTCACGCCCGAGGAAATGCGCCGCAAGCCGCTGACCTATGAAAACGCGGTCGCCATCTCTGAGCGCTGCCCCGCGGTGGCGCACGTCAGCCCCTATCTGTTCGCCGACTGGCGCGTGATCAACATGGCCCACTACAAGGGCAACGATATTTTCAATGTCGATATCGGCGGCACCGAGGAGGCCTACGCCGCTGGCGGTACCGTCATGAAATTCGGCCGCTTCTTCACAGACATGGAGAGCCGTCACCATCTTCCGGTCGTGGTGATCGGCGAAGACATCCAGAGTGGATTTTTCGGAGGACTTGATCCCGTCGGTAAGTGGATCGAGGTCAATGGCCACCAGTTTCAGGTCATCGGCTCCATGCAACGCCCCGCGTTCGCCTTCCCCGGCAGCCAGGATTTGCGTATCCTGTTTCCATACTTCACCATGCACAAGCTCTTTCCCAACGCGAAAGAGAACATGATCCTGGTGATCGCCCGGCCCGGCATGATGGCGGAAGCCGAGGACGAGGTGCGCACCGTGATGCGCGTCGAGCGCCGCGTCCCCAACAATCAGCCCGATAACTTCTCCATCTCGACTTCCGAGCAGCTAATTGAGGACTTCCACAAAGTCACCAGCATGGTCGCGCTCGTCATCGTGGTGCTCAGCTCCATCGGACTCCTAGTGGGCGGTATCGGCGTCATGAACATCATGTTGGTTTCGGTCACGGAGCGCACCCGCGAGATTGGCATCCGCAAGGCCATCGGCGCGCGCCGCAGCGATATCGTGCTCCAGTTCCTCACCGAAGCCGTCGTGCTTACCGTGATGGGCGGCATGCTGGGAATGTTCTTTGGCTGGCTGATCTCGCTCGCCGCGCGCCTCATCTTCCCCAGCCTGCCGACCGCTGTGCCCATGTGGGCCGCCATACTTGGCACCGCCGTCTCCGTAGGCGTCGGCCTCTTCTTCGGCATCTGGCCCGCCACTCGCGCCGCCCGGTTGGACCCGGTGGTGGCACTCCGCTACGAGTAGTCAACTCCTCCCATGGTCTTCACGAAACGGTTACGGGATGGAGTTCGTAGCGGAGAAATCACCTGCAGCGTCCGTATCTGGACGCGTCCCCACGTCACGGTCGGTAAGCGATACCGAATGGAAGAAGGTGAGATCGAAGTGGATTCCATCAAGCCGATCGGTTTGCCGGATATCACTCCGCAGTTGGCGCGCGAGTCGGGTTTCTTGGGAATCGTCGATCTGCTCAAGGTCGCGAAACATGGTAAGGGCGAGAATATCTACCTGATTCGCTTCCACTACCTACGCTCACGAATCAAGCGCCCGAGTCAGCGCAAGCGCACCTGATAGAATCGTTCATCGCCCTATGTCTGCGGCTCCCGGCACTCAGCTCGGACCTTACGAGATCCTCGGGCAGATTGGCGCGGGTGGGATGGGTGACGTGTACAAGGCCCGGGACACGCGCCTCCATCGGATCGTCGCCGTC
>DATGZN010000048.1:0-8592 GCA_035297145.1 Bryobacteraceae bacterium
TGATGCACGCTACAATCCACCCACGAATTGTGCCGAAGAGCCATATTTTCTTGTTCATCACTGCTTGGCGCGTTCTCGTTTCACGCCTTTTTCAAACTCGGCGTTGCGGGGCGGTCAAGAAGCCAACGAGTATCCGTTGGAGTGAAGCGCTTTCCCTATCGGTCGGTGCCAGGGCTTTGGGAGCGAACTATAATCCCAACAATGTGGCAAACCAGGATGGCGGATTACTGGGTGAAAGAGCAAGACGCGACGACTGGCTATACCCGATTGCCCTCGGCGTGCAATACAACATCAATCCCAATGCCAGCGTGAACCTGGGATACTCATATGATCTGGCGGTTAATACCTACTAAATCCACGGCCTCTGGCCGTGTGACCCGAAGAGCTTCGAGCGATCCGGCGTGCTTCCTCCGGGAAAACGCCCTCGGCTTGGCATCCAGGGAGTTCTCCCCGGGGAAGCCTCTGCCGAGCACGGCGGAATGGCCTGGATCCGGCTGCCTGCAACGCCCCCAACGGGGGCTACCTCACGTAGACGGCCCCCTCGGGGGGGCCTTCCTAATACCACGGCCTATGGCCGTGGTTGGTTATTGAGCAGGGCGGCCTCACCGGGCCGCAGTCGTTGACCTACGACCCCCGCACGTTCAACCATCAGGTGGTCTCCCTCGGGGCGACATTCAGGTTTTGATCGCCATTCACACAACCAACGGCAACTCGGGCTACCGACAATGCCGACAAAGGAAAGTCATGAAAATGAATTCTCGATTATTCGGTTATCAAGAGCTGGTTGGACTGGTTGTGGCGATGCTGGTCTCCGGAGCGGCCCTGACCCTGACCACCGTTCTGGCGACGGGTTGCAAGCGCTCTGCCGAACCGGCCACACAGGCATCGGGTCCCCAAACAGGGCCGGCATCCGGCCCGGCGTCAGCGGCCGTTCCCAAAGCCGAGGCGGAGAGCAAACTTGTTACTCTCAAGGTCGGCCATCTGCCCGTGACGGGGCATGCCAAATTCTTCGTTGCCAAGGAAGAAGGGTTCTTCAAGGCTGAAGGCCTGGACGTGGAGTTGGTGGAATTCACCAACTCGGCGGACGGCCTGGCCGCGCTCCGCGCCCACAAGCTTGATTTGGGCGCGTTCGGCACGACCGCGCCACTGGTGCATATCGCCAAAGGCGCGGACATCCGCATCATCGGCGGCGTCATGGGCGAGGATGCGGCCATCATCGCCACTCCCGAAAACGCAAAAATCATCAAGACCATCGCGGACTTCAAGGGCAAGAAGGTCGCCACGGTTCGCCTTGCGACGGGCGACGCCGTGTTCCGCGGCGCGCTGGATGAAGCCGGCTTGAACTGGAAGACCGACGTGCAGATCTTCGAGTTAAAGAACCCGCCGGCCGTGCTTGCGGCGGTGAAGTCCGGGCAGGTGGATGCCGGGGTCACCTGGGGCCCGCATGATATCACTGCCGAGGCGCAGGGACTTCAAGTCATCATCCGCAGCCGCTCGTTGCAGCCGGAGCATCCCTGCTGCCGCCTTACGGTCAACGCGAAGGATTTCCAGGAGCGGCCGGAGGTCTGGGGGCGGTTCATCCGCGCCTTTCTGCGGGCGGAGAAGTTCGCCAACGACAATCACGAGAAGACCCTGGACGACATCAGCAAGTATCTGAAGCTGGATCGCGCGTTGATCCAGAAAGCCTATTATGAAGGCTTCCTCGACCAGACTTCAGACCCGAATGTGACCGGCATCGACCGGTTTTGGAAGACAATGCTCAAGAGCGGCTTTGTCGAGTCCGACAAGGACATCACGCAGTTCGTGGACACGAAGATTTACGAAAAGGCTCTCAAGCAACTGGCCAGCGAAAGCCCCGACGACGCTTTCTGGAAGAAGCGCCTGGAGATCTTCGCGCAGCGAGACTCGGCAGCCGCGACAGTGCAGCTCAGGCAAGAGGCGCCGGCGATCCTTGTCAGGTCGACTGCGGGGGCAACTCAAATTCGTGCGACCCCCGCCAGCCTTGAAGTTCCGAATTGCTGCCAACAATGAAATGAAGTTGGTTGGTTGATTGTTTCCGCAAGCCGCCACGGCGAGATTGTTTTTGCCGCGGCGGTTTCTCCGATTCAGGACTTCACAACCATGAGCGCACTGGATACTCGACCGACGAATTGCACCGCCGCCGCCGGGCTCAAGGTGGAATCCCTGCGCTTTGCCTACAACGGAACTCCGGTGCTGCTCGACATCAATCTGGCGATCGGGGAAGGCGAGTTTGTTTGCCTGCTCGGTCCCAGCGGTTGCGGTAAGACCACGCTCCTGCGCTTGCTGGCGGGGTTGGAGACGCCTTCGTCGGGGCATCTGTCCTGGAAAGGCCGGCCCATCACCGGGCCGTCATTGGAACGCGGCGTTGTCTTTCAGGATTACTCCCTTTTCCCGTGGATGACCCTGGTCAACAACATCACGCTTGCGTTGGCCAAGTCGCACCCCGGAAAAGACAGGAAATGGCGATTGAACCTGGCCGCGGAATTCCTGGAGTTGGTCGGGCTGGCCGACGCCGCGCGCAAGCACCTTTTTGAACTTTCCGGCGGCATGCAGCAACGGGGCGCGATTGCGCGCACGTTGGCGATGGGATCACCGGTCTTGCTGATGGACGAACCCTTTGGCGCGCTCGATCCCGTCAACCGCGGCCGGCTGCAAAACCTCGTGCTCGACGTTTGGTCCGACGCCAATCCGCGAAAAACCGTGGTCTTCGTCACCCACGACATCGAGGAATCGCTCCATCTGGCGGATCGAGTTGTTATGCTCGGTTCGTCGCCGGGCAGAATTATCGATGAACTGCGCGTGCCGTTTGCGCGCCCGCGAGTCTGGCGCACCCTGATCCGTTCGCCGGAATTCCTTTCGTTGCGGGAGCGCATCGCCGAGCGCTTCCGCGAGGATACTTTGCAGCGCATCGAAGCCGAATCGGTGGTCGGCGGCGACGCGGAGGGCATCTGAGTGAAGGCAGTCATGGCGAAATCGCCTATCATTCCCTCCGTGAGCTTCCCGACCGCCTCGCGGTTGCCGGCGAAGAAAGCGTCCAAACCTTCTGGTATTCGCCGGAACTCCTGGTGGCGTTTGCAGGGCAAGGAAGGCGTATTATTTCTGCTCGGGATCGTGCTGCTCTGGCAGTTCGCCAGTTCCTCGATTCATTTTTCGGGCGACTATCTGTTCCCATCGCCGGCGGTGACGCTGAAAGCATTGTGGGGGTCGCTGCCGGAACTCCTTAAAGACACGTGGTCATCCCTGCTTGTTCTCCTTCCCGGCTATGCCCTGGCGGCGGTCGCGGGGATCGTATGGGGATTGGTGGTAGGCACGATCCCGTGGGTGAGCCGGATGTTTTCGCCGTTCGCGCGTTTTGCCTCGCCCGTGCCGCCGACTATTTACGTTCCGTATGCCATTGCAATGCTGCCCACGTTCCGAACCGCCGCCGGTTTCGTGGTTTTCGTGGGCGCGTTCTGGCCGATCTTTTTGAACACCGCCGCCGGCGCGGCGTCGTTGCCGCAACGTCATCGCGACAACGCCCGCATTCTCGGGTTGAAACCAAGGGAATACCTGTGGCGGATCGTGTTCCCGTCGTCGCTGCCGCACATTTTCTCGGGGATGAGCGTCGGGCTCGTGTTCTCCTTCATCATGCTGACGGTGGCGGAGCTTTTCGGCGCCAGCGCCGGCCTGGGCCGCTTCGTGCAGCTTTACGCCGACTACGCCGATTATCCCCGAATGGTCGCCGGCATTCTCTACACCGGCGTGGTGGTGATGGCAGCCATGGAGCTGCTCGAACAAATCAAGCGTCGATCGCTGTTTTGGATGAAGTAGACCAGAAAAAGTGAAAGGAACAGGCGTTGCCGTGACATCCAAAGAGATCATCCAGCGGGTCATCAAGCTCGAAAAGACGCCGCGCCTGTCCGTGTCTCTGCTTTCCGCTGGAGCCTGGACGTTGAACCAAAGCGGACTGACGCTCGAACAGGCGCTGGCCGTCGGCCCGCAGCGGATCGCCGAAAGCATCGCCAAAACCAACGAGATTGTCGGCTGCGACATCGTCTGGCCCGGCTCGGGCTATCATAATCTCGCCATCCGGGGGATTGGCGGGCGCATTAAGTTTCGCGTCAAAGGCACCCCCGATGTGCAGGAGCCGATCTTGCGCGATAACTGGGCCGCCGAGCAAATCTCCACCAAGCGCGTCCAGGAGGACAGGGGCATCCGCGTGCTAGTCGAGGCGGCGCGTCTCCTGTCCAAATCCATCGGCGACAAGACGGTGGTCGGCACCAGTCAGTGGGCGCCATTCACCTTGGGCGGCATGGCCTTCGGGGTGGAAAACCTCATGCGCGGCGCCCGCAAAGACAAGGCCACAGTGCATGCAGTCATGGAGTTTGCCGCCGATCTATGCTTTGACTATCTGGAGCCGTTTATTGACGCCGGGGTTTCGATGATCTCGCTGGCCGACCCGACCGCTTCGGGCGATCTCATCTCCCGCGAGCAGTTCATTGAGTTCTCCTTCCCGTATCTCAAGCGAGTTGCCGACAGAATCCGTGCCCGCGGCGTCTGGGTGATCGTTCATATCTGCGGGAACACGACTAATCGCCTGGACCGCATTCCTGAAACCGGCGCCCAGATCATGTCCGTTGATTACAAGGTTGCCCTTTCCGACGCGCGCCGCATTCTGGACGGCAAGATCGCTTTTGCGGGCAACCTGAATCCCGTGACCATCATGCAGAAAGAAACCGCTGAGGGCGTCGCGGCGGCAAGCCGCGACGCCATTGGCAAAGCCCTCAGCCAGTCCGGCGCCGCCGCTGGCTACATTCTCATGCCCGGTTGCGATATCCCTCCGAGTGTGCCGATTGAAAACGTCAAAACCATGGTCCAAACCGCACACGCGTATCCCCTGTGATGCCAGGATCGTTTTTATATGAGCAAGACAAAAATCAAAAAAACCGAAGTCAAAACACCCGCGGACTGGGGAAAAGGCACCATTTGCATCCAGGCCGGCTACACCCCGAAAGTGGGAGAACCCCGCATCCTGCCCATCTTTCAATCCACCACCTACAAGTATGAGGACATCGATCAGGTCGAGCGCCTGTTCGCATTGAAAGAGGTCGGCTTCAAATATACCCGGACCGGCAACCCCACCGTGGCCGCGTTTGAACAGAAGATTACTCAGTTGGAGGGCGGCGTCGGCGCGGTGGCGCAGGCGTCGGGCCAGGCCGCGACGCTCCTGGCCATTAGTAATCTCTGCCGAGCCGGCGACCATATCGTATCCACTTCGACTATCTATGGCGGCTCCTACACCCTGTTTAACAACACGCTCAAAAAATACGGAGTCCAAGTCACCTTCATTGATCCCGAAGCTCCCGAAAAGGAGATTCAGACGGCATTCAAGCCCAGTACAAAAGTTCTGTTCGCCGAGACCATCGGCAATCCCGGTTTGGGCATTCTCGATTTCGATAAGTTTGCCATACTGGCCCGGAAAAACGATGTGCCCTTCATCGCCGACAACACGTTGGCCACCCCGTGCCTATGCAACCCATTCAAACTGGGCGCCAATATCGTCATTCACTCGGCGACCAAGTACATCGACGGTCATGCGACCAGCCTGGGCGGCGTGGTCATCGACGGCGGCAATTACGACTGGACCAACGGCAAGTTCCCCGATCTGACGGAGCCTGATCCGAGTTATCACGGTGTGCGTTATGTCGAGTCGTTTAAGAATGCCGCCTACATCTCCAAGGCCCGCGCCCAGTTCCTCAGGGACTTTGGCGCCTGCCTGAGCCCCTTCAACGCGTTTCTGTTCAATCTGGGCCTGGAGACGCTCCACTTGCGCATGGAACAGCACAGCAGGAATGCGCTGGCCCTGGCCAAGTTCCTCAAGCGCCACCGGCAGGTCAATTGGGTCGTTTATCCGGGACTCGAAGGCCATCCGAGCTATCCCCGAATCCGGAAGTATTTCCTGAAAAACGCCGCCAGCGGAATTCTCACCTTCGGTCTCAAAGGCGATGCCCAGGTTACCCGAGCCTTTGTTAAGAACCTCAAGGTCGCCGCGCTGGTCGTTCACATCGGCGACGCCCGAACCAGCGTGCTGCATCCGGGCACCAGCACGCACGCCCAGATGACTCCCGAACAACAACTCAGCGCCGGCATCACCCCCGACATGATACGGGTCTCCGTCGGCATCGAGGACGTGAAAGACCTGATCGCTGATTTCGATCAGGCTCTTAGGAGCATCCAATGATCGGTCCTTTCCACGGAAACATTATGCCTGCTCAAACTCCTGCATCCCGCTCCATTTCGTCCGCTGCGCCCAAGGCGTTGGCGTCCATCGACGTGCCTACCGAAGCTTATTTGAAGCTGAATAAGGCGGCGCGAATTAAACGGCGCCTTACCATCACCCTGTCCAGCCATTCTTACGTCCCGAGAATCAACGACCTGCAAAGCGATTGGGTGGCTCAGGTGGCCGCTCCGGCGTTCAAACTCTTTCGCCGCCAACGCGGGGATGCCGCCATCGGGTCGTTTTGCTCGATCGGGACGGGCTCGGGGTGGACGTCCTCGCTGCGGTCGAGATTCTGGGCGCCAGGCGCGTCGGGTTGACGGACGTGCACGAGGATGTGGTCGCCATCGCCGCCGACAACGTCTCGCGCAACCATCTGGCTTCCCACCCGATTGCGATCGAGGCGGGCTGTGGTGATCTGCTCGAGCCGCTCCGTCCTTTCAAAGCCCACTATGACTTGATCTACGAAAATCTTCCCAACGTCCCGCTGCCCAGCGACAATGAGATTGCCACGGATCGGAAGAGTTCAACCCATCTCGCGCCGCGAAAGGAAAAACTGCCCGAGCTGGTCAGTAACCAAATGCTCGACCTCCATTATCTTGCGCTGTTGCAGGCAAAGGATTTTTTGCTTCCGGGCGGCGCTGTCCTTTCGATTTTGGGAGGCAGAGTGCCCCTGCACGTGTTTCTTTCCCTGGGAGCCCTTGCCGGCTACTCCTGCTCTTTCCTGACCTACACCTGGAAAGTCCAGGCCGATCCAGAAGAGATGATTCGCGATCATGCCCGCAAGCAGAAAGAGGGCTTTGGCCCCTTCTACTATTACCGCGCCGAAATCCTGGAAAACGCCTTTGCCGCAATCGATGTCGACGCCTCTGGCATGAACGCGATTGAAATCGAACGGTCGCTGTTGCCCGAACGTATCGACGCCGTCAGTGCCTATGACGCTTTGGGAAACGGCGAGAGAATCGGACACACGGTCGCCATTCTTAAATCCGAACTGAAATAACGCCATGCCCGCAACCATTCCATCCCGTGTTCGCTCGCTTATCGCATCAATCGAGGCGACGTTTGCTGCGCGCAAAGCGACCGATGACGCGGTGGGCCGGGAGATTCAGAAAATTCTCTCGTTACTGCAACCGCTTCCTGCCCTGACGGGCAGGTTCTCTAAAAGCAGCCAGGCGGCGACTCGCCACATCGAGCCGGCCCTTCGGGCGGGAAACGAATCCACCCAAGCCCTGCTGGAGGCGATTGGCCCGGTGATTCGATATCTCCCATGGCGCTACAGTTATCCGCCGCGCGACGACAGGGCGGACCTGGGACAGCATATCGCGTTTGCCGAAATCGTCGGTCCCGAGGCTCCGTTCCGCAGCGACCGCGTGTGCCTCGGTCTGACCTTGATTGGGCCCCAAACGCTGTACGCGATGCACCGCCATCCAGCGATCGAGCTTTATCATGTGGTGGCCGGAACTGCCGCATGGACCCTGGATGACGTGTCGCGCGACAATCAACCCGGCACGTACGTTCTTCCACCCCTCGCAGGCCGTCCACGCCATGCAAACCCGCGCCCAGCCGCTCCTGGCAATCTACTTCTGGAGCGGGACTGATGTGCGCACGGCGTCGGTTTACATCGATTCCTCCCGAGCCGAGGAGACCGGACAAGCCAACTAACCATTCACAACTATGCAGCAAGCACCCAAGGCGCGCCCGGATTACGCAGAGACGCATTTCAACACGGGCAGTGCCATGCAATCGCGGGATGATGCGGTTGGGGCCGCAGCCAGCTTCAAGGAGGCGATCAGGATCAGACCGTCCTATGCCCGGGCTTTATTTCCACCTTGGTCAAGTCCACGAGCTGTTGCGGCGGGACTACGACGCCCAGGCTTGTTACGAAGCCGCGGTGCGCCTCCAGCCCGAGGCCGCCGAGATGCAGCGTCGGCTCGGCGACCTTCTGGTCATCAAGAAAGACTGGCCGGCCGCACTGGGCGCCCTTGAAAAAGCCGTTGCCCTCAAACCCGACGATCCCGAGCCGTTCGCCAGTCTCTTCTGGGCAAGGCAACAGGTCTGCGATTGGCGGGCTTATGATGCCGGCCTGGAGCGGCTCTGGGCCGACGCCGAAAAACGGCTTGCCACGAGGGAGGCGACGGCCGTCATCCCGTTCCAGGCGCTGACCCTTCCCTGGGGAAATCCGGTGTCCTGCAGCCCATAATGCCGTTGGACTTGCCGGTGAAAGTCCGGCCGTGGGAATTGACTGTTTATCCACGTAGTCATATTCGACGCTGATTGAGGGCGACCTCGTCGGCGCAAGCTCGAATGTAAAC
>DATGZN010000049.1:0-114590 GCA_035297145.1 Bryobacteraceae bacterium
AGCATGCGCCCGCCGTAGCGGAGATCCTTTACGAACGTTTCGAGCACGGGTAAGCCGCGCCTCTCACGGTAGGCTTCTTTGGATTGCTCGATGCCGCCGAACTCGCGCTCGGCGGCATGGCGAGCCTCCTCGGGCGTCATACCGCGGCGGAGGTTGTTCTCCACCGCCATATCGAGATGCGAGCGCAGTTCAACATCGAGCTCGCGCTCCATCCGGCGGTTAGAGAAAAGCCCGCGAACGCGCGAGGCCGCAATGCGGAGCCAGGACATGGAAGCTCTCCTTTAGAAGAACAACAGGAGCATACCGCGTTTGCCGGCGTCCGTCAAATCAGGCGGTGTACGTAACCCCTACTGCATTGCGTGTTTTGCCCCACTCCGGCCGAGTCGCGCTCCTAACTGAATCAAAGCAAACCCGATCCAGTTGGTGGCCACCTTGCATGCGTGGTCAGCGAAGGAGCTCAGTATGCTGTCTCTCACCAAGATTCTGGTTCCTGTCGATTTCTCGGATCGCTCGGTCGCCGCCGTGCGTTATGCGAGAAACCTTGCTTGCCATTTCCACGGCGAGTTGATCCTGATGCACGTCCTCCCTTCCATCCCCTACGAAATGGGAGGGTTCGAGTTCGGCGGCGTAGTCATGACCGACGGCTTCCAAGACCGGGTGGCGGAAGCGCGCGCGGAGCTGGATCAGTTCCTCGGAGCCGAGCTGATTGGCCATAAGGTATGCCGAATGGTTCTGGAAGGGGATCCGGCGCGGCAGATAGTGGACTACGCGCACAAATCGGATGTCAACCTGATCGTGATGCCCACCCGCGGTTACGGTCCGTTCCGCCGGTTCCTGCTGGGATCGGTGACGGCCAAGGTGCTGCACGATGCCGATTGCCCGGTCCTGACCAGCGTACATATGGAGGAAGCCGATCTCGAGGCCGTCCGGCCGACCAAGATCGTCTGCGCCCTCGACATGGGCCCGCAAAGCAGCAAAGCATTGACTTGGGCGGATCAGTTGGCCCAAGGATTTCATGCGGAATTGGTGCTTGTGCACGCCACACCGCTCGGTGAAAGCCATTTCGACGACGCGTTTGATCCCGAATGGCGCACCACGGTCGAGGGACGCATGCGGGAGAAACTCTCCGAGCTGGCTGCGGGCGTGCACGCGGCCGCGATCATCACCGAGTCCGGTAATCCGGCTGATGTTGTGGCCGAAACCGCGGAGCGTTTCGAGGCGAATCTGGTGGTCATCGGCCGCAGCGAAGCGGGTGGGATGTTCGGGCGATTGCGCGCCAACGCGTATGCCATCATCCGGCAATCGCCTTGCCCCGTTGTCAGTGTGTAGCCTGACCCCGGCGAACGCGCTGCCGTCTGCGTGGTTTTCCCCAGGCCTTTATATCCCGGCTTGTGAATGCAGCTATTTACGAGTTGGCCGCCGGAATGCGTGACTAGGTTTTATGGAAGCCACCATCCGGCATTTGGGCAACCTGAAATTTGAGGCCTTGGCACGCGGGCATCGCCTGATTTGCGATCAGCCTGTCGAGAACCAGGGAACCGACCGGGGGATGACACCGCCCGAGTTGCTGCTTGCGTCGTTAGGCACCTGCGCCGGCTACTATGCGGCGCAATATCTGCAAACGCGAGGGTTGAGTTCCCAACGGGTGGTGGTTCACGTTTCGGCGGAAAAAGTCACGCAGCCGGCCCGTCTGGCTTCCTTTGTGATCGAGGTCGAGGCACCGGACGTCGATCCCAAGCATCACGATGCCTTGCTGCGCTCGGTCAAGGCCTGCCTGATCCATAACACCTTGAGCAGCACGCCAAACATCGACCTGCACGTTCACACGGCCACCCCGGTCGCCTGATGCCACCGCCGGTTGCGGCAACCGTGACGACAGACCCGCCAGCCGCTCGATCTCACTCGTCATATCCGAAAGAAGCGTACATCGCGATACTGGCGGCGGCCTGCATTGCTGTGAGTCTGTTGCTGCGTTTTGGGTGGCATTCGCCGTCGGCCATTTGCGCGATTCCTCTTTACATCACGTTGATCGCGGGCGGCGTTCCGCTACTGATCGATCTGGGCGGAAGGCTATTGGCGCGGGAATTCGGCTCAGACCTGCTGGCGGGCATTTCGGTAATCACAGCCATCCTGCTGGGCCAGTACCTGGTCGGCGCCATCGTGGTGTTGATGCTATCCGGCGGTGCAGCGCTCGAGCACTATGCCACCCGCCGCGCCTCCGCGGTGCTTGACGCCCTGGCGCGCCGCATGCCCACCGTCGCACACCGGAAAACCGGCGCGGGCATGACGGACATCGCGCTCGCCGACATCACGATTGGCGAAAGGCTGGTGGTTCTGCCGCACGAAATCTGTCCGGTGGACGGCACGGTGGTCTCCGGCCACGGCTCCATGGATGAGTCGTATCTGACCGGCGAGCCGTTTGAAATCTCCAAAACGCCGGGCTCGGAAGTTCTATCCGGTGCGGTGAACGGAGAATCCGCCATCACGATCGTGGCGTCGCGACTGGCGGTGGATTCGCGTTACGCCAAAATCATGGAGGTGATGCGCGCATCCGAGCAGAACCGCACGCACCTGCGCCGTGTCGGGGACCGCATCGGCGCTTGGTACACGCCGCTCGCCGTTGGGGTGGCCGCAGCGGGCTGGTTGGTCAGCGGCCATGCAGAGCGCTTCCTCGCGGTCATGGTGATCGCTACGCCGTGCCCGCTGCTGATTGCCATTCCGGTGGCGGTGATCGGCGGCATTTCCCTCGCGGCGCGTCGCGGCATTGTCATCAAGAACCCGGCGATGCTCGAGCAGATCGATACCTGCCGCACCATCATTCTCGATAAAACCGGAACTCTCACCTACGGGCGGCCTTCGCTCACCGACGTTCTCTGCGCACCCGGTTTTGCGATCGAACAAGTTCTGGGCGCCGCCGCGAGTCTGGAGATCTATTCACGCCATCCGCTGGCGGGGGCGATCGTGCGGGCCGCGCAGGAGCGCGGGTTGCCTCTCGAGTCGGTGGACCTGGCGAGCGAGAAGCCCGGCGAAGGATTGCGCGGCCTCGTGGGAGGCCGCACCGTCCGGATCACGGGCCGCTCGAAGCTGGCGCAACTCCCGCTCAATCTGGCACCCGCCGCCGAAGGCCTGGAGTGCCTGGTGTTTCTCGATGATCAGTACGCCGCTGCGCTGCGGTTCCACGACGAGCCGCGCGCCGAGAGCCATTCATTCGTCCAGCACCTATTGCCGCGGCATCAAGCAACCAAAGTGATTCTGCTCTCCGGCGACCGCGAACACGAAGTGCAATACTTCGCCCGCGCGCTTGGTATTACCCTAACCCACGCCGGCAAGAGTCCGGAAGACAAAGTGGCAATCGTACGCCAGGAGACGGCGCTAGCCCGAACCCTGTATGTTGGCGACGGAATCAACGACGCTCCCGCCATGATGACGGCGACGGTCGGAGTGGCGTTCGGCAAAGACAGCGACATTACCGCCGAAGCCGCCGACGCGGTGGTGCTCGAGCCATCGCTGGCCAAGGTCGATGAGCTGATGCACATCGGGCGGCGCATGCGCACAATTGCGTTGCAAAGCGCCCTGGGCGGCATGGCGCTGAGCCTGATCGGCATGGCCGCGGCCGCCGCGGGCTATTTGCCGCCGATCGCGGGCGCGGTAGCGCAAGAGGTCATTGATCTGGCAGCGGTGTTGAATGCGGTCCGCGTGGCACTGCCCGAGCGCGAACTGACCGACTTCTGATCGAAGCGGTCAGCGCGGCGCTGTAACTAACGTCACGTTTTTAAACTCGCCGGTCTCATCGAACGATCCCGGCCCGAGCTTGCCCGGTCCGAGACTCAGATCGACCGCGTGCAGGGCAGGGAGCGCCTGGCCATCCACCAATACATCCACGGTCCCGGCGAGGGCGTCGTGCGTCAGCTTCACGTGGTGCCAGCGCCCCTTGGCGGAAAACGCGGCCGGGCCGCGCTCCGAGCTGATGCGCACGCGCTCGCCGCCATAGACGTGAAAAATTCCGTTATGCACGGGCTCTTTCGCCGCCGTGTCCACGGAGAAATGCGCGTAGTCGAAATGACCTGCGTCGTGGTAAGCAAACGCGATGAGCAGCGACCGGCCGAGAGGCCGGATATCCGCTTCGAGAGTCACACGGCTGTACTCGGGAAGATCCGCGAGCGCGAACTGAATAGGGCGGCGCGGCCCCGGTAACGGCCCTCTGTGCTCCAGTAGCCGCAGCACCGGAACGTTATCCTCGGTGTCCACTTTCCAGTCCGCTGCCACTGGAACGCTCCATGGCCGGCCAAAGACATCGAGGGTGTCTGCGGCGAATGCCGAAGCGGCGCCAAATGCCACGAGAGCCATGCGCTTCATTGCGCCATCATAGCCCAGAACATTGACCAGCATTGCATCCAGAGTGCTCGTGCTCGCGTGGGACAAGGGGACAGGTAGGCGTGAAGAAATCGGGTCGGCATGTGCTCGGCCCGATCTGCCCCAACGGACCAAATGGGATCGCTTTATTCGGTAGTGCGTTGATCTTGGCGGCGGTCTTTTCACTGGCGGCAGTGTTTCGAATGAACCACCCATTCCTGTAGCGCGGGGCTAACGCGTTGTTTGCGGGAGAGACCCGCGGGTTTTTCGGCGTGACGAACTCGAAAGGCCGCAGGTACCGCAAACGGCGCGTGTCCCTGCGCTACAGATCCTCCCATCCCCGCGGTAAACTCGAATCAGTGGCGGCCAAGTTGGTTCCCACGGCGGCCGCGCCCGCAGCCTTCGTCATCGACAGCGCCGATCTGTCGCAGTTTCGTCAAGCCGTTCAGGAAATCGCCAGTGCCGGATACTCGGAAACTCTGGTGCGTGACCGGCTCGGTCTGGCGGACATCGCCGAGCTCCGCTGGAAAGCGCGGCCCGTTTACCAGGAAGAGCGCCTGACGGAGCGTGATCCGCTCGCTCTAGCCATCGAGCTGTTTTTGCTCCAGGGAGCCATTCCCGCCTGGGAACTCGACGCATTGCTCAGTGCGCCCAGCCGCGATGTTATCCTCCGCACTGGAATTCTCTCGTTCGACCCGGCCGGACTCGCGCGCGCGAACGCCTCGTTGTTTCCGGTCGGCGATCGCTTGATCTTCTCGGATCACGCCTGGCACAAACTTCCGCACCCTGGATATCGGACGGTTCCCTCGGACCAGGTGATGTTCGTGGGCAACGACAGCCGCTGGCTGGCGCGGGCCACCGTGCGCCGGCCCGTCCGCGCCAGCCTCGATCTGTGCACCGGTTCGGGTATCCACGCCCTTCTCGCGGCGGCTCATTCCGAGCATGTCGTCGCCGTGGACATTAATCCCCGGGCTACCCGCTGCGCCCGCTTCAATGCTCAAGTTTCCGGGGCCACCAACGTCGAGATCATCGTCGGAGATCTGTTCGAAGCACTCGGCGCGGCCGGACGCTTCGATCTCATTACCGCCAATCCCCCCTTTGTGCCCTCGCCACTTGACGAGTTCAAATTCCGCGACGGTGGCCGTTCGGGCGAAGCCGTACAGCAGCGCATCGTGGCAGCCCTGCCGCGCTATCTGGCGCCCGGAGGCATCGCGCAAATCGTGACCGAACTCGGTGAGCGTGAAGGCGAGCCGATCGTGAGACGGGTACGCCAATGGCTGGAGGGCGCTCCGATGGACATTCACATGCTTCGGCTGCGCGTTCTATCCGCGGCGGACTATGCCATCGGCCACGCCACTGGCGATGGAGATTTTGGCGTCTATCTTGAATCCGTCCGCGCCTGGGCTGACAATCTGCGGGCGCAGGGCTATGCGCGCGTTGTGTCGATTCTCATTGCTTTTGAGTGGAGTGACTCCGCGTTCAGCTCGCCCTGGGATCGCGTGGATGTCTCACAGCCGCCAAGGCGCGAGGCCGGCGCCGAAGTGGAAGCGATATTTTCTCGCGAGCGCATGGCGCGGAACCCGCGCGGTTCGTTGGACGGCCGTTGGGTGTGCCGAGCCGGGCCGGTCGCGGTGTTCGAGTCACAGATACTCGGGGAACCTGTCCGCGCGGCCGCGCGTGCCACACTGCTCGGACAAGCGCTGGCGGTGGAGCACCAAATCGATCCACTGGAATGCGAGATCCTTTATGGATTGGATAACCCAGTCGCCGTAGCGGGATTGCTCGAAATCGCTCGTGAGGGCGGCATCGGCGAGAGCGCCGTCTTAGCGGCGATCGGCTCGCTCCAGCGCCGCGGGCTGGTGAATGTGATGGAAGCCGGGCTACCTCCCGCTGCCGGGCGATGAGAATAGCGGATGACGGCGGCGGTCTTGTCACTGGCGACATTGTTCCGAATGAACCACCCCATTGCTGTAGCGCGGGGCTAACGCGTTGTTTGCGGAAGACCCGCGGCTTTTTTTGGCGTGACGAACCCGAAAGGCCGCAGGTACCCGCAAACGGCGCGTGTCCCTGCGCTACATCGGTCGAATCGATGTTCCGCGCCGTCGATCAACGCGGAATTAGCGCACCACCCACCAACCGGCTGCCGCGTCCCCCCTGCGGTACACTCGAATCGATGGCGGCCAATCTCATGCCCACGGCGGTTCCTGTCGCCGATGTCGCGCAACTGCGCGGCGTGAGGGAGTGTCTGCAATGGTTCACGCGCGAGAAGCAGTGGATCAACGAAATCCATCTGGAACTGTGCCGCATCCCGGCGCCCACGTTCCTGGAGCAGCCGCGTGCCGAGTGGATGGCGGCCCAACTCCGGGGATTCGGATGGAAATCCCAGATTGATCGCGCCGGCAACGTGGTGGCGTTTCTCAGCGAGAAATCGCGCGGACCCTATGCCGCCATCACGGCGCATCTGGACACGGTTCTTTCCCCCAGAATCAAAGACGACATCTCCATCGGACCGGATGGCGTCTTCCACGGCCCCGGGGTTTCGGATAACGGTTCCGGCCTTACGGCGCTGCTGGCTATGGCGCGAGCCATCAAGGCGTCGGCTGAAATCGAGGATCTTCAGGCCGAACCAGTACTGATCGGCAACGTGGGCGAGGAAGGGGAAGGGAATCTGACGGGCATGCGCTGGCTGTGCAAGTCGGACCTGGCGCGGGAAATACAGACCTTTCTCGTTCTGGATGGCGCTTCGACCGAGCACATTACTACGCGCGCCCTGGGCAGCCGGCGTTTCGAGGTGACCATCACCGGCCCCGGCGGCCACAGTTGGAGCGATTACGGCGTGGGCAATCCTGTACACGCACTGGGCCGTGCCGTGGCGCTGTTTTCCGAGGCCAGGGTGAACGGCTCGCCGCGCTCGTCGTTCAATGTGGGGCTAATCGACGGCGGCACCAGCATCAACTCTATTCCCTCACTTGCACGCGCGAAGGTCGATATCCGCTCTGAAAGCAACGAGAAGATGGAGGAGCTGGTGGCGCTGTTGAACTCGGCCGTGGACCGGGCGCAGGAGCAGGAGAACCAGCGGGCCACCGGCGGCAAGGTGACGGCGAAAGTCAAAGAAATTGGCTCCCGCCCCGCCGCGGAACTGGATGAGCAGACTCCCGTCCTCAGTTACATCCGCGCGGTGGATGCTCATCTGGGTATCCGCTCGCGCCTGGATTGCTCTTCGACAGACGCCAACATTCCCCTGTCGCTGGGCATTCCGGCGATCTCGATAGGCGCGGGAGGACATGGCGGCGGCGCCCACACCGTCAAGGAGTGGTACAACCCCGAGGGCCGGGACCTCGGGCTCAAACGCATTTTCCTCACGCTCAGTCTCTTGCTGCGCGGCCCACGAAACCGCGAATGACGCCCGAGGGCGAGGGCATTCTCCTTCCGGACGGAGCGGGCAGCCAGGCTGCCAGCCGTGCGATGGTCCGGACCTGGCGCGCCGATGCCGCGCTGGCCGGCAATACGGTCATCTGGGGTTCCACGTTCGTTCTGGTGCAGGCGGCGCTGAAACACATTTCACCCATCCTGTTTCTCACCATCCGCTTCTCCATCGCCACCTTCGCGCTGGCTCTGCTGTTCCGCGGGCGCGCCCGCTTCGTCCCCACGCGCGGCGGGGTAGTGGCGGGCGGATGCCTGTTCGCTGGCTATCTTTTTCAAACCGTTGGCTTACAGTTCACTACAGCGTCCAAGTCGGCGTTTATCACGGGGCTCGCGATTCCATTGGTACCTTTGCTCACATGCCTCGTCTATTTGAGTAGGCCACGGTTTTTCGAGCTGGCCGGCGCGCTCTGCGCCACTGCTGGCATGGGACTCATGACACTTCAGGGCGGCAACCTGGCCATCGGACGCGGAGATCTGTTGACCTTGTTCTGCGCGGTGGCGTTTGCGGCGCACATTATCGCGGTGGGGCATTACTCTCGGCGGGTCAGCTTTGAATCGTTGTCGCTCATTCAGTTGGCGGCTGCGGCCGCGCTGGGGTTGGGAACTTTCTGGTGGGTAGAAACGCCGGTAGTGGAACTGAAGCCTATTGTGGTGGCGGCATTGGGTCTAACTGGACTGTTGGCCACCGCTCTGGCGTTCACCGTTCAGGCCTGGGCGCAACAGCATACCACGCCGACGCGAACGGCTTTGATTTATTCGCTGGAGCCGGTGATTGCCTGGCTCACGTCATTCTGGCTGCTAGGCGAGATCCTTTCCCGGCGTGCGGTTGCCGGGGCCGGCCTGATACTTTGCGGGATCTTAATCGTGGAACTGAAACGCACTCAATCCGCGCAACATCTATCAAGTGGAGGCGCAAATTCCGGGGTATAATACGGGTAATTGCGGTTTCCGAGGAGTTTCCAAGACATGAGTTTCTTTGACAAGATGCGAAGGCAGAGGTTACTGTCCTTCAGCTTAATTTTGTTTACGCTGTCGATGGGTGTGGTGATCGGCACGCTGGTCTCTACCGGGGTGAAAGCCGCAAAGGAGCAGGCTGTGGCTCCAGGGGCGACGCCGTTGGTGATCCCGCCGAATCCGGGGCAACTCTCCAACGCTTTTAGTCAACTCGCCAAGCAGTTGGAACCGTCGGTAGTCAACATTTCGAGTGAGTACACGCAGAAGGCAGCCGTCCATGGAAAAAGAAGGCAGCCGCAACAGCAGCAGCAGCCCGAGGATGAGGACGAAGACAACGGGATGCAAGACTTCTTCCAGCGGTTCTTCGGGAGCCCATTTGGCGAAGCACCTCAGGCAGGGCCGCGAAGAAGTATGAGCCTGGGTTCCGGAATTGTGGTGGACAAGGCGGGCTACATCCTGACTAACGACCACGTGGTGGAAAAAGCCACGCGGATCAAGGTGAAGTTCAATGGCGATCCGACGGAGTATGAAGCCAAGGTGATCGGCACAGATCAGGCGACTGATGTGGCCGTCCTGAAAGTGGATCGCGGAAATCTGGTGCCGGTCAAGGTCGGCAACTCCGACGGCGTGCAGGTGGGCGACTGGGCCGTGGCGATCGGCTCCCCGTTCGGTTTCGACGAGACGGTGACGGCGGGCATCATCAGCGCTAAGTCGCGTAATCTTCCCGGTGAAGACCAGATGCTCTCCGGGTTCCAGCATTTTCTCCAGACCGATGCCGCCATCAATCCCGGAAACAGCGGCGGCCCGCTACTGAACATCAACGGTGAGGTCATCGGGATCAACACGATGATTGCCAGCCGTAGCGGCGGGTATCAGGGAATCGGTTTCGCTCTCCCCATCAACACGGCGGTCAAGATCTATAACCAGATCATCAAGACCGGCAAGGTGACGCGCGGCTCGATCGGCATCACATTTCCTTCCATTGATGACAAGAACTACGAATTCGTCAAGGCTTCCGGCGGTGCGCACGGCATCTTTGTCAGCCAGGTGGAACCGGGCGGGCCCGCAGATAAGGGCGGAGTACAGGAGGGCGACATCATTACGGCCCTCGATGGAAAACCGGTATCGCGCGGTGACGAGTTGATGGATCACGTGGCGGATGCGGCCATTGGCCAAACCATGAAGATCACTGTTTTGCGCAACGGCAAGACGGAGAACTTAAGCGTAGTCATTGGCGACCGCAACAAGGTCTTCGCTAACCGCGTGGGCGGCGGGCAAATGGTTGAGCCGTCCGAGCCAGGCGAAGGAACGCAAGTCAAGTTCGGCATGACAATCCAGGATCTCAACGACTCTTTGCGCCAGAATCTGGGGTATAAGGGTCCGGCGGGCGTTCTGGTCACCCAGGTCGAACCGGACAGCTTTGCCGATGACGCGGGAGTGCAACCGAACGACATCATCACGCAGGTCAATAGACAACCCGTCGCCTCGAAGGAGGAACTGGTGAAGATTCAAAGCACGCTAAAGCCCGGTCAGACGGTGTTGATCCGCGTCATGCGTGCTACAGGACGGAATCAGCAATGGTCGTCGACGTACGTGACGGGAACATTGCCAAACAGCGGGCAGTAGTTTCGTTTGTTTTACCAGGGCAGGCTTCGCGGCCTGCCCTCATTTTTGTATCGGAGGTTTTGATTTTGCGATCAGTGGCGGTTCTGGCTCTGGCATCCACGTTGCTGTACGGGGCAGCCGATACCACCACGCCCCAGAAGTCAAAGCCTGTACCTAGCACCAAATCCAAGGCCGTCAGTAAGTCCAAGACCGGCAGTAAATCCAAGACCAGCAGTACATCCAAGACCAGCAGTACATCCAAAGCCAGCAGCAAGTCCAAGACATCGAAGTCCTCCGCTCACCCGAGCACGACGGCCAAGAGCGGTAAATCGTCGAAGCCGAAAACGGCGGGCAAGCGCGGCAAGGGATCGCACTCCGCGAGCAACTCCACCTGGCGATCGCGGCAACTCGCCCCCACCCCCGAGCGTTACAAGGAAATTCAGTCTGCGCTGGTGGAACGCGGCTACTTGAAGAAAGACGCCAGCGGAGTTTGGGATGCCGATTCCGCCGATGCGCTGCGACGCTTCCAGCACGATCAGAGTTTGGACGCGACCGGGAAGCTGAACTCGCTTTCGCTCATTGCCCTAGGGCTGGGGCCGAAGCACCCGGCGCCAGCGCCCGCACCGGCTGCACCCTCAGCCATTCCGGCTGCACCTCCGGCGATCCCCGCCGGCCCCCAAGCACCCGCAGCTCCGACTCCCCAGACTGTAAGAAACTGACCTGCGTGAAGCGCTGAACAAACGGCTGGCTGTCGCCGATTCACCCCCCTCAATCGTCGTAAAAATTGTGCTCCCAGGCGTGCTTTGCAAGGATTGTCAGAACCTTATCCGGGAGGGGGCCTTTGCCGGGGATGGAGCAGTTGAAGTCGACGTTGGCGCGGGTGCGCATGCCGGGGATGACCGTGGAGACTGCCGGAGCTGAAAGGCAAAAACGCAGCGCCACCTCGGGCATTGTGCCGTTCTGAATATGCAGGTCGTGCTGGATAGCGGCGACCTTCTCGGCCACCTGCTTCTTGCGATCGCCTTTGAAATATCCGGCGCGAAAATCAGTCGGCTCAAATTGCGTGTACTGATCGATCTTGCCTGTAAGGGCGCCTTCATCCAAAGGGCAGCGGGCGATTACGCCGATGTCCCGCTTAACCGCCAGCGGAAAGAGATTGGCCTGGGGTGTCTGATCAAAGACGTTGTAGATCACCTGCACGGTATCGATCAGACCGGTTTCGATGATTTCTAGCGCGGTGTCGGGCTGATGGTCGTTGATCGAGATGCCCACGGCCTGCGCCTTTCCCGATCGCTTAATGTCTTCGAGGGCCCGCTTCCACTCATCGCGCGCGATCCACTCGGGGTTCCAGACGTGCAACTGCTGCACATCGATGGTCTCGATGCCGAGGTTTTTCAGGCTGAGTTCGGTGGATGCCATGACGTAGTCGTACGGGAAGACCTCGGAGATGGGGACGCCCGGTCGTGCCGGCCAGAGCTGGTTCTTGGGTGGCACTTTCGAAGCGACATAGATCTTGTGTCCGGCGTCGCGAACCACTTCGCCGACGAGCTGCTCGCTGTGGCCATCGCCGTACGCCAGGGCGGTGTCGATGAAATTCAATCCGAGCTCGATGGCGTGGCGGAGGGACAGGAGGGATTCCCGGTCATCGCCGCCCAGCCACTGAGTTCCGCCGATGCCCCAGGCGCCGTAGCCCATCTCGCTGAAGTGAAAACCGGTCCTGCCCAGCTTGCGATAGCGCATGGCACACTATTATAGAACCATGAGCTTGGGGAAATCGCTGCGGTTGCGCCGGATTTTCGCGAATGGGCGCGCGCTGATTGTGCCGATGCATCACCGCGCGGATGACCTGGTTCCGATGGTGCGCAGCGTGGCGCGGTCGGGCGTGGATGGCGTTGCGTTGTCACCGGGCGTTCTGGAGCGCGTGATTGAGGATCTGGCGGGGCTCGCGGTGATTCTGCGTTTGAACGGGTCAAAACGGGCGCCGCAACTGGTGAGCGTGCAAGGCGCGCTGGAACTGGGCGCCGAAGCCGTACTGCTTAGAGTAGACGCTCACGATGCTCACGATCTGGAGCGGCTGGGGCGCGTTACCGAAGACGCACGGCGGCTGGGGATGCCGGTGATCACCGAAATTCTGGGCGAGGACCTGCCCGCGGTGGTCACGATCGCCGCGGAGTACGGCGCAGATGTCATCCTGACGCAATGTTCCGGCGACCTGGCGGAGTTTCATCAGACGGTGCGCACGGCAGGACGTCCGGTACTGGCTTCCGTGGGACCGCTGGGGCCAGTGACTGAGCTTCTCCGTTTCGTCAATGACTGCCTGGAGGCGGGCGCGCAGGGCGTTGTGGTGGAGCCGCAGAAGGAGCAGGTGCTGGCCGGCCTGAACGCGCTGGTGCATCAAGGCGTTTCCGTGGCCGAGGCGCTGGAGACGGCCGAGCCGGAGCGAGTGAGCGCACCCAAGTAAGTGGAAACGCACTCGGCGGTAGACTGTTCAAAGAGAGTATGTGGAGAGCCTTAGCCGCGCTTTTCCTTTTCGCCGGGGCGCTGGCCGCCAACGTGCGGCTCTATCTCAAAGACGGCACCAATCAGATCGTTCGCGAATACCAGGTGCAGCAGGATCGTGTGCACTACTACAGCATCGAGCGCAGCGACTGGGAAGACATTCCGCTCGACTTGGTCGATTTGAAGCGCACCGAAGCGGAAATTGCCGCGAAGAAGGCAGCAGTCGAGGAAGACGTCAAGGTTGTCGAGGCGGAAGAAAAGGTCGTCCAGGAGCAGAAGCGCGAGGTCAGGAGGATCCCCCAGGACCCCGGCGTGTACCAGTTGCATGACGGCAAAGAGCTGCGCATTTTGCAGCTGGCGGAATCAAGTGTGCGTACCAACAAGCGGCGCTCGGTGCTGAAGGTGCTTTCGCCGATTCCGGTAGTATCGGGCAAGGCGACGCTTGAGGTCGACAACGCGCATGCGAATTATTTCGTGGAAACCAACACGCCGGAGTTCTATATTCAATTGGCGACGGACGACCAGTTCGGCATCATCCGGCTGACGCCCAAAGACAATTATCGGATTGCCGAGAAGATCACGGTGATGCCGGTAACCAAGGAAATGGTGGAGGAACCGGAGGAAGTGGAGATTTTCCGCACCCAGGCCGACGTAAACGGTCTGTATAAGATCTGGCCGCAGAAGCCGCTCGAACCAGGTGAGTACGCGGTGGTCGAGGCCACGCCGGGCAAGATCAACATGCAGATCTGGGATTTCGCGTGGAGCCCTGGGGCGAAGTATGTGCCGGTGCCTGTGAAAGACAGCAAGGCGGGGAAACGTTAGCTCCCTGTTGGGCTAGTTCAGGAAATACGTCCGGTAGAGCGTATCGCGCTGTTTGGGGATGAAGCCGGCGTCGCGGATGAGGCGGCGGAGCTCCTCTTCCGACGCGCGGTGATGCGCGCCGGCGGCGGAAACGACATTCTCCTCGATCATGATGCTGCCCACATCGTTGCCGCCGAAGCGCAGGCCGAGCTGGCAGGTTTTCAAGCCTGGCGTGACCCAGGACGACTGAATGTTTTCGATGTTGTCGAGATAAATGCGCGAGAGGGCCAGCATTTGCAGATATTCGACGGCTGTGGCTTCCTCTTTGATAAAGCGGCCGAGCGAGGTGTTTTCGCGTTGGAATGTCCAGGGAATGAACGCGGTGAAGCCGCCGGTGTCTTCCTGGATCTGGCGCACGATTTCGAGATGATGGATGCGCTGCTCGAATGTCTCGCCGCAGCCGAACATCATGGTGGCGGTGGTGCGCATGCCGAGCGCATGCGCGGTGCGGTGCGTGTCGATCCACTCGTTCACCGAGCATTTCAGCCGGCTGATGCGATGGCGCACGGCGTCATCCAGAATCTCGGCACCGCCGCCGGGAATGGAATCGAGACCGGCATCGCGCAGACGGGCGATGGTGTCACGCAGCGAGATTCCGCTGATCTGGGCGATATTGGTGATCTCAGGGGCTGAGAAGCAATGGCAGTGGATGGTGAAGCGCTGCTTGATGGAGCGCAGCAGGTCTTCGTACCATTCGATTTTCAGATCGGGATGCAGGCCGCCCTGCATGAGGATGCCGGTGCCACCGAGGTCGATGGTCTCCTGAATTTTGTCGAAAATTGTTTCCTTGGGAAGCACGTACCCTTCCGCGTGACCCATCGGCCGGTAAAAGGCGCAGAAACTACAATATTCGGTGCAGAAGTTCGTGTAGTTGATGTTGCGATCGATGATGTACGAGACCACGCCTTCGGGATGCAGCTTGCGGCGCACTGCGTCGGCCTCCATGCCAATTCCGATGAGGTCGTCGGAACGCAGCAGATCGAGCGCTTCGTGGGATGAAATCATTAGGCTAAACCACCATCTTAGCGCAAGGATGTTGCCATTCCGTTGAAACTGCGGAGCCCACGCAAGCATCTCAATTTACAACGAAGAAAAGGCGAATCTCGAGCTGCGGCTTTTTTGTGCTCGAGTGCACGTAGCTGCGCAGTGGTACGGTAGACTGAGTTGATCGATAAGGAGTAACGGGACAAACCGCATGAGGATCTGTGTATTGGGTGGTGACGGCTACTGCGGCTGGGCGACAGCCCTTTACTTGTCGAAGAAAGGCCACCGGGTTGCGATAGTCGATAACTTTTTGCGGCGCCAATGGGATTTCGAACTGGGTGTACAGACGCTGACGCCGATACAACCGCTTGCCGAGCGCCTGCGCGTCTGGCAGGAGCTGACGGGCGAAGCGATCGAGCTGTTCACCGGCGATGTGACCGATTACGAATTCCTGTCGTCGGCGATTGCTGCATTTCGCCCGGAGGCCGTGGTGCATTTCGCCGAGCAGCGCTCCGCCCCCTATTCGATGATTGACCGCAAGCATGCGGTCTTCACGCAAGTGAACAACGTGGCCGGCACCCTGAATCTGTTGTTCGCGATCAAGGAATTGCAGCCGGACTGCCATCTGGTGAAGCTCGGCACCATGGGCGAATACGGCACGCCGAATATCGATATTGAGGAAGGCTACATTCGGATCGAGCACAATGGGCGCAGTGACGTTCTTCCGTATCCCAAGCAGCCGGGGTCGTTCTATCACCTTTCGAAAGTACACGACAGCCACAACATCATGTTCGCCTGCAAGATCTGGAAGCTGCGCGCCACGGATCTTAACCAGGGCGTGGTATACGGCACGGTAACTGACGAAACTGCGCTCGACGAAGCGCTGATCAACCGCTTCGACTACGACGACGTCTTCGGCACGGTTCTGAACCGCTTCTGTGTGCAGGCGGCGGCGGATCATCCGCTGACGGTGTACGGGCGGGGCGGGCAGACGCGCGGTTTCCTGGATATTCGGGACACCGTGCGCTGCGTCGAGCTGGCTTGTTTGAATCCCGCGAATCCGGGCGAGTGCCGGGTATTCAATCAATTCACGGAGCAGTTTTCGGTGCTAGAGCTGGCGCACATGGTACAAGGGGCAGCGCGGAAACTGGGAGTAACAGTGAAAATCGATCACTTGCCTACACCACGCGTCGAAGCCGAGGAACACTACTACAATGCCAAACACTCCAGGCTCATTGACCTGGGGTTGCGGCCGCATTATTTATCGGATTCGCTGCTCGACTCGCTCATGAACATTGCGATCCATTATCAGGACCGGATCAACCCCTCGCTGTTCCTGCCGCAGGTGAAGTGGCAGAACTCGCACAATCAAATCAACCGCCCGCTCGCCACAGCCGCCCTCGCAACGCCGGGAGGTGATTGAATTGTGCGGTATCGCGGGCTTTCACGCACTTCGCGGGTGAGGCGTTCCTCGAGTGGGACGCCGCCTGGTGGCGCGACCGGCTCTGCGTGATCGCTAGCGGCGGCAAGGTAGTGCTCAGCAACCAACTCATGCCGGCATGGAGCCGCACAACGTGATCGCGACCTACGTTTTTCTGGGAATCGCGGCCATCCCGTTCGTATACTACCTGATCGCGATTTACAGCTCCTGGCGATACTTCCGACAGCCGGCGCGCACTGCCTATCCCGATTTCACCCCCCCAGTCAGCAATCTGAAGCCCATCCGCGGTCTTGATCCGGAAGCTTACGAAAACCTGGCGAGCTTCTGTGTGCAGGATTATCCGGATTACGAAATTGTATTCTGCATCGACCCGGATGATAGCGCGGTGATCTCGGTCGTCGAGAAGATCCAGCGGAATTTTCCGGACAGGCGTATCCGCGTGTTGTACGGCTCAGGCCGCCTCGCAACCAATGACAAAGTTGCCAAGCTCGCGCGATTGGTCAGTGAAGCGGCGCATGAGATCGTGGTGATCAGCGACAGCGATGTGCGCGTCCGGTCGGACTATCTGCGACAGCTTGTCACGCCCCTGCGCGACCCTAACGTGGGGGCGGTGACATGTTTTTATCTTCCCGCCGAGGTGCGCACGTTCACCGATCACTTGCAGACCGCCGGCATGACCTCGGATTTCTACCCCGGAATTCTGGTTGCATGGCAATTGGATGGCGTCAAGTTCGCGCTGGGCACGACGATCGCGACCACGCGGACACGGCTCAACGGGTTCGGCGGCTATCCGGTGCTCGAAAACGGCCCGGCTGACGATCTGCTCGTGGGCCGTCGCATCGCCGAGCAAGGCTGCGAGGTCGTGCTGCTGCCTTACGCAATCGAAACCGTTCCAGATTATGACTCTATCCGCGCCCTACTTCACAAGCGGCTGCGTTGGATGGTGGTGATGCGCCACATGCGGCCGTGGGGCCACCTCGGTTTGCTGCTCACGCAAGGATTACCGTGGTCGATTGCGGCGGTCGCGGTGCATCCATCGGCCGTCATCGCGGCGGCATATTTTGGAACGTATATTTTCCTGCGCGTGCTGATGACGTGGCTGATCGGCATTCACGGATTAAAACAACCTCGCTTTTGGAAGCAGATGCCGCTGATCCCGCTATGGGATGCGCTCGCATGCGTGATCTGGCTCGCGAGCTTTCTGCGAACCAGCATCCGTTGGCGCGGCGCGGACTATCACCTTCGTGCAGGGAAACTGGTTCCAGTGAAAGAAGCTTCACTCACCCAGCAGAACGACCCCGCATAGCACAATCAGCGCTCCGGCCGCCCGGCGAACACCTACATGCTCATGCAGCACCAGTTTCGCCAGCAGCGTTTCGAAAATGAAGCTCGCCGCGGATGCGGGCACGGCGAAACTGAGCGGCTCAACCTGGACCAGCGCCATGAAGCTGAAGAACGAGACGGCCATGCACGCAACCGCCAGAATCAGATAGCGGCGCCGCGCGATGGTTCCGAGCAAACGTAGGAGGCCGCGCGCCCCCACCGAGTGCTCGCCAGCCCGCTTCATTTCGTAGCTTTGCAGCAGGTCGCTCGCCACGGTCGCCACGACCATGAGTCCCACCAGAATCCATTTCATTCGATCTCGATCTCCGTTTTATGCGAGCCGGATCCGACCAGGGCAGCCCCTACCACGATCAGAATCGTCCCCGTCCATCGCTGTGCGGTGACGGTTTCGTGCAGAAATATTTTGCCGAGAAAGGCGGCGATAATGTACCCCACCGCGGTCACCGGCAGCACGAAGCTCAAGTCCGCCAGGCTAAACAGTGCCATCCTGGTCAGCAGCGCGAGAATGAGTGCCACGATGCCGAGGGCGACAAACGGGTCGAGCATGGCGCGCAGATACGGCAGCGGATTCGCCGACATGACCTGCGGAAAATGTTTCATCCCCCAGGCGAGCGACAGATTTCCCACCGCCTTCAGCGCGATAAACAGGGCCAGAACGGCGTAGGCCCGCAAAATACCGGCGCCCTGGCGTTTTTCTTTGGTAGCGGTCATCTGACTCCATAGTACTCGGGAGTCGTGCGGTCAATTCCGGCGTGTCGGATCGTAGCGGTTGTGTCGCGATGCTGCGCGTTTCAAACTTGGCTCAGGGCGCATTCGGGGTTTTGAAGGCGTGCTATCGGCTGAGGCGTTGGCTGCTTTCGAGGTCTTGGCCCCTTTCGAGGCCTTGGCCCCTTTCGATATCGCGGATGTTGACGTGCCATCGTTGGGGATTACCGGCATCGAACTTACCGCGGGCGCGCCTCACTATTTAAGTCGTGCTCAAGACTCTTACAGTCATCTGCTCCATGGTACCCGGAGGCGCGGGCGGCTTCCGAAACTTATGCCGGGCATTCGGGTTTTTAAGCAATGCTCTCCTCGGAGAGCTATGCCTTTTCCAAGGCAGGCCTTATAATTACCGAAGGTGCGCCGGACAGTTTCACCCCGCCCATCGCACAACGAAACGGAGGATTGCTTTGTGCAAATGAAATCATTGCATCTCACCGGACTGCTTGCGCTGGCCGTTGTCTCGCTGCACGGCCAGACTTCGCCCGTGTATTGGTCCGCGACAAAGCCGGATTGCTCGAGCTTGATGAATGGCGAGACGCCCATTCAGATCACAAGCGGGAACACCGTTCTCGGCTATTCCTGCTACGTGAGCGGAACGTTTGTATGGCTCGCCGCCGGCGGGATGTGGGGCACCACGCTTCGCGTGTCCGCGCCCGCATTAAACGACATTGATGCCGACTTTACGTTCTACGACACGAGCGGCGGTAACAACGTGAGTTTAGACAGCACGCTGAACAACGATAACACGACACTCGCATCCGGCAATGAGGTGGAGGTCTCGCTCTTTGCCAATCAGCCGCTGGAGGTCGAGGTGCTTGGTAACACCAGCGACGCTCCCAACTACGGCTCGACCGCCGAGGGCTCAGTTTACGCGACGTTTTACTGTCCTGACGCAGCAACTTGTGCCAACGTGCTGCCGCAGTTGCTTTATTCGGCTCTCCCCTCCCAGCCTTGGTCGCTCAGCGTGCCTATCGCTTGGGACGACCAGCTATCGAGCCAGTGGTCCGCGGTGGCCATCGATGACCCCAGTATAAGCAACACGGTTGGCTTTGTGATTTACAACGAGGATAACGCCTCTGCCAATACGTATACGATCTACGTTTACGACGCGAACGGAAACCCTCCCGTGTCGGGCACCACGCCCTCGGTTCCACCGTCGCAGTCCGCCACCGGGGAAGGCGGCACCTATGCGGACCTGCTAGAGAATGTGGTTTCGAATATCCCGACTGGCCCAATCAAGATCCTGATCGACGGTGGGTCGTTGCTTTCCGCGGTCGAGGTGCTCCAGATCAACGGGACGTCGGCGACAACTCTGCAGGTTGCCTTTGATACCGCGCCCGGAGCGGCTTCCGCAGCCATGAAGCGCCCACGATCGAGCGTCAGGAGACTGCACATGCCGTCTTCACGAAAGGTCGCGTCCCGTTCATTTCGCAAGTGAGGCTCGTACAAATCCTCTCTTAAAGGGCCGCGGCCTTATTCGCGCGGCCTTTTCCGAGGTGTTCGCCAAGTCCCGTATTGTTGGATACGGACACCGCGTTCACATATAATACGGTTTGTTGCAGTGGCAAATGGGGATGCCCGTCCGCTCCTTCCCTTTCACGCACAACAACTAAAGGTCCGTCCGCGGCCAAAGAAGAGAAGACCCACTCTTTGTTTATGCTCCTTCGGCTTATTTATCTCACCCTATTTGTCCCGATTGCGGCTTTGGCTCAAGGCGATAAGCTGAGCCTGTCTCAAGGGCCGGCCACGAGCCCAGAAACGGTTTCGCTCAATGTGCAACTGCAATCGAGCAGTGGGCAGCAAGCGGCGGGAATTCAGTGGACTCTGAGCTACTCGCCGGCGGATTTCACCGCGATTCAGGTGACGGCGGGGCCTACGGCGATTGCTGCGGGAAAGTCAGTGAGCTGTGCGGGGACCTCCGCTGCGTACGAGTGCTTAGTCGTCGGGGTCAATAGCAACACAATCCCCGATGGGGTGCTCGCAGTTATTTCGTTGACCGTTTCCCGGAGCGCATCGGACACAACCTCGTTCGTGCAACTGCAAAATCCGATTGCGGCGTCGCCTTCGGGATTGTCCATTCCGATCTCCGCGGCCGGCCTGGCTGTGACCATAACGCCGGCGGCCGGGACCATCAGCGTTACCAGCCAGAGTGTCCAATTCGCGTACACGATGGGAGGGACAGTTCCACAGGGCCAGTCGATCCAGATTGCGAGTAGAGGAGGTGCGCTGAATTGGACCGCTACCTGGACAGAGCCGTGGCTCAACGTCGAGCCTTCGTCGGGAACAACGCCATCCACAATCGTGGTGTCGGTGCTGCCGGCGAGTCTGGCGGTATCAACGTACACCGATACGATTCAGATCTCTGCGGGCGGATCGGGCGGCCAGATGACGATCAGCGTAACGTTGACGGTGAACGCACCGACGCACTTCGTGCCAATCGTTCCTTGCCGGATAGCGGACACGCGCAGCACCGACGGCGCGTTCGGAGGGCCGGCGGTCAACGGCGGGTCGTCCCGCGATTTTGCGATTCCGAATGGCGCGTGCGGCATTCCACCCAACGCCACGGCGTATTCGCTGAACGTGGCCGTGGTTCCCGCCCACACGCTGGGATACGTGACCGTGTGGCCGGCGGGTCAACCCCAGCCGTTAGTGGCTACACTGAACTCGGTCGACGGCCGGATCAAATCGAATGCGGCGATCGTCGCGGCGGGTGCCGATGGAGCGATCCGCGTGTTCGCCACCGACACGACGGAATTGATCCTCGACATCAACGGGTATTTTGTGCCGGCCGGCGCCACGGGAGCGCTGGCATTCTATCCGCTGGCGCCCTGCCGCATCGCGGACACCCGTAATCCGTCTGGCTTATTAGGCGGGCCGGATCTGGCGGCGCACGGTATCCGTGCCTTTCCGATCACCGACAGCAACTGCGATGTGCCGGGAGCGTCCCGAAGTTACTCCTTGAACTTCACCGCCTTGCCCAAGGGTTCGCTGGGATATCTCACGGCTTGGCCCGTGGGCGAGCGGCAACCCGTGGTGGCCTCGCTGAACGCCGTGACAGGAGCCACCACAGCCAACGCCGTTATCGTCCCCGCAGGCACGAACGGGGACATCAACGTATTTGCCAACGACTCGACCGACTTGCTGATCGATACCAACGGCTATTTCGCGCCGCCCGGGTCAGGAGGCCTCGCGCTGTATAATCTGGCGCCCTGCCGGGTGCTGGATACGCGGCATGGTGGGGGCTCTCCGTTCAGCGGCGCGATGGAGGTGACCGTCAGCGGGACCTGTGGTGTGCCATCTACGGCACGCGCGTATGTGTTCAATGCGACTGTGGTGCCGTCAGGCGCGCTCAACTTCCTTACCCTTTGGCAGCAGGGGGCGCCGCAGCCGTTGGTCTCCACCTTGAACGCAGTGGATGGCGCGATCACGTCGAACATGGCGATCGTTCCGGCGGCAAGCGGTGCGATCGAGGTGTTTGCGTCAGACCGGACGCAACTGATCCTCGACATTTTTGGCTATTTCGCCCCATAACATCGGCGGCGCCAGAACCAAGGCCTCTTCAGTCGAGCTGCTTGATCCGGATATTACGGAACCACACCGGCAGCCCGTGATCCTGCAGGCCGATGTAACCGGTGCGCGCGAAATCCTTCAGGGGCCGCGGGAACTTGTTTTTGCTGCCGTCTGGATTCTTGCCGGTAGTGGTCCACTGATCCAGGTCCGCTTGAGAAACCACAGTGCCATTCAGGTTGACCGTGATCTTGGCCTGGTTGCAGGTGATGATATAGCGGTTCCACTGACCCGGCCGATGCATGATCTTCGATGGGGCAACGAGATCGTAAATGGCGCCGGGGCTGTTCCGGGCGATGGGAGCATCGGGCTTGACGTTCAGAATCTGAATCTCGATGCCGGTGGGCACCGGGTCGCTGGTATCCGTCGTGCGCAGAAAAACTCCGCTGTTCGCGTCACCGGGTAGCGGCGGCGTTTTGTATTCCAGCTCAAGAACAAAATCTCCGTATGGCCGCTCAGTCCATAGATAGGCGTCGTTGTGCTCCTCGTTGTCGGTGCGGTTTTTCAGAGCGATGACGCCATCCTCGGCTACCCAATGGCTGGAGGTTGTCTTCCAGCCTTTGAGGTCCGTGCCATTAAATAGCGGCACCAACCCGTCTTGAGCGGTCGCGGGTCCGGCGAGAAGCAACATGCCGAGGACGATTTGATTCCAGATGTGCATTGGGCTCAGTACCCCTTCTGTTTCTCGAGGATCAGAACTGTATGAAACGGTCTGCCACTCTCGTTTTCGTAACTTTGGACGCGGGTCATCGTGAGAGTGCGCTGGTCCGGTGAAATGTCTACCCGGTACAGTTTCTTATCGTCATTGCCGTCCACGGCGATGAAGCTGGCGGGCGGCACCGCGGGCACGCCGATTCCTCCAGCCCTGATGCTCATCATATCGTTGTGGATAAATGAAGGCAGTGCTCCTTCCAGAGTCGATTTCTGACGATTCAACTTCCATGTCCCAGTCAGCGGCGCGGCGGCCCACACCGCAGTTACACACATCAGCAAAGCCAGCATCTTCATGACAGAAGATCGTAACACAGGAGGCGAGGCACCGAGCGATCAAACAATTTCTATCAGATTTGTTTTATCGGAAATTCACCCAGTCCACATCATTTTGTAACGATGGTGGGCTACGATCAGGGCATCCTGGAGGCTCAGATGCAGCGGCACGTGTACGTACGGAGGTTGCCGGAATGACCGTCGCCGGCGCGTTCTTGCACTTAGTTCGAAATCCGGGGGACTTGCTGGTCCGCCGTTGGAACTGGAAGTCGGCCGTGCTGAGTCCGCTGTTTCGATCGCAGATATTCCTGGCGGTCAATTTGCGGGCGGGGTGGAAGGCCGCGCTGGGCGCCATGGCCGCTGAATTTGCGTACCGCTCGGTGGCCGCCGGTTTCTGCGGAGCGCTCACACAGGCGTTTCGTGGAGCGGAACCCGCGTGGATGGCGGGCTTCGCTGTAGCTATACTGCTGCCGCTTCTGTCGCATTCCATCGAGCTTCTGATTCATTGGCTCCGCGGCACGCCGAATCTTTGGGCCAGCATGGCGGCGTCGGCCGGCTTTACTGCCATCTCGACGGTATTCAACTGGTATGCAATGCGGAAAGGCGTGTTCGTGGTGGGGGAGGGAAGCGCCTCTCTCGCGGCCGACCTTCGGCGCATTCCTCGTATCCTATGGGAATTTGTGATCCTTGGGCCGGTGACGCTCCGGCGAATCTGCGCGCGGCGTGTTCTGATGGCCAGCCGCATGATGGGCGCCATCGCCATTTCCATGCCCGCGGATTCGTCCCATGATTAAGACACTGCATTTGACCAACGCCTGGCACGCCACTTCCGGAGGTATTGCGACCTTTTACCGCGCCCTGCTGGCCGCAGCTGACGAGCAGGGGCACTTGATCCGCTTGGTGGTGCCGGGCGAGGCGGATCGAATGGAGAGCGCGGGGAGCTACGGCCGGATCTACTTCATCAAGGCTTGCCAAGCTCCGCTGAATTCGAGCTACCGCATTATGCTGCCGGCTGCATTTCTGGGACGTCATGGCGCCGTACGGAGGATTTTGGATGACGAACGGCCGGACTTGGTGGAGGTTTGCGACAAATACACGCTGCCCTATCTCTCCGGATTGCTGCGCGAGCGCTGGCTGCTGGGGCGCGAGTTTCGTCCCGTCACAGTAGGACTGAGTTGCGAACGGATGGATGAGAACTTCGCGAGCTACATCAGCGCGGGGAGTATGGGCAAGGCCATCAGCCGGCTGTACATGAAGTGGATTTACTTTCCGATGTTCGATTACCACATCGCGAATTCCGAGCACACCGCGCAGGAACTTGTTCCAGCGTCTCGCGGGCACAAGGTGAGGCGGGGAGTCTGGATTTCTCCGATGGGGGCGGATTGCGACCGGTTCCGGGCGTCACGCCGCACCGAGGCTCAGCGCGATGCGTTGATCGCAGACTGCGGTGGCGATGAGCGCACGACTCTTCTGCTGTATGCCGGCCGGCTCGTCGCGGAAAAGAATCTGCCCCTGCTGGTGGATCTCATGAAGCTACTAGGTTCCGATCAGGAGCACGATTTTCGATTGCTGATCGCTGGCGACGGAGTCCGGCGCGCGGAGATCGAGGAGCTTTGCCGGCAGAGAGCACCGGGGCGTGTCACATTTCTCGGCCATGTGGGAGATCGTGAGAGATTGGCCGATCTGTACGCGAACGCCGACATCTTCGTCCACCCGAATCCGCGCGAGCCGTTCGGCATAGCACCGCTTGAGGCTATGGCCGCCGGCCTCGCCCTGGTGGCCCCGCGCGCGGGCGGCGTCATGTCCTATGCGACGGATGAAAACGCATGGCTCGGCGAGGCCCACGCGGCGTCATTCGCGGGCCTGGTCCGCAGCGTGGCCGCCGATGCCGGGAGTCGGCGCCGGAAAACGCAAGCAGCGCGCGTTACCGCGGAACAGTACCGATGGCAATCCGTAGCGTCACGATATCTGCGGCTTTACGAATCACTCTACGAATTACACTGCGGTTCCCGGCAGCAGCAAGTCATCGAGCCGCGCTTCTACTCAACCGCCGGCAACTGGCTTGGAATGGAGATACCCGCTGCAACGCAATCGGCGCCGCACAGGACAATTTTTCAACAATTGTTTTATTAAATTCATTGCATATCCAGTTGGTAAGCATTTAGTTCCCACTGTCAAATAACACCACGCTGCAAAACACTTTTTGGCATCCATGTTTTATCAACAATTCATCGTATCCACATCACTTTGTAAACATAAGCACCCTACGATCAGGCTGGATGAGGCAAAAAGCCCAGCAAAACGTAGCAATCTCCCGGCGAAACTTGGGCCGCGTGCTGATGGGGCTCGCCGCCGGGGCGTTTGCTCCGTGGCGTTCGCACGCGGCTAGCGCGCCGGCACTCGAAGTAGACCGGTTTGTGGAAGGCTTGACCGGACCTGCCGCCAGCAGAACCTCGTCTAGCTACCGGGCTGACGCGATGATCGTGCTGCTCTCCGTGCCGGTCTTCCGGCGGGCAGGTGTGGGGAGCGGATTCGCCTCGCTCGAGCAAGCCATCCGTGACGGCGAGCGCTACTACTCGCTGCGGTTCGCTGGCGCCTCACGGCCGGAACGCGCGGCGGGCTTAGATCGAGTGGGCGCGATTCGCGAAGTGGTTCGGGAACAGGGCGCAACACTCAGTGAAGCGGCCTACTTCGGAGTGCTGACTTCTTCGCCCGAGGAAACGCTGGAGGAGGGCCGGCGGTCGCTTGGCAAGACCACAAACAAATGGAATGAGTACACGGCGATCGATGGGCTAAGCCGGTGCGGGCTCACACGCAGCGCGGTAGCGCATTTCCGCCTGCCGGCCAACGGCGCCCCGAATTTGCGCGTGATCGCGGAAGCGCGTGCGAACTTTCAATCCAACCGGCCGCCGTGGCGGCAAAACCAGTGGCCGGGTGACCGCGAGGGCCAGGCGCCGCCGACGTTCTTGTACGCGCTCATGCGGGCCATCCGGCGTCCGCAGCGTACGAGCGAGTCCTGGTACGTGTACAGCGAGCGTTCTTATCGCCTGCACGTGGAAAAGGAGCCGGACCGGCAGCAGGGGGAGCGGTTCGCGGAACTCGGACTCACCTCGCGGCCCGAGCGAATCATCGAGGTTCGCGGACGGACCCGCGAAGAGCGCAGCGGCCGCCAGACCACCTTCAGGCTGTGGATCGAGGACGGCGATGCAAGCTCTCTTCCCTTGCGCATCGAGTTTCAGCCTCGCTCCTATTTGCGGCTGAGTTTTGAAATCGACCCCCAAGCTTCCACCACACCACTCGAGGAGGACCTATGAGATCCACGCAGCTACGCTTCCTGTGGGACCACGCCGCTGCCGCCCGTCCGTTTCGCACCGGTGTTTCCCTGCACAGCCATACCATGCACTCGCACGAGGAAATCTCGTTTCTGCCGAAATATGCATACCGCGTTCCTCTGGTTGCGCAAGCGGTACGGCGGCAGGAGCGCAATTACCGCCGGCAGTGGGGCCGTGAGCTCGATTACAGCCGCGTCTATTGGACTCCACCGCACCCGGCGCGCGAGGCGCTGGCGCTGGAACGCAGGCAACTGGAAAGCGTGGGCGTGGAACCGCTAGTTTCTCTTACGGACCACGATGAAATCGAAGCGTGTTTGCAACTTCAGGTGCTTGACAGCACGCGGCCCGTGCCGGTGTCCACCGAGTGGACCGTGCCGTTTGGGCCTTCCTTCATTCACCTGGGAGTGCACAATCTGCCACCTCAGCACTGCAGGGAACTGGTCACCGAAATGGCGCGGTACACCAAGCAGCCTGCGGCTCCGAAGTTGCGCGAGCTTCTAGCCGCGCTGAATCGCTATCGTGACGTGTTGGTAGTGCACAACCATCCTCTGTGGGACGAACACGGCATCGGCGCCCGCGCTCACCTTGAAATGCTTCGCACCTTTCTGGCCGTTCACGGCTCATCGATTCATGCCCTGGAGTTGAATGGCCTGCGGCCATGGTCCGAAAACCGCGCGGTGTGCACCATGGGCCGAGAAACCGGCCATCCGGTCATCTCGGGGGGCGACCGGCACGGCTGCGAGCCGAATGCCAATGTCAATCTGACCAACGCCGGAAGCTTTTCGGAATTCGTGGAGGAGATCCGTTTTGACGGCGTGAGCGATGTCCTGTTCATGCCGCAGTACCGCGAAGGGCGCCGCATGCGGTACGTCGAAACGCTTTGGGACGTTCTCCGCGACTATAACGAGTACCCCAACCGGGTACGCTGGAGCGATCGCGTGTACCTCCGGCAGGACAACGGCACGGATGCGCCCGTATCGAGCTTCTGGAAAAGAGGCGATCCGGATGTGCTCCGTTGTTTCAAAACCGCGATCGATTTATTCCAGCGGCCCAGTGTGCGTTCTGTGCTGCGTCTGGCGTTGTCGGAGCGGCAGGAGTTTGCGCGATGACAAACCCGCCAAGAGTCGCGTTCTTCACCGATTCCTTTCACGAGGTCAATGGCGTTGCCCTCACCAGCCGGCAGTTTGAAGCATTCGCCCGCCGCCGAGGTCTGCCGTTCCTTTCGGTGCATTGCGGCCCGCGGGAATTTGTCACGAAAGACGGGCCGGCCTGGACCTTCGAGCTGCATCGGGGCCGCGCGGCGTTTGGGTTGGACCGAGATCTTTCGTGCGATCCCCTCCTGCACTTGCGGCGCGAACGCGTAGGCGATGTGCTGAAGGAGTTCCGGCCGGACCTGATTCACGTCACCGGGCCAGGGGACGTCGGGACGCTCGGCGCCTGGCTGGCGCACTCCCTGCGAATTCCTCTGGCGGCATCCTGGCACACCAACCTGCATGAATTTGCGGCCCGACGGCTGGAGCGCATGTTCGGCGCTCTGCCGAACCGCCTTCGAACAACGATCTCAGGCCACGCGGAGAACGCCGTGCTCAGTTGTGCGCTGCGCTTTTATCAGCTCGGGAAGGTGCTGTTCGCGCCCAATCCGGAGTTGGTCGAACTGCTGTGCCGGCGCACGGAACGGCCCACGTTCTTGATGGAGCGCGGCATCGACACGGGCCTGTTCTCTACGGAAAAACGTGACCGGCCTGACGGCCCTTTGACATTGGGCTTTGTGGGCCGAATCACACCGGAGAAGGGCGTTCGCTTTCTCGCCGAGATCGAGAGGGCGCTGCTCGTGGCCGGGTTCTGCGATTTCCGGTTTGTAATCGTCGGCGGTGGCAATGAGCAGCCCTGGCTAGCGCAACACCTCTGGCATGCCGAGTTTCCAGGAGTGCTCTCGGGTGAGGCGCTGGCGCGCGCCTATGCGAACATGGACATCTTCGTGTTTCCGTCGCATACCGACACGTTCGGCAACGTAGTTTTGGAAGCCATGGCGTCGGGAGTTCCCGCAGTAGTCACTGCGGACGGCGGGCCGAAATTCCTGGTACATTCCGGGGACACGGGTTTTGTGGCGGCCGATGAGCCAAGCTTCCTCCGCCACGTGGTGGAGCTGGCAACCAATCGCGGACTGCGAGAGAAGATGAGTGCATCATCACGCAGCCGCGCGCTCGACCGCTCTTGGGATCGCGTTTTTGAAGACGTCTACGCCAGGTACGGAGCATTCCAGGAAGACATCAGCGGAACCGCACGGCGAAACCTGCTTCACGCGGACAATGTGGTGTGCCCCACCTGCTGAGGCGTTTGATCGCGTGGCGGACACCAATGCTGCCGCTGACTCTCAGCGCCGGATACGAGCGATGTTTGAGTATGCCGATTCGCCGCTGGCGTTCGCGGTCCGGACGCGGTACGAGATCGTACTACCCGCCGGCGCTCCCGAGTCCACATACTCTGGCGTGCCCACCGGTTGCGTGGCTACGCGCGACCAAGAGCCGGCCGCCTCGCCCACGCGTCTCTCAATGACCACGTTGCGGGCGTCGCCTCCGTGCATCTCCCAACGGAGACGCACCGAACCGCTTGAAGCTTCGGCAACCAGCGAGCTTGGCGCTTCCGGCAGCACCGGCCAATCGATGTAGTCGTCATCCACAATGGCCAGCACCGTGTCGCGCATGGGCATGTTCGGCAACACGTCCGTAGTGCCACTCTTCCACTCGATGGCGTGAATCTCACCGGAGACCACGTCGATGAGCGCCGGATGCCGGATTCCGCTATTGCGAACCACCAGATCTGCGTGCAAGGGCGCGAAAACGTTGCCCGGCTGGCTATGCGCTCCCAGCCAATAGGCCACGATCGGTTTTCCGGCTTTGGAGCGAAACCCATAGCCAAAAAAGGGAAGCTCCGACTTGCGTCGCAGTGCCGGAATGTCCGGCGCGACGATTTGGATAGACGAATCAAGCCTCGTATCCGAGAACAGCGCATTCGTGTTCTGGAGCGCGAAGAAAACCGGGCGTGGCGTGAAGTCGTCGGAAAGATTGCGCAGACCGTGGATCATGCCGAAGTCGTCGTACTCGTTCGCATCCGTTCCCGCCGCGAGCAGCCAGACAAAAGTGCGCACGCCCGCCGCCCAGTTGTAAAGCAAGCCGCGGGGGATGTATTTCGACTGCACGGATTCATCTGAACCCGTCCAGGAGGGAATGGAATTGAATTCGTCATCCCAGAACGGAATGTCCTTGCGAATGCCGGGATAGTTGCGAACCGTCTCGCGCAGCTTTGCCGGCGAATCCGTGCCGTACGCCCCGTAATCCATGGACTCCGGATTCAGATTCTGCCCGTAGCCCGGGTAGGTGTGATAGGCGAACACGTCGATGCCCGCGGCGCACTGGCAAACGTCCAGGGAGCGACGCGCGAAATCACTCGACGGATCGGCCAGGCCCCCATAAATCACTTTGGCCTGCTGGTCGATCTCATGCACGGCCGGAACGAACGCCTTCAACAGTTGGCCGTATTCCTCCGGGTTGCCCCAGGGATTCCAGTAGCCGATGTCCTGCTCGTTCCACAGCGCCCAGTAATGCACGCGGCCGTGAAAATGGTTGACCACGAATTTCACGTACTTGATGAAGGCCGCGATTTGGTCCGGCGTTTTCGGAGGCCAGAAGGCCGAGTAGAGGCTGCGATCATCGTTGTGGAAGCTTCCCGGCTCGGGCGTGATGGCGTCCGGCCGAACTCCCGAGGGCGACGTGTACATGGGATTGCCGTAGTGCAACTGCACCTGGACCTTCACGCCGTTGTCCACCAGCGAATCGACGTAGTCGTCTAGGCCGGGGGGAATCGCGTAGACGCCGCGCTTCTGCTCAATCCAGTCCCAGCTCGTGTAGTCCGAGCTGTTCTCGTACTGGCCGATGCGGATCCAGCTCACACCCGCGTCGAACATGCGCGTCCACCACCAGCGGCTCCAGGGTAGATACGGCTCGCGCGGCATGTCGGAGTTGATGCCGAAGCCGTTCTCGATCTGAGAGGAGCGCTTAGGCGGAACACGACTGGGCAGTGGCCGCTGCTGCGCGAAGGTGGGAACGAGCGCGAACAACAACAGATTGCACACGAGCGAGCGGGACATCAAGTTCCTCCTCAAGGAGATATATGATCTCACGGATGGTTTGCCGGTGAGATGTGCCTTCAAAAACTAGTTGTAGTCAGTGGATAGAGCTGGTGCCCGAGAAAGGACTTGAACCTTCACGGCCTTTCGGCCACTGGAACCTAAATCCAGCGCGTCTGCCAATTTCGCCACTCGGGCCGGTGAGCTTTTCTTCGGATTATAACAACCCGTTCTGGGTACCGCAGATGCTGACGTCTATTCCCATTTCGCGAAAGGTCGCGGCCTTGGCGGCCAGGGCGAGGTTGGCACGATCGGCGTCGGGTGCGTACGCCACCTGAATGTGGTTGGACTTGTGCCGCGCCATCATCTGGTCGCGCGTGACTCCGTAGGTCACGGCGTGCATGATGGGCCATTGCGGCGTGGTGATCCGCCAGCGCCGCTCGGTTTCCTCCTGCGGCAGTTCCACAACTTTGGCGCGTCCCAGATCGGCCTTGAGCACGCCGTTGTCCACGAAGATGCGGCTCCAAACGATCTCACCTGGTTTGCTGACTCCCTTGACGGTACCGCCGCCGAGACGGAAATACATGGGCGGCTGGCGTTCACTAACGGCGCCTGCATACCCGCCGGTCAGATGATTGGGTGGCACTGCGCCTGAGATCTCGAACACCCAGACGAACTCCCCGGTGCCGTTTTCGTATGTCTCGCCGTAGCGCACATCGTGCAGCGTCGTCTCCGGATCGTAGCCCAGAAGAGTCCAGATACGGTTGGTGACCAGCGCGTCCAGTCCCGCGCACTCGTCTACCTCATTGAAATGGGGCAGTGCCTGATTCTCATAGAGCACGCGGCCGCGGGCGTCGCGGACCGGCGGGCGGTCCACGTTGTTGAATAGTCCCTCAGCGAGGTCGGAGGCAGGCGTAAGATCTTTCAGCCCCTGCTGGTACTGAATGCCGATGGCGTCGCAGCCGAATTCGTCGGCGATGCGCATACCGGCGATATACATTCTGCACTGCTCGAGAATCTGCGCGTCGGTCAGCTCGGTTTCCGGGTCGACGCCGGTGCGAAACTGCATGCCGCGCGCATCGAGCCACGAGCGCACTATCTGCGCCTCTTCCGTCGGAATTCGTTGCATGGCGGCAAACAGCGCCGATTGGCTGAGCCGCTCTTTGAAGACGCCAGTGGGATGCAGCAGTTCATCGGGAATGATGGCGTTATACATGCCCATGCAGCCCTCATCGAAGACGCCCAGGATGGCCTTGTTGCGGCGAAGGTCCGCCGCTTGCACACTGGCGATTTTTTCCGCGCGAGCGGGCAGAGTGAAATTGCTCAGCGGATGCACGTGGCGGGTGTCGTGCTCAACCGGGTTTCCGGCAAGCCAGTGCCGCAGGCCGATGAGAAAGAAATCGTCGCGAAAATCGCCGCTCCACAAAGTGCTGTACGCCACCCCCGCTTTCGTGAGCGAGGCGTTCAAGTTCAGCATCCCGACCAGACCTGGCCACTGGCCGCTCCAGTTGGCTACGGTGAGGATCGGGCCGCGATGCGTGTACAAACCGTGCAACAGGTGATGGCTGTATTGCCAGACTGCCTCTACGACCACCAATGGCGCATCCGGCGGGATCTCGCGAAAAACCTCCATGCCGCGTTTCTGGCTGTCGATGAAACCGTGCTGCTTCACCGGATCGTAGCGATGGCCGCGGCGCACGTCGCACCCCTCGCGGCGAATCGCTTGAAAAACTGCTTCCTCGGCCTGAGCTTGCGCGGGCCAGCACACTTGATTGGCCGCGAGACGCAGATCCCCGTTGGCGACCAGAACGACAGGTTCGGGCATGAAAACATTTTCACACCGGGATTCGCGCGCGTCCAATGGTGCTTCACGCATCGGCGCGGAGAGGCCGTTATGCTAAGCTGAAAATCGTCCCACCCATCCGGGCCGGTAGCTCAGGCGGTAGAGCATTTGCCTTTTAAGCAAAGGGTCGCGGGTTCGAGTCCCGCCCGGCTCACCAAAACTCGTTTGGAATCAATGCGCGATTTCCTGGCCCCATTGTGTTCCGCCGGGATTTCGCCCCGTTTCTGATGGTTTTTGGCATACAGGACAAGTAACTCTGCAATCCTCTGGCCGAGGCGCCGGTCTCAGCCGCGCTGAATTTTTCCGTCGTCACCGAACGGAAGCATAGAGCCGATCTCCAGATCCATGTAGCTGCGAATATCGAAACCCGGATGTCTTGGCGACTGCTCAAGCATGGTCCAGAGTGTTTCAAGGAAGAAGAACAGGCACTTTGCCGGGTCAACCTCCAGTTGGTGCCCGTTCGCCAGAACGGGGAAATTCCGCTCACCATGATGTTCCTCGGCGACCGTAAGCCAGCGCGGAACGTGGCCATCCCCTCTGCAAAAAATCACGCCTTTATCGAGAGAGCGGGCGATGAAATGATTTAGTGGCGGGTGATAGGGGGCATTCGGGATGTCGCGTGTGGAAGTCGGGAGAGACGAGAACCAGCTACTAAAGGTCGCGAACTCGTCGCTCGAGGCTCGATAACCGAAGATGCAGTGGACGGGGGGCGCGTGTGGGATCTTCTGGTCGTTTAGTTCGCGTTTGCCAGTACGGTGATAGAGCAGGATAAAAATCGAGCGCGCGAAGCGCCGCCTCGTTGTCTAATGCTCTGTCGACCTGCTGCTTTGTGAGTTCGGTTTTCACTTCGATAACCGCGGATACAGTTTCAACCGGATAAACCTTGCGAAGATATTTCGGAAACTGCGCATTGTCGAAATGACCACGTCGCACTGCCGGCTCACCGCGCCATGGCGGTCGATGACTAACGCATTTTGCTCAATCGTAAGCTTGATCCTCAAAAACGGTAGCGTCCCGCAGGACGCGAACCTTGGACACCGGTCGTCATGGAACTGACGAACCGATGGATTGAGTTTTCCTCACATCAGCTGCTTCAACCTGTGCGCCGGACTCCAGAGATCTTAGCCATCCTTGAGCGTCTTTGTACAACTCGTCGCGAAGGTTCAGAAGGATTGCAACGGGGAACCAGCGGCTGGTCTTGTGTCGAGCAATAAGGTGGAAAATGGGCCATAGCATAAAACTGACCATTGCGACAAGAATGAACAGTGCCATTGTTAAGTCTCTTACACTTTCGAGGTTAGCCTCCGTTAGGCCATTTGTTGCTTGGGCGGGATCAGCAAGCGAATAGACAGCAGCAATAATCATTAGAACTATGCAACTCGTCACTTTGAAGCGGTTATAGGCAACTGATTCTCGGATGGCATCGACGGAGAGCAGGTGAGCGCGCGGGTTGAGCTCGAGGGTGTGCTCTACGGTCGGAGTAAGCTGGCTCACTTTGCACCTCAACCTCGAAGATCCGCGACGTACATCGAATCCTAAGTCATCCCATGATTGCTCGTACCGGTATTTCTGCTCGGGCGGGAAGCTGCCCTTTACTCGCGCTACGACTGACTGCGAAACTGAGCGGAGTTGTTCCTCGCTCAGCAGATAAGGCACTGATTCAGCTATGCCAAACGGTAAGCGAGTTTTGGCGTCGAGGGCCTCTTCGTGCTCTCGAATGAACTCTTTGCCACGGTCTTTCATCTGATCCCACACGAGCAAGCAAAGGAAAACAATCATCATGAGGAACATCGCGCCAACGTCGCTTGAGGCTCCCCGGACCAATTCGTATGCCTCGTGCAAAGCGATAAGGATGGCTAACGCGATTGTTATCTTTTCCCGCATACGTCGCCCCACAATGGAAGCGAAGCATATCACCGCGGATTTCCATTTTGGCCTCCGGGGCGCGGCCAGTATACACCCGATTCGCCTCGATTGGCGCTCTTTTTTTGTTTCCCATCCAGAGCGACTCCTCTGCGACCCAGACGGGGCAGTCCAGCCCCCTTTTAGCCACGGGAGAACCATTAACAGCGTTAGTTTCAAGCGATTTCTCGGACACCTCGCCGTCCCTCCCTCCTTGCTTCGACCCGTTTGCTTCCCCGCCGTCACGCCTATCCGGTAGGCACCGGCAGCGCGGCGGGCCCAATTACGGTTAGGCCCTCTCTCGTGTCAATCCAGGAGTAATCGGGATGGACCCGAGTCTTTGAAGCGCTGCTCCATACCCTCATTGCATGGTTCGCGGCTATGGTACTGGCGCGCGTAGTTCAGGACAGCCATCTCGGTCATTGATAAACTCAATCACTATAGACCTGTGCGTCTTTTTGTGCGGCGGAACCGCCAAAGCGGATCATCGAGCGTTTCGTGCTCTTTTTGTTTTCAGCAAGTTGCGTGGAATCAGCGGGCGGCAAGGTTCCGAATCCCTCTCTCTCCTTTTCCTCTTTAGTTTTTCGCACTGGCGGCTGAGGGTTTTTCGCATACTGTTGGCATACGGCGTATCCGCACTCGAATTCTTCGAGGAGCCAATGTAATCTTCTCCAACTCCGTCTTAACTTAGCTTTGCACCCCTACAAGTTCCGCGGTGGCTCGACGTAATCTCACGATCCCATGCGGGTCCAGTACGAACTTCTCCGCAGCGCCTTTATCAAAGGCGTTGTAGCCTCGCGGCGCATCCTCCAAGGGCAACACTGTGACATTCACCGCCTTCGCGACAGCCACCTTATTGTGCAGGATGGCCATCATGAGTTGCCGGTTGTAGCGGAGCACGGGACATTGCCCAGTACCGAAGCTATGGGATTTAGCCCAGCCAAGACCAATGCGCAGACCCAACACGCCCTGCTTGGCATTGGCGTCTTTGGCTCCCGGATCGTCAGTGACATACAGTCCGGGAATGCCGATCGCTCCGCCGGCCCGCGTCACCGCCATTAGCGAATTCAGCACGGTAGCAGGTTGTTCGGTTCCAGTCTGCTCGGCTTGGCCCTTCGCTTCAAAGCCGACGCAGTCCACTGCCGAATCCACTTCGGGAACACCCACGATCTGGGCGATGCGGTCTCCTAGTGGAACCCTCTCGCGCAGATCGACCGTCTCACATCCGAAGCTTCGCGCCTGGGCAAGCCGTTCCGGAATCATGTCGCCGACAATAACCACCGCGGCGCCCAGCAATTGGCACGCAGCGGCACAAGCGAGCCCTACCGGACCGGCGCCGGCCACGTACACCGTTGAACCAGTCGTGACCCCCGCCTTCACCGCTCCGTCGTAGCCCGTCGGGAAAATGTCGGAGAGGAGTGTAAGGTCCTCGATCTTCTCCAGAGCCTGCTCCTTGTCAGGAAATTTGAGAAGGTTGAAATCCGCATACGGCGCCATCACGTAATCGGCTTGGCCGCCCACCCATCCGCCCATATCGACGTAGCCGAAAGCGGCCCCAGCCCGATCGCCATTGACGTTCAAGCAAATGCCGGTCTTGCCTTCCCGGCAGTTGCGGCAGCGTCCGCACGCAATGTTGAAAGGGACGGAAACCAGGTCGCCCACATTCAAGAACTCTACGTCCTTGCCCTTCTCAATGATTTCGCCCGTGATCTCATGTCCTAGGACCATACCGGCTGGAGCCGTGGTGCGCCCTCGTACCATGTGCTGATCACTCCCACAGATATTGGTGCTCACCACTTTAAGGATCACGCCGTGCTCGCACTTCCGCGATCCCAGCGACAACTTCGGAAAATCGATCGGCCGGACCTCAACTTTTCCCGGCCCGACGTATACTACTCCACGATTGCTTGCCATAAATGTTCGCTCCTTTAAGAATCTAGAATGCTTTCGCTCCAGCTTCCGCTACAGCGTGATCCTGCTCTCCGGAACCGCCGCTCACTCCCACGCCGCCCACCACTTTTCCGCCGCGCGTCAGCGGAATGCCGCCGGCGAACACCATCACGCGCCCATGATTGGACACATGGATTCCAAAGAATTGCCCGTCCGATTGCGAATATTGCGCGAGATCCTTCGTCGAAATATCGAACCCGCGAAGTAAAGGCCTTGTTAATAGAGATGTCGACGCTGCCGATCCAGGCTCCGTCCATGCGGACATGGGAAACAAGGTTGCCGCCTTCGTCAACGACCGCAATGTTCATGGGATGTTTGATTTCAACAGCCTTCTGTTCGGCGGCTGCGATGACTCTGCGTGCTTCCTCCAGTGTGACCATCACTATCCTTTGCAATGAACAAGAATGCAAACGGCGCTCCAAAATTGGACTGCCTGTCTCACGCTTACCGGACAACAACATAGAGTCCATGGATACAGCGTGCGAATGGCTTCATTTCGACAATGTGTCGTCGTTTCGCCGTTTGCGCTTTACCCGTCGAAACACTTCGTCACGCCCCCTGACACAGCGAAATGGCTGAACTCACGCGGATGTGTCGAGCCGGAGTCGTCCGTGTCGCCGGTCCGACTTCATGCGCGAGCATCCGCCGAACAAGCCTCATCGTTTCAACAGAGGCCGAATTGACTCTTTGGCTCCAAGGTTGCACTCAAGACTGGCGAAGTATGAATCGAGCATCAGTAGGCGAAACAATATGGCCACGTTGAGCGTCGTTCGTCTGCAGAAGGAAGGCCGAAATAATCTTTTGTGTTTGTCCGTCTGCCGCGCCTTGTTCTCCCTGTTTGCGATGCCTCTGCTCGCGCATGCATGGCAGACCGCCGCGCCGCCCGCCGCTGGATGCCAAGCGGCTGGCCAGGTTTTCGGATGGGACTTGCTGGAGCACACGCTCAGTCTCAAGAGCGACTCCGGCCATTACTCCGACTTCCGCTATAACGATTCGACCATATTCATAAATGGCGAAGCCATCCTAACTCCGCAAGAGTTGAACATAAACATAGACGACCGCCTGTGTGTGGAGGCGTTTCGCACCGACAAACAAGAGATCGCATCACGGGTGCGGGTGACCTTGCGTTCAGACATCGACGCCCAAGACAGGCGGGAGTTGGTCCGCTGGCAGAGCGAAAGCCTCTTTGGCACCGTGAAGTCGTGGGACGCCCGCGATCACAAAATTAGCGTCAGCGTCTCCACTTTGCCTGATGTTTCGGTCGACGCCGCAGGGCCGATTACGTTTTGGAGTTTGCCGACCGGGTCCGATGAATCCGGCAGACGTCATCCGCGGCGGTTGGGAGACACTTGTCGCTGGAGCTGCCATCTATGTTCGTGGCGTACGCCTTTCCGGATCGCAAAACATGCGAGCCAGAATGATTGTCTCCGGCGGGTTGCGCAGTTTCGCCGGCTCCGTCGAATCCATGGAACCTCTCACGAGCCTGCTTCTCCTTCGCGATTTTCGATCCGGCCGGAGCCGGCCTGTCCACTTTGATTTCATACAGATCGAGGTGGTGGGAAAGAATGCGGTGCCCGGCTCCCGGGACCGCCACCTGTACCCCGCAACCGTTGGTGACCTGAAGGGAGGCGATTCCGTTCTGATCCTGGGCCGGGAAAACGACCAGACCGGCGACATAGAAGCATTCCTGCTGATCACCGGTTTCTCTCCCGGCGGCGTCCTCCAACCAGGCCCCGGACAATCCGCGGATTGGATTTTTCAAGCTATTGGTATTGGCGGGCCCAGACCATAAACCTTACTACCGCTAACGTAGCCCCCTGGTTGCGGCACCGCTAGAGCCGCGCCAGGAGCAGCCAATACAAAAGGAACTTACAAACATGATCCGTAAACTTTTTGCCACAGAGGACAGCACCGCGACGGCCATTCTCAGACTGGTGCTGGGGATTGTTTTTTTCGCGCACGGAGCACAGAAAATGTTTGGCTGGTTCGGAGGATTGGGCTTCTCCGGCACGATGGGCTTCTTCACAGGCGCCATGCACATCCCGGCTCCGTTCGCCTTCTTAGCAATCGCGGCGGAGTTCTTCGGTGGGCTGGGGCTGGTGCTGGGATTCCTCACCCGCATAGCAGCATTCGGAATTGGGGTCACCATGGTGGTCGCGATTGTGACCGTGAATAGCGCCGTCGGATTCTTCATGAATTGGTTTGGCACGCAGCGAGGCGAGGGCTATGAGTATCATCTCCTGGTACTCGCAATGACAACGTTCCTGGTGATCCGCGGGGCGGGTGCGTTTTCAGTGGATCGCGCCCTTTCGGTCGCTAAGCCGTCCAGTACGGCGCAGCGGAGCTTCGCGCACTCATGAGCAAAAGCGCTTGAGTGGAAGCGCCGAGCCGTGGATCCCCTGGCGAGATGCCATCGCGCAGTGAGCCAAATCGCGGAAAACATCGTCGGGGCAGAGGGATGGGTACTGAGCGATTTTGCCGCACTCTAAAAGCGAGGGTCAAGGGCGGTGAGTCTGCCGCTGCCGCCTGGCCGACTCCACGCCTCAAGCTGTCGGCAGGTTTCGGTATTACCGACAGCAAATACGTCAGGATCGTTCCCGGGGCGCCGGTGACCACGGATAGCCAATTCGTCAATGCGCCGAAGTACACTTTCACTGCGGTCGCGGAGTACTCGGCGACCCTGAGGAAAGCGGTTCAGATTAGCGGTCGCGTCGACTACATCCACGAGAGCGGTATCCAGTACGACCTTGGCAACTCGCCACTGGTCGCGCAGGCTTCCTATGGCCTGTTGAACGCGAGACTCACCTGGCAGCCGCACGAGTTTCGGAACGAATCTCACGAATAGCCACTACGCCGTAGGCGGCTTCGACGATGGTCCCGGCGGCTCACTCGGCCAGTTTTTCGCGCCGGGTGCGCGTCAGGGGGCACCGCCCGATCCTCGATTCGGGCACTGTGTGGGCGCGGTGCTCTCCGAGCCCACACCAAAATCTGCCAAAATGACTCCTGGGATCGTACAGCCGTGGCCATGAGCATGCCCTCCACGACAGAGCCTTCGGGGTACGTGCTGGAGCCGCTCCGGGAAGGCCCGGACTTCACACTTTACCGCGGCTGGCAGCACGGCAACCCATCGCCGGTCCTGGTAGTTGCGCTAGCCGCCGAACAGCCCTCGCCTCAGGGTCTCCGGCGGCTCAAGCACGAATACTCCCTCGCAGCCGAACTTGATCCCGCATGGGCGGCCAAGCGGCTGGCGCTCACTCGTCACGAAGGGCGGACGATCCTCATACTCACGGACCCTGGCGAGGCCTCATTCACAAGGACATTAAGCCGGCGAATGTGCTGGTCGACGACGCCGGCCACGTGTGGCTCACCGGCTTCGGGATTGCCTCCCAGTTGCCGCACGAATGCCAGGCGCCCGCGCCGCCCGAGATCATTGCGGGCACCCTCGCCTATATGGCGCCCGAACAGACCGGCCGCAAGGAGCACAGGGAGTCGCAACGGCCCGAGTCACAAGCCAGACGGTCTCACCGGAGGACATTGACCAATGGAGACGTTGAAAGAACAACTTCGGACCATCATCGACACGATTCCAGAGCTTGCTTGGTCTGCTCGCCCTGACGGATCGGCCGCCTGTGGGCCGCATCTGGCGAGGGTCCAGGCGCCATCTTCCGCTTCAGTCTTCCGGTCCCGCCCGGTGGGCCATACGGTTAAAGGGAGACAGCGACGACGAGACCCACAGTTCGTAGATTGCCAGAAAGCGAGGCCAAGATGATCGAGTTCGTGCAAAAGCTATTCTCTTCGGACTTCATGGCGCACGGATATTGCTATCTCTGGAGACCGGAGATCCTTTGGCTGCACGCAACCTCGGACGGATTGATTGCCGTCTCGTATTACGTCATTCCTTTGGCGCTGGTCTATTTTGTGCGCAAACGACGCGACCTGCCCTTTCACTGGGTGTTCTTCATGTTCGGCTTGTTCATCTTTGGGTGCGGAACGACGCATGCCATCGAAGTCTGGACCCTCTGGCATGGCACCTACCGGTTGGCAGGCGTCATCAAAGCCGTTACCGCAGGGGCTTCATTAGCGACGGCGGCGGCGCTGGTGCCGCTGATCCCTCGCGCGTTGCTCCTGCCCAGCCCGGCTCAACTCCGGGCCGCGAACCAAGATCTCACGAAAGAAATCCAGGAAAGACGCCGTGCAGAGCAGGCGCTGTACAAGGCCTACGACGAAGTGGAAAGCATGGTGCGGGCACGCACAGCCGAACTTGCCAGAACCAACGAGTTGCTGCAAGCCGAGATCGTGGAGCGCAGGCGAGCGGAGCAAAAATTCCGAGGGCTGCTGGAAGCGGCGCCAGATGCGGTCGCGGTGGTGAATCGTGAGGGTGAAATTGTTCTAGCCAATGCGCAACTGGAGAATCTGTTCGGCTATCAACGACGAGAAGTCCTGGGGAACGAAATCGAAATGTTGATGCCGGAGCGGTTCCGCAGCAAGCATCCGGAACACCGGAGAGCTTTCGTTGCGGACCCTCGCGCGCGGCCAATGGGCTCCGGGTTACAACTGTATGGCCTGCATAAAGATGGGCACGAGTTTCCGGTGGAGATCAGCCTTAGCCCGCTGGAGACTGACGAGGGCGTGCTGATTTCAAGCGCGATCCGTGATATCAGGGAGCGAAAGCAGGCGGAAGAAAGACTTCAGCAAAGCGAACAGGAACTTCGGCAGCTGATCGATGTGATCCCCCAGCAAGTAGTTGTTTTCAGCGGGGACTGGAGTCCTCTTTTTGCAAATCGACGAGAATTAGAATACACCGGCCTTACGATCGAGGATGTACAGTCAAAAGACGCTGTTACCAAGGTCTTTCATCCGGACGATTTGAAGAAGTTGCACGTCATTCGTGAGAGAGCGCTCTCCGACGGTGATCCCTTTGAGATGGAGGCACGAATACTCGGGAAAGATGGACAGTATCGGTGGTTCTTGATCCGAGACAATCCGCTACGGGATGAACGGGGACGCGTCATTCGGTGGTACGCTACGCGCACCGACGTCGAGGACCAAAAGCGGGCTGAAGAAGTATCGCGCAAGGCGCAGGCGGATCTCGCCTATGTCACAAGGGTGGCGACCATGGGAGAATTGGCAGCCTCAATCGCGCACGAAGTCAGCCAGCCGCTCACTGGGATAGTCGCCCAGGCGGCAGCCTGTTTGCGGTGGCTCGCCGCGCAGCCACCTAACGTGGCCAAGGCCAGCGAGGCTGCGGAAAGGGTTATTCGCGACGGCAAGTACGCCGGCGAGGTGGTACAGCGCGTCCGTGCGCTTTTCAAGCGGGCAGCTGTTGAGAAGATCGGGCTTGATCTGAACGAAGTCATCGACGAGGTGCTTCACCTTCTTCGCGGTGAGACGGCGAGGAGACATGTTGCCGTGAAGACTGAGCTGAACGACATCCCTCTCGTGATGGGCGATCGCGTGCAGTTGCAACAGCTGGTTCTCAATCTACTCCTCAACGGGCTCGAGGCGATGGATCATCCAGTCCTGGACCATCCCAAAGAACTTGTCGTCAGCTCGAAACGAGACAGCCCGGGAACCGTGCTCGTCGAGATACGGGATTACGGTGTTGGCCTACACGATTCAGAAAGAATCTTTGAAGCCTTCTTCACCACGAAGGAGAAAGGGATGGGAATAGGCTTGACGATTTGCCGCTCGATCGTCGAAGAGCACAACGGGCGCCTTTGGGCCGCTTCCAGTGAAGGTCCCGGCACAACGTTCTGCTTCACTCTTCCGGTCCAATCGAGTGAGACATCGTGAAGTCCGGCAGCCCAGTTGTTTTTGTTGTGGATGACGACTTCCGCGTGCGGGAAGCGTTGTCCACTCTCATTTCTTCGGTGGGGCTTGGTGTGGCGACTTTCGGCTCTGCTTCGGAATTCCTGGAAGCCGAAAAGCCCGATTCCCCGGCCTGCCTAATCCTAGATTTGGAGCTTCCGGGCATCAGTGGCCTGGAACTCCAGCAGGAGTTGTTGGCTGCAAGCGCGCCACCGATCGTTTTCATTACCGGCCATGGCGACGTCCCTTCTTCGGTGCGTGCTATGAAGGCCGGGGCGATCGAGTTCCTGTCAAAGCCGTTCGACGAGCAAGATTTGCTCCGGGCGATCGAAACCGGAATCGCGCTCGATCTTTCTGCACGCCAGACGAGATCAGAACTCGCCGAGTTGCAGAGGCACTACAACCTTCTCACCCCTCGTGAACGAGAGGTTCTTCCCTTTGTGATCGCCGGCTTTGCGAACAAGCAGACCGCCGGCCACCTCGGTACGAGCGAGATCACGATCGGAGTTCATCGCGGTCAGATCATGCGCAAGATGGGCGCCCGATCACTGGCGGAATTGGTCAGAATGGCCGATAAACTGGGCATCGCCCGCGCCGCCGGACCCGCCTAAATAAACCTATAATAGCGGCTCGCCTGCCTTTGCCATTATTCTCGAAAGCGTATCGTGATGGCTGAAAAACAAATTGTAGTTGGAGTAGACGATGACTTTCGAGTCCGGGAGTCCATTGAAAGCCTAGTGGAATCTGCCGGTTACATGCCTCGAGTCTTTTCGTCGGCGGAAGAGTTCCTGGGATCAGGAGCGCTGGGCGAAGCGACTTGCGTGATTACCGACGTTCGGATGCCGGGAATCGACGGCGTCGAGCTACAGCGCCGGATCAGACTCCAGCGGCCTAACATGCCAGTCATCTTCATATCCGCCCACTTTGAGGATGAAATTCGACGGCGAGCGCTCGAAGGGGGCGCAGCCGACTTTATGTATAAACCGTTCGATGCTGCGGATTTGTTGCGCGTGATCGATCGTGCGCTGAACGAGGGTCCTAACCATCGAGCTTAAACGATACGGCTAGGAGTTCAACGATGTCTAGCGATCTGATTGGAGCAAGCTCTAAATTCCGGGCAGTACTTGAGGACATTAGTGAGGACATTAGTATCGTCGCGCCCCTCGAAGGCGCGCGGCATAGAAGCCGCTTTGGCCGGGCCTTGGTAGCGTCGTACGTATGGCGGTTAAAGAAACGAGTAAAAGAATGTCGGTACAAGCAGCGACCTGGATGAGTGAACTGGCCGAAGTCAAAAATAGGGCCTCCTTTGAAGTCGATTGTGTGACGTCGACAGTCACGCTCAACGGTGACGAACTCGTCGGCACGGGACTTCCCCGCATTATCGGCAACAGCGACGCTCTGCGGCGCGTACTCGGCATGGTGCGAGTCGTGGCACCTACCGACGCTACGGTGTTGATCAACGGCGAAACAGGCACGGGCAAGGAACTGATCGCGGAAGCCATTCACAAGTACAGCGACCGATCGAACGGCCCGTTTGTGAAGGTGAATTGCGCCGCAATTCCTGCTGGTTTGCTGGAAAGCGAGCTGTTCGGCCACGAGCGTGGAGCCTACACCGGGGCGGTCACGCGCAGTATCGGGCGGTTCGAGCGGGCCAACCGGGGTACCTTGCTTTTGGACGAGGTCGGCGACCTTCCGCTGGAGTTGCAGCCAAAGCTTCTTCGCGTCATGCAGGAAAGACAGTTCGAGCGTTTAGGCGGTGCTGCCACGATTCACAGCGATGTGCGCGTGATCTGCGCCACACATCGGAATCTGGTTGAGATGGTCGACAAAGGTGAATTCCGCGCCGACCTCTTCTATCGGCTTACCGTGTTCCCCATCGAGCTGCCGCCGCTGCGTGAGCGCCCTGAAGATATCCCTTCGTTAGTTCACCATTTTGCGATGGACTACGCGGATCGGATGGGGAAGCCCATCACGGCCATTTCCGAGGAATTCATGGCGGCTCTTGTAAGTCATTCATGGCCGGGCAACGTCCGGGAATTGCAAAACCTAATTGAGCGGTCGGTCATTCTCGCGACTGGCGCTGTGCTGAATGGTTCGCTGCCCGAGGTCACCGGCAGATTGAAGTTATCCGCGGCTGTGACGCTGGAAGAGGCGGAGCGATCGCATATCCTTCAGACTCTCGGTCAGACAGAGGGTGTGATGGGCGGTCGGAATGGCGCCGCCGCCCGGCTGGGCCTGCCGCGGACGACTTTGATCTCTAAGATGAGGCGGCTGGGTATCCATCGCGGGCAAAGTTCGGCGTTGCCGGTGCGAGCAGGAGCGCAGGTCCCAATCTCAGAACGAAGCCTAAGAGGCAGACGCTTCGCGTGAGTGTTTCGTAGCAACATTTGTAGTTGAGCGTATTGTCGGGCCACAAGGAGGTTATCCCTGTGACCCATCATATGCGCAACTTGGTAATAAGTCGTCCTTTGCCCTGCTTTGGTGATTGTTGAAGAACGAGATGATGTGGAAGATCTCGATGCACGCGTCCCGCGCCTTGCTCCGGAGCGATTTGATTGGATCCGGTCCAAAGTTCCGGGCTGCACTCGAGGAGATCAAGGTGGCCACGCGGGCGAGGTGTGTTGCACTCGTATCCCATAATCCGCCAGGTGGGATGTGGCGCGCATTGTTCCTATCCATCTTTCCGATCGCAGTCAGCGAAGGCGCAGGCGAACCTCGCACCCGTCACGCACAGCAAGCCTCAAGCAGGAGGAGGCGCGTGTGCTACCACGTCGGTTCTATAGGAGAACTCATCACGTTCTACTCGGATAAGGGTAGTGCCGGCCACCGCAAGATTCAGAGGGTGATTACAGGGCGAATTCGTTGTCGCGCTCCGTGGTCGACTTCCGGCGGGATGGCAAGCGCCGTTTGCATTGTGTTGCTTTCGTTGCTTCTGGAAAGTTGTACTCGGCCGTCTGTTCATGAACCGGTTACATTGACTCTTCTGGAGGAGTGGACTACCAAGACATTCAACGAGGGTCGCCAGCAGGAGTTGCAGCAATTCACTCAGAAAACTGGAATCCGAGTCAAGCTCCTTCCGTCTCCGGAGTCCGCACGGGAAAAGCTGGCTTTGTGGCAACAGTTACTCCGGACAGGCGCCTCGGGTCCTGATGTGTATGGCATCGATGTGATCTGGACGCGCATTCTGAACGAATATTTCATCGATCTAAAGCCATATTTCGCCAACGAAATCGCACTCCAATTTCCGGCGATAACCGCCAGCTACACAGTGGATAACAAGCTGGTGGCTATTCCTTATCGCGCCGACATGGGGCTTCTGTTCTATCGCACCGACCTTCTGCGACAGTATGGATATGGTGAGCCACCCAGGACCTGGGATGAGCTGGAGGTTATGGCGGCTTGGATTCAGGCGGGCGAACGAGCCAAAGGTAAGAAAGAGTTTTGGGGTTTTGTGTGGCAAGGGGGCGCCACTGAAGCGCTGACCTGTAACGCGCTGGAATGGCAGGCCTCCGAAGGCGGCGGACAGATCATCGAGACCGACCAGATGATCAGCGTAAATAACCCCCACGCGATCCGGGCGTGGCAGCGGGCGGCGCGCTGGGTTGGTTCCATCTCCCCCCCCACTGTAGGCGGATATGTAGAGGCGGACGCACTGAATGTTTGGGTCGCAGGGGCAGCATTCATGCGGAATTGGCCGACAGCTTATGTCGACAGTCAGGCGGCAGGCTCGCCAATCCGAAATAAGTTCAATATAACCCTGCTGCCAGGCGGTAAGGCAGGCCGCGTGGGCACGTTGGGTGGAGCCGGCTTGGCAGTTTCGAGATTATCGGCTCATCCCCGTGAAGCGGTAGAGCTGGTCCGGTACCTCAGCAGTAGAGACGTGCAGACGAAGCGGTCACGCATGCTTTCGGTGCCCCCCACGCTACCGGAACTCTACGACGTGCCTGAGGTACTTGAACCAAATCCTGGTTTCGCCTTGTTGCGTCAGGCATTCCGGACCGGCATAGTCTCGCGTCCTTCGAATGTCACCGGCAAAAAATATCCAGACGTAAGCGAGGCTTACATCCAGGCAGTGCACTCCGTGTTGATGGGCGAGAAGAGTGCACCGGAAGCAGCCGCGGCGCTGGAGAACGAATTGGTTCGTATTACCGGCTTTAAGAAGGGACCGCCCCATGTGGATCAGCGCACCCGCGAATAAAGAGGTGGCAATTCGCATAGAAGTCGCCGTTTGCATTGTGGTGCTCTCACTGCTGTTGGCAGATTGTACTTCTGTTCATCCACCGGTTACGTTAACTTTTGTAGACCAGGAGTGGGCCACCACGACATTTAATGAAGAGCGTGAACTGGAGTTGCGACAGTTCACACGGGAAACAGGAATCCAAGTCAAGCTCCTTCCGTCTCCGGAGTCGACTCGGGAACAGCTAGCCTTGTGGCGAGAGTTACTCCGGCCAGTCGCCTCAGGTCCTGACGTGTACACCATCGATGTGATTTGGCCGGGCATTCTGAACGAGGATTTCATTGATCTCAAGCCGTATTTCGCGAATGAAATCTCCGGCGACTTTCCGGCGATAACCGCCAGCTACACCGTGGATAACAAGCTGGTGGCGGTGCCGTATGATGCCAATATCGGCCTTCTTTATTACCGCACCGACCTTCTGCGTGAGTATGGATATCGTGAGCCGCCCAGAACCTGGGATGGGCTGGAGATGATGGCGGCGCGGATTCAGGTGGGCGAACGCGCCAAAGGTAAGAAAGAGTTCTGGGGTTTTGTGTGGCAAGGCGCGGCCACCGAAGCGTTGACGTGCAACGCGCTGGAATGGCAGGCCGCCGAAGGTGGCGGACAGGTCATCGAGAGGGACAAAACGATCAGCGTGAACAACCTGGATGCGATCCTGGCGTGGCAACGGGCGGCGCGTTGGGTTGGTTCGATCTCGCCACCCGGTGAAGTTGGATATAAGGAGTGGGACTCGCTCAACCTTTGGATCGCAGGCGACGCAGCGTTCATGCGGAATTGGACCTTAGGCTACGTTGACAGCCAGGCGGCAGGGTCGTCAATCCGGAATAAGTTTGATGTGAGTCTGCTGCCCGGCGGTAAGGCAGGCCGAGTAGGTACGTTGGGAGGAACTGGCTTGGCGGTTTCCCGATTCTCGACTCATCCCCGTGAAGCCGTAGAGCTGGTCCGGTATCTCATCAGCAGAGACGTACAGGTGAAGCGGTCTCGATTGCTTTCGGAGGCGCCCACTCGACCGGAACTCTACGAACTGCCTGAGGTACTTAAACCGAATCCCCATTTTGCCCTATTGAGTCAAGCGTTCCGCACTGGCATTGTTTCGCGTCCTTCGAACATTACCGGCAAGAAGTACGAGGAGGTATCCAACGCGTACATGCAAGCTGTACACTCCGTGCTAACGGGCGAAAGGAGCGCGCCGGAATCGGCCAAAGCACTAGAGAATGAGTTGGTTCGTGTCACAGGCTTCAAGAAGGGACCGCCTCCGCGGGATCAGCACGCCCCTGAATAGAAATCGGAAGCGGTCCGATAACCTCTGCCCGATCGGCTTCAAGCCTCATGCGAAAACGGTGCGAGGCGTGGCGGGAGCTGGCGATCAGCGACAGCTCGAAAGGAATAACCGATGCAGTGGCACACTGTGACAGAATTCGGCCGTTGGGTAAAACGTGTTGAAGCGAAAACGCTTCGTGCCGAACGATTCAACATCGGTCACCGCTTGATAGTGTGCTTCGTGTTCATCATTCTGGTGATGCTCGGCGCTGATGCTGTTGTCCTTTGGCAATTCCACCTCGTTCATGCTCAGGCAGAGCGCCTGAACGATATCGACCAGACGCTGGTCACCTTGTTACGTGTTCATACGAGTCTGTTAGAGTTTTACGCTGGGGTGGAAGCGCTCGCGCAGACCGAAGACGCCGGTCTTCTGGTTACAGGAGCCGGGCCCCTTCGTACCGCTGCCCTAGAGGACATGCAGCGCGCAGTAAGCGCCTTCAGTCTCCTGCCATCCGACCTGCAGCGAGGTCCGAACATCGTACCTACGATTCACGTTATTCAGAGCTCGCTGCCATCCCAACTTGAAACTATCATTACACTGGCTACCTCCGGCGACTGGCGGGCGGTACAACTGCGCCTATCGAACCAAGTACGGCCTCTGGAAACGCTAACCTCGGCGCTCGTGGAACAAGTTGACCACGAGGCCGGTGAACAGCGGGCCCAAACCGTGCTGAACGTTAAGCGCGTGGAACGTCTGGTTTTTCTGGTTGTACCGATGACTGCCACGGTCGCGTTGCTGATCGCTGCTACCCTCGGTCTGGCCATCACGCGTAGCATCACACATCCACTCGCTCGCTTGGTGGAAGGCTCTGAAGCATTGGCACGTGGTGAGTTTGAGCACCGGGTGGCGATCACGGGAGAAGATGAACTCGCTCACCTCGGACAGGTGTTCAACGACACCGCCCGGCGCCTGCGCGATCTCTACGGGGCCCTACAGACTAGCGAAGATCGGCTGCGACTTGTTATCGATACAATCCCGGCGCATGTCTGGAGCGCTGCGCCTGACGGTTCCGTCGATTTCATCAATCGACGTTGGCTGGAGTCCACAGGTTTATCCGTAGAGAGCGGCTTGGGCTGGAATTGGAGCTCCGCGGTCCATCCCGATGATCTCAAGAGGTTCGTCGACGAGTTGCAGCGAGCCCTCGCGGACGGAAAACCGATGGAAAGTGAAGCACGACTGCGGCGGGCTGATGGGGAGTATCGCTGGTTTCTGATCCGAAACGTCCCGCTGCGAGATGAGTTGGGAAACATCGTTAAATGGTATGGGACCAGTATCGATATCGAAGATCGAAAGGAGGCCGAAGAGGCTCTGCGACAGGCGCAGGCGGATCTCGCACACGTCAACCGAGTGAGCACCATGGGGGAGTTGACTGCCTCTATAGCGCATGAAGTCAACCAACCTCTGGCAGCCGTGGTAGCTAGCGGTCACGCCTGCCTGCGCTTTCTTTCGGCCCAACCGCCGAGCCTAGCCAAGGCGTTCGAGGCCGCCGAAAGCATTGTTCGCGACGGCAAGGCGGCTGGAGAGGTGGTGCGGCGCATCCGTGCGCTTTTCAAGAGGGCTGCCATTGAGAAAGTCACGCTAGACTTGAACGAGGTGATTTGCGAAGTGCTCAGCCTTCTGCATGGCGAAACAGAGAGAAGGCGCGTTATCGTGGAGACTGACCTGGGAAAAGACATGGCTCCCGTGATGGGCGATCGCATACAGTTGCAGCAACTGCTGCTCAACCTGCTCCTGAATGGGATCGAGGCGATGGATCCGGTCCTTGACCGTTCTAAAAAGCTCTTCATCCGCTCGAAACGCGACTGTCCAGAAACCGTCCTCGTCGAAATTCGCGATTACGGCGTCGGCTTGAAGGATTCTGAGAGGGTTTTCGAAGCCTTCGTCACGACCAAGGAGAACGGCATGGGCATGGGTTTGGCGATCTGCCGCTCGATTGTGGAAGCGCACAACGGCCGTCTTTGGGCCACATCCGGAGAAGGACCCGGTGCAACCTTCTGTTTTACACTTCCAGTTAAGTTGAGTGCCGAGTCATGAATCCGGACAGCCCGATCGTTTTCGTGGTGGATGACGACTATCGCGTGCGCGAGGCTTTATGCCGCCTCATCTCGTCGATTGGACTTCGGGCGGCCGCATTTGGTTCGGCTGCAGAATTCCTGGAATCCGAAAAGCCCGACGCCCCCGCCTGTCTGATCCTAGACCTGCAACTTCCACGCGTTAGCGGCCTTGAACTCCAGCAGGAGTTGGCAGCGGGAGATGCGCCGCCGATCGTTTTCATTACAGGTCATGCTGACGTTCCATCTTCTGTGCGCGCCATGAAGGCCGGGGCCATTGAGTTCTTGTCGAAGCCGTTCAACGAGCAGGAGTTGCTACAGGCGATTGACGCTGCAATTACCCTTGATCGAGAAGCGCGGCGGAAGAGATCCGAGCTGGCCGAGTTGCAGAAGCATTACTCTCTCCTCACGCCTCGCGAGCGGGAAGTTCTTTCCTTCGTGGTCGCTGGCTTCGCGAACAAACAGACTGCCGGCGACCTTGGCATCGCCGAGAACACGATCGGGGTTCATCGGGGACAGATCATGCGAAAGATGGGTGCGCGCTCTTTAGCGGAACTTGTCAGAATGGCCGATAAACTCGGAATCACCCGCACCAGTACCCAGGCATAAAGAAACATGGAATAGGCAGCGTCCTCCCTTCGCCCTTATCATCGAACTTGGCTTCGTTGATGACCGGCGGTACAAAACAAGTCGTGGTGGGAGTGGACGACGATTTTCGAGTTCGAGAGTCCGTAGAACGCCTAGTGGAATCAGCCGGTTATGCACATCTGGTGTTCTCGTCCGCGGAGGAATTCCTGCAGTCTGGGACACTAGCGATAGCGAATTGTCTGATTACGGACGTCCGGATGCCAGGAATGGACGGCATCGAGTTGCAGCGGCGCGTACGACTCGATCGCCCGGACTTACCGGTCATCTTTATTTCAGCCCACCAGGATGATGAAGCCCGACAGCGGGCCCTCGACGAGGGGGCCATTAGGTTTCTATACAAGCCGTTTGACGGCGCGGAGCTGCTGAGAGCTATCGAAGCCGCTTTGAAGGAGTAGGGAGGAACCAATGACCAAGAATGAACTAAACCGATTTCAAGCGGTTCTAGCCGCAAAGGTTGCTGAAGTGGAGCGCTTCAACCGCCACCGCGAAGGCATCGCGATTGAGAGAAGCGCCGATCAGCTGGAAGAGATCCAAGCGGCTTCAGAACGCGCACTCGCGGTTTGTAACCTCGACCGCGAATTTACCCAACTTCGAAACGCTCGTGCGGCGCTCCGTCGTATCGAGGAAGGCAGCTTTGGAACGTGCCAGCGGTGCGATGAGGACATCCACCCGAAGCGGCTTGCCGCGGTGCCGTGGGCCACATTTTGTATACGGTGCCAGGAAGCCGTAGACCACAATCTTGAAGAGATTCCAGCGCCAATCGGCGACCTGCTCGGTCGCGCCGCCTAGGCGCCAGAAGGAGAAGCAAAAATGCCGAAGTTCGCATTACTAGATCCCACCAAGACGGGAAGGCAAGCGGAGGAACTGGAGAATAGACTCCGTCACCTCATCATTGGACAAGATGAGGCAATTCACCAGATCGTGAGGGCTTATCAGACTTACCTTGCGGGACTATCCCCCGCCGGCCGGCCGATCGGAAACTTTCTCTTCCTCGGGCCGACAGGCTCCGGAAAAACTCGCATCGTAGAGGCAACCGCCGAGGCCCTGCTGAAGAATTCTCGAGCGGTAATCAAGGTCGATTGCGCGGAGTTTCAACACAGTCATGAAATCGCGAAGTTGATCGGCTCGCCTCCGGGATACCTGGGACACCGCGAAACGCATCCGCTGTTGTCGCAAGAAGCGCTGAACCAGCATCACACAGAGAAGGTCAAGCTCAGTTTCGTGCTCTTCGATGAGATCGAGAAGGCATCCGACGCCTTATGGAATCTACTCCTGGGCATCCTGGACAAGGGCGTTTTGACGCTGGGCGACAACCGCAAGGTCGATTTTTCGTCGACGATGATCTTCCTGACCAGCAATCTCGGCGCCAACGAAATGAGTTCCCTACTCAGTCCGCGGCTGGGCTTCCACGTTCCCTCGTTTGAGGACAGCGGTAACAATGCGAAACTCAGTGTCCGGATGTCGCACACCGGCATCGCGGCCGCACGTCGAAAGTTCACGCCGGAATTCATCAATCGTTTGGACAAGATCGTAGTCTTCAAGGCTTTAAGCATCGAGGAACTGGACAGGATCGTTGATATTGAGCTTGAGATGGTGCAACAGCGTATCCAGACTGCGGCCGCCGGCGAATCTTTCTCGATCAATGTGACGGATAGCGCTCGGGAATTTTTGCTAATGGAGGGCACCGATTTCAGATATGGCGCGCGGCACTTGAAGCGCGCTATCGAGCGCTTGCTCGTACAACCGTTGTCGAACCTGATGGCCAGCGGCCAGATTCATAGCGGCGATTGCATCCGCGTGAGCCATGAGGAAGGGTCATCTTCTCTAATATTTGGCCGTGAACCAGCAGCCGCGTACGCGTGGCGAGTAGCAGTCCGGGTGGCTGCGTGACCCTGATGCCGGAGCGCCGAAAGCATGGCGGACAAGAGGGAGGAGCGAAAAATGGCTGCAACTGCAAGTATGATATCTGAAATGCCCGCAATCAACCACAACGTATCCTTTGAAATCGAGGATGCGACGCCGGCGGAAGTCGCGCTCGACAGCGACGAACTCCGCGACAGCGGATTACCCCGCATTATCGGCAACAGCGCCGCTCTGCGGCGCGTACTCGACATGGTGCGAGTCGTGGCCCCAACCGATGCCACGGTGTTGATCAACGGCGAAACAGGCACGGGCAAGGAACTGATCGCGGAAGCCATTCACAAGTGTAGCGACCGATCGAACGGTCCGTTTGTGAAGGTGAATTGCGCCGCAATTCCTGCTGGTTTGCTGGAAAGCGAGCTGTTCGGTCACGAGCGTGGAGCTTACACCGGGGCGGTTACGCGCAGTATCGGGCGGTTCGAGCGGGCCAACCGGGGTACGTTGTTCTTGGACGAGATCGGCGACCTTCCGCTGGAGTTGCAGCCAAAGCTTCTGCGCGTTATCCAGGAAAGACAGTTCGAGCGTTTAGGCGGTGCTGCCACGATTCACAGCGATGTGCGCGTGATCTGCGCCACACATCGGAATCTGGTTGAGATGGTCGACAAACGTGAATTCCGCGCCGACCTCTTCTATCGGCTGAGCGTGTTCCCCATTGAGCTACCGCCGCTGCGTGAGCGCCCTGAAGATATCCCTTCGTTAGTTCACCATTTTGCGATGGACTACGCGGATCGGATGGGGAAGCCCATTACGGCCATTTCCGAGGAATTCATGGCGGCTCTTGTACGTCATTCATGGCCGGGCAACGTCCGGGAATTGCAAAACTTAATTGAGCGGTCGGTCATTCTCGCGACTGGCGCTGTGCTGAATGGTTCGCTGCCTGAGGTCACCGGCAGATTGAAGTTATCCGCGGCCGTGACGATGGAAGAGGCGGAGCGCTCGCACATCCTTCAAACTCTCGGTCAGACAGAGGGTGTGATGGGCGGTCGGAATGGCGCCGCCGCCCGGCTGGGCCTGCCGCGGACGACCTTGATCTCTAAGATGAGGCGGCTGGGTATCCATCGCGGGCAAAGTTCGGCGTTGCCGGTGCGGGCAGGAGCGTAGGCCCCAACAGATGAGGCCGGGAAGCGGCCAAGTAATCTTCGCTGCCGATCTCAGCGGCACCCAGAACGCCCCAGAGGAAGAGGTCGCTGACGAGAAGCTATGCCCTGCCTTCGCTACGATTCAATCCGCGGGGTGAATCCTCTATGCTCACCGAACTACACTGCGGCGTGCACTGGAGATCGAAGGTCTAATTCTCCTCTCAGGTCATGGTGTGGCGCACTCGCTGAACAGACCCAATGCAATCATGACAACACAGGGAGGCAACAGGGCCCACATCCGGAAATGTGGGCCGCGATTCCCGACAGCCCTGCACCGACCAGGAACCCTGACCATATGCTTGCGTCAATTCGAGCGCGGGAGAGACGGGAATTCCATGTCCCCTGTCCTTCCGGCAGAGGATTGCGTCGCTGATGGTTGTGCCTCTTTTGTCCCTTCAGCGTCAAGATTTCCTAACGCGAAGGCTGCGGTTGCGACCGCCACGACGGTGATCACGAATGGTAGGACCGGGGCATAGATGTGCGCATGAACCGAGAGCAGGCCTCCGGCTGTCGCGCCGACGAACAACGAGGCGAGCACGCCTGTAAGCCGCCGCCTCTCTTTTGCTGTCGCGGACCAGTAGGCGAGGTCGCCCGCAAGAAATATGATGGTTGCGGTCGCAGCAGTTGTAAACACACCGTCCACATGAAGCCTTCGAACTGCGGCGCTCTGCATCCCCATCGCGAAACCCCACGAGAGGAGGAGAACGGGGACGACGCCAACCGAAGGCCGGCCGTTACTTGCGAACCAAACGGACAGGAAGGCTGCATGCGCAATCAGCGATACGCAGAGTGCGACCGTCACCCGTTGAGACCAAATTCCAAAGGCTTCAGAAGGCCTAACGATTTGCGTCGAGAGGTACACCCCCGCCGCGAAGCCAGACGCCGCTGCGAAGATGCTCGTCCAGTCGGGCCCAGTGGCGCCTGCGGCCCGCAGCCCGAGAAACGCGATATTCCCTGTCATGAAGGCCGAGAAGACCTTACCTAGATCAAGGAAGCTGACCGCGTCGATAGCTCCCGACGAAACCGCCAGTGCGTTGAGCAGAATGTCGCGAATCCTGATTTTAAGTGCATCATCGGGGGTACTTGTCATAAGTTCGTTGTGTATCATCTGAATCGACCCTGACTATTTCTTAACTATTTCTTAACTGCTCAGACGCTCATCGGCCGGCGGCAAATTGCAAAGCAAGCGCACGCCGATCAGTGGAGCCCTTTGCCGTGCGGGGAAAGTCGGCCACTATGTAGATCCGCTCGGGAACTTCGAAGGCACTGAGTTTCGTGCCGCAGTAGTCTCGCAGCTCACCCTCAGTCGCCTCCACTCCCCGACGCAGAATGACAGCCGCCTGGACATCCTCTCCGTAGATTGCGTCGGACTCGCCGAACGATGCCGCTTCGAGCACTTTCGGGTTAGACAAGAGGACAGCCTCGATATCCCCCGGTGAAATCTTTTCTCCGCCGCGGTTAATGATTTCCTTGAGCCTTCCTCTCACAGAGAGGTAGCCATCCGCGTCTCTGCTGCCGAGATCACCACTGCGGAACCATCCATCAACAAAGCCCGCGGAGTTTGCCTCAGGATTGTTCAGATATCCAGCCGTAACTGTCGCGCCCCGGATCCAGATCTCTCCGACGCCACCGGATGCGACGTCCTTTCTGTCATCGCCGACAATTCGGATCTCGCCTCCTGTAGGCAGGCCCACTGACGACGGCTTATTAAGTCCATCGACGGGAAGTGGGTTCGACGACACCTGGTGAGACGCTTCTGTCATTCCATAGGCCGAGATAACGGGAGCTCGGAAAGTGGCAGAGGTCGCTGTGGCGAGCTCTTCGTCAAGCGGTGCGCTGCAACTGCGGATGAAACGAAGCGCCACCCCAGAACTTGGGTATTCCTGGGAAGCACGGTTGAGGAGAATGCGGTGAATGGTCGGTACCGCTGTGTACCACGTTACACCGAGGCGGACTACGTCGGCCCAAAACAAGTGAGCCGAGAAAGCGCCCGTGCTCGGGAGATACGCGCTGCCGCCACTCGCCAGAGTTGCAAGTAGTCCCGCCACCAGGCCGTGACCATGGAACAGCGGCATGACGATGAGCGTCGCGTCCGGCGGAGATAAATCATACGTGGAGACTATGCCCCGGATGGATGCGACAACGTTACTGTGCGTTAAGGGAACAAGCTTTGGCGCGGAGGTCGTTCCGGCCGTGAACATCAAGAGAGCGACGTCCTCACCGTCGATCGGGCCGCTCGTCTCTGCAGCCACGCTAGATGCTGAGCTTTGCCCCTTCCTATTCGCGATTCGCACCTCATGAACATCACCGGAACTCTCGATACTCAAGACCCACCGAGCAGGGTTTCCGGCGGTGGCGTCCGCAAGCCCGAGTTTGCTTGCCAGATGTTTCGGAGCGAGCACGGCATTCGCGGAAAGTTCCGAGAGTCGTGTACTCAGTTCGGACAATGTGAGCGCCGGGCTCAACGGCGCGACACGAGCGCCCGAAGACGCAACTGCGAGAAGACCCACCACAAATTCGACGCTATTGTCCGAGACCAGGGCGATCGTGGCGCCGCGGCTTAGTCCGAGCCAGGATAGTTGTGTCATCGCCGACCGGACAAGGGCGTCAAGTTGGCTGTAGCTAATTACAGTTCCTCGATCTGAGGTCCCGACAGCAGTTCGCTCGGGTTGCTCCTGAACGTGTCTTGTGAGCAACTCAGAGAAGTTGTTCAAGAGTGGTGAAACGGTGTTTGCGGCAATGGTCGAAATCGCCTTCATGACGTCACAATGGCTGCGCCTCTCACTTTCGTCCGCTGTCGATTTGAGAGGTCGGGTTCAGACTCTGGAGATGACCGCTCTCGGTTCCCGCGGTGGGATCAATGACGCAGTTGATGATTGCGGGCTTACCTGACGCGATTGCATCGGTGAGAGCATTGGTGAGCCCTTGTGGATCGGTCACATGATGGCCCGTACCGCCGAAAGCCTCGATGAGTTTGTCATAGCGTGCGCTCTTCATGAGAATGGTTGGTGAAGGATCGTGGCCTCCGCTTCGGTTCACGTCGTCACCTCGGTAGATGCCGCCGTTGTTGAAAACGACAGTGACAATCGGCAGCGAATAGCGGCAAATGGTTTCGATTTCCATGCCACTGAAACCGAAGGCGCTATCACCTTCGATGGCAACGACAGGTTTACCGCTCGTCACAGCCGCGCCGATGGCATAGCCCATACCGATACCCATCACACCCCAAGTCCCCGAGTCGAGACGTTTGCGAGGCTCGTGCATGTCAATAATGTCCCGGCCGATGTCGAGCGTATTGGCACCTTCATTGACGACATAGATGTCTGGTTTGTCGGCGAGAACATCGCGGACCGCACGAAGTGCGCTCGAGAAGTTCATCGGGCTGGAGTGGGCATTTAGGCGGGCCGCCATGCGTTCGATATTGTGCTGCTTGCGCTCCCCGATCGTTTTGATCCAGGCGGTTTGGGGTTGGATCTGTCCGGGCTTGAGCATGGCCAAGAATGCGGACATGGCTGACCCGATATCCGCAACAACAGGCGCGGCGATGGGTCGGTTGCTATCGATCTCGGTCGGAGAAATATCGACCTGCACGAAACGCGTAGTTGGGGACCAACGCGGCGGTTTGCCGTGTGCTAGAAGCCAGTTCAGTCGTGCCCCGATCAGCATGACCACATCGGCCTGAGCCAGAACCAAGGAGCGGGCCGCAGCCGCAGATTGAGGATGGTTATCAGGCAGAAGCCCTTTGGCCATGGACATCGGCAGATAGGGAATACCTGTGGTTTCAATGAACGAACGAATGTCAGCGTCAGCCTGTGCATAGGCAGCGCCTTTGCCAAGAATAATCAGTGGGCGTTGCGCGCTCGCCAGCAGGTCGAGGGCGCGTTTGATCGATTCAGGAGCGGGAATCTGGCGAGGCGTTGGATCGACAACGTGCACGAGCGATTTCTCCCCTGCATCGGCGTCGAGGGCCGCACCAAGAACGTTCGCGGTCAGGTCCAGATAGACGCCACCCGGTCGCCCCGATACGGCGGCATGTATAGCGCGTGCGATTCCGATACCGATATTCTCGGGCTTGTTAACCCGGAAGGCGGCCTTGGTATAGGGTTTTGCCGCATTCAACTGATCCAGTTCTTCGTAGTCACCCTGTTGCAGATCGATAATGTCACGTTCGCTTGATCCACTGATCTGGATCATGGGAAAACCGTTGGTCGTAGCATTCGCGACCGCCACCAGGCCGTTCAAGAAACCTGGTGCGGAGACGGTCAGACAAATCCCCGGCTTCTTGCTCAAGTAACCGGCAATCGCGGCTGCGTTTCCGGCGGACTGTTCATGGCGAAAGCCGATGTATCTGATTCCTTCTGCCTGGGCCAGCCGGGCCAGATCCGTGATCGGAATTCCGGCAACGCCATAGATCGTGTCGATTCCGTTGAGTTTCAGAGCATAGACTACAAGATGAAATCCGTCGGTCAAAGCCGCCGATTTCTTTCCATCCAATGATTCCAGTTCGTTTGATGATTTCGCTTCAGTCGCAATCATGAAGTACCTCTCTTCGAATGTGTAGTTAACAAAGTTCGTGCACAACGTCGGCGGCCTTAGTTGTTGCGCCGATCAAGGGAAGCAGGTCACACCGCCGAGCCAAGGCTCGCCGGCAATTTTCCCTCGAGTTCGGCGAGGCGGCGGCGCAAGTTTCGATCTTCGGCGAAGCGAGTCGTTTCATCGCGAATCACGGCCACGATTCCTATCACGTTTCGTAGCGGTCCATGGAGGAGTCCGACCGTAAATGCAATCGACAACGCTCGCCCATTCTTGTGCACCGCGGGAACTCGCAGCACGTCATGTGCGTAGCGCGTCTCCCCGCTCGCCATGGTTTTTCTGTAACCCGCCCAATGTCGCCCTCGCAAGCGCTCGGGAATAATGAGATCGAGCGAGTTGCCGAGCGCCTCAGCCGGCGTGAACCCGAAGAGGCGTTCGGCAGCGGGGTTCCACAAGGTGATGGCACCGCTCGTATCGGCGCCCACAATTGCGTCGCCGAGCACTTCGACCAATTGCTCAAAATCGACCTGCATGCGCACAGCACTATTCATCACTTGCTCGCTAGGGCGGGTGTGAGCTGGTCCGGATGCGTGTCCACGACCCTGTCCTTTACTAAAACATTCGCCCCTCGCAGCTTGGCGATCTGTTCGGGGGTATATCCCAATCCCGCCAATACCTCGTCCGTGTGCTCGCCCAGCAGCGGCGAAGCAGTGATGATTGGCACGAAATCCGAAAATTTGATCGGGCTGCCGACAGTAAGATAAGGGCCACGTTCCTTGTGTGGAACCTCGACGATCATCCCGCTCGCGCGCAGTGCCGGGTCATAGGCAATCTCTTTCATGCTGAGCACCGGCGCACAGGGAATCTCGTATCCCCGGAGCTTGTCGATGGCTTCGTACTTGGTTTTGTCGGCAAGCCACTTCTCGATTTCAGCGAAGATCTCGAAAATGTGCGGCTGGCGTGCGCGGGCTGTCGAATAGGCTGGGTCGTTAATCCACTCTGGCTTCCCCAGAGCCTCACAGGTTCCCTTCCAGTTCTGCTCCTGGATGGTGAAGTAGATATACGCATTTGGGTCGGTTTCCCAACCCTTGCACTTCAGCACCCAACCCGGTTGGCCTCCGCCGCCCGCATTGCCGCCGCGCGGTACCGTGTCACCGAAAGTTCCGTTGGGATACTGCGGATACTCTTCCAGATAGCCCACTCGCTCCAGCCGCAGCTGGTCGCGCAGTTTCACGCGACAAAGATTCAGGACGGCATCCTGCATGGCGACCGATACCCTTTGGCCCTTGCCGGTTTTCTGCCGACCGATCAAAGCGGCCAAGATGCCAATCGCCAGGTGCATCCCTGTATTGCTATCACCCAGGCCCGCGCCACTGACGGTCGGAGGGCCATCCCAGAAGCCGGTTGTCGAAGCGGCACCGCCGGCACATTGCGCGACGTTGTCATAGACCTTCAGGTCAGAATATGGCGATTGGTCGTCGAAACCCTTGATCGTTCCGTAGATGAGTTTCGGATTGAGCTCTTGCATGCGCTCCCAAGAGAAACCCATCCGGTCCATGACACCGGGACCGAAGTTTTCCACCAGCACGTCGGCCTTCCGGACCAGCTTTTCTAGAATCTCTTTGCCTTCGGGCGCCTTGGTGTTGAGAGCTAGAGACTTTTTGTTGCTATTGAGTTGGGTGAAGTAGAGCGCATCGACATTGGGGATGTCACGCAGCTGACGGCGTGTAATATCACCTCCGTCGACCCGCTCGACTTTCAGCACGTCCGCGCCAAACCACGCAAGTTGTTGGTCGCATGCAGGCCCGGCCTGCACCTGCGTAAAGTCAATTATTTTGATTCCTTCAAGAGGTAAGCTCATAATTAATGTCTCCCTATTCGTTTTTCGATTTCCACGTCATAAATCCAAGCAGCTTCCGACCTGCACGCCAGCGTCTAAGGCATCTGCGATGCCAAACTCATAAAACGCTCGAGGTCTTGTGGACGCGATTGTTACTAAAGGTCGACCGAACTCGCTTTACCTCCACTGCCAAGAGTTATGCGTTGGCTTTTCGTAGGCTGCAGAGTTCCAATCAACTACATCGTTGTAGCTAGCGCAGCCTGCCGGCGGGAATTTTCAGGCCTTGAGATTATGCCTCGACGGATGTTTGCGAGGCCCCTGATCGACAGGGGCGGCTCTATGTCGACACGCTCGGGGATTGAAGAGGACGGCTGCAAACGGCGAGTCGATTGCTTTGTTCCGGCCGGCAGCCCTGAAGGCGGCGGCACATGTGCACACACGGCAGAAAATAACTGGAGGGTTTCTGAGACACCTGATTGCAACGTCGACAACAATTCGAATCATTCATACATCCTTATTCGTTTTTCTCTATTACTTGACGATCGGCCTTCTCCTCGCAGTTTTGCCTGGTTTCGTTCATCTCCATTTGGGTTTTTCTCCCTTTTGGGCCGGTGTCGCAATCAGTTCACAATATCTGGCAACCCTTGTCACTCGCTCCAAAGCGGGCCGAATGACCGACGTTTTAGGTCCGCGAACCACTGTTTTGATCGGTCAGGTGGTGGGTTTGCTTAGTGGGCTCTGTCTGGTTGCTGCAGCGTCGCTCCAATCCAAAACCGTGGCCTGTTTTGTCGCTATTCTGATAAGTCGCTTGATCCTTGGCTGTGGCGAAAGCTGCGTGGCTACAGGTTCGACTACGTGGGGTTTGGGACGGGTTGGCGCAGAATATGCCGCACAGGTGATCTCCTGGAGTGGAATCGCATCCTATGGTGCAATGGCAGCGGGGGCCCCTCTTGGTATTTGGTTTGAGAACAGGCATGGGCTGGAGTCAATTGGGGCGGCCGCCTCGGGAGTATCGGTGCTGAACTTGGCTCTCGCCCTCCCACTGGCCGGGGTTCCGATACTGCGCGGTGCTCGTTTGGCATTTTCGAAGGTACTCGGCAGACTGTTGCTTCACGGGCTAGGGCTGACTCTCGGGACGGTCGGATTTGCCACCATTGCATCTTTTACTGGGCTGTACTATGCCAGTCGGCACTGGACTGACCCGGCGCTCGCCCTGATATTGTTCGGCAGCTGCTTCATCATCACTCGCCTGTTGTTCGCAGGCGCCATCAATCGTTGGAACGGATTCCGAGTCGCCCTGGTGTCATTCATCGTGGAGTCTGCGGGATTGTTCGTTTTGTGGTCGGCCACCACTCACGATGTGGCTCTTGCGGGGGCGGCTCTCAGCGGATGTGGCTTCGCCCTGGTATTTCCAGCACTCGGAGTAGAAGCTCTCAAGATGGTCGCTGATCAGAACCACGGCGCTGCACTCGGGGTGTATACGGCATTTCTCGATTTGGCAATGGGTGTGACAGGCCCGATTGCAGGAGTTATTGTCGGGAAATTTGGTTATTCGGCGCTTTTCCTCTATGGGTCAGGAGCTGCGGGCTGCGCGTTTGTGCTTACTCTTCTTCTCTATCACGTAGTCCGTGAGCCGCTGTCGCGGAAGACACTCGAGCCGCTGGAAATAGGAGAAACAAGGTAGGTTTCGTTAGTGATCGCGTGGTCGTGCAACAAACCTGAGCGACAGCGGCCATATCTCGACGCACGTGTAGAAGAGCGGTCACCACCGCGTTTCGTTCCCAGCAATAAAACGAAGGACCGCGCTTCGCATGAGCCGCAAGATTAGTTGCTAGCGCGTTCAATCGGGCCACTTCACTTCCTCACGCGAATGGGAACCAGAGTTGCTAGGAATTGTAGAAAGGAAACAACCGAGGTCAACGTGCGGGCAACGAGCAACCCGGGGATGGGTCATTGTCACGGCCACGCGCCGTTACCTGCCGCGTCCAGCCGCCGCTCAAAACGCGCTTGCGTGCCAGAGAGAACGAATACTTAAAGGGCTTCACGGTTCCGCTGTCGGTGGACGGAGACCATTCCGAATCCGGATTCTCCGCCCCCAGAGGAAGGTTCTGCGGTCCGGGATTGGTCTCGTTCGGGGCATTGTGGTTAGCAAACAACGGTGTCTGCGCGTTCGCGTCCTCTCTCCCGTTTATTGCCAGCGCCGCAGCGGCGGAGCCTAATCCGAACACCGCCCGTCGACTAGCTTTCGTATCGCTTTTGTCTTTGTCAATGTCAGCCATGTGCGTCCCCTTGATTATTCAAAAACCGGAGTTTTCAAAAACCGTAAGTTATGTATGCAAACGGGTAGTTGTAGTCCTTGCCGCCAGTAGCCTCATTCAAGTACTGGCCTCTAAATAGATGAGCAAAACCGAAGCCATAGTCGACATGGCTGTTTTGCTTGTATTCGGCGATCAGGTCGAGTTCGATGCCGAGGTGTTTGCTCGTAGCGCCAGGATGCGCGGCTATCGAAATGGCGCCGCTCGATGAATATGCGGCATCGTTTGTCGTGGCCAGCCAGAGATCGTTGAACATCTCCGTTAGCGTCCACTTATGAGCAAGTGTTTCGCTGACTCCGGCCCGAGCGTCCTCTATGTTCTTCCAGCCGAATTGATCGGCGAAGTCCATTTTGTCGTGAGCAGAAGGATAGATTTGGTCATGCGTGCCCCAGGTATTACCGCTTGGGTTCCGGTTGCCCGACGCGTAGTTGTATTCGACAAAGGGCCTGGGCTGCGTCAGTGCATTCTTGAAGGTGTAGCCGACGTTCCAATGTCCGGCCCACGCGTCAATGGAAGACGGTCCGAGTGAGCCGGTCTGCTTGTTCATTTCGACGTCGTAATCGAAATTATCGAGTAACGTGCCGGCGATACGAGCACCAGAAGTGACCTCGTCAAGATGTCCATGCCCCTGGGTTTCAGGAAGCGGCACATTGCCGGGAGCCACTCGCCACAACACATAGGGTTCCACTATGGCATGAGGGATTAGACGGGCAAAACCACTATAGATCCCATAAATATTGTTGCCTGCAATGTGATGGTCAATCTGGCCGTCAATGGCGTTAATCACCGAGGCTGCAAATATGCTGACTTTAATATTCGAAGGATGGAGGTCGAGCCTGACGGTGTCGAAGGTGCGACCCATGTTGAGCCAATCTGACGGTCCGATGACACGCTCGTCGCCGGAGCTGAACATTTGCCGGCCTACGACAGCGTCAATCCAGCCATCGTTCGAGTTGCCCAGCCGGGCGTACGCCTCCCGAATATCCCAAATGTTTTGGTAAGGAGACGCGGTTGCCACGTGGTGATTGAAAAAAACTCGCGAATCCTGCGTCACGCCTACTAACTCTAGCCATTTCGTGGGCCGAAGGTAGATGCCTAAGCGGAGCTGCGTCAAATCATACGCGTCGTTGACGGGCGCATAGCCGAGTCCGGTTTGGCCTTCCATGCGGTTCCGAAACTCCCCGCCGAATTGGATCCAATGCGGGAGCAATTTATTTAGACTGGTGATCGGGAACAGCCAACCGTCTGGATTGGTTCCGAAAACGCGGAGGTCGGTAGGGGCTTGAGATGCGCCAGGAGTATCAGGCTGATATGGGTTGGGGGACAGATTAGTGGATTGAGGGAAGGCTTGGCTAGCTGCGACGCCGCCCAGAACCACGAGTCTCAATGCAAGAGTATTGAATATTCGAGGCATGATTTAACTCCGAGCCGCATCGGCGTGGGTGCCAGAAGGCTCAGTAGCACAAAAGCAATCACGGTTCCTTTTGACGCGAAACCCTGTGGGGCCGACAATCACAGCGGGATGAGGACAACTGCCCCCGAACATCTCAGTTTAGCCACTGTCATCCGCTCGACATCAGGTGTCGCTACAACACCCGACCTCCTTCCATAGCCAATGGGGCGCATTCCGCAAAAGTGGGGCATTCCTAGCGAATGCGTCGACGAATGCTTTGGAATCAAACGTGCCCTTTTCATTACGTTGGCGGCTATGGGCGGCGTGTCCTATTTTCGCAGCGCTACGTTCTTTGCGGCAGTCACCGCGTTGGCGGAGCCTGCGCATTCGCCTCTAAGTCCGCCAAACATTTTCGTTCCCGTTTCGACGCCGGCCCAGTCTATCTTTGAGCTATCTCTTTTTGTGTTAACGATCACCGCGGCAATATTTATAGTGGTCTTCAACTTACTTGCCTACGCAGTAGTGAAGTTCAGGAGGAGGGGTATGAATGACGGGCGCGAGCCCGCACAGGTTTATGGAAGCACTCAGGTGGAACTCGCGTGGACGGTCATTCCGATTCTAATTGTCGTGGTCCTCTTTCTCGCAGCAGCCCGCGTAATCGCGAGCATCCAGAACGCCGCCCGCCCAAGCAATGCTCTTGAAGTCACCGTCATCGGCCACCAATTCTGGTTGGAGTATCGATATCCGTCGCTAAAAGTGGTGACCGCGAATGAACTGCACATCCCGGTAAGTGACCCGGCGCATCCGACCCCAACCTTCCTCACGCTTCTCTCCGCAGACACAGATCACAGCTTCTGGGTTCCCCGTCTGGCCGGTAAAACGGACCTGATACCCAATCACCCTAATCGTAAGTGGATGGATCCGCGCGAGACTGGGCTCTATTTGGGGCAGTGTGCGCAATACTGCGGAACCCAACATGCCAAGATGCTGCTGCGCGTTTACGTGCAGACCCACGATGAGTTCGACCGCTGGATTCAAGAACAGAGTCGACCGGCGAAGGCCATCGATACTGTCTCGGAAGGGCAGAAGATTTTTGAACGGACGGCCTGCATCAACTGCCACGCCGCGGCTGGTACTGCGGCAAATGGGCGGTTCGGCCCCGATCTGACCCACCTGATGAGCCGCGACACAATTGCTTCCGGAGCGGCTCCAAACACACCGGAAAATCTGCGGCGCTGGATTCAGGACCCCAGTGTCATCAAACCTGGATCCAAGATGCCGGCCCTAGGCTGAGTGATCCGAACCTGGACGCAACACGTCGGTGCCGGCAGGCTATGGCGCAATCCATCTGGTCGCAGGCAACGCCGACGCCTTGCTGCTCCCCTTTTATGTCCCGGCGCGGGCTACTTGGGACCGCCTCACCAGCTGAGTCGAACTATCCACAGTAATGGCGTCCAGCGGACACCGGCACGGCTGCGCACGCGAGGCCTTTCAAGCCTCACCCGCCCAGACGTTCCTGCCGTTCTTTGTCATAGACCGGACCCAGAGCTTCTTAACCGGCCTTCGGCGAATGGCTGGCCACTTGCATTGGAAAGAATGCGCTCGTGAGCGAGCGACTCCAGATCGAAGAGTGGGACTCAATGGGAACGGTCGCCTATAACCTCGATAAAGTATCGGCAATTCCGGCGTTGCCGGTGAAGCACAAAGAAGCCTCACTAATTCGTCAGATTCTCGGGGGCCGACGGGATCTGTTCACGGATTTGATCGAGCCGCACGTCGGCGCGCTTTGGCGGACTGTCCAGGTGAAGATGAGAAATGACCCGGATATCGACGACATAGTTCAGCAGGCTGTATTCAAAGCTTTCACCCATTTGGAACAATTTCGATTTGAAGCCGGCTTCCGGACTTGGTTGATTCGGATTGCCCTAAACGAAGTCAATCAGAACTGGCGAAAGAGGCTCGCTTCACGGTCGGTCGCGCTAGACGGGTCGGCGATCGCCGAAACACAGGTCACGGACCCGAAGGACTCCCCCTTCAATGTGTGCGCTCGCAGCCAGACCGCCAGGCTGCTTCGGATAGCACTTGCAAGTCTACCTGACAAGTATCGAATAGTGGTTCGAATGCGTGACTTAGAGGAGCGCAGCATCTCGGAGGTTGCTGAGACATTGTGCCTGACTGTTAGCGCCGTGAAAACTCGTCATCACCGTGGCCGGCTGAGAATGGCAAAGTTTCTGTCGAGAACAAGAACGGCTGCGTTATGTCACCGCGGGGAATGATTTCACCGATTCGGAACGGGTTCCGAGGCTTCTTCAATGAGGCGCCGAAGCAGGGCGCTGCGGTAATGACCGTCGGGGTGTGCTCCTCCGAACACTCCGGCTAAACGATCGGCGCCTCATTGAAGAAATTGTGGTCTTGCACGCTCTATCCAGAAATTGGCAACTCAGTTGCACGAACTGGAATTGATGACGGGAGCCGACGATGCCGAATACTAATGGAAACGCGATTCCGCTACGACAGTTCGGTCGCCACGACGTCAAGATCTCGGCGCTGGGCTTTGGCGGACATCATCTCGGCGATGCACCTGACGAGGGCACTGCGGTACGCCTTGTTAGGCAGGCCGTGGATGGCGGTATTACATTCTTCGACAATTGCTGGGAATATCACCGCGGCAAGACCGAAGCCTGGATGGGCGCCGGTTTAAAGGGCGTGCGCGATCGCGTGTTCCTGATGACCAAGGTCTGTACGCACGGCCGCGACAAGGCCCTTGCGCTGCGCATGCTCGACGAATCGTTGCATCGGTTGCGAACCGATCATCTGGATCTTTGGCAAATCCACGGTGTGTGTTTCGAAAACGATCCCGCCTTGTTCATCCGGAAAGATGGCGCCGCGGAGGCGCTAGGACAAGCCAAGAAGGAGGGGAAGGTGCGGTTTGTCGGATTCACCGGACACAAGGACCCATCCGTTCACCTGAAGATGCTGGCCACAGGCTTTCCGTTTGACTCTGTGCAGATGCCGCTGAACGCGTTTGACGCGCACTTTCATAGCTTCGAACAGCAGGTACTACCGGAGTTGAATCGCCGGGGAATCGCCGCGCTTGGGATGAAGCCCATTTGTGGCCATGGTGAGCCGGTACAAAAAGGCGTGCTCACTGGCGAGGAAGCCCTAAGATACGCGATGAGCCTGCCGGTGACTACCACGATTACCGGGATTGATAAGCCCGAAGCGCTGCAGCAGGCGCTCAAAGTGGCGCAGGGTTTCGAGCCGCTGCAGTCGTCGGCAATGCAGTCGCTGCGCGACCGTTGCCGCACGTATGCTGCGGACGGCCGATTCGAGCTCTACAAATTGTCGCTCAAGTTCGACAATCCGGAAGCGCGCCTCAGTCATCGCTTTCCGCTCGACTCGCAGCAGGTTGAGGTGAGGGAGATGCTCAAGATCGCAGACAACAGCGGGCATCCGTTCCCGCCGACGAAATAACATGGCGCGTAAATTCGATGTAAGCAGAAGAACTTTTGTGGAGGCGTTTATGCTCGGAGCCGCAAGTCTCGGAGCCCATGGGCAGTCCGGCGCGGAAGTACCCAAGCGCCCACTGGGCCGCACCGGTTTGGAAGTTTCGGCATTGGGAATCGGCGGATACCACCTGGGCTCTGCGAACAGTGAGGCTGAAGCCACCCAAATTGTAAATGAGGCGTTGGATGCCGGCGTGAACTTCTTCGACAATGCCTGGGAATATCATCAAGGCCTGAGCGAGGAACGGCTGGGTCGCGCACTCAAGGGCAAGCGAGACCGCGCCGTCGTGATGACGAAGGTCTGTACGCATGGGCGCGACAAAAATGTCGCCATGCGGCAGCTTGAAGAATCGCTAACGCGCTTGCAGACCGATCACCTAGACGTTTGGCAGATACACGAGGTGATCTACGAAAACGATCCAGACCTGATCTTTGCTCCAAATGGCGCAGCCGAGGCTTTGCTCGCAGCCAAGCAACAGGGCAAGGTGCAGTTTCTCGGGTTCACAGGACATAAAGATCCGTCTATTCATTTGAAGATGCTCTCCCACGGCTTCCCATTCGACACTGTGCAGATGCCTCTCAATTGCCTGGACGCGACTTTCCGCAGCTTTGAGACCAAGGTACTGCCAGAGGTCACCGGGCGCGGCATGGCGGCGCTGGGCATGAAAAGTCTGGGAGGCAGTGGCGAGCTGGTGCGCGAGGGTGCAGTGGTTGTCACGATGGGACTGCGCTATGCGATGAGCCTACCGGTTGCCGTGACCATTAGCGGCATCGATTCCCTCGACGTGTTGCATCAGAATCTCGAGGTCGCGCGCGGTTTTCAGCCCTTAAGCGCTGCCGAGATGCAGTCCATCCGCGACGCGTGCCGATTTGATGCCTCGGACGGCCATCTGGAGCTGTTCAAGACAACCAAGAAATATGACGGAGACCTGGGGCGTAGGATGCACGGGTTCCCATCGAGCACGGAACTTCCCTTGTGAAGCTAACAGATCGCGTTAGTTCTGGCGGCGACCAAAACCTCGAAGCCCGTGTTGAAGTGGTCGGTTATGTCGGGTGATCGGCCGCGCCTCCTCTCGATCGCGCTGGGACCACACCGAACAACGAGGTAAGACCCTCAGCCATCGTTGGGTGCGTTAAGACCGCGTCGCGAAGCGCGGTGTATGGGAGCTTCGCGAGTATGGCTGTCTGCACGATCGCCATCAACTCGCCAGCTTCTGTCCCGAACGCGGTGAATCCCAGGATCTCATCAGTATCCGCACCGATTAGGGCCTTCATGAACCCTCGCGTTTCAGAAAGTGTTCGCGTGCGGAGCACTGCAGCCATCGGAATCCTTGCGAGTCGGTATGGGATCGCCAGCTTCCGGGCTTCCGATTCGTTCAGGCCCACTCGCGCCAATTCCGGGTCGGTAAACAGGCAGAACGGCACAAGCCGGCCCAGCGTGGTTCGGTTCCCGCCGGTAAGGTTGTCGTGCACAATTCGGAAATCGTCAAACGAGATATGGGTGAACTGAGGGCTGCCGGCGCATTCGCCCATGGCCCATATGCCTGGGGCGGTTGTCTGAAGTCGCTCATTCACTCGGATATAGCCACGGTCGTCCAGCTCGACGCCGGTGTTCTCCAATCCGAGACCTTGAGTGTTCGGAACTCGTCCAGCAGCAACGAGAAGATCGGAGCCTTCCACTGCACGCTCACCCTGCGAATTTCGCACCCGCGCCCTCATCCCTTGACCGGACGAGCCCTCCACTTCAAGGAGATCGGTACTTAATAGCACTTCGATGCCATCCTCGCGGAACAACCGGAGGATCTCTTCAGCAACGTCGCCGTCTTCGCGGCCGGCAAGCTGCGGCCCCCGTTCCAGCACAGTCACACGGCTTCCGAATCGCCGCATTGCCTGAGCCAGTTCAAGCCCGACGAAGCCTCCGCCGAGTATGACCAGGTGTTCGGGCGCACGATCCAATTCCAACGCCTCGATGTGCGTCATCGGTCTGGCGGCTTTCAAACCGGGCACATCTGGAATCTCCGCGTGTGTCCCAACATTCAGGAAAATTTGATCACCCGCAAGCCTGCGCGTATCGCCGTCCTTCGTTCTCAGTTGGACTGTTTTGGGCCCCACGAAGCGCGCCTCACCAAGGATCAACTCGGCGCCACTGGCTTTGTAACGGTCAAGGTGAAGGTTGATGAGACCATCGACCATCTGGCGCTTGCGTGCGCGCACCCCGGCCATATCGATCGTCACGGGTCCTGTTACGACTCCAAACTCTGCCGCCCGCCGCGCCAGTTCCGCAACCTTGGCGCTGTGAATGATGTTCTTGCTCGGAAGACAGGCGATGTTCGGACACGATCCGCCGATCAGTCCACGCTCAACCACGGCAGTGCGCCGGCCGGCGTTCGCCATTGTCCAGGCCAGATACTTGCCCGCCTCACCACTACCGATGATTAGAATGTCAAATTGGCTTTTGTCCGGCATTATAGTCTCCAAGGACTCACTTGGCCGTGCCACACAACTCACAGAGTCCAGACGCAATGACCCTTCTGATAGAACGAGAGCTGGCCGCCCTCGCTCACCATCAATACATCGCCGAATTGTGATGCACCGATGGCGGCTGCGGTACGTCCCCCTTCGCCGATCTCCTCATTCTCGTCCGCCGGCGACCGGTGCCGGAGAATCGCTCCGAACGCCAGCAACTTCGAATCGCGATCGAGCACAACGCTTCCATCGATCTGCGCAATGCTTTCAAGCACAGCCGGCGAAAGCTCGGTAGCTCGCGTTTTTCGCAACAGGTAATGCAGCTGGTTCTTGGCGCCTGCTCTCTCCCGCTGGTCGGTTTCCAGCAGATCGACCCCGTTCACAACTTGGCGGGCGTGCCGCGGGTCTTCGAGCACCACAAACATGCCTCCGCGCCTGTGTTCGGCAAGGTTGAGTCCGGCCGAGAACAATCGCGCGGCCAGATCTCTGCGCCCGATCGCGGCCTCCCAGGCTTCATACTTCGAGATCGCGTCAGTAAGATGCCAACGCCCGTCGAAAAAACTGAATAACTGAACGCCCTCGCCGAAAATTTTGATCTCGCCGTTCGGAGTCAGCACCAGGCATATGTGTCCGCCACACACGGTGGCCTGGGTATGGGTTCGGTAGCGCCGCGCGGTGGGAACCGGGAGTTCCATTTCGCTGAAGGGCTGGGTCCACTCTTGCACATCGACCAGCTCAACCATAAGGCCGCTTCCGTCCACCAGTGCGATCGTCCGTAATCCGTCGCAGATGCGGTGAAAGCTGCGAATTGAGGTCAGTTCGCTCGAATACGGGAGTGCGTCGGAGGGTCGCGACGGCAGCTTGTGACACGCATCCGGCAGAGTTCCAAAAAGCAAAGCGCCTGTCGATATTCGTTTGTCCTCGTACGAGCTGAGCGCACTGATTCGAAGGACCTCGATGGCCTCCGAAACGCGATCGGGAAGCGTGGCCGCGCTCGTGGTGTCACCGAAAACCCTTCCATCGAGAAATGTAGAGACATAGCGATCCTCAGTCAGGCCGCCGAAGATCGGCATATTCTGTGCGGCGATCTCGCGGTCGAACAAAAGCTCGTATCGCGTAGAAAGGAACCTACCGATGCTTCGAACCATCCTCTGTTCGTGATCGCTGAACTCCCTGTGATTGGTGAGCGCATATCTACTTCCTAGCCACTCAAAACTTAAGCCGGTCTGAGACGTCGCGTGAAAAACGATTTCCGGCGTTGATTCCCGAACGTGACCGGCCATCTCGAGGTGACTGGCGGGCAAGAAATATTGAACGCCTCGTCGCAGGAGTTGTTGATACAAACCGTCCAGAATTGGCCTGCCATTTTCCTGGGATACGTCTCGAATCATAATGGTCAGATGTTCCGAAGCGGCGAGAAGGTCCTCGTCGGGCGCCGAACTTTCTGTGTGAAGCGCTGAGCCTACTTTTCCGCCTGCGAGTAGCCGTCATTGAGTGTCTTGAGAAATGCCACCAACAGGTCCTCCTGCTTGTCAGTCAGTTTCAAATCGCCAAGTTGTTTTCGATTGATCGTCTCCGCATTCTCCGGTGCCGGCCAGCACGTTACCTTCTCGCCAGGATCTCCCGGCTTGCACCTCGGCAGCGCGTCGCGGGTGTTATAGAAATGGACCACCTCCTTGAGCGACTTAAGGTATCCATTGTGCATGTAGGCTTTCACGAAGTCGGGACGCGGGCGCTTATCCACATTCCGCAGCGTAGGAGTTTTGTACTTTCCGAGAAAAGACTTGGCCATCGCCGCCCACTCGCGATTGGGGTTCTGCGGGCTGGCCAGGAAGCCGCCCACCCCAGGATCCAGGTATTTCAGTCCGTCCGAGTTGGCCGTATAGCCGAAATGATCCGCGGTAGTCTCCTTATAAAAAGGAAGGTCCGGGTTTCGCGGCAAGCCCAGGTTGGAGGCAGTGAAATCCGTGAACAGCGGTTCCTCACCCGGACCTCCGTCTCTGTGGCATTCGTTGCAGTGCGTCGCTTTGCTCCGAAATAATTCGTAACCGGCCTTTTCCTCGGGCGTAAACTCGGCTTTTGCGGCCATGACATAGTCGTACTTTGCAGAGAATGGATTCACCTCAGGCGAACTTTCGAAGGCCGCGATCGCTTCCGCGATTCGATCAAACGTTGTTTGCGCAACTCCTCGGTCGATCACTCCGAGATGAAGGGGCAACGGATCCACATCTGGCGCCGGGCCCGGACCGTCGCACACCTGCTTTGCATTGTCAGGCCACTGGACCGCCAATGCTTGCGCGCCCCAAAGTCTTTCCGCCATGGAACGGTAAGGCCGCTGGGACATTCGATACACCATACACGCCGGGTCGATCAAGCCCATCTCGACCGGGTCTAGTGGAGGGCCTTGTGCCTGCTCGGCAAGCGGACTGTTCAAGCGCAGCCCCGTTGCTCGCATGTCCCAGAACTGGCCGCCGACAAAATCACCTTGTTCCGAATTGTAATGAAGAACCGGCGAGAAACTGGCGTAGGTATGAGATTGAGGCTTTCGTCCGCTGAAACGAGCCCGAAGAGAACCGGGGTAAGCCACCGTCGTCTGGTTGAGGGCGCTGACCGGTCCGCTGAACCCGGTTTCCGGCATGTGGCAGAAGCTACATGACTCGTTCCTCATTACTGAAAGCTGCTTGTCGTAGAAGATGATCTTGCCGAGCAGCATGATTTGCTGAAAGCGGTCCAATTTTGCCGACCGCGCCCGATTGAGTGAATCGCTCTCGATGCGGTCAATCTCCAGTTCGACAGACTTAATTTCCTTTCGGGCCGCGGCTGGAATGCGATCCTGATAAACCGTGCGGCCCCCCTCCGCGGAACGAAGTATTGTTGCGGCCGCGACCAGCACCATTGTTGCTGTAGCAGCCAGCCATGCGTAGTGCGTTTTCAAGGCTCCTCCATCTTGGGCGGTCAGCCGGTAATACGCTCGGCTAATCCGCTCGGTATTTCCTGACCATGCCGATCAGGCCATCCGCCGTATCGACAAAGCATCAACACGGCTCACGCTGCCTGCCGTGTAAGCACTTGCTCGATGACCAACATGTCGCTGTCGCTGAGTGTGAGATCGGCGGCACCGGCAATACCGCGTGCCTGTTGGGCGCTGCGGACGCCGATGATCGCGCCAGTGACTGCGGGATTCCTCAGGGTCCACGCGATGGCTACCTCGCCGGGCGTCGCGTTGTAGCGTTGGCCTATCGCGCGTAGCCTTTCGACCAGCTGTAGATTTTGAGAGAGTCGCGGTTCCTGGAAGTTCGGGCTGTGTTTCCGCCAATCGTCTTCGGGGAGCGCAGCGATCCGTTCGCGCGTCATGGCGCCGCTCAGCAGTCCAGAGGCCATCGGGGAATAGACGATAACACCGATCTTGTGCCCCAAAGCGAAGGGAAGAATTGAGGACTCGACGTCGGTCGCAAGAAGCGAATAGGGCGGCTGGAGGGAAGTTATGGGAGCTACGCTTATCGCGCGCTGCATCTGCTGCGCATTGAAATTCGAGATCCCAATGTGACGGATCTTGCCCTCGGCCTTGAGTTTCGCCAGCGCGCCAACTGCCTCCTCAATCGATCCGGGCGAGGCACTCTCCGGACCGCCGCGCCAGGCCGGCCAGTGGATTTGATAAAGGTCGACGGTATCGACGTTCAGCCGCTTCAGACTGGACTCGGCTTCCCGGCGAATGGAAGCGGCCTGCAGATTGTGCGAGATATTTCCTGATTCGTCCCAGACCAGGCTGCACTTAGTGAAGACATAAGGACGCGTACGAAGCCCCTTGATAGCGCGGCCGACGACCGTCTCCGAATGCCCCAGCCCGTAGACGGCTGCGGTATCGATCCAATTCATGCCGTGGTCCAGCCCCGCGTGGATCGCAGCGATGGATTCGCTGTCATCCTGCGCGCCCCAAGCGAACTCCCACTTTCCTCCGCCGATCGCCCAAGCTCCAATCCCAATTGGCGTAATTCTCAAGTTGCTCTGTCCGAGCGTTCGTAACGTCATTTCAAGTCTCCTAAATTAGTAGATGTCCTAGGTACTAAGCTGCCGGCGGCACAACGTTTTCCACTTCAGCCGGTTGTTCCATCCGCCGGATGACGGCGGAAAAGTCTTCCTCATTCCCGGACGCGGCTTCTTCGGAATTGATTGCTGCGGCCGCTTCGGTCGCGGGCATCGAAAGTCCAAACTGCGTGGCCGCATCCAAAACGAGTCCAAAATCCTTGCGCATGAGACGAACCGGAAATTGTGGCGCGTAGTTGTGCTTTTTGGCGGTAGCCAATTTGCCGGTATGCGCCGGAGCGACGACAGCCGTCTTGGCTAGTGTGTCAAAGAGAAGATCGCGCGGCAGGTTCAGCCTCGAGCCTAACGCGACCGCTTCAGCGACTGCTTGCATGCCTACGCCCAAAAGCGTGTTCACCACCAGCTTCATGGCCACACCGGAGCCGCTGGGCCCCATGTAAAACCACTGCTTCGCAATAGCGGCAACAATCGGCTCCGCCGCTGCAAAGACTTCGCGCTCGCCACCGCCGAATAGTGTCAGCGCCCCAGCTTCGGCGGAGGCGGTGCTGCCCGAGACCGCCACATCGAGCATGGAAATCCCAAACTCCCGTGCGGCTTGGTATAACTGCCGCGAGGTCGCCGGAGCGATCGTACTTAGCTCGATAATCCGGGTACCGGGCCTGGCGTTGCGTAGAACCTTGCCTGTTCCCAGGTAGACTGTCTCCACCGCGGCGCCGTCTAACAGGCAGGACAACACGACGTCAACTTCGCCAGCCAGGGTTCCGGGATCTTTGGCAACTTCAGCGCCAATGGCAGCTAGCCCCGTGGCTTTTGTGCGATCGCGATCGTAGACGACCATCGGGAACCCGGCCGCGACCAAGCGTCGCGCGATGCGTGAGCCCAGGTATCCGAGTCCAATAAATCCCAGCCGGCTGCCCGAAGTGATCTTTTCATTTGGTAGCATCCGTTCTCCCATTCAGCGCTCTTGAAGAAATCGCTGTTCAATCCGAGAAACTGCACTCGCCTTGCCAACCGTTGATACCGGGGGAGTCTATTGCTTTCCTCAAGCGGACGACCGCCTCTTACAACCGCGCTACCGGATGTGTCGACAGAACGCCAGGGTTGACGTTTTGCCGACACGGATCTTGGCGCGGTTGCCCGGCGCGTCCACGGCACATTGGCTAGTGCTTCGCCGGCGAATAGCGGTCCAATTCGGCGATCAGCGCTCGAGCGGCCGCGGGCGCAGGCACTTCACCCGTCAGTACAGCTTGGTTGTGAACCTCATGCCCATAGAGTTTGCGGTCCTCGCTGCCGTCGTGGCTGACGACCGTTCCATCCAACGAAACGCCCGCAACGCTCGAAATCATGGCCCGGCGTTCGCATAGTGACGGAGAGGCTCCTTGGAGCCTACGCGAATCTCGAGCGGCTCTTCGACGGCGAGGATGTCCTCGCGCCATCGCGTGATGCGGCCATCGACTTTGCCGATAGGCACTCGGACGGTGGCCGGTGTCATAGCCCCTTACCCAAACCCTCGACAAGATCGAGAGCGACTGATGCGGCGTGACGGCTGTCCTCACTACGGAGCCGCCATAACAAGCGCAGCAGCCCGGGAGCTTTCTGGGCCTTTTCCCTTTTGGCTCCGGCGTTGACGGTGTCGGCCAGGCTGGTCAGGACATCCGGAGGGATGTTCGCGAAAAACTTCGTCAGCAGGAGAAAGTTGCGAATAGCGCGAATCGATTCCGGAGTGTCCACAGCGGCGGCGATGGTGCCGATCAACTGATCGCCGCCGTCCACCAAGCCGCGAAACAGATTCAGCACGCCCCGGTCGTGCAGAAGCTGCAACAGCTCGTAAGCCGAGAGGAGGGCCTCGGCGTGTTCCGTGGGAGCGTTTTGCAGCCGTTCCATATTCGCCGGCACCGCCTTCGCGGGTGCATGAAAAGCAATCGGTTGAGCCATCTTTCGCCTCCTCGTTACTTGGTTCGGATGTTAACCAGGCCGGTGCCTGGCATCCTGTAGTCTGGACGCTTCCACTTCCGCTCTACTTCAACGCCGCGCTGGGGCGTTGGGTGTCCGAAGCGGGAATTGGTTCGGGGCAGTGGGTTCTCTCCCTTTTCGCTCAGTACCTGCAGCTTTACTGCGGTCTCTTTATAGGCGGGGGTATGCGTCACCGGGTCGGTGTGGCTGCCGGTCAAAACATTGACCGGACTCTCGCTGGAGTTCATGGGCATGTAGAGCTCTCCGTTATGGACCCGATCCGTGACCACCGCCCGAACCCGCAGCCACCCGCGCCGCGAGGTCAGTTGGACCAGGCTTCCGCTTTGGATGCCGCGCTCTTTCGCAAGCTCCGGCGAGACCTCGACGAACGTGTCCGGCGTTTTTTCCTTGATGCCTGGGCTCCGATAGGTCAGGTTGCCTTCGTGGAAGTGCTCGAGCAGCCTACCGTTGTTCAAATGCAGATCGAACTCGGCGTCGGGCTGTTCGGGCGCCTCCCTCCACAGGAGCGGAAACAATTGGGCTTTGGCGTCCGGAAAGTTGAATCGTTTCGTATACAGCAGCGGCTCATCGGCGCCATCCGCGGTGACGGGCCACTGGAGACTCTTGTACCCTTCCAGGCGCCGGTAGTTTACACCGGCGAACATCGGCGTAAGAGACGCGATTTCGTCCATAACTTCGGAAGGATGCTGGTACTTCCACGACGCGCCAAGCCGATTCGCTATTTGCTGCACGATCTGCCAGTCCGGCCGGCTGCCTTCGATCGGTTCGAAAACCTGGTACAGCCGTTGGACACGCCTTTCCGTGCTGGTGAAGGTACCCTCTTTTTCCAGGCTCGGACAGGCCGGAAGAACCACGTCAGCGAACTTACAGGTCGCGCTGAAAAAGATATCCTGCACCACGAAAAATCCAAGTTTGCTGAAAGCAGCGCTGACATAATTGGCATTCGAATCGACTAAGCTCATCTCTTCACCGAACAGGTACATCGCCTTCAACTTGCCCTGGTGAATGGCATCGACCATTTCGTGATTGTCCAGGCCCTTGGTGGATGGCAGCAAGACGTTCCAGTCGTGCTCGAACCTGTGCCGTACTTCGGGATCATCGACGGACTGATAGCCGGGCAGGAAGTTCGGCATCGCTCCGTGGTCGCTTGCGCCCTGCACATTGTTGTGCCCGCGCAGCGGGTACGCGCCTGTGCCCGGCCGCATATAATTGCCGGTCACGAGCAAGAGATTGGATATCGCAGTTGAGGTGTCGGAGCCGTTGCTGTGTTGCGTCACGCCCATGGCCCAAAGAATACAGACACGCTCCGCACCGGCGATCAGCTGCGCTACCTGGTTCAAAGTTTCCACAGGGAGGCCGCAGGTACGCGATGCGAACTCCAGCGTGAACGGCTCCAGGCTCTTTCGATATGCGTCGAGGTCATTAACCCAGTTATCCAGGAAGGCAGTGTGCGCAAGGCCGTTGTCGAGCAGGTAGCGGCTGATGGCCGAAAGCCAGACCATATCCGTGCCTGCGCGTGGATGAAGGAAGACATCGGCGCGCCGTGCCATCTCGTGTTGCCGCAGATCCGAGACGATCAGCTTCTGACCGTGCAGCTTGTGCGCTCGCTTGACCCGGGTGGCCAGCACGGGATGGCTCTCCGCCGTGTTGCTCCCGACGATCAGGACCAGATCGGCCTTTTCGATGTCCCCGATCGAGCCGGAATCCCCGCCGTAACCCACGGTTCGGAACAGGCCAGCCGTGGCCGGAGCCTGGCAGTACCGCGAGCAGTTGTCCACGTTGTTGGTGCCGATCACGGCTCGAGCCAGCTTCTGCATGAGATAGCTCTCCTCGTTGGTGCACTTGGAAGAGCTAATAAAGCCGAGAGCGTCCGCACCATTCTTCGCTTTAATTTCCGCGAGGCGTGTCGCAACAAGGTCCAGCGCCTCATCCCAACTAGACTCGCGGAAGCGGTCGCCCTCGCGGATCAGCGGGGTGGTGAGCCGGTCCTGGCTGTTAATGAAGTCCCAGGCGAATTTGCCCTTAATACAGGTGGAAACGCCGTTCGCAGGGCCGTCCGCCGGCTCCACCTTCAGAATTTGGCGGTCCTTCGTCCAAACATCGAAGCTGCAGCCGACACCGCAATACGTGCACACAGTCTTGGTGCGGCGGATGCGGGTTTCACGCATCTTCGCCTCGACTTCCGAGACCTTGAGAATCGCTGTATAGCCGGTCTCGCGCTCGAGGCCTTTTACGATGTCGATCATGCCGTCGATCGCGGGTTTTGACAGGCCAGTCATGAAACCGGCGTGATGGAGCATGGATTTTTCCATAAGAGCGTTGCAGGGACAGACCGTCACGCAGTGGCCGCAGGAAACGCAGCTGGATTCCCCGATCGTCGCTCCTTCATCCCACAGAACTCGCGGATGGGGATCCTCCCAGCGGATGGACAGAGTTTCGTTGACCTCGAGATTCTGGCAGGCTTCGACGCAGCGGCCGCACAGAATGCACTGATTGGGATCGTAACGGTAGAACGGGTTGGTGTTATCGACTTCGTAGGGTTTGGTTTTGAACGGAATACTCTGGTGCTCGACGCCCAGCATCTTCGTGGTGTTGTGCACCGTGCAGTTGCCGTTGTTGTTGTCGCAGACGGTGCAATACAGGAGGTGGTTGCTCAGAATGCGGTCGAAGGCTTCCCTTCGCGCGGACTGTGCCCGTTCCGTCGTGGTTCGTACGGACATGTCCTCGGAGACGGCGGTCGCACAAGCGCGCACCAGTTCACCATTGAGCTCCACGAGGCATGTGTCGCAGGTTTGGATGGGGCCGAGCTGCGGGTGATAGCAGACGTGGGGAAGCTCGACCCCGGCGCTGCCGATCACGTCGATGAGACGCTCTCCAACCGAGGCGTCGATGGGGGAACCATTGATGAGAATCGTCATCTGAGTGACCGTCAATCCTGGAAATGCACTCTCGGGGCCATATATGGACAGTCCTGGGTCTTATGGGCAAACCAGCGGCGACCGAGTCGAGAGTTCGTCACGTGTCGCTATTGCGTCACCCAATCTTCCGCGCGTGCACGATGAACCTTTCCGGCGCGCTCCCCACAAAAAAGAACGGATAGCAGGTCACCAGTGTCAGGTCGCGCCCGGGGGCACGCGACAGCACGCCAATAGCGGAAGGCTGTACTATCTCCGTTTGCGTGACCGTGAACCGCGATGTGCCCGCCGGAGTCTTCAAGGCAATGACGTCGTTCGCATGGATGAGGCGCAGCGGGCGGAAGTAGGTATCGCGATGCGCGGCGATTCCGATGTTGCCGCTGCCGGCCGGAAGCGGTGTCCACGGAATATGTCCCGCCCCTTGGCTCAGGATTCCGGCGTCATCGCCTTCGAAGACCATCACTGACAATCGCAGCCGCGGAATATCGAGCTCGCCGATCACGTCGCCGCGGCGCACTGGTGGCGCTGGCGTGGGGCGAGAGATTGCCGGCGTTCGCCTCAGCCATTCCTTCGCAAGCCGCTGCGCTGCCCCTCGCTGGTACAACGTCCATGAGTACCACGCCAAGACAACAGCGCCCCCAACGATGAGGGCGCTGCCGAGCCAAATTAACAATCCCCGCTGTCGCATGGACACCTCGGTTCAAGCTAGAGACTTTCGACGCGAGGCGAATAAGGCTGCGATGCCACCCCCTAACATGAAGAGGCCAGTCATGAATTCCAGGCCGGAATACCCAGCGGTCTGGGGGAGAAACCGGTCGGCGCTGTTCTGCGTATCAGCGTCCTGTGAGGGCGGCGGGACAAGGGCGTCGTCCTGCGCGACCATTACTTCCTCTTCCACCGCGGCCGCTTCCGGGGCCTGCTTTTGTTCTTGAACCTCAGGCGCCGGGGGCAGACTCGGGGCAGCAGAAGTGGCTACCGCAGCCGAAGCCGGAGTCATATTCGCGCTTGTCTCCAAAGTTTGCCGTTTGGGATAGACGAACTCCCAGCCAGTGTTGTCTCCAGGATAAAACCAGCTGTGAATTGCCTCGGGACTACCCGAGCTCCGCTCCTCAAACTTGACGATCGGCTCGTCCGGCGTGGCCGTGCGGTAGGCGGGAATCGCCGGAACGGTCGTCACGAGTTTTTGGGCGCCGCTTGCATCCTCGGAGAAGATCTCCACAATATTGCGATCCGAATCGCTATCAGCGAGCTTGAATACGTATTTCCCGGCATCGAGTACTTTCCCGGGAACTTCCACCGGCGTGCTGAACTCGATCCTGGTTTCCTTGTTCCACTCGTCCGCGATCGCCGGCGTGATCATAGAACCCATCAGCGCTAAAGAAGCGCTCATCCAAAGTGCGTTGAATCTGATGTTCATTTTTCTCTTCCTCTCTTTCATTGATTAGGACGCGGTGGCGTCTGGCCCACCGTTATCACTTACTGAGAACGCATTTGGATGACCTACTGCCAGACGCCGGCACATCATTGAAAAGGTTGGGTGTGAAGAATTATCAAGAACTTGCTGTCGATAAAACGAAGTCGAAATGCTGGCAAGTGACGGCAAGGCGACATCACGCACTGCCGATCAGGACACCGGTAAGGAATACCAGGACTCCGCCCAATCCTACTTGCATAGCTGCGGAAAGGGTCGGCGTCTCCATATAGCGATGCCGGACCCAAGAGATGATACCCAGTTCGATTACAACGACCAGCATGGCGGCGGTCATCGCCAGTCTGAAATCTGGAATGAGGAATGGTAGTGTGTGGCCGATCCCGCCAAGCGCAGTCATGAGACCGCAAATGAATCCCCGCACCCAGGGATGACCGCGCCCGGTGAGGCTGCCGTCGTCGGACAGGGCCTCGGCAAAACCCATGCTGATACCGGCGCCGATTGATGCCGCCAGCCCGACCACGAATGCATTCCAACTGTTATGTGTCGCGACCGCCGCGGCGAACACCGGCGCGAGTGTAGACACCGAGCCATCCATCAGTCCTGCTAAGCCGGGTTGAACGATCTGCAAAACAAACAGGCGACGGTTTGCCTCATCCTCTTGGTGTTTGACGTCCGGCCCCAGCTTGTCCTTTTCCAGTTCTTCAGCCCGATCCTGGTGCGAGCGCTCCTCCTGAGCCAGGTCATCGAGCAACTGCCGCAGGCGGGCATCCACCGCTCGAGCGGCTGCCTTTTCGTAGAAGCGGCGTGCTTCCACTTCCATCGCGCTTGCCTGGTTCCGGACCGTTTCCAGCCCGAGGGGCCGTACTAACCAGACCGGCCTTCGGTGCACGAAGCCTCTCACGTCGTGCCGGCGAAAGAGCGGTATGTGGTCGCCAAACTTCTCGCGAAACAGCTCGATGAGACGCCGCCGGTGGCCCGATTCCTCGGCCCGCATGCCGTCGAAGACCTGCGCCGAAGCCGGAAAGTCCTGGCGGAGGCCTTCGGCGAAATCGGCATAGATCCGCTCGTCTTCTTCTTCAAGCGATATAGCTAGAGCGAGAATGTCACGCTCGGAGAGGCTATCGAAATTACGCATCGTTCTATTGATCGGCGGCGCGCCAGGTCGCGTCCTTGTGAAACCCTGTCATCGCACTGGCGAGCGCCGAAGTGTTTTCGCCGAGATCCTTTTCATTGCGATGGGCGCTATGAGTTGCTGCAGTTGTTCCGAACTCTGTTGCGCAGCCTGAAGCGGCGTCTGCGAAATGGATGCGTCGGTCTGATAGGCGAACCCGTCTCGGACGCCGACGAAAAGTAGGCACCAGGAAAGCAAAAGTGCCATACCCTGCTGAAGAACTCTCATTGTGAATATCTCCTGCATGCTTAGTTGTTAGGTGCGCTTCAGAACCTCTATCTGGCAGGCTCCGGGAGCGCACCTGGGGGGCGGGCCACGCTGCCACGATAAGCTTCGTCGATGGCAACGTGATTCTCGTCCAAAATTGTGCCAATAGCCCGCTCGAGGGCAATCCTCGCCTTGATGTAGGCGCCTTTGGAGGCGACCTCCGTCGAGCGGGCTTGTGCGAGGTAATTCTGATATTGAATTACCATCAGATTTGTGGAGAGCCCGACGGTGAACGTCTGCTGTTCTACACTGACGGACTGCTCCTGAAGCCGCCGCGCCTCTACCGCCGCTTCGTAGGCAGCACGCGCCTGCCGCAAAGACTCCTCAGCATCGGCGACCTCTAGGCGGACTTGATCCTGTAACTGCTGGCGGCGCACTTGAGCTTGCCTGACCTGCAATTCGTCGCGCACAGCATCCGCTTGGGCGACACGATTCCGCAAAGGCAAAGTTAATTGCAACCCAACACCGTAGGAAGGGTAGTCGCGTCGAAAGACCTGTCCCAGCGCCGTGCCATAGCCGCCGGGATTCAAGCTTCCGGGCAGCGGGCCGGCGAGAGGATTCAAATCGCCGGCCATGCCACTGTTTTGAACGGTTCCCACCAGGTTCAGTTGTGGTTTCAGCGCGTTAAGTGAACCCTTCAAACTAATTTCCGAATTATCAACTTGAAGACCGGCGCCAGCCAGATCCGGACGTTTTTGTAGCGCCTCGCTTACCAGGTCTGGTAGCGACTGGGCTGGTTCCTGTTCAGGAACAGCGAGCGTGCCTGTGGGAACAATATGGGCCGCGAGCACTTGGGGGTTCGCGAGTCCTCCACGGGTAGTTGCCGTCTTCACAATCAATTCCTGCTGCCGCACCAGACCTTCGGCGGTAATAAGTGCCTGTCTGCTTACGGCGACTGCAGCGTTTGCCCTGGTCTGTTCGATGGGCGCCTGGGTGCCCTGTTCAACTTGATTTCTGTTGTCTTCATAAAGCCGCTGCGCGAGACGAAGGGCTTCCTGCTTTACCTTGACGTCTTCGTTCAAGCTGACAAGATCTGTATAGAGGCGCGCGATACCGGCTACGGTGTCCATAACCTGCTGTCGAAAAACAAGGTCGGCGACTTTCTGGCTGTTCCGGGCGATGCGGATGTACCTCTTGTTCAACTTCACGCCAAAGCCCTGTAGCAGTGGCTGCGTGATCGTGAAGCCGAGGCCCGAGTTGACGAACGGATTGTAAGTGTAGCGAGTGGCGTTAGTGGAATACCAGCTATTGTCGAAGTTTACGCTGAGTTGAGTTCCGGGCGAGAGACCTACGTTCATCCCGGCGCTGCCGTTTACGTTGTTCTCGGCTAACCAGTTAGAACCAGTGGTAAGAGTACTGTATTCGGGAGTTGTCAAGTGCTGCCCGTTCACCAGGCCAGCCACGATCGGATCGTACCGAGGGATGGCAGGTCCATTTGACATTGGAATCGCCCCAGTTACCGACAGATTGTTCTGCTGTTGGCTTATCAGCGCAATATCCGAAAAGTTCGTGTTGACGATGGGCGTGGGCGCGGAGCCAGATGTGAGGTTCGTCAATAGGGGCCCGTTCGGGCCGCCAATACCGGGAGGCGGTTCATTTACCAGCAGACTCAACCCGCGGAGCAGTCCACCTCCGGCCGCTCGCAGTACGTCCGTGTCCGCAATCTTCGGCAGGAACCGTTCCAGTTCGATGTCCAGGTTGTTTTCGAGTGCAAGTGCAATGGCATCGTCCAACGATAAATAGAGTTGTCCGGCGCGCATCAGGTCCAAGATCCGCTGGGAATTCTGTAGGTTCACTGGCGACACCTCCGGAGCTCTATAGGAGTTGCCCAACCGGCTGAAGAAGGTGCCATCTGAAGGTCGGACTTGCGGCGTTCGATCGTTCAACGCTTCACGCGAGTCTTGTGCGAGGACAAATCCCGGAGCAAAGACCGACAGCAGCGCCACATGGACAAGAAACCTCATGGCCTATTTGCTCGATCCCCGCGCTTCTTTGGAATTGGAGGCCGCTGCAGATTCTGCCATCTGCACGATGGCGCCCTCCTTCACGGCATCGCCGGGGTCGACCACGACGTATTCACCATCATGCAGACCGTCTAGAATCTCGAGCGTCGTGCCATAGTCCCTGCCTGGCTGCACCTTCTGGAAATGAACGATTCGTGCACGAGCCAACACTGTCTTATCCACTCCCTTCGAGGCGGCTTTCTCCGAGTCCTGTTGGCTAAGGGGCCGTAGCACGGCCAAGGTTGTTCCGTCTGCCTCTACCACCAGCGAGGCGTCGGGAACCAGGAAAGGCGGGACCTCCCGGTTCGTGGCGAATCGAACCGTTGTGTACATCCCTGGAAGTAAAACTCCCGTGGGGTTGGCGACTTGCACCTCAGTGAGAAGTGTTCTCGATGCGGCATCCAGGGCATTCGAAGTGCGGGTGATTTGGCCCGGGAATAGTCGATTCGGAAGTTCCTCGACACTGACGCTGGCTGGCTGTCCAACATGGATGCCCGCCGCCTCACTTTGGGGCAGCGACACGAGAACGCGCAACCTGCCGATCTGGGCGACGCGAAAGATCTCGCCACTGCTGGGAACATCGGAGGGGGCTGCAGGGCTTGGCCGGGTGGGTCCTTGAGTCGAACCCGTAGCCGAGATAAGCGCGCCAATATCAACGTTCCTCGCCGTTACGACCCCAGCGAACGGCGAAGTGACCTTTTCATATCCCTGAAGCGTGACGAGTCTATCCAATGTGGCTTTGCTAGCGCGAACGAAATCTCTTGCCGCTACGACGTTCTTCTCGCCGGCCGTCACATTGGCTTCGGCCGTTTTCGCGGCCGTCATCTGCGTATCACCAGCCTGACGCGACACTGCGCCGGTCTTAGTTAGAACTTGGTACCTCTGCCATGTCACAGCGGCAAGATCCCGGGTCGCTATCAGTTGCTGGAGTGTAGCCTCCGCCTGACCGAGCTGCCCTTCAGCCTGCGACAGCGCAGCCTGTGCTTGCGTCACTTGTTGGTCGAGGTCGGGAGCGTCGATTTCAGCCAGCAATTGTCCCGCAGAAACTCGGTCCCCAATGTCAACATATCGCCGCTTCAAGTACCCGGCGGCGCGTGCGTACATGTATGCTTCCGTGATCGGTGTGATGCTGCCTGGAAACGATACGTCAGTCAGATTTGGCGCGCGCGTGACTTTCGCCGCGTTGACAATGAGTGGCGTGTTTCGTAGCTTAGCCGCCGCGCTGTCGAGCTGCTGTGTAGTATTTCTCCGTGGAAGATACCCAGCGAGAAGAGCCGCCGCTACCAGCACTCCAAGCACCAGCACCGCCATGACCAGACGTTTTTGCGAACTTCCGGTGTGACCGAACATTTCGTGTAACCCTTAATCCTTCCCGCCAGGCCCAGCTGTTGTTTCACCGGCTTCTGTAGCAATCTGCGCGTCGAGGTTCACCGGCGCCTTCTTGCGCAGCCAGCTATACATGATTGGGACGAAGAACAGCGTCGTGGGCGTGGCCAGCAACAGATTGCCGATGACGGCCCGGCCCAAAGGCGCATTCTGCTCACCTCCATCGCCCATCCCCAATGCCATCGGAACCATGCCAATGATCATGGCGAGAGCGGTCATGATCACGGGCCGGATTCGGGTGAACCCCGCCGACAGGGCTGCCTCCATCGCGTTCTTGCCCTGCTCTCGCTCATCGTTGGCGAACGTCACGAGGAGGATGCTGTTAGCCGTGGCTACACCGATGCCCATAATTGCGCCCATCAAAGCGGGAACGCTCAGCGTGGTACGAGTCAGGTAGAGCATCCACAGCATGCCAGCCATGGCTCCGGGCAGAGCCGTGAGAATAATGAACGGATCAAGCCACGACTGAAAATTGACGGCCATCAGCAAGTAGACCAGGAGGATGGCGAAGACCATGCCAAGACCCAGACGGGTAAACGAGCTCTGCATGGTATCCACCTGCCCGCGCAGCTCAATAGTTGTGCCTGGAGGCAGGCTCTGGCGCACCTTGTCGATGATGCGGTTCACGTCGACGGCGAAGCCACCCAGGTCGCGACGGTCAGGGCTTGCATACACGTCAATGACGGGCTGCACATCGTAGTGGCTCTCGATTTCCGCCGACGTGGTCCGCTGCAGGCTGGCCAGATTGTCCAGGAGTTGGGTCGTCCGGCCGCCAGCGAGGGCCGTGATTGGCGTACGCTGCATAGCGTCGAACGTCGGCACAGCGAACTGTGGCGTTTGTACAGCAACGTTATAGTTCACGCCGTTTTGCGGATTGAGCCATTGATTTGGCGCGACCTGACCGCTTGAGGAAAGCGAAATCAGCAGGCTATCGGCGACGTCTCTCTGCGTGAGTCCCGACTCGTCCGCTTTGATCCGGTCGACATTTACCTTTACCGTCGGATAGTCGACCTGCTGTCGGATAAATGTATCCACTGCTCCCGGTAATCGGGCGATTTGATCCCGCAACTGTGTCGCGATTTGATAGTTCCCGGTAGCGTCATTGCCTGTCACTTGAACGTCGATCGGCGCGGGCAGGCCGAAATTCAGGATCTGGCTGGTAATGTCCGCCGCTTGAAAAAAGAAAGTCTCGGAGGGAAATCGCTCTGCCAGCGTGCTCCGCAACTGCCTCGTGTAATCGATCGTCGGGTGGTGGGTGGGCTTGAGTGAGACGAGAATTTCCCCATCGCCTGATCCACTGGTGGCGCTATCGCTGAAAGCGAGGTTGATGCCCGAATTCGGGAGGCCGATATTGTCAAGGATCGTGTCGAGTTCCTGAGGAGGGACGACACGACGGATTTCTTCTTCCACGGCGCCGAAAATCCGTTCGGCCTCTTCGATCCGAGTTCCCGAAGGACAACGCACGTGCAAACGCATTTGGCCCGAATCCACATAGGGGAAAAAGTCTCTCCCGACAAATAGCACCAGCCCCAACGACGAGAATGCGAAAATGGCAAAGGCGCCTCCAACCGCTGCGCGATTTTCCAGCACCCACTCGAGGAACCCATGATAGGCGTCGCGCAGCTTCTCGAAATACCGGTCGAACGCCTGGTGAATCCGCCAGATCGGTCCTGCTGCTTTTGCGGCGCTGCTCGCCTCATCACCCTCCTGATACAGCGGAATCTCCACTGGGAGAAGATAGTGGACCAGCGTCGGCACAACCGTCCGGGTCAACAGATATGAAGTCAACATGGCGAAGACGACAGCCATGGCGAGAGGCGTAAACAAGTATTTCGCAGCACCCGAGAGCATGAGCACCGGGACGAACACGATGCAGATGCACAACGTCGATACGAACGCAGGCACTGCAATCTGCTGCGCGCCGTCTAAGATCGCGCGCACCAGGGACTTCCCTTTCATACCCATGTTGCGATGCACATTCTCGATCTCTACCGTTGCGTCGTCAACCAGAATTCCGACAGCCAGGGCCAAACCGCCCAGCGTCATTACGTTGATGGTCTGCCCCAGCAAACTCAAAACGATGAGGGAAGTGAGAATGGAAAGGGGGATCGAGAGACAGACAATCAACGTACTGCGCCAGCTCCCTAGGAACAACAGAATCATGAGCCCGGTCAAGACCGCGGCAATCGTCGCTTCCCGTACAACCCCGCTGACCGATGCACGGACGAAGATGGACTGATCGAACAGGGGACTAATTCGAAGAGCGGGCGGCAGTGTTGCCTCCACTGCGGGTAACAGTTTCTTCACCCCATCGACAACTTCCAAAGTGGAAGCGCCGCCGTGTCTCAATACCGTCAGCAGCGCTGACCGCTTGCCGTCCGTCCGGACGATGTTCGTCTGGACCTGATATCCGTCCCTTACCTGGGCGACATCTCGCATGTAAATGGGCGCGCCGTTTACGGTCTTGATCGGCACGTTGTCGAGGGCCGATATAAGTTCCGGGCTGCTGTTTAGCTGTATCAAGTACTCGCGCGTTCCCACTTTTACCGTCCCCGTTGGGAGAATGAGATTCTGAAGATTGAGCGCATTCGAAACGTCGGTCGCTGAGAGACCCTTACCAAATAGCGCGCCAGGATTCAGGTCGACCATGACGCCCCTGACCTTTCCGCCGTAAGGTAAGGGCACCGAGATTCCCGGCACCGTCGAAAGACGAGTGCGAATAAAGTTCTGCCCGTAATCGTAGAGTTCTTGCTCCGTAAGCGTGTTGCTGCTGAGGCCCAACTGAAGTATCGGAACGCTTGACGCATCATACTGGACCACCAGTGGAGGGAAGATTCCCGGCGGCAGCGTACGAAGAATAGTCTGATTGACGGCCACAATCTGGGATATGGCCAGATCCGTGTTTGCCCCGGGTTGCAGGTAAACGCGGATAAGGCCGACACCGTTGTAAGCCGTTGATTCAATATGCTGGATACTGTTGACCGTAGTGGTCATGGCTCGCTCGGAGATCAACAGCACTCGCTTTGCCATGTCATCCGGACTCATGCCCGAATAGGACCAGATCACACCAGCGACCGGAATATTGATATAAGGAAAAACATCCGTTGGCGTGGTCAGGATTGCCATTCCACCGAGGATGGCGATCAAGAGCGCCATCACGATGAATGTATAGGGGCGGCGAAGAGCTAGCCGAACTATCCACATAGAGAACTCCGGTTAGCTATCTGCATGATCGCGGCTAAAACATGCATCTGGCCGCGCTCACTTTTTCACGTCCGGAGGAAAATGATCGAACATCTTCTGCACTCCCTTGTCAAGAGCCTTGATGTTCTTATCGGACTTGTCTGAAAGGGTGTCACTCGACGATCCACGCCAGATGAGCTTCTTCGAGTTCGCGTCGAACAGATCGACAACGAGAGTACCGACCTTGTAGTTGTCAACGGTTGTAGTTGCGTTTCCGAATCCACCTCCCCATCGCCAGCCGCCTCCAAAGCCGTCGTAGAAGGTGTTGAGAGTCCGTTGATTGTGAGTCATCTCAATCGCTACGATTGCGACATTACCGCCCGATTCCACCAGCGTCCAGCCTTTCGCTGTCAGGGCGGCGTTGACGGCTTCTTTGATCCTGTCGACCCATAGCGCGTCTTGTGTTTGGACTTTTTCCCAGGAGTACGTTTTGTACTGGTTGAAATCTGCGCTGCGATCGTAGTCTGTCTTCACCTGCTGTGCGAATGATGCAGCCGCACACAGTAGCGCGATCCCAATGGAAGCGAATATCTTACGTTGTACGTTCATGAGTTTCTCCCTTCAATCGTCTTTCAATGTGTTTTTCGTCGAACATCCGCCTGCGTATTCTGCAATCGAGCGGCCAAGAGCCGGCGCCGATTGCCGATAACGGCTCGCCTGCCGAAACAGTTGACTGCGCAGCATCTACGCCTGCTGAGACGCCTTGCAGCGCCGCCCGTTCGTCTGCGTGCGAGTCTTGTTTTGATGCGAGAGTGACACGGGTGTCGACGAGAAGTCGGTCACGCACACGCGGAGCTTGTCGTCGGTGCACCGGTCGTGAACCTATGTTGCCAGAATGTCTTGAAAGCTCCTCGGCGGGGTCCGAAGGATCACTTCAGGGCGGTCCGCTTGTTCGAGGCAACGGAAGGGGAAGGTCTTCAACGAAGTCGAGGATAGGTGAATCGAGAATATTAATGGAGTAGCGATACCGCTGCTCGACTGGCCAGACGACTTCCACCTCGCCTGGCCAAAGCAACAAGATACTCGTAGGACAACTGCAGGTCAGAATCCCAAGCTTACACTCTGAGTCAACTCGTCCTCAATTGGTATCGCCTGGAGGGGCGTGTGTGCAGTACCGCCGGCCATTACAATGGTATACATCTTGCCCGCTTCTAGATTGACATTGGATATCAGCAGAGCAGGCCTCTGCCGTCCTTTCTCCCGGACCTCCAGCGTTGTCGTCGAGGCATCTACGTCCTCATAGTGCGTAGCTGTATCGACGTTTACGCCCTTAAACAATAGCTTATTATCATTCTGACGAATGACGTCCGCTTCGCCGAAGTTAGGCGCCGCATTAATCACTCGCACCTTGGCTTTACCTTCTGAAGGCGGCGTCAAATTATCAGCAAGTAATTCCAGAGCCATATTTCCTTCGGCATCACGGAGAGCGACAACCGTGTACCGTTCACCGCTGTCCAAACGTCCCGTTTGAGTGGCTACCGGCTCGGTGTCATCCCACCCGGACGCTCGCAGCCGGAATTCACCGCGCGTTGCAGGCAGTTCGTCATACGGAGTCAGGCGCTGGTATTTGACGCTGGTGTAGGTTTTGGAATCTTCAAACCATAGGTCATAACGTGTTGTACCAGGAGCGGCATTAAGGAAACGAACTAATGCCTTGTTCTGTTTCGCGACAGCTTTGCCTGCGGGCGCAACTGACGTCTGGCCTCCCGCGTTGGTCTCGGTATCCTGACTTGTCGGCTTAACGCTACCGCATCCGCCTAGAAAGGCTAAGCTCAGCAGGCACGTTGCGGTGATTCCGTGCGTCGGTTCCATAAAAAGTCTTAACATTTGAAGCTCCCTTCGCCAGATCCAGAACGCCAGGCAATTGGAAATCATTGCAGCAGCGGACTTCGACGGCTATACGCACATGAGAAAAGCAATTCTCATGCCAAATCCGCGCGGCTGGACTCTGCGTAAACGCTGAGGTTTCAAATGACAATGGCTTTAATGCATCGGAACAGTGTCCGGTAGACGTCTACAGTGTCGAGCCGGTGACAGGCAGTATCACGAGCATCACTCGAGTAAGGGCCGCAGGGAGAACGAAACGGGCTTATGTCGGAGCAGACTATCGGGGCCACTGAAGGTCAACGAGGAGGTTCGCCGCTTGAAAGGGAGCCAACCGACTTCGCCTGCGCTGTACCTTGGACGCAATGAGCGCTGAGGATCTCGCCAACCAGAAACAGATCTGTGAGCATTGCGCGGAGGTGGATCGAAGCGTTCAGGTTGTCGATCAACTGAGAGCTGATAGCCGGTTGGGCTAGCACCAACTCCATGGCAGCAAGCGAGTCGCGTGCGTCGCGGTCGAGGACCGCAAAGAACGCCTCGTATCGTTCCGCCGGCTCAAGCCCTTCGTATTTCACGGCCATCAAACAGGTCTCTGCCAGCCCGGCCAGCGCTTTGACAGCGCGCCGCATGAATTCTCGGATTTGTCCACCGGACCGGCTGCTTTTGTCACTCGGGAGTCCCTGCGCGGCGTAAGCCAGCATGAACTCGTAGCACTCTTCGATAACGTCACATCGCTCCCGGACCTCGGCCAGCATCTCTTAGTCTCCCTCGGATCTCGATGGTGAGCCTGAAGCTTCGACTCTCCAACGCTGCGGATCGTAGTGCGTCAAATAGAACTCACGCCTCATTGAGCCGAATATCATTGATTTTGTGATGTCCAATTTCTCCGGACGAACCGCGAAGTATACGTGCACCATGACCAGCCCGATCAATCCGACGCCAGCCAACCCGTGGAGCACGTACATCATACCCCACGTCATGTCGCTAAAGAGATAAGGATTACGCGTGAAGAAGATCGTGCGGACTCGGAACAGCATGAACACACCTGTTCCGATGGCGGACAAACCGGTCGCTATGATCGCACCGTGGTAGAGCTTGTTCTCTAACGGGTATTTCGCGAACCTCCGCGGCGGTGGCGCCGGCCGGCCCATAAACCTTCGCACCCTTCTCAGTGCATCCACCAGGTCGGCTTTGTCCGGCCAGATTGCCCAGAAGTCCAGCCAAAAGGAGGCATGAATAATGTGAAAGATGATGGAAACAGTGAGGACGGTTCCGGCGATCCAATGGTAGGTCACCCAATCAAACCGCACGCCCACCTTCGGAAGGAAAGCGGTGACGAGCAGCGTGAACATCGCCCCTGCCATAATCCAGTGAAACAACCGAGCTGCCAGTGAATGTCTGGGAATTTGTTTCGGTAGCACGGCCGCGAGCGTGGTCGGAGCACTGCCCGCAAATTCTTCCCTTTTGGCGAAATACCGCACGTAAATTGAGTGCACGATGAGGAACAGCAAGCCCGCGAGCGCAGCAACCCAAATCAAGAACCACGCAATGTGGATGGGCACATTCTGTCCCCAGGGACTCGTTGCCCATTCGGTAATCGGCTTTAAGATGCCCACTTCGCCTCCTCCACTCCGCCAATTGCGCGTTTCACGAGGTTTCTCATTAGCGGGATTTTATAGGCATTGAACTGTAGCGGGACAGCTCCCTGAACGGCCAGTCTCCCCGCCATTTCACCTGTTGCTGTTGTCGCCGGCTTTCCGCGAACGGCGTTTTCCACTGCTCTTAATCGCAGTGGACGAGCGGCAGCGCCGTTCACGGAAAGGCGGATGCTCTCAATCGTGTTGCCAGAAACATGCATTGCTGAAGCTACGTTCAACAAGGCAAAATCCCAGACGTTCCTGTCCCGCACCTTCTCGAAATAAAATCGCGCGCCGGCCCATGTAGACGGAATACGAATGGCCGTCAGCAGATCCCCGGGCTTCAATATGTGAAGCCGGGTGATATCGATGTCAGGCCCGATGAAATAGTCCTCGGCGTCGACGATTCGCTCACCTTTAGGCGTGCGTAAGACGAATTTGGCGTCCAGGGCGATCAGCGCCGGAGCCGAATCGGACGGGTTCACCGCCACGCATCGCTCGGCGTGAAGAATTGCGTGCTCGCGGTTCCGGCCTGTCGGCGTATCGGCGTAGCAAATATTCCCGCCGGCACGGTAACACGGCCAACCCCCACGGTAATACCAGCAGCGCGTGTCCTGCGATACATTGCCGCCGATCGTACCCTGGTTCCGGATCTGAGGCGAAGCAGCCAGTTCCGCGCCCTCCGCCAGAAGACTATACTTCTCTCTGATGACGGGGTGCTTTACGACTTCAGTGAGTGTAGTCATCGCACCGATCTCGATGCCGTCGCCGCTGACCCGAACGCCCTTGAGCTCTCCGATTCCGCTTAGATCGACCACCGCCTTCGGTCTCTTGATTCGATCCTTTAGCCAATCAAAGCTGTCGAGTCCGCCGGCCATTATCCAGGCATCTGCTCCATGTTGTTGGAGAAGCTTCTGTGCGTCAGCGATCGAGTTCGGCTGAAACAACTCAAAGGCCGGCATGACGTCTCGTATTACTGCCATAGGTCCTCTCGAATCAAATGTGCGCAATTAAGGGATGTTGCATCGGCCGCCCAGCTTCAAGCGAAGTCAAAATCGTGTCGGCGTTGACGGGCGCCCGCCGGAAGACCTCGTCGCCAAGCGCGTCCGAGAGGGCGTTCAAGATGGACGCACACCCGCCCCCGACAGGCGGCTCGCCGATGCCGCGGGCGCCGACCGGCGTCTCGGGATCAGGAATATCCAACGCTGCCCATTGCATGTTCACTGGAACATCCAGGATCGTGGGCGGCCTGTTGTGGTGGAACCGCTTGGAAACCATTTCGCCGTAATGGGGGTCAAAGACCCACTTCTGGCCAATCGCGTGGCCAATGCCCAGCGTCGACCGCCCGAGAACCTGTCCGCCGAGCGCACGCGGGTGAATTACTGTACCCACATCGGCGTACGCGAGGAAGTCCACAATGTAATACTTGCCGGTTTCGACATCGACTTCGATCTCGGCAAAGCTTGCTACATAGGAATGCGTCATTCCGTCGCGCGGGTAGTTGTCGCGCGCGGCAGCGACCAGTCCCTGGCCGGCCAGTGCCGCGACGGATGCCTTAGTCGCTTTGTTGACGTCCGTTGGCGCTTCGTGGCCATCGTACTTACCGCCGAGTTCAATGGCGCGCTTAGCGGCCTGTGCAAAAGTCATCCCGGAGCCGTGCCCCTTCCTGAAGACACGCTCATTCGCGACCGCGTAGTCCTCGGGTTTACCGTCCAGACTCTTCGCGGCGATCTCCTGGAGTTTCTGCTTGGCATCCATTGCCACCGCATGCGCTGCTCGTGTCATCGCGTGCGTCGTTTGGCTGCCACCGGACACACATGTGAAGGGAAGATGCTTCGACGTATCGCCCCACACGACATCGCACTTTTCCCATGGGACACCGAGAACCTCCGCGGCAGCGCGGTGGACGTCGATCACCGACTCCGTTCCCAGATTTCCAATTCCAGACTGGAATCGGACGCGACCATCGGGGGTGATGACGAGAAGTCCGTCGAACCCGGTAGTGCCACCGACGTAGCAGCTGAGTGATACGCCGACGCCGCGCACCTTCGAGCCAATACGCTTCGGGCTGCGTGCCACCTTCTCCCGCCACTTGAATTGTTCCGCGCCGCGCTGGAGCGCTTCTTTGAGGAAGGCGCTCGTGGCGTGCTGAAGTTTGCCCTGTACCGGCGGCCCATAAAGCGCCTTGCCTTCCGGGCAGTTGATGTAGCGGATCGCGACCTGGTCTACGCCGAGCTTTCGAGCGGCTTTCGCGATGATCGGCTCGGTGATCGCGGTCCCCTGCAATCCGCCGGGCGAACTTTGCGCACTGCGTGGCGGCGTGTTTGTCAGCACGGTCACGCCGCGCCAGCGCATGGCCTGTGGCTGGTACAGCAACGAGACCATATGCCCCGATGTCGGAGCGTCGCCTTGTGCGTCGTAAGGACCGTTGTCCGAAATCACGAACATATCAAGAGCAAGGATCCGTCCTTCTTTCGAAAACCCGACTTTCATTCGACCTTGAAAACCGGGCCGCGCCCGTCCTATGAAAGTCTCCTCCTCGCGGCTGATCCGCATCATGACGGGGGCGTTGGCCTTCTTCGACAAGAGCGCCGGGATAATCATGGTGACGCCCCCGGTTATCTTGCTGCCGAACCCGCCACCTGTATATTCGCTGATGAACACGACTTTCTCCGCATCCATGTTCAACCATCGTGCGATGGCAGGCCGAGTCTGGGCCGTGCTCTGAGTTCCGGTGTGAAGGTAGACCTTGCCGTTCTGCCAGTAAGCCATCGCGCTGCGGGGCTCAAGAGTCTGATGGCTGACGTCTGGCGTGACGAATGTTTCGTCCAGTACGAGGGCGGCATTCTTGAAGCCTGCATCGAGGTCGCCATACGACCACTCGTCAGGTGTCTTGCCCATTGGCAATCGCCCGTACCTGGCCTCATCGAAATCCGCGTCAGTCCACTTAAGCTCCGCAACCACGGGCGCAACCCCGCCTTGCGGGGTCGACCAAATGTTTCCGTCCGTTCGCGGGTTCGGACCGCCGGGTCGCAGCGTATCGAGGGGATCGACCGCGAAGGGCAGCCGCTCGAAATCAATGTGAATCCTTTCGATCGCTTCCGCAGCGGTGAGTTCGTCCACCGCGGCCACGGCGAGAATCGGTTCGCCCTGGTACAGGGGCTCCATCGTTAGTCCCCGTTCACCCCACTTGCTCGCCTTAATCACTGTGCCGTTGTCGGTAAGCGTGTCGGCCGGAGCGGGAAGATCGTCCGCCGTAAGAATCGCCCTGACGCCGGGCATCGCCAGAGCCTTGCTGACATCGACGCGTTTTACGCGCGCGTGTGGCAGCGGGCTGAGCAGAAGCTTACAGAACAGCATGCCTTCGGCGCGATAGTCCTCGGCGTACTTCGCCTTGCCGGTGACCTTCGCGTAGAGATCGGCAGTCGTGTAGTTCTTGCCGATCAGCTTGTAACCAGCTCCGTATTGAGGCTCGGCGGCTTTGTTGGGCTCAGCAACCCTACGAGACACGGTTAGCCCTCCTCAGATTCTCTGCGCCGCGCATCATCGCGGTCAGGATCTTGTCATAGTCCTGGCAACGGCAAAGATTTCCCGAAATACCGTGGGCCAATTCCGACCTCGTGGGGCTTGGATTTGTTTTCAGGAATCCAACCGTGGCCATGATGAAGCCGGACATGCAGAATGCGCACTGGAATCCTTGTTCGTCGATGATGCCCTGTTGTACCGGGTGCAGCGTTCCGTCCGCATTCGCTAGTCCTTCGATGGTCACGACCTTCTGGGCGCGCACGGTGTGTGTCAGCACCGAGCATGAATAATGCGGCACATCGTCGATGAGGACAGTGCAGGCGCCGCACTCGGCGCGGTCGCAGCCCAGCTTGGTGCCCGTAAGGCCCAGTTTGTAGCGAAGTGTCCACGCCAACGTCTCCTGCTTCATGACATCGACTCGCCGCTGTTGGCCATTAATGTGGATGGTAATGAGCCGCTCGCCGGCACCTGGTATCTGGCCGAGCAGAACGGAGGCGCGGAACAGATAGTTCGCTGACGAGACTGCGGCGCCGCCCGCGATGACTCCTTTGATGAACCTGCGTCTCGAGACCGCCTTCGGCGTGTCTTCGATGATCCTTAAGTCTGCCGTGTCTGCCATTCAGGGGTACCCCTCGTACACGCGAGCCAGATCTTTCGACGAGAATCAGGCAAGTGGGCTGCCGATTTCCTGAAGGCCGATTTCAACGACTTATTCCTCGCTACCCCGCTTGACCGGGGTCGAAATGGAGACAGCAACGACGTCCAGCCGACACCGGTTGCGACAGGGTCGGTATCCGAACTGGAAGAAAACCCTTGACGGCCGCCGCCAGAATCGCCGCCTGTCGTGGCGGCCGCGCTGCCTCGCTCGCCTCATGCATTGGCTGCACCTCTTGCAAGCCCGGCTGGCAATGGGATAGACACTCCCGACAACGCTTCGCTGACACTCCAGAGACGATCGGCAGTGGCAGGATCAGAGTCGAGCGAGAGCACGTGCGGTTTCAAAGCCGATGCCAGAGTTGGCGCCCATCACCAGCGCGACCCGTCCAGCCAAGGAAGCGCGATGAAAGGAGACGAGTCCGGCGACCACGATTTTGCGAGCGGTGGTCTCCATCGAATCATGCTTGCTCGCAAGTCTATGAAAACATTTGGCATTCCGAACGCTAACGGGTATGCATTTGAGATCGTTCGATTTAGCCGTGTAAATAGCTGAAAAAACTAGATTTAAGTTTGGTAGCGCTAACGGGAATCGAACGTGTATAGCGCCAGTTCAGTCCAGTTCAGTTCGGTCTAAGTCAGTGCAAACACGTTCAGTTGGTACGGCGCGAACTGCCAGAAAGGTGCCACAGAGTGCTGGCGTGCCAGCGCGGTGCCAGCGCGGTCACCCCCGAATGGGCCAAGAATCGCGCCCGGACGCGCCGTTTAGCATCGGGCCCGCTCGGCCTGCTCACTGCCGGTGGAGTGCCAATTGCCGCAGCCGGTGCCCAATTACCTCCTCTGCCCCTTCGCTGCCTGTGACATCCATCCGGTGTGTATACCGATGTGCTCCGCAGGCCTCGACGCCGAACAAGACGCGGGCACGTGACACTGGCTACACGAACAGGTCGATAGGCACGCGAAGGAGTTCGGCGAGCTGCTTGGCCTGCGTCTTACTAATGCTGCGCTTGCCGTTCAGGATTTCCGATACACGGCTCTTGGGCAGTACGGTCCAGAGGTCGCTCGGCTTCATGTTTTTCTCTTCGAGCAGATATGCCAGCATCTTATGCGGTTTGGCCTTCGGAAGCGGGTGTGCCCGGTTTTCGTATTCGTCGATCAGGATGCTGAGCAGTTCCAGGAGCCGGCCCTCCTCCTCGGACATCTCATCTTCTGGTTTGTCCATGAGAGCTGCGGCCGCGCCGAGCAGGCGATGGTATTCCTCCTCCGTTCGGATGGCGACGGGCAGAGTCACATCGAGTAGCTTTCGATATTGACGTTCATCGAGTAACGTAGCGCTCATAGTTTCCATTTCCCCTTATCGTATTCGGCATGCGTGAGGATGTGCCGGATGTAGACGATCTGCCATCGGTACTTGATCACCGAGACGAGCCGATACTTGTTTCCGCTGATGTTGAACACCGTGAAAATGCCCACAGCATCGGCGTGCGGAAAGTCGGCTCGGACATCGGCCAAATGTCTCCATGCGGCTCGCTTGGTCATACTGTGCCAATACAGCAGCGGCTCCAACGCATCTTTGTGTGTCTTGCTGAATTCGGTGATCGCAGCCTTACTGATGATCCTCACCGCCTCAAGGTTACCAAAATGGTAACCGCCGTGCAATAGGAAGTTGTTCGGCGACGGGCGACCTCCTCGCAGGCCGTTCGCGCGTGCCAGCGCGGTGCCAGCGCACGGCTCTCTGCGCTCTTCCAAAAACCCGATTTGGATTTACAATAGGGGCATGCCTATCCAGGTGGACGCTGTGTATGAAGACGGCGTACTGCGCCCACTCCAGCCGCTGGATTTAAAGGAGCACGAACACGTCGTTCTCAGCGTGATCAAAGCCGCACCCGCTTCCAGCCGATCCAGCTTGGCTGTCGAGTACATTGAAAAAATCAAGCGGGGCCTCCCAGCCGCCGAACCGGGCCCCGAGCTCGATGAAGTACGTCGGCGCCTCGCTAAAATTCCCGGCTCTATGGCTGCCGAAATTGTCGCTGAGCGCGGGGACCGTTGATCTTTGCCGGGATACTTCTTCGACTCCAGCGCGCTGGTGAAGCTTTACCACTCCGAGCTAGGCACACCCGCCGTCGATCAAATCTTGAGTGCCGCTGGCAACAGAATCCGAATCTCGCGCCGTGAGAAAAAGAGTATCGAGCCGAGAGTCGTCGAAGCCTGGGGAGCCCGCTTAACCGCCCAGCCTTCCATTTAGCTAGGCGACTTTAAGGCGGCCTGCCAGCGATTGACGGCCCTATACAGATTACACACGTCAAAATGTTTACGTATTCCCAGGGAGCCGTCGAAGCGAGATGCCAGCCCGACCTCCTCGAAGTGGTCTGCGACAACTTCTGCCGTGGCGTTGTCCCAGCTTGAAGAAGACTGCGGTACCACCCCATCGTTATTTCCGGCAAGCGACTTCAATATTGCCCATGGCCCATACAATTCGGCCGACATCGTTTCGTCCGGCGTCGATACGCCGGCGTAGCTGCGCAGCGGGACACCCTCCCAATCGGTATACGTGGAGTTGAATACCGCTGTGTAGGTTGACGTAAGTTCTTCAAAAGCATCCGGCTTGTTATCGAAAATCTGTGAGAAATACCCTTTGAGATCGTCGCAAGTCTTCGCAAAGCCTTGCGGCGAGAACATGTCTTTCAGATCTTTCAGAGAAGGATCGGGTCTTCCGAGCGACTTAAAGAACTTGAGCCAGTGATCCGGTCTGGCCAATATCGCCAGAGGATCAAAATCCTCTAGCGTCAATTGACGCCTTCCAGTAATGATATCCGCGAGAGGACTGCCGCGATGCGGTGTTGAGATCGTGGTCACCGAAGCAAACCAGGATGCACGCTTGAGTCCTTTGCTCGAAATCAGATACCGGGCATCCAGTCCACCCATGCTGTGCGCAACAATGTGAATCGTGCCGCGACCGTTGAGTTCGCCGCTTGGGACATTCTTCCGAATCGCATCTTCGAGTTGCTGCGCTCGATCCTTGATCGCTCCGGTGGGAGCTACTTGAGGCTCAATGAATTCGCAACCCGTATCGAAGCAGCCGCGTACTCCATTGAAATAAGCCAAGTCGGCGATTTTTGAAAAGCCCAAGAGACCGTGTGCCAACACGATCCTGCGCGGCGCCGGCGGCTGCGGTCTGGCACTCAAAGACTCCAAGCTGGATGCTCCAAGCGCCGCAAGTCTGGTGAGAAACTCTCGTCGTTTACATTTCATATGCTTGGTCCTGTCCGCGTGGAAGAGGGCCCTTGCGGCACTTCCGCGTGACGTTCCACGTTCTCCAGGGACCATTTCGGGGCGGTGCTCCGAAGCTCGACGTTAAACCGTGCCACTCCGCCGTGTTCCTGTATTGCCTGGATCTCATTCGTCGCCAAAAGTGCGGCTGTGGCCTGGAGACGGGTGTCGATCGCTTCCACGGCGGGGCTGATCACAAAGCGCCAGAGAATGAGAACAGGCACGATGCCATATATCAGCAGACTCAGTGGCAGCAGACTATGAAGAGAGGGAAGAACCCCGACAAACCCGACTACGGCCGCCGCGATCAATGCAGTGCAAAGCGCAATGCGGAACTTGTGGCCGGTTCTGGGCAGTCTCCAAACAATAGGGCTCAACAGCAAGAATGCGACGAAGATCGCTATCCATTTTGTCGTGGAGACGAAGGTCACACGCGCGATAAGGTCTCCGAACGAAGGACCGCCGCAATTCAGAATCTCCTGTATGCGGAGGTTCTCCAGCCAATCGAAGATCCCGGCAGTCACGATGGAAGCAATGGCAAGGATCTGGAGCAATCGCATGCGACCGGAAGTCACGACCATCAGTGCCACGGCCGCGAACTGTAGAACGTATATTTCTATGAAAACGTTATCCCAAGCGAGAGCACGGCGATGGAGTCTCAACTGAGCCTCGTGCCGAATCGGATCGTTTGCTCGTAGAGTCCGAGTCAGCTCAGCCTCATCTTTGGGGAGTTCCAGAGGGAGAGCCCGTGCCGAGATTCTGGGCCCGTGTAGCTTGGCTTCATAGCTGTTATCGGTGAGAAACTTCGACGGCGCCGTGAACCAAGCTAGAAGGATCGGGTACACTACGATGGCAACGGTCGTCACTCGAACGAACAGCGTGCGTGTGTTCGCGTCGAGAAACGTGGGCAGTAGCGGCCAGCTTACTGTGGTAGACATTGTCCGCCGCTCAGGTAATCGTCAAGCCGCTGAAGGTTCTGGGCGAGCACGCCATTGGAATTTCCAATTTCATCCTTCCAAGCCTCATCTATGCAAGCATTCTGGAGTCCGGTGAGCTTCCACGACAATGGCTGATGGTTGCAGCCGGTCGGAGGGTTTCTAGGGTACGCGAACTCAAAAGTACACACATGAATCCCCGGAGAGGCCTGAGTTTGCGCGAGCAGTTTAGTTACCAGGCTTAAGAGCCCTTGGTCCGCCCGGAGCTGATCATCGCTGCGAATGTTGACGATCCCGTCCAATGGTGCACTGAACTGATAGTTCCAGCCCGTAACACGGCCGGACTTATCGTCCTCATCAGAGCCAGGCCGAATGACCACGATCGCCACCTTCTCCGGCGTCCGTGCACATTCGGTCGGCGTTCCGTGCAGCGCCTCCATCAGCCACGCGATGGCCGTTGTCACGCCATAATTATCGTAGTAGCCGCCGTCGACGATGTGATAAGCCGGGCACGGATAGCCACGGGCTGCGGGCGAAACATAGGGAAACGTGGCGGATAGCCGTGCGGCGGTAGAAACGCGAAGTTTGCAATCATGTCCGCAGAGATCCAAAATATTGCGGATGTGGCGTTTGTCCCAAGCCCAGGGGTCGTTGCGATCGGGAAAATCCGTGTTGGTGAAGACGACCGGACTGCCCGTTTCGATGGCCGTAGTGTTGAACAGGAACGCAGGCAAGTTCTTGAGCTTGGCCCGATAGGCCCAGTCCGACAGGTAGACCTCCTGCAAGTCCGACCGCTCTTCCCAGGAACGCTCCAGCGCCCAGCCGCGATCGATCACGGGATCGCGGACGACGGGCCAGAACGCGCGCCAGAGGTCGGGATTGACCAAGCCCCAGGCAACATCATCGAGACTGGACGCACGCGCAGCTCGGTTCACGTCTTCCAGGCACCCCAGTTTTTGAGGAGCATTGCCATAAAGATATGCGCCGACGTACAGTGCGCCGAGCGATCCGCCGGAGACGCTGGAGATCAGCGCGGTATTTTTCAGCAAAAGGTTATTCGTCCGGACCTCGATGCCCTCGATTACTCTGGCCGTCCAAGCCGCCGCCTGAATCCCCCCACCCGCCGTGGCGATGATCACCGGTCTACTTTTCTGATCGAGGATGTCAGCGGGCTTGGGAAATTCGACTTGGTTGTGTGGGTCAACACTGACGCGGTAGTAATAGTCCGTTTCAGTGGAGCGGCCCACAGCTAAAGTCCACAGAACCACGATTAACAGGAGCGGGACGCGCCAGCGATCGAAGAAAAAGGTCAAAGCCGAGAAGATCCAACTCAGCACAACCAGCGCGAGACAGACATAGGCGAGGGATGGAATGGTGGTCCAGGTAGCTGGCGCCCCGATGTGGCCTTGCTTGAAACCGCCAATCACAATCCAGATGGAGAAAGAAAGCAATGCTAGGACAGCCGCGAAAAGGTAGCCCGTGAAGAAGGCGGGCTGAGCGGGAGGGTCTTGGTACAGATACCCGTGAAATAGTCCGGGGCAGCGCGTGGCCAGGTACCGCGCCAGTTTGTCCAGCCTGCCGCGGAACCACGCGACAATACCCCACTCCTTGCGGTAGGCCAAAAACAGTAACGGACCGAGGATGGGTAGTTGATCGAATGGATAGATCAGGTAGTTGGGCGGATGCCGGCCGGGATCGGCCAGCAGGAACTCACCCAGTTGTGCGGCCACAACCACGAGGAAAGCGAGCATCCCGCCCGCGAGGATCTCTAGCGCCTTGACGATGGCGTCGCGCTCCGTCGTCAGGAAGGTGTAGCAGAGCAGCAGCACCGCTGGTACCTGAGCGACCCAGAACAGAACCTTGGAGGGGGAGTAAGAGTGATAATGCGGCAGTCCGGACCCTGGCAAGGAGCGATCGATCCCGTGTTCGATGAGCAAATTCACGGAGACGACGATGCCGGCAGTAACCAGGATTACCGCCAGGCTAACCCAGAGAAGTCCGAAAGCCTCATCTACATCGAATAGACCCCTAGTGAAGCTGCTCGTCGGGCCGAACAGGCTGAAAATTACCAGGAGTAGCCAAACAATGATGGGAACCCTAGCGAGAAAAACAATTCTTGCAACTGTCCCGGCGTAGCGCACTGAATTTGAAATACTGAAGATAATGTCCTAAGTAGGCTCTCTTGTCAACTGGAACGCAGCATTTTAGCCGATTTACCTAAGCGAATGTCGCATTTCTTCAGGTCCTTCGTCACCTTAACTGTTCAGAAATGTAAACACAAAGCATCAGGAACTGAGCCGATTCAAAACCCGACGGGCTCTTTTTTTTAGACCCAGAGGAAGTACCCCTAAAAGCTCCCAGCCGGGGGGATGATCCCCCCCTTTTTTGGGTATGTTGCGGGAAAATCCATCAATCGTGGGTCTGATTTTGCGGCTCGTTGTCGGCGCATTCCCATTTTTGACTGTGGCCGTGCGGACTGGGAATGAACGAGTCCAGAAATTCCTAAAGTATTTCTTGTCCTTTTTTGAGTTTCCAATTACGCTAATCGAGATATGCGGACAAGCGCCATAAATCTATTGCCGCTATTAGTGGCTTTGTGCGGATCTATAAGCGCGCAACAAGCAGACCAGAAGCCCACACCGATGCCCGCAGCAAGCAAACCTGCGGCTAGAAAACGCGCTGCGGCGCCCAAACCCGCGCCGGCGATATGGATCAACACGGCTACGCCGGATGGCGTCGTAACCGGGCACACCACCGATCCGAACCACATGGTGAGAATCACGGTCTCCAAAGAGGGTGGTGAAGTGAGAACGGAGCCGAACTGGCCTCTACCGTCGGGCGACTTCACAATCCCGTTACTACTGCTGAAGTCTGGCTGGATCGTGCAGGCGTGGGTAATCAGCGGCAATACTGACCTGGCCCATTCCGCGGCAAAAGCGGTAGCTGACTCCACCAGCGAAGACGACCCACCGCCAGCCATGGCGGCGATTTCCAGCATGCCAGCGCCATCTTCTCCCGCCCCGGCGGCGAAGACGCCCCAGGCCCAGCCCGCGGCCATGGCCAACAAACAGAAGGCGAAGGCCCCTGCTTCTGTGTGCGATGACGGAAATCCAGACACGGACGCCAAACTGGCGCTCGCTGCCGGCGACTCGGAAATCCAGGGGCGCACGTACAAGTTCGCTTCGGCTTCCGGCACTGTTTCGGTGTGCGTCAATGGCCAACAACGGCAGATCCGGGATACCAAGGACGAGGCGTCCGTGGCGGGATCGCTCAAGGATTCCAAGTTTGATGTAACGTTCTCCAGCGGTCCTGCCCTGGCGCAAGGCAATTTCGTTCTAGTGGCGTTGCAACCAGCGCATGGGGAACGGACGACTATCCAAGGGGTCGTGGGCCCCTCCAAGAAGATTATCGCCGGTGTCTGTGACAGCACGGTCAACAAGGACCAGCAGATCTACGCGGAGACGATACGTGCGGGCACTTCCGAGATCACGGCAATGGTACCGGCGTCTAGCGGCAGCGTCACGGTCTGTGTTAACGACGAGCAGGTGGATATAGCTGCCGGTCCCGCGCCGTCAAAGGGCTCTCCGACTTATGCAAATAAACTGGACATTACCACCCCCAAGGTGGAGTTGCTCCTAAAGAGCGCGGTTTCGAAGGACGAGTTGGTTCGTATTGCCTGGCTCTCGAAAGACCAGACGCAGCGTGTGACGAAGGATGTCACAGTGGAAGGCACGAAGTTCTCGCGCGTGCTCCTGCGCTCGGTCCCCAAGGAGGGTGATACCAAACTTATCGTGGACGTCGACCCGCCGCCCGCGAGCAGTGGGACCGATTCGTCCAAGTCCGCGCTTTCGCTCAGTGTGTTTGTCAATGGTGATGGCGTCCCCTTGGTGAACACGAAGGGGAGCGAAATACAGTCTGAGGCGGTCGATTCCTCTGGGGAAACAGGTTTGACCCTCAAAAATCCTGTAGACGGAGGAGATTGCGTGGTGGTACTGGAGCACGCCGGACCGATATTGCCGAGCGATATTGACTTCAACAAATTGATATGTGAAGCACGAAACCGGCCCCAAACGGTTCCACCCCCCTCGCAAAGGTACTCGCAGTCGTATCCATTTCTTGCCCATTCGATCTTCGATTGGGGCCGTGTCCGGGGCTACATGGCGGCCGGCGGGCTATTTTCGTTCGACAACAATAGTTTTTCCGACGAGAGCATTTTTCTGGGAATGAACATGACAAAGAACTGGGTCTGGGGTGGGCCCTTCTGGCAATACGACGAAAACGGGCAGCCCACGCGGAGCTACAAGCGAGTCATGTTTGAGACGTTCTTTGACGCGCGGCTCACGTCGTTACCGGTTGCTGCCTGTACGGCCTCAACGCCTTCCACCACTCCGACCGGTGGCGGCACGACCACCTCAAAGACCCAGTCCTCTGGCGGTTCCTCCGGAGGCGGTTCGGGGGGCAGCACCGGGGGCTCGGGTAGCTCCGCGAGTTCGCCGGCACCTCCGTGCCCGAATACCGTGGCCACATTTATTACGGCAAGGAAATCGGCTACATTAACCGGCGGAGCTTCGATTCCGTTCCTATTCCCTACTTGGCATTATTCGGCACGGCCGTACGCACTATCCTTGGGTCCAGTCGCCAAGGTAGGATTCGAGACGCCGATCAGCGACATCCAGTCTGACGCCGTATCGGCGAATGAACACGAGTTTTATACCAACTTCGGCCTGGGAACCCGGCTCGGACTGTACCGCATGAGCTATTCCACCGACGTGGCGCCAGAGCTCGAATCTTATGTGGACGTTGTGACCGGGAGGTTCAGTAATTTCGATATTAGCCCTCCCGACGGTGTTCGTTACGCGCGGCCATGGCGCATCGGGGTGGAAGGTTTTCTGAAGGTCCCGATGACACCCTTCATCCTCGGCTTTGGCGCGAACATCCATCAGAACTTCGGGCTATTTAACTCCAAGACCGTAGACAACGCCAAGGACTCGCTGCAATTTCTGTTTGGAGCGAAGTTCGATGCTGGAAAGCTGTTTTCCAAGATCGGATCGATCAAGTAGGTGCAATGCGCGTTCTGCGGACGCCATTTCACACGTACCGTAAACGCCAAATTGAGCCTCTAAACCGGGTCGCCGCCCGGCTGGTGCCGCATACGGCAGCGCGCCATGAAGGGAGGACATCACGGAGCCGATTCTGGAACTCGCGACCAGGATAACCACGCAGGCCTGGTTTCTGCATGAACGCTACCCGAAAGATGCCAGCCTGGATGGCGTCGGCGGGAAGGAGGATTTGCGAGAGAGGTGCGGCGCTCGCGATTATTCGAGCTTGCAAGATCTGCTCGACCTCGCGGGTATGCTGAGTAAGGATGACTGGGACCCAGACGATCCGCTTGGGGAATTCAGGATCGACTCTGAACCCAGGTCACGATATGCGCGATTTACAGGTTGGGCTCCGGCGAAGCTATACAAATCATCCCAAGATCTTCTCGATGCTTAACAGATTTGTCCGTAAGAATCGCCGGGATTGGCTTGCCTCCTCCGACGAGTACAAGATCAAGCGGACCTCTGAAGCGGCGTTAAGCGTGATCGTCAGGCGCATCGATACCCTTCAGGCAGAAGGCCTATTGGGAGCCGTCACACTCGTGCCTCGAGCCCGGCCGGTGGATTCGCAAGCCGGCGGCGGAGCGAACGCGACGGACAAGCCTCAAGCAGGCGACAGGGAGGTTTCGGCTGAGCCCGAGCGGCTCACGCGCGAGGAACTCTACGAGAACGTTACCAGCTGGCTGCTGGGAGGTGCGTCGCACCAAAACATCCTTGCCCTTGCAAAGGAATTTGTTCCTGAAGGGAGATTCTTCATCGAGGAGGCGATCGACGTTCGCGCGAGAGACGTCTTAGCAACGGGCCCACAGGGTTCACGGGTGTGGAAACTCGCCGACAGGTGGGTCAAGATGAGAGCAGATAAGAGGAAGAATGACCGAGAAATGCGTCTGCTTCTGAATTCCCGCAGGCTGCGCACATTGTGCCAGCATCTCGGGGTGGCGATTCCTTTCTCCATGGTTCAGAGTGCCGAATTGGATGAGATCGCGCGGTCCCGTTTGGTCCGCCTCCGTGCCTTAGACCCGTCCGACCGCGGTCTTGAAGATATCAGATCGGAGACTGGTTTTTCTAACACTTCCTGCACGTGTCAACGGCGGGCTTTTGATTCGTGTCTGTTCGGGGTGGCTCTTTCCGGCGGCGGAATCCGTAGCGCCACCTTTGCGCTCGGGCTCCTACAGGGAATGGCGGATCGCAACCTTCTGCCCTACATCGATGTCCTTTCGACTGTGTCAGGAGGAGGCTACATCGGGAGCTGGCTGATCTCCTGGATCAAGCGCAAGGGCAGCGTCGATTCCGTGCAGCAGTCGATGCGCGGCAACGCTACGAGTCTTTTGCTGGGAGACGATTGTGCCGAGCGGAGTACATCGCATACAAGCGCGCAGGTTTCCGAGCGATTCGGATGGATCACCCGCAATTCCGATCCACACGCGGACCATGTGCGGCCGATCCGCCTTTTGCGGCAGTATTCACGGTATCTAGCGCCGCAGGCCGGGCTGTTTTCCGCAGACAGTTGGACGATCGCGTCGACATGGTTGCGCAATTCGCTCTTGAACTTCATGGTTCTGATTTCGTTGCTTGGAGCGGTCTTGCTGCTGCCGCGAGTCGTTATCTTTTTGATGCTCCATCTCCGGGTTTTTGCGGAACCTGCCTTTACGCCTGAGGCCAGGGATGGATTCCTTCATTTCGTGCTGCTTGTTCTAGTTGGAGGCATTCCGCTGACTTGGGCGTGCTATCGGATTGGAGCGCACAATCTCAAGACCTTTGGTCCGTATCGCGGAGGCTTCAATACTCCTCGCGGGTACAACGATTTCGAAGTTGCTTCCAAAATTCTGCCATTAGTCGTTTTGGGGGCGCTCCTCGAAACCACAGTACTGTGGTGGTACCCGAGCGCTAAGATCCGGCAGGTCGACGTCGCGCTGGCATTCGCGCTAGTGGCCGCGCTCGGGATGGTTTTGCTAGCGACCTTCAGGAATCTCCACGCCGAAGGAAATAGTGGTTGGTTGCCGCTGCTCGACCGGATACTGGCTCCCTTGATTTGGCGCATCGCCGTTGTTGGGAGCATCGTCACCGGCGCGCTGCTCTTTGATTGGCTCTATTCAGTTCTCCACATCTTCGGCAAGAACACCGAACGAGGGCTGTGGCTTTCGGGCAGCGCCGGTCTCGCGCTCATGCTGACCGTGATCGCGTGCGTTCTTTTGGTGCTTATCGGCCTGTTTGGGAAAGACCTGTCCGATGAACAGAGGGAGTGGTGGAGCCGTTTGGGCGCATGGTTAGGGCTGGCGATCGTCGGTTGGCTGTCGATTTGCGCGATCTGCTTCTTCATGCCGTTGTGGATCGCTATGCTGGGCTTGAAGGTCGCCGCGGCCGGAGGCGTCAGTTGGGTGGCGATCACAGGCATTGGTGCAAAACTGGCGTTCAGTCCGCGCTCCGGCCGGGATGGCCAGGAATCTCAGAGCTTGCCGATCCGCCTAGTCCTGAGTCTCGCTCCGGCAGTGTTCATCGTGGGGTTGCTTTCGGGCGTGTCGTTCGGCTTGTTCTGGGCCGTCGAAGTCGTGGGGCGGATGCCTTTGCTGGTGGATCCAAGGGTGGCTCAGCAACTCTGCTGTAAAGACGCGTTCTCGTTTCAGCGCATGGTGGATCAATACTGGTCGCTCATGTATCCAGGGTCGCTGGCTCCGCTGTGCCTTATCGCCTCGTTGGGCCTCTTTTGTGTGCTCATGGCATGGAGGGTGGACATCAATGAGTTTTCAATGCATAACTTTTATAAGAACCGTTTGGTCCGCGCCTATCTGGGCGCTTCGCGCGCCAGGTCGCATCGGGCGCCAAACGCCTTTACAGGCTTCGATCTTGAAGACGATATCCGGCTCCGCCGCTTTCAGTCTTCCGACCGAACGCAGCCCCGCGATATGGTGATCGGCTGCAAACCTTCGTACGCGGGTCCGTTTCCGATCATTAACACGGCACTCAATATTACCCAGGGTGCAGATCTCGGCCTGCAGGAGAGGAAGGCTGAATCTTTTATTTTCACTCCCTTGTGGTCCGGCTTCGACTTCTCGCGCCGGCAGGCGGCCGTGAGAAAAACAAACCTTTCCGAGTATGCATTCCAGCGGACGGAACAGTTCGCTGAGCCGCAGAACCACGGCGCTTTTCTAGGCACGGCGATGGCGATCTCAGGTGCGGCTTTCAATTCCAACGCAGGCTTTCATACCTCACCTGCGTTGGCGTTCCTGCTAACGGTTTTCGGAGTGCGCTTGGGGTGGTGGGCGGGCAATCCGCGGCGTACGAAGTGGACATCGCCCTCGCCGCGGTTGGGCCTCCTCTACCTCGTAAAAGAACTAACAGCCCGCACCGATTCCAATTCGGAATTCGTGCTCCTCAGCGACGGTGGTCACTTCGAGAATATGGGGTTATACGAACTGGTTCGCCGGCGGTGCCGCTACATCGTTGTGAGCGACGCCGAGGAAGACGAAAAGTTCAAGCTCGAAGGCATTGGAGGAGCAGCCCGCAAGTGCCGGGAGGATTTCGGCGTAGTCATTGATTTGAATCTTGAAGCGCTACAGCCCATTGGCGATCCGGCGGTGAGCAAGCTGCATTATTCGCTTGGAAACATCATCTACCCCGGTCAGGAAGATTGCGGCAAGCTCATCTACATCAAATCGTCGGTGACCGGGGACGAGCCTGTCGACGTTGTCGAATTCCGAAAACGGCACTCCGAGTTCCCGCACACGTCGACGGTGAACCAATTCTTCGACGAATCCCACTTCGAGAGTTACCGCGCCCTAGGCCATCATGTTGCCCACGACGTGTTTAATCACGACATGGACCCACTGCCAGTCCAGCATGGAACCGAAATCGGCGAGGCCATCAAAGGACTATTTGAAAAGATCGAAACGAATTGGGAGGCGCGTCTCAAGTCCTTGAAGAAGAAGCTCGAGGTATCGATCTCGGTGGCGGACAACGATCAGCCAAAAGGAACAACCCAATGAAGTGGATTTTGGCTGGCGCGACCCTGGTGGGCGTATCGATCTTATTGTACGAGCTCGATCACAAGCCAAATCCCAATCGCCTAGGCAAGGCGATCTCCTGGTCGCCCAGCTTTCCGTTCCCGGATGCACAAGCCTCGATTCTCTGGTACGGGCTCGTGGACGTTCGTGGACTCGCCAGCAACAAAAGCGGAGATTTATTTCTCTCTGCAGCGAACGGCGACGTGCTGGTCTATTCAACCAGGCATGAAAAGAACCAAAAGTCGAACCCGATCCACACTTGTCCCCAGGAGCCATGTGAGAAGGTTGATCAACGAGGCATTGCGATTTCCGACACATCTATTTATGTAGCCGAGCACGGGCGGGGACGCCTCACCGTAAAAGCGGGCGCGGCTGACTTGAGCGAGAAGGAGAGTACACCATTGGAGGGCGCGTTCGAGGAACTTAGGGGTCCTTCGGGTCTCGGCGCCGTCGGGACCACACTTTTCATTACCGACGACCGCCCTTGGCCGGGAACCACCGCGGATGCTTCGTACGATTCTGCTGACTATAGCCGCTGGCTCGATAAAGGTACCCCGCGACTTTTCGGTGCCCTCTATACCTGCACCGTGGACACAAAGGAAGAGCGCTGCAAACCTGCTTTGGTGGGCAGCAGGTTGCGCCATCCTTCGGGGGTCGTGGCGGTTTGCCCTGCTGGTCCGGTATTTGTCACCGAATTTGATTCAGCCGAGGTGCGGTGGCCGATCTACAACTGGAATCCTCAACTACAAAAATGGAATCAAACAGGCGCGCTGGGATCGATCGCGGCCTCGGGCGAGGTTCTGCCAACCTTCCTTGGCATCACTCTCGATGACGCGGCGCACGACTACGCGGCACATCATGACACAGGACACTATGTCTTCGCGGCTGGACCTGGCGGCCTCTACGTTTTTGATCGTAAAGGAGGCAGCCTTGGCAGCGTGATCTTCGATGAGCCCGTGACAGGCGTCGCGTATTGGGAGGACGATGTCTATCTCATCGTGGGGCATATGCTGTGCCGGCTCACCATCGACCAAAAAGTAAGAGACGTACTGCCCCAAAGCATCCCGGACAACTGCTCTCCTCCCTCTTATCTATCGCCAAAATTGGACGGTGGCCAACGTCCTGATGGCCAACCCCCTCCGCATCAAGCCACTGCGGGTCAAGCCACTCCGAGTCAAACCCGACCGAATCAACCTCAACCGAGTCAAACCCGACCGAGTCAGCCTCAACCGAGTCAACCTCCTCCCAACAAGACTAACAATCCACCTAGTCTGGGCGGTCAGGTCCGCGGCGTGGTGTCTCCACCGCCCTTGCCAGCTCCGCCATTGGGTACCACTCAAACGCCGTCAAATCCACTGGCTCGGACGCGTGGGCGCTGTAAGTGTTGCGGACCCGCACGATGCCAGTGTCAGTTAAAGAATCAGCAGTCATGCCAAGAGTAGAGCAGTTTCGCGGCCGAGGCTATCGGCTGGTCGGTGGTTGGACAGGGTGATGCGTCGACAGGTCGGGCGAGGGATCCAACGGAGTAAACTGATTGCATGTCGAGGGCACCCGCGAAAGGAATGATCAAGCCGTCCACCTGGGGCGGAATCTGGCGGCGGCGTTCATTGCACGTGCCATGGTATCGGCTTGGATTACGCGCGTAAGAAGTATGCGGACTAGTGCTACGATTACCAGCTAAATAGTCCCGGACACAATGTTGGTCGTGCTTAGCGATTATGCCTTCGTCCCGTCAAACGACGCTGCGCTTATCTGACACCATCGGTTGGACGGCTACTGAACTCAAAGCCACAGGCTCTGCGAGACGTGGACTTGGATCAGGGGTTGCGGACCGGTTTCTTGAGCGGCTGACCAAGACAGGTCGAGTCGATCTCACGCAGGCCCTCGAAGTTACCCCTGTGAAGCGTCGTGGTGCGGTCCCAATTCGGCTCGAAGCAACGACCGAAGCCATGGAAAAGCACATTCTTATGGTCCGGCACCCATCTGGAGCAATCACTTTTCATTTGCCGGAGGAGTCGGAACGACGGGGTGCGTCTCGCCGCGTGCGCTTCTCTGTTCCGGTTTCTGAGGAGAGTGTGGAAGGCGAACGCCGCGGAGTGATCACCAAGGCCGTTCGCACGTTCTTGCTCAAAGTCGCCGGAGTCGTTGCGGATAAAGCCATGCCCGTTTTAGGTCTAGAAGCGGAGAAACTCTGGTGGCAGGCTCATCGTTTGACGGAGGGATGGAAGCTCGTAACTGAGGACGCGCTGTCATCCGGGAAACCCCTTCCATCGCCGTCGGCGGCGACTTTCGGTGTCGACACCTCAAAACCCAATCTGCTTCTCCTCCACGGTACTTTTTCCCATACGAGTTCGTCTTTTGGAAAGCTCGCGAGTGCGCGTAACGCAGTGAACAGGACGTTCTTCGATTTTGCGGTCGAGATTTACGGCAGCCGCATCTTCGGATTTGATCATTTCACGGTGAGCCGCAGCCCAGCAGAGAATGCCAAAGCGCTACTCGACGGGCTGCCACCCGGACGGCATACTTTCGATGTAATCACGCATTCGCGCGGGGGGCTTGTCCTGCGTCAGCTAGTAGAATTGCCACAGCTCTTCGGATCGCTTGCGTCACGAATTTCCATTCGTCGCGCTGTGCTCGTGGCGTCACCTAACGAGGGGACGCCATTAGCTTCGCCCTCGCGCTTCGACCTTTTCTTAACGTGGGTCGCCAATCTATTAGACCTTGTAGAAATGGTGCCCGTCGTAGGCGACAGTCCATTCGTGGTCGGCGCCGAATTCGTAGCAGATGGCTTGAGTTGGATCGCTAATCACGTCTTAGGGGCGCTTCCGGGTCTTGCCGCTATGGATACAAAGAGCGATGCAATCGCCAAACTACAGGAACTGAACAGTGCTCCGCCGACAGTTTATTCCGCTCTGGTCGCCAACTTCGATCCCGAGGGCAATGTCCTTCAACGACTGATCGATACAGGACTTGACGTTTTTTTTGGGACGGCTAACGATTTGGTCGTCCCGTCCGAGGGAGGATGGCGGGTTGATCCTGGTGCGCCATCCGCGGTGGTCCCTGCAACTCGCATCGGGTGTTATGGCCGTGGTGGCAATCTCGCTTCTCCATCGGGTGGCGAAGTAACGCACCTGAGCTTCTTCAACCGCGCGGAAACGGTAGACTTCTTAATGCGCGCGTTATCGGGAAGTGTGCAGTCGCTGGCGTCGCTTGACCCGGCGACGCATTTACCATTCCTGAAGCGCCGTGGTGCTCTAGCGTTCAGTGCAGCCACAGTACCTCCAACCACACTGCCGCCCCCGGCAGCATTACCCCAGGCGGTTTCTGCTGATCGAGGGCTTCCGCCTCCCGTGTTGCCAGTTTCCGACCGCTTTACCGACGAGGTCTTCTATCTAACCGTCATGGATACGACCCGCTCACAAGGCGACCAGAAATCCAAACCGGAATCCGCGACCTTGCTCGCGAGTTTTCGCAACGCGTCGGTCGCCAAGCGAATAGCAATGCGCGGTGGGAGTGCGGGCCAGCGGTTCCGCGGCATCATCGACGTGCACAGCGGAATTCGCAAATACATTAATGGCGACCCCCATGTTCAGGAGCCGCCACACGATGAAGACCTAATTCGCGTCGGAAAGGAGATTTTCAGAACACTGTTTCCCGGCGAAGTGGGCCGGCTCTATGACATCGCACGCGCAGGCCAGCGCACTGGCCGTCTCAATGTGATCTTCACCTCCGAGATCAACTGGGTGGCCGACCTACCTTGGGAGTTCGTCTATGATCCCGGGCGCGAGACGTTCCTGGCAACATCCGAGGTGAATTTTACACGCAATGTCATCACGGCAGTTCCGGCAGATCGGCTTGACGGCACCCCCGGCCCTCTGCGGATTTTAGTTGTTGTCGCTCAGCCGCTCGGGCTGGCCCACCTTTCCGTTGATGAGGAGGTTGAGGTCATCCGCTCTGGATTTCGAAAGCTGACCTCGGGCGGTCTTGCAATCGTCGACGTTCTGCTCGATGCTACGCCGGACGCGCTGCACGGTAAGCTCGAGATTTCACCCGCATTCGACGTAGTCCATTTCATCGGTCACGGCGAGTACGATTCCAAAACAGATAGCGGTTATTTGATCTTTCAGACTGACCAGGGCCGGATGCAACGGGTGGGTCCCCGCGATTTGCAGAACATTTTCTGCCGCCGAGGCATCCGTTTGATCTTCTTGAACGCTTGTGAGACGGCGGAGGGCGGACGCGCTGATTTCAACCGCGGAGTGGCGCAGGCACTCGTGGCTGGGGGCGTCCCGTGCGTCGTCGCGAATCAGTACAGCGTACTGGACGTCAGCGCAACCTCCTTCGCGCAACATTTTTATTGGGCGCTCGCGCAAGGAAGCAATGTCGGTGATGCGGCGCGTGAATCGCGGATCGCCGTGAACTACTCGATTCCTGGTGAAAATATCGATTGGGCGGTTCCAGTCGTCTTCGCACGCAATCCAGCGGATCGATTGGCCCAGCCCCGCCAGGCGCTAGATGTTGCGCGTGCTAGCGCCCTTGAAACGCGCTCCACCAGTCGCCGAGTAGCCCGCGGCCGGCGCCGTGTGGGCCTATGGGATGTACAGCGCGTGATACCTAGTCTTGAGCAGATCGCGACTCAACTAACGGATTGTCAGGATCGTTTCGCTTTCGAAGCCGTCCGGTTCTCCGCTCCACTCGGCACTTGGCGCCGCGAACGGAGAGGTGAAGGCGAGGCCTATCTCGAAGCTGAAAAAATCGCCCAGCGCCTGCGCGGCAAGTCTCGCGAGTTAGGTGTCGAACGTCTCATTGCCATCACAAACTTGCCGCTACGAGACAAAAAAACGACGGACCTGATTACTTGGGACGACGATCCGAAGAACGAAATCTCAATCATCTCGGTTTACGGTTGCCTGGAGCAGTTACAGCCGCCGTTGTATACGATCGAGAGGCTTGTAGCGAATGCCCTCGCGAACTTCATGTCCGGCCTAGGCGCACACTATCCCGGGGAAAAAGAGGGGCGAGCAGTCAGTTCCAGCGATTGCCCACTATTCTATGATGAGAACCGCGAAATCCAGTATGAGGCTGGTGCCTTGAAGTTGTGTGCCCTCTGCCGGGTGCGGCTTAGAAAAGAACGTAAGGCAGAACTTATTGCTGTTCTTGAACAGATCCTGCGGGCATATCCATAGACGTCGGGTTCCCGCGTTGCGTGGGATCCGAGCACATATTGCCGGACTGCGCTGATTCTCGAAATGTAACTGTCTTGTACCCGCCACTCTTCAAGATCGTCGTATTAACACCCTGGGGTCTGTTGCCGCGCGCTCCATTACGTCGGTTGGGCGAGAACAGCGAGGATTCGACCGCCGGCCGAATGCTTCCGCTATTGATGCCCGACAGTGGGACCGACACAACCCAGGCGAGGCTCTGTCACAAGCATTAAAATAGCGAACGAGCGTTCTCAGTTGAGTGGCGGTAATTAAATGAAAAAGTTTGACCTCAATATTGAGAAAGTCCTGGAAGACTGGGACGTCCGACACGCGCTGCGCGAAGTGATCGCGAACGCGCTCGATGAGCAAGCACTCACGAAGGCCACGGATGTAGAAATCTCCAAGGACAAGGCGGGCCGGTGGCACATCCGAGACTACGGGCGCGGGCTCAAGTACGAGCATCTCACCCAGAACGAGAACCAAGAAAAGCAATCGCACCCTGACCTCGTGGTTGGGAAAGTTGGTGTCGGGCTGAAAGATGCGCTTGCGACCTTCGACCGCCGCAAGATCAACGTGCTCATGAAATCGAGACACGGCGACATCACGATTGCGAAATCGAGCAAGCACGGATTTGATGACATAACGACGCTGCACGCTGTCATCGACGATCCCTCCGAGCCGGACCTCGTCGGCACGGAAGTCACCTTCGAAGGCGTCACGGATGCGGACATGGCGGCAGCCAAGGACTTGATCCCACCGGAACGTTTGTTGCGGGCGCTGCTTTTGCCGACGTTCTACTCGATCCGCAGCGAACGGATGCTGATGGAGCAACTCGATTACAACCTGTTGTTCCGGTGGTTCGTGGGACTGGAGCTGGACGAGCCGGTATG
>DATGZN010000050.1:0-41156 GCA_035297145.1 Bryobacteraceae bacterium
AATGTCTTCGCGTTTGGAAGCTCAGCGCCGGGAAATCGCAAAGCGTATCCGAGCGGCGTGCACTCTACGACTTCATCCGGCCGTTCGTAGTGCCCGGGAAGTTTCACCCGCACCGACAGGTCCGCTCCGTGTTCCAACAGCAGGTGCGTCATTGCTAAGCCCCAATCGTCGAATTGGCTGACTGCGTGAAAGATCGGCGTCTGCCCGCCTACACCAGCCTCATCCACCAATGCACGCGCGTTCACGGCCGCGCCGCGATCCAGCAGAAGCCTGGCTGTGTCAACACTGCCGTACTCCGCCGCCACATGCAGGAGCGTCGCGCCTTGTAACAGGAGGCGTCGTGCGCCTGTGCTGCCGCAGTCGAGTTCCGGGAACGGTTGGTGCGCTAGGGCGGGGTTTGCATCAAGGCGTTCGGCGAGTCGATCCACACGACACTGAATCGTGTCCAGCACGCCGGGCAGGTTGTATCGGGAAACGCCGCCGGCATTGAGCAACAGGTCGATGCACGTTCCGAGTTTCGCGGAACGTGCATAGGTTCCGATCAGGTAGTCCAATGCCGTGACCCGCGGGTTCGGCTTTGGACCGTTCGGATCGGCACCGTGCTCCAAGAGCCACTGGAGAGCGAGGGGATCTACCGATTCACAAGGGGCGAAGAGGATCGGAAAATCGCCGTTCCATTCCGCGTTGACATTGGCGCCGTGCACAACAAGAAGTTCCATCATAGGGATGCGTTCGCCCCTGAGCGCGGCTCGCATCAATGGGCCGTCGCCGCCTTGATGGATGTCGGACCCGTTCTCGATCATCCACCGAGCCATGGCAAGTCTCGCCGGCGCGGGCGGGCCCCAAGGTACACGGCACTCAGCGACCCAAGTGAGCGGGCCGTTCTTCGCGTAGCCAAGCGGAGCCCGGTGCAGAGCCGGGTTGCGTATCATGAGAGTTTTGACGGAATCGATATCGTTGTGGTCGATTGCCCGTTTGAGTTGCCCGATCTCTTCGAGTGAATCGATGTGGGCTTTGACCTTCGGCCAGCTTGCGAAGCCATAAAGCCGGGCGACCTTGAATTGCGCGTCCGTGATGGATTCGGCGCCACCGGCCTTAAGTAGGTCCTTGGCTTGATCCTTCAGATGCCGGAGATTGGGACGTTCGGGAAACGGACGCGGCGCGTCCTGGGAATGGTTCGCCATTTGCGAACTCCTTTCATCGAAGCGCCCGTCGTCCGCACATCGGGCTGAAAGAAGTTTCGCTAAAAACCTGCTACAAACGGGTGGGCTTCTACCCTTTCCGCGGACCGGATGCGTCCCTTACGCTCGAATGAGAATACCACACTCAACGATTAGCCGCGCCCGAGCCCACTTCGTTTGCTAAAGGGGCGATGGGAATGTTCGAGAATCGTCCAGCTTGGGCGCCAAGGTCGAGGCGGGGTCCTTCGAAGCGGGAACCGTTGGCGCGCTCGAAACGATATGGCGATCCTGCGCCGTAAGGTTTCCTTTAGTTGGTTTTCAACCCAGCGCCTTAGTCATTTCGGATAACCAAGCGCGGCGGGCGCGCATGGCCATTAGGGCGCCACGCGCCATCCAATATTCGAACCCTCCTTTATTGCGACGGGATTTGTAATCCTGCAGCATGATTCGCAGATGCTCGTCGACGGCCCGCCGTGCGGCCTTCAGGAACTCCCTCTGGGCTGCGACCGGGACCGCACCCAGGAACCGGGAACGGCCAGAAGGACGCATCATCCAAATGCGTCACCCATCAGCATTGAGCTTCCACCACGTTGGATCTGCGAGAACCACCGACGTTTCCATCTGGCGCTCCGGAATGGTCCAGTATCGTTTGAGTAGCCGATCCTTCTGCTCTGGACGAACGATTTGAAAGCCATTCTTCTCATAAAAGCGGATCGCCCATGCCGCATCCGTCCAGGTCCCGATCAACACCGGACCTTCGGTCAGTTTCCGCAAGTGAGACAACAAGTGCGTCCCAATCCCGCGATTCTGGCTGCTGGTGCGGACGTAGGCGTGCCGAATCAGAGTCACGTCCTGGACCGGCTGAAGGCCCATCACGCCCTCCAGGGTTCCACTCTCCTGGTATCCCCAGAACACAACACCGTCATCGATTTCGTGATGCAGCTGGTTCCTCGACATGTATGGTTCCGTCCAGCGATCTTCGGGGATGATGCCCTCATAGGCGCGCGCGCCATCGTTGATGATGGCCCAAATCAGCTCGAAGTCGCGGTCGTCACATCGGCGAATCATGCGTACTCAGCCTCCGGTTCTGGCATTTCGATTTGGGCAGGGACGACCGGATCAGATCGTCTGCAACTCAACAGATTGCACGATGGCCCCGCCTTGTCTTGAACGAAATTGCGCAGTGTCATCGCCTCAATTCCTGGAACGACCGATCTGTGTTGCTCCACCTGGTGAATTCGCGAGCCCACTGTTTCTTCTCTATCTCGACCGCGTACTTTCATATAGCATCGCAAAAACGCTGCCGGCGATATTCGACGTGGTAATTCTCGGTTGACCGGCGACTTAGAAGTTGACTTCCCAGATGAGGCTTGACCAAGGCCGGCCTGCTTTCTCTCCTTGACAGCTTAGGAAAGTTGCAGTACACTCCTAACTGAATTAGGAGTGTATATGTCCGGCCAAGCCCAGCTTCTTCCAGGAACCCTCGATCTTCTGATTTTGAAAGCGGTCTCTCTCGGTCCTCTCCATGGCTACGGGGTGCTCTTGCGCATCGGCCAAATCTCCGAGCAAGCGCTGCTGATCGAACAGGGAGCGCTCTATCCTGCATTGTTCCGTCTGGTGCGTCAAGGGCTTCTGAAAGCGAGCTGGGGCATATCTGACAACAATCGCCGTGCCAAGTTCTACGAACTCACCGCTCTGGGACGGAAGCGTTTGCGGGAAGAAGCGGACGGGTGGAACCGGCTTGCAACCGCCATTGCTTCCGCTCTTGCGGCCCAACCGGAGGAAATATGAAACTCCTGGCCTATTTTCGTGCCCTTGCCGCCAGGTTTCTTCATCGTTCTCAGATCGAGGACGACATGGACGAGGAACTTGGCTCACACATCCAGCACCGCGCCGATGATCTGGAACGTTCCGGCCTGGATCGTGCCGAGGCGGAACGCCGCGCCCGCATCGAGTTTGGCGGCCAGGCGCGATTCAAAGAGGAAGCCCGCGAAGCGATCGGCGGCGATTTTATCGAGACTCTCACAAAGGATGTGCGCTACAGCCTTCGCGTGTTACGCAAGTCTCGCGGATTCACCATCGTCGCCGTTTTGACGCTGGCATTGGCGATTGGCGCCAACGCTGTGGTTTTCAGTGTGTTGAACGCGCTGATCCTGCGCCCGATGAATGTGCCACAGCCAGAGAGCCTCTACACCATCGAGCACGGGAGCAATAAATCACTCGATCTGTCGTATCCCGACTATCTCGACCTACGCGACCGCAACAGCAGCTTCGAGGGTCTGGCAGCTTACAACAACACTGAGGTTGGACTGGACACGGGCGACAATCCGTCCCGCGCCTTTGCGGATGAAGTGACCGGGAACTACTTCGACGTATTGGGTATTCAGCCGTATCTTGGCCGGTTCTTTCACGCATCCGATGAGCACGGCCCCAACAGCGCCGCGTATATCGTGCTCACTTACGCGTATTGGCACACCCATTTTCGGGATGATCGCGGCGTAGTGGGCCGCACCGTCCACCTGAACAAGCATCCGTTCACCATCATCGGTGTAGCGCCGCCTGGGTTCCACGGGCCTGTGGTGTTTTTCGGTCAGGATTTCTTTGTGCCGATCGTGAGGGAGAATAGCCTGAACGCGCGCGGGACCCCATCCCTTTTAATGACAATCGGACATCTGAAGCCGGGAGTCACTCCGGCCCAGGCGATTGGCGACCTGAACTCGATTGGCTCCTGGCTGGAAAAGACCTATTCAAAAAGCGATCGCGAAATGAGGTTTGTACTGGCACGTCCCAGCCTTTTTGGTGACGCGCCCGGCTCTGGAACGCGAGCATTCCTTACCGGGCTGATGCTGCTGGCGGGGTTAATTCTGCTGGCCGCATGTGCCAACCTCGGCAGCTTGTTTGCCGCACGCGCCGCTGACCGTTCGCGGGAAGTCGCGCTGCGCCTCGCACTGGGAGCGACTCGCGTGCGCATTCTGCGGACCCTCTTCACCGAAGCTCTGCTCATTTCACTGATGGGAGGCGCTGCCGGAATATGGGGCAGCGTAGCTCTCTTAGGCGGGTTGAGCATGTGGCAGCCAGTCCCCAAATATCCCGTCCACTTAGCGGTGAACCCGGATTCCAATGTTTATGCGGTCGCGCTGCTGTTGACTTTAGCGAGTGCCTTCCTGTTTGGCGCGGTCCCGGTGAGGCAGGTGCTTCGCACGGATCCCTATCAGATCATCAAGTCGGGATCCAGAACGACTGGCGGGCGGCGGATTACTGTCCGAGACGCGTTGCTGGTCGTCCAGATTGCGATCTGCGCCGTGCTGGTTACTTCCTCAATCGTTGCCGTGCGCGGACTCATGCGTGAGCTCCACAGCAATTTTGGTTTCGAGCCACAGAACGCGATGCTGCTGGATGCAGATCTGAATATGGCTGGCTACTGCGGCGACGCGGTGCCCGCCATGCAAAAGCGGATGATCGGCGCCATGCAGACGATTCCCGGTGTGACGTCCGTGGGATTGATTGATCCGCCGCCATTAGCGGCTGCTGGGTACACGCACCCTTCGCTTGTCTTTACCGGTGAAACAACGGATCTGAGGCCAGCGAATGCCGCGGCTATATCCGCAACCTACAGCATCTCACCCGAATACTTCCTCGCGGCGGGCACCACCTTACTCGCCGGCAGGAGTTTCTCGTGGCACGATGACAAAAACGCGCCGCGTGTGGCGGTGATTAACAAGGAGTTCGCGCGCAAGATCTTTGGCTCCGTACCCAACGCAACGGGCAGATATTACAAAATGCAGGATGGAACGCGCGTACAAGTTGTCGGTATCGTGGAGAACGGAAAATATGGCGACATCACCGAAGATCTACGCCCGGCGATGTTCTTCCCAATGTTGCAATCGCCATCGAGTGGGACGGCGCTTGTGGTGCGCTCGGACCGCGATCCGCAGCAACTGGCGGCAGCCATGAGAGCTAAACTGCGGGAGATGGATCGAGAGCTGCCTCCGTACATCGAAACGTGGAGCAAGGGAATGGCCCCGGTTCTGTTTGCTTCGCGGATGGCCGCGATATCGCTCGGAGTGCTGGGCGTGATGGGCGCGATGTTGGCTGTAACGGGGATCTTCGGCATGTCAGCGTACTCGGTCAGCAAGCGATTGAAGGAACTGGGAATTCGTATGGCCCTCGGCGCACAGCGGAAGGAAGTCTTGCAAGCGGCATTGGGACGGGCGCTCCAATTGCTGGCTTGGGGATCGGCGGCAGGATTGGTCCTCGGAATTCTCGCGACCCAGGTGCTGGCTTCCATCGTTTATACGGCAACTCCCCGCGATCCTGTAGTATTGGCTGGCACTGTCGTGGCCATGGCTTTCATTGGACTGGTAGCCACCTGGATTCCAGCGCAACGCGCGCTGTCGCTCGATCCTTTGACACTGCTGCGCGAGGAGTAAACCGTCGCGCCACGGATGCCTGCCAGGTCACGTCGACTAGCCCTTGCTGCTGCGCGACCTCGATGATCGTTCTCGCATCGGACGGACGGATGCGCGCCAGTTTCCGTTAGATCTCGAACCGATCACCGTCCACACGGCCGGCAGCCTGCACAGCCGAGAAGAGTCGGCTGCCCTACCGCCTTGATAATCGCTTCCAGAGGATCGAGCGCAGGCTCGTCGGTGCTGTATTGCGAAGCACCGTGTATCCAGCCACAAGCCACGCACTCGTGCCCTTGCTCGCGTTCATATCAGGAAAGCCCTCGCACATTCTATTGGGACTTGGCGCGCCGCTGTTTACGTAAACCTTCCAGATAGGCGACAGACTCTGCGGACAGCGTGTAGCTCTTTTTCGCTTTTACCGGCTGGCGCTTACTAATGGTACGAGCCATATTCGTACCTATGTTCTTACTACATGTGTTACGCATCTTTAGAGCGCCGGCCGCAACGGCTCGGCCTGTTCCACCATCCCCGCCCGCTCCTGATCCTTATATTGCAACTGGTACAACTTCCAGTAGATCCCGCGCAGTGCCAGAAGCTCCTGGTGGCTGCCGCTTTCGCGCAGCTTGCCCTTGTGCATCACCAGTATCCGGTCAGCGCGCTGGATGGTCGAGAGGCGATGCGCAATGATGATCGATGTCCGTCCCTCCACCATCCGCTCCAGCGCCTCGCGCACGCGGAATTCGGTATCGGTATCCACGCTCGATGTCGCTTCATCCAGAATCAGAAATCGCGGCCGGTGTGCCAGGGCGCGCGCAAAACTGATCAGCTGCTTCTGCCCCGTCGATAGCGAATTGCCGCGCTCGCGAATCGGCTGCGCGAGGCCCTCGGGCAGTGACCGCACGAAGTCCATCAGATTCACCTGTTCGGCGGCCTCTTCGATGTCTTCCCTTTCGATGCCCTCCGTCCCCAGCCGGATGTTGTCCTCGATCGTTCCCGTGAATAGATACGGATCTTGCAGCACCACACCGAAATGCCGCCGCAGTTCCAGCGGATCCACATCGCGAATATCCACTCCACCGATGCGAATAGCGCCCCGCTGCACATCGTAAAAGCGCAGCAGCAGGCTGATCATCGTGGTCTTCCCCGCCCCGGTGTGCCCTACAATGGCGACAGTTTCCCCCGGCGCGATACGAAAGCTCACGTCGCGTAGCACCCAGTCGTCGTCTTTATAAGCGAACGAAACGCGGTCGAACTCGATCTCCGCGGACGCCGCCGGCACTCCCTGCGGCGCCGCCGCCGTCAAAATCTCGGCCGGCGAATCCAGCAGCTTGAACACGCGCTCCGATGACGCCATGGCCGCTTGCAGGATATTGTACTTGTCGCTCAAATCCTGGATCGGGCGGAAGAAACGCATGCCGTATTGCAGGAATGCCACAACTACACCAAGCGTCATCGCACCAGACCCCACGCGCCATCCGCCGTAAGCGATGGTTGAAGCCATAGCTGTCGTGGCCAGAAATTCGACCACCGGATAAAACCAGCCGTAGGCCTGGATCGTGTCCTTGAACGCGTCCATGTGCTGCCGGTTGATCACGTCAAACTCCTCCCGGCTCTTGCGTTCGCGATTGAACAACTGCAGAACGACGATCCCCACCATGTGCTCCTGCAAGTAAGCATTGATCCGTGCGATGGCAATGCGGATGCGCCGGTAGCTCTGCGTCACCGTGCGCCGAAACAGCATCGTTGTCAACACCACAAACGGCATCACCGCCAGCATCAGGCCGGTCAGCGCCGGGCTCAGCCGGAACATGATGGCTACGATGAAGGCAAGCGTCAGCACATCGCCCAGGATCGCCACCAGTCCTGAAGCAAACAGCTCGTTCAACGCCTCCACGTCCGTCGTAACGCGTGTGACCAGCCGGCCGATCGGGTTGCGATCGAAAAACGCGATGTCGGCGCGCTGCAGATGTGTCATCAGCTCGCGCCGCAGGTCGAACATGGCCCGCTGGCCGGTGTACTGCATGATGTACACCTGCCCGAACGCCGAAAGGAAGCCGCCCACCAAAACGCCTAAATACACCAACGCGATTTGCGACAGGCCAGTCCAGTGGTCTGAGGAAAGATATCGATCGATCGGCGTGGCCATACGATTCGGCACCGGCGCCAGATAGCGGTCGATGGCGATCTTGGTCAGCAGCGGGCCGCACACCTGCAGCGCCGAGTAAGCCACCAGGAACACCAGCGACAGCGCGATGTAGGCCGCATACGGTTTCAGGTAGCCCAGCAACCGCGCCATCAGCCGGGAGTCATAAGCTTTTGCGAGGACCTCTTCTTCCACTATTTTTAGCCTATCATTTAGAGTTGGCCTTCTATGAAAATCCTCACGCTGGGTAGCTGGATCATGATCTGCGCAGTTGTGCCTGGCGCAGCATGCGCGGACCTGAATCTGATGCCGCAGCCCGCACAAATCACCGCGGGCCAGGGCCAGCTCAAAATCGATCAGTCCTTCCGCCTCGCATTAACCGGCTATCGCGAGCCGCGTCTGGAGCGCGCCGCCGCGCGCTTTGTCTCTCATCTCGAACTTCTCACCGGTATGCCACTTTCCGCCGAGCCGGCCTCCGCCGCATCCGAAGCCACGCTCGAAATCGCGACCACCAGCGGATCATCGCCTGTCCAAAAGCTCGGCGAAGACGAGTCTTACCGCCTCGAGGTCATGTCCACCCGCGCACGCCTCACTGCCGCCAATCCTCTCGGCGCTCTACGTGGCATGGAGACATTCCTGCAACTGGTCGAAGCCGACAAGGACGGGTTCTCCGCCCCCGCCGTCGAAATCAACGACCACCCTCGCTTCGCCTGGCGTGGCACCATGCTCGACGTCAGCCGCCATTGGATGCCCGTCTCAGTCGTCCACCGCACCATCGACGCCATGGCCGCCGTCAAGCTCAACGTCTTTCATTGGCACCTCTCCGACGACCAGGGCTTTCGCGTCGAAAGCAAGCGCTTTCCCAAGCTCCAGGAGCTGGGCTCCGATGGCCACTTCTACACCCAGCAGCAGGTTCGCGAAGTCATCGAATACGCACGCGACCGCGGCATCCGTGTCGTTCCCGAATTCGACATGCCCGGCCACGCGACCGCCTGGTTCGTCGCCTATCCCGAGCTCGCCAGCGGTCCCGGCCCGTATTCGATCGAGCGCAAGTGGGGCATCTTCGATCCGGCCATCGATCCCACGCGCGACGAAACCTACCAGTTTCTCGAAAGCCTCATCGCCGAAATGACCGCTCTGTTCCCCGACGACTACTTCCACATCGGCGGCGACGAAGTGAACGGCAAACAGTGGAAAGCCAGCCCGCGCATCCGGGACTTCATGAGTACGCACAACCTGAAGAACACCGAAGAGCTCCAGTCCTACTTCAGCCGCCGCGTCGTCCCCATCGTCACCAAGTACGGCAAGAAAGTGATCGGCTGGGATGAAATCCTGTCTCCCGACCTGCCAGCCGGCACTGTGGTGCAATCCTGGCGCGGCCAGAAATCGCTGGCTGAAGCCACACGTCTCGGCTTCGCGGGCATTCTCTCGGCTCCATACTATCTGGATCTGATGCACTCCGCCGCGGACCACTATGCAGGCGATCCGCTCGAAAAGGAATCGGCTAATCTCACCGATGAGCAGAAGGCCCGCATCCTGGGCGGCGAGTCCTGCATGTGGGTCGAGTACGCTACGCCCGCGAGCATCGATATGAAAATCTGGCCGCGTAACGCCGCCATCTCCGAGCGTCTCTGGTCGCCGCAGGAGGTCAAAGACCTCAGCTCCATGTATCGCCGCCTCGCCGTCGTGGGCCGCGAACTCGACCTGCTTGGCACGCCGCACGAGCGCCAGCACCATCTCTTGCTCGAACGGCTCGCTGGCAATCATCCCATCGGCCCCTTGGGTACCCTGTCCGATGTCCTCGAACCCGTGAAGAACTACTCGCGTGAAGAATCAGGGCGCGTCTACACAAGCTTCACTCCTTTGAACCGTCTGATTGACGCCACTTGGCCCGAAAGCAACGCGGCGCGCGAGTTCAGCAATCAGGTGGACCGCGTGCTCTCCGGCGGCCCCGATGCCCAGGCCAGCCGCGATCAGCTCCGGCACTGGCTCACTCACTGGCGCGCTAACGATGCCGCCGTCGAACCCATCCTCGAGGATTCGTTCCTATTGCAGGAAGCCGTTCCCCTTTCGAAGGACCTGGCCGCTGTCAGCGGTACCGGTCTGGAAGCTCTCGACTACCTCGCCGGCGGCAGCAAGCCCGACGCCGCCTGGCTGTCGCGCCAGCATACCTTGCTCGAAGGCGCCGCCAAACCCCGCGCCGAGCTGCTCCTCATGATCGTGCCCGCCGTCGGCAAGCTGGTCGACGCCGCCGCCAACCGCCCGTGAGCCCAGGTAGGACGGGCATTCCTGACCGTCCAGTGTTCGTCTCCCCCTGGCTCCACTCCGCCTTCCTGTTCCTCCTCAATGCGGCCCTAGTCTGGCGATTATTCAAAACCGAATACCTCGACCAGATGAAGTCCATTGAAGGCGTTTTCATGGCGCTCGCGCGCTACGTGCGCGACCATTTCTCCGACACCGATTGGTGGCCCTACTGGTTCTGCGGCATGCCGTTCCGCAACACCTATCAGCCCGCCCTGCCGTATACTACCGCCGCCGTCTCCGCGCTCACCGGCCTGAGCCCCGCGCGTTCCTTCCACATCGTCGAAGCCGTTGCCTACGCTCTGGGACCCGTGGCCGTGTATTGGCTCGCCCGCAAGCTCAGCAACTCGACCATCGCGGGCCTCGCCGCCGGCCTGCTCTATTCCCTGACCTCACCTTCAGCCTGGCTCATACCGGAAATCCGCGCCGATCTGGGCGGAGCTTTCTTCGCGCAGCGCATGCACACTATGGTGGTCTACGGCGATGGACCGCACGTGACATCGTTAACCTTCGTGCCCCTGGGCCTCCTGGCCCTCCACGAAGCCCTCGATCGCGGCAAGGCCTGGCGATACGTCTTAGCCGCCTGCGCACTCGCCGCCGTCCCCTTGATCAACTGGCCCGGCACCATCGATCTGTCCTTCGCCGTCCTCGCCTACCTGATCGCCTACCGCACCGCCCGCCCGCCCATTTGGCTCCTGCGTTGCGCCGCCATCGCCGCTCTCGCGTACGGAATCGCATGCCGCTGGATGCCGCCCTCGATGATCGTTCGCTTTGTCCATAACGTCGAAGGCCTCGAACCGCGCTATCGCTTCTCCGCCGTCCATCTCGCATACGTGCTCGGCCTCGCCCTCTCTCTAGCTGCCGTTCACTTCGCTCTCGCCCGCCTCCGCGCCCCCAGACACCTTCAGTTCGCTGCCCTCTTCCTGATCCCACCCGCCGCCATAGTCTTCGCGTACTATCGCCTCGATGCCGTCCTGCTCGCGCAACCTAACCGCTTCCACTTGCCGATGGAAATGGCCATCGTCCTCCTAGCTGTGTTCGCCGCCGAGCGCGCCGTCGCGGCGCGTCCGTCCTTGCGAATTCCCGCGCTTGCAGCCCTCGCCGCATTCTGCGCCGTTCAGTCCGTCAACGTCTATCGCTACGAAAAGCGTCTCATTCGCTCTCTCGATGTCCGCCAAACCAGCGAATACGCCGTCGCCCGATGGTTGGACGCCCACGCCGGTGGCGGAAGAGTCATGGTCCCAGGGGCCATGAGTTTCTGGCTGAATGTCTGGAGCGACGCGCCGGAGCTCGCCGGTTGCTGCGACCAGAGCGTCGAGCCATACCAGGCCCGCGTCGCCCAATATGTCTTCCACACCGACGATCATGCCGGCTCCCGTGCCGCCGAAATCAGCCTGGCATGGCTCCAAGCCTACGGTGTCCAACAGGTCGCCGTCGCCGGACCGCGCAGCACCGAGCCCTATCACGCCATGGCCCACCCCTGGAAGTTCGAGGGCAAACTCGAAGAGCTCTGGCGCGACGGCATGGACGACATCATCTATCGCGTGCCCCAGCGCTCGCGTTCGCTCGCGCACATCGTGCGGCCCGGCGAACTGGTGTTGACGCCGCCCGCCAATGGCCTCGATATCGCGCCGCTCGCTCCCTACCTCAAAGCGATCGAAGATCCCGACCGTCCCGAAGCCGCCATGCAATGGCTCTCGAATCACGAAGTGCGCATCATGGCTCCCATGAAACCCGGCGAATTGCTCAGCGTGCAGATCGCCTACGATCCCAACTGGGAGGCGCGTGTTGCTGGTACTCGCCGCCCGACGCGTGCCGACCAGCTCGGTCTGCTAGTGATCGAATCGCAGTGTGACCACAACTGCGAAGTGCACCTCACGTACTCGGGGGGCCTGGAGATGCAGATCATGCGCGCATTGAGCGCCGTCTGCTGGATCGGTGCACTCGCCGCCGTAGCCTGGGAACTCCTGCGCAGCCTGTAGCGCAGGGACATGCGCCCTTTTGCGGGTACCTGCGGCCTTTCGCTTCAGGTGTGTAATCCACTCACCCATGCGAAGCCACTGCCTTGTTCCCCCCTGCGTGGCGATCAAAGCCGCTCAGCGTCGAGGAGTTCCTGCGCAAGTCCTAGCCCTGGCTCCAATAATTAACACCTGTATCAGCGCGCTAACTTGCCCCCGCCTCCCTCATCCAGTAACGTGGATGAATACGTAGATTCAAAATTGAGGAGGAAGTGAAGGAATGAAGAGAATCGCTATGCTTACGGCTGCGGCCGCGTTATTTTCCGCGGCAGCTTTCGCCGAATCGTTCAGTGGTACGGTTGTCGATGTCCAGTGCAAAGGCAAAGATCTTGCGAGCCACACCAAGAAGTGCGCCATCGGTTGCGCCAAGGGCGGCTATGCCCTGGTAACCAGCGACGGTAAGTTCCTCAAGTTCGATGAGAAGGGGAACGCCAAAGCCCTCGCTGCGCTAAAGGCCACCAGCAAAGAAAACGACCTGAAAGCCAAGGTTGACGGCACCATGGACGGCGACGTCCTCGAAGTCAGTTCGATTTCCATCGAATAGCTTTCTGTAGCGCGGGGCCTACGTGTAGGGGTCGGGCACGCCCGACCCGATTTTTTCACACCCGCCGGCCACACGCTGCGCAATCACAACCAGCGGGTAAGCCAGTGACCGGGTGCTAACCCCGCCAGCCGCGCACACTCCCCGTAAATTCCACCGACTTAACCCACCAGCTCCACTGAGTGACTTGATGCCATCACGCTGGCGTTACGGCTGCAGTCTCGCGCTGCCAGGCATAGTACGCGATCCTGACGAGGTGCCAAGCTTCCCGTTTTGATCCCGCACCAAAACCAACAGCCAAGACAATCTACGCATAGCCGACAAACCGTCAACATGGATTCGTAAACGCTACAGCGTTAATCACGAGCGATCAACGACAAATTAATGCCTGGGCTCAACTGCTCTTATTCCTGGGCCTGCCTAAGCCGCGTGCTCGTGCTACGATGATGCCCACAACCCATGACGTTCCCGACTCCCGTCCCGGAAATCCCCGCAGCCAACGTCGACCAAGCTGCGGCCTACTATGTCAACACGCTGGGCTTCACCTTCGATTGGGGAGACGACCAAGGCGGCATTGCAGGCATCTCAAGAGGGAATTGCAGACTGTTTATCACCAATCGCTCCTTCCGAGAGTCCTACGGCAACGTAGGCCCTATCCTTTTCTGGCTCAATCTCAACAGCAAGGCTGAGGTGGACGATCTTTTCGCACAGTGGAAGGCCGCCCAAGCGAAGATCGTTTCCGAGCCCGAGGACAAACCTTGGAAGCTGCGCGAATTTTTGGCCGCCGATCTTGATGGCAACCTCATTCGTGTCTTTTATGATTTCAGCCAATCCAGGTTTAGGTAGAAGCGCTTGGCACGATCGATGTCGAACACCGGATGGGCGACGACATCGAGTTTCATATCGACCATCCCAGCGCTCGGGAGTCGAGTTGCTTGTTCATTGCTCATCTGTGTGCCGCTCATACCGCTTCACCTGTGCCCGTAATCCGTGAAGACGTAATCTCTCGTCTTCACGCTCGTGTGGCACGCGAACCCGCACTTGGCGTCGTTCCCCTGCGGCGGCTTGCCGGCCAAGGTGCCGGGCGTGAACGTATCGGATCCAGCGTCATAGTCGAACACGGCGTATCCCCATCCGCCGCTGTCCGTGAACCTCTTGCTGTCCTTCACCATGAAGTCCATGTCATGCTGGGTACCTGGCACCGTCGCTGCGGGGAACGTCTCCATCTTTTTCGGATTCCAATGGATCTTCGCCAGCTTGGAGCCGTCGGGAAAAGGCTGGCCGTTGCCGGGAACGCCGGCCAAGTAGGCCTTGATCATCACAGGATTAGCGAGGATCGCGGCAATAAGGCTTCCATCCTGACTGATGGAGACAACCTGCCAGGCCTCGTATCCTCTGAACTCAGAGAACGAGAGCCCATTCGGCACTTTCACGGTGTACTTATCCTGGGCAGCCATGGCCAGCGCCGCCAGGACAGAGAGAAACACTCCAACGAATACGATTACCCCTACACTTTTGCGTTTCATGACTAATCTCCTTTGCTGAACCTATGCTCACTGACGTTACTTATGGCGTGAATCCTCACGTTCTACTCGTTTCATTACGGCAGCTCTTTGGCGGGCTGCGCCGCCACCATGTACGCGGCATACCACTCGGGCCAGTTCTCCTCGCGCTGCCCAGTGCGCTTCTCGTGCTCGCCGTGGACGGCCTCCGCACGCGATCGTTAGAAGTGAGTGATCCCGGCCTTCGCAGCAATGAGGGCCGAGAAATGTTCAAGCCGCGAGCGTCGCAGCGGCTGTGAAGAAGGCCAGCAGGTCGGCGTTAATCGTGTCCGGCTCCGTGGTGGGCATACCGTGGGGGAAGCCCATGTAGCTTATAAAAATTCCGTTCTTCAGCAACTTAGCGGATCGCGGACCGGCGGCGAAATAAGGCACGATCTGATCGTCCTCACTATGCATGACCAAGACCGGAACGTTGATCTTCTTGAGATCTTCCGTAAAATCCGTTTGGGAAAAGGCCACGATACCGTCGTAATGCGCCTTGGCTCCGCCCATCATGCCCTGGCGCCACCAATTTTGAATGACAGCTTCTGAAGCCTTCGCGCCCGGCCGGTTGTAGCCGTAGAAAGGCCCCGCCGCCAAATCGCGATAGAATTCCGAACGATTCGCCGCAAGCTGCGCCTGCAAACCATCGAACACTTCCTTGGGAAGGCCGAGCGGATTGGCAGCCGTCTTCAACATGAGAGGGGGCACCGCGCTGATCAGCGCCGCCTTGCTGACCCGGCTTTCGCCATGGCGTGCCAGATAGTGCGTCACCTCGCCGCCCCCGGTGGAATGGCCAACATGGATGGCATTTCTCAGGTCGAGATGCGCCGTAAGAGCCGCCAGGTCATCGGCATAATGGTCCATATCGTGGCCGTCGGCGGTCTGACTCGAGCGGCCGTGCCCGCGGCGATCATGGGCGATCACCCGATAGCCGTGATGCAGGAAGAACAACATCTGGTTATCCCAGTCGTCCGCGCTGAGCGGCCAACCATGGCTGAAAACTACGGGCTGTCCCTTACCCCAGTCCTTGTAGTAAATCTCTATACCGTCTTTGGTCGTGATAGTGGGCATGAAAGGTTTCTCCTGAGTAACGTGTGTTCAAACAAAACCGTATCGTCGAACGTCCTGGTCCACTGATTCCTCAGTGTTTTGTATTACGTCCGTTTCGCTGTGTGATTAACCGGACGTAGCCAATCTCCCGCTAGCAAGTGTGCGGCATCGCGGAAAGGAATACGTCACCAGATGGAGTGTTCCTTTACTACCACGAAGGGTTGCGCAAGAGATACCCCATCTTGGGTAGCCGGATCGCCTGGCGAGGCCATGGGCTCTACGTCGTGTCACAGTGTTCCTGTGGCGTCACGTCCGTGCAAACCAGGACGCATACGAGCAGGCTGGGCCTATTTTGTTTCGTTCCAGAAAGCAGCACATCATAGTGTGAGTTCAACCGCCGCCGAGGATTTTCTACCACTATCGAGCTATCAATAAACTCCGAATCTTGGGGATGCAATCGGCATCTGTGAGTAATGGCACGGAATCCAACGAGCGCGCCACCATCGGTGCAGCATTAGTATAATTCGAGCGGCCCTTGACGGCTTACGCCCAAATCATTCCTGGAACCGGAGACGATGCGAAGATTCGGACGTCTATCGCAACCCGCCTTGCACATCATAATAGCGGTTCCGGTTTGTCTGGGCCTGAGCGGTTGCCGCCCATCTCGAAACCAGGGCGTCCCTGCCATCGAGTTCACCCGCGTTCCCGTCTCTGGCGCAGGCAGCCCCGACAAGCTTGAGGCGATCGAAGGCCGCGTCTCGGGTGCGCAGCCGGGCCAGCGGATTGTGTTGTTTGCGCGTAGCGGAATGTGGTGGGTGCAGCCTTTTGCCAACCAGCCTTTCACAACCATTCAGCCAGATTCCAAATGGAAGAGTTTGACGCATCCTGGATCCGCGTATGCGGCACTGCTTGTGGATTCGCGATTTCACCCTCCGTCAACGGCTTCGACGCTACCCAATAAAGGCGACGCGGTGCTGGCCGTTGCAACGGTGGAAGGTGGTAAAGCTGCTGCTACTCCGAAGACACTCACCTTCAGCGGATATCAGTGGGAGATTCGCACCTCCGTCAGCAACCGCGCCGGAACGATCAATTCCTTCGATGCGGCAAACGCCTGGACCGACCAGGCAGGGTTGCTCCATCTCCGCATTTCCGGGAGCCCGGGGCATTGGGCCAGCGGCGAAGTCCAGCTGTCTCGTAGCTTGGGATATGGATCGTACAGACTTGTCGTGCGCGACGTGTCGCGTCTCGAGCCCGCGGCGGTGCTCTCGTTTTTTACATGGGATGATGGCGGGCCTATTCGGGAAATGGACATTGAAATCAGCCGATGGGGCGAGCCGGAAGGCAAGAATGCGCAGTATGTAATCCAGCCATACTTTGTGGCCGCGAACACAAAACGATTCGATGCGCCTGGCGGTACCCTCACGCACTGGATGGTGTGGGAGACCGGACGGGCCTCGTTCAGGACGGCCCATGGCTCTTCGCCGAACATGAGGAGCGATGTGGCGGAACATGTTTTCACGTCGGGAATACCCTCTCCCGGGAACGAGAGGATCCACGTGAACCTCTACGTCTATGACAACAAGCGGAATCCCCTGCGGCACGAGTCTGAGATGATTATTGAAAAGTTTGAATTCCGTCCGTGATTTCCCGTATCACGGGGGCCTACTCAGGCTTTTCGCAGGTCTTACAGGTCTTTGCCTGGCTCACCCTGTTTACGCCGTGGATCCAAACAGGGCCATGACCCAGTATGTTCGTGATCATTGGGGAGTTGAGCAGGGATTTCCCAAGGGACCGTTGTATGCAATCACGCAGACCGCCGACGGTTACCTCTGGATCGGTACCCAGTCCGGCCTGTTTCGCTTCGACGGATGGAGTTTCAGCCAAGTGCAGGACCCATCGGGGGCTTATTCAATCACCGGAGTTTACGGTCTCACGCCTGACCAAGACGGCAGCCTGTGGATTCTGTCCGAATACCAGATACTTCTGCATTACAAAAACGGTGTATTCGAACGCCCACGTTTCGACGAAGTATCGCCGGGAACTGTCTCGGCGATCAGCCGGTCAAGTCGCGGAGAACTCCTGGTCTCGAAAATGGAGGGAGGCACCTTTGACCTGCACGGGGCCCAGTTTCAACGCCTCGCTGCCGGTGACGCATTACCCCGGTCTCCGATCATTTCCCTGGCTCAAACACGCAACGGCGATGTCTGGATGGGCACGCGGGACGCTGGACTGTTCCGCCTCACCGGTAACAAAATCCTGGCAGTCCGAAAAGGCTTGCCTGATCTGAAGGTAAACTGCCTGGCAGCCGATGGCGACCAAAACCTGTGGGTGGGTACCGATACCGGCGTCGTGCGCTGGAATGGCGACGAACTCACGGCCGCCGGCATTCCAGCTTCTCTCAACCACTTTCAGGCGTTGGCCATGGTTAAAGATCGCGACGGCAATCTTTGGGTAGGAACGGACTCCCAGGGCCTGCTGCGGTTCAATTCTCAGGGCGTGGTCTCGCTGCCGGAAAGCGGCGGCGTACCGCACAATGCGGTCACTGCTGTGTTTGAAGACCGGGAAGGAGACCTGTGGGTCGGCGGGTCGGGTGGTATCGAGCGGCTTCGCGACAGCCCCTTCGTGACGTATTCGAGTCCCGAGGGCCTGCCCACCGACGGGAACAATCCGGTGTTCGTGGACAACGAAAACCGGATGTGGTTTCCGCCTGTCGCGGGGGGGGCTGTGGTGGGTCAAAGGCGAACGGCACGGGCACATCTCCAACGATGGACTGGACCGAGACGTCGTGTACTCGATAGACGGCACAGTGGGGGAGCTGTGGGTTGGCCGCCAGAGCGGCGGGCTGACGCGGATTCGTGATGAGAACGGTTCGTTCACGGCCAAAAGTTATACGCAGGCAGACGGGCTTGCCCAGAATAGCGTTTACGCTGTTTATCTGGCGCGTGACGGTTCAGTGTGGGCGGGGACTTTGAGCGCCGGCGTAAGCATGCTCCGGAACGGAAAGTTCACTAACTATACGATTGCGGATGGCCTGGCTTCCAACACCGTCAGCTCTATTCTCGAAGGATCCGACGGGACGATGTGGTTCGCGACCCCCAGCGGATTGAGTGCCCTTTCGCATCAACACTGGCACACATACACGACCACTGATGGTTTGCCCTCCGACAACGCGAACTGCATGCTTACGGACTCAACTGGTGTGCTCTGGGTGGGAACGGTCTCTGGCATCGCTTTCCGGAGCCGCGACCAGTTTCGAGTTCCTGCCAGCACGGCCACAGCACTCCGTGAAGAAATATTGGGGATTGCCGAAGACAAATACGGATCGCTATGGCTTGCAACGTCCGGCCACGTGTTGCGCGTGAATCGTGAAAGGCTCTTGCGGGGAGCCTTGGAAGATGGAGACGTGCGCGAGTACGCACTTGCCGATGGCTTGCGCGGTTTGGAAGGCGTGAAGAGGCAAAGGTCCGTGATCACGGACCCGGCGGGGCGAATCTGGTTTTCGCTAAATCGGGGTATCTCGGTGGTTGATCCCTCCCGCCTGACAAGAAACGCGGCGCCGGCCATCGCGCACGTCCAAGCCGTCTCGGCGGATGGCCAACCAATCGGCATATTGGGCACGGTTCACGTACCTGGAGGCCATCAGAGAATCACGTTCAGTTATGTCGGTCTGAGTCTTTCCCGTCCGGATCGCGTTTTTTACCGATACCAACTCGAGCGATACGATCATGCCTGGCGGGAGCCGGTGACGGCTCGGGAAGCCGACTACACCAACGTTCCCCCTGGCCGCTACCGCTTCCGGGTTATGGCAACCAACCCGGATGGAGTCTGGAGTTCAGATGAAGCTGCGCTCGCATTTCAGGTCGACCCCCTTACTTGGCAGACCTGGTGGTTCCAATTGAGCTTGGTTGCGGCCTGCGTGGCTTGCATGCTGCTTCTCTATCGAATGCGCGTGCGCCAGGTAACAAGCCGGATCAATATGCGGTTTCAGGAACGCCTCGCCGAACGAACTCGCATCGCGCAGGAACTGCACGACACTCTGCTGCAGGGTTTTCTCAGTGCTTCCATGCAAGTGCATGTTGTGGCTGACAGTCTGCCCGACGATTCCAGGGTAAAACCGACGTTAACCCGAGCCTTGGAGCTGATGCGGCAAGTGGTCGAGGAAGGAAGGAACGCCGTCCGAGGTCTGCGGTCGTCTCAAAGTGCATCCCTGGATCTCGAACACGCCTTCTCTCGAATCCAGCAGGAGCTTGTTACCGCGGACCATACTGGCGAGGAAATCGACTTTCGTGTAATTGTTGAGGGTGAGCAAAAGCCGTTGAATCCAGTGCTTCGGGACGAAGTATATCGAATTGGCCGGGAAGCGCTCGTGAATGCGTTTCGCCACGCGCACGCCAAGACCATCGAGATGGAACTCAAATATTCGTCGAAGCGGTTTTGCGTGTCAGTGAGGGACGATGGTCGTGGGATTGACCCCGGAATTTTGCGCTCGGGCCGGGAGGGGCATTGGGGGCTTTCCGGGATGCGCGAAAGAGCGGACAGTATAGGCGCCCAGCTCCATGTTATGAGCAGTACCACCGCCGGTACCGAGGTGGAGCTCTTGGTTCCCGGCCATGTCGCCTTCCAAAACCACTCCAAACCCTCGTGGTTCCGCAAGCGGTTTCTGCCACCAGCAACGGGTGGGAAAGAGTAGCGCCCATGAGCGGCACGACCCGCATTCGCGTACTGAGTGTCGATGATCACCCGTTACTTCGGGAGGGGATTGCGACCGTCATCAACAACCAATCGGACATGGAGCTGGTCTCCCAGGCATCCAGCGGGAATGAAGCCATTCTGCAATATCGCCAGCACCGGCCCGATGTGACGCTGATGGACCTCAGGTTGCCCGATTTGAGCGGTATAGACGTGTTGATCGCGATTCGAGCCGAGTTTCCGGAAGCCCGCGTCATTATGCTCACCACATTCGAAGGCGATGTCGAGATCCAGCGAGCACTGCGAGCCGGCGCCAGAGGGTACCTTTTGAAGAATATGCCTCCGAGCACGCTCGTGGAAACGATCCGTCAGGTGCATGCCGGCAAGAAACGCGTCCCTCCCGAGCTGGCAGCCCAGCTTGCCGAACACATGAGCGACGAGAGCCTAACCGCGCGCGAGGTGGAAGTTCTGAAGCAGGTCTCTGGCGGAAACCGAAACCGGGACATCGCGGACCTGTTGAGCATTTCCGAGGAGACGGTCAAAGTTCATCTGAAACACATCATGGACAAGCTCGGGGCCAGTGACCGAACGCAAGCAATCGCCATCGCTGTACGGCGTGGAATCATTCAACTCTGACACACGCCATACCACGAAAGTGGTACGAAAACATCCCAAAACTCGGGGATTCGCCTGAGGATGGGATTTACTACCCTGCGTTCAAGCGCCGAAGAGGGCCGCGTCAACACGGGAGGTTTTGCTGCAGCGCCTATTCTCCACTTTTCCTGGTGGGCGGGCGGGGACATGTTTACTCCTGCTGCGAGGAGTGTTCGGTGTAACCGTACTCATTGAGGGCCGATTCTACCTTGAACAGCCCAACCCGGCCACCGCAACGTGGGCGGCTGGTTTGTTGGCTCTCACAACCGGCGCCCTGCTTTTAGTTGGCTTTCTGACGCCCATCGCCGGAGCACTGGTGGGGTTGGGCGCCATAGGGTTGGCTGTTTCCCTGATTCCGGTACCCACACCGAACGTGTGGGATTCTCAAACCGCTGTGATTTTCGGATTGGTGATGCTCTTCGCGATCATCGGACTCGGGCCGGGAGCGTTCTCCGTGGATGCGCGTGTATTCGGTCGGCGTGAGATCATCATCCCGCGCACAGAATTCCCATCGGACCGCCTGTAAGCGTTGGATTGGCTGGCCGTGATCTGAAATGCTGCTCGCCACCAGTTGACGCGAACGCCGTTTACCGCCCGCCAACCCACACTGCGCGGGTTAAATTCCCCACTTTCTCGTAATTTGAGGTAATGATCTCAATGATTTCCGCCAACAATCGCTGTACCTAACAGCAATGACGGGTTTTACACTCGGTCCTGCGTAAGACCGACAGGCGCCACATCGCTGGCGCGCTACGTGCAAAAGCATAGGTTAAAGGATCGATATGGCGCTCATTGCCGGGAAAACCGATCATCATACGGAAGTCAGAGTATGGGCTCTGGTCGTGCTCTGGGGTGTAGCGACCGTGGTGGCCGGCTACATCCTTTGGGCGAAAGTGGCTGGCTTCTAACTTACTGCCAACCGCCGCCCAGGGCTTTGTAGAGTTCGACCACAGTGAGCACTTCGCTCAGCCGGACTTGCGACAGCGTCAGTTGAGCCTGGAACAGATCCCGATCCGCATCCAGCGCATTGAGCAGCGTGTCCACTCCGCCGCGATAACGAACGTACGCCAATCGTTTTCGGTCTTCCAAGGCAGTGACCAGCAATCCCTGTTGTACCCGGCTCTCCCGCACCCGTTGATGAGCGATCAGTGAATTCGATACTTCCGTGAACGCGGTCTGGATCGCCTTTTGATACTGGATCAGCGCGCTCTTGTGCTGCACTTCCGCGAGTTTGACGTTGGAGCGAAGCCGTCCGGCGGTAAAGATCGGCTGTGAAACCTGCGGCACGAGAGTCCAAACACGGCTCGGCGAGCTGAAGAGATTCGATAGTTGCGTGCTTTGCCCGCCCAGGAAACCAGTCAGGCTGATTTGCGGAAAATAAGCCGCTTTAGCAACGCCGATTTCCGCGTTGGCGGCGATCAGATTCGCTTCCGCCGCACGGATGTCAGGCCGGCGCTCCAACAACGAGGATGGCAAACCGGTGGGAACCTCAGGCGGGAGTTCCTGCTCCGTCAACGCGCGGCCACGCGTGATTTCGCCGGGGTTCTTTCCTAACAATAGGCTGATCTGATTCTCGGTTTGTTCGATCCTTTGCTGGAGTTCAGGGATTGTCTCGGCGGCGGTGTCGACCAATTGCTCACCCTGGCGCCGGTCGAGGAGTGTGGCCACACCACCGCCCTGCCGGTTCTGGATCAACCGCAGCGACGCCTGGCGTGTCTCCAGCGTTTGTTTCGAGATTTCAAGCTCGTAATCGAACTCACGCAGGCTGAAATAAGAGGTCGCGACATCGCTCACAAGCGTGGTGACCACGGCCTTGCGGTTTTCTTCGGCGCTCAAGAGATTTGCCCGGGCGGCTTCCGTTGCACGTCGTAAGCGTCCCCAGATATCGATCTCAAACGAGAGCAGATCGAGCGTCGCCTGACCAAACGTGCGATTTTGTGATGGCACAAACGACGCGGGCAACGGCAGCGAGCCGTCCCGCGAAAGGCGCGTAGTGGTCAGAACGCCGCTGGCATCGAAATTTGGGAACTGCTGGGAGCGAGTGATGCCCAGGTTGGCACGTGCCGCTTCCACGCGCGTCACGGCATCGCGGAGATCGTAGTTCTCCACCAGCGCGATGCGCACAAGATCCTGCAGCCTTTCGTCCTTAAACACCTCCCACCACTTGAGATCGGCCAGGGACGCAGTTTCGGGCGTGAGTTGAGGCGAGGGCGAGCGATATGTTTGGGGTGTCTGGACGGCAGGCCGGTTGTAGTTTGGACCCACCGCGCATCCGGCCAACACACCCGCGGCCGCGAGACAAACAAGGAAGCGCGTCTTCACGTTAGTCTCCCTCCGCCGGGGCCGGGTTTCGCGGGACAACGGATGGCGAGCCCTCCGAGCGTGCGCCTGAGAGCCTCTCCACAACATAGAAAATTGCTGGCACGAAAAAGATGCCGATGACGGTTGCAGCCAACATGCCCCCAATCACCGTGGTGCCCATAATCTGGCGGGCTACCGAACCAGCTCCGGTTGCCGTCCACAACGGCACGCAACCCAGGATGAACGCGAAGGATGTCATCAGGATCGGACGCAAGCGAAGCCGGGCTCCTTCGAGCGCGGCGTCGACAAGCGGCTTACCCTTCTCGTACTCGTCTTTGGCGAACTCGACGATCAGAATCGCGTTCTTGGCGGCTAAGCCGATGAGCATGACCAGACCGATTTGCGAGAAAACGTCGCTCTCGATCTGCACCATGTAGGGCGGCAAAAACCAGCCGAGCACCACGCGGCGCAACCATAGCACGCCAAATGCGCCGAATACCGCGACCGGCGTGCTGAGCAGCACGCTGAATGGCAGCGTCCAACTTTCGTAGAGGGCCGCCAGGATGAGAAATACGAACAGCAGCGAGAATCCGGAAATCACCGTGGATGACACGCCTTCCTGTGCCTTCTTTTCCTGAAAGGACATGCCCAGGTAGTCGAAGCCCATCTCGCGCGGCATGGTTTGTGCGAACACCTCTTCGAGCGCCTTCGTGGCCTGCTCCGAGCTGTAGCCGGGCGCCGCGCCGCCGATAATCTGCGCCGAGCGGTAGAGGTTGTAGCGCATGGTGAACTCGGGTCCGGGGCGCGACTCAAACTTCGTGACGGCGGACAACGGAACCATTTCACCGCCGCTATTGCGAACGTAAAACTGGCCCACGTTTTCGGCCTTGGTCCGGTAGTCGCCTTCGGCCTCGACGTACACCTGCCATTGGCGGCCGAAACGGTTGAAGTAGTTGACAAATAGTCCGCCCATGAATGCCTGGATAGTGCGGTAGACGTCATTCAGGGGCACACCCTGCTTGATGACTTTATCGCGGTCAACGTTGACGAACTGCTGGGGCACCGAGGGAAGGAAGGTCGTCACCAACCCGCCGATTTCGGGGCGTTTTCTGGCCGCCGCCATGAACGTGCCCAAGTTATTTGCCAGGAACTGCACATCCTTGCCGGCGCGATCTTCGAGAACGAAAGTGAATCCGCCAGACGTGCCGACGCCCGGAATGGCCGGTGGTGAAAAGCTGAACGCAAAACCCTCCGGAAGCTTACTCAGCTCGTAATTCAGGCGCTGCAGAATTTCGTGATACTGCTCCTCGCGGCTTTTGCGATCGCCCCATTCCTTCAGGGTGATGAAAAAGAGTCCGTTGTAGCTGGTGCGAACGAAGCTCAACAGGCTGAAACCGGCAACGGTGGTTGTGTACTTCACCCCGGGCATCTTGGCCAGAATATCCTCTATCTTTCGGCACGCCATGTCGGTGCGCTCGAGCGAAGCCGCGTTCGGGAGCTGAAGATGCATGAACAGGTAGCCCTGATCTTCGTCGGGCAGAAAGCTCGAGGGGACGCGATTGGCGAAGAAAGCCGCGGCGACACCGAACCCGGCCAGCAAGACCAGAGCAACCGCGCTTTTGCGAATGAGCGCACCGGAGATACGAACATATGCTTCCGTCGCATGCCCGAAAACTCGATTGAACCAATCGAAAAACCGGCGCAGGAGCCCATGGCTTTCTTCCTTCGGCTTGAGCATCAATGCAGCGAGCGCGGGACTGAGCGTCAACGCATTGAACGCCGAAAGAATGACAGAGATCGCAATCGTCACGGCGAATTGCTGGTAGAGGCGCCCCGTGATACCTGGGATGAAGGCGGTGGGCACAAATACGGCTGACAGAACCAGCGCAATGCCGATGACCGGACCCGAGATTTCCTCCATCGCCTTGAAGGCAGCCTCCTTCGGCGCCAGACCGTTCTCGATGTGCCTTTCCACGGCCTCTACCACGACGATTGCGTCATCCACAACCAGTCCGATAGCCAGGACCAGACCAAATAGAGACAGCGTGTTGATCGAAAATCCGAAGGCCGGAAAGAAAACAAATGTCCCGATCAAGGAAACGGGCACCGCCAAGAGTGGAATCATGGTCGCGCGCCACCCTTGCAGGAAAACGTAAACCACGAGAATCACCAGGATGATGGCAATCCCGAGAGTCAGCACGATCTCCTTCATGCCTTCTGTGACGGCGCGCGTCGTATCCAGTGAAATGACGTAGTCGATGTCCTGCGGGAACCGCTTTTTCACTTCCGCCATCAGTTTCTTCACGCCGGCGGCGGCTTGTACCGCGTTGCTGCCTGGAAGCTGGTAGACGGCAATGATCGCGCTCGGCTTGCCGTTCAAGCGGCCGATGATGGTGTAGTCCTGTGCCCCCAGCTCGGCGCGCGCTACGTCCTTCACGCGCACGATTCCGCCGTCCGGCGTTTCGCGGACCACTATCTCGCCGAACTCCTCGGGCGATGTGAGGCGGCCTTGCGCGCGCACGGAATACGTATATTCCTGCCCTTTCGGCACCGGCGCGCCTCCCACTTGTCCGGCTGGATTCACGGTATTCTGTGCTTGAATCGCGTTTACGATTTCGGGTACCGTGATTTTGAGCTTTGCCAACTGATCGGGTTTCACCCACAGGCGCATGGCGTACTGGCCCGCTCCAAAAACCTGCACGCTCCCGATACCGGGCACGCGAGTGAACTGGTCGTTGAGGTTGATGTACGAGTAGTTCGCCAGAAATTGCGCATTGTAGGTGCCGTGGGGCGAATAGAGGCCGATGATCATGAGCGGGGCGGTGACCGACTTCTGCACGGTAACGCCGAAGTTCGTGACGTCCGCCGGAAGCTGGGAAGCGGCCTGCGTCTCGCGCATCTGGGCGAGAATCTGATCGGTGTTCGGATCCGTCTTTACGTCGAAATCGACGATCATCGTCATCTGCCCGTTAGCGGCGTTGAGCGAGTACATGTAATTCAGATTGTCCACACCGCTCATCTGCTGTTCGATCGGTGTGGCAACGGACTGCTCGACGGTTTGGGCATCAGCGCCTACATAGTTGGCCTGGATTTGTACTTCCGGGGGCGCAATCGCGGGGAATTGCGCAACAGGCAGGCCGGCGATGGTGACCGCTCCGACGATGACCAGAAGAATCGAGATCACCATGGCCACGATGGGCCGGTTGATGAAGAATTTAGACATGGTTTACCGGCCTTTGCCTTCGGCGAATGGCAGGGGATTTACAGCCATGCCGGGGCCGACCTTCTGCACTCCTTCCGCCACGACGCGCTCTCCGGCTTTCAGACCGTCGTCAATGATCCACAGTGTGTCTACACGATCCCCCGGCTTGACGGTGCGGATGTCGACCTTGTTCGCGGCGTCGACGACGGCAACCTGGTAGGTACCCTGCAATTCGGTCACAGCGCGTTGCGGAACCAACAGCGCGCCAGCGTGCGTTCGAGTCGAAGCGCGGACGCGGCCATATTGCCCGGGCCTCAGAATGTTTCCGGTATTGGGAAAAAGTCCCGCGAGGCGAATGGCGCCGGTGGTCTGATCCACCTGGCGGTCCGCGAAGAAAAATTTCCCTGTGTGCGCGTAGACGGTGCCATCCGCGAGAATCAACTGAAGCGGCAATCGCCCGGTCTCGGCGTCGCGGCTGGCTTGCGTCGGAAATCTGCGATTGAAGTCCAGATACTCCTGCTCGCTGACCGTGAAGTAGACCTTGATGGGATCGAGGGTCGAAACGGTGGTGACCGGTCCTCCGGCTGGGCTGACTAGAGCGCCGACTTGTTGCTGCGCCATGCCCGCGATCCCGTCGATGGGCGAAATCAATCTGGTAAAGCCCAGGTTGAGCTGAGCGGTCGACACCGCGGCTCTGGCGGCTTCCACGCTCGCATTGGCTGCCGCAATTTGCGCTCGTGCGGTTTCCACCCCTGCCTTCGCAGCCTGCACCTGCGCCTTTGCCGCCAGATTGTTCTGTGTAGCATTGTCGAGGTCCTGCTGCGTGATGGCTTCTTGTTTTGCGAGCGGGATATAGCGATCCTCGTCGAGTTGCGCGCGGTGTTGGTTGGCCTCGGCAACCGTTACCTGCGCTTCCGCTTGCGCCAGTTGCGCCTTAGCTTGCGCCAGCCCCCCGGTTGCCTGCGCCAACTGGCCTTGCGCCTGATCCACCGCGGCTTGGAAGGGACGCGGATCAATCTCGAACAGCAGTTGCCCCTTCTGTACGAATGAACCTTCGGTATAGCCCTGCTTGAGGAGATAACCGGACACCTGTGCTTTGATATCCGCGTTCACCAATCCGTCCAACGTGCCGATCCATTCGCCGTAGATGGGTACATCCTTCTGCTGGACCTGTACCACTTCAACGCCCGGCGGAGGTGGAGTATTCGCAGCGGAGGTACCGTTGGCGCAGCCACTGGCCGCTAACAGAATGGACGCGACTGCACAAACAGTGACTACGGTCCAACACCTGGCAGGTAAAGCTGCCTTCATCAAATCCCCCTGTTTGAGATGTATCAGGTAGTTGATGTTCAGCGTCCCAGTTTGGGTTCCTGGAAATCTTGCGCCGCCCGCCGTCGCTGACGCAAAGTGCTGAATTGTGTTGTAATTCGCTCGCAAATGCCCGTCTCCTCACGGCACGGGCTGAGCCAACTGATGGGAAGATATTCACCGAGGCTCCACACTCTGCTTTAAATCGCACCACGGGTATGGGGGCCGCGGGTACCTGCTAGATCAGAGCAGACGCCCCGGGCGTCACCGAAAACGGAACACCCCAAACAGCTTGCCCGCGTATTTCATGTCGAAGCCCACGCCGTTATCACGGACGAAAATGACGCGTTCTTCATTTTCTTCTTGGACTCCGACCTCAATAACGGCCTGTACGCGCGTACTGGTGAACTTGACGGCATTGGAAAGCAGGTTCACGAAAACCTGTTTCATGAGGCCCGGATCGCACTCCACAACCGGCAGAGACGCGATCCGCCACTCAATCTGACGCTCGGCTACGTCCGGCGCCAGGTCGGCCACAACCTGCTCCACCAGTGAGTTCAGCCCGATGGGCTGGCGACGCAACTCCTGGCGTCCCACCCGCGCCAGACCTAATAGGTCGTTCACCAACCGGTCCATCTTCCCCGCTCCCTCGCGGACGAGACCCAAGTAACGCTGCGCCTCGGGGTCCAGTTTGCCGGCCAGGTCCTCTAAGAGGATTCTGGAGAATCCATCAATCTGGCGAAGAGGAGCACGGAGGTCATGCGCAACAGAATACGTGAAGGCTTCCAGTTCTTTATTACTGGCTTCCAGCGCCACCGTGCGTTGCTCCACCCGCAACTCGAGGTCTTCATTCAGCTTTCGGATCTCTTCTTCAGCTAGCTTGCGCTGGGTGATGTCACGGAAAACCGCGACTCCTCCTCGTTGCACGCGTTCTTCGTCCTTGAGCGGAGTCCCGGTAGCGCTGATGGTAATGTTACCCGCCTTCGGGTGCCGCACGAAGAGCTCAACGTCGCGTACTGTTTCTCCCCGGATCGCTCGGGTGAGAGGAAACTGGTCCGGCGGATAGGGCGTAGACTGATCCGGCATGAAAAGGTTGTATCGTTCGGTCCACTCGAGTGGCGCCGTATCAGTCGGGCCGATTCCGAGAATCTCCTCCGCCGCCGAGTTGAAAAGCAGAAAGTTCCCGTTCTCCTCAGCAACGATCACACCTTCGGCCATGCTGTTGAGAATGGACTGCAGAATTGATGTTTGCTTCCGCAGGGGCTCCCTCAGCCTTCGCCACCTTGGTTTTTTCCTCGCCGATATCTCGAGTCCGCCGGCTACAGCGTTCGCACTGCCGGGAGTGGAGAGGACGGGTTGTCCGCGGCCGTCGCTGTTCGTCCCCAGTTGATCATCGTTGACCGGGTCTTGCCCGGCATTGACGGGGCCACGGTGATCCAGCGCTTGAAACAGGACATCGCCTTCCGCAACGCACCCTGCCTGCTGCTGACCGCCGCGGATGCTCCCGGCGACCAGTCACGGACGCTCGATGCGGGAGCGGATGCGTATCTGCGCCAAGACGAGGATGTTCATATAATCCTCGCCCGGATCGACGCGCTCTTGCGCTCCGGTGCGTCAGGATCCGTTGTAGACCCTGGCAACCGGAGCCTGGTAGCTCCCAAAAAGGTCTTGGCTGTGGACGATAGCCCAACCTACCTGAATGTACTGGCGGAAGAGTTGCGCAGCGAGAGCTACGAAGTGATCGCGGCCAGTTCCGGCCGGGAGGCTTTGCAGCTTCTTGAAGTGGAGGCGGTGGATTGTATCCTGATGGACCTCCGCATGCCCGATCTCTCCGGCCAGGAAACTTGCCAGATTATCAAGAAGAGACCGGAATGGCGGAACATCCCGCTGTTGATTTTGACCTCTGTAGAAGACTTGCAGGCCACGGTGGAAGGGATGAACGCCGGGGCGGATGACTACATTCCCAAGTCGACCGATTTCGAAGTGCTGAGGGCGCGCGTGCGCGCCCAGCTTCGCAGAAAGCAGATCGAAGATGAATACCGCTCCATCCACAAAGAGCTGGTGCAAAAACAAGTAGAGGCCGCCGAAGCCAAGGCAGCGCGGATGATCGCGGAAGCGCGGGCAGCTATGGTCGATGAACTGGAAGGGAAGAACCGGGAGCTGGAAGCATTCACGTACTCCGTCTCCCATGACCTGCGCGCTCCTCTGCGAAGCATCGAGGGATTCAGCAAGATTTTGACGGAAGAATGCGGCGACCAATTGACTCCCAAAGCTCAGCATTATCTGGGCATGGTGGTGATGGCGGCCCGGCGCATGGGAGAGCTGATAGAAGCACTGCTGCAACTGGCCCGGGTCGACCGCGCGGTACTGACGCGCCGAAGCATCGACCTCTCGCGGCTCGCACGTAGCATTGCGGGGGAACTGGCGCAGCCGGACGTGAAGCGCAGCGTGGAGTTCATTATCGAAGAGGATGTGCGGGCCGACGCCGACCATGCGCTCATGCGCTCCGTACTCGAGAACCTCTTGGGGAACGCCTGGAAATTCACCTGTCATGTACCCGCTCCAAGAATTGAGATGGGCACACTGCGGCAGAATAACGGGCTGGTCTATTTTGTGCGGGACAACGGCGCCGGTTTCGATCCCGCCCATGCGGACAAGTTGTTTGCCCCTTTCCAGAGATTGCACAGTGAGGCCGCCTTCCCAGGCACGGGGATCGGATTGGCTACGGTGCAACGCATTGTCGACCGGCACGGCGGGCGCGTATGGGCCCAGAGCGCAGTGGGGCATGGCGCTACTTTTTTCTTCACATTGGGCGCGAGTGGCAACGGAGACGGTGCTGCGAGGAAGCCGGACGGCAGCGTACTGGCAGGATGCGCATGAAAACGTCCAGTCCTAAAACACGAGGATAGTCGATGATACAGAACCCGTGATGATTGCCAACGCCAGCAAAGATCTTGATCGGTGTTCAACCGAGCAGTCCGCGGGAACTGATCGTGAAGTATGGGGAAGAGTGAGCCGTCACGCGTCATTGATGCGCTGTTGGAGACATCGGCGGACGTATCTCAGCAGCGCGAAGGGTGTGTCCCCTGACGTAGCGTTTGGATCCTGCCAACCCGCATCGATGAAGCTGCAAGGCCATATTTATCGATCGTAAGACGAGCTTTGGCTGAATGAGGCTCTTTACTATATAGTCCTGTGCTCCATCTTTCACGGCCTGGACAGCCGTGTGCTCGTCATCCAGGGCAGTGACTACTACGATAGGGACGCCGTCGGACTGCGCTTGCACGCGCAGAAACGTTTCATAGCCCGTGCTGTCGGGGAGATTCAAGTCCACCAGAATGATCTCGGGGTGAAACCGCTCTACGGAGCCAAGCCCCTCGGCCAGGGTTGCAGCGGTCTCCACCTCGAACGCCTCGTCAGAGCAAGCAAAGACCGCGCCGACAAGCCGTCGGTAATCCTCGTCGTCTTCTATAATCAGAATACGCCTAGCATCGTGCATGTCAGTCCTCTTATCGGCTGACGGCATTTTCGACTTTACCTAACGCTACTAACCGGACCAGCGCTCGCCTGATATAGTGCGGGTGCCGTTACCACCCGCGGGCTCAAGAACCCAGGCCAGGGCGCTACCCGCGCGAAAAGCCGAACGGCACCTCGGCCGGGTAGAATCGGTCGGCGGCGTACCGGTAGTATAACCGCGCTAGCAGCAAGGCTGGCCAACCTGGGTCAGATTCGGTGAGAGCTGGGCCAATGAGAAGCCGCAAGAAAAACCTGTCGGGCTGCATCCTCAGCGGACCAGGAAGACGCGGATGAAAACTTCTTGCCACATCCGGTGGCGGCGAGGGCACGATCCATTACGTGTGTTCGGGTTAATGCTCTTCGCCCATAAAGCCGAATAAGAGTGTAGAGTCCGTGCATTTTGGCGGACTAGGTAGGTACTCTCTGGTTTTTTGGAAAAGCGCCGAGACTGATTCCGGCGGCGCCTGAAGTCTGCCGCGCCGCTCAGAATGGGCACACTCCTGTGGTTGCATTTGACCCCGAAAGCCTCGCCGCGGGAAGCATGACCGCGTTAGCCCAGAGGCTGACCAACCCATGTCCGGCTAACTTCTCGGGCGAAAACGGCCGATGATACGGAAGGATAATCTCTTGGACCCAAAGTTAACAAAGATTTCGATCGGTGTTCCGCAGGGCGTTCCTCGAAAACTGGTCATGGAATATCTGGAGCGCAGTCGCAGCGGTCTGCTGCTTCTCGAAGCGGCCATCGATCAAAACCAGCATGACCAGGTGCGTGTTCTAGGCCATCGCATGAAGGGAACCGGGGCACCGTATGGCTTTTCCAGACTAACGGAAATCGGTGCGGCGATGGAGCTGGCCGCAACGGATCAAAACAGCGACGCGCTCCGGCGCTGTGTGTCCGAGCTGGAAGAATACCTAAGCAGCGTCGAGATTGCCGGCGAATAGGACGCAGCGCGATGCGCCCTCCCTCGCGCCAGTGCGGGTCGGGTTGGCGGCTGCCACCGGTGATGCGCCGCCTCAGCCGTAGGTAGTTTCTGGAATTGCGCTCCGGTATGCTCTGCCATTGGGCGGTGTCTCACGCTCCATGACCAAACCACCGGACCGCCCACATGTGGCCAGAAGGTACTGGGTCAGGTCCAGGTGCGCCAGCCTGAAGAGTTCGTCCGGATGCAGAAACATCAACGGCGTCTTGGCCCAATGCGAACGAGCGATGGCGGAGGCTGCCTGCGGCACCACCACGGCTGGCTGTGCTTTGAGCAGATGCTGGATGTCCACCATCGGTAAGGGCTCATCCAAAACCGTACGGTCAACCACAATGCGTCGAACACCCACGGCGCTTGAGATGACTGACTCGATCTGATGCAGCATGGCTGCACCGCAGCGGACCGACGCCGGTTCCCGATCGACAATCAATGCCAGGCAGTCACAAAGCTTCAGGGCCGCGACGACCCCTTCATCTATGCGCGCAGGCAGATCCAAGACGACATAAGGAGCCACCTTCCGCGCCGCTGAGATAATGGCATGCACGTAGTCAGCACCGATGGAAGGCCGAATGCCTGGAGAACTGGTGGGACACAGCAGGCGGAGCCCCCGGACGGCTTCCACCAGGTGGTGCTCCACGTCCGATGCGGTAATCGTATTCGCAGGTTTCTCTAATAGTCCAACGATGCCACGTGCCGGCTCACTCTGCGCGTAAAGCGATAAGGTTCCCGGACCAGGCTGAAGCTCAATCACCACAGCATCCGAGCCGTTTTGCACCAGCACGGCAGCGATATTTACCGCCGTCGTCGATGTTCCAACGCCTCCCTTACTCCCAATAAAGCCCATCACGATCCCGGGTTTCGCCGCCGCCTCTCGGTCCTGTGCAACTCGACGGTATAAGCGGTGCAATGCCATATTCATGGACCGCGCGATGAGCTTGGGCTGAATGAGGCTCTTCACCAGGTAGTCCTGTGCCCCGTCTTTTACGGCCTGTAGCGCCGTCTTGTCGTCATCCAGGCCGGTGAGCACAACGATCGGGACACCGCCGGCTTGCTCTTGCACGCGCAGGAACGTTTCATAGCCCGTGCTGTCGGGGAGATTCAAGTCCACCAGAATGATTTCGGGGCGAAACCGTTCTACGGCTGCAATCCCCCCGGCCAGGGTCCGGCAGGTTTGTACATCGAACGCCTCTTCAGAGCGAGTCAAGACTGCGCCAACAAGCCGCTGGTAATCCTCGTCGTCTTCGATAATCAGGATACGCTTAAAATTGGGCATGTCACTCGTCTCTATCGACTGCCCGCGTTTTCAACTTTAGTCTGACTGTGGCGGTGTCTCATTGCACGGCGGGCTCGAGTGCCCGATGAGCCCCTCCACTGCCACCAATAAATCACCCACAGGCCGGATCTTGTCAAATTTGGCGTCAGCTCCCAGCTGAACCGCCAGCCGCAAATACGTATCCGCCAGGCCCGCTCCTGAAACTGCCAGTATCTTCGAGCGGCAACCCTGACGTTGCAGTCGCCGGATGATCTCGAGGCCTTCGATATCGGGCATGACAATGTCTAGAATCACCAACCGAAAGCATTGTTCTTCCAGTATGGCAACGGCGCTGTTACCACCCGCGGAATCGAGGACCTGGTACCCGGCTGCTTCGAGCTGATGGCGGGCCAGGATTCGATAGTCTAAATCGTCGTCAACTACCAGGATTGGCACTTTTGGGATGCACCCGTCCATACGGATTACCGGTCCTACTCAGCTTATCGGCAGCTCTTTGGGAGAGATGACAAAGTTTCGTGTCCGCTCGCCGCGGCGCCGCGCTTCTTAAATGGCCGCGCGACCGGCTACACTCGACTCATGCGACGCGCCCGCATTTTGGTCTCGAACGATGCAGGCAAATGTGTGGGTATCCACCGGTTTGGTGATGTAGCCGTCGCAACCGGCGGCTAAGCAGTTCTCCTCATCTCCTTTCATGGCATAGGCCGTCAGCGCTACGATGACGACATCGCTCCACTTGGGGTCCGCCCTCAATTGGCGCGTCAACTCCAGCCCATCCGTTCCCGGAAGTTGGACGTCCATCAGAATCAATTGCGGACGATAGGTTCTGAGAACCTCTAGCGCCAGCCCGGCGTCCTCGGCGGTGCGCACCTCGAAACCGTCAGACTCCAGCAGAAACTGCGTCAGCACCAGGTTGTCAGGACTATCGTCTACAACCAAAACCGCTTCATTCCCCATTTACCACCTTCACTGTTCCCTGCATTCCGGCACGCTCCAGCGCAGCAACCAGGTCCTCCCGGCTAACCGGTTTCTTTAGGACCTCCTGTATGTCAGGAAGTGCCGCCCCATCCATCTCCTCGACCATGGAAATTACGATCACCGGCGTGGTGCGATTTTGTTCGATCGCTCGGATCTGCTCCAGCAAGTTTTTGCCACAGCCGTCCGGAAGAAGCATATCCAAGGTGATCGCATCAAATGACCGATCATGGCATTTCGCCACTGCCTCAGCACATGTTCCGGCCGTCTCGACCGCAAAGCCCTCTTTCTGCAACATGCGTGTGAGCAGAGTCCGCTCGATCCTTTCGTCCTCAATGATGAGAAGTTGCGGTGACTGGGTCGCCACCCGGCTGCCGCCCGCGCGCGGCAGCACGGCGAAGAAACTGCTGCCTACACCTGGGGTACTCTCCACGCCAACCCGGCCGCCCTGGGCCTCCACAATGCGCTTCGTCAGAGCTAGTCCCAAGCCAGTGCCCTGGAACCGTTTTGCCTTGCCCGAGTCGAGTTGCTGGAACTCTATGAATAACTTTCCGAGGTCTTGCTGGGGAATTCCCACGCCTGTGTCGGATACTTCCAGGCGGAACTCGCTCGCCCCCTCTGCCCTCAGATTCACGCACACCCGTCCACCTTCGCCAGTGAACTTGAGCGCATTCGAGACGTAATTGTACAGGACCTGTTTAAGCCGCCCGGGATCGGTGACTAAGGTCGCCACCTCAGGCTCGATCTGGGTCTCGATCTGGATGCGTTTGGCCGTGGCCAGGCCACCCAGGATTCCCGTGACCTCGAGGATGACCTTCGAGCTTGATATTGATTCGGGGTGAAACTCCAAACGCCCGGCTTCGACCTTGCTGAGATCCAGGACGTCATTGATGAGTTGCAGCAGGTGCTTGGCGCTAGTGAGGACACGGCCTAGAATCTCCTGCTGCCGGTCCGATACCGGCCCCAGCCTGCCGTCATGCAGGAGTTCGCTGAAGCCGATGATGCCGTTGAGCGGCGATCGCAACTCGTGCGACATGTTGGCCAGGAATTCGCTCTTCATGCGATTGGCCGCCTCCACTCGCCGGTTGGTTTCCCCCAGCGCCAGGTTCTGCTCCCGCAGTTGCTCCTCCAGGCGCTTGCGATCCGTCACATCATGCGCGGCCACAAAGATCAAACCCTGTCGGGGAACCGATGCGGCATTGAACGTGAGCCATTTATAGGAACCGTCTTTCGCGCAAACACGAATCTCCACGGCATCGAGTTCCGCACCCGACCGTAACATTTGAACAGCGGCCAGCGCCCGCGAACAGTCGTCTCGATGAACAAAATCCAACATCGGCCTGGAGCGCAGTTCGAGCCCGGTGAATCCGAGTGTCCTCTCCCAGGCCGGGTTGAGCACACGGATCTGGCCCTCTATGCCCGCGATGCAAAGCATGTCGAGAGATAGCGCGAAGAACTGATTCCGTTCGTCCACGGCGAGCCGGCGTGATTCAGCCATCTCCATGCTCTCCAACGCAAATGAGACATCGGCGGCCAATTTATCCAGCAGCGCCAGGTTCTCGTCGGCAAACAATCCGGGCTCGGAAGCATAGAGGTTCAGCGCCGCGATAGGCCGGCCGTGCACCGATAATGGAAAGCTGCCCACCGACCGGTACCCGCGGCGCAACGCCTCCTCCCGCCAGGGGGCGAAGCGCGGATCGGTCTCGGTGTCATCGCAGACGAATTGACGCCCATCGCGGAGAGCGGTTCCGACAGGGCCCTGCCCGGACGGCTCGTCCGCCACGGAAATCCGGACATCCTTCAGGTATCCGTCCTCCAGCCCGGCATGCGCCACAGGTTTGACCAGCGATGTTGCCGGGTCGACCACCCCCACCCAGGCCATGAGGAACCGGCCCTGCTCGATTGCGATCTGGCAGATCCGGCGGAACAGCTCGTCGCGTTCCCGGATGTGCACGGTGGCCTGGCTCACTTCGGTGGATACCGAATACAGCCGATTCAGTTGCCGGATCCGCTCGTCCGCTCGCCTGCGCGCGGTTATGTTTTCGGCGATCATTTCGAAGCATGTCGCCACGCCGTTGTTGTCCCGTAGAATACGGCCGCTGAGGCGGATGGTGATCAGGCCGCCTTCCTTGCGTTTCCACTCGACGTCGGTCTCCCGCATTCGCCCCTGCTGTTCATATTCTCTGGCCAAGCAGTGGCACGTTTCGACATCCAGGGCGATCCGATGGGCCGACTCGCTCGCGAGCAGATCCGCGGCTGAATCATATCCGAGCATTTCCGCCATGGCCGCATTCACATCCAGGAAGCGGCCATTCTCTGCGTTCACCCGCAGAATTCCGCAGGGGGCGCTCTCAATCAGAGACCGGTAGCTGGCTTCGGAGCGCCGCAAGGCCTCTACCGCTTCCGCGCGCTCCTCGCGCAGACGCCTCTCTTCGAGTGCCTGCCGGACGGCCGCGGGAAGGCGGGCCGGCCGGTCTTTCAATACGTAATCCGCCACGCCTTCTTTCAGGCACTCGACGGCTTTTTCGTCGCCTAGTGAGCCGGTCACAAGGATGAATGGGACGCTCGCTCCCTTCGCCTGGAGCGCCCTGAAAACTTCCATGCCGGTGGCGCCCGGCATGCGATAACCCGACAGAATGACGTCGTACTCTGTTCCGGCGACCCGCTTGAGGACTTCGTCCAATGTGATCGCCACATCCGACGCAACGTCGAACCCCGCGGATTGGAGGGTCCACGACAGCAGCTCCACGTCCGCGGATTGATCCTCGAAGAAGAGTACTCGCAGGGGAACCCTGGTTGCGTCACTTTTTTGGGGAGAGCCGCGTCTCAAGCTGGTCTCACTTTCACCCCTGCCAGACTTCGGCTGGTCCGACGCCGAATCCCCTGGGGCATGGTTATCGCGTGTCCGTTGTTTGGCATAGCCATTCGCCTACTTCGCTATCGACAAAATCAGAGTTAACCTTCACGCGGATTTAGGGATCCACCATGACGAACTCACCGCGCGCGGAGGGGGTTCCCAGCAAGAGACCGACCGATGGGGCCGCGAGGCCGAATCCACATCGACCATCGAAATGGAAGCCCTAATGGGTTCTGCGCAAACTGCCGATAGTCAACCCGGAGGGATCGCTAGCGCTCCCGCAGCTGCCTGTGCAGCGCCCAGCACTTGCTTTTTTCTGGCCCCGGTCCATCTCGATAGCTCCCAGAGAGCACCGAGCCGAGATAGAGCCTGCCAGCCTGTTTGCAGCCATCCAGCAGGCTTCGGAAATCGTTGTCATCACGGATACTGAAGGCGCTATTCAGTACGTCAATCCTGCTTTTACCAAAATGACCGGTTACAGCGCCGAGGAAGCCATCGGACAGTATCCGCGAATCCTGAAGTCAGGATCCCGCATATTACAAGAATTTGTGGGACACCATCCGCGCTGGGAGGGTCTGGCGCGGCGAACTCGTCAACCGGCGAAAAGACGGCACACTCTATACCGAGGAAATGAGCATCACGCCGGTTCGCGATGCTGATGATTCGATTATCCAATACATTGCGATCATCGCCATGATTGCCTCTGCCATGGAGGAGGACCGGAAACGGTGCATAGAATCGGGCATGGACGGATATGTGATGAAGCCCATCCGAGTCAACAAACTATTCGCGGAGGCCGGCCGTATTCTGTCGATGATGAAAGGGGCCTTATCCTGAGGCGTGCTGCTCGGCGTCAAATTGAGACCTGAATGTGTCAAGCAGACCAGAACGGATACGGACACAAAGAATACATGGCGCTGAAGGGAAGATGGGAATCAAAGACGGCCAGCATCATCCGCCAGGGTTCAATCGATAAGACGCAACACTCTGGCCGCAAGCTCGGCGGGATTGAACGGCTTGATGACGTAGTCGGCAGCGCCGTGCCCAAAGCCGCGAATGACGTCTTCTTCCTGCTGTCGCGCGGTAAGCAAGAGGACAGGGATGCTACGGGTGTACACGTCCCTCTTCATTTTTAGCAGGACGTCGAACCCGTCCATTCCTGGCATATTGATGTCCAACACTAACGCACTCGGCCGTAGGTCTTTGACCATCTGCAAAGCTTCCGCGCCGTCGCAGGCAACGTGGCAATCTACATGAAATTTCTCTAAGCTTGCACTGACGAGCCGAGTTATGTCCAAATCGTCGTCTGCGATCACCACAGCCGGCATGGAAACTCCAGGCCGCCGGCGGCCTGACGTGCGCCCTTGGGGGGACTTGGAAAGCAAGCCATAGGCCCGTAGGACGACTTCCTCGGCATCCCACGGCGGCGTCAGGAAGTCCGGAGGTTGCCGGGTGGCGCTGGCTCCCACCAGCGCTTCGCAAGGACCGATGAGCAGAAGTGGCTTGGTATTGTTCCCGAGTTGTTCCGCATTAGCCCAGGGATCGAGTTCAGTTGTGGACAGCTTCACGATCAGCATGTCAAACAGCGATACAATTTCAGCGCCGGGTGACACTTTCGTAAACGTTCTCGTCGACGCCTGCACCTGCTCCAAAGGCCGCGTGATCCTCTGGTTTTCTGTTGCCGAGAACCCGATTAAGGCCAAGCGTTTGCCGGAAAGGCAACTAACGATTTTGGGAGGCCAGGTTCGTTCAGGTTTCTTGGTGAAGGCAATTTCCGAGAAGCAGGCCATCAGCTCTTTCATACCCGTGCGGAGGGTTTCTTTTGTCTCTACTACTGGATGAGTCAAAAGCTCTTCCAGATTTCGTGCCGGCCGCGTGATTTCGGGGAAACCCAAGGTACCGGCTATACCACCCCAACGGTGGAAGAACCGCCGCGCCTTGTCGGTGCTGAACTCTGTTTCCAGGCTTGTCAGGAGCTTGGGGATCTCATCTAGCCCTTCTGCCAAAAGGTTGTTCCGAAGTTCAGCTAGCAGGTCCTCACTGTCACCGTTCGCCGCAGGCTCCTCCTCCCTGGTCTGTTCTTTCATAAACTTACCCACTAAGGACGGTAGTGTTCGAACATCGATCGGTTTGGTGATATATCCGTCGCAGCCTGCACTCCGCGCTTTCTGAGAGTCTCCTTTCATTGCATAGGCAGTGAGAATCACAATGGAGGTCTGGCGTAGAGCTGGATCCTTGCGGAGCTGTCTGGCCAGCTCCAATCCATCCATGTCTGGTAACTGAATATCGATCAAAACCAGCTGTGGAGAGAAAGCTTTTAGCACATCTAAGGCTTCTTCTGCCGATTTTGCTGAGCGGAGCGAATACCCCTCTGCAGTGAGCAACGCGCGGATCAGCTTGACGCTCATCGCGTCATCATCGACGATCAGAATGTGTTCGTCGTGCATCACTATCTCTTATCGGAAGATTAGACGCGTTGCTTTAGGCGAGCGGGAAGGCCGCACCGTTGATGAAGATTAGATGCCGTACTCCCGTTCCAAAGAATGAATAGTCTTGGTGATTGAGAGAGCGAGCTGGTCGTTGGGGTCCACGTCGATTTCGTTGCTTTTCATCGCTCTTACAGAGAAGCCGAGGCGGTCCGCAACAACACAGGCTGCATGAACAAGCATTGTCAACTCACCGTTTTTGGGATCCGGAGCGTGATGATGGAGGGCGACGTCGATAAACGTCTTGGGAAGGTTCCAGTGTTCGATGACCCAGGCGCCGGCCATGCAATGGTCCAACCCAAATTGGGTACGCTCCAGTTCCTGCAAATCGCCGCCACTTGCTATGATCTGGTCGTAGAGAATCGGTTGCGTCACCAGTAATGCGAGTCTCCCGATGTCGTGGAATAACCCGGCGTTGTACGCCTCGTCCGGATCCCGATTAAACAACTGCGCAAAATCCTTAGCCGCAAGAGCGCAAGCCAGATTGTGATGCCACGATCGCCGGATTGAATCTCTCGGCCCGGTTTGTTTCAGGAATTTTGAGAAACTTAACGTCAACAAAAGGCCTGTCAGTCTCGAAGTGCCGAGCATTGGAAGCGCTTGGGGAATGGTAGTCACGGCATATCGTGCGCTTACCAGCGCCGAGTTGGCTAGTCGGAGTACCTCAGCTGAGAGCGCGGCGTCCGTTTTCAGTAACTCTGCTATTTCCTGGAGCGAGACCGACTCTTTAGCAAGCAGGTGGATCGCTTTTGCGGCAACGGGCGGAAAGGGCGGAAGATTTTTGAGGGCTAGCACCGCGCGTTCGGAGGTATCCATACACAACCATTCTTCTTATCGACCGTAGCCAGAAAGATCATTATCACTTCCAGCCCGATAGTCCTGGCCCTGAACATGTCGATGCTCCAAAACATCGTCTTCGAAGATGCTCGCCGACGCACGCGTGACCGGCTGCCTATTAACGAGAAACAATCGAAAGGGGGTGCCGTGAAAGTGGTTGCACCTGCTCGCGCGCACAGGTCCTTAGCAAGCGAAGTCCATGAGAAGATTGCGGCACTCAAAACCCGTAAATATGACGTGAAAGCGAAACGGGAGGTTTTCCGATTCGACCCGAACGAACCGCTGCGCCTCCCCCCCCCCTCAAGATCGCCACGACTCTGCACTTTCGGTCATCAACCGAAGGGTCTGTTCAAAAAGCTGTTCAAAAAATAGTCTTGGACTGTAGGGACTTTTGTAGGGACACCCCGGGACACCCCCTCAAAATTGGGCGCAATTCTGCACAATTTTGCCGTTTCGGTCGCTCCGGCACCCACCGGTAACTGGCTAGTTCCGAGCAACTTATCTCACTCGGTACCATCGCTGGAATCGTCGTCGCCGCAGCTGTTACTCGTAAGCACCCGGTTAAACACCACTGGCTTGGCTGAGCGAAAGCGTGGATAGTGGTGTGGATGAAGGCAACCAATAATGAGAAGAGTCTCCCGCGACGAGAGTACTGGCGGGAGATGGTCTCCCAGCAGGAGCAAAGCGGTCTCAGTGTGCCGCGTTTTGTAAGCAGCGCGGCGTGACGAAAGCGCGCGAGATAAGTTGCTCGGAGCTAGGTCTGTGACCGTATGAAAGAGTTCCTTTTGTAGCCGAACTTCCGACGGGCAGCTTTGCGGTCGAACGTCCAGTTGATCTTGGTGCGGGCGCGATTCATCCGACGATTCCAGGCTCGGCTTTCTCGACGCAGAGTCC
>DATGZN010000051.1:0-4580 GCA_035297145.1 Bryobacteraceae bacterium
GAAAGGGACAAATCCGATGGCTTCTCAAGGGGGATGTTGTCGGTCAGGTCCAATTCATCCAGCGGATCCTCGGCATTGCCGCCTGATCCGTGGTCTCGCCGGTTTAACCCGTGGTCTCTCCACGCTGTTTGCGACAGATCCCCAGCCCCCATGCTTTCCGATAGCGCCGTTCCCACCGAATACTCATCGCTCTGATCTTTTCATTGGATAATGGCAAAGGCGGCAGTCGAGCCGTTCGGCGTGAATCGCTGATACGAGCGAGGGCGACGCTGATTTGGCTCGCTGCGGAAACGGTATGATGTTGCGGGCCACTGCAAGTCTGGCGCTTTTGGTTACGGGCATCAAATTGGCTTATGCGCAAGCTGCCCATGAGACGAACGCTCTTGAACAGTTGAGCGGCTCCGTTCGTGAGTTGACGAATCGAGTTTCTCCGGCGGTCGTCAAGATCGTGGTGACCGGCTACGCGACTACAGACGACGCCAGTGCGCACCCGGTCAGTCTGATATCACGCCAACGCTCTAGCGGCTCCGGTGTCGTTGTGGACAAATCCGGCTACATAATGACAAATGCTCATGTGGTTCAAGGCGCGGTGAAGGTGCAGGTGCTGCTTGCCCCCAGCAGGTCGCCAGGCAATCCGGACCCTCAGCAGGTCCGCCCTGCCCAGACCATCGACGCACACATTCTGGGAATTGATCGCGAGTCTGATCTGGCCTTGCTCAGGGTAGAAGCGAAGGCCCTCTCCTTCCTACGCTTCGGAAACTCCGATAACGTACGCCAAGGCGATGTGGTGCTGGCCATTGGAAGCCCCATGGGCCTGCGCAACTCGGTCTCGATGGGAGTTGTCAGTACTCCCGCCAGAGCGGTGAGCGAAGAGACCTCCATTTTGTATATTCAAACGGATGCCTCGATCAACCCTGGCAACAGTGGTGGCGCGCTCGTCGACACTAGTGGCGCTCTCATTGGCCTGAACACGTTTATACTGACGCAGTCCGGGGGTAACGAAGGGATTGGCTTCGGCATTCCCAGTAACGTAGTTCGTAACGTCTATCGCCAGCTCCGTCAGAAAGGAAGTGTCTCGCGCGGAACCATAGGACTTGTCGTCCAGGACATCAATCTTCCAATGGCCAAAGGTCTCGCCCTTCCTGTTCAGAGTGGAGTCATAGTGGCTGATGTGGATCGCGATGGGCCTGCATATCTCGCTGGGCTGAAGCGCCAGGATGTCATCCTGACCCTCAATGGAAAACCGGTCGAGACGGCACGGCAGTTTGAGGCTGCGATCCGCCAGTTCCCTGGCGGCGAGAAGATCACTATCGTCGTTCAGCGGGGCGAAAGCCGGCTCTCAATGGCTCCGGAAGTGAAGGAGCAGTCCGCTCCCTGGGACCCGCTTACATCCCTTGTCTCCCCGGAGAAGAACCTGGTGCCGCGGCTTGGGATTCTTTGTATAGAGATTGATAAGAAGGTAGTGGAAATGCTGCCCGACCTGCGCCGGCAATACGGCCTGATCGTGGCGGCGAAGTCGCCTGAGGGTCAGGCGCAGTTCATCGACCTGCAGCCCGGCGACATTATTCACGCGATGAACGGCACGCATGTGGCTGTGCTTTCCTCATTCCGAGCGACGATCGACGCCTTTCAACGCGGAGACGCTGTCGTATTGCAGATTGAGCGCGACGGGCGTTTTCAATACGTTGCGTTTGAGATTGAATGAGCCTGAGCGCTCCGGCCCGGCGGATGGATCCTTCGGTGGAGTGAAGATCGCGCGAGCCGGAAACATCCGGGACATCCGCTGGCTCTATTGAGATGGGTGACCCGCGATGGCAAAAATCAAGAAATGCTGCCGCGGCAGAAAGTCATGCTCCGCCGTCAGCATGTATCCTGCCTTGGACATCTCTGACTTGACCTGGGCGGGCGTGAACCGAAACTCCTTGGGTGGGCCCTCGGGCGAGTCCGGTTTGAAATCGATGATGGCCACCCTGCCGCCAGGTTTGAGAGACTCTGCCAGTCTTCGGAAATATATTTCGCGGCCGCCAATGTGATGATAGGTATCCACAATCAGGACGAGATCCACTCGTTCAGGCAAGTTGGGAGTGTCCGCGGATGCCTGCACGGCGACCACGTTGTTCAATCGTTCTTGGCCTGCGCGCTCTTTGAGGTAACTCACCATGGACGGTTCGATATCGACTGCATAGACCTTTGGCGCAACGGCTGATTTCGCAATCCGGACCGTAAAGTATCCGTGCCCGCGCCGATGTCGGCCACGATCTGTCCGCGCCTCAAACCCAGCGCCTCTATCACTCGATCCGGCATTTGCCAGGCATCCCGCGCCGGATCATCGAAGCGCTTGGCCAACTCCTTCGGATTGTCGAAGCGGTGCTCCATGTGGTCGGCGTGGCTTTTTTCCTGGCCACTGGATTGACCAAACAACACGGCTCCCAGTAGCGGAATCGCCGTTAGTAGATGTCGACTCAAACGGATAAAAAGCTCCCGCCAATCACGACCAATAGATTTTATATGAAAGTTTGACCGGCTTTCGCAGGTCACACCAGCAGTCGCGTTATCAGCCACCCCCCAGAAATGAGACCGACGAAGATCACGGCAGCCAGCAACAGGGGCCGTGTGCCAGCCTGTTTCATTTGATGCCAGCGGGTTGCCATACCCAGTGCGAACATGGCGCTGGACAACAGCACGGTATCGAGATCGATGATGTGCGCCCGCGCCGCCGGGGGCACTCTTACGAAGGACTGCACGACAATCACGGCCCCGAACCAGAACACGAACCAGGGAAACTTGATTTGCCGGGATGCGCCGCCTCCGCCGCTCCTGCGCAAGCGGCTGATGATCACGAGTACTGGGGCGAGCAGCAGCACACGCACCATTTTCGTGATGACTGCAGTGTCGCTAGCCGCCTGGCTGACGGCACGGCCCGCCGCGAGCGCCTGGGCCACCTCATGCACGGTCGCGCCGGTATAGATGCCGAACTGGCGTTCGGTGAAACCTGTCAGCGGATAGAGTGCGGGATAGAGAAACATAGCGGCGGTTCCAAATACCACCACCGTCGCCACAGCCACGCTGACCTTATGCGATTCGCTTTCGATTACGCGATCCGTGGCTAGCACCGCCGCCGCGCCACAAATTCCGCTGCCTGCGCTAACCAGCAGCGCCGTGTCCCCATCTAATCCGAATAGCCGGGTGCCAAGCCAATACCCGATCAGCAGAACACTGCCGATTACAGTCAAATCGAAAACCAGAGCACGTGGGCCGAGGTTCGACAAGTCCGTCACCGTCAGCCGGATGCCATAGAGCACGATGCCCAGTCGCAGCAATTTCTGTTGACAAAACTGCAGGCCTGGATGGATCCGCTCCAGCAGACCCCGTGGCATGGCGTTGCCCGCCGCCATTCCTGCCACGATCGCCAGTGTCAGCGGGCTCAATTGCAGCTTATGATTCCACGAAAGCATGGCCGCGGCCCATGCCAGCAAGGAAGCCGCCAGGCACAGTGCCGTACCTGCGACGAATTCTCTGGAAATCTTCGGGAAAGACATTGGGAAGCTGCCCTCACATTAACCGGCATTTATAAATAAGTAAAACTGATAATATCAATACTGTTATTCGGTCAAACCGATTTAAACTAGGCAGCCATGCAGATCACGCTTCGCCAACTGGAGATCTTCGCGGCCATTTATCAGGAAGGCTCCGTCACCCGGGCGTCACGCCGCATCGGGCTTTCCCAGGCCGCCACCAGCCAGGCACTCGCCGAACTCGAAAACCAGTTGCAGCGCCGGCTTTTTGACAGAAACGGTCGCCGGATCGTGTGGAACGCGGCGGGGCGCGAACTGTTGCCGGCGGCGATCCAGGTCCTGGACCGGGTTCGAGACATCGAAGCCAGTGCCGGATACCGGCCGCTGAGCATCAAACTCTGCGCTAGCCTCACGGCCGGCAACTATATGCTACCTTCCCTGATCGCCCGGTTCACACGGCGTCACCGGGACGCTCGCTTCCATTTGGCTATTGGAAATACGGACCACGTGGTTGCATCGGTGCGGCAGTTCGAAAGCGACGCGGGTTGGGTTGAGGGCTTCTCCCGTCATCCTGACCTCGAGGCGTTTCCCTGGCGCGAGGATAAACTTGTGATCATTGCCGCGCCCGGCCATCCGCTCGCGGGGCGCCGGGCCACGGCAGCCAAGCTGGCTGACTCCCGGTGGGTGTTGCGCGAAAAGGGTTCCGGCACACGCGCCGTTTTCGAGGACGCGATCGAGGGCAGATTCGAGCTGCTCCATGGGATCTGTCGCAAACAGCGTGGAGAGACCACGGGTTAAACCGGCGAGACCACAGATCAGGCGGCAATGCCGAGGATCCGCTGGATGAATTGGACCTGACCGACAACATCCCCCTTGAGAAGCCATCGGATTTGTCCCTTTCGTATCGCGTGCATCGCCTCGTAACCAGCAACTGTCCGTAATGCGCCCTCCACCGAACGGAACCCTAGACTCGCCACGATGCGCTTCTTGATAAAACGATGGTCCTGCTCGATCATGTTGTTCAAATAAGGAGAGGGTCGGCATCGACAGCGCTGCCCCAACTCG
>DATGZN010000052.1:0-2368 GCA_035297145.1 Bryobacteraceae bacterium
GAAGACTGTATCGCTTCTCCAGTCGAAGGAATTCTGCCCACGTCACGTCACCATCTCGGCGTCGCCGAGACAGCTTGCGCCGCCAGATCCCTCGCATTTCCTCCCGGAATTCCTGGAGGCTGTAGAAGTTTCCAACGATCCCGTAATACCCGTAGTGGCCGCGCAGCTTTTGCGCGAGCTTCTGGTACTGCTCCTTGATCGGAAGGTGCAGATTTTTGCGACACCATTCCGATAGCGCTGATAACGCGCGCTTGAGTCGGCTGTTCGCCGTCTTCCGTTTAACCACCCATGCGCCTCGTAGGGATCGTCCCCAGTAATGAGTAAATCCCAGGAAGTCGAATGTCCTCGGTTCGGGTGGGTCCCGTTCCTCGGTTTCAGAGTCGTCGGTTTGGGGCGGTTGGAACCGCACCAGGCGTGTCTTCTCCGGGTGGACCGTCAGGCCGTACTTGCTCATCCGCTTGGGTAAGACATCCATGATTCGCAGGGCGTCGTCTTCTCGGGCTACCCCGATCACAAAGTCGTCCGCATAGCGGATCACGAAGGCTTCTCCTTGCAGGCAGGGGCGAACTTCCTTCTCGAACCATTCGTCCAGCACGTAGTGCAGGAAGATATTGGCCAAGAGAGGGCTGATCACTCCGCCTTGGGGCGTACCGTCGTCGGGGATTGTTAACACCCCCTCCTCGAGCACCCCAGCGTTAAGCCACTTGCCGATCAGTCGCAGGATCACACCATCGCGCACCCGACGCTTGAGGAACTCCCGTAAATGGCCGTGGTCGATCGTGTCGAAGAATTTTCGCAGATCAACATCCACGATCCAGTCGCCTCCCAGCTTCATCTCCTGTTTCCACAGTGAGTCCAATGCTCCATGAGCACCGCGTCCGGGGCGAAACCCGTGCGAGACGTCCAGAAAGTCCGTCTCGTACACCGGTTCCAGCACCATCAGCACCGCACGTTGGAGGATTTTATCCTCAAACGTGGGTATCCCCAGCGGGCGAGTCTCGGTAGCCGAGCCCGCCTTGGGGATGTGCACTCGACGCACGGGCGGCGCCACGTACGTGCCGGATTTGGCGCGGTCGAGGAGGTTCTGGAGGTTGGCCTCCAGGTTGACCTCGTATTCTGCCGCGGTTTGTCCGTCCACGCCGACGGCCCCGTCCTTGCGTGTGTGGCCATGGGCTGTGAGCATCCATTCGATGTCGATGTGATGCGCCAAGTTCGTGAAAGCCATGTCAGGGCAGTTCCTGGCGAGTTCCGCGATCCGTTGTCGTTTCGTGGACACGTAATCAGGTCTCGGCGTACCCGGCATGTTTCCCTCCAACGGTTCATAAGATGGCGCCTCCTTCCCTCCCCAGGGTCCCTCGGGTGGTTCCCCTGGATCAGCGGTACTGCGAGACGCTCCGACTTCTTGCCGCCCTTTTCGCCGCACTTCGTTTCCTTCGTTTGGCGATACCACCGTTGCGTCCCTTGTTCGTCCCCAACAGCTCAGGACATAGCTGTGGATCAACCCGGAGTTTTTAGCCCGGTGCTCCAGCCGGCAGTCACGATGGAGACGGCAAGGTCTCCCAAGTTCCCGTGAAACCCGTGCGATCATTCGCCATGTTCCTCCGACCCCGGTGTGACCAGGCACGCTGGTGGGTCCAAGTGTCGCTAATGCCTGGCGCGGCCCCCGCGACTGACCACGACGAGGGCTCACGACAAGGAAATTTCGGGGCTCAATCACACAGCGTTTGATCTCGCTGTCTACGCTTCGCAGTGACGGTCACCCGCCCCCACGCAAGACTCGCTTCCCGGCTGCTGGCCCGGCTCTGCCGGACGGGATTGGTTACCCGCAGGGTTTCTTTGAAAGGTTTCACATTTTTGGATGATTCTCCTTTCCCGAGCTTCTTGGCGCAAGGTCAGAATTAGAGTCGCCTGACAGGAGCGGTGAGGCTATCTACTCCGTCCCCTCCATTACCGAGGCAGTTGTCGCTCAAATGGGTCCGTTGGTCCGAGCATCGCAAGCTGGATGAGCAGAGGCGAATCGACGCGATTTGCGCCTGTAGTGACGAGTTGGCAACTACGTTGGGCTTAGCAGATGAGTCCGCGGACCTGCTCTGTAAGCGCTCGTCCCAAACGTTGAGCAATTGGCTCGTGAAAGAGGGAACATCTTCATCGCCACAGATAGGGCGATTCGCCGAAGACATCCGGCGAGACGAATCAGCCGTGCTCGCGGCCCTGACCTAGCGATGGAGCAATAGCCCAGTGGGAGAACACATCAACCGCCTCAAGACGGTCAAACGACAGATGTACGGTAGAGCAGGGTTCGCTTTGCTAAGGGCATGGGTACTCAACGCTCCATGATCGTGAATACAACGCGGATTTCCGCGGCCCG
>DATGZN010000053.1:0-4443 GCA_035297145.1 Bryobacteraceae bacterium
GAGAACCGCAGATACCAACGGACCGCGCAAACAATGATCTCGGGTTCAAAGTGCCGCCATTTGAACAGCGCTAGCCGCGTTTTGATCATGGAACATACTGCAGCCTATCAGACTCGTTCACTGAGTTTTTGCAACACAGCCCTCCGAAGACCACACCGATACGATTCGACAGTCGAAATGAGTCGGTTCGTGTTGAAGCCCAGCGAATACCCGCTCCCCTGTGTGCCATATCCTCTCCACTGACTGAGAAGGTCGCCGCTCCCACAGAAGCAAGCGACAAAGTGATCCAGGGGCATTCGCTCCAGATGGCGAATCACCAATTGAAGGATCTGCCTCAGGTTCTCGTGTCAAGCCTTGCATTCATCTTCCAATAGCGACCTGATAATCCTGACACTGTCTACTAACTCCGTTGCGTCGTTCAAATATAAGACGTTTGAAGCCCAAAGCTGCCGATTTCTGAGTATTCCCAGGAGACCCTCAGTCGAGGTGTAGTGATACAGTTTCGCTGGCGGCCTCGGATCGGCCAGGGACTCCTGCCCCAGGACTATCAAAAACTTAGCTTCTATTTCCCGCTTCGCTTGATCAAGTAGTTGTGCGTCCACGTGACTGCCCTATAACGATCACTCGCGTCCGGATTATGCGCCCTGTTCGGTTCTGCCAAATCGGCGTGCGGGATCCCACGGAGCTTTGATTCCAAGATTCAATCAAGTATAGACGAAAGTTAACCCTGTTGGCCCCTCTTAAGATGACTGTTAGATAGGCCCACAAACGCGCATACTCGGATAAACGAAGCCTGCAGGCTGGCCACTACGTGGCTGCGCTGGTCGCGCGTGTTAGGGAAAAGTGGGTAGTGATAAGCCCCGCAGGGAGAGTTCGGAAAATTGGAGTAGTTAAAGGACAACCGAATGAAAGGGATATTAGCAATACTTCTCTGCATCGTGATGCCGGTTGCGATACTCGCGGCTGACAACAGCGACAGCTACAAAGTTGCGTATGATGGTGGCTCGATTTCTGGTATTAAAACCGGAACTGGATTGAGGCTGTTCATCTTCTCTGACCAGATTCAGTTAGTAAAGGGTAAAATGGAAGTCGTGAACATCTCAACCTCAGCGGTTACGGAGATCAGTTATGGACAAGACGTCCACCGCCGTATTGGGACTGCTATCGGCCTTGCCGTCGTCTCCTTTGGTGTAGGTGCCTTGATGGCTCTCAGCAAATCCAAGAAGCACTATGTCGGATTGACGTGGGCTGATGGTGATGCAAAGGGCGGGCTTGTGATTCAGTGCGACAAGAACGAGTATCGCGGTGTGTTGGCCGGGTTGGAAGGAGTAACGGGCAAGAAGGCTGTTGATTCTGACACCTTGACAGTTAAGAATTAGCTTCCGGGCCTCAGATTACAGCCGCCGCTTGCGAACACCTTTACATGAACTTACGTCGTCTGAACGCTGCGACATCATGTCCGTTAATTCGAACCATTCCCCGTTTTTTCGTTGACTCTCGAAGCGACGATGCCAGTATGCTTCAATGCCAGGCGGATCGTCCGTATTGATGGAATGCACCAGTTGAGCTTGTTCAGGAAGTTGTATCTGCAACTACTTACTTCAACTTCTCGTATTCCGCCTTGGCTTCCTTGAAGATCGGGATATCCGGGTCGGCGTCTTTCCAAAGGGTGAGGAAATCCTGGTAGGCACTCTTTGACTTGGCCTTATCTCCCGACAAGGCGTACGCTCTGCCGATTTGCAAGTGCGCCAGTGCGCCTATGGGATTGCTGACAACGATCCCGCGGTGATCGAGAATTTTCTGAAACTCGGCTGCGGCTTCGGAGCCCTGGTGTGCGGCCAGATAGGCCTCGCCACGCACATAGATCGGATACAGGGACCCGGCGAACCCAACCGTGCCACTGCCCTGGCAGCCCAGCTCATACGGAGCGGCTACCTGCAGAAGTTCGATGGCGGTTGAAGGCTTGCCACGGTTCAGTGCAAGAACCGCTCGAAGCGCCGGTAGGTAACTGAACACGACCAACGTATCTTCCGGGAAGCGCTTGTTCAGATCGTCTGCGAGTACTTGAGACCGGGAAGAATCGCGCGAGAGAGCCAGGGCCAAGGCAGCACCGTATTCCGCGTCCCGGTCCTTGGATAGATCAAGTGTGGAGATCGCGCTCCGTCGCGCCTCGGAGACATTCCCGAAAAGGATCTCGCCTACTGCTGCTCCAGCTTCGTGCTGAGCCGCGTTTTCCCGATGACCCCGCTGCCGCGCCAGGTCGACTGCCCGGCGGGACTTGATCCTCGCCTTTTGCAGGTGGCCCGAATAAGCCAGAGCATAAGACTCGTGATCGCATATCCAATCTTGGATCCAGTCTGCGGCGCCGAATTTCTCTTGCGCCAGAGCCGCTAACCGTTCCATTTCTTCTTGGTCGTCCTTGAGAAAGGCGATCTGGTATCGCAGAGCTAAAAATTCGGGGATTTCGAGTTTGCGGTCCGCGGCTTGCTTAATGGTGATTAGGGCCTCGGCCAGACGACCGCGCAGAAGATAGCTGCTGGCAAGATTGAAGTACGCGAAAGGATGGTCCGGATTCAATTCGATCGCCTTCTTTTCTTCTGCAGCCGCCTTTTCGAATTTGCCGAGGGCTACGGAAGTGCTTGCCCCCAAGAACGTGTGGGGAAACGCGTCACGAGGATAGGTGCGGCTCCACATTTCACATGTCTGTCCCGCCTTTTCCAGGTTTCCCATCACGATGCGATAGTAAGAGAAATCGATGAAGAACTTCTCTTGGTCACTTGCGCGGTTCCGCAATTGCCAGGCTTTGCGGGTGTTCTCCACCGATAGACCAGCCTCTCCAATATCGCTGTACACACGCCCCACAAACGCGTACGCTGCCGCGAATTGGGGGTCGGTTGCCACGACTGGAATCGGTGCAAATGGCCAGTTCCAAGAAGTAATTCGGCGAGGTGAACTACCACGGTGATACTCAGACCCGAAGCGTTGCGAGCGTCTCAGTGGCGTTTCCACTCGTGGAAGCGGAAGCCACTCGCCGCTTCAAGGGTTATTGTCGGCGAGCTCTCCGGGCGGTAAACTCCAGCCAGGAGAGAATGCATGCGCGCAACTCTGTTTCTCTCATTGCTGGCAAGTGCTCTGGCACAGACTACGCAAAGACCCGCCTTCATCTCCGGCAGCACCTGTTTGTTCGGCGCAAAACCGAACTGGCTGAGTTGAAACGCGGTCAATCCATCGAAGGACCTGTTCTTATTGCGGAAATCGACGAAATCCGGGTATGACATTCGAACAGGCGGCTGCCCGCGAAGCTGGGATCGCAGATTGACGACTTTTGGCAGGCTTCGGCACCGGAAGCGGGCGAAACAAGAGCGCATCGGCAAGACTGAAAACTACGGAGTTGGCGCCGATTCCGAGAGCGATTGAAAGGACGCCGACAAGCGCGAACGACCGGTGATGCCGGAGGGCGCGCAAAGCGTACCGAAGGTCGCTGACCATGATCCTTTCCTGGTGCATTCCACCGGCCACAGGATCTAGGAGGGTCTCGATTCTCCTTGCCGCCCTGCTCTGTAATTATCGCCGCGGTAAGTGTCTCACCGATATTGGCACGGAGGGTTCCGCCGTATACGCGGAGCCATCTCGCCAGATCAGTTGAACATTCGCGCGTGCGAAGATTTTCGAGGCCGTGTTTTCGGCGGCGGCAAGCGTTTCCGGCCCGACATTAGCGTGGTCGTAAATCACTAGAGTAAGCCGCAAGGTACTCACCGGTTCCTGGCTCGGCGAAGGACCAGTCGAAACGGATGTGTCGCAAACGAGTTGAGTACGGGTCTGGTAGGGTGAACGAGTGGAGAACAAGCGGCCAGCACTGTTTCGCGGGCGGCACTTTCAAGACGAGATCATCGTCCTCTGCCTTCGTTGGTACCTGCGCTATTCGCTTAGCTATCGGGATCTGGAAGAGATAATGGCCGAGCGCGGACTCAGCCTGGATCATTCCACGATCGCTCGCTGGGTTCTCCGCTATGCGCCCATTCTGAGTCAACGAATTCGCGGTGAGATGCGCAAGCCGGGCCGCTCCTGGCGAGTGGATGAAACGTACGTTCGCATAGCAGGCAGGTGGACCTATTTGTATCGGGCGGTCGATTCCGAGGGGAACACGATTGATTTCATGTTGTCACCCAACCGTGATCTGACGGCGGCGAAGCACTTTCTGCAGCTGGCGCTGTGGCGAACCAGGGAGGTCCGGCCACGAGTGATTAACGTGGACGGCCATCCAGCGTATGCCCGCGCCATCGCAGAACTGAAGAGCAGCGGCGAGTTGGGGCAGCGCTGTCGATGCCGACCCTCTCCTTATTTGAACAACATGATCGAGCAGGACCATCGTTTTATCAAGAAGCGCATCGTGGCGAGTCTAGGGTTCCGTTCGGTGGAGGGCGCATTACGGACAGTTGCTGG
>DATGZN010000054.1:0-246733 GCA_035297145.1 Bryobacteraceae bacterium
GACTCACCCGGAACGCTTCGTCCGCCGCCCTCCCAAGCCGCCTTCTCTCCCTACTGCCGTCTGGATCAACAAGCCTCCGGACCAGGAGAAAGCTCCTTAAACTTTCACGCTGTGTGTCTCATTTTCATTGACACGCACCGAACTCCCGCCAGATTTCGTGACCGACATCAGCGTATCCGGATGGTCCGGACCAAGTATGCGGCGCTGTACGTCCGACGACTCCTTGTACAGTTCTCCGGCCCGGCCGAACTTTCCCTCCGATTCGTACTGGGTGCCGAGGTTGTTTATGGACATCAGTGTATCCGGATGTTCGGGGCCCAATAAGTGCCGGCGGATTTCCACCACTTCGGAGCCGAGCGCCTCACCCTGCGCATATTTGCCCTCGCCGTGATAGTCGTTCGCCAGATTGTTCATGATCTTCAGGGTGTCGGGATACTCCGGCCCGAGGATCCGGCGGCTGAACTCCAGGCACTCTTTGTTGAGGGGCTCTGCTAATGCGAACTTCCCCTGCGCGTGGTACGACATCGCCAGGTTGCCCTTCGACCGCATCGTTTGGGGATCCTGCGGGCCCAATAGTCGTTGTCGAATCTCCAACACTTTCTTGTACTGCGCCTCCGCCTGCGTATATTTGCCCTCTAAGTAATACACCGTCCCGAGTTGGTGCGTGGACTCGACGGTGTCGGGATGCTCTGGCCCCAACACCTTAGTTTGAGCGTCGGCGGCACGCGTTAACAGCGCCTCGGCTGCGGGGTATTCGCCTTGCAGCCAGGCAATATTTCCGAGGTTACTCAGGACCTTAAGAGTCCGCAGACTGTTCTCTCCCATCGTGCGGGCATAGAGATCGAGCGCAGCCTCCAGTTGCCCGCGCGCCTGAGGGTATAGGCCCAGGTCAATGTAGGTCTGCCCTATCGTCTCACGAATAGATGCCTCGATCTGCGGCTGAGATTTGAACTTGCCGGCAATTCGCGCCGCCGCCCGGTCGAGAGCTGTGCGTACCTTCAAATCCGGGTCCGGGTTACCACCTTGTTGGTTCCAGGCGCTGGCCGGTGCCAGCACGTCATTCTTAAGAAAATCATTGACGGCTTGCGCCACCGCCGCTTCGCGATTCGCGCGGATGCCTTGCCGTATGCTGTAAGCCGCCGCCGCCACAAGCACGAGAATGAAAGCGCCAGCCGTCGCCAGCGCCCCGCGATAACGGCGGGCAAACTTGCGCGCGCGGTACGAGGTCGAGGGCGGCACCGCCAGCACCGGCTCGTTCCGCAGATATCGCCGGATGTCTGCGCCGAAATCGGACGGCGAACCATAGCGGCGCGACCGGTCCTTTTGCAGGGCCTTCAATGTGATCGAATCGAGGTCGCCCCGCAACTGCTTCATCAGGAGCAAGGGCTCGGTATTGCGCTGGCGAGCCACTGTGGTTGACGTGGCGGATGGCTGGCCGCGAACCTTGGTGCTCGGTTTTGGCGGATCGTCCTCCCGCAGCCTGCGCAGGTATTCGTCAAAGGGCGTCTTCGCCACCTCGAGCGGCGGCGCACCCGCGAGCAGCTCGTACAAGACAATTCCCAACGAGTAAACATCGGTGCGCGTGTCGATGTCCTCGCCCGAGGAAAGAGCCTGTTCCGGGCTCATGTACTGTGGAGTCCCCACCAGCGCTCCGGCGCGTGTGAACATCGTGTCCGGCGTCAGTTTCTGGGTCAGTGCTTTGGCGACACCGAAGTCGATGATCTTGGGAACCGGCCGGCCATCCACTTCCATTACGAGAATGTTGGAGGGTTTCAGATCGCGGTGGATAATCGCCTTCTGATGCGCATGCTGGACCCCTTCCGAGACCAGCATGAAAAGCTCCAGGCGCTCGCGTGTGCTGAGCCGGTGTTCATCGCAGTAGGTGGTAATGGCAATACCGACTACATACTCCATGACGAAGTACGGCGATCCGCCGGGCGTCGACCCGGCGTCGAACACTTTGGCGATAACGGGGTGGTCCATGAGGGCCAAAGCCTGCCGCTCGGACTCGAAGCGTGCGATTACTTCGCGGCTGTTCATGCCGGCCTTGATCACTTTCAGGGCTACGCGGCGGCGCACCGGCTCCTGTTGGTCCGCCAGCCAGACCTCTCCCATGCCGCCTTCCCCGATCTTCTCGACAAGCAGGTAGCGGCCGATGGCCGTCCCGGCGGCGGCCGAGGGCGCGAACGCGCCGGCGATTCTGTCGCTGCTCCCACTGCTTCCGGCATCGGTGTGCGTCTCGTTAGCCTCACCTGTCCGCCGCATGCGGAGCACGGCATCACGAATTTCGGAGCTCACTGCTGAAGAATCCAGAAACCCCCGGATCTCTTCGTCGGACATGCTGCCCGCTGCCTGGTAGAGTTTCCACGCTGCCTGCCACTGTTCTTCGTTCAAGGTTTCTCCGGTCCGGACATCTCTTCCCGAAGCCAGTGCTGGGCGAATTTCCAATGACGGGCCACGGTGCTCAACGAGCAGCCCAAACGGGCTGCCATCTCCTCCCTCGACAAGCCCTCGAAAACCTTCATTTCGACGACCTGGCGCAACACCGGATCGATACGCGCCAACCGGTCGAGAAGGTTCTCGATGTCTTGCAGGTTTTGAGCGCCGGAACCAGGATCCGCGAGATGCTCTGAAACCCCGGTCTTGTCTGCACGGCGATATAGGGGACGGGCATGGTGGATGAGCAGCCGCTTCATCAGGAAGCCCGCCAAACCAAGGAAGGCGGCCTTTTCGCTTTCGGCGTCCGGTCCACCGGGTGGCAACGCATTCACGCGAGCCAGTTCCAGGTAGAGTTCATTGACCAGGACGGTCGGCTGCCAGGTGTGGTCCGGCCGCTCGCGTTTCATACGTGCCGCCGCCATCCGGCGCAACTCGGGATAGAAAAGCTGGACCAGGCGGTCGGCAGCACTCCGGTCCCCGCCGCGAAAGTCCGCCATTAAGCGGCGGACTGTAGCAGGAGCGCCTGCGTCAGCCATATTGGGGCTCAATTATATCACCTGAGTTAGGACCCGCCCTTAGTCGGAATGGATCCCTAACATTCCCCCGGGAATTTTTTGACACGCTCTGCGGCCTCCTCTCCCATTACCCGGTGAGAGGCAGTGAGGCGGCGTTAAGTCGCCAAACTAAAGACGAGGTGAGGATGATGCGGCAAGTTACAATCGGAGTTCTAGGCGTGCTGTTGACGGCGCCGTTCGCTTGGGGGCAGCGTACCGCTTGGGAACAGTTGACGGCATCCGGCAACGAGTTTCAGGCACAAGGACGGTACTCCGAAGCGGAGACTGCCTTCCGTGGTGCGTTGCAGAAGGCGGAAGGCATCGGCGAGCCCCGGGCAGTAGCCAGTAGTCTCAATAATTTGGGTGCAGCCCTCGAAAAACGCGGTGATCTCTCTCAAGCAGATCAGATTTACCGCCGCGCAATTGCGGTTTGGGAGGGACTCCCCGAGCCGCTGAGCCTTGCGGTGACTCTCAAGAATCTGGCGCAACTTTATTGTTCGCTGGCCCGGTACAACGACGCCGAACTCATGGCGCGCCGCGCCCTGACGCTCCAATCACAGGCCCGCGGTCCCGACGACTTGGGAACAGCCGACTATCTGGACACTCTGGGAGACATTCAGTTTGGGCACGGTCTCTACGCGGAGTCGGAGTCGAATTTTCGGCGCTCCCTTGCCGTCCAGAAGAGAGCGTTGAACCCGGATGATCCTCGGCTGGCAGTGAGCCTGGCCGGTCTCGGTTCGGTCTGCACCGCGCTCGCACGCTACCGGGAGGCGGAAGGATTTTATCGGCGTGCCGTCTCGATTCGGGAAAAAGCGTTGGGTACCGGTCACCCGGAAACCGCTTTACTCTGGAACCGTCTGGCGAAGCTGTATCTGATCGAGAAGCAATATCATAAGGCCGAGCCGCTGCTCACGAAGGTGATAGAAGTTTGGAGCGCGACACTCGGGCCCGATCATCCTGAGATGGCCGGCGCCTTCACTAACCTGGCTACCACGTACCAGGGCGAGGCTCTCTTGGACGATGCCGAGATACTGTATCGACGCGCTTTGGGTGTCTGCGAGAAATCACTCGGACGCGAGCACCCCTGCGCTGCGGCACTGCTCGGCCATCTGGCAGACATTCAGCGCGAACGGCATCACTATGGCGAAGCCGAAATACTCTACCGGCGTGCCATCGCAATTAAGGAAACGACGCTTGGACCGGAGCATGTGGAGGTCTTCAGGACACTCAGCAATATGGCGGCAACATACTACCTGGACAAGCAATACGAAGATGCCGAGCCACTCTTCGTCCGGGCGCTGCAGATAGCCGAACATTCCTTGGAGTCCACTAATCCGGACGTTGTGGCGACGCTCTCCGACTATGCCGCGCTCTTGCGAAAGCTGCACAGGAAAGGAGAGGCACGCGAAATCGAGGCACGGGTGCGAGAGCTGCACGCAAGATCTGATCGCGAGAATCCAGGAAGCTTCGAAGTGGATTGGAGAGACTTGCAGACCAGAGTCAATTAGCAACAACGTCGGGCACCTGGCAGTGAGGCGGCATTAAGTCGCCAAGCCAGAGAGGGGGCGAGATGGAAGCAGTTTCTTGTCAGGCTTTCGGAATGGAGTGTGTCTACCAGCCCTTCAATTCCTTGACCGGGCGAGCGGGCCAGGCCCCCAAATCGAGGGTGTCCCTGGCCCGCCGCAGTAAGACGCAATCAATTAAAATCCCCCGGAAAGCTCAACCGCTTCGCCGTGTGGGTGAAGCAGCCGATAGAGAGCGACACGTTATTCGTATCAAAGTCTTGTATAGTACCCTGAGCGGTGAATTCGGTGCCGTCCTCACTGACCGTAATCATGTCGAGAGCCTGAGCAAACGAGGCGAAGGTCCCATCTGGTTTATACCGGAAAAACCAGAACTTGGCGGCGGAGGTGCTGTCGCCGTTACGGGTCCAGGCGCCTACGCTGGCCCCACGCAGGAAGGTATTGGCGGATTCGGTAAAAGAACCGTCATGAAGGAACCCTTGTATACTACGAACGGTCCTGATGAGAGCGCCGGTTTGACAATTTGTGACTGTGACGCTCACATCCCAAACGCCCTCCGGGCTGTGTCTGTCCTGTGCCGACACGACCGTCAGCGAGGCTACTGAACTTAGCGCGAGAATCGTGCAAATCCGGAAAATACTCTTCGTCATCTCAATCTCCTTTTGGGTGCGAACTTGTTGAGGTGGGCAGCGTGGCCCCCGGAGAGTTCCGGATGGCTTTCTGTAACCGCCTTCGCGCTTTAAGGTGCGAAATGAGGGGGAAAACTGGCACTGCCTATTTTCGAGACGGCGGAGAAAAGCCGCTTAAGTTTTGCTGAGTTCCGCTTGCAGCCAGGATCGGGCGAACTTCCAATCCCGCATGACCGTTTCGGGAGAGACTGCCAGCACCTCGGCGGCCTCTTCCACGCTAAGCCCGCCAAAGAAACGCAGCTCGATGACCCGGGCCTTGCGTGGCTCGATCTCGGCCAGCGCGTTGAGCGCGTCGTCCAGGACGATCAACTCCCTCGCCCGGTCCCCGCCAATGTCAGGCAGCTCATCCAGATTCACGCGCCCCGCACTGCCGCCTCGCTTCGCCGTCAAACGCTGCCGCGCCCGTTGGAGCAGGATGTTCCGCATGATCTGCGCCGATACCGCGAAAAAATGGGCACGGTGCTGCCAGTCGACATTCGTGATATCGATCAGTTCCAGGTAGGCCTCGTGCACCAAGGCCGTCGCCTGCAAGGTCTGCCCCGCGCGCTCGTTCTGCATGTGGTGTCCGGCAATGCGCCGTAACGCGCGATAAACGTGCGGCGTCAGCCGCTCCAGCGCGCCCCGGTCGCCCCCGGCCCAGGCGCGAAGAAGCTGCGTGGTCTCCGACGTTGGATCGTCCATACACTTCAATTGGAATCGATTGTACACTGCCGAACCGCCTGCACCCATTGGGTCAACAGCTTGCAGGATGGTAACGGTTGCAGCACACCTGCTGCCACAATATCATTAGAAGCTATTTGTCGAGTGATGCATGAGTCCCCAGCGCTTGCGGCAAATCGAGGATCTGTACCACTCTGCTCGTGAGAACGGCCAGGCCGTTCTGGCCAATGCCGATCCCGAGCTTCGGGAGGAAGTCCAGAGGCTCCTGGCGCAGGACTCGGAAGGCGGCGGCAAGCTGCTCGACCAGCGCCCCGCTGACCTGATCGCGCATCTCGCTGAAAAGCAAGTAGCTGCCGGATCCCTGCTGGGCCCGTACAGAATCGAAGCGCCGCTGGGCCAAGGTGGTATGGGACAGGTATTCCGCGCCACGGACACGCGCCTCGGCCGGGCGGTTGCGATCAAGATCGCGGACGAAAAATTCAGTGACCGCTTCGAACGCGAGTCGCAAGCCATCGCAGCGTTAAACCATCCCAACATTTGTACGCTGCATGACGTGGGTCCCAACTACCTGGTCATGGAACTGGTCGACGGCGAAACGCTGGCGGCGCGCTTGAAGCGCGGCAAGCTGTCGATCGAACAGACTATCCGGTTCGGGACGCAAATCGCGGACGCACTGGCGGCGGCCCACGCCAAGGGCATCATTCACCGCGATCTGAAGCCCGCCAACATCATGCTCACGAAGTCCGGCGCGAAGGTGTTGGACTTCGGACTGGCGAAATCCGCAGTCGATCAGACCCTTACCGGCGCCGGTGTCGTGATGGGCACCCTCGCCTACATGGCCCCGGAGCAATTCGAAGGCAAAAAGGCCGATGCGCGGACGGACATTTACGCCCTGGGATTGGTGTTGTCTGAGATGGCCATGGGGAAGCGTTCCGAAAAGTCCGAGGGCCTGCCGCCGGCTCTGGACCGCTTGTTAAGGAGGTGCTTGGAACATGACCCGGACGAGCGTTGGCAATCCGCGCGAGACCTGAAATGGGAGTTGGAGTCGAGCGCAGGCGCACCCATGGCCGCTTCCTCGCGATCCCGGAACGCCCTACTCACAGGCGCTTTTGGACTCGTCACGCTCCTGTTGGCGGCGCTCATCTTGTTGCGATTCCGCGAACAACCTCCAGCACCGCAAGCGGCACGCATGAGCGTCTTACTACCCGAGAAGTCGCGCCCGCTGTCGCTCGCGGTTTCTCCGGACGGGCGCGAAATCGCCGTAGTTCTTGTCAAGGAAGGAAAGCAGCAAATCTGGGTCCGGGCACTGGATTCGCTCGAACCAACAGCGTTAGCCGGCACCGATGGCGCGGCGGATCCGTTTTGGTCCCCCGACAGTCGGTCCATAGCTTTTTTTGCCGACGCCAAGCTCAAGAAAATCGGTCGTTCGGGAGGGCCGGTGCAAACCCTCTGCGATGCTGTTGGGGTGCTGGGCGGGACCTGGAATCGGCAGGGCGACATCTTACTTGGGGGTTTGTTTAGAGTTCAAAGAGTTTCGGCCGTGGGCGGAGTGGTGTCGAACCTTCCCGAACATTCAGCCACCGGGGCCTATCCCTTTTTCTTGCCCGATGGACGGCATTACTTGGCCATACGCGGTGCTCCGGGTTCGACAGAAGCCGGCGTGTGGTTGAGTTCGATGGACGGACCGGAGACCCGGCACATTCTGCCGGATACGTCCAATGCAGAAATTATCGAACCGCCGCCGGGGAGCCAGGTGGGGGAAGTGGTATTCACCCGCGCGGGCACGCTAATGGCCTTGCCGTTTGATATGAGGCGCCTCGAAGCGGCAGGCGATGCGTTCCCGGTCGCGCAAAGGATTGTGGCGGGCGTAAATCCTTACTGGTTGGCTGCGACATCCAACCAGGGAACGCTGGCTTATGTGTCCGGGCAGCGCGGCGGCTCGCAGTACGTTTGGCGGGATCGCCAAGGCAGAAACCTGGGCGTTGCCGGTGCGGCAGGCAGTGTGGTCATGATTTCCTCGGATGGAAAGCAGTTAACGGGCGACCGTCCGGGGGGCACGTGGTTGCTGGAATTCGCGCGGGGAATTGCCACCCAGCTGACGTTTGGTGCGGACCAAACGACTGCCATCTTGTCTCCAGACAGCCGCTACATCGCTTACGGCAGGATCGGGACTGGTTTGTATCGGAAGCTCGCGAGCGGCGCGGGAGCCGAAGAGTTGTTGCTTCGCACAAAGAATTTTGTCATTCCGAAGAGTTGGTCGCCGGATGGACGATTCATTATCTACGCGCAAATCAGTCAGGAGACCGCGGCGGACTTGCTGGCGATTCCCGTCGAGCCGGATGCAAAGCCTTTTGTCGTGGTACAGACTCCGGCGAATGAGGACCAGGGGCAGTTCTCACCCGACGGACATTGGGTCGCCTACACTTCGAACGAGTCCGGCCTGAGCGAGATCTATGTGATTCCGTTCCCGCCTTCGTCCAGCGGGGGCAAGTGGCTGGTGTCCAGAGGCGGCGGCGTGCAGCCGCGCTGGCGGCGAAACGGCAAAGAGCTGTTTTACATTTCTCCGGACTGGAAAATGATGGCGGTCGAGGTCAATACCCAGCCGGTGTTCCAGGCCGGCACTCCGCAGCCTTTGTTCCAAACCGACATGGTGGACACCGGAATTCGCACCGGCCCGATCAGCTGGGACCTCGCGCCCGACGGCAACCGCTTCCTCATCATCAGCGAGAACCCCAGCGACGCGTCGTCCGTTACCGTGGCTCTGAACTGGCGGGCGGGGACATTAAAATGAACCTCACCCCGGCAGCTAGATTACGGCGTGCTCGGAACTTGAGCCCAAAAATCGCGCGGGGCGTGCGGCGGACCGGCCTTGTCCGGCCCGAAGTGGCGTTCTGTTCGTTTGAGCCTTGAACCGATCGCTGGCGGCTAGGATCTCCTCGATCCCCGTATCTGGACAACGATCCGCTCATACACTGACGCTCGCTCATCGATGAATGCTGAGCGGCTATCCTGTTTATTGACGGGTCCTGAGAGGCTTTGGCGGGCCGAGTCGGTGCCGCGCAAATCGCGCCCCACGAGCGTAACGAAGAATCGAATTGGGGTAGAGGCACACACCGCCAATTAGAAATCCTCCGCCTGAATACCGGGAAATGCCGGGGCATTACGAACGCAGCGGCTAGTAAATCGGCCCGCAATTCGCATAGAGCAGCTGATTTCTCCAGCCCCAGGCCGGTCGAATCAGTAGATAGTCACTGAACACGCGGTACGCACGCGACGAAAGCCTGCATGCACGAGCCCCATGTCCGGCTGGCGGACAGCGTGGTCCCAAAACCGCCCATGTCGGCGGTAGAGGTGTAGCCTCAAATGTGCACTTTGGTCTATTGCCTCAGGTACTTGGAGTACAGGTGGAAATGGCGCGGAAGATGCAGGAGCAAGGTAGCCTGTTTGAGCCAGTGAAGGGATGGAATGAGAACAATAACCCAGGATTTGCATTATGGACTTCGAATGCTACAGAGAAACCCAGGCTTCACTGTGGCAGTGGTGGCTGCTCTAGCTCTGGGAATCGGCGTGAACACAAGTAATTTCACGCTCTTCAATGCTGTCGCGTTACGGCCGTTGCCGGTGAAGGATCCGCAGAGTGTCGTGAATGTTTACCAGCGGATCGCGAACGAACCTGTCGGTTACCGGTCATTCTCCTATCCTGAGTACGAGGCCCTTCGGGATCACAACAAAGTCTTCTCAGGGTTGATCGCCTACTCCTGGATGCCATTTGAACTCGGCGTCGGTCTCGCAAACGAGAGCGCGGCTGCCGGAATCGAGGAAGTGCATGGACTCCTCGTTTCAGACAACTACTTCTCAGACCTGGGCGGTGATGCTTTGATGGGGCGCACGTTCGTGCCCGAGGAAGGTCAGTCTTTTGGCTCTCATTCAGTGGTCGTTCTAAGCCACAGTTTCTGGAGACGACACTTTAATTCGGACCCAGGCTTGGTGGGAAAGGTAATAACACTCAACGGCATTCGCTTTACCGTCCTGGGTATTGCTCGTCGAGGTTTCATTGGTACGGAGCCGCTAGTTCCTGATATTTGGGTACCGCTGGCGATGCAGGCTCAACTCACTCCGAGCGATGACCGGCTGCATGACCGCGGCTCGTTCTGGCTCGAAGTTGTTGGACGCTTGACCCCTGATGAGCCACTTCAACAAGCCCAAGCGGGCATGGATCTCCTGGTAAACCAAATCGCCGGGACTTATCTCGGAACGAGTAAGAAAGTCAGTATCACCCTGGCGCCCGGCTCCTTCTTGGCGCGGCCCGATGTGCGAGCACAAGCGAGTTCCTTGGCTTTTCTCGCAGCGGCCGCGGTTGGCATGATTTTGCTGATCGCGTGTGCCAATGTGGCGAACCTGCTGTTGGCACGGGCTGTCGGCCGGCAAAAGGAAGTTGGTATTCGCTTGTCACTGGGGGCGAGTCGCGGCCGTCTGGTGCAGCAGCTGCTGACGGAAAGCATCCTGATTGCAGTGCTGGGCGGGGTAATGGGTCTTCTTCTGGCTTCCTGGTTGCCCAGCCTAGTGTTAAAGTTGGTCCAAACTCGCTATGAGCAGGCGCTCGTTCTGGATTTCAATCCTGACATTCGAATCCTTGCCTACACTTTACTCCTGTCATTAGCGACCGGAGTGATTTTCGGCTTAGCGCCTTCGCTTCAAACTTCGAAGCCTAACCTGTTATCTGCTTTGAAGGGCGACAGTGCGACCTTCGGCCGGCACCTAAGCCGCTCTCGCCTCCATGGGGTACTGGTGGTGGCACAAGTTGCTTTATGTCTAGTGCTCCTGATCGGCGCGGGGTTGCTGGTTAGAGGGTTGCAGAGAGCCATGGAGGTCAACGCCGGGTTCGATACTAGCCACGTCCTCGCGGTATCGTTGGACCTGGGTATGCATGGATATGATGATACCCGAGCTGCCGAGTTTCACCGTAAGTTTATAGAACGGTTGCAAGCTCTTCCGGGAGTAAAGTCAGTGAGTGTAACATCACTGGCGCCGCTGGGCGGGATTAGTAGAGGCGCACCGATCGCCATCGAGGGTCGCGAAGTCTCAGCGAGTGGGCCTCCCCTTGAAGTGGATTACTGGGTCGTGTCGCCGAACTACTTCGAGACTCTCGGTGTCCCGATCGTGCATGGCCGTGCCTTTAGAATCCAGGACACACAAGGGGGGCAGCCTGTTGCAATAGTGAACGAGGCCATGGCGCGACAGTTCTGGCCGGGAGAAATGTCGGTTGGCAAAAGGTTCAGGCCGGGTCCGGAATCAGTTCCGCTGGTGGAGATCGTGGGCGTCGTAAGGAACACCAGGGGTGCAAGATTGTGGGAGGCGGATAAACCCTACATGTATCTTCCGCTACTTCAAACCACCGAAGGCCCGCCGGTGCAAACCGGTCAACTAGGCATGAAGCTACTTGTGCGGACCGAGAGCAATCCGGACAGTGTTGCTCCTATGCTGCCACGCATAGTTAGAGGCTTGGACCCGAACGTTCAAGCCTCTATCACGGTGTTAGCGGACGCCTTGAAAGGCTGGATATGGTTCTCACGAGTCGGTGCCCTGCTCTCTGGTGGATTGGGCTTCTTAGCGCTCTTACTGGCGACGGTGGGAATCTACGGTGTTACATCCTATTCTGTTGCGCAGCGCACGCACGAAATTGGCATCCGCATGGCCTTGGGTGCGAAGCAGAGTAATGTGCTCTGGTTGGTCCTCGGCCAGGGAATGACGTTGGTTGCACTTCGGACTGGGGACCCTCGCGTCAGTTGGGGTATCACATGTTTTGTCTGGATTCCTGTACGGACTCAGCCCTTTGGATCCGTTCACATTCGCTGCCGTGGGCGCCCTCTTCACTGCTGTGGCGGTAGTGGCGATTTATGCCCCCGCCCGCCGCGCGATGAAAGTCGATCCGATGGTGGCGCTGAAATACGAATAAATCATGGGGAGTTCAGCCCACAACCGAGCTCGGTTCGCTGACTATTTTCGAAGGAATAGTGGACTTAAGTTTGCCCGCTTCCAAGTCTCGACCCACCAGAATCTACCCAGGTTCTTGAAGTCCTGAATTGGTCCTTCGATGATGACGGGCGGAATAACATCTGCGGTGCAGTGCTGAAGCGAATTGGCCGAACCACATTAGCGTTGAGCTGGGACCCTCGCGCCCGACGGCAACCGCTTCCTCATCATCAGCGAGAACCCCAGCGACGCGTCGTCCGTTACCGTGGCTCTGAACTGGCGGGCGGGGACCTTAAAATGAACCTCACCCCGGTCAACGAATAAGCCGCACAGACTACTCGCTTCTCAACGCCCTCATCGGCTCGATCCTGGCGGCCTTGCGCGCTGGAACGGCTGTGGCGAGTAGTGCCGCGAGCCCCAGAACGATGGTTACGCCGGTGAAGGTTAGCGGATCGGTGGGCTGCACACCGTATAACATTTGGGCCATGAGCTTTGAGAGCAGTACGGCTCCCACAACGCCAGCGGCCGTCCCGATCAGTGCCTGCACCATCGCCTGCTGAACTACCATCCGCAGTACATCGCCGCGGCTGGCTCCGAGCGAGATCCGAATCCCGATCTCGTGCGTACGCCGCGAAACCGAGTAGCTCATCACGCCATATATCCCCACCGCCGCCAGCAGGAGCGCAATCGCGGCGAACACGCCGAGTAGCAGCATCTCGAAGCGCGGCTGCGCGTTCGCATCAGACACTACTTTGTCCATCGTGAAAACATCCGAGATCGGCAAGTTGCGATCGAACGACCAGACCGTTCTCTTTACGGAAGCCGCCATAGCGGCGGGATCCCCGCTGGCGCGCACCACGAGCGTCAGGTACGCAACGTGAGAGCCGCCGGCTCCCAGAAAGTCCCGGTTCTGTAATGCCGCGAGATAAGCTTCCGGGTCAATGTCCGCCGCCCAGTCCGACTGCTTCGCATTCTTCACCACGCCAATTACAGTGAGCCAGGTAGGTGAGTTGCCTTTGTTGTTATCGAACGTTTGACTGTTGCCGGCGTCGAACGAAATTCGTTTGCCGATCGGATCTTCTCCCGGCCAGTACTGGCTGGCTGCCCGCTCATTGATGAGGACCACACCCGGCGCGCGGGCGTCATCTCTCTCCGTGATGGCGCGGCCGCGCAGCACGGGCAGGCGCATGGTCTCGAAATAACCCGGCATGACGATGCGGTAAACTGCCCCGGGCGATTCACCTGGACGTGGTTTGGGGCGGCCCTCGATGGCGAAGGACCATCCCCAGATATCGCCTGCCAGCGGCAGATGGTTGATCCCCCCAGCCGATTCAACACCAGGGAGAGCGCGCACACGGTCCAGAAGTTGCGGATAGAAGAGCGCGCGACGTTCCGGATCGGCTTCGTTCGAACCGGCGACCGAAACCACCATTGAGAGTACTTTGTGCGGGTTGAACCCAGGGTCGACCGACTGCAACGCAGAGAAGCTGCGAATCATCAGCCCTGCTCCAATCAGCAGCATGAAGGCCAGCGCGAATTCCGATGCCACCAGGAAGCTTCGTAACCGGTTGCGGCGAATCCCATCAGTGCCACCGCGTCCACCCTCTTTCAAGGCGCCGCTCAAATTGCCGACGGCGGCGTGCCATGCGGGCGCCAGCCCGAACACCAGCGCCGTCAGTACCGTTACTCCCAGCAGAAACAGCACCACTGGGGTATCGATAACCACCATGTCCACGCGCGGGAGTTCGACGGGGCTGAGCACGACCAAGCCTCGCGTTCCCAACATCGCGAGCAGCAGCCCGGCCGCCGCTCCAATGGCCGCGAGCAGCAGGTTCTCCGTCAGAAACTGTCGCATTACGCGCCAACGCCCGGCTCCCAGCGCGGTCCGCACCGCGATTTCCTTCTGCCGGTCGGAGGTGCGCGCCAGCAGCATGTGGGCCACATTAGCGCACGCAATCAATAGTACGAATCCGACCGCGCCCAGCAGCACCAGGAGCGGCGTCTCGACCTTACCGACAACATTCTCCTTTAAAGGCGTGACAAAGACGTCGCGGTTGGTGCCCGGATACTGTTTTTCCAGGCGCGCTGTAATCGTCGCCACTTCCGCTCGTGCCTGCGCCAGCGTCACGGCCGGCTTCATCCTGGCGAAAATGCGCAGGCTGTTGCCGCCCCGGTTGTGAATACGGTCGCCGAACGGAAGCGGCGCCCACAACTCCGCGTGCGTGGCCCAAAACGGCGCAAACTGGAACTCGGGCGGCATCACGCCAATCACTGAGTAACCTTGGCCGTCGAGAACGATCGATTTGCCCAGTATGTTGGGATCACTGTTGAAACGCCGCTGCCATAGCCGATGACTCAGCACCACCTCGTGCTCTGCGCCTGGCTGGTCTTCTCCTCGAGCGAACACACGGCCCGATAGAGGATCGACGCCGAGCATCGGCAGCAGGTTCTGCGTCATCCGAATGCCCAAGAGGTGCTCTGCGGGATCGCTGCCGGTAAGATTCGGGCTCCAATACTCCGCCGCGCCCATGGCTTCGAATGAACGGCTCTGGTCGCGCCAATCGAGGTAGTTGGCTACGGCCACCGGGTAGGTGCCCTCGTGCAGCAGCGTGATCAGCCGGTCCGGATCTTTGTACGCCAGCGGGCGAAGCAGCACGGCGTTCACGACGCTGAAGATGGCAGTGTTGGCGCCGATCCCTAACGCCAGCGTAATCACGGCTACCAACGTGAACACCGGGGCGCGCAGCAAATTGCGCCCGCCGTAGCGCACATCCTTGAACCATTGCTCGATCCATACGAAGGAACGCGCCTCGCGATGCAGTTCCTTGGCCTGTTCTACGCCACCGTAGGCGCGGCGGGCGGCCAGCTTGGCCTCGCCCGGAGATAGTCCGCGGTGCTCGAACTCCTCTTGCAGCAGCGCTAAATGGGCCTCGATCTCGCGCGCCAGTTCGCGCTCAGCGCTGCGACTTCCAAACAGGTTTGCAGCTTTGGCGAGGAATCGACGCATAAATCAGGCTCCTTCGGAAAGCAACTTGTCCATCAGTCCGGTCATTCGCCGCCAGCGCAGCGTCTCTTGTGCCAGTGCTTTCTCCCCAGACTTGGTGATGGCGTAGAACTTCGCTTCCCGGTTGCATTCCGTCTTGCCCCATGTACCCTTAATCCTGCCCTGCTGTTCCAGACGCACTAACGCCGGATATAGGGTTCCCTGGTTAAGGTGAAGCAGATCCTCCGACACTTGCTCCAGGCGAATCGCAATGGCATAAGCGTGCTGCGGTCCCATTGTTTGAAGTGCCCGGAGTACGATCAGATCCAGCGTTCCCTGTAAAATAGCAATGCGATCGCGATCTTCACTTGGCATCCAAGTAAGCCTCGTAAAGAGGATGAACCAACTTCACTTGATTGTCAAGTGCTCGAGCCAATGGTTACAGCAGCTTGGCCCTATTGTAGAGGTAACTTGAGATGGGGCGGACTGGTTTGCTCACCGACCGCAATGCGAATCTCGGGATTCGGTGCAACGGACTTGGGTAGTTTGAACGTCGCTTGGTAAAGACCGGGCGTGTACGCCACCACACCGGCATAGAGAACGCTGACGCCGGGCACAGCCACTCCGGCTACCAGCACGTGGAAGGCAGTCAGATCCGTGACCGGCGCCGCAACCGAGATGGCCACATCGGGCGTGGTAGGGCCGAAACCCGTTCCGTATACCGCCACCGTCTCCCCCCGCCGCGCCGGATGACCCTTGGTGACAAGGCTGCCATCGGCGTGGGTGGCGCTGACTACTCCCGGTGCCGATTGAAATATGCCCGGTCCAGCGTCGTGCAACGTAATCCGCGCCAGCGGACCGGCCAGGCCATCGCATGCGACAAACAGATCCATCTCGCCGGGGCGCAAGTCGGCCGGAATCAGAAAATTGATTTGCTGCGGTGAGACATAGTAGAGGGAAACGGGGCTCCCAGCTACATACACGTGCACATTCCCCAATTCTTGGGGCAATGGCGCACCCGTGTTGGAGCCACCAGCGGCCATAGTAGGGCCATCGGACAAGTTGGATCCGTATATGGTCGCGATCGTATTGGGGGCCAGCGCATCGGCGGTGCCGGTTGCGGAATTGACGATGGTAGCTACGGTGTAGGCAGGCGCCGTGGTACTTGGCGACCCTTGGGCGCATAGCGGGATTCCCCACGCCAGCGCCGCGAGCAACGAAAGAATGCGTGGCACGAAAGTTTGTGGCCTTTCGCTTAGAGAGTGGCGTGCGAAACAGAAAATCTCCGCGCCGAGGTCTGCTCGTTATTGGATGGGAATTGTCACCTGACCCTGCGTGGACGCGCTCCCCACCGTCACAAAAACCGTCTGATCACCAGCCGGCACTTGCGGCACGCGCACCACTACCGCATAGAGTCCAGGAGCGTTCTCCTGCCGAGTAGGATCCGGCGCCAAGCCGACGTACAAGATGTCGTTGTCCGGAACCTTCACGCCGCCGATCGTGACGCTGAAAGGATTCGTTACTGGAGCGAGGGTTAACGCGAACTGACCCGGGAGATAACCGGCGACGGCGCCAAAACCTGTGCCAAAAAGCTCGATGAGATCGCCCTCGGAGGCTTTGACGCCAGTCGCCATTACCGAGGTATCCGCAAGATCGGCGTTCCTGGTTGCATCGAATGCCGCCGCATTTCCCGTGCCTGCCGCGTTAAAGGTAAACAGCGTCGGCGCCAGCGGTGCGGCCGAGGCGGTGGAGACTGGTCCCTTGATTTGGTTCGGCAAGCCCGGATTCAGGATGACTTGCACATCAGCTCCTTCCGATGCGAGAAAGTTGATGGCTTGCGCGCGAATTTCCTGGTCGCTGACGTAATAGACGGGCGCCGCGGTACCGTTGATCAACACCGAAACGCACCCCAGTTCGGTGGGCCAGTTCCCATTACTATCCAGATCGGTCACGGCCGCCACGTACCCCGGCGCACCGGCAGCGAAGAAACCCGAGCCATTGATGCGGAACAAGCCATAGGATGCGATGGTGTTATGTGAAGCTGCCGCATCCTCGATTGCCCCCTGTGTATTGAACGCGGGAGTGCCGGTAAGGCTGCAGGGCGCGGCACTGACCGCCTGGCCCGAAGCCCCGTAGACATGGTCACCCAACGGAGTGCCATCACCGTTCGCCGCAATCGCTGACACATAAAACAGAACAGGACCCACGTCCGTGCCTGGCGGATTCCAGGTGATGGTGAATGTCCGGGTACCCGGCGTTTGCGGCTGCGCAGCGGCTGCCAGATTTGTCACATATTCCACGCCACCTGCGCAGGGCCCTGGCTGTCCATTGGCACACAGCACCTGTGTCTGGCCAGGCGTCGGCAAAAACGTACCCGCCGGCATCGTCTGGTGACTGGCCAAACGGGCCGTGAGCTGAAATGCGAACAGGCGTCCACCCGAGTCGCTGATTTCAACCGCAATGTTCTGCTGGATTCCTGGACTGAAATTCGTGACGATGAGGGAAAAGCGTCCAGCTGCGTTTACAGGCGGGCCTCCGGTATGGCAACTGGCACAGGTCGCACCGCCATGATCCGTGGGGACCCCCGCATAACCGACTGGTGTTCCATCGACGTGCGCATGGAGAACCACAGGAGCGGTCGAGCAGGCAAGCAAGAATGCCAGTATTCGCATGGCTTAAATCTCAGAGCAATTATACGCCCGGTTTTCGAAATGAACTCCTGTTTCTAGATAACCGGGAGTTGCTTAACCACTAACCGACAGATGCCCCCACGTTTGCAGCGGCACGATCTGATTTCGCTGGCACAGCCATCAACTTCAGCGCTTTCCGCGCGATCGTGGTCAGCGGAATTCGTGCGAGCGCCCGCGTGTTCCGCCAATGGAAACCCCGCGGCGCCGCGGGTAGCTTCCCTGTCAGCACGGTGATCGTGTATTGATGATGCGTGATGGTGTGGCGGAATGACCCGAGAGTCTTGTCAGCATGCCAGCCCGGGAGATCCTCCGGCGCGGGCAATTCCCAAAACCCAGCCATCAGCGACTCCGTCGCAGCGCGGCGCCGCAAGAGTACGCTTCCCTTTCTCGCGATGATGACCACCTGCAAGCCGATGCGCTCAGCGGCCCGCTTGCCGCCTTTGACGGGAAGCTCGTGTTGACGGTGCGTCTGGTGCGCTTCACAGAATGGCACAACCGGGCATGCGGCACATCGTGGCGCACGGGGCAGGCAAATGGTAGCGCCCAGCTCCATTACGGCCTGGTTGAATAGCCCGGGATCGCGACGATCAAGCCACTCATCCGCAATCCGTTGGAACCGGGCGCGCGTCTTGGCAGATTGAATGTCCGCCCCATCGCCACGCAGTCGAGAGATGACGCGCAACACGTTCCCATCCACCACCGCGTGGGCTGATCCGAAAGCGATACTTGCCACGGCGGCAGCCGTATACGGGCCGACCCCCGGCAATACCCGGATCTCGTCGTAAGTCCGTGGAAACCGTCCCTCGGCTACGATCGCCTTTGCGGCGCGCTGCAGGTTACGCGCCCGCGAGTAGTAGCCCAGACCGCTCCACAACGCTAACACGTCCGCCTCCCGTGCCTCCGCCAATGTTCGGGCATCAGGAAACCGGTCAAGAAACCGCTGGTAATACGGAATCACAACCTGGGTACGCGTCTGCTGCAGCATCACTTCAGAAACCAGAATGCGGTAGGGGTCCTGAGTCTCGCGCCACGGCAGCTCACGCCTCTCACGCCGATACCACTCTTCCAACGCGCGCGCGAAGCCCAGGCGCGAGTCTCCACTTTTGCCGTTTGCCTTTTGCCCTTTGTCTTTGGACTTTACGCTGGCCAGCCGACTACTCCAGCACCTGAATGAATTCAGCGATCACGCGCGCTTCGCCTTCTTTCAGCTCGAATCCCTCGAATTCGGGGTTGAGAGGTTCGAGCCGCACCGAAGCGTGCTCCCACTGGTCACCGGAGTGGACTTTCTTACTCGTGTATTTCTTGATGGTGTATCGAGCGCTGGTCTCAGTCGTGCCGTATCGTTCCACCAGCACGAGCTTGCCCTGGCGCGATCCTACCACGCCCGCCCGGAACACGCACAAGCTGCCGTCCGGAATGCGCGGTTCCATTGAACGCCCCACCACGTGAGCCACGAACATATCGGGAGTCAGCCGCAGTTTCGCCGGAGCCTTCACCCAACCTTCCGCTTCCACTTCGCGGTCCTCGCCGAACTTCGTAGCGGCCGCCCGCAGCGAGTAAAGCGGCAAGTGGGTGACAAATGGCTGCGCCTCCTCGGCCTCCACGTGCTCTTCATACAGGCGCTCCAGAGTCCGCTCGAAATCATCCACCGCAACTGTCGTCCGCCCGCTCAATCGCAAGACATTGGATAGCGAATCCTCTATGTGCCGCAAAAAGGCGTCGCCACCCATCTCTTGAATCTTGGTCTGAAAATCCTGGTCCAGCGCCTTGAGCCATTCGGCCTCCTCCGGATCCTCAATCTCCTCCCAGTGATCGCGAATCTTCGGGTAAACCCGCCCAGTCTCGGCGTCACGCAGCAACACTCCAATGTTCCGCTGCGGTCCACCAGGTAAAGCCAGTTCGACCAGTAGGTATTCTCCCTGATGTTGGTGATGCGGCCTGCGTCCAGTGGCGATGGAAACGACGGAGGGCATCTGATTCCCTTTTCGGCCAATCCAGCCGTTTTATGAGCCACCGCCGGCGCCCGGCATGCCCTGCGGATAGTACCCCTTCCGCGCCCGAATCTTCACGTTAGCCAGATTCACCGATACACGGATGCTCCGGTAGGGTTTGGCGTCGGTGCTGGGATCGACCGCCGGAATATACCGCAAAATGTATTGCGTCGTCACTTCGCCCGCAATGTGCGCCACGGCGCGGAAAATACCTCTCGATATTTCGCCCGCATACCCGCCCGTGCCCACCTGTATGGCATAGTTGCCTTCATCGGAAGGCGTGGAAAGATATCCCGCCACATCCGAGTACAGTCCCTCGAGCGGATATTCTACCCGCCCTCCCGTCGCTTCCGCGAGACGAATCAGGTTCGCGTCGCCTTCGTTGCTGAAACCATACGAAACCGTGCTCATCCCGTAAATGGTCACCAGGTTTCGCTGAGCAATCTCCAGCACTTCTTCCAGGCTCTTCTTGCTGGCGTTGTCGTGGCCATCACCAACGATGATCAGGATGCGCCGCGGATCGTAAGGCTCCCCATTCACAATGTGGCGCTTCTGGCAGGCCATATAAATCGCGTCGTACAGCGCCGCGCCGCCCCCCGGCTTCACCTTTCGCAGTTTCTCGACAATGGGTTCCGCATCGCCGGTCGTATCTACCGCCAACTCCGCTTCATTTCCATACGTAACCAGGTAGCCGCTGAACTTGGGATCCCCTGGCAGCATGTTCAGAGCCATCTCGATGGCCGCGTCTTGAAAGTTCTTCCAGTGGATACGGCTCGAGTTGCTCAAATCGATGAGAAAACCCACCACCACCGGCTGGCTGCGTTCCCGGCTGAAGTACTCGAGCTTCTGCTCCTTGCCCTCGTCAAAAATGCGGAAATCGTTGGCGTCCAGATCCGATACGAACTTTCCTTTTTCGTCTGTCACCGTTACCGGTACGATGACCTCGTTCACTTGAACTTTGATGGATCTCTGGGGTTCCGCGCCGTTGGCGGGCTTTTCTTCTGCCGCACCCGCGGGTTTCGCCGGCGACGCGGCCGGTTTCTGCTCAGCGCTTTGGGAAAGACCCAGCACTGCTAACGCCAGTAAGATCGGAAGACGGCCCACCATAGGATTACGCTTTGCTGCTATTTTAGCTCAGCCGGCGCAAACGGGTTGTCCGGCCTTACCGCTGCACCCGTCCCGACCCGCCACCCTTCACCAGCGCCTGCACTTCTTCCACGCTGAAGCGGTTGAAGTCTCCGGGAATGGAGTGCTTCAGGCACGATGCAGCCACCGCAAACTCCAGCGCCTCCTGATGGCTCCCCAGCGCCTGCAATCCGTAGATCAAGCCGCCGGAGAAGCAATCGCCGCCGCCCACGCGGTCCACAATGTGCGTGATATCGTAATGCCGGCTGGTGAGAAACTCCTTCCCGTCGGCGAAGCACGCCGACCAGCCGTTGTGCGACGCGCTGAACGATTCGCGCAGCGTAATGGCGATCGCCTTCAGATTACCGAACTCGCGCAAAACTTTCTCCGCCAGGCTGCGGTATTGTTCCCGATCAAGCTTCCCCGAGTGCACATCGACGTCTGCCTGTATTCCCAGCGCCATCTGAACATCTTCTTCATTCGCGATGGCAAAATCGACAAACTTCACCAGTTCGCGCATCACCTCGGCGGCCGGCTTCCCATACTTCCAGAGATTCTTGCGGTAATTTAGATCGCAGGAAACTGTCAGCCCTTTTTCGCGCGCTTTGCGCATCGCTTCGAGCGACAACTCCGCCGCCGACACGCTTAACGCCGGCGTGATCCCGGTGATGTGAAACCAGCCGGCGCCATCCAAGCTGCGGTCCCAATCGATGTCACCCGGCTTGGCCAGCGCGATGGCGGCGTTGTCGCGGTCATACACCACCTTCGAAGGTCGTTGATTCGCGCCCGTCTCGACATAGTAAACTCCCATGCGCCCCTTGGCTCGCACGATGCGCGATGCGTCCACGCCGAAGCGCCGCATCTCGCCCACGACGGCGTCGGCAATCGGATGGTTCGCCGGCAGCACCGTCACATAGGCCGCCGGCCATCCGAATCCCGCCAGCGCCACCGCCACGTTGGCTTCGCCTCCGCCGAATGTCGCCACAAACTGCGGCGATTGTAGGAAACGCTCGAAGCCCGGCGGCGCCAGGCGCAGCATGATTTCTCCAAATGTAACGACTGTCTTTTTCATCTAATGGCTCGCAACCGCGATGGCATCCACCGCGAAGCTCGCGTCGAGCGAGGGCAATCCTTCAAACGGCAGCAGCGTGCAGGCGGGCGGCCGGGCCGCATCGTAGTACTCGAAGCGAATCTTGCGGACATCCTCTGCCGTCGCGTTTGACAGCGGATAGATGCTGGACCACGCCACCTCTTTGACAGAAGCCCCCACCCCAGCCAGTTCCCTTTCGAGACGCCCAAACGCCAGCCGCACGTCCGAATCCTGGGAGCCAAACGCCACCTGTGTACCCGTGATGGCCACGCGCGGAGCGCTCACCAGCGCGATCTGCGAATAGTTGGGCGACTTCGCCAAACCATCCGGATTCAAGAATAGCACTGGCCCCTCGATCTTCACCCGCAAACGGGCCACAGCTTCGCACTCGACTACCGCGCTCGCCGGCGCTCTCTGAAGCTGCACGAAGGTCCAGGCCGCGCCTTTGTATTCCGATTCCACCATCTGGCGCACCTTGGCGAAACCATCGAGCGAGCTCAAAAAACAGGTGCCACGCACAACGTCTTCAGCTTGCGATCCCGCTCCCCTTACCGCCGTCCGCAGTCCCGCCAGCGCCTGTTCGGCAAGGGGATAAACCGGGTCGAGCGGATTGGCTGAGGAAGCCTGCTGGCCCGCGATGAATGCCAGCCCATTCGGATTCACGTCCTTCTTGCCCACCGACGTGGCCTCCATCACAACTTGTGCGCCCTCCAGAGGCAAGCCGCCCACCTGCACCACGCTCAGTGCCGGCAGCGACTGGTGCCGGTCCGTAAACGTCTCGCTGACGATGGCCTGCACGCGTCGCATATCGCCCGAACCCGCCACAAAAGCGCGCAGCTTCACAATGGCGCCGCTGCCCGCGCTGCGTTGCAGCGCCTTCAGGGCATCGCGCACTTGTTGGGAAAGCAAACCCTTCGACGATAGGGGCGAAACGTAAAAACCCAGCCGCGCCGTTTCCGCCACAACCGCGCTCGGCGGATCCTTGGGTAGCTGGAGCACCTGGGTAACATCTTCATCCGACTTTTTCTTCTTGCCGAAGGGCCCGGCGTGGGCAACGAGTGCGCAAACCACGAGCACGCCAATCGTTCTCATAGGGTAGCTTCAAATTCTAACAGACGCTTGCGCGCACTCCGGATCAGTGCTCGCCTGTCACGCGTGGAATGTATCCCGAGTAGTTGGGAGCGACGCTCTCGGTTCCGTCGCCGAGGGGCACCATTCCAGTCGCGCCTGGATTGGTGTTGGCGGCCGGCACTTCGGCCACCTCAGGCAAGCGGTCCGGCGGGGCCGGAATGCTCCCCTTGTAAGGATCTGCCGAACAGCCTGCCAGGGCGGCAACACAAGCAAGCATCAAAATCACTTTTCGGAAACCCACGAAAACTCCTTCTCTTTAACCATACTCGAAACCTGCTGCGGCGAATACCAGCGCGTCGTTCTTGTTGAGCGGCGGCGCACCATTGACTCCCGCCAGAGTCATCCGCATCAATTCTCTTGCCCGTTCGAAACCAGACTCGCGCGCCAATTCGCCGGCATCGCGGTTCGCCGCCAGGATGTCCCAATAGACACTCTCTTCGCCGTGCTTCGCCAGAAACCAGGCAAGCAGGTCCCGCGCGGCATCCCGCGAACGCGCGACGCAAGGCCCAAAATAGGACGCCGCGGACCCGGCGCGCCCCATGGCAAATCCTGCGCCTGCAATGGATGCTGATTCTGTTGTGGCGAGCGCGCGCAGAAGTGGTCTGCGATCGGCGCCGAATGCCTCCAGATCGAGCGCGGCGTCCAGCACAAACGGACCCGTTGAATCGGCATGGTCCCGCACAGCCCCCGGCTTTCGTACCCACCGCTCGATTACTGCTTCATCACGAAAGCCCAGCCGCTCATAAACCGGACGCCCCATCGCGGTAGCGTCGAGCTTGATCCAATTGACTCCCTCGCGCCGCAAATGTTCGAGCGTGTGCTCTATCAGCCGCCGCGCCAGCCCTCGCCCGCGATATTCCGGATCGGTCAATACCATCCCGACCCACGCCAGCTCCCGCCCGTAACGGATCGCCGTCGTCGTCGCCCGAAGCTCTCCGTCGCACTCAATGCCGAAACAGCTCTCGGCAGCCAGCTCGAACAGGTTGCGCCAATCAGCCTCAGTCTGGTTCCACCCCGCTGCTTCCTTGAGCCGCATCCCCGCGGCAACGTCAGCGAGTGTTAGGAGGCGCATGGTGATCAACTCTCAACAATCATTCTCACGAACTGCTCGACCGTTATTCCGGCTTGGCGGATGATCGCATGCAAAGTGCCCGTTGGCAGATCGCGATTCCCGTGCACGGGCACAACCACGAGTGCTGCTGATCCTGGTTTGTGCAGGTAGTGGTGACTTCCTCGGATACGTATCAGAGAACAGCCCTGCCGTTGCAGTAGCTGAACCACGACTTTCCCGCTGATCCTGGGAAGCATGGAAAGATACGGAGGTCAAACCGTTGTGGGGCGTCGCTCAAGCGCCGCGCGCAGTGCAGGTGAACCCTCCGGCAACGGCAGGCCCTGTTCAGCCGCGGTCTCCAGATAACCCAGAATGGCTTCGCGGGTCTGCGCGACAACCTCTTCCAGAGTATCGCCGTATGTCGAGATGCCGCCCAGATCGGGGACATGCGAGACCCACACTTGATCTTCGTTGTCCCATTCGAGAACGATGTTGAATGGAGGTATCACACTTGATGCCATTATACTTCCTCGTTCGGCACAACCACACGCGCCCAGTTCTTGCCGATCCGAATTGTGTGTTCGCCGTCGGCGAGCTTGTACGTCGGCTCCCTGACGAGATTTCCGTCGATGATCACCGCCCCTTCCCCACGCTTCCTGCTGGCCTCGCTCACCGATGAAGTCAGGCCCGTGGCTGCAACCAATTTGTCGACGCGAACCAAGTTGGCATCTCCACTGACCTTGACCTCATCAGTGACGTTGAATGACAAAATGTCCGCTGGCATCTCCCCACGCCGCACCACCCGCGTAAACGCCTCCGCTGCTTTCCTCGCGTCCAGAGCCGAGTGAAAATCCTCCACGATCCGGCGCCCCAGTTCCATCTTGTTATCCATCGGATTCACTTCGCCCGCCGCCGCCTTCCGCTTCATCTCCCCAATCTCCGCCGCACTCTTATCCGTTAGCAGCTCCCACCACTCCCACATCACCTCATCCGAAATCTGCATCACCTTCCGGAACATCACCTCCGGCGCCTCCGTGATGCCGATATAGTTGTTCAGCGACTTTGACATCTTGTTCACGCCGTCAAGGCCCCGCAGCAGCGGCGTCGTGCCGACGATCTGCTGCGGCTGCCCGTAATCCTTCTGAATCTCGCGCCCCACCAGCAGATTGAACTTCTGATCCGTGCCGCCCAGCTCCACGTCGCATTTCAGCATCACCGAGTCGTACGCCTGAACCAACGGGTACAGCAGCTCGTGCATGGAAATTGGCGTACCCTCTTTGTACCGCTTGGAAAATTCGTCACGCTCGAGAATTCGCGCCACCGTGTAGCGTGAGGCCAGACGCACAAGGTCATCGAAGCGCAGCGCATCCAGCCACTCGCTGTTGTACCGGATCTCGGTCTTGTCGCGATCCAGGATCTTGAACACCTGTTCCAAATACGTCTTGGTGTTGGCCTCAATCTGATCGTGCGTCATGGGAGGTCGCGTCACGTTCCGCCCAGTCGGATCGCCGATTCTAGCCGTCCCATCGCCGATCAGAAAGATCGCCGTGTGACCCAGATCCTGAAAGTGCTTCATCTTGCGCAACAGGACTGTGTGTCCCAGGTGTAAGTCTGGCGCCGTCGGATCAAACCCCGCCTTCACACGCAAGGGACGGTTTGCTTTCTCAGCCTCGCGCAGCCGCTCGCGTAAGTCCTCTTCGCGAATCAACTCCGCCAGGCCCTTCTTGATGTATGTAATTTGTTGGTCGAGCTCCTGCGGGGTCACAGTTTCATTGTAAAGGCGGTATGTGGGGATGGAGGCGAGTGGATCCGAAGTCCACCCGCCAGCTTACGAAACCTTCTTCGGCGAGTACTTGTCCAGCAACGAATTCAGCTTTTGCGCCGCTTCGGGTACCGGCACGGTGCCTTTCAGGATATCCGCATTCTCATACCCCTGGCCGTACATCTCCTTGTTGTCGTCCAGATCCTCGCGGAGCGTCGCCCCCTGCAGGGAAATACCGGCGAATGCGCCCCGTGAGCGCGACCATGAGAGCATCTCGGCATGCATCAACGCATCAGTCTGCGCCGAGGCATTGCGTCCCACCGGCCCAGCCGCCACTTCGCCTTCTCCGCCTAGTGTGAACTTGCTGGTCAGCAGCTTTTTCATACCACGCTCGTTCATGACCAGCATCACGACGTCCGTCTCGGCGCCGCCGATCTGAAACCCGACGCTTCCGCCCTCCACGCGCACCGCTGCCGGCGCGGTCCAGCCTTCCCCGCCCTCCTTGCGGCAATTCACGAAACCTTTGCCGTATTTGCCGCCGACGATGAACGCACCCTTCTTAAGCCCGGGAACAATCACAATGCATTGCGCCTTGTTGAGCAGATCTTGCGGGATGCCTTTATCGGCCGTGTCCATGATTTCCTTCATCACATCGGACGCGTCCTCCAGGCGCTCCGCAGTCTTGTTTCGCTCCTTGGCCAGCGTGATCGAGGCGGCAGCCAGCGTTATCAGTACGGCAACTTGGAATCGCATGTGTTTCACTCCTTCATTTTCTATGTGAGATCTACCATAGTTTAGCTATTCTCGAATCCGGTTTGGCGGCCCGATGGTGAATTTTTCTCCCAGACAATCCAATCGTAACCGGAATACAAAACATAGCCGCTCCCCGGCTACTCGCCGCGCGCATTACACTGGTAGCAGTCCCTCTATATGAATATCGAGGTTTTCCTTACAGAGGCCGAGATCGCCCAGGAGTTCGTGGAGTCCATCGAGGCCCGCGACTTGCCGGAGAAGTTTTTCTACTGGTTTCCGCGCTCCGTGCGGGCGTGGCTGGAGCTGGCGCAAAACTCGGTCACGGCCGGTTTGCGGCAGTCCTGGGAAGGCTTGGATAACAGCGCCCTGAAACTGGCTGCGGGCGATGATGCGACTCTCTCGGTGGTCAGCCTCGGCTCGGGAGACGGCGCCAAGGACCGGGCCCTGATCACATCCCTGCAACAAGCAGGGCGCACAGTGAAGTACTTTCCGGTCGATGCCAGCCAGACCTTGCTCGAACTCGCCTGCTCCGCGGCGGAAGATGCGGAAATCGAAACCATGGGGATCAAAGCCGATATTTCCAGCCCCATGCATCTCGTGCTCGCCTCCGACGCCGCCGAGTCTCCCAAGATTTTCCTGATGGCGGGCAACACGCTCGGGGGCTTCGATCCGCTCGACCAGGTGCGGCATCTGGCCGACTGCATGCACGCCGGAGACCGCCTGATTATCGATGCCGAGAATTCACACGAAGCCGTGCTGGCGCGCGGCGAGGAACCCGCGGTCCGCCGCTTTGCCATGGCGCCCCTGGCGACAGCCGGCATCGCCGAGGAGGACGGCGAATTGCGCTTTGAACACAAACGGGATGAACGTCACGCCGGCTTGCATTTGATTACGCGATTCTTCCGCGCCGACCGTGATCTGACACTGGCGCTGCCCGGCGAGCACACCTTGCCGCGAGGAGAACGCGTGCTTCTGAATTTCCGCTACGCGTGCACTCCGGACGCGTTCCGCTGGCTGCTCACGAAACACGCTGGCTTGAAGATTCTGCATGAGGTCCGAGGCACAGACAGCAAGTCCATGGTCGCCGTCTGCTCCCGTTAGAAGGGTTTACCGCCCCGTCGCGCCTGCCGCCGGCGTCAACCGGCTGCGGATCTGATTCATGACATCGGAAGCCAGGAACGGTTTGCGCAGCACCGGAAAATCGTGTTCTTCGCAAATCGCTTCCTCTTCCGGAGGCAGCACCGAGCCGGTCATCACGATTACCTGCATGCGCGGCGCGTTTTGCCGCAACTGGACGCCGAGTTCGACTCCGTTGCCATCCGGCAGCATGTAATCCAGCAGTGCGGCATTGGGCTTCTCGGAGCTCAACAGTTTCCGGGCGCCGTTGGCGGATTCGGCGGTCAGCAGCTTCCAGCCCGCTTCGGCCATCAGACGCTCGAGGAAGTGGAGCAGATCGCGATTGTCGTCCACCAGCAGGACCGTGGGATGCGCCGGGATCTCCGCCTCGTCCGGTCCGGTGGTGCGCAGTACCAGCGCTTCTCCGTCTTCCGCCGCCTCAACGCGAACACGCGAGCCGGGGTCCACCTGGCCGGTCGCCACCATCGTCGCCAGCGGTTGCGTGAGATTGCGGTGAATGGTGCGGTTCAGTTCGCGGGCCCCGTATTCCGGACTGGTCCCCTTGCGCAAGAGCCACTGCCGCGTCTCAAACGGCACTTCAATCGTGAAGCAACGCGGGCCGAGTCTCGTATTGACGTGGTTCTGCAAGTCGGAAATCTGATGATCCAGAATTGCCGAGAGCGACTCCACCGTCAGCGGCTGGTATGTAATCACACAGTCGATGCGGTTCACAAACTCGGGCGAAAACTTCTTCCGCACCGCCACCAGCGCGATACTTTGAAGCTTGCCGGTTAGGTCCGCCCGCTCCATGCCCGCGCCGGCTCCGAAACCAAAATCGGGATTGATTTCCTTCATCATTTCCCGCGCGCCAAGATTGCTGGTTAAAAATACGAGGCTCTTTTCGAAATTGACCGTGGAATTGTCGCCCAACCGCAAAACGCCTTTGTCCAGCACACCCAACAGCAGCCGCGTCAGCGATGGCGCCGCTTTCTCGATTTCATCGAACAACACCAGCGAAAGCCCACAGCGGTCGCTGGTCACCGCGTTCAGTTTTTGCTGCGTCAGCATGGGCTGCGTCTCCCGATGGCCCAGATATCCGGGGGGCGCGCCGATCAGTTTGGCCACCTCGTGCTCCATCTGGAATTCGCCGCAGTCCACCTTCAGGAGATTCTTCTCGCTGCCGTGCAGGATATCAGCGAGCGCCTCCACTGTCTTGGTCTTGCCGGTTCCCGTCGGCCCCAGCAGCAGGAACACTCCCACCGGCCTGCCTTCCGGCGCGAGGCCCGCCTGAAACATCTGGATATAGGGAACAATGACGCGCGTGGCTGCGGGCTGCCCCACCACTTTTTGCGACAGGATTGCGGTCAGGTTCTCCGCCGGCTCGACGGCCTGCTTCTTGGGGCGCGGCGTCGGTTGCGGGTTCTTGGTTCGGTCCACCATAAGACTTGTCCTATTATATCGGGCTGGCGGATCTGCACCCTTGCCATGATCGCTTGAACTTGACATTTTTGGAACTCGATTTAACTCTGCCTACCTTCGCAGAATGAGTGGATTGCGTCCCCAATCCGGGTGCTGGCATGGCCATCGCCATATGGATTGTGAACGCGAGCGCGTTGTGCGTATTCGTACGGATCGTCCAGCAGTAGGCTGGCTTCGCGCTTGATTTTTGCCGCGTCGGTGCCCACCAGCCGCGCGGTCGCGGCTTCCACGGCCTCGGGCCGCTCGGTTTTATCGCGAAGCACCAGGATCGGCTTCCCCAGGGAAGGCGCCTCTTCCTGCACCCCACCCGAGTCGGAGATCAGGATGTACGCCCGGCGCATCAGATCGATAAAAGGAACGTAATCGAGCGGCGGCACGAGAAAAACGTTTGCCAGATTCCCCAGCTTCCGGTTCACGGGATCCTGCACGTTCGGATTGCGGTGCACCGGGTAGACGATCTGTACATCGTCTCGCTGGGCCAACTCCGCAAGTGCTGTGCAGATATTCTCGAAGCCTTCTCCAAAACTTTCCCGGCGATGCGCTGTGACTACGATCAGTTTCTTGCTGGAATCGAGTTGCGGCCATTCCGCGCCTTGCAATGTCCCGTTCTCGAGACCCGTTTTCACATGCAGCACCGCGTCGATACCTGAGTTTCCGGTCACGAAGATCCGGCGGCGCCCGATGCCTTCGTTTTCGAGATTGCGGGCGGCTCCCTCGGTCGCGGCAAAGTGCAACTCCGTCATGCGCGTGGTGAGTACGCGATTCATTTCTTCGGGGAAAGGCTGCCACGGATCGCCCGTCCGCAGTCCCGCCTCTACGTGCGCCACGGGAACTTTGTTATAGAACGCCGCCAGCGCGCCGCACAAAGTCGTCGTGGTATCCCCCTGAACCACGACCATGTCGGGCTGTTCCTCTTTCACTACGGGTTCGAGAGCCGCCATCATCCGCGCTGTCGATTGCGATAGCGTCTGCGCCGGCTGCATCACGTCCAGATCGTGGTCCGGTATAACGCCGAACGCCGCCAGCACCTGATCGAGCATGGAACGATGCTGCGCGGTGACGCAAACCCGTACGTCGAAGTCCGGGCTCCGGCGGCGCATGTGCAGCAGGACCGGAGATAGTTTCACGGCTTCCGGCCGCGTACCGAAGACGAACAGAAGCTTGTGCATATCGGGAACCGCCAAACTAAGTCAGCCCGGCGTCCGATGTTTCTCAGAATTTCTGCGGATACTACCGGTGGCGGAACGTGATGCGGCCTTTGGTCAGATCGTACGGGGAAAGTTCGAGGGTCACGCGGTCGCCCGCCAGAACGCGGATACGATTGCGCCGGAGACGTCCGGCTAAGTGAGCCAGTACCACGCGATTATGATCGAGCTGCACACTGAACAGCCCGCTGGGAAACTTCTCTAATACGACTCCGGTGACTTCGATGTTGTCTTCCTTACTCATCCAATCCTTTCTTGTGTTTCGGAACCGGCGAGGCGGCGTCCCGCCGGTTCCTGCGTCGCGGCAAGACAGTCGCTTAGCCTGCCATAGTTACATTGGCGGCCTGCAACCCTTTCGGGCCCTTCGTCACTTCAAACTCGACCTTCGCGCCTTCCTCAAGACTACGATAGCCGTCTGATTGAATGGCGGAAAAATGAACGAAGACGTCCTCCCCATTCTCCCGCTGGATGAAACCGTAGCCTTTGGCTGCGTTAAACCATTTCACTGTGCCTTTTTCTTTCATGTGCTTCCTTTTCCACTGTATTGCAGTCGGAACCCTCACCGGACCAGCCAAGAAAGAAAAGGGGGCCGCGGTTACACACGCGCAACCCCCTTCTGGCAACTGGCTGAAAAATGGTAAGAGTCAAATGCCTCATCATTATACCCAAAACGCCCGGGATCTCCGCTAGGTGACCGGGGGGGTATACTTTGGGGTTGTGACGTTTGAGTTTTTCCGGCTTCGGTTCCACTTCAAGGCCATTGAGCCGCTTTGCTTTGCGTCCGAAGGCGCCGGCAACACCGTGCGTGGCGCGTTGGGATATACGCTCCGGCAAGTGGCTTGCCGATGTGGCGCCGACCGCCACGGCAAGGATTGCGCTTACGCGCGCATTTTCGAGCCGCACCATCCCGTCCGTACCGGACCCAGCGGGTTTGCCGAGCGGCCCAGGCCATTCGTGCTCCGCACGCGGCACTTGGACGGCCAGATGTTCTTTCCGCGGACAACGTTCAGCTTCGATGTGCATCTTTTCGATCTTCGCCGTCCGTCGCTGCCGCATTTCGTGCAGGCGTTCGCCCTCATTGCCAATCAAGGAATCGGCCCGCTTCGGCGCCAGGCCAAGCTCACTTCGGTGGAGCAACTCGACTCCGAAGGCCGTGTGCGCGGCGCCGTTTGGGATGGCAAGAAGTGCGCGAGCCTGTTCGAGCCGGCTTCGGTCCCGCTGGTAGCGAATGACGCCAAAGCCGATTCGCTGTGTATCCGCTTTCTCACCCCCACCGAGCTGAAGTGCGAGGGCGGATTGGCATCGCGGCCGGACTTTTCAGTGCTCTTTGCGCGTATCCGCGACCGGATCAGTATCCTGCGCACCCTCTACGGAGCGGGACCTCTCGAGATCGACTTCCGATCTCTGGGGCATCGTGCCGCCAGCATCGAGATGACGCGCTGCCAGATTGACAGCACGCACGTTGAGCGGCGCTCGAGCCGCACGGGCCAGGTCCATCCGCTCGGAGGGTTCACGGGCGAAGCGGAGTATCGCGGCAACATGGCCGAGTTCCTTCCCTACTTGCAAGCCGCCCGCTGGACTGGCGTAGGCCGGCAGACGGTGTGGGGCAAGGGTGAGATTGCGGTCGCGTCATAGGCCGGAAGCGGTGAACCAAGTTGCTCATGCGGACCGAAATCAGCGCCCGTTTCTCCTCCTCTGCGCGACCGTTGCGGCGCTCGCCGCGGCACTGCTGGTCTATTCTCAAACCAAAGCTTTTGCCTGGGACGAAGGATTTCATCTACTGGCTGCGCAGCTCATAAAAGCAGGACGCAAACCTTACCTCGATTTCTGCTTTTCGCAAACTCCGCTGAACGCCTACTGGAATGCTGGCTGGATGCGGGCCTTCGGCGAAAGCTGGCGGACGGTGCACGCAGTTGCAGCGCTGCTCACGACCGGGGCGGTTTTTCTGACGGCGGACTTCGTATTCACTCGCTTGCCCATTACCAATTGGCGTTTTGCCGCCGCGCTCACTGCCGCCGTGCTCACGGGCCTGAACATCACCGTTTTCGAATACGGCACAATAGCGCAAGCCTATGGGATCTGTCTGTTTCTTACCGTCGCCGCATTTCGTCTTGCGATTCTGGTTCCGGATCGAGAAGGATGGCTCCTGCCGGCTGGTGCGGGCTTTCTTGCCAGCGCTGCCGCCGGGTCTTCGCTCCTGACGGCGACGGCAGCTCCCGTTCTACTGGCCTGGCTCCTCATCTACAATCGAACCGGAAATCGATGGGCCAAGTTCGCCGCCCTCGTCGCCGGCGCGCTGGTCCCGCTTCTTCCCGTCCTGTGGCTATCGGTGCAGAGCCCGCAAGCAGTGTGGTTCGGGATCATCGAATACAACGGGCTGTACCGCCAAGTCGATTGGCCGAACGCCACGCGCCATAAGGTCGAAGTTCTCACTTACTGGATTGACTCCTCGCAAGCCTTGACGCTGGGTTTGCTGGCGGCCGTTGGCGTATTCTTCATCGTCAAAAGCGATTGGATCCGCGCCCGCCGCGCTGAGTTCTACCTGTGCGGCTGGCTGGCGGCGGCGACGGCAGCGGAACTTTGCATTCCGCATCCTACTTTTCAGCGCTATTTCCTGCTGATTGTCCCGTTCCTGGCAGCCCTCGCCGCGGTTGGACTCTACGCGGTCACGCTGCGGATGGGGAATCCGGCCCGGCCGGCGTTGCCGTTTCTAGCTCTGGCCCTCCTGGTTGTCCTGGGTCTCGCAAAATCCCTTTACGAGAAGCGGGAGGTCTACACTTGGCCCTATTTCGAGCAGATCGCCCGCAAGGTTGACGAAGTGACGCCTCCTGGCGGGATGTTGTTGGCAGACGAACAGATCTATTTTCTAACCGGCCGCCGGCCGCCTTCCGGCTTCGAGCTTGCAGATTCCCACAAACTCGAATTGCTCCCCCCCGACGTGGCGCGCGCTCTGCACATTGTGCCCAAGTCTGAGGTAGACCGCCGCATAGCCGCGAGAGGCTTCGACACAGTCGCAACGTTCGAGGACGATGAAGACGTTCTCGCGGCCTGGGGATTGTCCCGCCACTACGCTCACAAATCCGAGGTCGGCGACTGCAGCGTGTATTGGGGCCGTGTGCCTTCGCAGTAGATAGTTTCTTCTCTCGCTGACAGCTGAGGAACCAGCGGCGTCAGGCTCTGGGCGACGAAGCGTCCAGTGGCGTCTCGACGGGAAGTATGCCATCGCGATGCAGCCCTAATTCAGAAATCACGGGAGCCAGCTCTTCCTCGAACCGAAGGTCCATGCCTGAGTTGGCCCACGCCGTTCGCCAACGGGCACAGCCTGCGGCGATGCATAGAAGGGCAAGCATCCAGGCATATTTGGTCTGGTCTGAAAGCGCTCGGCGCTCGAAATCGGCGCTCCAGTATGTGGCGCTTAAGCCGAATATCAAGCAAGAACAAAAAATCATGTGGAGGTTGGTTTTTCCCGGCAGGTAAGAACAAGCGAAGGGAATTTTGTGGAAGCCATACAGACAGATCTCCGCGACGGTTATTCCAGCAAGCGCGAGGACCAGGAGATGTCCTGCCGCCGGGGCCCACGGCCAAATCGATAGAAACAGCGCAGCCGAGGCCGACAAGACTAGCGCCAAGGCAAGCACGTAGATCGCGCGACGGCTTGCCGCGAAATAGTCGGGCGCTCCCCGAATCTGCGTGTTGCGGAAAATCCAATTGGCCCGAAGCTCCACGGGGAGAGCGAAAACAGCGCGGATTCCGAGCGTCCAGAAGCACATCATCACAAAGCTCGATGCAAGAAGAGGCAGGCTCACTTGATTCCAGTAGTTGCTCGCGGATCCTGCCGAAAGTCTCTGTGCGAACGGCGTTCTCATAAACAGGATCACAATGGCAAAGCCGATTCCCGAATAGAACGAGAGAATCACGCGATGCTGCCGGCTTCGTAACAGGGTCCGAATGGTGAAATGAGTAATCGCCGTTTCGACGCCGTTACCCAAGCGCGGCAGCCAGCTTAGCCGGCGCGAGGCAGGCACAATGTCGGGTTGCTCGATGATCTTGCGAAGAGTGCGGACATAGGACAAAAGAAACGCCGTGCCCGCTCCGGCGACCGCAAGTGCTAAACCGATCGAAGCCCGGTTTGCGAGCGCGACCAGTGTGGGACGCGTCATTCCATCGAGTGATCCGTTCAACCGTTGAAAAAGGCCCAAGAACCAGTAAGAAGGCAGCCATGCCAGCAGGTGTTGGTTTCGGCCGGAGGCAAGCGCCTGCGGGGAGGTGAGCCCAGGCTCAAGGAAGTAGACACCCACAAACAGACACAACGCGGCAACTTGGAGAAGCGCCGACAGGCGCAGGAACAAAGCTCGCGGCAACTGCGCGGCGATTCCTTGTGCACACAGCACAGAACATAGGATGAATGCTCCCGACGCGAACATTGTGATCCAGTAAGCGGCGAACATGCGATAGAAATCTGGCGAGAGAAACATTTCCAGGAAACCGGCGCTCGCAGACGCCACCGTCAGCGGCAATAGAAATCCCGGAGCAGCATTGAAGATAGCCACAGTAAGACTCAAGGCGGCTGCGAGTGACGTGACTTTGGCGAGGAACATGGTGCTCGCACGTACCGGCAACGGCGCCAGCACCAGAACGTCGCGGCGATCCGGGAAGGTGGAGTCCCAACTCAACACGGCAAACAGGCCCACCAGCAGCATCGTTGTTGCAATCAGCGCATGTTCGGTCGCCCAGGCGGAGATGAGCAGGGCCTGATACGTCAACTGGCCGTTATCGAGTTGGAGAACCGCGAGCGTAAACAGCAGGCTTAGAATAATCAGGACTGTCGCGAACCGGGCCAGGAGCCTACCGGAATCACCTTCCTGGGGCGACAGCACTTCACGATCCACTAAGCGGAAGAGAAACTCGCGATAAAGGATACGAAACTGAAGCTTGGTCATATCCGATCTCTAAGCCTGAATCAGATCCGCGATCTCACGGGAAATCGACTCGGTGTCCTGCTCCACAGCCAGTTCCGCGAAGATCTTTTCGAGTGTCGGCAGCGCCATGAGGGTCCTCAGATGGGAAATGGAATCGTCGGCCACGACTTTGCCGCGGTGCAAAATCACGATATGCGAACAGACGCGCTCCACGGTGTCCAGTTCGTGTGAGCTAAACAGGATTACCTTGCCTCGCGCCGCCAGTTCCTGAATCAAGCTGCGCAATACCAGCGCCGAACCAACGTCGAGCCCGGAGAACGGCTCATCCAAAAGAATAAGGTCCGGGTTGTGGAGCAGCGCTGCCGAGAGCAGCACTTTCTGGCGCATACCCTTCGAGTAAGAAGAGATCGCAGCGTGGCGGTCCGGGTGCAATGAGAATAGGCGCAGTAACCCATCGATGCGGGCGGCGCTAGATTTTGCGAGCAGTCCGCGCAGTTGAGCCACCATAGTAAGGAACTCCAGACCGGAGAGGTGTGAATAAAGGTGTGGCTCTTCGGGAACGTAGCCCATGCGCCGGCGGTAGGCGATGGGATCGTCGCGAACGGGCACGGCGTCGAACAGAATCTCGCCCGAGGTCAGTTCCATCAGGCCGGTGATCATTTTCATGGTGGTGGACTTGCCAGAGCCGTTCGGCCCCAGATAACCAGTCACTTCACCCGCTCGGGCCGAGAAGCTGACGTGATCAACGGCGACCACGCCGGGGAATCGCTTGGAAACCTCGCGCACTTCGAGCATTTCGTGACCCAATGACCTATGTAGCACACTACTTACATACTGTCAAGAGTAGTGTGCTACATAGGCATGCTATCATGTGCGCATGGCAGCAGATTCAAAGCTGACGCACACCGCGGCCATGATCCTTCAGGCCATCGAGGCCGGCCACGTATATGGACTGAGCATTATGGAAGCTACTGGTCTCCCTAGTGGAACGGTGTATCCAGCACTTCGCCGGTTTGAGCGAGATAGTCTGATCCGGTCTTCTTGGGAACAGCAGAGAGTTGCCGATGCCGAGCAGCGGCCGGTAAGGAAGTACTATAAACTCACGCGCTCCGGTAACAGCAGGCTCGAGGCAGCGCAGCAGCGTTATCCACTGCTAGCAGGCCTGGTACCGGCTCAAAAAGGGAAGTAAAAGTGGCGGCCAGGCGCATTTTCCGCTCTGCTCGGTTTCATCGCGCGATTCTTGGCAGCGCAGCCTTGCTCGTGCCTGGCGCGGAACGCGAGGAGTGGTTCAGGGAGTGGACTTCCGAGCTTTGGTACCTGTTAGGCGGTAACCATCGCAACGCTCACTTCTCTGATTTGTACGTAGTCCGTTTCTGTCTGGGTTCGTTTAAGGACGCGCTTTGGATGTGGCGCAATGGTTCGAATCGAACCGGCAACGAACCGATCCGGTTGCGATCTCCGATACGATGCGTATCTCTCCTGGTAGCCGTGGCATCCATAACATCACTCGTTGCGCTGCGCGAGGCGATGCTGCAACCGCCGTATACCGGGCGGGCATTCCTGTTGGGTCAATTGGTACTCATCGCTGTCGCACTGCTGATTCTGCCGAGTACGACAACGTTTGGGCTTGGTGAGTATCCGCCAACGCCACATTCGCCGAGCTGGGCAGCGCGGCCTCGGCGATGGATTTTTTTGCTGGTCAAGTTCGCGCTGCTGGTCCCGATTGTCTTTTGCGGAACTCTCGATTTTGGCCTGATCATCGCCTCCACCGGAGTTGAGCCCCATGCCATGTTAGTGGGCTATATCCTGGCATTCCGGTGGATGCTGATCGACCAGCGCCGGCGCTGTCCGGTCTGCCTCGAAGTGCTAACAGGTCCCGTCCACATTGGCCAATCTTCGCATACGGTGCTGGACTGGTACGGTACGGAGCTGATGTGTCGAAAAGGCCATGGACTAATGCACGTACCGGACACGCCAACTTGCTCCTTCAGCACGCAGCGATGGATCTACCTGGACTCGTCCTGGCGGAGTCTTTTCTCTTAGAGACAAAGGCAGATGCGGCCTGGCTCAAGGCTGATAAACTAAGAAACCGGATGAAGCGGCGCTGGAATTCCTTCGTGTGGGCCGGGTTCGGGATTGCCCTGCTGGCGATCCTGAGCTACTTTCTCGTTTTCTACCGTTACCCGGCCACGCGCGATGTTCCATGGGTGACTTACCTTCTGTTCGTCCCAGCCGTGGCCTTGCTGGTTGTGGGCGTGAGGCGGGCGTTCGAGCAGCCCGAGCAATACCGCGGAAAAATCAGCGGGCCCATCTTGAGCACCATCAGCATTTCGCTGATCGGCCTGTTTTGCTATATGGTGCTGGTTCTCACCAAGGAGTTGCCGGCTGCGAGCGCGGCGTTGCATGCCGGCCAACAGGCGCCTGACTTTACGCTAGCCGACGCCAGCGGCAAGCCGGTGGCGCTCGCGGACATCCTCAAAAAGAACCGCGCGGCCGTGCTGGTCTTCTACAGAGGCTACTGGTGACCGTTCTGCAACTCCGAGTTGCGGGGTTTTGAGCGGCGCTTGCAGGATTTTCATTCGCGCGGCGTCGAGGTGGTTGCGATCAGTGTCGACTCTTGTGAGGACTCCAAAAAACTCTGCCAGAGCCGGGGCTACACGTTTCCGTTCCTTTCCGATCCTAAAGCTGACGTCATCCGCCGTTTCGGCGTGCTCCACCCACGCGCCGGCATGAACGACCAGGACATCGCCCGCCCTGCCGAGTTCCTGGTGGATGCCACGGGCACGATTCGCTGGGTGAACCTGACGGATGACATTCGCGTCCGCGCCCGGCCGGAAAACGTTTTGACTGCAATTGACGCCGTGATGCCGGTTGCGGCGTCCAACCGGTAGTCGGTCAGCGCGCGTGGTCTGGTCCGAAGTATCGGTAGTGGCCAGTAATCTTCCAGTCGAACAAAACATCTTCCATTTTGGGACCTTGCCCAACGTTATGGACAATCATGTAGCGTCCGCTGGATCCCGATTTCCGGTCCACCACCATCCCGATGTGAGGTAAGTTTCCTGGCAGATCCCAAGTGACCAAGTCACCTGGCGTGTAATCATCGGCCTGGCTTGTAACCCTCAGTGTTTCTCCTTTGCGCGAGAAAAACGCCATGAGATTCGGCACGCGCCGATGGTCGATATTCGTATCGGGACTCCGATTGAGCCATCTTTTCTGGCGTGGATAGGCGGAGAAATTGTGCTGCATGTCTTCATGGACCTCTTTCTGCAGGTCCACCCCGACCGCACGGTACGTGCGAATCACTTCATCGGTGCAGACACCCGTATCGGCAGGCACGTCGCCGCCGGGATAGGGAATCTTCACGTACCCCGGATCATATCGGACGGTGTGATGTGTCCGTTCGATGGCCGCCGCCACAAACCGTTTCAGGAATTCGCGGTGGGCACTGGATTCAGAGGTGGTCGCCTGGCCCAGAGCGGCAAGTGTGACAAGTATTGGGCCCAGTGTCCTTTTGCCCATGCCCATGAGATCTCAGCGAATTGCTGGCGTCGTTTTCATCACGCCGAAGACGAGTACGATGACTCCGATGATCCCTATCGCCCAGACCCAGTTGGGCATTCTCCCTCGCGCGGCTTGGGCGTTGCGCTGCAATAAGGCGTTGAGCGTGTCCAATGCCGTCGCAATTCGGTCAAGACTGCTGGCGATCCGAGACGCGTCTTCGTCCTTCATGATTGGATTGACACCGAATGCGCGCACAAGGTTCCTCACACCATCAATCCCTACAAACGGCCTCTTGCCGGCTGTTCACTCCTCGCGCAATGCCGACGACGGCTCGATGCGGGCCGCATGGAGGGCGGGCAGCCAGGCGGCAGCCAGGGCGACGGCGGCCATCAACAACACGGCCAGAGCAAACGCCGCCGGGTCCTTCGGGCTGACGTTGTAGAGAATCGGGGACAGCAAACCGCCGGCCGCGAGAGCGGCAACGGCCCCCAGAGACGCTCCGAATGCGAGCAGGATCACAGTGCGGCGCAGGACCATGCTCATCACCTGTTTCCCGGTTGCGCCGATGGCCATGCGGATGCCGATCTCTCGTCTGCGGCGCGCAACCGAATAGGCCATGACGCCATAAACACCAGTAGCGGCGAGAACGATCGCCAAGACACCAAAGGCTGCCAGCATAGAGGCGGCGAGATGTGCGGGAAAGAGCGGAAGGCGCAAATGGTCGTCGAGACTGCCGGCCTGGTAGAAGGGGAGCGTGGAGTCGAGGTCGTGAACGGCATTTCGGAGCATACGCACCACCTGATCGGAAGGCAGCGGGGACCTGGCGATAATGAGGGTGGTCGAGCCGTAGCGCTGAAGAATGGGCCAGAAGGCGGCCGGTGTAGCGCTGTCGCTCATGGAGTCGTATTTTCCATCCTCGGCGATACCCACGATCTCGGCCGGTCCAGAGCCATACCCTGCGAGCCTTCCGCCTACCGCGGTCTCATTCGGAAACAGGCGCTGGGCAAGAGCGCGGTTGATGATGGCCACGCGCGGCGCGCCCTCGCGATCGTGCGCATCGAAGGCTCGGCCGGAAAGGATCCGCGTCTGCATGGTGCGAAAGTAACCGGGATCGACCATGTAGAAGTTGGCATGGATCAATTCGCTTGGCTTGGGCTCGGGTTTATCGGCGCGGCGAACGCCGGTGTGGGATTGGTCGATGCTGAGCGGAATCGTATTGGCGAGTCCGGCTGATTCGATGCTGGGAAGGGCTGCGACTTTCAAAACGAGCCGCCGCTGGAACTCCCGGCCGCGGCTCTCGTCGTAACCAGCGAGGCCGAGGTCGACCGCTGCCACAGCGGCATTCCGCGGATTGAAGCCGACGTTGATGGTGAGAGCGCGTTGGAGGCTGTGCACCACCATGGCGGTAGCGACGAGCAGCAATACCGAGAGCGAAATCTGTGCGGCCACGAGAAACTCGCGCGGCTGCCAGCGGCGAAAGCGCCCGGCGGCATTTTTCAGTGCAGAAACCAAATCGGTGCGGGCGGACTGAATGGCGGGCGCGAGGCCGAACAACATCGTCGTCAGCAGACCGGCTGCGGCGGTGAATAGCAGTACGCGATGATCGAGTGGGATGTCGAGGTTAACGGGGATGTCGAGCGGTGGTTGCCAGGAAGCAATGAAATCCCCTACCCACGTCGCGAGGAGCACGCCGACGGCTGCTCCAGTGGTGGAGAGCACGAGACTTTCCGCGAGGAGCTGGCGGATGAGCCGCCACTTGCTGGCCCCCAGCGCCAGGCGGATGGCGATCTCTTTCTGGCGGTCGGAGGCGCGCGCCAGCAAGAGGTTCGCCAGATTCGTGCAGGCGATCAGGAGCACCAATCCCGATACGCCCATCAGCACGGTGGCGAATCCGATGACGCCGCCGCGGAGCAAGGTTCCGGCCAAGCCGGGAGGTGAGAGTACGATGCGAAAGCCCTCCAAGTTGCGATAGTCGTGTGCAAGCTGAGCGGCAATTGTGTTCAGCTCAGCTTCGGCCTGCGCGGTGGAGACTTCGGGCTTGCGCCTTCCCAGGACCCAGCAATCCCAGGTATCGCGATTTTCCAGCCAGTCATTACCGGGCTCGATTTGCGGCTCCATGGCCATGGGCACGTACAATTCGGGGGCGAACAACCGCTCAGTTCCAAAGAACTCACGTGGCATCACACCGAGAACGGTGTAAGCGAGACCGTTGAGCTTGACGCTTTTTCCAACCACGGCTGGGTCGGCGCCAAAGCGGCGCTGCCAGCCGGCATAACTCAGCACGACCACGGGATGGCCCAGGCGCTTCTGGTCGTCGGCGGGAGTGAGCGCGCGGCCGAGCAGCGCTTTCACACCCAGGACCTCGAAGTAGTTGCCGGAGACTTCATATGTGAACAGGTGGGCGTTCGCGCCCTCCAGGCTCAGGGAAACGGGCGCGGGGCGGTACGCGATGAGCCCGGAGAGCGTGTGGGTACGGTCGCGAAGGTCTTTGTAGGTGGGGTAAGAGAAGGCTCCCCCGCCATTGAGCGAGACCAGCTCGTTCGGCCTCTCAACCGGCAGTGGCCGCAAGATCAGCTTATTGAGAGCGCTGAAGGTGGTGGTGTTGGCGCCGATGCCCAGGGCCAGGGTGAGAATGGCCGCAGCCGTGAAGCCGGGACCTTGCCGCAAGCGGCGCAAAGCGAGCCTGGAGTCTAGCAACAGGTGATCCATACTGCCTGTAGCGTAACAGCCTGCCGTCTAAACAGATTGGCTAAAGGTCGCCGCGGCCGGGTGTCCGCTTACGGGACAGGCGTGTCCGGTTGCGGTCTTACTCGAACCGCAGGATGCGCATCGGGTCGACTCGGGAGGCTCGTTGGGCGGGAATGAAATTCGCCATAAGGCCGACCGCGGCCACTCCCGCGACCACACACGCGTAAGTGAGTGGATCGTGCGTACTCACGCCGAATAGCAGCGACTCCAGCAATCGAGTGGTGAGAAAGGCGCCGGCCAGCCCTAAAACCACGCCGGCCGATACCAGTGCCATGCCGCTCGCCAGCACGCCGCCCATTACCTGTCCGGGACGCGCACCCAGCGCCATGCGAATGCCGATCTCACGCGATCGCTGGCTGACCGCGTAAGAGGTTACGCCATAAACGCCGGCCGCTGCGAGCAGGATGGCGATCGCGGCGAACGCTCCGAACAGCCAGGAGTAAGCACTGCGCGCCCAGAGCGACCGGTCCAGCCGCTCACTCATGGTGCGGATGTTGAACATCGCGAGATCCGGATCGATCTGCCGCTGGGCATCGCGCGCGGCGCTGGCCAGAGCGTGCGGATCGATCGTGCTTCGCAGAGCGATGCTCATGGTGCGCTGCCACTGCTGCCGGAATGGCACCCAGACGCACGGGCGCATCTCCTGGTCCAGGCCGTAGTGTTTCACGTCGCGCGTGATCCCGACCACCTGCATCCACTAGTGCTCATCAAAACTGTAGCGGAGCCGTTTGCCCATCGCGTCGGAGTTCGGCCAGAAGTACTTCGCAAAGCTCTCGTTGATCACCGCAACGTGCGGAACGGCTGGGTCCCCGTCTCGATCCGTGAACGGCCTGCCCGCGATGAACGTTACGCCGATGGTCTCGAAATAACCGGGCGTAGCTTTCAAGCCCAGAACCACGGGACTCTGCTCTTTTGGGCCGAAGGTGTGGCCGCCCTCGACTTCGAAGAAATAGCCGTCATGGCCATCCAGCGGAAGAATGGAAACCGCTGCGGCCGACTTCACCCCTGGCAAGACACGCAGCCGATCGAGCAGCCGATTATAAAACTCGATCGTTTCCGGCGCCTTGGCATACCTGGCTTCCGGAAGCTCCACCGTGTAGGTGAGTACCTTGTCGGGACGGAATCCCGGATCGACATGTAGGACTTTGCGAAAAGCTTCGAGCAGCAGCCCGGCGCTCACCAGAAGCATCAGCGCGAGGCCGATTTCGCACACAATCAAGGCGCTCAGCGCGCCGCGCCGCGCACGCGAGAACGATGACCGCGTTCCATCCTGCAACCATTCGCGCGGATCGACTCCGGCCGCCTGTATCGCCGGCGCCAGCCCGAACAACACAGCCGCGCCCGCGGTAATCACGGTGCAGAAAACGGCAAACCTTGCATCCAACTGGAAGCTCAACCAGCCCGGCATGTCATCAGGCATGAGCGTGAGAATTCCTCGCAGGAATACGTGGCCAATCAGCACGCCGGCAATGCCGCCGATCGCCGCCAGCACCAGGCTTTCAGTGAGCAGTTGCCGGATGATGGCACCGCGTGACGCCCCGATCGCCGTGCGAATGGCGATTTCTCGGGTACGCGCCGCGCCTCTCACCATCATCAGTCCGGCGATGTTCACGCAAGCAATGAGCAGGACGATCGCGACGCCGCCCAGGAGTATGTGGGTCACCTGCCGGTAGTCGCCCAGATAGCGATCCCGCAGCGGCATCAATGTCGGCGACGTAATATCGTTCACACTGTGCTTGCCGTCCAGCATCATGGCTTTGTGGACGCGCAAGAGGTCGGCTGCAGCCTGAGTCAGCGAGACGCCGCGCCTGAGCCTGCCGACGCCGCTTAAGTAGTAGCTTCCCCTGTCTTGCGGATCGGCCGCGAGCGCCGTCCACAATTCAGTGTCCGTTGGAAACACGGCCTCGCGCGGCAGCACACCAACCACCGTGTACGCCTGTCCGTTGAGTTTCAGCACGCGCCCGAGGACATAACGGTCGCTCTGAAACATCCTCTGCCAAAGTGCGTAACCGAGCATCATCACCTTCGCACCGCCGGGCCGGTCTTCCTCCGGCAAAAAGTTGCGCCCGAGCGCCGGTTTGAGCCGCAGCACATCCAGCATGTCACGCGTCACTCGTACCCCTTTGATTCGTTGCGCGCCACCGCGGTCACCCGAGAGATCGTAGCCCGCGCTTTTGAAAAACGCCATCGCATCGAAGGTCTTGTTGCCTTCACGCCACGCGTAAAAATCGGGGTTTGAGATGCCGACGGACTTCAGATTCCACTTCGGCGCAGTTTCGTCGAGGTCTACCAGCCGGTCAGGCTCCGCGAACGGAAGCGGGCGAAGAAACAGCCCGTTGAACACGCTGAAGATGGCGGCGTTGCCGGCGATTCCCGCCGCCAGCATCCCAATAACCATCAAGCTGAAGGCCGGCTTGTTCCTGATCGCGCGAAACGCGATTCTCAAATCGTGCTGAAGCGTTCCAAACATTCTGATTCTCCCGGTGGACCCGAGCGCAGCCGGCTCGCGATGGACTGGCAAGCGAGCTTTCCGAAGCTGCTCTTCGAGCGTCTTATCGTTTTGCAATTCCGCCAGCGCCAGTCGCCGAGCTTCCTCTTCCGAAGCGCCGAGCGTTCGCAGTTCCTGGTAGCGGTCCTCGAGATGCTGCGCGAGTTCCTCGACGACTTCGCCTTCGCGCGCGCCGCTCAGGTTCAACTGCGCCAAGCGCTCTCGAATGGGCTCCCGCCAGTCAGGCATATTCAATCCCGGTTATTCGGCGAATGGCTTCCGCGAATGCCTGCCATCCCACGCGCTGCGTAGCCAGGACCTTGCGTCCTTCAGCGGTCAGCCGGTAGTAGCGACGGCGCCGCTGGCCGGCCTTCTCCACCCAACGGCCTTGAATCCAGCCGCGCGATTCGAGCCGATAGAGCATCGGGTAGAGCGACGCCACATGAAAGTGCAGCGCCCCCGTTCGAGCGGGACTCAATCAATTTGCTGACCTCATATCCATGCCGCGGCCGATCCTCCACCAGTGACAGGATCAGCAGTTCCGCGCTGCCCTTCTTTAACTCACGGTCAAAGGCTCCGGCTACCATATATGTTGTAACAATATATGCTACTCATATACGTCAGGTCAAGGAACGCATCTTGAAGCGACCGGATTTGACTTCGTGGTGATTCTCCGCGTCTCAGCGCCTCTGCGGTGAGCTTTTCTCGACTCGTGGTACAACTCTGATATGGCCTCGTTCACCGTGAAAACGCCGCAGCGCGAGTACTGCGCCATGGTGGAGCGAGGCATTCTCTCCCGCGCCGGAAATTTCGTTCCGAAAGGGTCCGGCAAGGTTTTCGTCGTCACCACGGCTGACGTCTGGCAGCACCACGGAAAGCGATTGGAGCGTGGGCTTTCGGGTATCGCGCATGAGGTGCTCACGTTTCCAGGGGGAGAAGAGCGCAAGCGTCTGGAGCACGTAGAGACGCTCGCGGAGGAAATGGTACGGCGCGGCGCCGACCGGACCAGCCTCGTCATCGCATTCGGCGGCGGCATTGTAAACGATATGGCCGGCTTCCTGGCCGCTATTTTCATGCGCGGCATTCCGGTGGTGCAGATTCCGACTACTTTGTTGGCGCAAGTCGACGCATCCATCGGCGGCAAGACCGGCGTCAATCTGCTTGAAGGGAAGAATCTCATCGGAAGCTTTCATCAGCCGCTGGCCGTTCTGATCGATCCCGATGTGCTGGCGACGCTGCCCGACCGCGAATACCGCGCCGGCCTTTTCGAAGTCATCAAGTGCGGTGTAATCCGCAGCGCGCCGCTATTTGAACTGCTGACCAGGCAGCGCGACGCCGTTCTGCATCAAGAACCCGCGGTCGTCGATCGCCTAATTGAGGAATCGGTACGTATCAAAGCAGAGGTTGTTTCCGCCGACGAGCGCGAATCGGGCCTCCGCCGCATCTTGAACTTCGGCCACACGTTCGGCCACGCGCTTGAGGCCGAAACCGCCTATGCCCGCTTTCTGCATGGTGAAGCAGTCGGATTCGGGATGCGCGCGGCCACGCACCTCGCGAAGTCACTGGGACAAGTCAGGGATCGCGACGCCGCCGGCATTCTCGATGCCGTCGATCGCTACGGCCCCATCCCGTCTCTGCACGGCATTCCCGCCGAGCGGCTCGCCGCCCGCCTGGTCAAAGACAAGAAGACCATCCAGGGGAACGTTCATTTCGTGCTGCCGCGGTCCATCGGCGAGGTCACCGTCGTTTCCGGAGTGGATGACGGCGCAGTTCTCTCCGCCATCCGCTCGGCTCTCGCATGAAAGGCACTGCGCCCGCGGGCGTTACCAGTGAGCAGGAAGCATCGCGCTGGGTGCGTGCCATGTTCGGCCGCATCGCGCCCAGGTACGATCTCGCCAATCACGTTTTGTCGCTCAATCTCGATCGGATGTGGCGCGCGCAAACGGTGAGGCGAGTCCGCCACATACTGGAGCGTCCCGACGCGCGAACGCTGGATCTCTGCTGTGGCACGGGCGACTTGTTGCTGGCGCTCGATGCTCAATCCGCGCGACCCGCAATGGGCAGCGATTTCTGCCACCCCATGCTGACCGCCGCCCAGCAGAAAATCTCGCGCCATGGGCGATCCTGCCCCTTATTCGAAGCTGACGCGCTTCGCTTGCCTATAGCGGACGGCGCGCTCGATCTGATCACGGTGGCCTTCGGCTTTCGCAATCTCGCTGATTATGAATCCGGACTCAGGGAGATCCATCGCATCCTGAAACCGTCCGGCGTAGCCGCCATTCTGGAGTTCTCCCAGCCCGGCAACACAGCGTTCGGCAAGCTGTACGGCTTCTACTCACGAAAAGTGCTGCCCCTGATCGGCGCGGCGCTCTCCGGCTCGCGCGAAGCCTACGCGTACTTGCCGGAATCCATCGAAAAGTTTCCTTCCGCCGAAGACCTGGCCGCCCGCATGCGCGCTACCGGGTTTCGCTCGGTCGAATTCCTCCGCATGACCGGCGGCACAGTCGCACTGCATCTCGGGACGAAATAACCGACCCCGCCGCTATACTGAGTGGATGGCTCACCGCATCACGCTCATTCCCGGAGATGGCATCGGACCAGAGGTCGCGGAAGCAACCGCACGCGCGGTGGAAGCTGCCGGAGTCGAGGTCGCGTGGGAGCGCGTGGAGGCTGGCGCCACCGCTCTGGCGAAGTCGGGCGAAATGCTGCCGAAAGCCGTTTACGAGTCGCTCGCCCGCACGCACGTAGGACTCAAAGGCCCCACCGCGACCCCCATCGCCGGCGGCCATCGCAGCATTAACGTGGCTTTGCGCAAGAAGCTCGATCTTTACACGAATTTCCGGCCCGTGCGCATGCTGCCCGGATTGAAAACCCGGTTTCAAGGCGTGCCCATCGACATGGTCATCTTCCGCGAGAATACGGAGGATCTCTACTCCGGCCTCGAGCACGAGGTGGTGAAAGATGTGATCGAAAGCCTGAAAATCATCACGCGCACCGCATCCATTCGCATCGCGCGCGCCACGTTCGAGTTCGCGCGCCGCGAGGGCCGGAAGAAAGTCACCGCCGTCCACAAGGCAAACATCATGAAGATGAGCGATGGCCTGTTCCTCAAATGCTGCCGCGAGATCGCCGAAGAGTTCAAGGAAATCCAATACGAAGAGCTGATCGTCGATAACGCATGCATGCAGCTAGTCATGCGCCCCGAAACCTTCGACTTGCTGTTATTGCCCAATCTTTACGGCGACATCGTTTCCGATCTGGCCGCGGGTTTGGTTGGTGGCTTGGGGATTGTCCCCGGAGCGAATCTAGGCGAGCGCGATGCAATCTTCGAAGCCGTGCACGGCAGCGCACCCGACATCGCGGGTAAGGGAAAGGCAAATCCCACTGCGCTCATGCAATCGGCCGCACTGATGCTCGCCCACATCGGCGAACGCGACGCCTCACGCCGCCTGCAAAGCGCCATTGAAGCCGTTTACGCCGAAGGCAAGTGCTTGACGGTGGACGTCGGCGGCAGCGCCTCCACAACTGAATTCACCGCCGGCATCATAGCCCACATGCAATGAGGAGGGGAAGGCCCGCCGCCCCCTTTTGCCTTTTGCAATTTGCCTTTTGTCTTTTGCCTTGAGGCTTACAGCCCTTTCTTTGCCAGAAACTCGACGAGATCCACCACCCGGCACGAGTACCCCCACTCGTTGTCGTACCAGGAAAGCACGTGGACCAGATTGCCCTCGATCACCTTGGTCATCTCGCCGTCCACAATCGAGCTGTTCGGATTGTGCAGCATGTCACTCGAAACAACCGGGTCTTCAGTGTAAGCCAGAATGCCCTTGAGCGGACCGGCCGCCGCTTCCTTGAGAGCTTTATTCACTTCCTCTGCGGTTACCGCCTTGTCCGTCACCGCGACCAGATCCACCACGGAAACATCCGGCGTCGGCACGCGCATCGAATAGCCGTCCAGCTTGCCTTTGAGCTGCGGCATCACCAGGCCAATGGCTTTGGCAGCGCCCGTCGTCGTCGGGATCATGTTGATCGCCGCCGCGCGCGCGCGCCGCAGATCCTTGTGCGGAAAATCCAGCACGTTCTGGTCGTTGGTGTAGCTGTGGATCGTGGTCATCGATCCCTTTTGAATGCCGAACTTGTCGTGGAGGACCTTCACCAGCGGCGCCAGACAATTGGTCGTGCACGAGGCGTTCGAAATAATGTTGTGCTTCTTCGGATCGTAGACGTTGTCGTTGACTCCCAGCACAACGGTGAGGTCTTCATTCTTGGCCGGCGCAGAGATGATGACTTTCTTGACCGTCCCCCGCACGTGTTTGCAGGCGTCCTTCGCATCCGTGAAGCGGCCCGTGGATTCGACCACAATCTGCGCTCCTACTGAGTTCCAATCCAGCTCCGCGGGATCTTTTATCGCAAAAACTTTGAGGTGTTTGTTGCCTATGCGGATTCCATCCGCTTCAGCCGTAACCGTCTCCGGCAGCGTGCCGAGCACCGAGTCGTACTTCAAAAGATGAGCGAGCGTTTTCGTATCGGTAATATCATTCACCGCCACGAAATCGACATTTGCGTTATGCAAGCCCGCGCGGACCACATTGCGACCGATGCGTCCGAAACCGTTGATGCCAACTTTGACAGCCATTTTCTGGATTGTCTCCTAGTGAGGATTTAGGGGATTACCTTTCAGGATAACAAATGCGCACTAACTTAGCGTCGGATGACGGCAGCATCACCGAGGCTGGGCTGCGATTCCAATAACTCGACGCGTTGACGATTCAGCATTGCGGTCTCTTGCGCTACAAAGGCGTCCGGCGGGAATGGAGATCCGACTGCCTCGTCCGGCAGATTCAATAGTTTTCCCATCATCGATTGATAGAGATCGTGTCCCACGCGTTGCTCGGGAGGAACGTACCAACGATTCAGGGAATCCGCCATCTTCCGAAACTGGTTGACTAGCAGGTCTCTCGGTACGTTGCGTCGGCCGGCATCGGAAATGATATCGAGCGTCGTTTCCACCGCCTGGAGCATGTTGCAACGGCGTAGAATCAGACGCCGCAGCAACTCCGCATCACCAGAGGTTGTGCCGTCGGCGAAAATGCCGGCGGTGACGATGGGGAGCGTATGAGTTACGACGACTCTCTGTCCTTCAAACCAGAGAACGCCGCCCTCTTCAACAACGCGCTCCTCGCGGGGAGCGAGGCGCGCCGGCGCCTCATCAATCATGGAATCGGCATACACTGTGCTGGGGGCGTCAGATCGATTAGGCCTTTTGGACCTTTCGAATTCGACTACGTTCGACCCGTTTGCTCGAACCGCAAATGCCTCCAAACTGATCGCTGCATCGTTCCTGATCCGGACTTCGTTCGAGCCGTCGGGTAAAGGTTTGAGGAAGGCAGTGATTTGTGCGTTCAATGATAAGACGCACGACAGAGCGAAGCACGGTGCAATCACGCGCGTCATACTGATCACCCGATTCTACCGCGAACGTCAGCCCTGCAAATATCGCGCTAAATCGTCCGGACGGAAACAGTGCGCCAGTGCGGTCTCGCGTGTGATCCGCCCCGCGCGCACCAGTTCGGCGAGGGATTGTTCCATCGTGATCATGCCCTCGGACCGGCCGGTCGAGATGGCGGTATAGAGCTGATGATCTTCGCCCTTGCGGATCAAACTGCGCACAGCGTGCGATCCCATCATGATCTCGATAGCCGGATAGCGGCCACCGCCATTCGCCGTGGGAACCAGTTGCTGAGCCACCAGCGCCAGAAGCGCGAGAGAAAGCTGCTGCCGAATTTGCCGCTGGTTGGCGAGAGGAAAAGTATCGAGAATTCGCGAAACCGCCTGTGAGGTGTCATTGGTGTGCAGCGTCGAAAGCACCAGGTGTCCGGTTTCCGCCGCGGTCAATACGGTGGCGATGGTTTCCGGGTCGCGCATTTCGCCGACGAGAATCACATCGGGAGTCTGGCGCATGATGCTGCGGACGGAGCTTGCGAACTCCGGAGCGTCGTGGCCCACTTCAATCTGCTCGACAATCGAGTTGCGGTTGGTGTGTACGTATTCGACCGGATCTTCGATGGTGACGATGTGATCGCGCCGCTCATTGTTGATGATGTCGATCAAGGCGGCGAGCGTCGAGCTTTTGCCGCAACCCGTCGAGCCGGTAATCAGGATCAGCCCCTGCCGCGCTTCGGTCAATCGATGCAGGGCCGCCGGCAAATGCAAAGATTCCAGCGTGGGAATCCGCGAGGGCAGCAGCCGGATGGCGCCTGCCAGCGTGCCGCGCTGATGATGCACATTGGCACGAAAGCGGCCGATGGCCTCGCGTGAAAAGCAAAAATCGGTCGACTTGTGTTGTTGCAGATCCTGGGCTTGCTTCGGAGTCAGCAACGGAAGGAGCAGGTTACGAGTATCCTCGGCTCCCAATGGCGGTCCCGCAGCCGGCGATAGCTCTCCGTCTACACGCAAGGCAACCGGCGCGCCCGCGATCAGCAGCAGATCGGATGCGTTGCGCTGCACTGCGTAGGCGAGCAATTGGTCGAGACTGGCTGTGCTTTGCGGCCCGCCGGCATGGCTCGCGCGCGATCCGGTTGCCGCCCGGTTCAGTTCCGCGACGATCTCCGCGAGCTCATTGTCGTAGCCGGGCATTCTGTCATCAGTAAACCTCACCCTCGCGGGTTCGGTCAACGTGACAAGTTTGGTGGGGAGAAAGCCGCCCACGCGCGGCCTCCCACCAGGCAGGGAGACCGCGCGCGGTGATCCGCGCCGAGCGAAGGCGAAAGTGGCCGGGTGGAAGCCCGACGTTTCGGAATCTTCCCTCGACGCTCTGAATTTCCGTCAGCGTGATCTGGCACGAAGGCCAGTCACGCCACAAGCCTTTCTGAGGGCGCCGAAAACCAGTATCACCGGGCGAGCCGGCCGGGGGAGGAACGGCATCGCCCTGACGGCGAGCATTGCTGCGCAGCAACGTGGGCGGTGCGGGCAAGCCGACCGCTTTTGACTTCAGGATATAGTCCGAAGGCAAGCCGCCGTTCCCGCGGATATTCGCAAGTCTCTGAATGCGCGGCTTACAAAGTCATGCGAAGTGCGTGACTGGTTAGTCAGACCGCGGCTTCGGTTCCGATTCGCTCCGGTACGTACTCCGGTTCCTGCGCGCCGAGCGACAGCACGCGCACGCGCTGGCCTTCCTTCAGAAATTGCAGCAGTGCCTGGCGGCCATTCTTGAATCTCACGGCGTCGTGAAACGTCTGAGGTATCGCGCTGGTTTGCGAGAAGGCCACGGTTTCATCCGGCCCCACCCCAAACTCGCGCTGCAGGTTTGCAGGAATATCCATCAGCCGCAAAGTCGCCCCGGGGGGAATGCACACAGCCGGAGTCTCCGAGACCGGCGGTGGCATAACTGCCGCCTTGATTGCCGACCACCAGCTCTGCTTTTCGGGCCTGGACTGCATCTGCCGGCGCACGTCCACCGGCGCGGCCAGGCCCATCGCGCCGGTGCTAAACCGGTGAGCCACCAAGTCTTCGCCTTCCTTCGCCAAACGGTTGGGAAGGCCGTGCAGTGAGTAATCACACATTTGTCGATTCACCTCCCTGCCCTCAGTGTGAGTATCCTTGGCGGAAAAGACAATACAGGCGAACGGCGTGTGCGTGTGGATTATCACGCTTTTGGGACTAGGCGACTGAACCTTCGCCCCCATCCACGCGGATGGTGTTTCCGGTCATCCAGTACGTATTCTCGTGACAGAGAACGCCGATGCACTTGGCGACATCCTCGGGGGTCGTCAACCGGCCATGCGGATTCCTGGCCTTGGAAAACGCCACCAACTTGTCCTGACCCGGAATCTTGCGTAGAGCCGGGGTGTCGGTGACGCCGGCGAGAATGGCGTTGGCTGTAATTCCCATGGGCGCCAGTTCCAGGGCGATCTGCCGGATATGCGCCTCGAGAATCGCTTTGGCGGCCGAGACCGGGCCGTACTGCGGGATGGCCTTGCCGCCGCCTTCACTGGTCATGGCGTAGATGCGGCCGCCCGCGTGCATCAGATGGTTTGCGACCAGATCATGCACCCAGTAGACCAGGCTGTGGCCCATCACGTCTGCGGTCATTTCGATCTGCCGTTTGGAAGCGCAATCATCGGCTCCTACCAGCGGTTTCAATGCGCCAAATGCGAGCGAGTGTAACAGCACACGCACGGTCCCCGGCGTCTTCTCGAAGACGGCCCGGATCTGTGCGAGGGCTTCGGCTCGCTTTTCGTCATCCGCTGCATTCATGTTAAAGAACACGGCGTCGCGCCCCGCGGCCCGAATCCGAGCCTGCACTTCTTGCGCGTGCGGCAGCGTTTCGCGGCGATCGAGATGCACGCCGAAGACGTTCATCCCTCGATGCGCCAATTCGACCGCGGTCGCCTCACCGAACCCGCTGCTGGCGCCCAGTATCAATGCCCATGGTTGTTCGCTCATATCGTGATGGATGTAACCGTAATCTCCCTTCGATTTTCTTCGCGCGCCTGAATGCGGATTTCAATCCTCACGGGCGGCATCAGCTCGGGGAAACGTTCTCCCCATTCGATCAAAACCACCGCGTCCCGGTCGAACAGCTCATCCAATCCGAGCCGGGCGGCCTCGCTCGCTCGATCGAGACGGTAAAGATCAACATGATAAACCTTAGCCGGGGTTCCGTACTCGTGGATGAGCGTGAAGGTCGGACTCGAAACCTCTTCCGGCTCCGCCGCGCCCAGTCCCTTGACGATGCCTTTGGCCAGCGTAGTCTTGCCCGCTCCCAGATTGCCCATGAGCAACACGACGGCACGCCGCGGAAGTTCGCGCGAGAGTTTTTCCCCGAGCGCAATAGTTTCCTCTTCAGACGCGGTCCGGAATGTGGGCACACTGCTCCATAGCCGCAGGCAGATAACGCAGCAGATCGGTAGCGATCAGACATTTTTCTCCCAAGGCGGCAGCGCCAATCTCCCCCGAAAGGCCGTGCAGATACACCGCGGCGGCGATCGCCTGCTCCGCATCCTGCGGGAATTGTGCCAGAAACCCGGCGATTAAACCGGTGAGGATATCACCAGTGCCGCCGGTTGCCATTGCAGGCGATCCGGTCGGGTTGATCCACACACGCCCGTCGGGGAAGGCCAAGACTGTGCGGTAGCCTTTGAGGACCACGTGCACCTTTCGTTCGCGGGCCAACGTCCGGGCAATCCCCACTCGATCCTGTTCGATTTCGGCAACTGTCTTTTTCACGAGGCGGGACATTTCACCGGGATGCGGCGTGAGCACGCGCAGCCGCTTGTCCCCGAGCCACTCCGTGGCAGCGAGGGCGTTGAGTCCGTCGGCATCCACCACCATGGGCTGCACAAATTCGTGGAGGGCACGCCGCACTACTGCCACGGTTTGGGGGTCGGTTGTCAGGCCTGGACCGATGGCCAGGACAGTCTTGTTCCGTGCTATTTCGGTCAGGGCTCCGGAATCGAACGCGCGCACCGAGATCGATCCGTTCGCGGTTTCAGGCAGCGGTTCGGTCATCAATTCAGGCGCATGCGAGGCGATCGTAGGTATGGCGCGTTCGGACGACGCCACCGTGACCAATCCGGCGCCGGCACGCAACGCCGCCATGCCGCACATGGCTGCCGCTCCGGTTTTGCCGTAGGAGCCGGCCACAATCAGCACATGCCCGAAGCTGCCTTTGTGCGACGCCGGTGGTCTCGGCGCGAACAAGTGGCGGAACTGCGCGGGCTCGACCAGCGAGAGAAAAATGCTGTCGTCTTTCTCGAATAGCTCCGGGGGGCTGCCGATGGCGCGCACGCACAACTCGCCGACATACTCGCAATTCGGCGGCAGCACCTGTCCCACCTTGGGCGCGGTGAAGGACACGGTGTAATCCGCATGCACGCACTCACCCTGGGTTCGCCCGGTGTCGCTCGCAAGGCCCGAGGGAATGTCGACGGCCACGATCTTCGCGCGCGCAAATCCGCTATTGATGCGGCGGATGCTATCGAGCATCTCGCCTTTCGCCGGTCCACTGAGTCCGGTTCCGAGCAGAGCGTCGATCACCAGCGTCACGCCTTGCGGATCTGGGGCAAGCTCGCGCAGCACTGGGCACCCTGTCTCGATGAGACGGCGATAATGGTCCGCCGCTGCGCCTTTCATCTCCTCGGGCGCGGCCACCAGCACCACGCTCAGCACTTGCGGGCGATAGCGTTCGAAGAGTTGCCGCGCCACCACCAGGCCGTCGCCGCCGTTGTTCCCCTTGCCGCAAAAGACCACAATGCGCTGATCACCCAGCGGAGAGAATCTTTCTTCGAGAAACTCCACTACGCGGCTGCCGGCGTTCTCCATCAACACAGCGCCGGGCACGCCCATCTCGATGGTGCGCCGGTCCACTTCGCGCATCTGTGCGGCCGTCAGAACCTTCATGTTTGTCAGACGCCGCGCGCCACAAGCAGCGTCATGTCATCGTATAACTCCGAGGAGCCTGTCCATTGCTCCACGGTCTCCATGATGCGGGCGATGATTTCGTTGGATTCGCGCTGCCCATACCGCAGCAGCAGATCGATGAGGTTTTCCTCTCCGAATGGTTCGCCGTAGGCGTTTTCGGGTTCTACGATGCCGTCAGTGAACGCAACCAGAAGATCGCCCGGCCGCAGCTCCACCGTCTTTTCTTCGTACTGGGCGAACGGAAAGGCGCCCACCACGGTGCCGGTTACCTCCAGCCGTTGCGCCTTTCCGCCGCGCATCAGGATGGGCGGCGGGTGTCCCGCATTGGTATAGGTGAGGACGCGGCTCACGTCGTCATACAGGCCGAAATAGAATGTGGCGAATTTTTCCGGCGCCGTGTTGGCGCATACCTGCTTATTCAATTGCGAGACGAGCTCGGCAACAGAAAGCTCGGCACGCCAGCCGCCGTTGCCTCCGCCAGTGGTTGCCGTCGCATGCACGGGGACGCCGGCGGTCAATTGCGTGCGCATGATCGACTGAATAGATGCCATCAGCAGCGCCGCCGAAATTCCCTTGCCCGCGACATCTCCGATCGCGAGCGCGACGTTGGACTCGCGCACACGTACAAAATCATAGTAGTCACCTGAGACCATGCGCGCGGGATGGCAGACGCCCGTAAGCTCGATGGTTTTCATGGCGGGAATGGCGCGTGGGAAAAGCTGGTTCTGTACCTCGCGCGCGATGGTGAGTTCCGATTGCAGGCGTTGCTGCTCCTTCTCTACCACGATCAGCCGTTCCAGGTTTTCCGTCATGCCGTTGAAGGATCGCGCAAGCTCGGCGAGCTGATCGACTCCCTCGACCGCGATGCGATGGGAAAAGTCACCGGTCTTGACGCGCTCGGTGCCCTCGTAAAGATTGTGGACGGCGCCGGTTATCGTGCGTGTGAGGGAAATACCCATCAGGAAAGACACGACCCAGACCAGCAGCAGCAGGCCGGCGAAGAACAAGAAAGTCGCCCAAAAAAATCCTGCCAAATCCACCTGGGCGAAAACGGTCCCGAGCACAACCGAGGGACGCGTGCGCACGACAAGAAGCCACTTATCTTGTTTCTCCGGCGCATCCCAATAGGCCGGGTAAATCAGCATAGACCCGTCCAACGCCACATCCAGACGGTTGGCGGGTTCGGACAGTCGAGGAGCTTTCCGGCTCTTCCGCTCTGAAGGAGGACTTTTTGCGACGGATCCGGGTGCACGGGAATTGAAAGATATGAGAGACACCTGGCCGATACCGGGCGACAAATCCGCCAGGACATCGCGCGTGACCGGCGCCATCAGCGTGACGTCGGCGCCAGCGTGCGTGACGTGGGACCAGGCGTACAACTGGCCCTCCTTCAAGACGAGACCGCTCGCGTCCTTCCAGCCTACCGGCGCTGAAGGAGCTTCCGAGGCGGCAGGGTAGTTATAGGGATCGCTGCCGCGAATGGCGAGGGTGACACTGGGGAACAGGTGTTCCATGTATGGAATGACATCGTGGATGGAGTTCTCTCGCTTCTCCGCCGGCGCCTCTGCCAGCATATGCGCGACGCCGTCCATGGCGCTGGTTCGCCGATCGAGCTCCGAACTAACCAGGTAGACCGCGGTCCCGCCCACCAGCTCCCAGCCGACGATAGCCCCCAGAATTCCGATGAGCGCGATGGGCACGAAGGCGATGAACAGATAGGCGACGATCAGGCGATTACGCAGCCGCCAGATCACACGCCGCGCGTTGCGCCGCGCCTGTTGCACCACAAACAACACACCGGTGACATAGAAAGCCAGGGCGGCCAGTTGGGTGAAGCCGGAATTCGGAGCCAGAAATCGCAAGCCGGCGTAGACCAGCAGCAGGACCGCGAACGCAATCCCAAGGCGTCCTAGAGCTTCCACCAGTTTGCTGAAGCGTGGCGACACGCTTCAGGATATCGCAAGAACAAGAAGGTGCCAGGTGTCAGGCGCCAGAGGACCCAGGGCCTGCTCTAGTTCTTGACGCCGGCCGGTTTTTCCGCGAAATATCCTTGACGGGCACGCACCTTGGCGCCCTTGCGGTTCACATTGACTGATAAGCGGTGAAAGGACCCATCGCGTTGCGCGTCTTCGGGCGAGAATTCCAGCAGATACACGCATTCCGGCGCTTTCGTTACGCGCTGGAATCCTCCTTCCAGGTCGTTGCTGTTGTGGAAATAGGTTCCGCCTGTGGCTGATGCGAGCTCGTCCATGACTGCTCCGGCAGCGGCCATCGAATCGTGGCGAATCTCCTCCTTCAGCCTCATCAGGCCCCCGCCTGGATCTAAGTCTGAGGGAAGCTTGCCATGCTCGCTCGAGTCCAACATGTCGGTATATAGACCGCGGGCGTCCAAAGCACTGATCGTCACGTTGGCCTGGGCGGCGGCGTCCATCAACTTGCTTACATCAGCCTGTCCCGCCGCCGAGCTTGCCACGACAAATCCCGGCGAGATCATAACTAACGTACGCTGGCCGGGTGCGGCGCCGAGGCTCCGGATGACTTCTCGCGTCACCGACAGCGCGATGTGCCCGGCCTGATTACCCATTGCCAGTTCTTTCTCTGCGGCCGATCGCGCCGCTGCTTCCGCCATTGCTCTGTTCATCGCGCCGCATTCTCGGGCTTCGTCGGCGGCTTCGCTTAGGGCTTCGGGATCGCCCGTGTTCAGAATACGGTCGGCCTGATAGTAATTGACATCAGGACAGTCGCGCACGTGCTCGTACAGGGTGTGCAATCGAAGTTTCGCCACTGCGTCTTCGAGCTTGGTTCGGTTGCGCGTGAAGCCGCTATTGACCTCTCCGGACGTTGAGACCACCGCTGCCGCATCTGTTGGTTGGATGGATTCCACCATCATGCGGCTTGCCGCGTTCCGGACCCGCGCCAGATCGCCTGCAGGTAGGTGCAGATCGTCAAACAGGAAGATGATGTATCGCTCAGGACGTACTTTGAGAGGAGCTGTTTCAGTCCTGTCGAGTGCCTGGTTCGTGTTTCCGGCCGGCAGCGTATCCTGCGCAGCCCGGCCTCCGCGAGTGTCACCCGTTCGCTTCTGCACGGTGAAGTGAGAAATAGATTGACGCTTGCCGCGATCGAATATCTGAAAATCGTCTTTCTTCAGGTCCTCGATCACGTGGCCGTCGGCGCCCCGCACAACGACTGGTACCAGCACCACGTTGACATTGCTTTTGAACTGCACCGTGTCAGCTTGTTGCGGGGACTGCGCACTCTGCGGGGCGGCAAGGAAGGCATGCGGGCAAAGCGCCATAAGGCACAGGGCGCTGGCCCAAACGGGCCTCGCAAAAAACCTGCTGTTGCCCACGTTTTGAGTATAGCCGCCCCAGACGCGCGGGCAGGCGGCGCATTTTGCACCGTGGACCCTCTTTTTGCGATACTTGGCGGAGCCGAATCTTCGAACCGGGGTATTGTGATGGCCGAGCCCGCTCTCATTTACGAACATGAGGGGAATCAATCGCTGAATTTCAGCGTTCAACTGAAAGACATTCAAAAAAAGTTGCCGCTGCGGGTGCTTTCTGAAGACGACTGGCGCCACTGGACAACGTGGGGCTATGTGATCGTACCGGACGCCGCGCCGGCGCAGAATATCGAGCGGCTCAAAGCGTTGCTGTGGGAGTTTCAGGAACTCGACCCGGCCGATCCCTCAAGCTGGAATCAGGCGCAACTTCGCGATCACAAGATGCTGGAGTTGAACAACAGCGGCATGGTGGAGATCTACAATCACCAGTGTCTCTGGGATAACCGCCAGCAGGCGCGCATCTATAACACCTTCGTGGATATCTGGGATCGCGAGGACCTGTGGGTCACGATCGACCGCGCGAATCTGAACACGCCAAATCGGGGTGCGCGGCCATTCGGAGGTTTCATTCACTGGGACAGTGACACGTCGATGCGTCCATTACCCGTGAATGTGCAGGGCGTTTTGTCGCTCGTTGATACGGACCCGGAGGTTGGCGGATTCCAGTGCGTCCCGGAGCTGTTCAGGAATTTCGACCAGTGGATCGAGACGCAACCGGCTGACCGCCATCCGTTTTTTCCGGACACGACAGGTTTCGAAATTAAGTTCGTGCCGCTGAAGGCGGGCGATTTGTTGGTTTGGAACACGCTGCTGGCTCATGGCATCCGGCCTAATGTGACCACAGATCGCGCGCGTCTGGCGCAATACCTTTCCATGTATCCGGCGGACGAGGCAAACGCGGCAGTGCGCGAGACGCGAATCCGATCATGGCGCGAGCGCGAGATTCCCGACGACCCCGCATTTCCCGGCGATCCGCGCGACTGGGAACGGACACGCTACGGCCGCGCAGAACTGACGGAACTCGGCGAGCGGTTGCTGGGACTGCGGTCCTGGAAATCCTGAAGCGCGCTACTTGGGCGTCCAGAACGGCTCGGCGGTAGGGACGAAATCGACGGGCACCTCGGTGACGAAAGTCCGCAACCAGCGGGCGCAATCTTCCATGCCAGCCTGTTCGGATGGAATGTGCCCAAGAATGATCAGCGCCTTTTGCTTACCTTCGGCCGCGGCGTCGGCGCCGTATTCGATGGTCTCCCACTCCAGGCCCTCGCCCATGACCAGCACTTGGACGTCGTCGCGCTGGAGAGTATGACGCTCGCTGGGGAAACCGGGATAGCCCGGATTGAGAGCGAGTTTGGTGACGCCCATAGCGGGATCGCCGACCACCCGAAGCGTACGAATGCCGAGGCGTTGCCGGATGTCGCTGGCCAAGCCTTCCAAAGTGGTTTCGGGGACTACGAACAAGTGGTTGTTGTTCGGATTTTGAAACTTTTCCCAGCCGAGCGCGCGGATCATGCCGGTTTGAATGCCATCGGGCCTGCGGGCGTGCCAGTGGTCGTGAAAGCGCCAGATGACGAGATGATGCTCCGCGATAAATGACTGCTTAGTGGCAAGCACGGCGTCATTTTCTTTTTCGAAATCGCTGGTCTTGTCCTCGTGATTGTAGAAGGTGGGCTCATGCGTGATGATGAGGTTGTTCCCGGAGGCGGCGGCGCGGCGCAGCACATCGTAAGTGGCCATCATCGTGGTCGCTGCCGGTAACGGGTGTGTCGGGATCGCCGGCTTTGAAGGTATCGACCGTCTCGGCTCTCCAGGGTACGCCGACATTCTTCTGAATGCGCTCGATCACTTGCCGCGCGGTGAGCGGGTTACTCTGTGCGAATGCCGCAAGCGGGATCGCCAGCGCAACCAAGACAGTGGTGACCTTCATGTTTCCTCCGCAGGAGCAATCTTACAGGTTTCTCAAGAGGCCAGACAGAAGCCGACAATGGTCCGCCCGGCGGCCCCGTTGATTTTTGTGAGGTCGTAATCGAGTGCGGCCTCCAGGCCATCGGGATCGTGGTCGACGGCACAGCTCTCGATGTCAGCGTCGCTGGCGCCGTCAAAACACAGTTCGCAGACCACCAGGCCGGCATCGGCGGGCACTGGCGGGCCGAACGTGCGGCACGTCATGGGGCGCGCGGAGTAGAGATCGCAACCACCGGTTTCCGGGTCGAGCGCCGGACACGGCTCGTCATCGGCGAACGTTTCGAATCGCCGTTCTCCTTCTTCGCTTTCATCGAGGATGCCGGTGGCCGGGTCGCCGGGGAAATTTTGCGAGACGCGGGCCACGTATTCGCGGGCGCGCTGACGCACGCGGTGGGCGCGGTCGGGATCCGCCGTTTCCAGATCGGCGAGACCGCGCCGCAGCCGGCGGGCATCAAGCTGGGTTATGGGAAATGGACCGATGCAGCACTGAGTGCACCCCCGACGGCATACCAGCCAGGGACCGGCGCGACGCGCAGCCTCGGCCATGGCGGCGTCCAAGATCTGAATCAGCTGCTCATCGCGAGCGTCAATCCCGGCGGACTGCATGCCTGAGATGCAGGATAGCGCATGCGCGTTCCCGGATGCTGCCTAATGCGCGGGAACAGTTCTTGTGCCGCTTGCCAGCGTGAAAGTGCGATATTGCCTCGACGCATAACTGGCTGGCCTCCTCCGGAGTTGTCCGTGACCGTGATCATCACCAGCGGAATGTTGGATGCACCTTCGGTTTCAATCAGCCGCTCCAGCGCTCGAACATCCATGTTTCCTTTGAAATCGAGCCGGGCCTGCGTGTCCGCGGCTTCCGGCGTCAGCAGGTCGATGGCGCGCGCGCCGGTAAACTCGATATTCGCGCGCGTCGTGTCGAAGTGCGTGTTATTCGGAATTATCTGGCCTTTGCGGCAAAGCACCGTAAACAGAATGCGTTCCGCGGCACGTCCCTGGTGCGTGGGAATCACATGCCGGAAGCCCATGAGATCCCGCACCACCCGTTCCATTCGGTAAAAGCTCTCGCTTCCCGCGTAGGATTCGTCACCGCGCATCATGGCCGCCCACTGTGCGGTGGACATCGCGCTGGTACCGGAATCGGTCAGCAGGTCGATCAGAATATTTTTCGCTTCGATGAGAAAAAGGTTGTAGCCGGCTGCTTCGAGGTACCCCTCGCGCTCCTCTGGCGTGGTCTGGCGGATCGGCTCCACGCTCTTGATCCGGAACGGTTCGATGATAGTTTTCACTACGCCTCGACCTCCATCTTCCCCAACGCGGCCTTGCCGCTCTGCCACTTCACCAGCGCGACACCCGCGAAGATCACCACCGCCGCGGCCGCCTCGCGAGGCCCGAAAGGTTCACGATAGAACAGCCAGCCGAGCGCCAGCGCCACCACGGAGTTGACGTAGGAGTAGATCGACACCACCGCCACCGGCAGGCGATCGAGCGCATAGGCATATGCGCTATAACCCACGATCGATCCGAAGATCACCAGGTAAAACAGCGCCGTGACGCCCCGTCCGCTCCAGTGGATTTCATGGCTGCTGGCAAATAACGCGAACGGCAACGTCGCCAGGCCCGCGGCCACTTGTTGCACTGCGCCCACGACAATCGGGTGCGCGTCCACCTTGCGGCGGCGTTGATAAATCGATCCAAAACACCAGGAAACCGTACCCACTTGGAGAATGAGAAACCCGTCCAACGCTTTGCGGCTGAACTCCCCCGCGCCCATTCCTCCCGACACCAGCAAGCCGACACCCACGCATCCGATCAACATTCCAAGGATCGTGGGAGGGTGAAGCCGTTCCCCGCCCGGCATCACCGTCTCGATTCCCACCAGCCAAAACGGGGACAGCGTGGTGATCAAACCCGCCACGCCGCTGGTGACGCGCAGCTCCGCAAAAGTAAGGCAGGTATTGCCGATGCCCAGAATCAGAATTCCGCTCAAGGCCGCGTGCCACAATTCGGCTCCCTGGGGCAACCGGGCGCCTCGCGCAAAAACTACCGCCAGCATGATGCATCCGGAAATCAGAAACCTGGTCGCAACCAACACGAACGGCGGAAATGACTCCAGGCTCATGCGAATGCCCAGGTAAGTCGTCCCCCAAAAGAAGCAGACTGCGGCAAGCGCTAGATACGCTCGAAATGCTGGAGAAACAGACAAATTTCAGGTTAGCATCGCGCACTCCGTTAAAATGGAAGATTGATCATCACACTTACCGTAAACCCTGCCATTGATCGCACCATTACTGTGGATCGGTTGGTATTCGAAGATCGCGCGTATATCACGTCGAGCCGCGAATCCGCGGGCGGGCGCGGAATCAACGCTTCGTTTGTCATCCACTGCTTTGGCGGTCAGACCAAGGCCATCGTGCCGGTAGGCGGGGAATCGGGCACGCACTTCGAAGATCTGGTCAAGGCCAGTGGATTCCAATTGGTCGTCGTCCCTGTGAGCTGCTGCGTACGCCACAACCTGATCATTACTGACAAGCAGGGCCTCACCATCAAGCTGAATGAGCCGGGTGCGGCGGTGGATAAGGCCGAACTTGCGCTCATCGAAAAAGAGATTCGCGCCCACCTGACTAAGGCAAGCTGGCTTCTGATTTGCGGCAGCCTGCCTCCGGGTGTCCCCGCTAGCTTCTACGCGCAATTGATCACGCTGGCGCGCAAGCGAGGCGTGAAGACGTTGCTGGATGCCGATGGCGACGCGCTCGAGGTTGGCATCGCGGCCAAGCCAACGGTCGTAAAACCCAATCAGCAGGAGGCGGAACGGCTGCTGAAGACTGCGCTCTTGACGCGCACCCACTTCATGCACGCTGTAGATCGCATACAAAAGATGGGTGCGGAATCGGTCATCCTATCGCTGGGAACCCAGGGAGCCGTGGGTGCCTTCGATCACCAGATGCTCGAGGTGATCCCTCCGCGCGTCGATGCTATCGCCCCCATCGGCTCCGGCGACGCGCTGGCGGCCGCGTTCGCCTGGGCGATGGAGCGTCACGACGATTTCCGCCATGCCCTACGTTGGGGAGTTGCCGCCGGTACCGCGTCCGCCCGTTTGCCGGGAATGCGTTTCGCGAATCTCGCCGAGACCGAGGTAATCTACAAGCAAGTCGACGTTCGGCAGGTGGAGTGAGCCATGAGGCCGGCCGAACCAGCCTCGAAATCCGCGGACTCGAAACACGAGAGCCTGGTTCGCTCCGCCGGCGTCGTTTCGGCTTCCGTCTTTTTGAGCCGGATCACCGGACTGGTCCGTGAGATCGCCATGGCGCGATTGTTCGGTGCGGGGCAAGTTTACGACGCTTTTTTGCTCGGCTTCCGCATTCCCAATCTCACGCGCGACCTGTTTGCCGAGGGCGCGCTCTCTTCCGCGTTCGTCCCCATCTTTACCAAATATCTGTCGACGAAAGGGAAGAAGGAAGCCGCTGAACTATCAAACCTTGTCGCGACGGCCCTGCTCGTAGTCGTCGGCATTATTTGCCTGCTCGGCATGATCTTCAGTCCGGTGCTGGTCAGGCTACTCGCGCCGGGCTTCGCGGATGTCCCTGGGAAATTCGAGCTGGCGGTGAAACTCACGCGCATCATGTTCCCCTTCCTGTTGATGGTTGCGCTCGCCGCCCAGGCCATGGGCGTTCTGAACTCTTGCAACCAGTTCGGCGTGCCGGCAACATCTTCCACGTTTTTCAATATTGGCTCGCTGGGATTCGGCCTGGCGCTCGGTTTTTTAATCGGACCGCGCATCGGGATCAGCCCCATCGAAGGCATGGCTTACGGCGTTGTATTCGGCGGCGCGTGGCAGTTGTTTTGGCAGGTTCCAAGCCTTGTGCGATCCGGGTTCGTATTCCACCCGAGAATGAATCTGTCCCATCCCGGTTTGCGCAATATCCTGCATCTGATGGGACCTGCCATCGTGGGCAACGCGTCGGTGCAGGTGAACGTGATGGTGAACACAAACTTCGCTTCCAGCATCACCGATGCCGCGGGCCACGTCATCAACGGCCCTGTGAGCTGGCTCGGGTACGCGTTCCGGTTCATGCAACTGCCCCTCGGACTGTTCGGCGTGGCTATTGCTTCGGCAACCCTGCCTTCCGTGTCGCGCAGCGCCGCCAGCGGCGACATGGCCGAGTTTCGCGAAACGCTCGCGCGATCGCTCGGCATGATCTTCCTGCTAACCATCCCATCGTCCGTGGGCCTGGCCGTGCTGGGAGACAGTATGATTGCCGCCGTGTATCAAGGCGGAAAGTTTCGCGCCTATGATACGCACCAGACAGCTCTCGCGCTGTCCTGTTATGCGATTGGCTTGGCGGGTTACGCCGCTCTCAAGGTACTGGCGCCGGCCTTCTATGCGCTCAATGATGCCCGCACCCCCATGCTGGTGAGCCTTGCCTCCATCTTGGTCAACATCGCCGCCGCTTCCAGCATGGTCAAGCTGGCCGGTTTGGGACACGCCGGACTGGCTCTCTCCACATCCCTCGTCGCGCTATTCGGTTCCATCGTCCTGTTCGATTTGATCCGCCGCCGTGTCGGAAGGCTCGACGGCCGGCGTCTATCAGCGGCATTCTTGAAAATCTCGGCAGCCTCCACGCTCATGGGAGCGGCTTGCGCGCTCTCCAGCCGCATGGCCCAACACTGGATCGGAGTGTCGCGCATGGCACGGGTTGCCGATCTCGCCATCTCTGTTCCTGTTGGCCTGCTAGTTTTTCTTGCGGCGGCGAAGTTGTTTCGATTGCCGGAGCTAGAGGCTGCCCGGCGAGCTCTGATTGCACCTTTAGCGCAGCGGCTCGGACTCGGGCGTGCTAAAATTTAAGACACAGGATGCTGCCAGACATAAAGTTGGCGATCCGGTTGCAAGACATTGACAATCGGGTCGCTGAGCTGACCAAAGAGATCTCGGCTCTTCCCAAGCACACCGCCGAAATTGAAAAGAAGCTAGAGTCGCACGAACGCAAGTTAGAGGCGGATCGCGCGGCCCTGAGCGCCAATCAGAAGGATCGTAAGGGGTTCGAAAGCGAGATCCAGATCCAACAGCAGAAAATCTCCAAGCTCAAGGATCAGATGCTCGAGGCGAAAACCAACGATCAATACCGCGCCTTTCAGCATGAGATCGAGTACTGCGAAAAAGAAATTCGCCGTTCGGAAGACGGAATTCTCGAGTTGATGGGTGCTTCCGAGCCGCTCGATCGGAACGTCAAAGCCGCCGAATCCGCCCTCAAGCAGGAAAAGACGCAGGTGGAACGTGAAAAGCAGCAGGCGCGCGAGCGCACCGCCGGCGATCAGCGTGAGTTGGACGAGTTGCAAGCCGACCGCCGCAAGATCGCCGCTCAGATGACGCCCAACATCCTGGTGGCTTATGAGCGCGTGCGCAAGCTACGGCGCGGTGTTGCCGTGGCGGAGGCCGTCGATGGCCGTTGCTCCCAATGCCACATGTCGCTACGCCTTCAGTTTTTCCAGGATCTGAAGCGCGGCGAGCAAATGATGCAGTGCGAAAGCTGCAGCCGCATCCTGTTTTACAATCCCCCTCAATCCATCGAAAACCTCACCAGTGAAGCAGCTCCCGCGGCCCAGGGTTAATTCAAACTACGAAACCTTGCCATCCGCGCTCAGGTAAACCTGCCTGTGCTGGTGAAAAGCGAGATTCGCCAGGTGCGGTCCGGCTACGGCGTTCGCGCCCACTTCCACCGGCGCGTTCGGTTCGTGCCGCGATTTCACGCAATCCAGAAAATTCTGAATATGTGATTCGATCGGCACCGCCGCGTCCAACTTTTGCACCGGCTCGCGATTGCTCTTCCACGGTTCTGTCCAGATGCGAAAACCGGCTTCGTCGATAATCATGGTTCCTTTGTCGCCCTGGAACTGTATCGACCAGCCGTTGTCATACGAATTGGCATAGTTCAGCGTCCATGTGGCCATGAAATCCGGATATTCGAAGACGGCGCAAAACACGTCCGGCGTCTCGGAGCCTGTCATCTTGGCTACTTGCCCGTAGGAAATCGCCGAACGCGGCGGCCCGGCATTCGTGAACCACTGCACCACGTCCATCAGGTGTGTTCCCTGGTCGGTCATGTTGCCGCCCGAGTAGTCCCAGAAGTATCGCCAGTAGCGGAACCGCATCGGCTCCATCGCGTGATCGCGCGCCGAACCTTGGAAGCGCAGCCAGTCGAGCTTTCCCGGAAGCGGTGAGTTGTCCAGCTCCTTGGCGATGTTCCAGTTCCACTGCGGTTTCACCAGCGTGATTTTGCCTAGAATGCCGCTGTCCACGAGCTGCTTGCCCTTGATGATCGGCTCCGCGCTGCGGCGCTGCATGCCGACCTGCACGATCTGCTTGGTGCGCCGGACCGCCTCCACGATCCGGGCGCTCTCCTCGAGCGAATGCGACATGGGCTTTTCCAGGTACACATCCTTCTTGGCGTCCAGCGCGGCCTGCAGGCACGGATAGTGTTGATGATCCGGCGTCGCGATGACCACGGCGTCGATACCACTCTGCCGCAGCAGCTCATGATAATCCACGTAGCCCTTGGCATCCGGTGCATCGGCCTTCGCTTTTTCGAGATTGGGCTCGTAAACGTCGCTTACGGCTACACACTGCGCCCCCAGTTTTTGAAAATTACTGCTCAGATAGCGGCCGCGCCCCCCGCTGCCGATCACGCCATACGATAGGCGGTCATTCGCGCCCCAGGCCGTGCGTGGGACAAACATGGGAACGCTTGCCAGCGCCAGCGACTGAGTGATGAATTTGCGGCGATCCTGTTCCATGCGGCGATTCCTTTCTTGCGGTCTACTATACCGCAAGGCGCCCGCCGTCAGATTCTAATTGGCGTGTTGTGCGCCGAGCGTCGGAGCCGCACTTTGCGTCGCTGGGGCAGAGAAGAACTGGTCGTTTTCCGGCTTGATATTCAAGCCCTTCGTCGTGGAGTCTACCCAGTCTTTCGTCTTCATCCTCTGCAGGTCCGTGAAGATCTGGTCCCTCACCTCAGCAAATGGCTTGACGCTCACGGATTCCCCTCGGAAAACGTAAAATCCATTGGGTTGACGTACCGGTTCACTAACCTCGCCAGGCTTCAAACCCAGGGTCACCGTCCGGATGGACTCCGGCAGAGTAGCGGATTCGGATCGCGATATCGTCAGGTCGCCCTTCTTTGTTTTCGTGGCCTCATCGTCGGAGTTTTCCGTCACCAGCTTCACGAAGTCGGCGCCGGCTTTAGCTTCCTTCGCGAGCTGCTCGGCTTTGGCCTTGGCCTCTTCCTCGCTCAGGCGCTTCTTGCCGTCGGCCCCGGTGCCCGGTGAACTGCTGAAGGAAATATGGATGAGCTTGACCGTCACCTGCTCGTATTGCGCCTTGTGCTGATCGTAATAGGCCTGTTGCTCCTCAACGCGGACTGGAAACTCACTCGATACCTTTTGGATCTCGGCCTGCATGAGCATATTCATGCGATAGGAATCTATTGCTTCTTTGTATGGGCTTTTTTCGTCGAGCTTGTCCTTCTCCGCCAGCTCGCTGACCTTTTTCATCAACAGGTATCTCTCGACAAGCTGCTTGCGATCGCGCATTACGCCTGCCCGCGTTTGCGCGGGTAACACGCTGAGAAACTTCTCCAGCTCGCCGTAAGTCAACTTTTTGCCGTTGTCATACTCGGCAATCACAGTGTCGGGTGTCAGAGCCGGCGCCGGGGACGGCTTGGGCGGGGCTGGCGTTTGCGCCAAGCCGAGGGCAGTGCAAAGAACGCATATAGATATGACTGGTTTCATGCTAGAGAAGCCTTTGGATCAAAATTACTTCGTTTCAGTCTATCACGCGGTCCATCGATGCGTTTCCCGGCATTCCGGTCGTCGACACCTCTTACTAACGCCGGGCGGCGCCCCGTTGAACATGGCAAGTTGGCCGAAGTTAACTTGCCTCTGCTATCCAAATCCAGAGTTGATAGCTAACCGTTTCATTGCTAAACAGGGAGGGTCCGCAATTGGACCGGGAGTGTCTGTGATTGCACGAATTCTGCAGATTCTGATTCTTTGTCTGCTCGTCGTCGATGGAAGGCTTCTTTACATCGCGCCCGGCCCACGGCTTCTCGCGCTTTTCGTCTCGGGCCAGAGCCAATGCCCTTTAGGCCGCACGATGGAGAGTGTGAAGAGCGTGCAGCGCATCCAGGACACCGAGGCTCAGATGAATCAGAAGAGCCACTTGCTAAGAGCGGAGGGCGAACTTCAGTTGTGGGATACGCCCCGCGGGCAGTATTGGCTGGCCGGCCACTCGCCCGATCTCGAAAGCAACAAGTATGCTCTGGTGCTTGCGGAACAGGATCAACGGATCTATGGCGAAGGTGAGCATTTTGTGCACCACGGCGACATTGTCCTCGATTGCGGCGCTGACTATGGAGGCTTCACCAGATCGGCTTTGTGGGCGGGAGCCGCGGTTGTTGTCGCCATCGAACCCGCACCGTATAAAGAAGAGTGCCTGCGCCGTACGTTTGCAAAGGAACTTCAGGAGGGGCGTGTAGTCGTAGTGCCGAAAGGCGTCTGGAACAAGGAAGACACTCTGACGCTCTATGGCGACAGTTTGGTCCAGCAGCGGACGGCCAGCGGCCCCGTCGTGCCCCTCACCACCATCGATAAGCTGGCGACGGACCTGCGTCTCGCGCGCGTAGACTTCATCAAAATGGATATCGAAGGCGCGGAAAAGCAAGCCTTGGAAGGTGGTCGCCAGACCATCAAGAAATTCAGGCCCCGGCTGGCCATTGCCACCGAACACTTGCCGGACGACGCCGTAAAAATCCCCGAAGTCATCCGGGGACTTCTCCCCGATTATCAGATCGAATGCGGCCCCTGCGAATACGCCGATCAGCATATTCGGCCTCAAGTGTTGCGGTTCTATTAACCCTTCTCCACCCTCTTGAAGCGGCCCGGCCGGGCTATAATTGTCGGCGCAACAGCAGCCAGAAAAATGACGCGCAGACAATTAGGTAAGCTTGCGGCCGGAGCCGCGCTCGTGCGTAAATCGCCCGCCATGCCCGCCGAAAATCATTACACCGGTGCACTCGATGGCCTGGAATCGCGGATCGACCCGGCCACCTTCGACCCGGTGCTCTTCTCGCGCAAACTCTACGAATCGGCGCCACTCAAAATGACGTTCCGCGCGCAAAACCGAAAGCAGGCGGAAGTGTGGCAGAAACAGTTGCGGGCCAAGGTCACCGAACTGGTTGGGGATTTCCCTGCCACCCACGGCCCACTGAGTGCACAGACTTTGGAGGTCCGAGAGTTCCCCGCATACCGGCGCGAGAAATTCCTGTTCGAGAGCCGGCCTGGCCTCGAGGTCCTCGGTTACCTGCTCACGCCGTCTAGCGGCAAGCCGCCTTACCGCACCATGATCTGCATTCCCGGCCACGGCCGCGGCGTGGATGACATCGTCGGCATCGACGACAAAGGGACCGATCGCACCACCAAAGACGGCTATCAGCACGACTTCGCCATTCAGGTTGCCGAACACGGACTGGCCGCTGTCGCCATTGAACCCCTCGCCTTCGGCTGCCGCCGCGGCACGCAAGCCAAGAAGGAGGGTCTCAGCCACACGTCCTGCCAGCCCGTTGCCGGCTCGGCCCTGCTGCTCGGTCAGACCATGATCGGCTGGCGCGTGTTCGACGTCATGCGCACCATCGACTGGATCGAGACGCGCAACGAGCTCGACTCCTCGCGCGTCGGCTGTATGGGCATCTCCGGCGGCGGTACCTGCACCACGTTTTCCGCCGCGCTCGAACCGCGCATCAAGGCCGCCATGATCAGCGGCTACCTGAATACGTTCCGCGACAGCATTTTCAGCCTCTCACACTGCATCGACAACTATGTTCCCGGCATTCTGAATTGGGCCGAGATGTACGACATTGCCGGTCTCATTGCGCCGCGGCCCCTGTTCGCCGAGTCCGGAACTAAAGACGATATTTTCCCCATTGAAGCCAGCCGCGCCAGCTTCGCGCGCCTGAAAAAGGTCTACGAGACTCTCGGCGCTCCGGACAACTGCCGGCAAGAAGTCTTCGAAGGTGAGCACAGTTTTCACGGTGTCGAAGGCATTCCATTTCTGGCCGAGCACCTCTGACTCCCGTGCGCATCGAAAATCGCCCCGGCGGCTACTCGTTTCTGAAGGGCATCAGCCCGTACTCGGGCGGCGTCGCGGCATTGCCCGGTTTCGAAATCACGCATGTGCGCTTGGAGCGCTCCCTTCCTCTCGACCAGGGGTTCACGGCCATCGAAGGTTATTTGGAATCGCGGCGCCGTCCCCGGCAGGCGTTGTGCGCCGTGGAGTTGCGCTCTCCGCATCCGTTCACGTTTCAAGGATTTCAGGATTTCAACCGGCGGTACGTCTCGATTCTCCAGCGATGGGGGCTCTTACTTGACGGCGTGAATCCGGTCGCGCGCACCAACGTCGCGCCCCATCTGCTTGCACCCGCGGAGCCATCGGTCTATGGATTCTCGGTTACGGTCGAAGCCGGGAATGCCCCGGCCTCTTTTGTGATCGCCGGCGCCGGCGAGTTGCCCGAAGGTTCGCTCGATCCCCACGATGTGGTTCGCCGCGGCGAAACTTCCACCGATGCGTTGCGCGAGAAGGCGCGCTTCGTCATGAGTCTGATGTCGTCCCGGCTGGCTGGGCTGGACGCAAGCTGGAAACAGGTGACCGCGGCGCAAGTCTACACGGTCCACGACATTCACGCGTTCTTGGAGTCCGAGATCCTCACGCACATGCGTGAAGCCGCGTCACTCGGCATCCACTGGCACTATGCCCGGCCGCCTATTGAAAGCATCGAGTATGAAATGGATCTCCGCGGCTGCCGGCAGGAGGCGACTCTGGCGGTAACGTAGAGACATGGAGCAGAGGTTCCCAGGCGAGAAACTTCTGATATTGAAGGTGGGAGACATCACGCGTGAGCCCGCCGATGCCATTGTGAACGCCGCTAACTCAGCGCTCGCCGGTGGTGGGGGAGTTGACGGCGCTATCCATCGTGCCGGCGGCCCTTCCATCATGCGGGAACTCGATCAGATTCGCGCCAAGACGGGCGGCTGCCCGACGGGAAATGCCGTCGTCACCGCCGCCGGACTCCTGCCCGCGCGCTTCGTTTTTCACGCCGTGGGCCCCGTGTACCGCGATGGCAAACACCGCGAGCCGGAGTTGTTGGCTTCTTGTTACCGCACATGCCTCAGGCTCGCGGAAGAGCAAGGGATCACCACCATCGCGTTCCCCTCGATCAGCACCGGCGCATATGGCTATCCAATCCGCGAAGCTGCTCAGATCGCTCTCGCCGAGGTGAAACGGCACCTGAATATCGATGGTGGCAAGCTGCAGCAGGTCACATTCGTGTTGTTCAGCGAGGCGGATTACCGCGTGTATGCAAGCTGTCTGAAACGCGAGCCTGGCTAAACCGCGTTCTTCCGTGCCAGCAGCACACGCGAGGGATAGAAAGTCTGCCGCACCATGGCGTCGCCTTCAATGTGGAAGTCGCTGGCTTCCACCAGTTCGGGAACGCGCTCTTCCACCTGCCGCCCCCAATACGCGGGCGCGACTTTGCCCGCCACGCGGTAGATCGCGTTGAACGCCGGCGTCTTCTGGCCAATGAGCACCAGCACCAGTTGACCGCCCCGTCGCAGCACGCGATGGAACTCTCCGATGGCTCGAACGATATCCTCGCCCGACAACAGTTCGAGCATGTAGCAGCAGAATACGGCGTCAAACGCGGAATCGCGGAACGGCATGTGACGCGCGTCTACCGCGTGGCACTGCGTTCTGGAGGAGGGAAACTCGCGCTGCACGCGGTCCTGGGTACGCCACGCCATCTTGGGTGAGAGGTCCACTCCCAGAGTCGAGCCTCCACGGTTCGTGCGTACCAGCCGGCGGAACATCTCGCCTGACCCGGTGGCCACTTCCAGCACGCGCATGCCATCCGTCAGGTCACAGATCTCCAGCGCCCGCCGATGCGCACGCGAATGGAACAGTTGTGTGGGGATCCCGTATACCGGCGCCAGCCGGTCGTAAACCCTGCGGGTGCGTTCCGCCAAGGTGGCCGGCAGCCCGTTAATTGGCCAGGCAGTAATTGTATTTTCGAGCTTATTCAAGCGCTGATCCTCTTCCTGGCCGATCTACGAAACCGCGGCCCATTCTGTCTGCAGTTCAGGAACTTCGATCTCAATGCGCGTCCCCTTTCCGGGATGACTGTCGATCCACATTCGGTAATCCGCCCCGAACAGCACTTTCAGCCGTTCATTCACATTGCTGACCCCGATACCTTGCTCCAGCAGCTTGGCCAGCTTCGCCTCGGGAATCCCGACTCCATCGTCTTCCACCACCAGGTGCAGCCGGCCGTCCGTGCGCCGCGTCCCCAGCCGGATGGTCCCACCTTCAATCTTGCTGCTGAGTCCGTGCTTGACGCAATTCTCGATTAGCGGCTGTAGCAGCATGCTGGGCACGAGCATGTCCAGGCTCTGCGCGTCCACTTCCTTCACAAATCGCAGCTTGTCGCCGAAACGCGCCACTTCGATGGAAAGGTAATCCTCAATGAAGTCCAGCTCATCGCGCAACGGGCTGTAGTTCTCATGTTTGCGCAAAAGACGCCTCAAAATGCGCGAGAGCTTCAGCACCATCAAACGCGCTTGATGCGGATCCGTACGAATCAACGAAGAAACCGAGTTCAGCGTGTTGAACAGGAAGTGAGGATTAATCTGGCTGGTGAGCGCTGCCAGGCGTGCCTGCATCAGCAGCCGCTGCTGTTCTTCCAGCTTGTTTTCGTTCCGTGTGTTATTCCAGATCTTGAGGGGCAGCCCGACGGCGAAAAGCGTGGTCGCGCATATCGCCACAAAGTACAGTCCATGGTGGTTCGGCCCGGCAGGCGCGAGGGCAAAGACTTTCCTGGGCGGGAAGTGGTGGAGTGCTTGCCGCAGGCATTCCGAAACCAGAATCACTAAAAGGAAAAGCAAGTGAAACCCGCCGCGACGGTATTCCCGCTGCTTGAAATAGCGGTAGACGTTCAAATCGAAAAACGGCGAGAAGCGCCAGATGTCTTCCGTGTCGGTCGCGACGTCGCGCAACAGGCCGCCCAGGACGCCGACCGCTGCGAACAGCGGCATGGTGAGGGTCTCGTGCCTGAACATCGCCGGCAGAGAGATCAGAATTCCCGACAGTAACCCGCTCACGTACCCGCCCAGAATTCCCGCAAGCAGACTGCCTTCTAGTCCCAGATCCACCGCCTCATAGTTCGGATTCAGAACACGTGTCAATACGCCGGCCGCGAAGACAATCGAGAACCAGAGAGCCAATTGTAATCGTTGATTCAGGGTGCGATTTTCGCGCAATAACATGCGCTGGACCCTATTGGGTCGCACCAGAATGCTGGCCAGTGATGCCACCACACCAAGCTTGACCAGCAGCGTGAGAAGGAGCGGTTCCACTCGCAGCCATTATAATAGAAGGAGTCTGACCGATACCCGCGATCAAAGTCCCGTGACTCCTGTGTTTCGGCTCGAAAAGGTAGCCGAAGCCACATTTCCTACGCGCTGGGGACAATTTCGCATTTTTGGATTCGCGGGACATTACGCTCAACGCGTTGAGGAAGCCGTGGTGTTGCAGATGGGCGATCTCGCCGGCGAACCAGCGCCGCTCGTGCGCATCCATTCGCAATGTCTGACCGGTGATGTCTTCCATAGCTTGCGCTGCGATTGCCGCGCCCAGCTGGAGCTGTCGCTAGCGCGCATCGCCGATGAAGAGCGTGGCCTGCTGATTTATGAGCACCAGGAAGGGCGGGGTATCGGTCTTCTGAACAAGCTGCGTGCTTATGAGCTGCAAGACCACGGCGCCGATACCGTCGAAGCGAATGTGCAGCTCGGTTTCGATGCGGATCTCCGCAGCTACGAGCTGCCCGGTGCCATACTGCGCTACTTCGGCCTCACGAAGGTGCGGCTACTCTCCAACAATCCCGACAAGGTGGAAGCCGTCGAGCGTGCCGGGGTTCGTGTTGTGGAACGCATTCCTTGCCTGGCCGATCCCGTCGATTCGTCTGCCGCATATTTGCGCACAAAGAAAGACAAGATGGGCCACCTGATCGACGGCCTCTAGGGTCAGTCCAGATTCAACGGCGTCAACACGCCGTCCTTCTTGACCCCAAGCCGCACCGGGCGTGGTGGACCTTTCTTGGGAACGCTCATTTCGGCCCGCAATTCCTCGCCGGCCGTGCGGAAAGAGGGATCCGCGACATGCTCGGGGATGAAGAACGCGATGGGCTCGAACAGCACGGCCGTCGACGAACCGGCATCCAACCGTGCGTTGAGACCGCTCTGGAGTGCCGGCGTCGCCACCAGCCGGCCGCCTTCCGCCCGCGTGCTCCTGCTCAAATGCACGGATGTGATCAGCGGTCGGTGAGTCTACGAGAGCGGCGGTTTGCCAGCGTACGAGATGTCGCTCCCAATCGGAGGCCATGAACTCGACAAAATCATACGCGAGTGCGCAAATCCTTTCAATCCACCAAGGCGACTGCTTCGCCTATTGTTCGCCACAAAAACAACATGTAGTGGTACTAGACCCGTGCGCTAGCTTCCGTAGTGCCTCGATAACTTGCTAACAGCAAAAGATTTCCTCAAGAATCCTCTTGAAAATGCGGGTTTTGTCTGACACAATCGGTTGTGGCCGAAAGTGGCCGAAAATGGATTATAGATGGCCAGCGACGATCAAAGTCGGGAAACGGAGCCAGTTGAACCCCCTCGCGGGATGTACGACTGCCGTCTCGATGACAAGGGCCGTCTCAAGTTACCGGCGCAGTTCCAGCACTTCATTAATTCGCTTACGGAGAAGAAACTCTTCGTGACCAGCCTGGACCGGCGCATAGCCCAAATATACCCGATTACGGTGTGGCGCGAGAACGAAAAGTTTTTTGAGAGTTACCGGGACAGTCCGCACGTAGCGCAGGACGTCGCGTTTAATGCGAACGATCTGGGCGCGGACGCGGATATGGATGCGCAGGGGCGTGTGCTGTTCAACACCGCGCTGCGGGCGCAGTTGGATCTGGAGAACCAGCAGCTTCACCTGTACGCATATCGCGGACATATCAAAGTACTGACGAATGCGCTTTACGAGGAACGCAAGCAGCGCGCGTCGAAGGGCGCGACGGAAAATGTGGACCTGCTCGAGCGGGCGGGATTGAAGTGATGGCGTATGCACTATCCGGTGCTTTGCGCCGAAGCTCTCGAATACTTGGCGATACGGCCCGATGGGATCTATCTAGATGCAACGACAGGGCTTGGCGGGCACACGCGCGAGATCGCGCGACGCTTGACCACGGGATTCGTGATTGCCAACGACCGCGATACGGAATCGCTGGAGTTTGCGCGGGCGAACACGCTGGAGTTCGCGGATCGTATCCGGATTCGTCAGGGAGCGTTTTCGGATTTACAGGGAATCGAAAAGGTAAATGGCCTACTGGCGGATTTGGGAGTCAGCCGCTATCAGTTGACCGAACCGCACAGGGGTTTCTCGATCTTGGCCGAGGGTCCGCTCGATATGCGCATGGATCAAACCCAGCGCATGACGGCCGGAGATTTGGTCAATTCTGCCGCCGAAAAGGCAATCGCCGATTGGATCTACCAACTCGGCGAAGAAAGGAGGGCGCGGAGGATAGCCAGAGCAATCGTTCGGGCGCGGCCCATACGGAGCACACTGCACCTGGCCGGTGTGGTGGAGCGGGCCGTGCCCCGGACGGGCCACCTGCATCCCGCCACGCGCACCTTCATGGCACTGCGGATGGTGGTCAACGACGAGCAGGGCGAGCTCGACCGCTTGCTGGATCTGGCGCCCGGCCTGATCGCGGCCGGAGGCAGGATGGTGGTGATCTCTTTCATGTCTCTGGAAGACAGAAAAGTGAAGGAGAGATTTCGAAGCTGGGGGCGGGAAGGACGCGCGGAGGTGCTGACAAAGCGCCCTCTGACGCCTTCTCAGAAGGAAGTTCAAGATAATCCGCCGTCACGTAGCGCCAAGCTGCGCGCCGTCGAGATGCGGTAACGAGGAAAGCAAGAAGCCATGGCAACGCTGGCGACACACTTCAGCAAAGACGAGTCCGTGATCTATAGCGAGGGTGCATTCCCCGCACCGGTCCGGCGCAAGGCCGATGCACCGGCCGATCCCTTCCGTTTGCGCGCCCTGCCGAACGAGGACGTATATTTTTTCGTTAAGCGCATCGACAACTCTCGCATCCTGAGACAAAGAGACCCACGCGCGGCGCGCGAATGCTGGTCGGCCATCGGAGCCTTTGCGGTGCTGGCGGTTTTGCTGGCCGGCGCGCTGGCGCCAACGGTTTGGGGAACATTTGCCGGCTATCAGGTGCAGGCGCTCAAGCAGGAGCGGCAGCGGCTGATCGACGAGCGCAGCACGCTTGAAGTGCAGGAAGCGGCCCTGCTCAGCCCCGCGCGTCTGGAGAAGCTGGCCAAAGCGCAGAGGCTGTTGGAGCCGGCCCCCGGACAGGTAATCCATCTGGATCCGCACGGCGACAGCTCGATGGCCATGAATCTCACCAAGTAGGTAAGCATGCATGCCTGTCCAGGAGCAGCTCACCAGAATTGTACTGATGGACAGGCGGGAATTCCGGCCGTCACGAGATCTCTCTTACACCAGGCGCCTGACCTGGCTCGCTGGAGGAGCGCTGGTTTGGGCCGGCCTGATCTTCGCCAAGCTTGTTTCTCTACAGGTCATCCATCATAAGGATTACGCGAGGCTGGCTTGGCAGCAGCAAGAGCTGAAGGTGGATATTCCAGCGCCGCGAGGGCCGATTTTCGACCGCACCGGCCAGCCCCTGGCGATGAGCATCCCGACAGAGTCGGTGTCGGTAAACCCGCTGCGCGTCCCTGACATGGGGGTAACCTCGGAGATCCTGGCGCAAATTCTGCATATCGACGCTGGGGATCTTCGTAACCGCATGCGCCAGAAGTACGACCATCACAACGGCTTCCTCTGGGTGAAGCGCAAGATCACCGCCGCTGAGGCAGAACAGTTAAGGAGCCTGCACCTCGATTGGATCGACTTCCAAACCGAGAGCCAGCGCCACTATCCCAATGGCACGCTGGCAGCGCACGTTCTCGGTTCAGTGGATCACGACGAGCGCGGGAATGCCGGAATCGAGAAGAGCCTGGATCCCGAATTGCGCGGCCACGTGGGACAGGAGCTGATGCTTACGGATGTCAAGCGCCGCGGGATTGACTCGCAGCTATCGGCGAGGCCGCACGCCGGAATGCCGCTCACGTTAACCATTGACTCGCGCATTCAGTTTGCAGCAGAGCGGGAACTCGCGAAAGGCGTGGAAGCGCACCATGCTCGAACGGGCAGCATCATCGTGATGAATCCGTACAACGGCGAGATCCTGGCACTGGCGAATTATCCGACTTTCGATCCCAATGAACCGCCGAAGCCCGGAGAGGACCCACTGCATCGATTTGATCTCGCGATCAGTGTGCCGTTCGAACCGGGGTCGGTATTCAAAGTCGTAACGCTCTCAGCGGCGCTCGAGACCACCAGCCTGCGGCCGGACTCGCCCATCAACTGCAATAACGGAGTACTACGACTGCCCGGCCGTGTGATACACGAGGCGCACCACGGTTTCGGTGTGATTCCAATGCATGAAGTTCTGGAGCGCTCGAGCAACATCGGCGCTATCCAGATCGGCTTCCGGGTGGGAGCGCAGAACATGTACGAATATGCGCGGCGTTTTGGTTTCGGAGGATCCACCGGGATCGGTCTACCGGCCGAGTCCGGCGGTTTGGTTCGCCGCCTCAACCGCTGGGGAACGACGTCGCTCGCATCCATCTCGATGGGCCACGAAGTCAGCACGACCTCGATCCAGCTCGCACGCGCCTGCGCCTCGATCGCTAACGGAGGGCTGCTGGTCAAGCCCAAGCTAATTCTGAAAGAGGGCGATAGCACTACGCCGACCGCCCCCCCGGTACGCATTCTCAGGCCGCAGACTGCGATCACGATGCGGCAAATGATGGAAGGCGTGGTTATCAGCCCACACGGAACAGCTCACAGAACCGTGCACCTCATCGGCTACACGGCCGGCGGCAAGACCGGAACCGGCCAGATTTTCGATCTCAAAACACACCACTACACACATCTGTACAACGCGTCTTTCATGGGCTTTGCCCCCGTCACTAACCCGGCCTTCATCATTGTGGTCACGCTAATTGGAACCACAGGCAACGGTGGGATGGGCGGCGCGGTGGCGGGACCCGTGTTTCAGGCTGTGGCGACCGAAGCTCTGCGCGTGCTTGACGTGCCAAAAGATCTTCCCGATGCTGCCCCGGAGCCGGAAAATGCATCGCCAGGCGATGACGATTCGAATGATCTCGCTATTGCCGATCTCGGCTCGCCGGAACCGAATGTGATGGAAGAGCTGGCCGCGCAGAATACGCCGGAAGGCGCTGCGACAGCGGATGCGGAGGCCGGTCCGAAGGTCCCGAATTTCCGTGGCAAAACGATGCGTGCCGTTGTGCAGGAAGCGGCCGCGCTGGGGCTGCCGGTGTCGTTGCGTGGCAGCGGAATCGCCCGCCAGCAGTTTCCGTCGCCTGGCGGCGCTTTGCGTGAGGGGGAAAGAGTTCGCGTGCAGTTCGCGCGTTGAGGCTGGGCTAGGCTGGAATTAGAGGGCGCCACTTGTGATCCTCGCTGAGGTCTTCGCCGGAGTGCGGTTGAAGGAGCCGCTCGGGGAAGAACTCGCCCAAAAAATAGTCGAGAATCTGGCGTATGATTCACGGCGAGTAAAAAAAGGCGGGCTGTTCTTCGCGTTCCCCGGTGCGCGGACCGATGGACGTAGCTTTGCGGAACAGGCGGTGAAGGCGGGGGCGGTGGGGGTTGTGAGTGAGGTGCCCGCGCCCCAAGGTTTTCAGGGCAACTGGATTGAGGTGGAGCACGGGCGCCAGGCGCTGGCGCTCGCGGCAAGGAACTTCTTCAGACATTCGGACGAGCGGATTGGCGTAACCGGGATCACAGGCACGAACGGCAAGACGACCACCTCGTACCTGGTCGATAGCATCCTCCGCACCGCCGGCAAGACCACTGCCCTGATCGGCACCATCGAGTATCATTTGGGCGACCGGGTTTTGCCCGCGGTGAATACAACGCCGGAATCGCTCGATCTTTACCGGCTGTTGGCGGAACTGGAACAGATGGGCGGGACTTTCGCGACCATGGAAGCTTCTTCGCACGCACTGGCGCTAGGGCGCATCTACGGAATGCACTTTCATACGGCTGTCTTCACCAACCTGACGCGCGATCATCTGGATTTTCACCAAACCATGGAGAACTACTTTGCCGCCAAGCAGATGCTTTTCACGGGCGCCGGCGCTCCGGCTCCGCCGTTCGCTGTGATCAATCGGGATGACCCATACGGACCGAAGATCAAGACCGGTCCCGACACGAAAATCCTCTGGTACGGGTTGGGCAAAGACGCTACAGTGCGGGCGCGGCACATCTCTTCAGGTTTTGACGGGCTGCGTTTCGAGGTGCAAGCGGAGGCGACGCACTTTCCCGTGCAATCGCCACTGATCGGCCGCATCAATGTCTATAACATTCTTGCTGCTTGCGGCGTCGGTCTCAGCTACGGATTGCCACCCGACACCATTGCCCGCGGCATCGCGGACTGCGGCGCCGTGCCGGGGCGATTCGAACGAGTGGACGAAGGCCAGCCGTTTGTTGTCGTCGTCGACTACGCGCACACCGATGACGCGCTTCGCAATGTGATTTCCATGGCGCGGAGTCTCCAGCCCAAGCGTGTGGTGACGCTGTTTGGCTGCGGCGGGGACCGCGATCGTACTAAGCGGCCGATTATGGGCCAAGTGGCGGCGGAGTTGAGCGATCTGGTAGTGCTGACGAGCGATAATCCGCGATCGGAGGATCCGCTGGATATCATGAACGACGTGCTCGTCGGAATTCGCCGGAAAGACACGCCGTGTCTGGTGGAACCCGACCGTGCGGCGGCCATCCGTAGGGCGATCGAAGAGGCGCGGCCCGGAGATATATTGATTCTTGCCGGCAAGGGACACGAGACGTACCAGATTGTGAAGGATCGTACCATCCCGTTCGATGATCGGGAGGTGGCCCGGGAAGTGCTTCGAGGCTTTGGGTACCGGCGGCGCCCGGACGTTTCAGGATGATTTTGGAATGGGATGATGTGGCGCGCGTCATCGGGGCGGTAGCGGCCCGCGCGCCTGGACGGCTGATCTCCGGGTGGAGCATCGATTCACGAACGGTTGCACCGGGCGATCTGTTCTTTGCGCTGCGCGGGCCGCAGTTCGACGGGCACGATTACACGGACACCGCGCTGGCGAAAGGCGCGGTTGGTGCGGTGGTCGACCGGGACTTGGGATTGCCAGCCCAGTTGCTGGTCGCGGACACACTGGCGGCGATGCAGAAGCTGGCGGCGTGGGCGCGGTGCCGATGGGGCGGCCGAGTGGTTGCGGTAACGGGCAGTGCTGGGAAGACGACCACGAAGGACGTGATCGCGCATCTGCTTGCGGTGGAAATGGCGGTCGGGAAAACCATCGGGAATCTGAACAATCATTTCGGCCTGCCGCTCTCCATTCTGCGGTTGGCGGACGAGAGCCGGGCAGCGGTTCTCGAGATGGGAATGAACCACGCGGGCGAAATTCGCGGTTTGGCCCGGATCGCTCGGCCCGACGTTGCCGTCGTCACCAATGTGGGTTATGCGCATGTGGAGGCTTTTGGTTCGATTGAAGGAGTGGCGCGGGCAAAACGCGAGCTGATTGAAGAGCTGCCGCCCGAGGGAGTGGCCGTGCTTAATGCTGATGACCGGCTGGTAGCTCAGTTTGGCGAGGTGCATCGCGGCCGCGTCGTCACGTTCGGCCTCGCTGAAACCGCGGACGTGAGGGCCGAGAATATAGAGTTTGGCAGTGAGAGGGTGCGGTTCCGATGCCGCGGTGTCCAATTCGAAAGCCCGCTGGTGGGACGGCACGGGCTTTCGAACGTGCTGGCTGGCATCGCGGTGGAGGAGGTGTTCGGAATCGCGCCCGAGCGGTTGCGTGACGCCGTGCGCTCGTTGTCTCCCGGCAAGATGCGGGGGGAGCGGCTGGAACATAACGGTGTGATCATTTGGAATGATTCTTATAACTCCAACCCGGAGGCGGCGCGCGCGATGCTGGACGTGCTGCGCGAGACGCCGGCACGTAGGCGGATCGCTGTTCTGGGGGAGATGCTCGAACTTGGTCAATCGACTGAGCCTCTACACCGCGAGATCGGTAAGTACGCAGCGGTTGAGGGGGTTGATGTACTCGTTGGTGTACGCGGCGCCGCCCGCTTCATGGTCGAGGAGGCCGTGAAAGCGGGATTGTCGGACGGCGCCGCGTACTTTTTTGAGGATCCCGTCGCGGCCGGCGACTTCCTCCACAGCCTGCTGGAACCAGGTGATGCCGTGCTGTTCAAGGGCTCCCGCGGGGTCAAGGTGGAGCGGGCGCTGGAACGGGTGATGGCATAGGTGTCAAGGGTCAGGCAGTAATTCATGCTTTATTACCTTCTCTACGAAAAGCTCTTTCCATACGTCAGCCCGTTTCGTGTCTTTCGCTACACGACGTTCCGCACCGCTTTTGCCAGCCTCACCGCGCTGTTTCTGTGCATTGCGCTGGGACCGTGGCTGATCACCAGACTGCGCGAATTTCAAATCGGACAATATATTCGCGAGGAAGGGCCGAAGTCGCACCAGAAGAAGGCGGGAACCCCAACGATGGGCGGAGTGCTCATCGTAATCTCCATCGTGATTCCGACACTGCTGTGGGCCGACTTACGGCAATTCTATGTGTGGATCGCACTATTCTGCCTGGTGGCTTACGCGGCGATCGGGTTTGCCGACGACTACGCCAAGGTCATGCAGAAGCGTAACCTGGGGTTGACCGGACGGCGCAAGCTCTTTCTCCAGGTGCTGGTGGCGTTCGTGCTGGCGAGCATCCTGCTGGTGCTCAAAGTACGCGGGTTGTATACCACCAGCATGAACGTACCGTTTCTCAAGCAGTGGAAGCCCGACCTGTTGATTGACGCCTTCCTGCTGCATCCGATGCTATACCCGTTGGCGTTTGTGCCCTTTTTCCTGTTTGTGGCTTTTGTAGTGGTGGGCGCGTCAAACGCCGTGAATCTTACGGATGGCCTGGATGGACTGGCCATTGGACTGATGGTGATTGCTTCCGGCGCATTGACCGTGCTGTGTTACGCCGGAGGGCACGCGGAACTGGCGGCCTATTTGCAACTTGAGCGCAACGCCCACACATCCGAGCTGACAGTTTTCTGCGGATCGATGACCGGCGCCAGCCTCGGCTTCCTCTGGTATAACGCGCATCCGGCTGAGATTTTCATGGGAGATGTGGGATCGCTTGGCTTGGGCGGCGCCATGGCGGTGATCGCGGTGCTCATCAAGCAGGAAATCCTTCTCGTGTTTGTAGGCGGCGTTTTTGTCATCGAAGCCGTTTCGGTCATCCTGCAGGTGGGGAGCTTCAAGCTGCGCGGCAAACGGATTTTCAAAATGGCACCGCTGCATCACCACTTCGAAGCTTTAGGCTGGCAGGAATCGAAGATCATCGCGAGGTTCTGGATCGCAGGGCTGGTGCTGGCGTTGTTTGCGTTGACGACGCTGAAATTAAGGTGAAGAAACGGGATTTGGGATTTAGGATTTGGGATTTGGTCTGGAGCGGATGACACGGATCAGCAGTTTTCGTGATTTGAGGGTCTGGCAACAAGGCGTTGACCTTGTCGAGCAGGTGTATCGGATTTCGCAGAGTTTCCCGAAGCACGAGATATATGGATTGTCGAGCCAAATGAGACGGGCGGCAGTTTCAGTTCCGGCAAATATCGCGGAAGGGCATATCAGGAAACACACAAAGGCATTTCTAAATCACCTCTCGATAGCACTGGGCTCACTGGCGGAGCTCCAAACCGAGTTGGAAATCGCCGTGCGTTTAGGATACGTATCGGGCGAGCATGCGAGTGCTCTCGACCAACAAGGATCTGCTTTGGCTCGACAACTCCACTCGTTGAGAAACGCTCTACCCAAGGCTGGATAATCGATGCCAAATCCCAAATCCCAAATCCCAAGTACCGGTTTAGGTCCCAAATCCCAAATCCCAAGTCCCGCTTTAGGTTCCAAATCCCAAATCCCAAATCCCGCTTTTCCCGGTGTTCGGGCGCTGGTTGTCGGGATGGCGAAGTCGGGGGTGGCTTCCGTCGAACTGCTGGTGAAGCACGGGGCTTTGGTGCGTGCGACGGACCTGAGCCCAGTTCCGCTTGAGGTATCGCGGGAGCTCGAGCAGGTTCACACACCCTTTGCTTTGCAGTCACCCGAAGTGTTCGAATCCGCCGACCTCATCGTTCTCTCTCCCGGCGTGCCGGCGGATCTGGAACCGCTCGAGGCCGCGCGCAACCGTGGCGCGACGGTTATGGGTGAAGTCGAACTGGCAAGCTATTTTCTTAAGGGGCCAATCATCGGCATCACTGGGTCCAATGGAAAAACCACGACCACGGCGCTCGTGGGTCACATATTGCGCGAGTCCGGCATCGCGGTGCAAGTTGGAGGCAATATTGGCACCGCGGTGACGGCAATGATTGATTCGTCAGGGCCGGACCAATGGAATGTACTGGAACTTTCGAGTTTTCAGCTGGAAACTATCTGCCAGTTCCGCGCGCAGATTGCGGTAGCGCTGAACGTGACTCCCGATCATCTGGATCGCCATCACACGTTTGAAAACTATGCCGCGGCGAAGGGCCGACTGTTTGAGACGCAGCAGGAGGGGGATACAGCAGTTCTGAATGCCGACGATCCGGTTTGTGTTAGTTATGCGTCGCTCACCAAGGGCGGGCCATTTTGGTTCAGCAGCACGCATGCGGTCAGCCCGGGGATATCGTTGCAAGATGGTGAACTTTGGTTTGACGGCGTAAGGATGATGCCTGCAGCTGAGATCCCAATTCGCGGGCTTCACAATGTCGAGAACACGATGGCAGCGGCGGCGGCGGGCCGTCTCGCTGGAGCCAGCCTCGCGCAGATTGCCGCGGCGGTGCGGACTTTCCGGGCCGTGGAGCATCGGCTGGAGTTCGTGCGCAATGTGAGCGGCGTTGATTTCTACAACGATTCCAAAGCCACCAACGTGGACGCGACGCGCAAAGCCTTGGATGCGTTCGCCGGCGGCCTCTGGGTGATTCTGGGAGGCAAGGACAAAGGCAGCGACTACACGGCGCTGCGCCAGCCGCTTACTCAGAAAGCGCGCGGGGTGATGTTGATTGGAGCGGCGGCGGAAAAAATCCGTGGGCAAATCGATGGCGCCGCGCCTCTCTACGAGTCCAAAACGCTCGATGTCGCGTTGCGAGATGCGTACGCAGCCGCTCAGCCGGGCGATACAGTTCTGCTGGCGCCGGCTTGCGCGAGTTTCGATCAATTTGACAATTACGAGCATCGGGGCAGGGTCTTCAAGACCCTGGTGGCCCAATTGGAGCCGAAAAATTAATGGCGCTCAAACTCAAGACGGACTGGATTCTGTTCACCACCATTCTGGCGATGTTGTTTTTCGGAGCGGTGATGCTCTATAGCGCGTCCTCGGTAATGGCGCAGCTCAAATACGGCTCGTCGTGGCACTTCTTCTATCGCCAGCTTGCGTGGATGGCGGTGGCGGTCAGCGCCATGATGGTTCTGAAGCGCACGAACTACCGCAAGCTGCAGAATCCCGCGGTAGCGTTCCCGGCGGTGGGGATCGCACTGATGCTGCTGTTCGTGGTGTATTTCGCCGACCCGAACCATCACCGATGGATCCGCATGGGCTCGCTTGTGGGCATTCAGCCTTCGGAGCTGGCTAAACCCGCGCTGGTGATTTTTCTGGCGTTTTTTGTAACGCTGCGGGCACGCGCGATCAATACCCGGTACACGCTGCTGCCTGCGGCGATGGCTGTGGGATTGATCACCGCGGGCGTCGGCGTTGCCGATCTCGGTACCCCGATCGTGATGATCGCGACCGTGGTCGTGGTGTTGTTCGTAGCCGGCCTCGAGTGGCGGTATTGCATGATCGCCATATCGGTCGCGGCGCTGGGCGTGGTGTTTCTCGTGGCCTCCAAACCCTATCGGCTGGCGCGCATTGTGCACTACTTCGATCCCAACTACAAGATCGTCGATACCATCGATCCCAAAGGGCGGGTGAAGGCCTACCTCAACACGTCACTGACTTCCCACGACACCAACTACCAGGCCGAGCAGTCGAAGATCGCGGTGGGCGCTGGGGGACCGATTGGGCTGGGCTTGATGCAAGGGAAGCAGAAGTTACTCTATCTCCCCGAGGCGCACACGGACTTCATTTATGCCGTGGTGAGCGAAGAGTTGGGCCTGGTCGGGTCGCTCGGAGTGCTGATCGGATTCCTCGTGATCCTCTGGCGGGGTTTGCGCACCACCGTGCTCATCCCGGATGATTTCGGGCGATATCTGGCGTTGGGCATCACCACCATGCTGGTGGTGCAGGCATTCATGAACATCAGCGTGGTGCTCGGAATGATGCCGAACAAGGGGATTCCGCTGCCCATGATCAGTTCGGGCGGGAGTTCTCTGGTGAGCACCCTGGCCTCGCTCGGCATCCTGCTGAATGTGTCGGAGCATGCCGCGTAAGGTTTTCGTGATGGCTGGCGGAGGAACAGGCGGTCACGTGATTCCATCGCTGGCGGTGGCGCGGGAGTTGCAGCGGCGCGGGCACGAAGTGTTTTTCGTGGGGACGGAGAGAGGCGTCGAGGCGCGACTGGTGCCTGCCGCCGGATTTGAATTGCAGTTGGTCCGCGTCGGCGCCCTGAAGCGCGTGGGCGTAGTGCGGAGGCTGGAAACGCTGGGGCAGTTACCTTTGGGCACGCTGCGCATGTACGGATTGTTACGGAGGCGGAGAACGTCGGCGGTTTTTAGCATGGGCGGGTACGCGGCGGGGCCGGTGGTGATGGCGGCGCTCATCGCCCGCAAGCCGGTCGTCGTGATGGAGCCGAATGCCGTGCCTGGATTTACCAATCGACGGATTGGGGGTCTTGTGACGCGCGCCCTGGTGAGCTTTCCGGAGACGTCACGCTACTTTCGCCGGGGCAGGACGGAGGTGACCGGGCTTCCCGTGCGCGAGGAATTCTTCGCGCTGACGCCAAAGCCGAGCGAGGGTGTCTTTTCCGTGCTCGTGACCGGAGGCAGCCAGGGATCGCGAACGCTGAATCGCGCTGCGCGAAACAGTTGGCCGCTGTTTCGCCAAGCCGAATTTCCAATCCGGTTTGTTTTGCAGACCGGCCAAGCGGAGCACGAAGCGCTCAGTGCCGCGTTTGGCGAATCAAAACTCTGTGGCGAGGTGCGGCCCTTTATCGAGGATATGCCGTCGGCGTTTGCTCAAGCCGACCTCATCATTTGCCGTTCCGGTGCGGGCGCCGTGGCGGAATTGGCGGCAGGGGGCAGGCCGTCAGTGCTCGTGCCGTTTCCATTCGCCGCGGATGATCATCAATTGCGCAACGCGCAGGCTTTTGAGAGCGCCGGGGCGGCCAAGCTGGTGCTCGATAGCGACCTGACGGGCGCGAAACTCTTCGAGCTGGTGGCCGCGCTGGCGCGTCACCCGGAGTCGCTGGAGCGCATGGGAGCCGCGGCCCGGCGGCTGGCGCATCCCGGAGCGGCGGCGCGGGCGGCCGAAATCCTGGAGGAAGTGGCGCTGTGAGGATTTGCGCAGCTACATTACGAAATCATTTGACACGCGTTTCAGAAGCCGAAACAATACATTAATAAAATGTTTTTCGGAGTCCAGCACCTGCACTTCGCGGGGATCGGGGGAATTGGGATGAGCGGCATCGCCGAGGTGCTGCTCAACCTGGGCTACACCATTTCGGGCTCCGATCTGAAGCTGACGCCGGTCACGGACCGCCTGGCCAAGCTGGGCGCCACCATCTACGAAGGGCACGACGCCGCGCATGTCGCCGGAGCCAAGGCGCTGGTGGTCAGTTCGGCGGTGGACGAGCAGAACCCGGAAGTCCAGGAAGCGCGGCGGCTGCAAATCCCCGTGATCCCGCGCGGCGAGCTGCTGGCTGAGCTAATGCGCTTGAAGTACGGGATCGCGGTGGCGGGGAGCCATGGCAAGACCACGACAACCTCAATGACAGCGACGGTGCTGAACCACGCAGGGCTCGATCCCACCGTGGTGGTCGGCGGCCGCGTCGGAACCATGGGAGGCTCGAATGCGCGCGTGGGCAAGAGCGATTTTCTGGTGGTCGAGTCCGACGAGAGCGACCGCTCATTTCTAAAGCTCGCGCCCATTCTGGCCGTGGTCACCAATATCGACCGCGAGCACCTGGATTGCTATTCGTCGCTCGACGACATCCGCTCGGCATTTATCGAGTTCGTGAACAAAGTTCCGTTCTACGGTGCGGCCATCCTCTGCCTGGCCGATGAAAATGTGCAGAGTATCTTGCCTGCCGTGCGCCGTCGCATCATCACCTACGGCCGCAGCGCCCAGGCGGATATCGAGGCGCTCGACGTTCGCACGGGCCCCTGCGCCAGCGACTTTCGTGTCCGCCATCATGCCGCGGATTTGGGCGAGTTCCACGTGGCCATTCCCGGCGAGCACAACGTGTTGAATGCGCTGGCGACGATTGCCGTGGCCCTGGAGCTGAAAGTCGCGCCAGACGTGATCCGCGCCGGTCTTGCGACTTTCACCGGCGTCGATCGGCGTCTTCAGACGCGTGGCCAGGAGCGCGGAGTCACCGTCATCGATGACTACGGCCACCATCCCACGGAGATTCGCGCCACGTTGGCCGCAGCACGGCTCGGTGGATACCGCCGCCTCCACGTCATTTTTCAGCCACATCGCTACACGCGCACTTTTCACCTCATGGACGAATTCGGCCGCTCGTTTATGCAGGCAGACCGACTTTGTGTGCTCGATATCTACGCCGCGTCAGAGAAGCCCATCGAAGGCGTGACGGCGGAGGCGCTGGTGGAACGCATTCGCCAGTTCGGCCACCGATCCGTGGAGTATGCGGGCACTATCCCGCGGGCCGTCGCGGCCACGCTCGAAGCCGTCGAACCGGGAGACGCCGTGCTTACGCTGGGGGCGGGTAATGTTTGGCAGGCGGGAGATCAAATTCTCGCGGCGTTACGCCGTGCTTCGGAAGGAAAAAATGGCGCGCACTGAGCAGACCAAAGGAATCCGCTGGCGTCTCTGGCTCAACCTGGCGCTGGCCGGCGTGGCGCTCGCCATTGTCGTCTACACCGGCCGCATGGTGCGCCGCTTCGTCAACACCGATCCCCGGTTCACGCTGGCCAGGCCGGATGAGCGTGGTGCTGGCCTCACCATGGAAGGCGTTGTCCACGCCTCGCGTTATCGCGTGCTCGCCACCTTCACGCCTGACTTCGGCCACAGCGTTTTTCTATCTCCCATTGCGGAGCGCCGCCGCCGGCTGCTGGCCATCGATTGGGTCGAGGATGCCTCCATCGCCCGCATCTGGCCCAATCGAATGTCCGTCCACATCAAAGAACGCAAGCCAGCGGCGTTCGTCAACCTTCCTGTTCCCGGTGGCCGGGGCTCGCGGGTTCTACTGATCGATGCTGAAGGTGTGCTGCTGGAGCAGCCTGCGCAATCGCACTTTGCTTTCCCGGTTTTGAGCGGCATTACCGATGAACAGACGGAAGCCGAGCGCCGTTTGCGCGTGCAGGCTATGCTGCGCCTTCTCGACGACCTCGGCCCGCTCGGTAAGGACATTTCCGAAGTGAACGCGGCGGCACCCGAGAACCTGATCCTCGTCACCCAGGTGGAAGGCAGCGCAGTTGAATTGGTCATGGGGAATCAGAAGTTTTCACAACGCATGCAGAATTTTCTAGAGCATTATCCGGAGATCCGCCGGCACTCCGTCAACTCGCGTGCATTCGACCTGCGGCTCGACGATCGCATCACGGCAGGAACGGACAGACAATGACGGCGAAAGCGTTCCTAGCTGTGGGCCTGGATCTCGGCAGCAGCCGCACGCGATCGGTAGCGTGTCTGGTGGAGCATGAACGGCTGCGCTTCCTGGGCCATGGCGAATGCGAATCGCGCGGCTGGGTGAAGAGCCGGATCACCGACCAAAATGCCGTCACCGAGTGTGTGCTCGATGTGCTGCGCCAAGCCGAATCCGAAGCGCAGATCTCGATCGACGCCGCGACCGTAGGTTTCGGCGGCACTACCGTTCGCGGCGCCAACAGCCGCAGCCGCATTGATCTCGGACGGCCGCGGGAGATCGAGCAGCGCGACGTCAATCGCGCGCTCGACCGCGCATGGAAAGTGCAGCTTCGCGAAGATCGCGTCGTTCTCCAGTTGTTTCCGCAGGATTTCATTGTTGAGGACCATCCTGGCCACCGCGACCCGCGCAGCATGCTGGCGCAGCGCCTGGAAGCCAACGCGCACCTGATCACCGGCTCCATCCAGGAGCATAATTGCCTGATCGGCGCGGTTAACCAGGCGCACATCGCGGTCGAGGAAACGGTCTACGAGCCAGTCGCCGCGCATTTCGCCTCTATCCTGCCGGAAGATCGCCACGAAGGCACCGCGCTCGTGGATATCGGCGCGCAATCCACCGATCTCGTGTTGTATTACAACGACAGCCTGCAGCTCGCTTCCAGCCTGCCGATTTGCGGCGATCATCTCACTCGCGATGTGGCGCTCGCGTTTCACATCAGCCTGGAAGAGGCCTTGCTGGTGAAGGAACAATACGGCAGCGCGACGGCGGAATATACCGCGGACAACAGCGTGGTCGAGGTGGCGTCGCCGGGCGACGACAAAGCCCGGGAGCTTCCCAGGCGGCTGTTGAACGAGATCATCGAGGCGCGCGCGCGCGAGCTGTTTGAGTATGTGCGGCGCGACGTAGCGCGTGTCGGGATGGAGCGCTCGCTCGTGGGAGGCGTAGTGCTCACCGGTGGTGGCGCCCGTCTGGCCGCGATGTGTGACATGGCGGAAGACGTGCTTCGCTGCCAGGCGCGAAACGGCCTTCCCATTGGGATCCAGGATTGGCCCGCGGAGCTCGACCAGCCGTCATGGACCACGGCCGCGGGCCTCGCCATGTACTCGGCGAAATTGAAAGTGCAGGGAGAACTGGAACGCCAGTCCGTGGGAATGCTGGCGCGGATATTGAAGTAACGAACGAAAGGAAGACAACAATGGCATTGCTCGACTCGGGTTTTGACCGGTTGAAGTTTGAGCTGCGGGAGGAGAGCCGGAAAGGCGCGCGCATCAAGGTGGTGGGTGTGGGCGGCGGCGGCTCAAACGCGGTTGCACGCATGATTCACGAGGGTCTGGAAGGCGTCGAGTTCCATATCATGAACACCGACGTGCAGGCGCTGGAATCGTCCATCGTTCCCAACAAGCTGCAAATCGGCACCAAGATTACCGGCGGTTTGGGCGCGGGATCAGATCCGGCGGTCGGCCGACAGGCGGCCCTCGAAGACACCGAGCGTATCATCGAGCTGCTACAGGGCTCTGACATGGTCTTTGTCACCGCGGGTCTTGGCGGCGGCACAGGAGCGGGCGCTGCTCCCGTCGTGGCGTCACTCGCCAAGGAACTCGACGCTCTCACCGTCGCTGTCGTTACCAAGCCGTTCACTTTTGAAGGCGTGCGCCGCATGCGCCAAGCCGACAGAAGCCTGGCCGAGCTGGCCGGCACCGTTGACACTGTAATCGCCATTCCCAACGACCGTCTGCTCGAGCTGGTTCCGCGCGGCACAAGTTTCTTCGAGGCCTTCCGGCTGGCCGACGACATCCTGGTGCAGGCGGTGCAGGGCATCAGCGACATCATCACAACGCCCGGTCTGATCAATCGCGATTTCTCCGATATCCGCGCCACCATGCAGGGCATGGGATACGCCATGATGGGTACCGCCGTTGGCCATGGCGCCAACGCCGCCGTCGAAGCAGCTCGCAAAGCCATCAGTTGCCCGTTGCTCGAAGATTCGCGCATCACGGGCTCGCGCGGCATCCTCATCAACATTACCGGATCGAGCCAGCTCGGCCTGCATGAAGTGAACGAAGCATGCTCCATCATTCGTGAAGCCGCCGATTGCGACGACGTCCAGATCAACTTCGGCGTGATCCTGAACGAATCGATGCAGGATTCTGTGAAGATCACGGTGATCGCCACCGGATTCCAACCCGAAGGCGCCCCCGTGGCCGAACGCCCGGTGCTCACTGAGCCGCGCATTGTGGCAGTTCCCGAACCCCCGCGCGCCCTTGAACCGGCATTCGAACCCGAGCCGGAACCAGAGCCGGTTATCGAAGAACCCGCCGAGCCCTACGAACCCGCAGCGGCCAGTGCAGCGGCGGCTGCTCCGGCCTTGGCATTCGATCCCGACGATCTCGACACCCCGGCCTACCTGCGCCGCGGCAAGCTGGTCAACTGAAGGTTCCGCCTCCGGCAACCTCTTTATTGGCTAGAGTAGTGGGGTGACTCGCTTCGCCGCACTGCTCCTGCTGTGCATCCACGCGTGCGCGCAGACGGACTGGCCTTCTTACGGCAATGATCCCGGCGCGATGCGCTACTCCCCTTTGCGGCAGATTCACACAGGCAACGTCGAACATCTGCAACTCGCGTGGACGTTCCGTACCGGAAAGCCGGGGTCAGAGGCCGTGCCCATTGTCGTGAACGGTGTCATGTACGTGACTGCGCCCGATGGCGTATATGCGCTCGTGCCCGAGACCGGCGAGTTGCTGTGGAAGTTCGACGCGGCTCCGGCGGCGCTACGTGGACTCGCTTATTGGCCGGGAAATGGCGGCCTGCATCCGCGGGTCTTCTTGGGCAACGGATATCATCTTCTCGCGCTTGACGTAACCACCGGCAAACCCGCGCCAGGTTTTGGCGACGAAGGCCGCGTGGATCTCAAGAAGGGTGTGCTGGGCGATTTGCAGGACGGCCGGTACGCGCTGGAATCGCCGCCGGCGGTGTTTGGTGACGTCGTCATTACGGGATGCAGCAACGGCGAGGGTTCGCCTAGCGCGGGTGCCTACGGCGACATTCGCGGCTGGGATGCAAAGACCGGCAAACTGCTGTGGACCTTCCACACCGTGCCACGGCCAGGCGAGCCGGGATCGGAAACCTGGCCCACCGGTGGCTGGAAGAATCGGTCCGGCACCAATACGTGGGGCTTCTTCACGATTGATGTGAAGCGCGGCATCGTTTACGCCCCGCTCGGTGCGCCGACCTCGGACTTCTACGGTGCGGATCGCGTCGGTGACGGTCTATACGGCAACTCACTCGTCGCGCTCGACGCGCGGACCGGTGAAAAGAAGTGGCACCAGCAGCTCGTGCATCACGATCTCTGGGACTACGATCTAGCCGCTCCGCCCGCGTTGTTTGATATTCACCGCGCTGGCCGCACCATTCCTGCCGTCGCGCAAATCACCAAGATGGGCCTGTTGTTCGTCTTTGACCGCGTGACCGGAGAGCCGGTCTATGGCGTGGAGGAACGGCCCGTGCCCCAAACCGCCATACCTGGGGAAGTTTCCGCGAAGACGCAGCCCTTTCCGGTCAAGCCTCCGCCGCTCGCGAAGAACACGTTTCGCCTGGAGGACATGTACGACCGTTCTCCCGACCACGCACGCTTTTGCCAACAATTGTTCGAAACAAATCACATGAAAATTGGGGTCCCATACACTCCCCTGCCGCTCGAAGGCAACGCGCTGTTCTTCCCGAGCACGCTGGGCGGCGGGAATTGGGGCGGCGTATCCGTAGATCCATCCCTGGGCCTGTTGTTTGTGAATGTCATGAATGTAGGGCAGTGGGCCCACATGGAAAAGCGCGGATCGGATTACGTCCGCACCTCGGCCTATGGGACCTACGCGCGGTTTTGGAATCGAGAGACGCGCATACCGTGCCAGAACCCGCCATTTGGAGAACTGATCGCAGTCGATCTGGTCTCCGGCGACATTGCTTGGCACTCCGTGCTGGGAAGGATCGAGGCGCTCGAGGCTATCGGCGTGCGTGACACCGGCTCGGTGAACCTGGGCGGCAGCATCGCCACCGCGGGCGGCCTTGTGTTTATCGGAGCGACGAATGACTCCCGCTTCCGCGCGTTTGACTCGAAAACTGGGAAGCTGCTGTGGGAAACGAAGCTGGAAGCGAGCGGGCACACCATCCCGATCACATACATGGGTCGCGACGGAAGACAATACGTGGCGCTGATGGCGGAGGGTGGTGGAGCGTTTCTGGGCGGCGGGCTGAGTAATAGCCTGGTCGCATTTGCCATACCGGATGTTCCCCGAAAGCCCTTGCCGGCATCGGTAGCCAAGGCGGTTGCCGCGGCGGCAGAGGTCCAGCGTGGCCGGCCAAAAGTCGGGGCCTTTACGCCGCTCGTTCTGCCGGCGGGTGGCGCGAAAGCCTTAGTGGAGAAAACCTGCGGCACTGGTTGTCATTCGGTGGAAGTCGTCACCAGCCAGCGCATGAATGCCGCCGAATGGAATGCCGTTGTGCAGAGCATGGTCGCCAGGGGAGCACCGGCCTCGGACGCGGAAGTGAAAGTGATCGTTGACTACTTGTCGAAGACCCTCGGCCGGTAATGCGTCCGCATTCGCGTTTCTCGGCGTCTCGGCGTTAAAATCACATCCTCTTCCTTGCACCCTCCCCACCACGTCGCCTAAACTTCCCTTAGATGAAATCACAACTCGCCGCTCTGCTGCTGTGCACCGTCGCGCTCGGTCAAACCCATCACCACGCGTCACCGGAAACGGTCGCCGTTGATCTGGACAAAATCCCCGCGCCCCAGCACATCGACGGCATCGGCCATAGTGAAATCAAGATCACCACCAAGTCTCCCGAAGCGCAGCAATGGTTCAATCAAGGCCTCGCACTCTTGCATTGCTTCTGGGACCATGAAGCCCTACGCGCATTCCAGCAGGCCCTGCGTCTCGATCCCGATTGCGCCATGTGCCATTGGGGCGTTTCGAAATCTCTCGAAATGCGGGGCGGCAACAAAGACCAGGCCAAGGCGGAAATGGCCAAGGCCAAAGAGCTGTCGTTCAAGGCTACGGATCACGAGCAGCGGTACATTCGCGCCTCCGCTGATTCCGAAGACAAAAGCGGCGAGGAAGCCACCAAAGCATTCAACCAGGAAATGGAATCGCTCATCGATCACTACCCGGGCGATCTCGACGCTAAGCTGCTGCTCGCCCTTGCACAGGGCAGTTATGACGCAAAAGGCGAACCGCGCCCCGGCGCGCTTTACTCCCAGGCAATCTTGCGTGGCATCCTGCACGACCATCCCGATAATGCCGCCGCCAATCACTATTGGATCCACGCGGTCGAAGACATCCACCCCGAATGGGCACTCGAGAGCGCAGAAAAACTGGGCAGGCTCGCCCCGTCTTCCGGCCATATGGTCCACATGCCGGGCCACATTTTTTATCGCGTAGGCGATTACGAGCGTGCCCGCCAGATCTTTCTCGATGCCCGGCGCGTCGACCTCGACTATATGGCCACGCAGCACGTCTCCGTGGCGGACGACTGGAACTATCAGCACAACCTCAGCTATCTCATCGCTAACTGCGCCGAGGAAGGCCGCTATCAGGAAGCCTGCGAGTATGCTCGCGAGCTGGAAGGCACGGTCAAGACCCCCGGCGAACCCGGCAAATTTGGCTTTTACGTCGGCCAACTCTCCGCCACTTCGAACCGCCTCGCCATCCGCTTTGCGAAATGGGACGACGTCATCGAACATCCGATGCATTTCGATGTTCCCGATTCCGATCTCACTCTGGCCACGCGCAGCTATCGGGATGGCCTGGTCGCATACGCGCGGGGAATGAAAGCCGCGGATGCAAACCAGCTCGATGAGGCTGAACGCCATTCCACGGCCCTCGATGCCATGCTCTGGCGGATCTCGCAGGAAGACTTGAAAGATGCGGCCAAATCCACTCGCGATCGCGTTTTGAAACTTCTCGGGACGGCGTCAGTGGAGCTGCGCGGCAATATCGCCGGCCGCAAAGGCGACCTGGAAGCTGCCCGCACACTTCTCGAACAAGCCGATCAGAAGGAGAGAGATCTCGGCTATTCCGAGCCGCCGCAATACTCCCGCCCGGCTCTCGAAGTCTTGGGAGACGCGTGCATCCGCTCCGGCAAGTTCGATGACGCCCGCAACATATATAAGAAGGTACTCGACCAGCGTCCCCACTCCGGCTGGGCTCTCTACGGCATCGCCGCGTCCTGGGATAAACAGGGCGAGCACGACGAAGCAGTCAAAGCCTACCGCGAATTTCTGGGCGCCTGGTCCCACGCCGATCAGGACCTCCCTCAGGTCATCTCAGCCCGGGCGTACATCGAAAAACGGTAGCGCGGGGACACCGCGCCGTTTGCGGGATACCCGCGGCCTTTCTACACAGATGGTTTGCCGATCACCCAGTGGCTTTACCGGACGTTGCGGTCAGCCGGAACGGGCAGGCGGCCAGCGCCATGCTTGGGCAGAAGGAGTACAAGCGTTGCTGACACGATCAACGAAACGCCCCCAAAGGCGAGGCCTCTGTAGATCCCTCTCGGTCCGTTGGCAACCGCTCCGATGAGCGATGGCCCGACAAAGCTGCCCAGATTTCCGACAGAGTTGAACGTCCGGATTCCGGGTACGCTGCCCGCCTTGGAGCAGCGCCAACTCAAGCCTCCAGATTCCGCTCCGCGCGCTATGCTTAGAACCAGCATTGCGGCCGGCTAATGAAGAAAGCCACCCGAAAATCCGGCAAGAAGACTAAAACCGCACTCAAGCCGGCAAGGGCTCACAAACCTGCCCCATCTTCGCTAACCACGGTCCAGCATCCCGCTCTTGAGACCCAGCCGATGGCCATCGTCGGAATTGGAGCCTCAGCCGGCGGGCTGGAAGCCATCAAGCAGCTGCTCCAGGCTTTGTCCCCGGATACCGGAATGGCTTTCGTCTACGTGCAGCACCTGGAAGCCCGGCATGAGAGCATGCTCACCAGGCTTCTCGCCAGCGCGACCAAGATGCCCATCGCTGAGGTGCGGCAGGGAGCGCGGGTGCAGCCGAACCACGTGTACGTGATTCCACCGAACGCCGACATCCGCATTTCCCGCGGAGTGCTCCAGGCGGTGCGCCGCAAGGCCCCCAGGGAGCATCATTTGCCCATCGATGATTTCTTCCGCAGCCTGGCCCAGGATCAGGGAGCCCGCGCCATCGGTGTCATCCTCTCCGGCACCGCATCTGACGGCACCCTCGGCCTCAAGGCCATCAAGGTGGAAGGCGGTATCACGTTCGCGCAGGAGCCGGAAACTGCCAAGTTCGATGGCATGCCCACCAACGCCATCAGTGCCGGGTGCGTGGATTTCGTCCTGCCGCCGGAACGCATTGCCCGCGAAATCATCCGGATCAGCCGCCACCCTTACGTCGGCATGGCGCAGTTTGGCGAGGGCGCCCCCGCGCTGCCCGCCCGCGACGACGACTGGCTGCGCACTTTCAAACTCCTCAACGCGGCCTCGGGCGTGGACTTTACCTTTTACAAAAAATCCACCATCAAGCGGCGCGTCGCGAGGCGCATGGCTCTGCATAAAATCGAGCGCCTTAGCGCCTACGTCAAGTACCTCGAATCCCATCGCGAGGAATTGGACGCCCTTTATCAGGACATCCTGATTCACGTCACCAGCTTCTTCCGCGAACCCGAAGTCTTCCGCGCCTTTCAGGCCAAGATCCTGCCACGTATCTTCAGCGGTAAGCCCGCCGGCGACCCTTTCCGCGTTTGGATCGCCGGCTGTTCTACTGGTGAGGAAGCCTATTCGTTGGCCATCTGCCTCCTGGAAGTGCTGGCCGGCCGGGCGGATACGACCCCAGTCCAGGTCTTTGGAACGGATGTCAGCGAGGAGGCCGTCGAAAAGGCTCGTCTCGGCATCTATCCAATGGATGCGCTCTCTCACGTTTCTCCTGGCCGCCTGCGCCGCTTCTTCACAAAAACCGACGGGCACTACCAGATCAAGTCCAACGTTCGCGATCTATGCGTGTTCGCGCGCCACGATCTCACCAAAGACCCGCCGTTTTCCCGGCTCGATCTCATCAGTTGCCGCAATGTCCTGATCTATCTCGAGCCCGTGCTCCAGAAGAGGATTCTGGCTTCTTTTCACTATGCGTTGAAAAACACTGGTTATCTGCTCCTGGGTAAGTCGGAAACTCTCGGAGGCTTCCCCGACCTGTTCTCCATCGTCGACCGGAAAAGCAAATTCTTCACGAAGAAAGGAACCACACAGGCCGGTTACGAGATCGGGCCCGCGGCACTCGGCCGCCTCATACCACGCGAGGTGCGCCCTGCGGAAGAGGCGCCACGCTTCGACCTCGAGAAAGAAGCCGACCGCGTCGTCTGGGATCGTTACGCCCATGCCGGGTTGGTCGTCAACAATGAGCTTCAGATTCTGCACTTCCGCGGCGATACCAGCCCCTATCTCCATCCGGCTCCCGGAAAAGCTACCTTTCAGTTGCTCAGAATGGTCCGCGACGAACTGGTCTTCGTGCTGCGCGCCAGTATCCACAACGCTCGCCGGACTGGAAACATCGTGCGCCGCGAGGCCGTCCACATCAAACATAACGGGGGCCATCGCGACGTCACGATTGAGGTACGCCCCCTGCCCGGACCGGGCGCCAACGAAAGGTACTTCCTCGTCCTGTTCGATGAGACCGGCCGGTCCGAAGAGCCGCCGCCCGCAGGACGAAAGCGCACCAAGATCGAGGACCGCGAAGTGCTGCGGCTCAAAACCGAACTGGCCCGGACCAGAGAATACTTGCAGTCGGTCATCCAGGAACAGGAATCCACCAACGAGGAGTTAAAGACCGCCAATGAAGAAGCCCTTTCCAGTATGGAAGAGCTTCAAAGCGCCAACGAAGAGTTGGAAACGGCCAAAGAAGAGCTGCAATCCAGTAACGAGGAACTGGTCACCCTCAACGAGCAGTTGCAGAACCGCAACACCGAGCTGGCTCATCTCACCGACGACTTGTCCAACGTCCTCAGCGGCGTTAACATTCCGATCCTGATGCTCGACGCTGATCGCCGCATCCGCCGCTCCACTCCCTCGGCTGAACGGCTGCTGCACCTGCTGCCCGGTGACATCGGCCGTCCCCTTAGCGACATTCGCATGCGCATCATCGTTCCCGATCTCGAGGAGCTGATCTCGGGCGTCATGGACGACGGCCGTGACGTGCAGCGCGAAGTGAAGGCTGATGGCGGCCAATGGTATTCCGTCCGTCTGTGCCCCTACCGGACCAGGGAGCGCGCCATCACCGGCGTTCTCATGGCCTTCGTCGATATCAGCGAGCTCAAGCAGAGTCAAGAGGCCAAGCGCAAGGAGGAAAATCTCGTCTTAGCGATTCTCGACGACGCCGCCAAGGATCTTCTCGTCGTGGTGATGGACCGCGAAGGACGGATCGTGCGCTTCAATCGCGCCTGCCAGGAGCGTACCGGCTACTCGCAGGACGAAGTGGCCGGCCGCCGCATCTGGGAATTTATGCTGACTCCGAAGGAAGCCGCCAGCGTCAAGTCCGCTCTCGACGAAGTGCGCCTGGGCAAGCCCGTCCGGCGCGAGGACTATTGGATCACGAAGGACGGGGGGTGCCGGCTGATCGCCTGGTCTAGTAGTACCGTCAGCAGCGATGGCGCTCTCGAATACATTGTGGCCACCGGGATCGACGTCACCGAGCGCCAGCAAGCCACAGAGGACGCGCGCGATCAGGCGGCCACCGTAAAGGCCTTGCTGGAATCGGCGTCTCAGGCGGTTGTGGCCCACGATCGAACAGGCCGCATCAAGTTGGTCAACGCCTCGGCCGAAACGATGTTCGGCTACAGCCGCGAGGAATTGCTGGCGCTCCCTATCGGAGACCTGCTGCCGCAAACTCTACGCGGAGAGAACGCGCGCCGCCGCACAGATTGGATCGCCTCGCCATGGACCCGGGAGATGGAAGCTGGCCTGGAGCTTACCGGGCGCCGCAAGGACGGTTCGGAGTTTCCCGTGGCCACTAGCTTGAGCCGCCTGGAGACCAAGGACGGCCCGCTCGGCGTCACTTTCGTTCTCGATATCAGCGAGCGCAAGAAGACCGAGGCCGCCCTCCTCAAAAACCAGCAGGAGCTGCAAGGCCTGACGGCGCGGCTGCTCTCTATTCAGGAGACCGAGACGCAACTCATCGCTCGCGACCTCCACGACGATCTCAGCCAGAAGCTCGCTGCTCTTGGCATGGAAGCCTCCGCGCTGGCCAAGTCCCCACCCAAATCGCCCGACTCGCTGAAAGACCGCATACGCGATCTTGGGCAAAAAATCAGCGGTCTCTCCGACGAGGTCCATCGCCTCTCGCGCCGTCTCCACCCCGCCATCTTGGACGATCTCGGTCTGGAAGCCGCTTTGCGCGAAGAGTGCCTCGGATTCTCGCAGCGTTCCGCTATTCCGGTCGAGTTTCAGGCTCAAGATGTTCCACGCGCCGTCCCCGCCGACGTGGCCCTGTGCCTTTTTCGCGTGGGCCAGGAGGCTCTTCGCAACATCGGAAAACACGCCGGCGCTAAGGAAGTGCACTTCGTTCTGGCCCGCCACGAATCCGACTTGGTGCTCCTGATTGAGGACGTGGGAGCCGGCTTCAAGCCGGAGGAGGCCAGGAGACGGGGCGGCCTGGGCCTCATCAGCATGGAAGAGCGGGTGCGCCTGGTCAGTGGCGACTTTTCCATCCGTTCCCAGCCCGGAAAAGGTACTGAGATCGAGGTCCGCGCGCCCTTGAAGTCGGTCGGCTCATGAAACGCTGGAGGCTGTTGCTGGCCGACGACCACGACATCGTCATTGCCGGCCTCCACCTCGTGCTCGATCAGCCCGACTTCGAGATCGTCGGCGCTGTCAAGGACGGCCGCGCGCTGCTGCGAGCCGCTCGACAACTCCTCCCGGACGTCGTCATCACCGATGTGACCATGCCTTTGTTGAATGGCATTGACGCCGCCAGGCAGCTCCGTTTGCTCGATCCCGTGGTGAAGATCGTTTTTCTGACCATGCACTCGGAGGTCAGCTACGCCATCGAGGCCCTGGCGTTAGGCGGCTGCGGTTACGTGTTGAAAAGCTCCGGAGCCGATGAATTGCCTCTGGCCATCCGCGAAGTCCTCGGCGGAAGCGCCTATGTTGCCCGGCCCATTGCGGACCTGGTCAAGCGGGCCATCGAGACCCGTTCTCGTGAGAGGCGGCCCGGCCTCGGAAGGCTCACCTCACGCCAGCGTGAAGTCCTCCAGTTACTGGCGGAGGGTCGCCCCGTGAAGGAGATCGCCTTCACTCTCCACGTCTCTCCGAAAACCGTGGAGTTCCATAAGTACCGCATCATGGAAGAACTGGGAGTGCATTCCGTCGCCGAGTTGGTACGGTCCGCTATGACCCTGGGAATAGTGAAATAGACTACGCCCTACTTGTAACCTAGGAATTCTACTAGTAGTTTCCGGTGCCCTAGATGACGCAAACTGGGATTTTACCCAGGCGCTTTGAGAGTGCTGAGAGCGAGGCAGGCACGAAAACGTCGATGGCACGGCGAGTACGTGGGTTCCAGCCGTCCTCCCAGCACGGCGATTATACACCAAATATGCCCGAGTGTGTGGAGTGTGAACGTCTCCGGGTGAGTTGCATCGATGCCGCCACTGAACTGGCATCGGCCCAGCAGCACCTGGCTCAATACCGCCCGTCTTCTGATACCTCGTTTCCGAGCATCTGGTTTGGTTGCATGCAAGCCCTGGCCGCGTCCCGAACCCTTCGCGATCAAATGCTGTCGCACCAAGCCCTCCACACTGCACCGCCCGAATCCGAAAGAGCTGCCGGGGCGTCGTAGGTGATCGAGGTGGAAGGCGAATCGGGTGTGGCGCAGTGTATGGTAGAGGTTTTTCTCTGACTCCCTGTCGCTGATAAGCGGAACGATCATCGGCGATCTCAAAGGGGGGAAGCCGAAGGGGCTTCATCCCAATCAGCCTTCGTCGCGAAGCACCGTCATAGGGTCCACCCGGGCCGCCCGGCTCGCCGGGATCCAAGCCGCCAGTATTCCGATTAGAGTCATCAGGACGCAGGCAAGCGCGTGTGCGACCGGGTCCAGCGCGGACACTTCGAACAAGAGACTCTTCAGGACCCGCGTCAGCGCAAAGGTTCCAGCCAGTCCGACGGCAAGCCCCACGATCACCATCGAGAGGGCGTTGCGCAAAGTGTGCGATACGACGTCGCCCGGCCGCGCGCCCAGGGCCATGCGGATGCCAATCTCGCGGCGCTGCTGCGTTACCGCATGCGCCAGAACGCCGTAAAGTCCCAGTGCGGCCATCAGTGCGGCGACGCCGGCGAAGGCTCCCACCACCCACGTGGGCTGCTTCTCCCAGAGTATGCTCCGCTCCTTCACCTGTTCCATCGTCCTTACTTCCCCCAGCGGCAGGTGGGGATCGATCTGCCGCACTGCTTCCCGAATCCCGGACATTGCCGCCAAAGGTTCGCTCCGTGTGCGAACCACCAGACTGACGTCCTGTCGCGGGACCTGGGCCAAAGGTACATAGGCCACAGGCTCTTCCGGCGCGTGCAATCCGCCGGTACGCTCGTTCCGAATCACGCCCACGATCTGCACGCTCACTGGGGACTCTGGGATTGGGCCGTAGCCAGGCAAGTGGATGCCTACAACTCGCCCAATCGGATTCGCCATATCGAATCTGCTTGACAAAAACCGCGCCGCCTCCTGATTGATCACCATGACGGGCGGAGCGCCCGCGCGATCGCGCTCTTCAAATCCGCGCCCGGATTCTAGGGGAATTTGGAGCGTCGCGAAATACCACGGATCGACCATCTTTACACGAACTAGGAGAGCCTCCTTCACTCCCGCCAGGCTGATCCACTCGCCCCACCGTGTGCCTTGAAGAGGCAAGTCGAGCGAGAGAGCTGCCTGCTCGACTCCAGGCGCCGATCGGAGCCGTTGCACGACCGCTTCATAGAATGTGGTGGCGCTTTCTGGGGTCGGGTATGCAGTCGATGGAAGATCCGTCGACATCGTGATTACGTGGTCGATTCGTACGCCGGCATCCACTTGCTCAAGTTTCGCCAGGCTCTTGAATAGCAGCGCCGCGCCGCAGATCAGCACAACGGAAGCCGCCACTTCACCGATGACGATTGTGCGGCGCACCGCTGCGCTCGAAGCCGACGATCCACGAGCCGCCTGATTCAACGAGCTCGACAGCTTGCCGAAGGAAGTTTGCAAGGAAGGAAGCAAACCCGTGAGTATCAAAACCGCCATGACGGCCAGTGCGGCAAAGCCGAGGACGCGCAGATCCAGGCTGAGATCGGCCGTAAACGGCAGCGATGCCGCTACCAGTGGAGCTGCGGCATGAAGCAGTAGGTAGGCCACCGCAATGCCCGCCATGCCTCCGAGAAGACACAGCACCAGGCTCTCCGTGAGCAACTGTCCAATCAAACGGCCGCGGCCGGCCCCTAAGGCGGCTCGGAGGGCCATCTCCTTCCGCCGGGTTGCTCCTTTGGCCAGCACCAGGTTCGCCACGTTCGCGCAGGCGATGAGCAACACAAGCAGAACCGCTCCGAACGCGAGGTAGATCGAGCGGCGCAGGGTATCGCCAACCAGCAGTTGCGCGAACGGATCCACCGCGAAACCCAATTTCTTTTGTGGAATCACCGCGCCAAGACTGGCTCTCAAACTGCTCATCTTGGCTCGCGCCTGCTCGATGCTCACACCGGAGCGCAGGCGTCCGACCACTTGCAGCCAGTGCTGATTGCGATTCAGTTGGATCGGCGCCAAGATCAGCGGCTGCCAGAACCGTGCCTCGTCCCGGTCGAAACTGCCCGCGGGTAACACCCCAATGATCCTGTGTGATTCACCGTCGAGCACAAAGTCGCGTTTCAGAACGTCGGGATCGCCCCCGAATCGCGTCTGCCACAACGAGTAGCTCAGCACCACCACCGGGGTTGCTCCCGGCTGGTCCTCGCCCAGTGCGAACGTGCGCCCGATTCGAGCCGTCACGCCGAATACGTTGAAGTAATCGGCCGACACCAATTTGCCCGAAAGGCGCACCGGATCGGCGCCAGTCGCCACTGCGGCGCTGACAGGCTCTTCCGCGGACAACGCCTCGAAGATGGTGTCCTGCCGCTTCCAATCGAGAAAAGTGAGTGTGGTGGTGTTGTTGTGGTGCCCAGGGGTCGGCGTTTCCCACAGCCTTACCATGCGCTCTGGTTCAGGGAACGGAAGCGGTCTCAACAGGACCGCATCAACGATAGTGAACATTGCCGTGTTGGCGCCAATGCCGAGAGCCAGCAATCCGATGGTAACCGCGGCGAACCCGGGATCCCGCGCTAGCGAAGCCATCCCGTATCGTAGGTCTCTCAACAGGTTCTCCACCCACCGGACACTCCGTTGTTCGCGATGATTTTCCTTCATCTGTTCGATGCCTCCGAAACCACGGCGGGCCTCACGTCGAGCCTCTTCGGGCGACAGTCCGGCGGCAATGGCATTGAGCTCGGCCATCTCCAGGTGGGCGAGGATTTCACCCTCCAGTTCCCCGTCGAGACGCCGATTGCGGAACAGCGCCAGCAGACGGCCCACCGCGAATCGAAGGTTCATGACTCCGCCTCCAGGAACCGGGCCACCAGCGCCGTCGCCCTCTCCCAGTTCGCAACCTCGACATTGAGTTGCTTTGCTCCAGCCCTGGTCAGCGAATAAAACTTAACCTTGCGTTTTGTCTCGGAAACTCCCCATTGCGTGCGAATCCAGCCTTGCTCTTCCAGGCGTATGAGAGCTGGATAAATCGACCCCTGGTTCAATCGCAAAAGGTTCTCCGCGACCTGCTCAATTCTCCTGGCGATGCGGTAGCCGTGCATCGGGCCCATCGTGTCGAGTGTTTTCAGGATCAGGAGATCCAGCGTTCCGTACGGGACGTCCGTTTTGTTTTCAGACATGTTGCCTGCCAACATCTATATACTACAACTGCCAACCGGTAGGCTGTCAACACCTCCGAGAAACGTCCCAGCGAAGTGCGGATCTGGGAAATGGCGGGAACGCCATCCCTCAATTGAACTCATCCGCGTTCGCTCCGTGCCGTACCGACAGCATCGGCGCTATTGACGTTTTCTGAATTTTGTCCTCACTCATCACACGGCTTATCTATCGCGGCTATATCTCCAGCCCCACCGATCTCATCAACTCAATCGCGTTACTCTTGCGCACCACGCCCGGCCGTAGCGCGTAATCGAAGTGAATCTGGCCGTTCTCGATCTGATCTTCGAAGTGCACGTTGGCGGCTCGCGTGCCGAGTCCTTCGGCAATATCCGCCAGCGCCAGGTCGTGCGTTGTGATCAGCCCGATGGCGCCCCGCTCCACCAGGCCTCGTACGAGCGCCTCCGCGCCGATCCGCCGGTCGTGGGAGTTCGTGCCATGTAGAAACTCATCGATCAGAAACAGCACCGGCAGCGGCCCGCCCGTTTGATCCAGAATTTGGCGCAACCGCAGAATCTCTGCATAGAATCGCGACACGCCGCCTTGCAGGGAGTCCGTAATGCGAATCGATGCACCAATCGCGAGCGGTGACATCCGCAACCTTCGCGCCCGCACCGGCGCACCCGCCTGCGCCAGAACGGCATTGATGCCGAGCGTCCGCAAGAGCGTGCTTTTGCCCGACATGTTTGAGCCGCTCACTACCAACAGCCGCAGCTCGCCGCCGATCCGCACATCATTCCGCACCACGCTGCTCTCAGGCAAGAACGGGTGCGCGACGCCTTCTGCTTCCAGCCACGGCGCGTCTGCGGTGAATTCAGGAAATGGATCCGCCGGGTGCTCGAACGCATGGCTCGCGAACGAACACAACGCTTCGATTTCACCGGTTGCAGTGAGCCATCGGCGCACCGCAGTGCCGCTGTGCCGCCGCCAGTGCTCTACTGCGAATGCCAGGTGCGTGGTCCACAGTGTGAACGGTTCGGCGATCCGCACCACAAGATGATCGCGCGAATCGAGCAGCTCCATCAGCCGGTTGAGCCACGCAATACGTTTGGAGGGCGGATCGCCTTCCGCGTCCAGGGAAGCCCGCAAGGCGGCCAACATCGGTGAGTGGAAATTCTCGCGCTCCAGCCGCACTAGTACCTCTGAGAGAAGCTTCAACCCATGCGCGGAACCATCCACAGCTCCCACTACCGCTTGCACCCGTTTGTGCACGCGATGTAGAGACACAAAGTTCACTAACATGACGACCAAGAAAAAGTCTCGCAGCCGCGCCACCGTTGATTCGGCCATTTCAACCAGCCCGAACTGGTGCACAACGTATCCCACGAACGCGCACCCGGCTGGCACGCCGAGCGCTGTCAGCACAAACACGCCAGTGCGCAGCCCTCTGCCTTCGATCAGCGGCGCTGCCTCGCCCCATGCCGCGAGCGAAACCGGATCGACGCCCGTGCGTGCCTCTTCCGCCACGATCGCCAGATCCTCCCGCAGATCCAGCCGCGGTCGCAGCTCGTTCACCGCCTCGTGCCGGGCACGCACGGTCTCTGGATTAGCGGGCGCCAACAACCACCGCGCTAGCGTATCCTCGCCGATGTGCGTCCGCGCCGTCGAGAGCAGCTCAAACAACGAACCTTTGCCGAACACGTCCAAATCCTGCGCGTAAGGATGCGCCGGGTCGAGATATTTTTCACCCGTTTCACGCGTGCCAGCCCAGTTTCCGTCCAGCCGCGCCAGCGCCCCTTCGAAATATCGCTCCGCTCTGCGCCGCCGCTCGAGTTGCCGCAATAGATGCTCGTGGAATACCGAGAGCGCGGCCAGCACCGCGGCCGGCAGCAGTACCCAGAGGATGGAGGCAATGTGCACAAGCGCCATCCATAGCGCCCCGCCGACAGCAACTGCCGCCGCCACCTTCAAGTAGCCGAGTGTCCGGTGACGCTGCTCGCGCCGGCCGATTTCGGCGCGCCGCTCTTCCAGCAGACGGGAGTACACCTCGCGCGGATCTTGTGTCATCGAATCTTTCTCATTCTCTCCTGTTCGCGGTTTGCGTCTAATATGAAAGATGACCATGACGAAGCTTCTGGTGACGCTTCTTCTGCCGGCGGGCTGCTTTGCCGGTATCTGGCCCGACACCTTCGGCGCCTTCCACCGCGCGTCTGCCAAGCCGCTTGAGGTCTCCGACCGCCCGCTTTGGGACGAGTGCGGCTTGCAGCAGGCCGAGCAGGCGGAGTACGAGTCCAAGACCCAGAAATTCACCGGAACCGCCTACCGGCTGCAGGACTCTACGGGCGCGCTCGCCGCCTTCGATTGGCAGCGTCCCTCTGATGCAAGACCCTCCACGCTGGGAAAACTAGCTGTAGAATCAGGCGATTCCGTGACTTTGGCTTACGGAAATTACCTTCTGAAATTTAGTGGTTATAAACCGTCTGTAGGCGAGATTGACGCTTTGGTCCAGACCCTGCCTAAGCTGGAACAGTCCCCACTACCCGCGCTCTCCGGCTATCTCCCTGATAAGGGGCTGGTTCTGAACTCTGAGCGCTATGTTTTGGGGCCCGTTGGCCTGGAAAAATTCGCCCCCGCCATCTCGCCTTCTACAGCCGCTTTCCACTTCGGCACGGAAGGCCAGCTCGCGACGTTCCGAACGGCAACGGGTGAAATGAAGCTGGTCATCTTTTCCTATCCCACGCCCCAGATTGCCCGAGAACGCATTGTGGATTTCCAGCGGATTTCCGGGACGATGGCCAAGCGGGCCGGGCCACTCATCGCAGTGGTGCTGTCTCCGCCGAACGCCGACGACGCCGAGCGGTTATTGGCCCGGATTCGCTATGCACCGACGATTACACTCGACGAGCGCGTTCCCGGAGCGCGGGACAACATCGGCAACCTGGTCGTAAATATCTTTAAACTCACAGGGTTGCTGCTCGTTTTCTGCCTGGTGGCTGGCCTTTCCTTCGGCAGTTTCCGCGCGCTGCTCCTGCGGATGGGGCCGTCGGGCGACCGGGAAGCCGTGATCTCGCTGCATCTCAGGGATCGGTAAGGCAAAGGTTATCTTTAGTTTAGCCTTGAAATGGCGGGGCGAAATAGGGCTTCGCGGTCCTTTTCCACAACGGCTGTGGAAATATACCGGACCCATAAGTTCAGGGGCTGCCGATGCTTAGGGGCCCTATTTTTAGTAGGGTTTTTTAACTTGACTGCGTGCGCCGGAAAATTTAATATCCAATCACTAAGTTTTTGGCGGTTGCGATGCCGTCGAAAATGGTTCTCCCATCGAACATCACCCCGGTAGAACGGGGAGATTGAATGCTCACCCTTCGGGGTGAGCATTTTTATTTTGAGGCCCCTGACTGTACACTAGTAGCTCGGCAATCCTTTGGCTAACAAATTGAAAATAATCCCGCTCGGTGGTTTGGGCGAGTTTGGGATGCACATGATGGCGATCCGCTATGGGGACGACATCATCGTGATCGACTCGGGGATGATGTTCCCGGAGGACGAGTTACTCGGTGTCGACCTGGTAACACCCGACCTGACCTATCTCCGTGAAAACCGGCAACATGTCCGTGCGCTGCTCCTCACGCACGGACATGAAGACCATATCGGCGCCGTCCCGTTTTTTCTGGCAGACCTGAATATTCCGGTGTACGGAACCGCTTTCACGCTGGCCCTGGTGGAGCGGCGGCTGGAGGAATACGATCTGCCGGAAGAGGTGGATTTCCATACGATTACGCCGCGGCAGATCCTGGAAATCGGGCCTTTCAAGATCGAGTTTATTCACGTCACACACTCGATCGTCAGCGCGGTGGCGCTAGCCATCACGACGCCGGTCGGTGTAGTGATCCATACGGGCGATTTCAAGGTCGATCCGACTCCCACCGATAACGAGTTGTTCGACTTGCACACCCTGGCGGACTACGGAAAGCGGGGTGTGCTGCTGCTGCTGTCGGACTCGACCAACGCCGACCGCCCGGGGTATTCGGAATCGGAGCGCGCGGTGCGGCCGCGGCTGGAGGACATTTTCAACCGGGCCGAGCGGCGCATTATGGTTTCCTGCTTCAGCTCATCCATTCATCGCATCCAGCAGATTCTCGATATTTCCGAAGAGTTCGGGCGCAAGGTGGCGATTGTAGGCCGCAGCATGACGAGCGTATCCGAGATCGCGCATTCGCTGGGCCTGTTGACGATTCCCGACGGAGTGCTGATCCGCCCACAGGATGCCATGGACGCGGCACCGCATAAGCTGACGGTGCTGATTTCGGGAACGCAGGGCGAGCCGATGTCGGCGCTTTCGCGGGCGGCGGTGGATAACCACAAGCACATATCGGTAGAGAAGGGCGACACGGTAGTGCTCAGCTCGCGCATCATTCCGGGCAACGAGAAGCTGATCTACAGGATGATCGACCACTTGGCGCGACGCGGCGCGGACGTGATGTACGGGAGCATGAACCCGCCGCTGCACGTTTCCGGACACGCGAGCATGGAGGAGTTACGCCTGGTGCTGAACCTGGTGCGGCCGCGATATTTCGTTCCCATCCATGGCGAGTACCGGCAGATGGACAAGCACGCGCGGCTGGCCGAGCATCTGCGGCATTCCGGCCTGGAAGATATCTTCGTGATGCAGACCGGCGAGACGCTGGAGATCGATGAGCGCGGCGCGCGGCGGGGCGAGAACGTTCCGGTGGGGCGCGTATGCATTGATTCGGGGTCGGTGGACGAGGTGGTGGAGGATGTCGTGATCCGCGACCGGCGCCATCTTTCCGAAGACGGCATCGTGCTGCCCATCATTGCGATCAGCAAGCACACGGGGCGCGTGGAGAGTGTTCCGGAACTGGTAAGCCGCGGCTTCACCGGAGCCGAGGATGGAGCGTCGGAGCTGATGCAGTCCGCACGCGCGATAGTGCAGAAGACGCTGGAGACGTCAAACCCGGAAGAGATGACGGACTGGGGCGTCATGAAAGAGAAGATCCGGGCGGACCTGAAGCGCTACATCCAGAAGCAGACGTCAAGAAGACCGCTGATCATGCCTGTGATATTGGAGATTTGAGCAGATAGTGGACGTAGAATAGAGTCATGGTGGAAATCGAGCCGCTGCGGGTTCAGATCGAGCGCGAGGCAGACGGCAGGTTTCTGGCATCCGTCCCCGACCTCCCCGGCGTGATGGCGTATGCGGAGACGAAAGACGCCGCCGTGCGTAAGGTCAAAGCGATTGCTCTTCAAATCCTGGCCGACATGATCGAGAGTGGTGAGGAAGTTCCGGAGCCGCTGAAGGTCCTCTTCGCCGCGTGAGTACGTGGCGGGTGACCAAGGCCAGACGGGTTTACGCGGCGTTGCTCCGCATTGGCTGGACATTCAAGAAACAGGTGGGCTCACACCGAAAGCTGCAACGCGCCGGGTGGCCCAACTTCACTTTCTGCTTCCATGACGGCGAAGAAATCGGTCCCGCTGCGCTTTCGAGGATCGCTAAAGATACGGGATTGCGGGCGGAGGATTTGTAGGCACCTCGCGCCCAACTCGAGCCTGGTATTCGCTGAGAATTTGCGGATGCTGCTCCCCTGGTAAGGTATCCTTCCTCTCATGAGTGACGTGGACATCGAAGGGATGCTGTACTCAACCTCGATGGACTCCAGTCTCGATAGGCTGGTTAGATCCAACGATCCGTCTTTGCAAAAGATGGTTGAAGAGAGAATTAGGACCTTGATGCAAGCTGGCGGTCGTTCATTCCGGTATACGTTGCCGCAGAACGACTTTAAGCGCCAGACACATGTTTACGGGGAGCAGTACGTTGCTGACGCGTCCGCGGACCTGGACCAATACTTTGACATCGTCAATGGGAGGCTGTTTTCTCGGTCAGTCCCAACGCAACTGGCTGTGCTTTACCTATTTGGCAGTGGCAATCAATACCGCCCGAACACTGGTGCGCTCAGTGCCGCTGGCGAGGGCATCGCGGGATTTTGCATGGAGCAGTTTGGCTATCGCCCTCTTGTCCGGCCGTTGGGCGTGATGCCAGATATTGTCGCCTGGACAAATCGTGCGGGGATACTTTACTTGGGGCTCGCAGAGTCCAAGGCGTCGACTCGGCAGGACCCTCAGCGTCTCATCGAAAAAAACGCCGCTCAATTCCTCGTGGACATCAAGACAAGGGCACAGGGATTCAGCTATCGATATGAAGGCTATCTCATCGGTAGCCAGCTCCGCGATGGTGGTAAGGTTCGGTGCGCGTGCCTTCACGTGGACCTCACTAGGTATGCCAAGCCGGACGCTGTTGGCCGCGACCCGAAGTCTGGGTTCGACGCGACCGTCCCTTCATACGAACAGCCAGAGGCGCGACTCGAAGCTATTATCCGTCTGCAAGCCGAGGCCGGTGGTGTGCGCGATGAGTACCTGACCAGCCTCTTGAGCGAGGAGGCGACCCGGAGCGCGATGCTCGAGCTCATCTTTCGGCAAAGGTCTGCAAGTGAAGATGAGGTTGACACGTATATCTCCCGAGTCGCAGCGGACCTCGGATTGGCAGATCAGTGGGCCGCAGGTCAAGAGCTGATTCGGGATGTCAAGGCCAAGGAGATGGCTGATGTGTCGAAAGCGTTGGTGCGGTTTCGAAAGCCAGCGCTGGAACTTGAATGAGGAAGTCGGCGGGACCGCCGAAGACAGATCCGCGCCATTGTGAGTAGGCGCTTCCGGCCCTTACTTAACCGTAAAAGCCTGTCCGCGCGTTTGATACAGTCGAGTTGATGGATCTGCCAGAGCACATCGAGGTCCGACGTGATGTCATGATGGGCAAGCCGTGCCTGAAGGGGACGCGCATTCCTGTTTACCTGATTCTTGAAAAGCTCTCTGCTGGAGAGACAAGTCAGGATATCCTGGCTGCCTATCCACAGCTTGGACCTGAGCACATCAAGGCGAGTCTAGAATATGCCACCCGTCTGGCGACACGTTAGCGCACAGTCGCCAGATAGACTGAAGCTAATGCACAACGAGTTCAACGCAATTGTCGAGCGGGATGGGCCTTGGTTCATCGCGTACTGCGCTGAGGTGCCTGGGGCGAACGGACAGGGGCGGACCCGGGACGAGTGCTTGGCGAATCTTCGTGAGGGGATTGCGCTTGTTCTTGCGTACAATTCCGCTCGCGACACGAATCGGACGCGAGAGCGCTGATAGAATCAATCGATGAGGTTCTCCGTGCTTATTCTGCTCGTTTTGATATTGGCGGCGATTCCGGTTGCCGCGCAGAAGGCGGTGGTGCAGGTCAGGAATGTGAGCCGTCCGGCCAGCAGTGATTTTCAGATCGGGGACAAATTTGAGATTGTGGTTCATGGTACGGGTGACCAGCCCGTCAGCGTGCGGACGACTATACAGGGGCGGACGGATTGGGGGCCGGTGATTGGCCGGACTGACTCGGTGGGCCGATGGTCGACCAGCGGGCAGTTCGAGAAGGCCGACTTTGGTTCTTGGACCGAGGCGTGGACGGTTGGCGGCAAGTTGGCCGAACCTACGGTGCAATTTCTGGTTAGCGCGCCTTGTCTGAAGGAAGGGCAGCACGGCATATTGGCCACGGGCCTTCCGATGAGTGAAACGTGCGAGACCAGCGAGGGGCAACAATCGTTCGTGACGCTATCCAATACTGAATCGTTCCGTACGCCGGATGGCCGGACGGTGCCTGGGCGCGGATCGAACATGACGGCAGAGGAATATCAGACCGAGATGATGGAATCCCGAATTACGAGCGGTACCGGCGGCGGGCAGCCGCGCCAGTTCGGGGACGAGGCCGCGGCGCTCATCACGAAAATCATCGGGGTCAACGCGTTGAACGAAACAGAAACGCTGAACGTGCTCGCGATCGTACACGCCGCGTTTGAGAATTCGGAGCGTCTGTCGCCGATAACCCGGGAACCGGTCGCGACCTTACCTTTGCTGCGAAGCCTGGCAGATGCCGCCGATTCAGCGAGCTTGAAAGAACGGATCGCCGAGACCGTGGCGTTCGTTGAATAGCGCTCGATTCAGCGGCTCTTTTTTTGTTCGTTCCTGGCGAGGCACGCTTTCACGATCTTTTTTACGAGGGTGGAGGGAAGAGGCTTGTCGACAGGGAATCGGATGGTGCCTTTGGACCTTGAGTAGGCCTTGAGCTCGTCTTCGAGACCACGAAGTGCCGACGAGCCCATGGGGAACAGGCTGCAATGGTCCGAAAAGGCGGCGAACCCGATCAACAGTCCTTTGTATTTGAACATCGGCATCCGATAGCTGATGACCTCGGTTGTCTCGGGCGGGACGGCGGAGCGAATGACCGCGCGAATCTTGTTTAAGGTGCTGCGGGCGGGTTCGGGGACACCTGCGAGGTATTCGTCGACGGTCTCCGGCACGTCGCTGGGTTTCATGGGCTTCATAGGGGTATCGTGGCATATCTCAGCGACATGATATAGTCCCGCTATGCAATCAGGGCGAACTTCGCTGGGGGAACATCTTCACATTCTTGCGGCCGATCTGAGGCGGAGCGCGCGCGTACTCACCAAAGCTCCAGGTTTTGTATTTGCGGCGTTGCTGGCGATTGTTCTGGGGGTGACCAGCACGACCGTTGTATTCAGTCTGATCAACGCGGTACTGATCCGGTCGCTGCCGTACGGAAACGCGGAGCGGCTTGTGTACATGTGGACGGCACCAGCTGGCGCTAGTGGTTTACCAAGGGAACTTGGTCCTTATTACTCCGATGTGGCCGCATGGCAAAGAGCGAGTAAATCGTTCGAAGCCATCACGGGGCTGCGGCGTTACATGCCTTTGCTGACTGACGGGCGTACCCAGAGAGTTGGGGGCGCGAGAGTGCTGGGCAATTTTTTCCTGACGCTCGAAGCCCGCCCCGAATTAGGCCGCACGATTCAGCCGGAAGACGATCAGCCGGGGAATCAGTTTGTCGCGGTGATCAGCGACGCTCTTTGGCGGTCGCGATTCGGGGGAGATCCTAACGCCATTGGGAAGACGATTCTCATTAACAGGCACCTCTACCGCGTGATCGGCGTGATGCCGCGGGAGTTTTCTTATCCGGGAGGAAATGACTACCCGCACCAACCCGAGTTTGCGCGGCTGGCAAGGACGGACGTTTGGGTTCCTCTGGCGTTGACGCCGAAACAGCAATCGGCTCGGGATTCCGATGAGGCGGACGCTATCGTCGGCAGGCTGCGCGGCGAAATCAGCGTATCGCAAGCGCAGTGGGAGATATCTGCCATCCAAAAACGGCTGGAGCCGGTGCATCCGGAGGGTGCGTTACAAGCGCTGCTGGTCCCATTTGTGGAAGCGGCGATTGGTCCGGTGCGGCCGCTGATGCGTCTGTTGATGGGCGCAGTGTGCCTGGTTCTTTTACTGGCTTGTGGGAATCTTGCCAGCCTGCTGCTGGCGCGTGCGACGAATCGGGTCCATGAGATGGGTGTGCGGACGGCGTTGGGCGCACAGCGTTCGCGTCTGGTTCGGATGCTGGTGACTGAATCGATGCTGCTGGCGCTCGTTGGTGGCGCGCTGGCTGTGGGGTTGAGTCTGGCGTCAACGCGGCTGGTGGTGAAGCTGAATCCGGGAGATATACCGCGGTTTGAGGAGACGGCCGTGGACTGGCACGTCCTGCTGTTCGGTCTCGCAGTGGCGGTGGGAACCGGGTTTGCGGCGGGTATTCTTCCCGCGGTTTCCGCGTCGTTCGTGAACGTGAGCGAATTGCTGCGGCAGGGCGGGCGGGGAACGGCGGGAGGCTCCTTTAGCGCGAGAAACGCGCTGGTGGTTTCGGAGATCGCCCTGGCCGTAGTGCTGCTGGCCGGGGCGGGGCTGCTGATTCGCAGCTATCTAGTGGTGCAGGGGGAAGACAAAGGCTTCGCGCCATCGACTCTTACTATGAACATCACGCTGGACGAGCAGGCCCAAGGCGTGAACCGGTTCCGGAGTGAGCTCATGAGGCGTATTCAGGATTTGCCGGGTGTGCAGGAAGCTGGGTCCATTGATGATTTGCCGCTCGGCTCCAATGAAGACATTGGTTTCCTGGTAGTGGAGGGCTATACGAGCAAACTCCAACAGTGGGTGAGGGCACGCGGGACTGCGGGGGAATACTTCCGGGCCATGCAAATTCCGCTCATCGCGGGACGGTACTTGAATGACAGCGACGTTTCGGCCAAGCCCTTTGAGATGGAGGAGAGTGTTGTTGTGAGCGAGAGTTTTGCCAAACGCTATTTCCCGGGCCGCAATGCCCTGGGGCATCGTTTGGGGATCAACGGACCGGCAAAGGGTACGATCGTCGGTATCGTGGGCGACGTTCGCCACTCGAGTCTGGAGGAGGCCCCGCAACCGATTGTCTATGCTCAAAACGGATTGGCCGATAGCGTTGTGATCCGGACTTTTGGCTCGCCGGAAGCCATTGTTGCGTCTGTTCGTAAGGAAGTAAGCGCGTTCGGCGCCGGGGCTGCTGTGACGGATGTTCAGACGATGAGCCAGTATGTGGATCAGGCCGCGGCGCGCCGCAGGTTTCAGACTGTAGCGCTGGCAGCGTTCGCGGGTGTCGCGGTGTTTTTGACGCTCGTCGGATTGTACGGCCTGATCGCCTATGCCGTGAGACAGCGAACGGCGGAGATTGGCGTCCGCATGGCGCTGGGAGCAACATCGGGCGCAATGCTCAGGATGGTCATTCTCTCCGGATTGAAATTGACCCTGGCTGGATTGGGGATTGGCGTTTGCCTGGCGCTGGTCGTGGCGCGAGGAATGGCCGGTTTCGTCTATGGCATTCCGGCGATTGACCCGGTGACATTCCTCATAGTACCGGCGTTTATGATTGCCGTGACTATGATCGCTTGCATCGCACCAGCTTGGAAGGCGGCGCGTATCGATCCGGTGGACGCGCTGCGGCAGCAATAGAATCGTAGCGGAGACGAATCCGCTTTCTACGATGCTAGATAAGCTTGGGCGGCGGCGAGGCAACCGTCGAGCGGTGCGCCGGTATCGACGACCAGCTTCGGAGCGGGGATGGGTTCGAACTCAGCTTGCAGTTTCTTGTACAGTTCGTAGGTGCGGTTTTGCGCCAGGTGGGTGGCTCGCGCGGCTTCCAGGCGCTGGCGCGCAGTGTCTTCGGCGCACACGCATTCAATAATGCGCCAGGGGGTAGCCATGCGGCCGGCGGCAGCGAGGGCGTTCTGAATCTGATAGGCCCGTGAGAAAGTGCGGCCATCGATGAAGACGCGGAGATTCGTGTGGCGCGCGATGAGATAGGCCGCGGTTTCGAGCATCAGGGACTGGCAGAAATCGTCCTGTTCGGCGGAGTACTCGAGATAAGCAGGCGGAAAGAGCACGCTGCGAATTTCGTCTTTATCGAGCACGACACCATGGCACTGAGCGGCGAGGGCGCGTGCGAGCGTGCTTTTGCCGGTGCCGGGAAGGCCGGCCATGAGGACGATCATGGATTGGAACAGTGCCCATGGTAGCGCGGGATGGCGCGGGCGATTTCGCCCGATCGTTTATATCACCGAGCGGGGGACGCGGGGCGCCAGGCTAATGAGGGTCTTGAGCAGCTTGCGCGGTTGAATCGGTTTGCTGGCAAAGCCATCCATGCCGCGTGCGAGACACTCTTGCTGCTGCCCGGCAAGAGCGTGCGCGGTCAACGCCATGATGGGGGTATATCTGCCGGTCTTCTTTTCAGATTCGCGAATGGCGGCGGCCACCTCAAACCCGTCCAGCTCCGGCATCTGGATGTCCAGAATCACCAGGTCGAACGTCTTCTTTTGGAAGGCATCCAACGCCTCGCGGCCGTTGCCTGCGATGGTGACGCGCTGGCCCCAGCGTTCCAGCAGGCGCATGATCAACTTCAGGTTCACGAAATTGTCCTCGGCCACCAGTATGTCGAGGGAGCCGAGCTGCTTGCGCGCTTCGGAATCGAGTGGCGCAACTGGCGCTGCCTTGCGCCCGTTGGTTTGAGGCTGAACTTCGGGCGGAGTAGCTTTGCTGAGTTGAGCTGTGAAATAAAAAGTGCTGCCCACGCCTGGTTTGCTTTCCACCCAGATTCTGCCACCCATCAGCTCGACCAAGCGTGAGGAGATGGTGAGACCGAGTCCGGTACCGCCGTGTTTGCGGCTGGTGGAGCCATCGGCCTGGCAGAACGATTCGAAAATCAACGCTTGTTTGTCTTCGGGAATACCCAGTCCGGTATCGCGAACGGCGAACCGGACGAGCATCGTATTTTGATCTTCCGACTCCGGTTGCGCCTGGACTTCTACGCTGCCTCTTTCCGTGAATTTAATGGCATTGCCCAGCAGATTCAGCAACACCTGCCGGAGTCGCAGCGGGTCGGCCAGCAGATTGTCCGGAATGGCGGGCGCGCAGTTCCAGGTGAGCTCCAGGCCTTTCTGGCGCGCAGCCTGGCTCAGGAATCGCGTGGCATCCTGCACCAGTGGGCCTAGGGAAACCTGGGTGGGCGACAACTCCATTCGGCCGGCTTCGATCTTAGAGAGATCCAGGATGTCATTCAGCAGGGACAGGAGTGACTCGGCGGAGTTCATGACATCGGTGAGGTACTCCTGCTGCTCCTCGCGGGAATGGGAATCGAGCGCCAGCGAGGTCATTCCCAGGATGGCGTTCATGGGCGTGCGAATCTCATGGCTCATGTTGGCGAGAAACTCGCTCTTGAGCCGGGTGGCTTGCTTCGCATCCTCGACGGCCTGGGCCAGCGCCTGATTCTTGGTTTGCAACTCCGTCATCTGCGAACGGACGCGGCGGCGCAAGATCATGACCCAAGCTGAGGTTAAGATCGTGACCAGAGCGACAAAGCCTAACACGAGCAGCGCGTGTTCCCGCGTCCACCAAGATGGGCTCTCCACCAGCACGAGGTCAGCCGGTGAGCGGAGGCGGAGTTTAATGGCCTCCGGCGTCCCGGTGATGCCCTTCTGAAGAACACAGATCCCGGTGACACGGACGCGGCTGCCTTCACGAAGAGTGCGCTGCGGGTCGCTGGCTTCCGGTCCCGCGACCGCCCGGAACGTCGTTTGACCGTGATTGATGATCATCACGTCTTCCTGCTGCATCGCGGAGCGTCCGGTTAGTGTGCCTTCCAGCGTCATCAGCGTCGAATCGTACATGTCATCCAGCGCCTTTTCGGCCTGAAGCACAACCGGAGCCGGAGAGGCAGCAGTTCCGACACGGCGGCAGACGGCGTCCAGCAGGACGGGGGTGAAGTCGCTGATGCCGGCAAAACCGACTGCCTCTACCCAGTCTCCCGGGTGCAAAGGAACGGCCTGGTCGAGTTCGATGTAAAGATTTCCGGTGTGGTCCGTAATGTAGAGCTGCTTGCCTTCAAACTGACCGGTCACAACGCCGGATATCTTGACGCGGTGTTTGGGCAAGCCTCCGTACGTGAACCGCTGGAGGCTTGCGATCGGTCTGGTTCCTAGAGCGAATGGATCCAGAACGCCAGGTTGGAGTATCTTCACCCGGTCCAGAGAAGTCACATACAGCACCACACCGGTCATTTGGTTTTTTTGATTGAATTGGGCGCCGCAGACTCCGGTGACACGTACGCGGGAATCCACAAATCCGGGCGGAATCTGGGTGAGGTTGGAGATCATACCGATCAGGCGGCCGCCCATCATTTCCAAGAAGAATTGGAGCGGCCTGCCCTCAGTGGAGACGGCAGCCGAACGAACGATGCCCTCGACCTCCACCCACTGGCTATCCAACCCCGTGGAAGCCATTTCCTCAAGCGTTGCTTTCTTAGGTACCGGCATGGAACTTTCGCCGAGGACCTGCCAGCGTGCATTCATAAGATCCGGTGCGAAATCGGCCTGAGTGGTGATCGCTTGCAAATCGATCATTTGGCCGGACTTGGGCTCTGGCATGCCCTTCTTCCATTGCACCCAGATGCCGCCGGTTTTGTCCTGGAGAAAAAAGTCCGGACTGGTGGGCTCAAAGTATGTGACGACGGCTTGCAGGTGAACCGGGTAGCCGCGCTTGGCCTCTTCGGGTGGAAGACTGTGAATTTCGGCCAAGTCAGTAATCGTTCGCAGATTTGGAACAACAGGCGGCACGGCGGGCGGCTGCTGGCTGTAAGACGAGCTTGCGGTAAACAACGCGATCGCGCCGCCAAGCGAGAAAAGCTGATGTCTCAGTTTGTATGGCACCTTGTAACAGCCGCTGCTCAGAACCTGGAGAAGGCTGGGAACGCGCTCCCTTGTCTGCGCCCAGTGTCCGCCTTTCGGGCAACACACCTAAATTTAGTGTGCTTGGAGGCGGGTGGCTGGCACAATATTGAAAAGGGATAGCGGGATAACCCTATCCAACGTTCACGCTTGGGGAGGGTTGGATGAGGACCCGGGTGGCCGGGAAAATCGTCAGGCGATGCCTTCGGCGAATGCACGCGCGAGACGCACGAGAAGCTCTCGCGTGCGCACCATCGATCCGCGGCCATTCTGCTGCAACAAAGTTTCCAGTTCACGCGAATAGTGGCTGATCTCGGAAAGACCGACGGAAGCCGCGGTTCCGGCCCACTGGCGCACCACGGAGAGCGCCTCCATGGTGTCGAAGCCGTTCCCCAGACTGCTGATCAGCTTGCCACTCTGCTGCATGCCCGCGGTTAAGAACGCCTGCCGGGTGTTGTCACCCGGTGACGGGGCGGCGAGCGGCGTGGAGGGCGTCATGGCGGCTCGCGCAGGCTGCGCGCCCGCGGGCGCACCGTCGCCCTTCGACATGTATTCCCGAATAAGCGACGGGAACGTACGGGTGTCGATAGGCTTGGTGATGTAGCCGTCGCAACCCGCGGCAAACGCTTTCTCCTCGTCACCCTTCATGGCGAAGGCGGTAAGCGCGAGGACGACGGTATCATGTGTTTCGGGCGCGGCTTTCAGACGCCTCGTCATCTCGAGGCCGTCCATGCCGGGAAGCTGAATGTCAGCCAAAACCAGGCGGGGCCGAAAACTCTGCGCCATCTCGAGAGCTTCCTCGGCGGTGCTCGCCGTGCGAACCTCGAAGCCCTGCCGGGAGAGGAGGACGCGTACGAGCTTCAAGTTTACTGGCGTGTCATCGACGATAAGAACCGAATTGCTGGACACTGGTCATCCTCCCGTCGGTGGGCGATCGATATCGAAACGCGGCCACAGGCAGCGGACGCTTCTATCTCAGGCGCCACGCATGCGATTTCATTGTATTTTTACTGGCCAATCTGGAAAAGTAAAATTCCCCTCGTTTAACTGTAAAAAAGCACTTATTTTTCCGGAAAAATCCACTGACTTTAGTTAGTGTGGCAGCACGACTTCTTTGGGCTTGGCCGGCACCAGCCGGATGGCGGTCGGAATCGTAGCACGCGGCTCTTTTGCGCTGGCGCTACTCCCTGGCCGCGCCGGTTGGAGAGCGGCGGATCGAGTGGAATCCTTGATGGGCAGCACCGCAAAGAACACGCTGCCGGCTCCTAACTGGCTGCGCACGCCGACCGTACCTCCCTGGCGCTCGACGATGTGCTTAGTGAGCGCCAGGCCAAGCCCGGTACCGACTCCTGATTTCGCGCTATCGAGCTGCTGGAAATCGGCGAAGAGGCGTGCAATATCCGCGGAATCGATACCCGTCCCGGTGTCTTCCACTTCGATGCGAAAGGCGCTGGCGCCTTCCCAGCGGGCGCGCACGTGGATGGTTCCGCCCTCGGGTGTGAACTTGATCGCGTTGGAAAGATAGTTGTACACGATCTGTTTGAGACGCGATGCATCCGTTACCACTTGATCCACGTCGCCGGCATCGACGGTAATTGAAATCTTCTTCCGTTCGGCCAGGATGCGCAACACGTCGCGGACCTCACGGAGCAAGGGCGTCAATTCCAGGGGCTCCATGCGGAATTCCATCTTGCCGGATTCGACTTTCGCCATATCCAGCACATCATTGACCAGGTGCAGCAGGTGCCGGGAACTGGCCAGAATGTCGCCCAGATACTCTTGTTGTTCCTCCGAAACCGGACCAGCAACGGAATCGAACATCAACTCGGCAAGTCCGATGATGCCATTGAGCGGGGTGCGGAATTCATGCGACATGGCCGCCAGGAATTTTCCCTTGGTGGCACTGGCTTCACGGGCGGCGCCTAGCGCCAACAGAAGTTCCTCGTTCTTGGTGCGTAGCTCCTGGGCATACTGCTCGACCTTCCGCACCGCCATGGTGACCATTTTGCGGGCGGTGACGTCCAGCAGCGCCGACCGCATGCCGATGACGGCGCCTTGCTTATCGTGAATCAGGCTCTCATGCACTTCCACGGTGATGAGCGAGCCGTCGTGGCAGACAAAATCGCACTCGTAGGGCGTCACGGGCCGCACCTGGCCCAGGCGGTCCAGGATGTTGCGGCGGACGACATCGCGCGACTCTGGGCTGACCAACTCCCAGATGCGTTTGCCAGTGATGTGATCGGCCGGATACGCCAGCAGAGCGCATTCGGCTGGGTTGGCGTGCCGGACCACGCCCTCATGATCGATTTCATGGCAAGCGACGGGAGCGTCCTTGAACAGTGCGCGAAATCGTTCTTCGCTCTCGCGAAGTTCGCGCTCGTGTTCAGCCAAACGGGTGGAGGCGCGCCGCAGCCCTGCTTCCAGATTGCGCGTCTCCCGGCTCTCGGCCACGAAGGGCATCGCAGGCAGACCTTCGCCGAACAACCTGGCATTGGCCTCGAGAGCACGAACCTGCCGGGAGAGCGCTCCCGCCAGGAGCAAAGCGCCAGCGAGTTGAAAGAACAACGCCAGAAGAATGCTTTCCACCAAAACCGAGTAGAGACGAAACCGGGCGCTTTCCACGGCTTCTGAGCGAGCCTGCAAAAGGCGGTCCTCTTCCATTTGCATGGCAGTGAGCTTGCCTCGCACCCGGCCGGCGATATCCCGTCCGCCATCGAGCACCTCGATACCGTTGATGGCTGCCCCGAGATTCTTACCAAGCTTCGAGGCGTTCTGGCACAACGCCGCCAGGTCGTCCATTTCATTCCGGACCAGTTCCCGAGTTTCATTGCCACGCTTGAATTGCGCCGGACTGTCGGCGACCAGGATGGACAGGTGCTCAACCAAAGGGCCCAAGACTTCTCTGGACTCCCAGTATGGATGCAGCGCCGAAGGTTCTCCCGTCAATAGAAAGTCGCGCGCAGATGCTTCGGCATCCGACAACCGGACCTGCACCTCCTGAATATCGCTGCGCACTTCCAAGGTGTGTTGGACCCAGAAGCGGGCCTGCTGCTCGCCCAGCTCGGCGCGGTACATGGCTGCCGTAGCGGCGATCAAAATCGGCAGGGGCAGCAGGAGCACCGCCAAGGCCTTGGTGCGCATGGGCCGGTCGGCCCAAAATCGATTGATGGTCGCTATGAGGCGCGCCGCCATGTATGGGACACCACTCCCCGAATCACCATGTTAGATTCGGAGTTTGCAGCGGTCTATATTTCTTTGGTTATCGAGTTATTACCAGTTACCAGATCGACGTTAGTTAAAGTTAATTATGGAGTTTATGAATCTGAAAATATCCGCTCTGGTGGCAATTCTTGCCGTAAAAACCTCACGTTTTACTGGTTACGGATCCACGAAACCGAGGCGCCGATTGACGCAAAGAGCCCATTTATCAATGGTTCTATGGGGTCCGCGCCGTGCCTGGCAGGGCCCGCGAATCGAGTATCGGCCGCACACCAAAACGAGAGACTATCTTTGATTAAGTCGGGCATTTTCCACGCAATAACGCTTGCAAATGCCGAGTATTTGCTGTAAAAGATTGGATGATGCTCCCCACCCGCACGCCCTCGGAATCCTCGCCTGCGGTTCCACAAGACTTGCTTGGCTCGCGAAACTCTCACGAATTCGACTCGGCGTATCGCGAGCTGTTCGAGTTTGCCCCGGTGGCCTACCATGAAATCGACGCCGCGGGCATCATCCGGCGGGTCAATCAGACCGAATGCCGCATGCTGGGCTATACGCGCGAGGAGATGGTCGGGAAACCGGTGTGGCAGTTCGTCGCGGCGGACCAGCAAGAGCAAAGCCGCGAAGCAGTGCGGCGCAAGGTCACGGGTGAAGAGCCGCCCGCGCCCTTCGAGCGCGACTTCCTCCGGCGCGACGGCGGCTATCTCATTCTCGAAATCTACGACAACTTGATCTACAACCGTGCCGGGCAAGTGACGGGCATTCGGTCTGTGCTGCTGGACGTAACGGACCGGCGCCTGGCGGAGCAGCTGCTCGCGAATGAGGTCACCGAACGGGAACGGCTGACGGTCGCGCTGCGCCGCTCGAAAGAAGAAGCCGAGAAGGCCAATCGCGCCAAGAGCGAGTTTCTCTCGCGCATGAGCCATGAGCTGCGGACGCCGCTGAACGCGATTCTCGGATTCGCTCAGTTGCTGGAAATGAGCGCGCTGGATCGCGATAAGCGCGAAGCTGTGGCGCAGATTCTCAAGGCCGGCCAGCATCTGCTCGGGCTGATCAACGAAGTGCTGGAAATCTCGCGCATCGAGGCGGGCCGGCTCTCGCTATCTCCAGAGCCGGTTCTCATCAGTTCCGCCATCCAGGAGACTCTCGATCTGCTGACTCCGATGGCGGTGCGGCGCAACATTCTGCTGTGCGACGAGGGCGGCACGGAGCGGCGGCGATATGTGATGGCCGATCAGCAGCGCCTCAAGCAGGTGCTGTTGAATCTCATCTCTAACGCCATCAAGTACAACGGCGATGACGGAACCGTCACCATCGCCTCGGAAGAGATCGACGGCAGCCGTCTGAAGATTAAGGTGCGGGATACAGGGCCGGGGATCAAGCCGGAAAGCCTATCCAAACTGTTCACGCCGTTCGAGCGCCTGGGTGCGGAACAAACCGGCGTGGAAGGTACAGGTTTGGGCCTGGCGCTCTCGAAACGGCTGCTCGAGATGATGGGTGGTTCGATCGGTGTGGAGAACAATCCCGATCGCGGGGCGACCTTCTGGATGGAACTGCCGCTGGTAAAGGATCCGGTGACGCAGCTCGAAACGGCGATGCCGGTTGCATCCGCGCCTGTTCGCCCGGCTCAGCAGCAGCGCCAGCGCATTGTGCTCTACGTCGAGGACAATCTCTCGAACATCACCCTGATCGAGCACATCGTTGTGCACCGGCCGCATGTGAAACTGGTTGCCGCCATGCAAGGCCGTCTGGGCCTCGATCTGGCGCGCGAGCACCGGCCGGATCTGATCCTGCTGGACCTGCACCTGCCCGACATTTCAGGCGAAGACGTTTTATACGCCCTGCGGCAGGAGCCGGCCCTGCAGAACACTCCCATCATCGTGATCAGCGCCGACGCGACCCGCGGCCGGATCGAGCGCCTGCAATCCATGGGCGTGCTGGATTACCTGCCGAAACCTCTCGACATCAAACGATTTCTACAACTGCTTGATACCTGCCTCAGCGGAATGGACAATTCGAAATGATCAAAGAAGAGACCTTGAAGAATGCTCGTATCCTGATTGTGGACGATCAGGAAGCGAATGTGCTGCTGCTGGAGCGCTTGCTCGGTATGGCGGGATACACGAATTTCGTCAGCACCAACGATCCGCGGCAGGTGTTGCCCTTATTCGGCAAATTTCAGCCCGACCTGATCCTGCTGGATTTGATGATGCCGTATCTCGACGGCTATTCGGTGATGCTGCAGATCGGCCCTCGCGTGCCGGAAGGCGCTTACCTGCCCATCCTGGTGCTCACGGCGGAAATGAACGCGGAGGCTAAGCAGAAGGCCCTCAGCAGCGGCGCCAAGGACTTCTTGAATAAGCCGCTTGACGCCACTGAAGTTCTACTGCGCATCAAGAACCTGCTCGAGACACGGTTTCTGCATCTGCGCATGCAAGACCAGAAGCATCTGCTCGAGGAGCAGGTGCGGGAAAAAACCAAAGAGTTGGAGGACGGGCGCGTCGAGATCCTGCAGAAGCTGGCGTTGGCCGCGGAGTATCGGGATGACCCGACGGGCGAACATGCCAAGCGCGTGGGCGAGCTGGCGGCGGTATTGGCACGGGCTGCCGGACTGCCCAAAGTTCAGGTGGAGATGATTCGGCTGGCGGCGCCGCTGCACGATGTGGGCAAGATTGGCTTACCGGACGCCATCCTGCGCAAGCCGGGCAAGCTGACCGCGGAAGAGTACGAGCAGGTGAAGCAGCACGCTTCGCTGGGGGGCCGCATCCTTTCCGGAACGCAGGTGCCACTGTTGCAATTGGCCGAGGAGATCGCCCTCTATCACCACGAGCACTGGAACGGCAAAGGATACGCCAGTCTGGAAGGGCAGGCGATTCCAGCCGCGGCGCGCATTGTGGCCATAGCCGACGCGTTCGACGTGATGACGCACGACCGTCCCTACCGGGCCGCCGTTTCCAAAGAGGAGGCTCTGGCCGAGGTTGCACGCCAACGGGGCGAGCAGTTTGATCCACGCATAGTGGATGCTTTCCTGCGCTGGCACAAGCGGCAGGATCTGCCGAAGCGGCTTCGCGAAACGATTCTGGCAAGCTGAGACCTCGGAGAGGGAACAGCCATGCCCAACCTTGTTACGGAGACTCCGGCGTTTGCACGCGAGACAAGCGCTCCGGGGTGCGCCACGCCCTCCACGCCCGCGGCGGACTCCGTCCATCAGCAACTCCATCGCGTGCTGAAGAGCCGGATTTTTGCCCGATCGAAGGAGTTGTGCCGTTTTCTCCAGTTTGCCGTCGAACAAAAACTCAGGAACCGCTCGGTGCGCCTCAAGGAGTATCTCATCGGCGTAACGGTTTTCGATCGCGGAGAGACGTTCAACCCCGGCACGGATCCGATCGTGCGCGTGCAGGCGCGGCGGCTGCGCTCCAAGTTGAGCCTTTATTACGAGACTGAGGGCCGTGCCGACTCGGTGGTGATTGAGCTGCCTTGCGGCGGCTATGTTCCCGTGTTCCGATTCCGCACCGCGGCTGCGACTCAGGCGGTACGCACGCCCGTCCAGTTGAATGGCACATGCGCGGAAATACGCCGGTCGTTGGTGGTGCTGCCGTTCGTGAATATCGGCCCCGGTGAAAATGAGCGCTTCAGCGATGGTTTGACTGAAGAGCTGACTCACGTTCTATCCCGAGACACCGGCTTGCGTGTCATGTCGCGCACGTCGGCGTTTCATTTCAAGGGCAAGACCGACGATATTCGCAGCATCGGCGAACGGCTGGGAGTGGACGCCCTAGTGGAAGGCAGCGTCCGGTCAGAAGGCAACCGTCTGCGCGTTTCGGCAGGATTGATCGATGTGTCCGACGGCGGGTTGCTCTGGTCGGAGGTCTACGAGCGAACCACCGACCAGATATTCGCGGTGCAGGAAAACCTCTCGGCGGAGATCGCGAAAAGAATCGCCGCCCATCTCAAAATCAAGACGCATCCCACCAACGACGTGCCGGCCTGATCTGTAACGGCCGAGCTCTTAAGCACCAACCTTCTGGTGCCTGGATCACGTCGATGCGGGCTGCCCGCGCCGCGGGTATCGCCGACGCAATGACGGCGGCTAGCAGCAAGGCCCGAAATCGGACCACATGTGCTGTTTTTCCGGACTATTTTCTCAACAGTTTGAACGCGTGATTCCAGGTATTCGTACGCATGCCGTAACTCACCCATAGGATGCACATGGGCTCGAGCAGACGCGCGCCTTCGATGCCACCGGCGTCGATCGTATTCCAGCCAAACGCAGTCAGGATCTCGGTGACGGCATTCTTCGCCGCGCCATCATTGCCGCAGATGAACATGTCGGGGGGACCGCCGGGGAATTGGGGATGCACCATGTGGGCATGTCCAACCGTATTGAAAGCCTTCACGACGCGCGCGCCGGGCGCCCAGCGCTGGACTTGCTCGCCGCCGGAATCCGTGTTGCCAAGCGCGAGAGAAGGCGGCGCGCCGGCCGTGAACACCAGCGGATTGGTTGCGTCAATGAGAACCTTACCCGCCAGGTTCTGTGCGCCTGCCATGCGCAGAGCGTTCTCAGTGCCGCTCCACAGCGTGGCCAGCACCACTAGTTCGGCGAACTGTGCCACCTCCGCAAAGACACCCGCCGAGGCACGCGGTCCCGATTCCTTGGCCCACGCCGCGGCCTTTGCGTTGCCAGGCTCGCGCGAACCTATCTTCACTTCGTGCCCTAATTTCAAGAAACCATTTGCCAGCGAGCGGCCCACATCACCCGTTCCCAGAACTCCTATTCGCATTTCTTACCCTCCTCGTGCTTAGGTTCGCACGCCAGCTTAAGGCACTCTCTGGAAGTACTCGATGGTCTGGCGCAGTCCGTCCTCGAGCGTGACGCGCGGCTCCCAACCGAGGATGCGCCGCGCTTTAGTGATATCCGGTTGACGCTGTTTCGGATCATCCTGCGGCAGCGCTTGGTGAATGATGCCGGACTTCGACCGCGTCAGACGCCGGATGCGTTCGGCGAATTCGAGAATGGTCATCTCCTGCGGGTTTCCGAGATTCACGGGATAGCGCTCATCCGATTGCATCAGACGATACAGTCCATCCACCAGATCGCTGACGTAACAAAAGCTCCGCGTTTGCGAGCCATCGCCGAAGACTGTGATCGGCTCGTCGCGCAAAGCCTGGTCCAGGAATGCCGGGACCACACGGCCATCATTCAGCTTCATACGCGGACCGTACGTGTTAAAAATGCGCGCGATGTTGGTGCGCAATCCATGCGTGCGGTGATACGCCATGGTGAGAGCTTCCGCGAAACGCTTGCTCTCGTCGTAGCAGGAACGGGGGCCTATCGGATTCACATTGCCCCAGTAAGTTTCGACTTGCGGATGCACTGTGGGATCGCCGTAGCATTCCGAAGTTGAGGTAACAAGAAAGCGTGCCTGGTGAGCCCGTGCCAACTCAAGCATGTTGCGCGTACCGATGGACCCCACATCCAACGTTTCGATGGGGTGTTCGAGATAGTCCTTCGGGCTGGCGGGCGACGCCATGTGGAGAACGGCATCGATAGCGCCGTCCAGCTCCACCGGTAGCGTCACATCATGACGGATAAAACGAAATCCGGAGTGGCCGGACAGATGAGCCACGTTCCGCTCGGCGCCGGTCAGAAAATTGTCGAGTGCTACCACCGTGTGGCCTTCCGCAAGCAGCCGGTCGCACATGTGTGAGCCCACGAACCCAGCGGCTCCCGATACAACAATTCGCAAGGTGAGAAGATCCTCCGAAGTCATTCATTCTAGCAGCAGCGTGTTTGCGTGCATTCCGGTGGTAGTCTAATCAGGTAAGGATGCAGCCGTCACTGGCCGACGTCGTTATCCTCACGGTGCTGGTGTGCGCATCAGCGTACGCCTTCTGGTTCCGGTTCCGTCGCGTCGTGCGGACTATTCGCGCCGCCAAGCCCGACGCAACGTGGAATCTTCGTCCTATCGCGCCGCGCATTGGGCGGTTTGTTTGGGAAGTGCTGCTGCAAGGCAAAGTGATTGTGGACCGGCCGTTACCGGGGATCGCGCATGCATTCGTGTTTTGGGGGTTTGGCGCGTTTGCGCTGGTGACGATCAATCATCTGGCGGCTGGTTTCGGCATAACCCTGATTCCGCGCGACAGCGTCCTTGGTGAGGTTTACTTCGGATTTGTGGCGGCGTTCGCGGCGCTAGTCGCTATTTCGATTGCTGGGCTGGCTGCCCGCCGGTTTCTTGTGCGCCCCATCTGGCTCGGCAAGGTATCCGCTGAATCCGGCGTGATCGCGCTGCTGATATTCCTCCTGATGGTCACTTATCTCGCGACATTCTGGTTGGACGAGGGATCCATCGGAGCGCGGATCAACTGGTGGTTGCATACCATGACCCTGCTGGCGTTTCTGCCGCTCATCCCGCATACCAAGCACTTGCATCTGGTGCTGAGCCCCGTGACGATTTTCACGCGCCGCGAAGGATTCAGCCAAATTCCGCCGCTCGCGGGTGATGAAGATTTCGGCCTCGATGCCGGGAAAGACGTGACCAAGCTGGTCGCTCTACAGGCCTATAGCTGTGTCGAATGCGGGCGCTGCACGGAGTTCTGCCCGGCTTACAATACCGGAAAGATACTGAATCCGAAGGAAATTATTTTGGGCCTGCGCGGATACCTGAACGAGTTTGGCGCGCGTTCGGAGCAGCCGCTGCTGGGAGCGCATATCTCCGCCGAAGCCGCGTTTCAGTGCACGACTTGTGGTGGATGCGAGTACGCCTGTCCGGTCGGAATTCAGCATCTGTCTGTCATCATCGGCCTGCGCCGCGGCGCGGTGAACACGGGCAAATGGGAAGACGAGTACGGAACGAAGCTATTCCTGACACTCGAGCGTAACGGAAACTCGCTGGGTTTTGCCTCGAGTGAACGGCAGAAATTCATAGACAAGCACGAACTGCCGGTTTACGACGGTACGCAAGAATACTGCCTATGGCTGGGCTGCATGGGGGCCTATGATCCGCAGGGCCGCGAGATCGTTCTCGCGCTGGCTCGCGTGATGCGGCATCTCGGCGTCAGTTTTGGCGTGCTGAGAAAGGAAAAGTGTACGGGTGACCCAATCCGTCGCCTCGGCAATGACTACCTGTTCTCTCAGCTTGCCGAGCCAAATATCGAGCAGGTGCGCGAATCCGGCGCGAAGAAGATGGTATCTATCTGCCCCCATTGCGTGCGCACGATTCGAGAAGATTGGAAGGAGTTCGGAGCCTCAATCGCGATCGAGCATCATAGCCAGTTGCTGGCACGACTGCGCGACCGGCTGCCGGCGGCTGACGGCGCGCGCGAAACGGTTGTGTACCACGATCCCTGCTATCTCGGGCGATATCAGAACATCTACGACGAGCCCCGCGCGGTTATCGAACAGTTCGCGACGCAAACCGATCCGCCGCGAGCCCGCGAGCGCTCCTTCTGCTGTGGTGCGGGTGGCGGCCAGATGTTTCTCGGCGAGGAAAAAGGAAAACGCATCAATTTGGAGCGCGCCGAAGAGTTGGCGGCCACGGGAGCCGCTACGGTTGGTGTCGCCTGCCCGTTTTGCCAGTCGATGTTTCGCGACGCGCTGGCAGCGGTTTCGGAAAAACCGCCCAAGCTGCTGGACATCGCGCAGATCGCCGCGGCGGCGATACGGGATTAGGCTGGCGCATCCACGGGCGCAAATGCGTATCGAAATCCGTTCTCCACAATCTGCGCCAACTCCGTTTCTGAGAACCCAAACTCACGCCCGGCAAGATCGTACTCGCGTTCAAGCGTAGTGTTGAACAGCCCCGGATCATCCGTGTTGAGCACGATGGGCACACCGGCGTCGTAGAGCCGCCTCACGGGATGGGCGCGGAGCGATTCCACGGCGCCGGTTGCCACATTGCTCGAAATGCAGACCTCCAGCGGAATATTGTGACCGCGCAAGTGTTGCACCAGAGCCGGGTCATCCACCGCGCGAATCCCGTGGCCGATGCGCTCAGCACCCAACCGCAAAGCTGCCCAAACCGATTCCGGGCCCGCTGTCTCGCCCGCGTGCGCCGTCAGCCGCAATCCGCTGGCTTTGGCGAACTTGTATACCTGGGTGAACCATTCGGCCGGACCGCGCACCTCATCACCGCCGATCCCGAAGGAAACGACGCCCTTACCCACGCGCTCCGCGGCCAACTCCGCCACCTGCATCGCCTGCTCCGCGCCGAAGTGCCGAATTGCGTCCAGATTCCACCTGACGGCAACGGCAGACGCCGCGGCTTCCGGCTGCAACGCATCATAGATCGGCGCAAACTCCTGTTTCTTCCAAAGGACTACGCCCGCTGACAGCGTGATCTCCGCATAACACACATGCTGCTGCGCAAGAGACGCCAGCAGCCGTCGCGCCACGAGCGCATAGTCCTCCGGACACCGGAGATGCTCCACCACCCACTTGTAGCACTCCAGGAATCCAGCGAAGGAGCGGAACCCAAATCGCCCTCGAATTTCCTCGGCGGAAACGGCCGGCGCGAGTTCTCGCATCAGGTCCGGGGTGACCGATCCCTCCAGATGAACATGCAGTTCCGCCTTCGGGAGTTCGTGGCGCCCCGCCATCCCTGACATAATATAAGGCTCGCATGACAGCAGCGGATATCGAAGCCATAGTCGGGGGTTATCACGGTGACGCCTTTCGCGTGCTCGGACCGCACATCGTCCAGAAACGCGATGCGCAGCCGCGCTGGGAAGTGCGCGCGTTCCTGCCGCAGGCGACGGTCGCCGAGGTCATCATTGGTGGGACTGTCTACCCGATGGCCAAGCGGCACAAGGAAGGCCTCTACGTCGCGCTGCTGGAAGGAGAGCACCAGCCGTACCGCATCCGCGTCAAGCTCTATGACGGCGAATCGGTAGAACTGGAAGATCCCTACCGCTTCCCACCCCTACTTTCGAGCTTTCAGCTCCACTTGCACGCCGAGGGCACAAACTACGAATGCTATGACATGCTGGGCGCGCACCTTATCGAGATCGAAGGTGTGCGCGGCACGCGCTTCGCCGTATGGGCTCCCAACGCCGAGACCGTGACGCTGGTCGGCGATTTCAACCAGTGGGACACGCGCCGCCACCCCATGCGCGTGCGCGATGGCGGCATTTGGGAGTTCTTTCTTCCGGGAGCCGGTGAAGGCTGCACGTACAAATACAACATCCGCTCGCGAGTTCGCGCCTACCGCCAGCTCAAAGCCGACCCCTACGCTTTCCATTGCGAAACGCCGCCGAAATCGGCATCGATCGTTGCCAACCTCGACAAATACCAGTGGACTGACCAGGCGTGGATGGAGGCGCGAGCTCACAAGGACTGGTTGCATGAGCCCATCTCGGTTTACGAAGTCCACCTGGAAAGCTGGTTGCGCGGCCCCCACGGCGAAATTCTGAGTTACCGCGAGCTGGCGCAGAACCTGGTGGAGTACGTCAAGGGCATGGGCTACACCCACCTGGAGTTCCTGCCGATCATGGAGCACCCCTTCTCCGGCTCCTGGGGCTACCAGCTCATCGGCTACTACGCGCCCACCTCGCGGTTCGGCTCGCCCGAGGATTTCATGTATCTGGTCGACCGCTGCCATCAGGAAGGGATTGCGGTGCTGGTCGATTGGGTGCCGGCCCATTTCCCCAAAGACGCGCACGGATTAGCGTATTTCGATGGCACCGCGCTCTACGAACACGCCGATCCGCGGAAGGGCGAACATCGCGACTGGGGCACTCTCATCTTTAACTACGGGCGCAACGAGGTGCGCGAGTTCCTCATCTCCAACGCCCTGTTTTGGCTGAAGCGATATCACATCGACGGGCTGCGTGTCGATGCCGTGGCGTCCATGATCTACCTCGATTATTCGCGCGCCGCCGGCGAGTGGATCCCCAATCAGTACGGTGGCAACGAGAACCTGGAAGCCATCGATTTCATCCGGCGCTTTAACGAACTCGCGCATCAAGTGCCCGGAGCAGTAACCGTTGCCGAAGAGTCCACGGCTTTCACGGGCGTCTCCCGCCCGGTTTATTTGAACGGGCTGGGCTTCACCATGAAGTGGAACATGGGCTGGATGCACGACATGCTGGAGTATTTCAGCAAAGATCCGGTCCACCGCAAGCACCACCATCACAGCATCACCTTCAGCATGCTGTATGCATTCACCGAGAATTTCGTGCTGCCCATTTCCCATGACGAGGTGGTGCATGGTAAAGGGTCGTTGCTCAGCAAAATGCCCGGCGACGAATGGCAGCGCTTCGCCAACGCGCGCGCGTTTCTGGCGTATATGTATGCGCATCCGGGCAAAAAACTGTTGTTCATGGGGTCGGAGATCGGCCAATATGAAGAGTGGAACTACGCCTCGAGCATTCCCTGGGAGCTTCTGCAGTTCGATTACCACCGCAAGCTGCAGGCTTTTGCGCGCGCTCTGAACCATTTTTATCGCCAGAACCCGGCGCTCTACCAGGTCGATTTCCACTACTCCGGTTTTGAATGGATTGACTTTCACGATGTGGAGAATTCCGTTATCGCTTTTCTGCGCAAGGCGGCCGATCCCAGCAACTCTCTGCTGTTCTGCTGCAATTTCACGCCGGTGGTGCGAAACGGATACCGGTTCGGCGTGCCTGCCGCCGGCGCCTACGACGAGGTTTTCAATACGGACGCGGAGTGTTTCGGGGGAGGCAACGTACGGAACGATGGCGGCATGTACTCCCAGCCGGTCGAGTGCCACGGCCGTCCCAACAGCATCGTGGTGACGTTGCCTCCCCTTGCCGTGGTCGCGTTTCGGCGGCGGCCATAGAATTCGTGTTTACGATCTCCCAGAACGCACAAGTCGCATTTCGGGGACTGGCTTCGAAATTCCGGCGAACGCAATCACGAAAACGGCAGGCGCCGCGATTCGGAATTTCGTTGCCTGTCCCCGAATTGCCCCCGAAATGCCCAACAACTGATCTCGCATGAGCTCGAATCGTTTTGATGTCGTCATCGTTGGCGCTGGCCACAATGGCCTGGTGACCGCGGCCTACCTGGCGCGCGCAGGCCGCAAAGTTCTGGTTCTTGAGCGGCGCGAAATGGTGGGCGGGTGCTCGGTTACCGAAGAAATCTGGCCGGGCTTCCGCGTCTCCACCGCCGCCTACCTGGCCAGTCTGCTGCAAGAACGTATCGTGCGCGAACTGGAACTGAGCCGCTTCGGCTACATCGTCGACGCCAAGGATCCCGCATTCTTCTCTGCCTTTCCAGACGGCCGCCACTTCTTCATGTGGCAGGACGAGCGCAAGACGCTCGATGAGATCGCCAAGTTCTCCCAGCGCGACGCCGAAACATTCCCCCGGTTTGAACAGCATCTGGAGAAACTGGCGCAGTTCGTCGAGCGTTTGCTGCTGACAACGCCGCCGAATCTGCCGCCGCGCGGCATCGGCGATTTTGTCGAATACCTCAAGCTCTCAGCTCGCATGCTCCAGCTTGGCCGCCGTGAGATCGTCGGCCTGGTCAAGATCTTCACGCAGAGCGCCGCCGACTTCCTCGATGAATGGTTCGAATCGCCAGAGGTGAAGGTCACGCTCGCTACGGACGGCGTCATCGGCGCAAATGGTGGTCCGCGTTCCCCTGGCACCGCGTACATCCTTTTGCATCACTGCATGGGTGGCGTCGGCGGCAAGCGTGGCCTTTGGGGATTTGTGCGCGGTGGTATGGGAGCTATCTCCGAAGCCATCGCCCAGTCCGCACGCAGCCACGGCGCGGTGATCCGCGTCAACGCACCCGTCCAGCGCATTGTGTCGAGTGGCGGGCGCGTACGCGGCGTAATCCTCGAAGACGGCGAGGAAATCGATGCGCCCATCGTTGCCTCCAACCTCGACCCTCACGTCACGTTTCTGCGGCTGATCGAAGAAGGCGAGCTCGATCCCGAATTTCGCGAGTCCATCCGCCGCTTTCGCACCGAAGGCACGTCGCTCAAAATCAACCTGGCTCTCGCCGGTCTTCCGGATTTTCGCGCGCTGCCGGGCGCAGGACCGCAGCATCGCGCCACCATGCACATCTGCCCGTCAATCGACTATGTCGAACGCGCCTGGGATGACGCCAAGTATGGCCGGCCATCCGACCGCCCAATGCTCGAGATGACGATTCCCACCATGTACGATCCGTCGCTCGCTCCCCCAGGCCATCACATCATGGGAATCTTCATGCAGTACGCTCCTTATACGCTGCGTGACGCTAGCTGGGACGGCGTCCGCGAGCCCTACGCCGATCACGTGCTCAGCCTGATCGAGGAGTACGCTCCCAACTTCCGTTCGCTCGTGCTCGCCCGCGAAGTGCTCACGCCGCTCGACCTCGAACGTCGCTTCGGCATCACCGGCGGAAACATTTTCCACGGCGAGATGAGCCTCGACCAGATGTTTGTCATGCGCCCGGTGGCCGGTTGGGCGCGCTATCGAACTCCCATCCACGGCCTTTATTTGTGCGGGTCCGGTGCGCATCCTGGCGGCGGGGTCATGGGCGCGCCCGGCTATAACTCCGCACGCGCCATCCTCAAAGGCAGCATGGCACCACCCGAGAAACGCGGCGCTTCGGTGTGGTCGTCGCCCAAGTGAGGGCTGCTGGCACAATGCAACCGCTCCCTTTGGTCACGGCTCTGTCCTTGCGGGTTTTCCGAGCCGCGACCGGAGGAAGCGGAACTAACGCTTTCGACGCGACAGACCTCTATTCCTTGTCCGGTCCGCCGTCCGGCTCGATTCCCATCTGGGCCAGCCGGTACCGCAGTGCGTTACGTGTAAGCCCCAACGATCGCGCCGCCTGGCTCTTGTTCCCGTCGGCACGCTTCAGCGCCTCGCGAATCAGCTCCTGTTCGTATTGGTCGAGTGTCATGCCGGGCGGCAACATGAGCTCCGTTCCTGCGCTGCGTGGCCGCGGTGCGTTGTCGAGCTTGATATCGGCCGCATCCAGGCTCTCGCCCGTACACATCACCACGCTGCGCTCAATCGCGTTCTCCAGCTCGCGCACATTACCGGGCCAATGGTAAGCCGCTAATTTGTTCATGGCTGCCGGAGTGATCGTCCGCAGCCTGTTCCCCGCTTCCGCCGCATATTTGTGCAGAAAGTGTTCCGCCAGATACGGAATGTCCTGCTTCCGATCGCGCAGCGGGACGATGTTTATCGGTACCACGTTCAACCGGTAGTAAAGATCCTCCCGAAAAGTCCCTTGCTCCAAAGCCACGCGCAAATCTTGATTCGTCGCCGCGATTACGCGCACATCGATGTGCCGTGTCTTATTACTACCCAGGCGCTCAAACTCGCGCTCCTGCAAAATGCGCAGCAGCTTCACTTGAATCGACGCAGGCACGTCGCCGATCTCGTCCAAAAACACCGTGCCCGTATCCGCCTGCTCGAACTTACCGGGTTTCGTGTTATTCGCTCCCGTGAACGCACCCTTCTCATAGCCGAACAGCTCGCTTTCCATCAGATTTTCCGGCAGCGCCGTGCAGTTGATCTTCACAAAGGGACGATCCCGCCGCGGCGAGTGAAAGTGAATGGCGCGTGCGATCAGGTCCTTCCCAACCCCGCTCTCGCCCGCCAGCAGCACCGTCGCCCTTGAAGGGGCAACACGCTCGATGGTCGCGAAAATTTCCTGCATGGCCGGGCTGCGGCCGACGATGTTGTCGTACTCGTAGCGTTTCCCCAGTTCCTCGCGCAGCTTGCGATTTTCGTCGCGCAGCGCGCGGACCTCAAGGCCCTTCTGCACGATCGCCATCAGGTGATCGAGCGAAAACGGTTTCAGCAGGAAATCAATCGCGCCTGCCTTCATCGCCTGCACCGCGACCTCGATCGTCCCGAATGCCGTCATCACGATCACCGGCGCGTTCATGTTCTGCCGCCGGATGGCCGCCAAAAGATCGAGCCCATCCATGCCGGGCAGCTTCAGGTCTGTCAAAACCAGATCGGCTCGCTCCGCCAGCTTCAGCCCTTCTTCGGCGGATGCAGCTTTGTCCACGTCGAATCCCGCCGCCACGAGTTGCAGCTCGATCACGCGGCGCAGCTTCTCTTCGTCGTCCACCACCAGGATGCGAGGCTTCATGTTTTGTGATGCATGGGCAGCAGAACCCGGAATATGCTGCCTTTCCCGGGTTCGCTTTCCACCGCCATTCTACCGCCGTGCTCGTCCACGATCTTCGATACGATAGCCAGCCCTAACCCCACTCCGTTCCCTTTGGTGGTGAAAAACGGATTGAAAATCTGCTCGCGTATCTTCGGATCGATTCCCGGGCCGCGGTCGATGACCGCCACTTCCGCCGTCCCGTCCAGGCGCCGCGTCTTCAGCGTGATCGCCCCGCCTTCCTCGCTCGCCTGTGCCGCGTTGAGAAGCAGATTATAGAAGACGCGCTCCATCAACTCGGCGTCGAATGGGAATGGGGCAAGATCGGGAGAGTAGTTTTTGTAAAACGTCACTCGATGCTGCGGCGCGTCACGCTCCACCAGCGTCACCGCCCGATCTAATACCTCGCCTATATCCGTCGGTGCCAGTTTCAGTTGCAGCGGCCGCGCGAAATCCAGGAATCGCGTCACCAGAGAGTTGGACCGGTCCACTTCGCTCGCGATAAAGCCCGCCACCTCCCGCGCCACCTCGTTGTCCGCTGGCACACTGCGCGATAACATTTCCGCTGATGCGCGGATCGTCCCCAGCGGGTTCCGGAGCTCGTGTGCTAGCCCCGCGGAGAGCTGTCCGAGCGCGGCCAGCCGGTCTGAGCGCCGCACTGCCAATTCCGCTTGGCTCAAGTTTTGATTGGCTTCCGCCAGGTCCTCCGCCGCCTTGCGATATTTGGCGGATTGCACACGCAGGGCTTCAGCCAGCACGTTCACCAGGTTTCCAACCACTGCAAAAAACAGTGACCGCATCACCAGGACCTGCACTTGATCCGGGGGAATCGTGACCTCCTTGAAATTCACAAACAGAAGGAAGGAGAGATAAGAGCCGCAGCACAGCAGCGTGATCAGCCAGGAACCAAGCACGCCCAGATACGTTGCCGCCGAAATCATGGGGAGAAGCAGGACGATGTAGTAGTTGCTTCTCAAGCCTCCCTCGCCCCATCCTTCCCCGGCCCCCACTCCCGAGTGCCCGATCAGCAGATACGCCAGGAGCAATTCCAGGACGATCCACAGCACCTTACCAGGCGCGGTTCCCAACCTTGGTATCTTCGGGCCGGCAATCTGGACGGCTGCCAGCGCCAGCAGGAGGACCACTTCGTGCGCGTCGCGCGTCGGGCTCGCTGCCGCCAGCCCGGCAAACAGCACGAGCAGCAGAACGTCCTGCGGGCGCAGCACCTTCATCCAGCTCATCGTGCGTTCCGGCGTTGCCAAGTGGGATCTCATTCGCGATTGTGCCACAATAAAAACACAGTCTCATGTCCAACCCAGTAGTCAGCCGTGACCCCGAGGCCACCGCCACGGCCCCTGATTCTTCCTTCGGCGATATTCTTTCCCAATTCGAACAAGCGCATGCCTCACCCGAGCAGGCCGATAACTCCGGCCGCGAGGGCACCGTCATCGCCGTGACGGGCGACACCGTCCTGATCGATATCGGTTGGAAGATCGAGGGCGTCCTGCCCCTCTCCGAATTTCGCGACGGCGTCCATCCGGGCGACAAGATCCGCGTCGGCATCAATGGCCGCAACGAAGAAGGCTACTACCGCCTCTCCAAGCTCAACGTGCGGCGCCCCAAGGATTGGAGCGGTCTTGAAAAGGCATTTCAGGAGAAGCGTTCCATCGCCGGTGTAGTGAGCAGCCCGGTGAAGGGCGGGCTGAGTGTCGATGTCGGCGTGCGCGCCTTCATGCCCGCTTCACGCAGCGGCGCCAAAGATGCCGCCGAGATGGAAAAGCTCATTGGCCAGGAAATCACGGTCCGGATCATCAAGCTCGACGTAGCCGACGAGGACGTGGTGGTCGACCGGCGCGCCATCCTGGAGGAAGAAGAAGCGAAGGCCCGCGAACAGCGCCTGCATGATCTCAAAGAAGGCATGGTGGTGCCCGGCACTGTGCGCACCTTGACGGATTTCGGAGCGTTCGTTGATATCGGCAGCATCGACGGCCTGCTGCACGTCACCGACATGTCGTGGGGTCGCGTGAACAAGCCCGCCGATCTCCTTAAACCGGGCGACCAGATCGAAGTGCAGATTCTCAAGATCGAGCAGCAGGGAGCCGGCAAGCGTGGGCGCCGCATCTCGCTCGGCATGAAACAGCTTCAGGCCGACCCGTGGACTGCCGCAGCCGAAAAGTACAAAGTCGGCGACAGGGTGCGCGGCACCGTCACGCGCGTTGCGGATTTCGGCGCGTTCGTCGAGCTGGAGCCCGGCGTTGAAGGCCTGATTCATCTCTCGGAGCTTTCCTGGTCCAAGAAGGTCCGCAAGCCGGTGGACGTTGTGAAGCCAGGCGATTCCGTCGAAGTCGTCGTGCTCGGCGTTAGCACCGGCGAGCGGCGGATTTCTCTCGGACTGAAACAGGCGCTTGGCGATCCCTGGGAACAGGCGGAAAAGAGATTTCCCGTGGGCAGCATCGTTGAAGGCCCCATCACCAGCATCACCAAGTTCGGCGCGTTTGTGCAGCTCGATGACGCGCTTGAGGGGATGATCCACGTCGGCGACATCAGTGCGGAAAAACGCATCAATCATCCTCAGGAAGCGCTCAAGGCCGGCCAGGCCGTTCGTGCCGCCGTCCTCGAAGTCGATCGCGCCAAGCGCCGCATCCGTCTGGGTCTCAAGCAGCTTCAGCCCACCTCGATCGACGAGTACATCGCCGAGCACAAGGAAGGCGACCTGGTAAGCGGACGCGTGGCGGATATTGCGCGGGGTAAGGCAACAGTCGAATTGGGCGAAGGCATCCAGGCCTACTGCAGCCTCGCGGCAACGGAATCGAACAACGCTGCCGAGGCCGCAGCTCCCGCCAAAGCTGACCTTTCCGCCCTCAGTTCGATGCTGGCAGCTAAGTGGAAGCACGGCCAGGCGGGCGGACCGTCCGCCGGCAAGCGCGAGCCCGCCCGCTCCGGCCAGATTCGCAGTTTCCGTATCCTCAAACTCGATCCAGCACAGAAGAGAATCGAGCTCGAGCTGGCCAGTTGATTACTGTTTCGCCGGAGTAGCCGCCTTCTTGGCTGTTCCACTCTTCTTGGTCGCGGCGGGCGCCACCGGCGGCGGTCCAACGCGCTCCAGCTTGATACTCAGGATCTTGATCGGCGTCTTTGGCTTGTCTTCCGCATCACGGGGAACCACGGCGATTTTGTGCACCACGTCCTGGCCCTCAATCACTTGCCCGAAGACGGCGTAGTCACCGTTGAGCCGATCCACCGCCTGTTCAGTAATGAAAAACTGCGTGCTCCCGCTGTGCGGAGCGCTGGTCCTGGCCATACCCACGCGACCAGCCTGGTCAAACTTGAGCGCTGGCACGATTTCCTCGGCAATGGTGTAGCCGGCGCTGTATGTGCCGTTTCCCGTCGGATCCCCCGCCTGGATCATGAAACCGGGGATCACGCGATGAAATGTGACTCCCGGATAAAACGGCCGCTTCACCATCTGCCCCGTCTTCGGATCGCGAAACTCTTTCGTGCCGCGCACAAGGCCGGTGAAGTTGCGGACCGTGATGGGTGTCTCTTTCTCGAATAATCGCATGGTGATGACGCCGTCGGTCGTCGTCATCACGGCGTAAAGGCCATCTTCGCGCGCGGGCTTGGGCTGTGTGGCGTCTGTTGGCGCTGCCGGGGGCGTTTGCGCTCCGAGTGCGCAGCCCACTAACGCTAGAGCAATAAGTCGAATCATAAGATATCGGTCCTCATCGTAGGAATTGCAGGCAACGTTGCATTATACTGAATGCCGCGCGTGCAGGTAACCGCAGCCCCGGCACACTCGCCGTTCACTTGTCATTCGGGGTATCATGATCCAATCAAACTGAGCACAGGGGGTTGTGTAATGAAAAAAGCGTTCTGGATTTTGCCATGCTTGGCGCTGGTCATGAGCGGCGCCGACGTCTCGGGAAAGTGGTCCGGCACCATCGATGTGGAAGATGCAGGAGCGTCGACGGAAGTGCACGTCGAGCTGGTGCAGAAAGCGGATACCGTATCCGGCAAGATCGGCCGCACCGGCGGTGGTGATGAGGGAGAAATTCGCAACGGCAAGGTAGACGGTCAGAAGATTTCCTTCGAGGTTGTTTCCGCCGAGCACAGCACCCCGTTCAAGTTCACGCTCACCCTGGTAAACGATCGCCTCGAGGGCGAAATGAAGGGTTCGATGGATCAGGGTGAGATCGTCGGCAAAGTGAAATTGAGCCGCGCTACGCCGTAGCGGGCAACCCGCTTACTTCTGGTCGATGATGAAGGTCGGCGCCAGGCCGCCGGAAGAAGAATAGGCGCCGGCCGCTCCGCCAGATAGCCAACTCGAGCAGCCCGAGACCTTCCCCAGAAATGCTTGCGGGTGTACGCCCACCTGCATTTCGCGATATTCGAGATGGCCGTAGGTCATCATGGGGAAGACCGACATCGCCGGCTCCACTTTTTCCTGAACCACGTATGGCGACCGTTGCGCCTGCCGCACGGCCCGTTCCCAGGCCTGTTGATCCAGTTCCGATCCCACAAAGCTGTGCTGATCGCTGTAGTCGTCGTTCGGCTTAAGCACCAGCTTCTCGCGATGTTGATGCATGTAATCCAGCAGATCGATGGCGCGATCGTGGAAAGTGGTCTTGCCCGGCGCCACCAGGCGCGTCCACGGCACATGGTCGCGAATTGCCTTGCGTTCCACCGCCGGAAACTTGGCGGTCAACGTTTCGTCCGTCAGCAATCCGAACAGTGCCTTTTTGTGCGTCATCTCTGACCGAAAGCTGTTCACCACGCAAACCGCATGGTCGCGATATGCCTGCACCAGCGGGTGCGAAAGATCGAAGCGCATCAGGAACTCTTGCACGCTGATGCGCCGGTAGATCAAATTGATTTCGAAATTGCCGCTCCGCAGCACTCCGTTGCGATACTCCAATTGCTCCGGCGAAACAATCTCGGTCGCGTACCCGGCCTCGCGGAAGAACTCGCGAAACAGTTCGTACTCGCCCTGCCCGTTGGCTGAAAACGGTGTCCGGAACTCCAGGATCGCAATGTTTGGCTTTTTGGTGCTGGCGAACTGCTTGTATGCCTTTAGCAGTGCCGCCAGAAAGTACTTCTTGCCGCCGATCCGCGTCAAGGTGTAGCGTTTGCGGAATTCTTTCACGGGCGGACAATCCCAGAAAATGTCCGCCAGTCCCTCTGCCCACGCCAATCCGGCGGGTGAGTCGGCATTGTACTGAACCACTTGCAGCGTCCCGTTCGACAGATGCAGATCAAATCGCGCCGCCACTTCCGACATGTTGTAGCCGGGATCAACGGCCGCGAGCATTTTCTCGGCGGGTAGCAGTTGTACACGCGCCAATAACGCCGGCGAAGCCAGCGCCATCTGTTCCATGCGCTCAATGGCCGAGATCAGCGCCTCGCCGGTTTTGACCATGGACTCGTATTGGCGCCGCGTCACGAAATTGGGACGCAGGAAAGGACACAGCAGCCGGCCGCCAGCGGACAACCGCTCGGCCTCCATCCGCTCGTGCAGCAGCTTTACCCACGAGAGGTCCTTGTGGGGAGCTGCCTCGAGGATCTTGTTGTAGCGACTAATCGCCTCTTGAAGGTGCGACATTTGTACCGAACACCGATTGGGAATTAATTTTCAGTATCGCACGGCAAGACGATTGCCAAAACGTGTCCGCGCCTTAAGTAGCAGATAATAAGTAAGTTAAAGTTCTTGCGTCATCGAACTTTCGAGCCAGTCCACCGTCAGAAGTCCAGTTGCCGGTTTCGACCACGGAGACAGCCATCCAGGGCGAAGAGGCTCAGCTCACATGAGTTCTGGGGACCCGGCAGTATCGTCGGCCACGGCGGCATGTCCCGCGACCATGACGCGAGGAGGGCGCTCACTGACAGCGGCTATAGCATTGTTCGCGCGCAGGGAAGTCCTGTTCTTACTCCCGCGCGGGCGTCCGCGTTTTCGAGCTGCGGTGAGGATCGCAGGGGGTCGGCCGCGGCTCTGCTCCAGGTGCTCCAGATTCACAATCACTTCCTCGATTTGTTCGCGTTCCTGGCGAAGAGCCGCCAGTACCTTGCCAACATCCATCTCGCCTCCCGGTTTTCTTAACGCGTTTGTAAAACGTTTGGCTTACTTTTCATTTATACACTCGGAACGCCCACGTTCAAAGAAGAATCTGGAAATTTAACGCGCCTTTCCTCAAAAATCTGCCGGTGCATTTTCAGACAATTATGCGTAATGCCCGGTGGATTTGTCGTGGAAAAAACATCGCGCGCTGAAGTTGTTCGGCGGTGAGCCAAGATGCGCCCGCGGGGAGGAGCACCTCAATCTCAGACAGTTAACACGGACGGTATTCACCGTACTAGAACCGGGATGCGGCTGCTTAACCCTGAACTGTGGTTCTTGTGTGTAAATTCACGAGGCGGTTTCCCCGGCTTTGTATCGCTGCGTGGCGAATCCGACGACTGCCCCGAGGATGCTGCCGGGCAGCATGATTTCGAAATAATGCCCATGCTCATTCAGCGCCACGAGGAAAGCGAGAAACATCCCCACCGCCAGCCCGAACACGATCCCCAGGGCGAGCGAATGGACCTTTTTTGCAAAATAGCCGATGCAAACGCCCGTGATGATCCCCTTTATTGTCGAGCCTATGACGATCCCCAGCATCTGCGGCCTTGCAGCCGGTGTGAACCATGCCGTCAAGCCGTCGAAAATTCCCAGGAACCCGCCTAAAAGCAATCCGAATACTACTTTATTCATTTGCCTGTCTCCTTCGGCGCTCAGTGCCGCCACCCCTCTATTACACTTTCCTGGAAAATCCTTTAACGCCAAGGGAGGAAAAACAGCAGAACGCGCATTACAAGGTAGGTGGCCACTAGCAGAACCACCATCTGATTCCGCGTCACCAACCGTCCCAGCCGCTCCGCCGGCGTCTCACGATAAGCCAAAACCCGCTCGCCGCTTTGGAAACGCTCAACATCTGCGGCTAATTCCGCAACGGTTGTGTACCGTAGGGTTCTCTCCGGCGACGCCGCTTTCTGCGAGATTGCTCGCAGCCGCCGGGGGATCTCACCGCCCTCCAACAGCGCTGCCAGCGTTCTGCCAAGCGAGTAGACGTCGCTGCGGGCGTCCACCTGATCTGAAGTTCCCGACGCCTGTTCTGGAGCCGTGTAGCCGGGAGTGCCCACGGCGGTGCCTGGCGCCGTGTCGTCACGCCCGGCGGCGTTCGCAGGCAGAAATTCGCGCGCCATGCCCGTGATCTTGGCGACTCCCCAGTCCAGCACCAGCACTTCACCAAACGGACCGACCATGATGTTTTGAGGTTTCAGATCGCGGTGAATGACACCCTGCGAGTGGGCAAAGGCGACGGTTTCACAAATTCGCAGGAAAACCCGCAGCCGTTCGCCCACTGGCGGCCCAGCCTGTGCGTAACAGTCGAGGCGCGCGCCGTCTACAAGCTTCATAGCGTAATAGACCCGCCCATCCGGCAGTTCGCCGAAATCATGCACCGGGACAATGCCAGGATGCTCGAGACGCGCGAGGATTCGTGCCTCTTCGGCCATGCGCGCTGCTGCCTGCCCCCCGGAATCGAGAATGTTCAGGACTTTGAGAGCCACGCGCCGCCCGAGCTTCCCGTCGAGAGCGGCGTAGACGGTTCCCATGCCTCCACGGCCAATCTCCGCGATAACCTCGTATCTCGTCCCAACGAAATCAGGCCGGTTGACGACCTCGCGCAAGTGGCCGATCACGGCGTCGGGCAGCGATTCCATTCATGCCTCGATTCCCAATACCGTCCGCGCCTCGTCGCGGAACTCCTGCTCGGTAACGGCGGTCTCGCGAATGCGCGCGAGCAGCAGATGGCGAAACCGGCGCCGCATGGCTGCCAAATGGTTCGTTACGGTTGCAGTCGTGACCGTGAACTCTGCCGCCAGCCCGTCGTAGGTCGGCCGCGCCGCGCTATCGTCCAAATCGTAACGCTCGAAGATTCTGTATTGGATCTGCTTTCCGCGCTCTTCGCATTCATGCTTCAAGTCCTCCGTCGCCAGGCCCAAGAGATTGCGGACCCATTCCCTTTGGAAATATTCTTCCGGAGATTGTCCGGCGGAGGCAGTCCCGCGCTGCCGAAGCTCCCCTTGGGCGGTTTCAAAATCCAGCGAGACGATCATTGCGTCACCGCCGCGCTTGATCCTGCCGGCGGCCTTGTTCTCGTTCGAAAGGAACGCGTCCAGGCAGGCGCGCAGATATGTGCGAAACCGTGCCTTCGCCGGGTCGTACCCTCCGAAAAACTCCTTTTCCAGCGCGCGGGCAAAAAACGACTGCGTCAGGTCCTTGGCGTTCTCATTAGACTGGCTCCAGCGAACGCGGACGTACTTGTAAACGGGCTTCCAGTACGCCGCGATCAGAGCGTCCAGGGCGCATTCGCGCAACCTGGAATCCAGGCTCCCGAGGTTCCGGATAGCGGAGTGCCGCGTATCGGGGAAACGGCTTTGGGAGCCGCCAATGCTGGTGTCGGTGTCCACGCGCGCCACAAGAACCAGTCGATTCTCTCATATAGGCCAAGCGCACCGGCCAAAAGTATTTGCTTGAGTACCGCTCTTCCAGGTACAATAGCCTTTTATCCCAGCGACACGGAGATAGAGAACCATGGAATGGACTACACCGGATTTTCAAGAAGTTTGCCTCAGCTGCGAAATCAACACGTACGCTAATCCAGAGTTCTAACGGCCCGCGTGCGGGTCAAAATCCTCGGTTCCGCCGCGGGTGGCGGATTCCCCCAGTGGAATTGTGCCTGCTCGAATTGCCGCCGCGTCCGGAATGGCACTCTGCGCGGATTGGCCCGCACCCAGGTTCAAATCGCGGTTTCTTCAGATGGCACTGACTGGTTCCTGCTGAGCGCTTCCCCCGACCTTCCACGCCAGATCGAGTCCTTTCCCGAGCTCCAACCAACCGCGCAGTCTCGCGAAACACCGATCGCTGCCTTCGTGCTTCCGGGCGCGGATCTGGACCAGATCCTCGGCCTCATCATGCTGCGCGAATCGCAACCTCTAAGGGTCTACGCAACGCCCTCCATCCGACGGATTATCATGGACAACAACATCATCTTCACCATGGTCCGAAACCAAATCACCTGGGACGATGTGATCCCGGACCGGGAATTCGAGCTTACTTCGGTGAGCGGTGCAAAATCGGGCATCCGCTGTTTACCCTTCGGTCTTGCAGGCAATTTCCCCCATTATGTAGATTCGCAACTTGCGGCGTCTTTGCACCCAGCCGACGCAGTTCTCGGTTTGAGGCTTGAATCCCCGAGTGGTAAGCGGCTGGTTTACATGCCCGGTGTGCCCTCCGTTCGAGAATCCTGGCTCGCTCATCTGGAAACGGCAGACCTTCTGCTCCTCGACGCCACGTTCTGGACGGACGATGAGTTAATCCGTATTCAAGGCACCGGCCGCTCGGCCCGTCAGATGGGCCACATGCCGGTCTCAGGACCGGATGGGAGTTTGGCACAGCTAGCTCACCTCAAACGCCCCCGGAAAGTCTATATCCACGTGAACAACACCAATCCGGTCCTGGACGAAGGCAGCCCCGAATACCAAACCGTACGGGACGCCGGCTGGGAAGTCGCACACGACGGCATGGAGTTCGAATTGTGACTGCGGCCCCGACATCCCAATTGCTCACCGCCGAGGAACTGGCGGCCCGCCTGCGCGCCGTTGGCGAGGAACGCTATCACCACCGCCATCCTTTCCACCTGCTGATGCACGAAGGCAAACTCACGCGCGGCCAGCTTCAGGCATGGGCGCTCAATCGCTTCTACTATCAAAGCCAGATCCCGGTCAAAGATGCCTTGATTCTTTCCCGCAGTAACGACCCCGAGTTCCGCCGTAAGTGGCACAAGCGGGTGGTCGATCATGACGGCGAACGCGCCGGCGATGGCGGCATTGAGCGCTGGTTGCGACTGGCCGAAGCCACCGGCCTGGACCGCCAGCGCGTCGCATCTGCCCATGAGGTTCTCCCTGCAACGCGATACGCCGTGAATGCGTATCTCGAATTGGTATCTCACAGAAGTTTCCTGGAAGCCGTCGCATCGTCGTTAACCGAAATGTTTTCCCGCGATCTGATTGCGCTGCGCATGGACAAACTCCGCCAGCACTATCCGTGGCTTGAAGGCGGTCTGGCGTATTTCCAGGCGCGACTCACACAGGCTCCCGACGATGCCCGCTTCGCGCTGGACTGGGTCACGAAATACGCAGGCACGCGCGCCGAACAGGAACTGGCGATCGGTGCTCTTCGCGCCAAATGCGATATTTTGTGGGCGCAACTGGACGCCCTGTACTTCTCCTATGTGAATCCGGCCTGGCCTCCGCCCGGTGCCTTTCGCGTGGAGGGCGAGTGAGCGCGCTTTCCGCAGCCAGCCAACCGAAACTGCGTGCGGGCTGCCGATTGAGTGACTCCGCCCAGCAAGGCGACGTCCTCCTCATTCCCGAGGGCGTTCTGCGCCTGGTGGGACCCGGAAAGAAAATTCTGGAACGCTGCGACGGTCTGCGAAACGTCAGCGAAATTATCCGCGATCTTCAGTCGGAGTTCCCGGCGGTCGACCCGGCCCGTATCGAATCCGAAGTAAACACGTTTCTCGAGCGGTTGCACCAGAAGGGCGTTCTCGATATCGGATGACGGCGTCATGATGGCATCCGGCCCGCTATCGTTGATTGCAGAAATCACGCACCGCTGCCCGTTGCATTGCGTCTATTGCTCGAATCCTCTAGAGATGCAGGCGCGCCAGTGCGAGCTGCCTACCGAAATCTGGGCGAATGTCTTCGCCTCGGCCGCACAGTTAGGTATTTTGCAACTGCATTTGACCGGCGGTGAGCCGCTCGCGCGTCCGGATCTGTCAGAACTGATTGCGACCGCTCGCAAAGCCAGCCTTTATACAAACCTGATCACTTCCGGCGTGGGCCTCAGCGAAGAGCGGCTGGCGGCCCTGGTCGAAGCGGGCCTCGACCATATCCAGCTAAGCTTTCAGGACTCCCAGGAAGCCGCCGCCAACGAGATCGCCGGCACGCGCGCGCATGCCCTCAAGATCGAGCTCGCACGTCTGATCAAGCGCCAGCGCCTCGCCTTCACCATGAACCTGGTGGTCCACCGTCAGAATCTCGACCGCCTCCCGGAGATGATTGCGTTGGCGGAAGAACTGGCGGCTGATCGGCTGGAGATCGCGCATGTCCAGTACTACGGCTGGGCGCTGCGTAATCGCGATTCACTGCTGCCGACGCGATCCCAATGGGAGCGATCGCTCGAAATCATCACCGCCGCGCGCAAACGTCTCGAAGGACGCATGCGCGTCGATTTCGTGGGTCCCGACTACTACGCGAAATATCCCAAAGCCTGCATGGGCGGCTGGGGACGCAGTGTGATCCTGATCGACCCCGCCGGACGCGCGCTCCCCTGCCACGCCGCGGGTGTGATTCCAGGCCTGCTATTCGACAACGTTCAGGATCGCGATTTGCGCTGGATCTGGGAACAGTCGCCGGCCTTCCGCAAATTCCGCGGCGAGGATTGGATGCCCGAACCCTGCCGCAGTTGTGACCGCCGCACCCAGGATTTCGGAGGATGCCGCTGCCAGGCCATGCTACTCACGGGCGACGCCGCCGCGACTGACCCAGTCTGCACGCTGTCACCCATGCACGGAGTCGTGGAAAGCATTACCAGTAGTTTTCATGAAGTGCCCACCGCACGTCCCGACTGGGTATACCGCATCGACCCCGTCTCGGCTGTTAGATGATCAGCTACCAACAACAGGTTTAGCTTTAGAAGTTCGGGCTTCCGGTGGCCTCGGTGGTTTGCGCGTTTCCCGTCAAAGTGACCACAGCCCCACTCATTCGGTGTTAGTAAATGCTGGCCGACAAGTGAAGGCTGTTTTTAGGCCAAGAAACAGTGGACGCTAGCAAAGGAGCGTCCACTGTCGGTTCACGCCGCTTTTGCAGGCCGGTTACTAGAATTGGACGGCCGGAAGGACGCTCGTCCCCTCAGCAACAACGGCGGTCAAGGCAGAAGGATCGAGACCCAAAGCTTGGAGGATGGTAGGCGCCACCTGGGCGGTGCCTACTTGGGCACGGACCGTCTGGGGTGTGAAGGATGGATTGGAGAGCAGCAGCATGACGTTCGTGTCGTCATGGGCGAACCCGCCGTGCTCGGCCAGTTTCGCTTTGCTGCCGGAGTAAGTAACCCCGACGTTTGGCGTCACGATGATGTCCGGCGTGCGCGGGTCTATGGTTGGGTCGTTGTAGTTAATACTGAGCGAAGGGCCGTAGTAGATCTGCCCGAGCTCGATTCCGGCGGCAGAGGCGTTGGCTTCGAGGATCTTGACGGCGGCTAAAGTATTCGAAGAGTTCGCCAGCCAGATCAGCGATACGTCATCTTCCGTTGGGCCAATGCCAGTGGGGTTGTTGGTAGATTCCGAGTTTGGAATATAGCCCGCATTGGAGAGCAGGGTAACGGGTGAAGTACCGTTGATGAGCTGAGAGACGTAGCGGCTGGGATCTATGGGCGACTGGCCGTGCTTGGCAGTGATCACGATCATGGTCGTATTATAAAGACCATTTGCTTTCAATCCTTTAACGAAAGCTCCGATGGAGGCGTCGACGAACTGGATTTCGTTCAGCAACGCCGGGGAGGGTGTGGCAGCGGCATCCAGATATCCGCCCGTCACGCTGTTGCTTGCCTCAACGAGTTTCTGGCCCACGCTGACGGCCTGGAAGTTCATGCCGAAGATGTTGGGCACCTGAGTCACCGTAGTGCCGAGGTGGTTCGTCCCATCGATCCAGTTGAGGACAGCATCGACCTTCAAGGTGTCATAGCACTGAATGTTCTGGAAGCTGTTGGTCCAGGCCGTCAGGTCGGAGCCCGAATCGAGGATGGTGGCGCAGGATATGCCAGTGGGTGTTGTAACGTTGGGAAGGCCGATCACGGTGGAGTTGATTTCAGGGGCGTAAAAGTCGTCGAGCGCAGCGGGGCCGAGACCAGAGGCGACCGAGGCATACGCGGGGTGCTTGTCGGACCATGCCGCGTATCCGCCAGCTTGATGAATGACGCTGAAGATGCTGTTAGCACGAACGAATTCCCATGGGTAAACGGGGTTGCAACCATTGCTTGGGTCGCGGACCAGCTTCTGGGGGTCGATGGAGGCGAGGCCGCCGTCGGTCAGGGACGCGCCTGGCGCGCCGCCGTTCACCTTGGTCTTGTCGATGTCGATGCCTTCTTCATACTCCGTTGTGGTGCCCGTGGGCGCGCCGCCAATCGTGCATGGGCCAGCCCCGAGGCCATTGCCGGTGGTTGCTGCGGGGGCATCATAGTTCCGGGAATAAGCGACATCGTAGTAGACGCCTGTAAAAGCTGGGCTTCCACCGGTGACGATTGCGGTGAGACCGGGGAACGAATCAGAGGTTTTCGACGTGCTGGCGTTCACGTAGTTGATGCTGGTCTTTCCGAGCGCGGCAAGCGCTGGGCAATAAGGTGCGCCATTGTTGATTGTGCTGACACCGTTGGCGCAGTTCGCGAAATCAACAGCGTGCATACCATCGATGCTGATCAGCAGAACGCGGCGAATCCCATTTCGCTGATTAATGTTCTGCGAGTACATTTGCGGTGCCAGGCATATGGCAAGACCAATCGCTCCGGCGCTGAGTTTCGTAATCAAAGTGATTTCTCCTTCTCAAAAGTGATTTCTCGTGCGCGTTAGAGCTTATCAATCAAGGCTTACAATTGCGTTAAGGCGGAGTGAAGTTTCCATGAAGGCTCCATAAAGCCGCATTTTCACGGGCGACAAAGCTTGGGCTGGCGTGATAAGCGACCGTGAGAGCATCTGAACTTTACGAGAGGCAGACTTTTTCCCACGATTCTAAGCATTGCAGAGATTCTCTCAAGTTGATCGGAGCTCTCTGAGGCCTGAAACCGTAGCGCGGGCGGCTGCCTTCCAAAGACCGTAAAGTCGTCAAACCGTCGAAGTACAATTGCGCGGGTAATCTAACCGATCACCAGCACGCCTTGCCATCTACGATTAACACCCTGTCTTCTCCGCTCTGAAAGCCCATTTCATTTCCGTACGGCCAGGCGTATAATTCGCATGGGAGAGTCGATTATGAGACCTCTGGACATCCCCGAGATTCTCATCGTGATTGGCTTCGCCGCCAGCGTTATTTGGGCCGTATACAACTGGCGACACCGCCATTCGGATATACATAAGTAGGCGCGCCCGAGAAGCAGCCTATTCTCCGGTGTGATGTAGTATCTCGTCCGCGACCTCTGCCACTACCTTCATTTCCGCTACGTCGTGCACACGCACGATGTGTGCCCCCGCGAGGATCGACGCCGTCACGGCTGCCGCCGTCGCAAAACGTGTTTGCTCCTCGGTTTGTTGCGCTAGAAACGACTTGCGCGATGGTCCCACTAGCACCGGCAACTCCAATCTCGCCAGTTTCCCGAGTTGAGCTAGAATCTCCGAGTTCTGCTCCTTGCGTTTGCCGAATCCGATTCCTGGATCGATCACCATGCGCGACCGGTCGACTCCCGCGTGCCGTGCGCGGCTGACCGTGGCCTCGAGTTCGTGCGCAATGGTCCCCATCACGTCGCGCAGCGGTGGCAGCTTGGCCCAACTCTCGGGACGGCCGCGCATGTGATTCAGGATCAGGCCCGCATCGAATTGCACGGCGACCTTCGCCAGGTGCGGCTCGAAAGTAAGCCCTGTGGGATCGTTGATGACTTCCGCACCGTGCTCGATCGCGAGTTCCGCAACCTCGGCTTTATAAGTATCGACCGAGAGCGGTATCGTCAGTTTTCCACGCAATCGCTTCAGTACAGGGATCAGGCGCCGGATCTCCTCCGCCGCTGAGATCGGCGCTACGCCTGGTTTGGTCGATTCCGCGCCCACGTCGATGATGTCCGCGCCCTGCTCCTCAATCTCGATGGCGCGGGCAAACGCGCGGTCCGGGTCGAGAAACTTGCCGCCATCGGAAAACGAGTCCGGCGTTACATTGAGTACGCCCATGATGAGCGTGCGCTCGCCTAGCTTGAGCTCGCGCGCTTTCAGTTTCCAGACTGCGGGTCGCCGCGTCATGATTTTGTGGCCAGCCTCGTCCGCAACTCCGCGGTTGCCGCGCGATGACATTTCAAGCAGAGCGTGCGCATATTCGCTAAGTCGCATTCGCCGCCACCTTCAGCCACGGGAACGACGTGGTCGGCATCCCACAGGCTGCGGCGCCAGTCCTCTTTCAACTTCCATTCTTTCAGAAATTGGCGGCGCGCCCGGTAGTCGAGCTTGCGAAATTCTTTCCGCAGAGACTCTGTCGAGATGCCGCACACGGCGCACACTCCGCGATCGCGCGCCAAAACCTGCTCGCGCAAATAGCCGGGGTCCGTGCGCAATTTCCACTCGTGCACACAATCCGGTGAGCAGAACGTGCGCCGGCCGCGCGGCACTTCGATGGCGCACCATCGGCACAACGCACGGCCATTCTGCCCTCTCGGCAGCGAGCGCAGTTCCGCCCAGCCGCCTTTGCTGACCCTCTGTCGACTGGGCGTCAAGTCAAACTCGCAGCTCGTAACCGAGCCCGCGCATGCCCTCGATGATCCGCGCGCGGATGGCCCCGGCTTCTTCCGAGGAAAGCGTGCGCTCGGGCGACCCAACAGTCAGCCGGAACGAAACGCTCTTCGTATTCTCGGGAAGCGGCGGTCCGGAATATTGCCGCACATATTCGATGGATTCCAGCAGTTCTCCCGCGAATTCCTTGAGTTTACTTTGCAAATCCGCCACCAGTTCCCGGGCTCCCGCGATCACCGAGAGATCGAACTGGCTCGAAGGATAACGCCGCAAGGGTGTGTACGTTTTATCCCGCGACCGGAGCTTCTGCACAACTTCCAAATCCAGGTCGAGCACAGCCGCACGGCCTTCGAGCAGGTTCGGATACAGCTCGAACATCCGTCCCACTCGCTTCCCGCGCCACAAAATCTCCCCGGAACGGGCGGGATGTTCATACGCGCGTGCTGCCCCCGGACAAGTTTCCGCTCCCGGCATCAAGCATTCCGCCGTCCGCTTCAGCTCGAACAGATCCGCCCCATCCCCCTCTTTGCTGTAAATGGCGGCTACCAGGTGCGTGATCTCGCGCGGCAATCCGGAAGGCTGTTTATGGATCTCGCGCCCGATTTCGAACAGCCGGAACGCGTCGAAATGCTTCCGGTTCTGCGTGATGTTGCCGTAAATCTCGGGAAGGAGCGACATTCGCAACAGGTTTTGATCCGATGCGATCGGATTCGCGACGCGCACGTGATCATCTGGCTCAAACCCGAACTTTCGCGCCAGGTCTTCGCTGACGAACGAGTAGTTGTGGACTTCTGTGAACCCTTGCGCCGTGAACATAGCGCGCGCCGCACGGTGGAATGCGCGCGATTCCTCTTGCAGCGGTACCGTGTCCAAAACGGCCGGAGCCACGGGCGTAATCGAATCGTAGCCCACCATGCGCCCGACCTCTTCCACCAGATCGTCCTTGAGTGAGATGTCTTTCGTTGCGCGCCACGATGGGATCGTGACCAAGAGGACGTCGGGCCGGACTTCGCGCACGCCAAATCCCAGGCTCTGCAGGATGTCGCGAATCTCGGCGCCCGCAACTTCGCGCCCCAGCTTCCGCACGACCCACTCGATCGGCAGCTCGACCTCGGGCGGCTCAGGCAGCGGGCGCTTCTGATCGACCAAGCCACCCACCAAACGCGCACCCGGCGAGACTTCTTGCATCAATTCCACGACGCGCGCTAGGCCGCGCACGGTGTTGACGGGGTCCTGCGATTTTTCAAACCGCATCGAGGCGTCGGTGCGCAGCTTGATGTCCACCGAGGTGCGGCGAACGCTCGCCGCCTGAAAATTGCCGCTCTCGAAAACAACGTTTGTGGTTTTCTCTGAAATCGCGGTACCCAGGCCGCCAATCACGCCGGCAATCCCGATCGTTCCCGCGGCATCCGCGATCACCAGGTTGCTCGGCTTAAGCGCATACTCTTCCTCGTTCAGCGCCACAATGCGCTCGCCATCCCTTGCCGGACGGACGAAGATGGTGTCGCCGTTCAGCCGGTCGCGATCATACGCATGCATCGGCTGAGCCAGTTCGGCCATGATGTAATTCGTCAGGTCAACGATATTGTTGATGGGATTCAGACCGATGGCGCTCAACCGGTACTGGAGCCAAAGCGGCGACGGCGCCACCTTCACGTTTTCGAAAACTAACGCGCTGAAACGCGCGCACAAATCGAAATCCGCAATCGCGACCTTCACTGGCGACGGCCCGCCGGGAAGAAGTTCCAGCTTCACTGGATCGCCGAGACTGCGCCGCGAGATCGCCGCAACCTCTCGCGCCATACCGAAATGCCCCCACAAATCCGGCCGGTGGTTGATGGACTTGTTATCGATCTCGATCACACTATCGGGCTCGCAGCCGGCAATCGCCGCGCCTTCGACAATCCCATCGCCATCGCGATTGATGCCGAGTTCGGCGCCGCTGGCCAGCATACCGTCGCTCTCGATTCCGTGGATGATTTTCTTTCCCAACGGCACATAAACCGTTGTCAAACCCGCACGGCAGTTGGACGCGCCGCAGACCACCGTCTTCGCACCATACTTGCTCGTCTCGACGCGCGCCTTCACGTTATGCGAATTCGCAATGGGCTCGACCGACTCCACTCGCGCCGCACATGCGGAGCCCAGGTATGCGCCCACCTCCTCGATCCCCTCGCACTCCGCCGTCTTCATGGTGATGAGGGCTTCGAGCTTCGCGGGCAGGATGTCCAACCCGTCGACGTATTCGCGAATCCAGTTATAAGAGAATTTCAAACTTCTCTGCGCCTCTGCGTCTCTGCGGTCAAATTAGAATTGTTGCAGGAAACGTAAGTCCCCGCTCTGTAGCAGGCGGATGTCCTCGATGCCGTAGCGCATCATCACCAGCCGTGTCAGTCCCAACCCGAAAGCAAATCCGTTCCATTCCTCAGGATCGATACCGCTCATACGGAGCACGTTGGGATTCACCAGGCCGCAACCCAGCTGCTCCACCCAGCCGCTGTGTTTGCACACCGGGCAACCTTCGCCGCCGCAGATAAAGCATTGAATGTCGAGCTCAAATCCCGGCTCAACAAACGGAAAGAATCCCGGCCGCAACCGAACCGAGACTTCACGCCGGAACACCTCGCGCAGCAGCGTCTTCATGAAATACAGAAGATGCGCCACCGAAACATCGCGATCGATCATCATGCCCTCGATTTGGCAAAACGTGTGCTCGTGCGACGCGTCCACGCTCTCGTTGCGAAATGCGCGTCCGGGCGCAATCATGCGCAGCGGCGGCCGGAACCGCTCCATTCCCCGCACCTGGACTGGCGAGGTGTGCGTCCGCAGAAGATTGCCGTCCGTCAGCCAGAACGTGTCCTGCGTATCACGCGCCGGGTGCTCCCGCGGAATGTTCAACGCGTCGAAATTGTGATATTCAGTCTCGACTTCGGGCCCATCGAGCACCATAAACCCAAGCGACACAAAGAGATCCTCAATCTCCATCTGGATCTGGGTGATGGGATGCAGGCTTCCCGGCCGGGGTCCTGGCGCCGGGATCGTGAGATCTACCCATTCCGCATCCAGCCGCGCCGTCAGCTTGGCCTCATCGAACTTGCTTTTCCGCCGCTCGAAAGCCTCTTCCAGCGCTTGTTTGGCGGCATTCAGCAGCTTTCCTGCGCGCGCGCGCTCATCGGAAGCGAGCTTGCCCATCTCCTTACTGATCTGCGCCAGCGCCCCTTTGCGTCCAAGGGCTTCCACGCGAACGGCGTCAAGTTCCTCGACGGAGCGGGCAGCCTCGATGCGAGCGCACGCATCCGCTTGCAGCGCGCGAATTTCCTCTTCTAACATGAACCGAACATTTTAGCAGCATTGATTGGATTGCGTCTGCCAGTCCAAAATGGTATGTTTTACGTGAAGTGATTTCCCAACCGCGGCTAGACCCTCAGTCCGAAGTGCCCCTGTATCAGCAACTCTACCGGCATTTCACCGAGCTGATTCGATCAGGCTCGCTAAAGCGCGGTGAGCGACTGCCACCCACTCGCGAATTGGCTGGCCTACTTGGACTGAACCGAACAACTGTCTCTGCCGCTTATGAGCTTTTGGAAGCGGATGGTTTAATTGCCGGCCATGTCGGACGCGGAAGTTACGTTACAGGCGGCGAAACTCCTGGCGTCGAAGGTCTGAATTGGAGTGCGATTCTGGAGCCAGTTGCCGCGAGCGCGGCCCAACCAGTCGTTGCTGGCGCCATCAGCTTTGCCGTTTCCCGTCCATCCGAGGACCTGTTTCCCGTGGATGATTTTCGCGCCAGCTGCCGGGAAGTGATGGCGGGCGCGGATTTTGCCTCGGTGCTGCAACTCGGTTCTCCCGGAGGATACGAGCCGCTGCGGCAGTACCTGATCGAAGCCGCGCAGCAAGAAGGTGTGATGCGTCCGGGCGACGACCTCATGATCACCAGCGGCTGCCAGCAGGCACTGGATCTCGTGCGCGGCGTGCTGCTCCGGCCGGGAGATCGTGTCGTGGTGGAAGAGCCCGTTTTTCCAGGATTGAAGAACCTTTTCGTCAAAGGCGGCGCGGAACTGGTTGGCATTCCGGTGAATGCCGACGGCGTGGATCTTTTGCAACTCGAGCGAGCACTGGCGAAGGCGGCGGCGAAGGCAGTTGTCGTCACCTCGAATTTTCAGAATCCGACCGGCGCCACTCTGAGTCGGGATGCGCGCACAACTGTTTTGAGGCTGGCGCGTGCAGCGGGTGCGGCGCTTATCGAAAACGATATCTATGGGCAGTTGCGCTATGAAGGCGCACCGGTCCCCACCATCAAGCAAATGGACGAGACCGGCGACACCATCCTGTTGCGGAGTTTTTCGAAAATCTCATTTCCCGGGCTGCGCGTCGGGTGGGCAATCGGTCCCCGCGCTTTTATTGCGCGCATGATGGAAGCCAAGCATCTGTCTGATCTGCATAGCGATCAGCTCTCGCAAGCCGCGTTGTTGCGCTTTGCTGTGACGGGGCGCCTGGAAGCGCATCACCAGCGTGTGTTGAAGTCCGGCGCGGAGCGTCTGGCGGCAACACTGACCGCGTGCCAGCGTTACCTGCCGGAGGGAACTGAGTTCACGCGCCCGCAGGGTGGAATGAATCTTTGGATTCGTCTGCCCGAGCCGCTGGATACCGGCGAACTACTGGCGCGTGCACAACGCGAAGGCGTGACCTACCTGCCCGGAAAGTATTTCAGCGTCAACCGGCCGCAACCGGGGGCGCTGCGCTTGAGTTTTGCTGGTCTTGAGCCCGCGCAGATTGAAAAGGGCGTGAGGATTCTGGGAGAGATTTTTTCTAGCGAGTTGGAAAGGCTGCGGGGCGCCTGGAACCGGGAACCCGTGCCCGCCATGGTTTGAAATCGAACAGGAGAGCTTATGTATTTGGACGACACATTTCGTGTAAAGGTTGGGTTGGCGGAAATGCTCAAGGGCGGCGTCATCATGGACGTCACCAACGCCGAGCAGGCGCTGATCGCTGAGAAGGCAGGCGCAACCGCAGTTATGGCGCTGGAACGCGTTCCCGCGGACATCCGTAAAGAGGGCGGGGTTGCACGCATGGCGCCCATCAGCAAGATCCGCGAGATCATGCAGACGGTCAGCATCCCGGTGATGGCGAAGGCGCGCATCGGCCACTTTATGGAGGCGCGGATCCTCGAAGTATTGGGCGTGGACTATGTCGACGAGAGCGAGGTTCTCACGCCCGCCGACGAAGAGCACCACATCGATAAGCGCGGCTTCAAAGTTCCGTTCGTTTGCGGCGCCCGTAATCTGGGCGAGGCGCTGCGGCGGATCGCCGAAGGGGCGGCCATGATTCGCACCAAGGGCGAAGCCGGCTCGGGCAATATCGTCGAGGCGGTGCGGCACATGCGCACGATTCAGAAAGAAATGAAGCAGCTCACGGTGCTCGGCAAGGAAGAACTGGTGGCGGAGTCCAAGAAACTGCAAGCGCCACTGGAGTTAGTGGAGCACGTGGCGCAACATGGCAAGCTGCCGGTGCCCAATTTCTCCGCGGGCGGTATCGCGACTCCGGCCGACGCCGCGCTCGTGATGCAACTAGGCGCCGAAGCCGTGTTCGTGGGCTCAGGGATTTTCAAATCCGACGATCCCGAAGCGCGGGCGCGGGCTGTGGTGAAAGCCGCGACCTATTTCAACGATCCGCAGAAGCTGCTGGAAGCCAGCGAAGGGCTGGGCATCGGCATGCACGGAATCGATATCTCAAAATTGCAGGAATCGGAGCTGTTGCAAACCCGGGGCTGGTAGATGAAGAAGATAGGGGTGCTGGCACTACAGGGCGATTTCGAAGCGCACAGCCAGGCTCTCGCGCGGGCGGGAGCCGAGCCGGTGCTCACCCGCACAGCCGCCGACCTCGAAACCCTGGATGGACTCGTGATCCCGGGCGGCGAAAGCACCACCATGCTGAAGCTGATGGCCATCGAAAACCTGTTCGACCCCCTCGCCGACTTCGGCCGCCGCCGGCCCATCTTCGGCACATGTGCTGGAGCCATCCTGCTGGCCAGCGACGTCACTCACCCGGCCCAGCAAAGCCTTGGGTTGATGAATTTGACCGTGGAGCGAAACGGCTATGGCCGCCAGATCGATAGCCGTGTCGCTCATGTTGCACCAGCGCCGGAATTCGAGCAACGCACGCGCTCCGGCGAACTCGAGGCCGTGTTCATTCGCGCGCCTATCATTCGCCGCGTGGGGCCAGAGGCCCACGTGCTGGCGACTTACCAAGGCGACCCCGTGCTTGTGGAACAGGGCCGCCACCTCGTGGCTACCTTTCACCCGGAGCTAAGCTCGGATTCACGGGTCCACGAGTTTTTCCTATCTAAACTGTGAAACGTGCTAAACGGAAACGCGTGCTCTTTGTTTGCATCGGCAATTGCTGCCGCAGCCAGATGGCGGAAGGGTTCGCGCACGAATACGGCGCCGATATTGTCGCGGCCGAAAGCGCGGGGCTGGCGCCGGCGGGCATGGTAGTCGACGAGACGGTCCGCGCTATGGCCGATAAGAGCGTCGATATCTCCGGCCAGTACTCCAAGGCCTTCCGCCTGGATGAGGCCAATGAATGCGATCTCGTGGTAAATATGAGCGGCGTGGGGCTGCCCGAGGGCGTCCAAACAACGGTGATCGAGTGGAATGTTCGCGATCCGATCGGGCAGTCCGATGAAGTGTACAAACAAGTGCGCGACCAGGTGGAAGCTTTGGTCACGGACCTGATCTGGAAATTGCGCGGCACACAGGCGCAGCGCCGAGTGTAAGCCAGTTTACCCAGCCCGTCCAGGCTAAGTAGGAATGTTGCTCCGCCCAAACCTCCGCGCAAACCTTGCCTCCTATGTGACATCCGCGTACAATCGTTGCCACTGGGCCGACTTCGGTTGTCGGAGGAGCTGAAATGCGTACGCTCGTAGCCTCGTTGGTGATCACAGGCGGTTTGTTGGCGGGGAACACCGAACCGTCTACCATCACTTTCAACAAGCAGGTCTTGCCGGTGTTGCAGAAGCGCTGCCAGGAGTGCCACCGTCCCGGCGAAGCCGCGCCATTCTCCATGCTGACGTACAAAGAAGCTCGTCCTTGGGCTAAAGCCATGAAAGAGGCCGTGCTGACCAAGAAGATGCCGCCGTGGTTTGCAGATCCCGCGTACGGCCACTTCTCCAACGATCGCCGGCTGACTCCTGAGGAAATCCAGACGCTGGTTTCCTGGGCCGACCAAGGGGCCGCGGAGGGCGATCCCAAGGATGCCCCGGCGCCGCTCAAATTCACGGAAGGCTGGACCATCGGCAAGCCCGACGTGGTTTATGAAATGCCCGTCGAATACAAAGTGCCGGCCAAAGGGACTATCGAGTACACCTACTTCCTGTTGCCGAGAGCATTCACGGAAGACAAGTGGATCGAGAAGATCGAAGTACGGCCGGGATCGCGATCGGTGGTGCATCACGTTGTAATGGTGGCGCGCCCGCCGGGATCGAAGTGGCTGGAAGAAATGAAGCCTGGAGTGGCCTGGGTCCCGTCTCACGATAGCGAGGAGAAACGTCAAGTAGATACCGGCGAGGGGGAGTTTCTCCTGGGAGACATAGAAATGATTTCCGTCTACGTTCCCGGCGGTGTGGCTTATCAGACCGCGCCCGGCCAGGCCCGCCTTGTCAAGGCCGGAACGGATCTGATTTTTCAGATGCATTACACCGCTAAAGGCAAGGAGACCGCCGACCGGTCTCGAGTAGGAATCATTTTCGCCAAGCAACCGACTCGCGAGCGCGTGGTCAATACCTTTATCATGAATGATCGCTTCCGCATTCCACCGGGTGCGCCGGATCAGGTGGTAGATGCCAAAGTCACGGTAAATCGTGACGCCACGCTGCTCAATTTTTTCCCGCACATGCATGTTCGCGGGAAGTCGTTCGAGTATCGGGTGACTTATCCAAACGGCAAGTCCGAAACACTGTTCTCGATGCCGAAGTACGACTTCAACTGGCAGATCACTTATCAACTCGCGCAGCCTTTGAAGCTCCCCAAGGGGACAGTGCTAACGGCCGTTGCGCATTACGACAATTCGCCTAACAATCCGTACAATCCCGACCCCGCGAAGGAAGTCTTCTGGGGCGATCAGACCTGGGATGAGATGCTCGCCGGATTTGTCGACTTCGCCATCCCGGTGAATGCGGACCCCAACGAGTTGGCCGCGCCGAAGAAGGATACAAGCAAGGACAAAGATAAAGAGCAGAAGTCGGGCGGATAGCGGCCCCGTAACCCAAATTCTGCCTATTTTTGGCCGCCCTGCCGCATCCCGTCGCGTTACAATAAAAGCATGGAGTACCGGCCCGCCAACGCGCGTCCTAGCCTCTTCGGTTCTGATTAGTAATCCTCCTCACTGGTCCGTCTGTTCCAGGTAAGAAAACAAGAAAAATTGGAGGATTTATGAAGAGGAGCACGCTGGATGCGGTTCGTCCGGACCTGCCGCTGGTTCATGGCGCTCTGCCAGGGCCGCGTGCGCGGCAGATCATCGAGCGGGATAAGAAAGTCATTTCGCCGTCGTATACACGTAGCTATCCGCTGGTTGCGAGCCGCGGTGAGGGGGCCATCGTCGAAGACGTCGACGGCAACCGTTTTCTGGATTTCAATGCAGGCATCGCCGTTGTGGCGACGGGCCACTGTCATCCTAAAGTGGTCGCGGCCATTCAGCGGCAGGCGGCCGAGTTGGTGCACATGTCGGGCACCGACTTCTATTACGAAAATATGGTGGCGCTGGCGGAGAAGCTGGTGGAACTCGCGCCGGGCGGCGGGGAACGGCGGGTTTCATTCGGGAATTCGGGGACGGAAGCTATCGAAGCTGCGCTCAAGTTGGCGCGCTACTCGACCGGCCGCGAGAAGTTCATCGCGTTTCTAGGCGCCTTCCACGGGCGCACGTTGGGATCGCTCGCGCTGACGGCGAGCAAGCCGGTGCAGCGCCGCGGGTTCAGCCCGTTGATGCCGGGTGTGCATCACATTCCGTACGCGTATTGTTACCGCTGCGCATATGGAAAATCGCCGGACAAGTGCGCGGTTGAGTGCGCCAAGGTGATCGAAGACCAGCTTGTGAAGACGATTCTACCGGCCGACGAAGTGGCGGCGATCGTACTCGAGCCGGTTCAGGGCGAGGGTGGCTACGTGGTCCCGCCGCAAAAATTCTTCGACGAACTGGCGCGCATCGCCAAGCGTTTTGGTATGCTGCTGGTTTTCGACGAAGTGCAGTCGGGGATGGGCCGGACCGGGAAGATGTGGGCGGCGGAGCATTTCAACGCCTCGCCCGACATTCTGGCGGTGGCCAAGGGAATCGCCAGCGGGTTGCCGCTGGGCGCAACGGTGGCACGCGCGGACCTGATGACCTGGCCGCCGGGCGCGCACGCTTCCACGTTTGGGGGCAATCCGGTTTCCTGCGCGGCGGCGCTCACGACCATCGAGCTGCTGGAAAATGAGCTGGTGGACAATGCCGCTCGCATGGGTGCTTACATCATGGATCGGCTGCAGGATTGGCCCGCGCGTTTCCCGATTGTGGGCGAGGTCCGCGGACTGGGGCTCATGATCGGCATTGAGCTGGTGCGCGATCGCGAGACGCGGGAACGGGCGCCGGTGGCCCGGAACCGTGTGCTCGAGCTGGCGTTTGAGCGCGGCCTGCTGGTGCTGGGGGCGGGGGAGAACTCGATCCGGTTGTGCCCGCCGCTGGTGATCACGCGCGACCAGGCTGGCTTCGCCGTGGACGTGCTCGAAGAGTGCCTGAAAATCGCGATTCAAGAAATGTGAGAGTACTGGACGTCGGCTGCGGGATCAACAAGCGGCCCGGCGCCATCGGTATCGACCGCAATCCCGCGAGTCGCGCCGACGTCCTGTGCGACTTAAATAACTTTCCGTACCCGTTCCGCGAAAACAGCTTCGACCGTGTTCTGGCGATTCACGTTATCGAGCACGTAGACGACGTGATCGCTTCCATGGAGGAGTTTCACCGCCTGGTGCGCGCGGGCGGCACGGTGCGCATCGAGACCCCGCATTACACCGACTTCAGCAGCTTCTGCGACCCCACGCACCGCAGCCACCTGAACAGCTTCTCCTTCCGCTATTTTGGGCCGGACCACGGTGGCTTTGGCTACTACTCGAAGGCCCGCTTCCGCCAGATTTCCGTGTACGTGAAGCTGCTGGCGTTCTGGCGATGGCTGGGCTTCGAGTTTCTGGTGAACCATTTTCCGCGGTACCGGCGATTTTGGGAATATTACCTCTGCTATGTCGTGCGCGGGAAGGTGATGGAGTTTGAGTTTGAGGTGGTGAAGTGAGACATGGTCAGATGACAATTTCGGTACTATTCTTGGACTATGAAAAACAAGACGGTAGGCGCGACTGAGTTCAAAGCCAAGTGTCTTGCTTACCTCGACGAGATCGAACGGCATGGTGAGCCTATCACCATAACTCGGCGAGGCCGCCCTGTAGCAGTTCTCGGCCGGGCTAAGCCGGCACCTTGGAAATCGCCTGCCAACAATTGGGCCGGAAACGTCGAGATCGTGGGCGATATTGTGAGCGACATGTCCGAGCTGTGGAATGTCGCCAACAAAGATCGCGAGTGAGTCGCCTGCAACCTCTCGTAACGTCAGATCAGCGTATTATTGAGTCGAAACTGGTACCGGTGGTCGTCTAATGCCCGTCCCTCACCTGCCCGAATGTGCATGATCCTCACCGCTCTGGGTCGTCTCCGGTACATACCGGCGATGCAGGCTCTGCAGTTGCCTCGAATGTAAGACACCGCTGCGATGCAAGACGCACTTACACAGCAGCCAGAGAATTTGAAATCCGTAAACCGAGCTCTGAACGAACGAAGCCGACGACGCTTCCTTCATGTATCGCGTGGGGACAGGAACTTCGGCGATGCGCCCGCGAAGCTCCACAATTTGCGCGATGATTTCCTGGTCGAAAACGAAGCCGTCGGAGTTCATCTGGAAATTGACCTCATCGAGCACCTGGCGGCTGAAGGCACGGTATCCGGTGTGGTATTCCGCTAAACGCAGCTTGAAGACGACATTCTCCAAGTAAGTCAGCGCTCTGTTGCCGACGTACTTCCACCACGGCATCCCCTGATCGACTGCGCTTCCCCCGAGTAGCCGCGATCCAAGCACGACATCGGCCGCGCCCGCCTGGATTGGCGCGATGACCTCCGGTAGCAAAGTGGGATCGTATTGATAGTCCGGATGGACCATCACCACGATGTCGGCGCCGGCGTTGAGAGCTTCCCGGTAACAGGTCTTCTGGTTAGCTCCATAGCCGTAGTTGCGGTTATGTACGAAAAGCTCGAGACCAAGCTCCCGGGCTATCTCACGTGTCTGATCGGTGCTGCCGTCATCCACGACGATCACTAAGTCAACCAAGTGCTGCGGGAGTGCCGCATAAGTCATGCGGAGCGTGCGGGCCGCATTGTATGCCGGCATGACGACAACGACCTTCGCCTTGGCTCCGGTGCTCATTCGCTCTCCGCAACCACGACCATCTGATAGGCAAATAGAGTGGGCCACATCCTAGCCGCAACTAAGTACGCGGATTCAAGCACGGCCGCTAAACCGGGCTGGTTCGGCAACGCAAGGCTGAACGGAATTACGCTCGGCCGAACAATGGTAATCTTAAACCCACTCTGAGTTAGAAGGTCCTTCCAACCCTTCCACATATAAAAATGTAGGTGCGTCCGATCGAATAAACCGCGATCGTCCTGCGGAAACTTCCCGAATAGAACGTTCAGACGAAAGTAAATGTTGCCGCTGTTGGGCAGGGAGGCGATTAGCTTTCCTTTTGCGGCCATTTTGGATCGAATCTGCCGCAACAAAACTTCCGGATCGCGGAGGTGTTCCAGAAGATCGGCGCAGACCACGAAGTCAAAGGTGCCGTCCATCGGCGGTAGCCCGCGATCCAAGTCAGCTTCGAGAAATTGAATTCCGTCGGGAAAGCTCCGCTCTCGCGGCGCCGGCGCGTCAATCGCCGTTGTAGAGAAGCCGCGCTCCGCAAATAATCGGCTGAGGTATCCATCCGCGCATCCAACGTCCAGCAACCGGAGCCCACTTCCGTTCTCAGGCACCAGTTGCAAAACGATGCTATGGCTACTGTTCGCCTGCGGCTTGAGTACATACGGCGAGCTGGTACCGCTAGCTTCGCAGGTGGAACTAGCCATTACTGCGATTATCCCAGAGTGTCCGTCAGGTTCGCTGCAATCTGGGTTCCTGGTGCAACGTGAGTTTCGCCGAGATTTCTGGCGCCCGCAGACTACTTTGCTTTGAGAATCATGCTCGCTCTCTTCTACCGTATTGCCGACCGCGCCCGCCACCACGCACGCCGGCGGCGTACCGATCCTGATTTTGCCGCCGGCCGCCGTGGTGAGGACCTCGCCCATCGCTTCCTGCGCCGCGAGGGATTCACGATCGTCGCGCGCAACTACCGCCCGCGCGCGGGCGCAGGAGAGATCGATCTCATCGCCTGGGAAAAGGATCAGCTCGCCATCATCGAGGTCAAAACGCGTGCCACAGGCGAGTTCGGGGCGCCGGAAAGCGCGGTCAATCCCGAGAAACAGTTGTATCTCGTACGCGCCGCTCGCGACTACGCGAGGCACGCAACCGTGGACTGGGGCACCGTGCGGTTCGATATTGTCAGCATCTTGTTGACCAAACCGCCCCGAATCAGTTTGCTCCGGGATGCCTTCCGGCCCAGGCGGACGTTATAATAACCTCTCGCGGGCATCGTTGGCCCGCGCGCTTCTGGTGCACACCGACGTGCAGGCCATGACGCCTGCGCTGACAAAGGCTTTCATCGAAATTGCCGGAACTTCGTAAAGACCCCATCACGGGCCGCTGGGTCATCATATCCACCGACCGCGCTCGCCGCCCCTCGGACTTCAGTCGCGAGCCGGTCGTCATTCCACCGCCCACTCGCTTCTGTCCCTTCTGCTACGGAAACGAGCAGAAGACGCCGCCGGAGGTGCTGGCCTATCGCGTGAACGGCGGCGCCAATCAGCCCGGCTGGTCGCTCCGCGTCATCCCCAACAAGTTCCCCGTGCTGGGTATCGAAGGCGATCTGAGCCGGCAAGGTGACGGCATGTTCGACAAGATGGCCGGCATCGGCGCGCACGAGGTAATCGTCGAAACTCCCGAGCATACCGCGACGCTGGCCACCATGGGCGAGAAGCAAGTGGAGGATGTGCTCTGGGCGTTCCGCGAGCGTGTGCTCGATTTGCGCAAGGATCGCCGCTTGCTTTATATTCTGCTCTTCAAGAATCACGGCGAGCATGCAGGCGCCACGCTCGAACACGCGCATTCGCAGCTCATTGCGCTGCCAGTGATTCCGAAGCGCGTGAAGGAAGAGTTGGACGGCGCGCAGGTGTACTACAACTTCAAAGAGCGCTGTGTCTTCTGCGACATCGTGCGCCAGGAATCACAGGCCGGGGCTCGCCTGGTGACGGAAACCGAGCGGTTCGTCGTGATTGAGCCCTACGCCGCGCGTTTTCCATTCGAGACCTGGATCGTACCCAAGCGCCACGACTCACACTTCGAGGAGTGTGGTGCTCCGGATTTGCAGAATCTGGCCTGGGTGCTGCGCTCCACCTTACGCAAGCTCGATAAAACTCTCGAGCGGCCGGCCTACAATTTCCTGATCCACACCGCCCCCGTGCAGGAAGCTGGCATGCCGCACTACCATTGGCACATCGAGATCATGCCTCGGCTCACAAAGGTGGCTGGGTTCGAGTGGGGAACGGGATTCTATATCAATCCGACGCCGCCCGAGGAATCGGCGCAGTTTTTGCGCGAAGCGGGACTGGGGTAGGAGCGTTATGATGAGGGAGGCATGTACTACCTAGCCGTCGCCTTCATCACTGGATGTTTGGCCATACTCTTGGGCGTGACTCCCGTCGGCGATCTGTTCGAAACCTTTCGCGACGAATTCGATCGCTTTCGCGATTCGCTCTATGGGTTGCAATTGAAACCAGTCCGCCGCATGGTCAACTTAAACCGAGGCGGACGGTTACACGGTCAAATCTGGTTCGCCGTAGCCGGCGTGGCCTTGATCCTGTTCGCGCTGCTTGCTTATCTGGCGAGTTAGCATTAAGCCACGGGCCATGCAACGATGATGGGCGAGAGCATTCTCTGGGAACTCACCAAACTGCGCCGACACATGGGTGGCACTGCCGGCGTGTCGCTTTATGTTTTGTGCGTAGCTGTGCTCGGCATTGTGGCCCCGTTGTATTTCGGTTTCGCTCTCGTCGAAGTCCGTGTGCTGCTGATGTACGCGTGCCTGCCGTTGCTCTTCGTGCCGCCGGCTGTGGCCGAGTCTGTCGCAGGGGAACGGGAACTCAAGCCTGATACAAGCGCGCAACGCCGCGAATGGCTCAACAGCAAGATTGGTGCGGGCGCCGTCTATGGATGGCTCTCGGTCGTCGTCACCCTCGCGCTGGCCCTTGTGTCGCTCCGAGTATCGCTCGGGAGCTATCTCGATCTTCCCCTGCTGTTTGCATCCGGCTTGGCGTTGGTGAGCCTGGCGTCATCACTGTTCGCCGCGTGTCTTGCGGCTGCCGTCGCTACGGGCGCGCGCAGCGCCAAAGCCGCCAAGCGGACCATGCGCCAGGGACTGCTGCTTCTGCTAATCGTTCTCCTGTATCTTTCGCGTCAACCCTGGGCGTGGACGCGGCGGCTCGCCATCCCCGAAAACGGCCCGGGCTTTTTGGAATTCACCGTAGTGCTCTCTGTCGTTCTCGTGGGTTTTTCGGCGGGCTTGGCTAAGCTGGCGATGCACTCAGTTGAGTCAACTGAGATTCGCCTCAATCTCTGACGCCGGCGCTCACTCAGCGCCAGGCCTTTGACAAGGGTTGAATACTCGTCACCAGTTGAACGCCCAACACGTCGTCCCGCGTTCCCGGAACGTCGTTGCTCCTGAGCCATTCGTAGCCGATCTTGAACAACTGCCATCGATCCGGCCGGTAGCCGATGGCGAACTCGTAGGCCTGCACGTTAGCCTCGAAAGGTTCGCTCGTCCAATGAGTGAAATCGGCCGCGCGGCCATTGCGCTGATCCGCCACCCGCAGCGCGGCGTAGAAGCGGGGCGTTAGCACTGCCTTCACCTCGGCATACGCAATAGATGTACTCGGAGAGATGCGGAAGCCGGGAGAGTCGAAATGGAACCACTGCCATTCTCCGCTCGTGCTCCAGCGCCCACGCGCCCATTGCGCGTCGAGTCCGGCGCCGGTTGCGGGAAAGTCACTCACCGTCTTTCCTGGTGGGAGAAATGCGGCCACCGCCTGATTCAGATATGGTCCTTGAAAGACCGAGCCTCCCACGCGAAAGCCCGGAATGACCGTGTATCCGCCGCCAGCGGCCCATTGAGCGTGCTGGCTGCCGGAAAGAAGGTTTTGAGGATTGGCGGGGGAACTGTTGGTTAGCTGCAAACGCGCGTCCAGCTTATGGACCGCAAGGTCTACTTCGATTCCTGGCAATCCGTAGAGAGTAACCGGCGTCAAACCGTAGTTGTTTGCTTGCCAGCCGCCGCATGGGCTGCCGGTCCAAGGAACGCCGCCGCTTTGCGCAGCATTGCAAGTTAACTGAAGTGGAGGAAGCTTTAGATAGGTCGAGTAACTCAGCGGCTGATCTAAAAGCGGATTGTCCGCGTCATCGTAGTGCAAAGGAAATGAACCGAACGCCGAGACGAGCTGCCCGGCCTTGACTAGTAGTGTCGCCGACTTATATGTCGTTGTGTAACCAACGAATGCCTGGACGGCCTGCGCCTCTATTTTACGGTCGGCTTCGAACGCATCGTAATAATAGAAAGGCGTCGAACGGAGCTGGATCGACGCATACGCAAACCAATGCGCATTCAGTCTCAGGCTCGGGGAGAAGGCTGCATGGAACGCTCCGGCCAATGGGCCAGCGGCCGGATTGTCTCCTTGCATGCGGTGCGAGTACAACGCTCCGCCCGTGATCGTCACCGGCACCGCGATCCCAGTCTCAGCTTCCTGCGCCGTGACTGGCAGCGAGAACGCAGCCAGCAATAGAATCCCCGCCAGACATCTATGTGCGAGCATATGTCTCCTCGTGGGGAGCGGGCCGCGTGGCCTGAGTCGGAAGAAGCAGGGTAAACCAGAAAGTGGAACCCAGCCCCACTTTGCTCTCTACGCCGATTGCGCCGCCCATTCTCTCCACAAGCTGCTTGGAAATCGCGAGGCCGAGTCCCGTGCCGCCGTAGCGCCGAGTAACCGAGCCATCCGCTTGCACGAACTTCTCGAAAATCACGGAAAGCTTGTCCGGCGCCACTCCAATCCCCGTATCTTCGACAGAGATGCGAAACGACGTCTCGGTCCCCGTCTGCTCTCCTTCCACGCGGATGATCACTTGGCCCTCGTCTGTGAACTTCAGCGCGTTCGACACCAGGTTCGTCACCACCTGGCCGATGCGTTTTGCGTCGCCTATGACTCCCGTTGGGAGTCCGGCAGCGTAGCGGACATCCAGTGCCACGCCCTTTTCCCTTGCCCTCGCCGAATGCAGTGCGGCTACCTGGTCCACAACCTTTCGCAAGTCGAATGGCTCCGGGTTCAGAGTCGTCTTGCCTGCCTCCATCTTGGAAAAATCTAAAATGTCGGAGAGGATCGCCATCAGTGAACTGGAACATTCGTGGACGGTCTCGGCATACTCGCGTTGTTCCTCATTGAGCGTGGTTTCCAGGAGCAAGCCATTCATGCCGATCACGCCGTTCATGGGAGTGCGGATTTCGTGGCTCATGTTGGCCAGGAACTCGCTCTTGGCGCGGTCGGCCGCTTCCGCGGCTTCTTTGGCAGCCTTGAGTTCGTCCGAATAGCGGCCGGCGGCCGCGGCGGCACGGTTCCAGGCTCGCGCAAGAAGATTGATTTCGCGCGTTCCTGAGTCTTCCGGCAAGTCGGCTGGCAGCTCGCCCGTGCTCTCGCTCCGTTTCAGCCGCGCAATGAAATCCTGAATCGGCTTCGTCACTGCCCAGGAAGTCAGTAGCGCCAGAAGAAGCGTAAGCAAGGCGCCAGCCCCTCCAATTCCTGCAAAGGCCTGCGCCAGGCTCGAGAGAAAGTTATCTACCGCCTGATCTAAAGAGTAAAACATCAGCAGTTTGTACTCTCCGCCCAGGCCTGCTCTTCGCAACGGCAGTACGAGATATTTCTCGTCATTCAACTTCAACTCGCAGCCATCTGAATTGGTGGTGCAAGATCCGTTCAAGCCCCGCTCGATCTGCCGATGCATGCTCTGTGGCAACGTACTTCGTAGCAATCTTCCACGATAAGTCAAAGCCACGTTGCCAATAGAGTTCAACAATGCCAGATCGAATTGCTTCCCCAGCGCCAGGTGGCCAATCGGCTCTCCATTCAGACTGATCGGCGCCGTTTCCAGCTCATAGAGAATGCCATCCACATCCAGAAGTGACGCTTCGCTGGGAATCAGAGGTAGAAAATGGCACTCGGTCCAGCCTCCATTGCGTAGCTTCAAAGCTGCAATCGTCCGGTACTGCGCATCGGCGATCACCAACAGCTCATATCCCAGGCCATGCAGCAGTTGCTTGACCTGCTCCTCCACGGTACGCCGCGCCTCGGTTCGGAGCTCCGCATTCTCATCGGTTTCACGCACCAATCCGATAGATGCCTTCAGCCCGGCATTCTCTGTCAATAAATAAGCCACCTCCAGGGTTCGTTGTCTCTCACTTTCACTGGCCTTGACCAGCAGTACCTCCGAAGTGTGAACATAATCCCGAATGCCTTCGCGCGTTCTGTTCGTCAGCGCAACGCTGAATCCAATAAAGGCCACCGTCATTAACACAGATAGGGGTAAGAACGAAATCAGAAAGGTACGGGTGGGGAGCGACAGCTTGCGCATCAATGGCCGCGCTCTCCGTCGCGTACGGGAATGTCCATAACGACATTGATTCCGCCAGTTGCCGGTATGTGAATCTCTCTTCGGAAAAAGCCGGCATTCATATGCCACGCAACTAAGCTGTAGGTTCCCGGCGGAACGTCATGGAACGAGAAACTTCCGTCATCTCCGGGCCTCGTGTACCAGCGATTCGGAACGACGACGATCGCGGCGTACATATTCGGATGCAGGTGGCAGTAAACCTGTACGACTCCGGGTTGATCAAATTTCACGATCCGAGTCTGGCCCGCCGGATAGTAACCTAGATCGAACTTTTTCGCGCCGGAGAGAGAAAAGACGTTGTGAAAGATAGGATCGGCATTGGGAAAAGTTACGCTCGAGCCCGCCGGGATCACCACGAGTTGCGGCTCGAATCGCTGGCCTTCTTGTTTAAGTTCAGCGCGTCCGGGTTCCCCGGCGCCGGGCAGGCTCCCTTCCAGGAAGACCGCTACAGCACAGGACTCGTTGGCGGATTCGCCGTGGTCGTCCAGTGCCGCCGGCGATGTACCACGCAACTGATATGCCGGCAACGTCACTTGTTTCTTGCTGAGTCTCTTAGTGATTACGATGTGGCCAGTTAACTCTGCACCGAGGCCTGAAGGCGCAGGCAAGCTCAGGCATAAGGTAAGAGCCGGAATTACGAACGGACCCTTCATATCGAGGCGCTGCGGGACGCGTTTGTGAAACAGACTAACCGCTAAGTACCCTGATTTCGGGTTCTCACTGACACAGAGTGAGAATCTCCTGCACTCAGTGCCCCTGTTGCAATGTTAGTGTATTACGCTAGCGATAAACCAGTTATCTTTGATTAGCGTGGCAGGCCCATCATTAGTTGTATTTTGTAACAGGTGTTACCTACGCACTATTCGCAATCCGTTCCGCGGCCTGCTTTCCCATGCGCACGCAGTCCGGCACACCGATGCCATGGTAACCGTTCCCGGCTAGGTACAGCCCCGGTTGCGAGGCCATTCGTGCGTCCAGTTCCACCATGCGCTCTGCATGTCCCACGGTATACTGGGCCATGGAGCGTGGCCAGCGGAAAACCTCCGAGAACAACGGCTCTGCTCTAACTGCTGCGATCTCGCGAATCTCTTGGCGCATCGCGAACACCAGAGCGGCATCGGTCTCTGCCATGGCCGCGTCTCCGCCAGCGAAGCATCGCAGTACCGCGAGCGTCTCCGGTACCCGGTGTGGAAACTTGTTACCGACCCATGTGCAAGCCAGCAGCCTGCGCCGCTCGCGCTTCGGCACAAGAAAGCCGAATCCGCGCATCTGCTCGCGCACCGCGCTGCGTTCGAATCCCAATGCCACCGTAATGGACGAGTTATACCCGATGGAGGCCAGCAACTCTGCCCCACGCGCGTCCACCGTAGGCATCAGGCGCGCTGCCTGATGCGCTTCGCAGGCCAGAACCACTTGGTCCGCGCTCAGCCAGTCTCCCGCAAGCTGCAATCGGAATCCGTTGCGCACGCGTTCCATGGCGTTCACGGTTCCGTGCACGATAGTCGTCTGCCCGGCAGCTTTCCAGACAGCGTCCACCAGCGAGCCTAGCCCTTTGCGCAGTGTACGGAACAGCGGCTGACGCGGGCCGTCGGCTTTCGGCCGTTCCGCCAGTACGCCGCGCGTCAAACTTCCATATCGTTTCTCTATCTCCACGAAGCGCGGCAACACGCTCGTGACGCTGAGCTCCGCCGGGTCGCCTCCATAAATGCCCGCCAGCAGCGGCTCCGCCAGATAGTCCACCGCCTCCCGGCCGTAGTGCTCTTCCACGAATTCCGCGACCGATCGATCAGCCCGGCCCCCGGTCTCCGGCCGTCGAAAGTACTCCAACCCCATGCGCACCTTCGTGGGCCAGCTCACCAGCGGCGTCGTTACCATGGGGAAAATTTTGGTGGGCACAAGCATCTGAACGCCGTCAGGAAGCTCTACCAGGCGGCCCCGCCTGCGAATGTAAGTCACGCGCTCGTGGTCATTCGACCCGATCACTTCGTCTTCCATGCCCAGTTCGCGAATCAAATCCATCGCCCACGGTTTCACGGAAATGAAGCTATCGGGGCCGGCTTCCACCACGCAATTTTGAATGTGCTCGGTTTGAATGACGCCGCCCAGGCGCGGGCGCGACTCAATCAGCGTCGAAGAGATTCCAGCTTTGGAAAGGTAGTAAGCGGTGGAGAGGCCGGAGATCCCGCCTCCCACAATGGCAACCGAAGGCATTGCGCCGGACTACGGACGGAACTCCCGCACCATCTGCACCACGGCCTTCACGTTCTCTACCGGCGTCTCCGGCAGAATCCCGTGCCCCAGATTGAAAATGTGGCCCGGCCGCGCGCCCGTGCGTTTCAGCAGTTCGGCCACTCGCATTTTGAGCTCCGGAAGCGGTGCGAACAGCGCCACCGGGTCCAGGTTCCCCTGAATCGCCGACCGGTAACTGATATCCATCCACGCCTGGTCGATGTTGATGCGCCAGTCCACTCCCATCACATCGCCGCCCGCCGCATGTAGCTCGCGGAAGAACCCGGAAGCGCCCGTGCCGAAGTGAATGACCGGCACGCCAGTCGCGCGGATGCGTTCGATCAGCGCGCGCGAATAGGGCGCGGCGAAGCGCACATAATCGTCCGGCCCCAGTGCGCCCGCCCAGCTATCGAACACCTGGATCGCACGCGCTCCTGCGGCCACTTGGAGAGACGCGAATGGCGCCAGCACATCCACAATCTTTCCCATCAGCCGCCGCCACAGCGTATCTTCCGCGTACATCATTTTCTTCGTGCGGATGAAGTTGCGCGAGGACCCGCCCTCGATCATGTAGCTCGCCATGGTGAACGGAGCGCCCACGAAACCGATCACCGGCACTCTTCCGCCCAGCGCCCGCACTACCTGCTGAATGGATTCCCCGATGTAGCCCAGGTCATCGGTGTTTCCGGTCGACAGCGTGTCTATATCCGATCCGTTGCGCACCGGATTCGCAATCACCGGGCCTTCGCCCGCGGCATAGCGAAGCTTCAAGCCCATCGGCTCTACCGGCAACAGCAGATCGGCAAAAATAATGGCCGCGTCGACGTCCAGAATCTCCACGGGTTGCAGCGTGACCGTGGCCGCGAGATCGGGACGCTTGCAGATTTCGAGTATGCCGTGCCGCGAGCGAATTTCACGATACTGGCGCAGGTAACGGCCCGCCTGCCGCATAAACCAAACCGGCCGCACGTCCGTTGGGCGCCGCCGGCACGCATCCAGGAACCGGCTGGTCATTGGAGCCACGCGCATGTTTGCTCCGCTGTATCTTCGCAGAAGAACGCGCGAAGACCTGCTGGCTTGTGCTTGCTGGCCCAGGCGCGGCCGTTCACGAACAGCGGCTTCGTCCAGGCTTCGCTGTCGATGGTGCGCGGCGTGATTGCCGATACCGAAAGCGCCCCTTGCGCCGGCCAGCCCGTCCGCGGATCCATAATGTGGCTGTAAATCCGTCCCTCCGCCCGGAAGAATTTTTCGTAATTGCCCGATGTGGACATCGACTCGTCTTTCAGATAAACCTCAGCCACGCTCTTCTTTTCGTTTTTTGGGTCGCGGATCTCCACTTTCCAGCCCTTCTCGCCCGGCGGCGCCCCTAAACCATAAATGCTGCTGCCCGATGCCGATACCAGCGCCGTTTGCACGCCGTACTGCTTCAACACCTCCACCATCCGGTCCACCGCGTACCCCTTCCCGATGCCGCCTGGGTCCAGTTCGGTGCCCTCTTTGGCAAATCGCACCGTCCGTTGGGTTGCGTCCAGCACAATATTCCGGTACCCGACTCGGTCCATCGCGCTCAGAATCTCCGCGCGGTGCGGCAGCCGGCCAGTTCCCTTGTAAAACCCCCAAACCTTCATGAGCGGCCCGACCGTAATGTCGAACGCACCCTCGCTCTCCCGGCTGTATTCCACGCACGCCGCCAGCAGGTCGAACATTTCCTGTGTTACCGCCACCGGGTGCTCGCCGGCGTAACGGTTGATCTCACTCAGTTCGCTCTCCGGCTTGTAATTGGAGAGCATCTGGTCCAGCCGTTGGACCTCTGCGAATGCCGCGTCCACGGCCTCTTCCATGCGCGTCCGGTCCTCGCCATAGACCACCACCGAGTAAGCGGACCCCATAGCCACCACGCTGGACTCCAGGCGCAGCGTGTCGGCCTTGGCCGCAGGCCGGGCCGTTGCCACCGCACCCACCAGCGGTAACAGAAACAAAACTAGCACAATCTGTTTCAATTTAGCGTTGATTTTCGGCCGGCCCGCGCATTTTTTTCGCCCTCTTCAGGAGTGTCTCCACGCGTTCGTCGGCGTCCGCGGCTGGGTCCGCCTCGAAATGTAACTCCGGCATCTTCCGTAAGTTGAGGCGCCTCGCCAACTCGTGACGCAAATAATGCCGGGCGTGATCGAGAGCCGCCATGGCAGCCTGCTTCTGGCGCTCGTCTCCCCAAAAGCCCACGCGCACGTGGGCATGCCGCAGGTCGGGCCCAACTTGCACATCGGTAACATCCACGCTCGCCAGGCGTGGGTCCCGCATTTCAAAACCGATAAGCTCCGCCAACTCTTCGCGAACCGTTTCCGATACCCGCTCTCTGCGATGCTGATCCATATGGAGTGGAATTGCCGGACTCAGGTGGCCCGCCGGGTCGCCAAATCCTAAATCCCAAATCCAAAATCCCGTCCTAAATCCACTCGACGTTCACGCCTGCCAGCGCTGGCCCCAATATCGACGCGGTCTCCTGCTCCACCGATTGCAGCACCTTCTCCGCTTGCACCCGGTCCGCGGAAACCGTTACCGCCGCTAGTACCGACCTCTGCCACAGGTCCTGAAAATCGATTTCGGCAACCGATACGTTGAACTTGTTGTGCAACCGGTCCCGCAATCCCTTCACTACGTGCCGCTTCTCTTTCAGCGAATGCGAATTCTCGAGGCGCAACTCCAGCGTCAATACTCCGATGGAAGGCATCGGCTCACGCGAATACTTCCGGCGCCACTCTCTCTGTGACGAATGCCTCGATGATGTCGCCGGGCTTGACGTCGCCGAAATTCTCGATGGTCACTCCGCACTCCATCCCGCTGCGCACTTCGCTGACATCGTCCTTGAACCGCCTCAAGGAACCTACCTTTCCCGTATGGACCACGATGTTGTCGCGCAAGATGCGTATCTCGCTTCCCCGCTTCAGCAGACCGTCCTGCACAAAGCAGCCCGCCACCATGCCCACCTTGCTGATGCGGAAGGTATCCCGCACCTCGGCCTTGCCCTGGTACACCTCTTTGAATACCGGCTCCAGCAGGCCCGTCATGGCGCGCTTGATCTCATCGGTCAGGTTGTAGATGATCGTGTGCAACCGAATATCGACCTTTTCTTCTTCCGCGATGGCTTCAGCGCCGCGTTCCGGACGCACGTTAAACCCGATCACGATGCCGTTCGAAGTAGAAGCCAGCAGCACGTCTGATTCGGTGATCGCGCCCACGCCCGCTCGCAGCACGCGGATGCGCACTTTGTCGTTCGAGAGCTTGTGCAGCGTGTCGGTCAGCACTTCCGCTGAACCGCCCACATCGGCCTTTAGGATAATGGGCAGCTCCTTTACTTCGCCCGCTTCCATCTGCTTGTGCAGTTGTTCGAGCGTGATGCGGCTCGATTTCGCGAGCGTCTGCTCGCGCACCTTGGCCTCGCGATACAGCACAATCTGCTTGGCCTTGGCGGTGTCGGTCACCACCTGGAATGAATCGCCCGCATCCGGCATCTCTTCCAGTCCCTGCACCTCAACCGGTGTGGATGGCTCGGCTTCGCGAACCTGCTCGCCCCGATCGTTGAGCATGGCGCGTACTCTGCCGAACACCGCGCCGCAGATGAAGTAGTCGCCCACCCGCAGCGTGCCATTGCTGACCAGTACCGTCGCTACCGGTCCGCGCCCGCGGTCTAGCTTGGCTTCCAGAACCGATCCCATTGCGGGCCGGTTGGGGTTGGCCTTCAGGTCTTGCAAATCGGCGACCAGCAGAATCATCTCGAGCAGCAGATCGAGATTCTGTTTCATCTTCGCCGAAACCGGCACCATCACCACATCGCCGCCCCAGTCCTCGGCCAGCAGGCCCCGGTCCGCGAGTTGCTGTTTGATGCGCTCCGGCTGGGCGTCAGGCTTGTCGATCTTGTTAATGGCCACAATGATCGGCACCTTGGCGGCGCGCGCGTGGTCGATGGCTTCGAGCGTCTGCGGCATCACGCCGTCATCCGCCGCCACCACCAGCACCACGATGTCGGTCACCTTCGCCCCGCGCGCACGCATGCGCGTGAACGCCTCGTGACCCGGTGTATCGATGAATACGATCTTTCGCCCGTTCTTCTCTACCTGATAGGCGCCGATGTGCTGCGTGATCCCGCCCGCTTCCCTCTCCGCCACGCGAGACAGGCGAATGGCGTCAAGCAGCGACGTCTTGCCGTGATCCACGTGGCCCATGATCGTAACCACGGGAGCCCGCTTCACCTGGTCTTTCTCTACCTGCGCCGTCTCCACCTCTTGCATGGCTTCTTGTTCGAAGCTGACGGTCGCCGTCGATGCGCCAAACTCGCGCGCCAGTTCGGTGGCGAGTTTCGAATCGAGCGTCTGGTTGATGGTGGCGAAAATATTGCGATCCACCAGCTTCTTGATCACCAGGCTGGCTTTGACATCCAGCTTTTCGGAAAGTTCCTTGACTGTGATGCCTTCCGAAATCGTGATCTCGCGATTGACCGGCGGCGGCCCGGCGGGCGCTTCGCGCTTCACCGGACGTAGGACTTTTTCTTCCTGCTCCTGCTGGCGGTCACGCTGCGACCGTCCGCCACGCTTGTCCGGTGGGCGTCTTTGCTGCTCCACTGGTGGAGGCGCAAGCCCGGGCGCCACCATGCCGCCTCGCGAGGTCGGATGCATGGGCCGCGGCCCGCCTGGACGCATCACGCCCGGCGATCCCGGCCGTGGTCCCTGGCGCGTGACAATCGGTTGGCCGGGTCGAATAGGGCCGCGATAGATCGGTTGGCCCGGAACCGGCGAACTCCGCGGCCGAAGAGGAACTCCTGGGCGTGGCGATACCACCGCCCCGGGCGCACCCGGCCGCGGCTGAGAAAGCTTTGCGGCTAGATCCGGCCGTGGCGGAACGATCGGACGCACAGCGGGTTGCCCTGCCAGGCCCGGTCGTGCTGCCTGGGGCCGCGGCGGAGCCGAAGGCGCGCCGGGCGCTGGCGGCTGCATCGTCGGCGCGCCTGTGCGTGCCACTGGCGACGCTGCTGCGGATCCGCTCGCCACTCGGACCGGCTCTGCGGGGCGAAGCCCGCCGGGAAGAGGCTGCCTCGGTCCCGATAGAATTTGCCCCGGCCTCGGCGCTGCCGGTACGGGCCGCGTTGGCGGCGCTACCGGACGGCTGGGCATGCCGGGTGTCACTGTGCTTTGCACCGGTGCTGGCGCCTGTGCGGCGGGCGCAGCGGGAGAAAGCGGAGAAGCGGGAGAGGCCGTCGCTAACGGAGGACGCAGGCGCTGCGGTTGTGGCGCCACGCGCTGAGGCGTTGACTCCTCGACTGGAGCCTCGTGATCCGGCTGAGCCTCGCGCACAGCTTCGCGGATCGGCGCCGGAGCCGCTGCCGGCTGTGCGTCGACGCTTTCCTCTTCCTCTACCGCCGCCGGCGAGCCGTTCGAGCTGGGCTCTTCCACTCGCGCTCCACCCCCGCCATGGCCGAAAATCTCGCGCAGTTTCTCGGCTACATCGTCGTCGATCGAGCTGGAGTGAGTCTTCTTTTCCGTAACGCCTAACTCGGGAAGCTTGTCCAGCAGTTCGTGAGCTTTCACTTCCAGCTCCCGGGCCAAAACGTTGATGCGAATCTTGTTCATAAGTAAAGCGTCGTTACGTGCTTCTAGCCTTCCTGCCCTCCTCCGGCGTCGTGCTCCGAATTTCCGTCCTCCGCGCCCTGCTGGGAATCTTTTATCGTATCAGACTCACTCGCAAGGGTCGTGGCATTCGCCTCTGTTTCCGATGCTTTCACTGTCGCGGCTTCCTCTGGCGCCGCGGTATCGAGCACCTCAGCGGGTTCTTCAGCGGAAACCTCGGCGACGGCCTCGCCTGCGGCCGGCTCAGCCGGAGTTTCCACCGGTGCTTCCGCCACCGGTGTGCCTCCCGCCTCGTTGGACTCGAACTGGCTGTAGTAGTTGTTCACCGCGAGCTGGATCTTTTCCACCAGTTCCGGCTCGATTCCCGGTATTTCTTCGAGCTGCTCCGGAGTCATGCTGCCCAGTTTCTCGACTGTGGAGACGCCGGCTTCGACCAGTTTTTCAGCCAGTTGCTCGCCCAGGCCGTAATCGATCAGCACCGACACTGGCGCGCCTGGAACCGTCAGCGCCGCCATCTGTGATTCGACTTCCTGCCGCTTCTCCTCCTCGCTCTTGATGTCGATCTTCCAAGCCAGCAGCTTGGCGGCAAGCCGCACGTTCTGCCCCTTCTTGCCGATCGCCAGCGACAGTTGCGAGTCGTCTACGATCACTTCCATGTGTTTGTCGGCGGCACCGACGATGCTCACCCGGCTTATTTTCGCGGGGCTGAGCGCGTGCGTCGCGAACGTCACCGGGTCGTCCGAGAACTCGATGATGTCGATCTTCTCTCCGCGCAGCTCGCGGATGATCGATTGCACCCGCATCCCCTTCATACCCACGCACGCCCCTACGCTATCCACATCGCGATCGCGGCTGTGCACTGCGATCTTGGTCCGCTCGCCAGCTTCTCTCGCGCAGCCTTTGATCACCACCGTGGAATCGTAGATTTCCGGGACCTCCTGTTCGAACAGCCGCATCACCAGTTCCGGCGCTGCGCGCGAAACCACTACCCCCGGCCCTTTACTGGATTTGTCCACTAGCCGGATCACGCAACGAACGCGATCCCCAACCGTGAAACTCTCCAGCTTGGATTGTTCTTTTTTGGGCAGCCGCGCTTCGGTCTTCCCCATGTCGAGAATCAGGTCCGGCCCTTCGATGCGCTTCACCGTGCAGTTCACCAGTTCGCCCACGCGCCCCGAGTATTCCGCATAAACCGTCTCCCGCTCGGCTTCTCGCACCTTCTGAAAGATCACCTGCTTGGCGGTTTGCGCCGAAATCCTTCCCAGAGCCTCGGTGGGCTTCTCGATCCGCACTTCCGTGCCGATCTCCGCATCCGGCTTGATTTTCAACGCCTGCTCGAGCGCCATCTCTTTCACTGGATCGGTTACCTGTTCCACGACCTTCTTCACCGCATACAGCCGAAGAGCGCCGCTCTTGTCGTCCACGTCCGCCACGTAATCTTCTTCCGTGCGGAAATGCTTCCGGGCAGCGATCAGCATCGCGTCCTTGACGGCGTCGAGGACGATCTGTACATCGATGCCTTTCTCCTTGCTCAAAATCTCAATGGACTGGTAGATCGTTTCCAAGGTAAATCCTCTTTCGCTCTGTCGCTGGTTCTTAGTTTCCGGGAGGGAACTACCACTCGAACTTCAGGTTGGCCCGTTCCACTTGGTTGAGAGGGAAGCGCAGCACGCGATCCGCGCCTACATTCAGCAAAACCGTGCCCTCGTCGAGCCCCGCCAGTGTGCCCTCCCAGTGGCGTTGCTTCTCGACGGCTTCGCGCAACACGATTTTTGCCTTCTTTCCCTGAAACCGGATGTAGTCGTTTGGTTTGAGCAGTTTGCGTTCCACGCCAGGTGAACTCACCTCCAGCGTGTAGTGGCCCGGCACGACGGCTTCGACGTCCAGAATCGTCCCCACCTGCTGTGAGATCAGCTCGCAGTCGGCGTGACTGACTCCGGCTGGCTTGTCGATCGAAATTCTCAGCAACTGGTTGCCCCCGCTGCCTTTAAACTCCACTTCGACCACTTCAATCCCGTCCGAAGCCGCCACCCGCTGGGCGATTTCCTCAATTTTGGAGACTACTTCCTGCCGCATGTGCCCTTCAAAAAAGTGCTGGCCAACAAAAAAGTGGGCTTGCGCCCACTCTCATCTTTCGACACGTACATCTTCATTTTAGCCGCTATTGGAGAAAAGGCAAGAAAGGGGCTTGACAGTATTTACTGTTTGCCATACAGTGTGTGTAGCACAATGTTCTGCGCACAGTACCGATGAACGCTGAACTCTTTGAGAATCTTCGCTTGGAACTGCGCCGCGGCTGCCTGATTCTGGCAGTGTTGGCGGAACTCCGTACCGAACATTACGGCTACGCGCTCCGTAAAGCTTTGGCGGACAGAGGGATGGCGATCGATGAGAACACGCTGTACCCTCTTCTTCGGCGGCTGGAGACTCAAGGTTTGCTGGTCAGCGAGTGGCGAGAAGAAGATAAGCGAAACAAACGGTTTTACCGTCTCTCCAGCGACGGCGAAATCATTCTAAAGCAGTTGCTGGATGAGTGGAACAGCATTAATTCGTCGGTCAGCCGCATCATCGAAGGCGAGCCGATCACAGAAGAGTTGAGTATCTAAGCCATGGAACTTCTAGATCGTTACCTATACGCCGTCAGGAGTGGGCTGCCGAAAGGGCAGCAGGACGACATCATCGCCGAGATGGGTGAGGACATTCGCTCCGAGATCGAGGACCTCGAGACTGGGCTCGGCCGGCCGGTGAACGAAACCGAAGTAGTCGAGATCCTAAAGGAGCGCGGTCATCCGGCAAAGGTCGCAAGCCACTACCTCCCGCAACAATATCTGATCGGACCGGCGCTGTTTCCGATTTACCAGCTTGTCCTTAAGATCGTGGTGCTGGTGGTTCTGCTGCCGGTTTTCCTGTTCGTCGTTGCTCCCATCGCGATAGCGACGGTGGCTCATCCCACACAAGCCTTGATCAAAACTTTGTGGGATCTCGCAATGTCCGCGGTATTCACTGTGGGCGTGGTTACTGTGGTGTTTGCGATCATGGAACGATACCCGGTTAAATTCCAGGGGTTCGACAACTGGGACCCACGGCGACTTCCGCGTATTCCGAAGTCGACGACCGAGTCACGCGGGACGCTTCGTGCTACCGCGGTCTTTGAGTTGGCCGCCAGCCTTATCGCCGCCACGTTGTTTGTCGCTTGGTTTCGCACAACATTTGATCTAGGCGGAATAAGAATCACGCTGGCACCGGTCTGGCGAAGCATTTACTGGCCTTCCCTGCTGGTGATCTTGAGCGGAGTACCTAAAGGATGGGTGAGTCTGATTTGGCCCGAGCGCAGGCGCCTTCGCTTTGGATTTCGCGTTGCGATCAACGCGGCCACACTGATTTTGGTCGCAGTACTGCTGAATGCCGGGACTTGGGTCGACCTCACTGGGCCGGGCTTTCCAGCCGGAGGCCTTGTAGAGGCCGCTAACTGGACCAACTTCGGGATCAAGATCTCGCTAATTATCACCGCAGTCATCGCCGCTGCTGACGCCATTCCAGAGGGGCTGCGCCTCTTCAGAAAGAAAACATCATGGAACTACTCGACAGCTACTTAAAGGCCGTCAAGTTCTATCTGCCCAAGAGGCAGAGGAACGACATTGCGCGCGAGCTTTCCGAGAACATCCTCTCGGCGATCGAAGAGCGGGAGATGTCGCTCGGCCGTGCGTTGACGGAAGCCGAGCAAGCGGAGATTCTCGATCAGCATGGCGACCCGTGGGTGGTGGCGCGGGCCTACGGCGAGAAGCGTTACCGCCTGGCGCTCGGCTGGGAGCTGATCGGCCCCGAGTTGTTTCCCGCGTACCTGATTTTTTTGGCGTTCAATCTCGCGGTCACCCTGATCACAACCCTCATCATCGGACTCGTACTCGGCGCGCCGATGACCGTGCGCCTCTTCGCCATCCCGGTCCTCGCGCAGATCGGCATCCTGACTTTGGTATTTACCGGGGTGAATTTCTTCCGCAACCGTTACCCAAAACCGTGGCTATTCGGCCCGCCGGCGCTCGCGCCGTGGCACCCTGTGGCGCGTTGGGCGTCGGCTTCGGGATTGGTGATGTGGTCCGTGTTCACGCTCTGGTTGCTAGCTGTGCCGCATGTTCGGTATCTGATTTTCGGACCGGCGGAAGCGGGGCTGAAACTGGCGGAAGGCTGGCAGACGTTCTATGTTCCGATCCTGTTGCTGCTCGCGATCGGCATTGCGCAGCGCTCAATCAACCTGATTCACCCCGAGTGGAGCTGGCTCGTGCCATTTACGCGAGTCGTCGCCAACTTCGCCGGACTCGGTTTGCAGTATCCCATCATCAAGAGCCTTCCCTGGGTGGCGGTGGCGGATGGAGTGAAAGACACGGCCCGCTACAGCAGCCTGGCGCAAGAGTTCAACTCGGCGATTCAGTGGGGTGTGTTCGGCTGGTTTTGGGCATTTCTATTGATCAACGGCGCTATCTATGCATGGCTGTGCGTGCCGCATATACGCCGGTTAGTTCGCCAGCAACGCCAGTCCGCGCGACAGACATTGCGCTCGCAGTGATAATTCGGCTCTGATTCCGCGTGGCGGAGAGCCGCGCACCGAAGGGTTTTCACAAATAAGACAACCGTAAGGAGGAGATAGCCATGAGTGTGGCCAAAAATGTGTTTGCAACCGAACAGTTAGTTGCCCCGACGCAGCCTGAGAAGGCTGCTCACTACAACGTAGCCATCGGCTACCTGCGCGCGTTCGTCACCGTGCTGGTCGTCGCACATCACGCCGTGCTGGCGTACTTTCAATATGCGCCGCCGCCCATGCCCTTCACGGCCGAGCCGAGATTGTGGAGAGCGTTCCCGGTGGTGGATAGCGCGCGCTGGCCGGGCTTCACTCTCTTCGTCGGATTCAACGACATCTTTTTCATGTCGCTGATGTTTTTCCTTTCGGGGCTGTTCGTCTGGAACAGTCTACAGCGCAAGGGCGCCGGATCATTTCTACGCGACCGCGTCCTGCGGCTCGGCCTCCCGTTCGCCGTCGCAGCAGCGCTGCTTGCGCCAATTGCGTACTATCCAGCCTATCTCACGGCGACTCATTCCCCGAGCGTCGCCGGCTACCTGCGGGCGTGGTTTTCTTTCCGCGACTGGCCGGCCGGACCGGCATGGTTCATCTGGCTGCTGCTGGCGTTCGACGGCGTCGCAGCCGGACTCTATGCTTTGAGTCCAAAGTGGGGCGAGTCAATCGGGCGCTTGACCTCGAGAGCGTCGCGCCGGCCGGTTGCATTCTTCGCCTTGCTCGTGGGGGTTTCCGCGGCAGTTTACATTTCGATGTCGCTGGCCTTCACTTCGTACGCGTGGGCCGCGCTTGGGCCGTTCACGTTCCAAACCAGCCGTCTGTTCCACTACGCGGCGTACTTCCTGGCCGGAGTCGGCGTAGGCGCGTGGGGCATCGAGCGGGGCTTGCTGGCGCCTGACGGCAAACTGGCGCGGCGCTGGTGGCTATGGCTGATCGCGGCGCTACCTGCGTATGCGGTGGTTGTGGCCATCGTCATCGCAGCCGCGGTCCAGCCGTCGCGGATGACTCTGTGGACCACTGTCGGAGGTTTCGCTTTCGCGGTCTCGTGCGCCACATCCGGATTCGCATTCCTGGCGCTATTCGTTCGCTTCGCGAAGAAGACGCGCCGGGTGTTCGACAGCCTGCGCGACAACGCCTACGGCATCTATATCGTCCACTACGCCTTCGTGGCCTGGGTGCAGTACGCGTTGCTGCCGGCCTCGATGTCCGGCCTGGTGAAAGGATCAGTCGCGTTCCTGGGCGCGCTGGCATTGAGTTGGGGATTCGTGGCGGCGATTCGGCGTATTCCAGCGGTGGCGCGAGTGATTTGAAAGGGAAACATGAACACCAATTGTCTGGCACAACTCGCGGGCGTCACGAAACGCTTCGGAAAAACAGTGGCTCTTGACGGACTCGATATGGAAGTGCGTCGTGGTGAGCGTTTCGCGCGGCCCGGCTCTTCGGCAAATCGCCTCTTGAAGTGCAAGCACGACGGCAAATCGGTGTGATGATGCAGGAAGTGGCTCTTCCGCCGGAGCCGACGTTGCTGCCAGCTGTGCCTGGCAATCCGTAAGCTGGCGCGGGTGGGTTGAGCGGCACCAGCGACGGTCAGCACGGATTGATGGACGCTGGCCGCAGTGTGCTCACCCGGCGAGCCGATCGTGAGTCAGTTTTTTCCGGGTAAATGCCACGCCCACCAGGAGCGCGCCCCCGACGAGGCAGAACGACGCCGGTTCAGGGGTCGGGACAAATATCACCCCGTGTGGGCTGACTCCGGTAAACAGAGGCGTTACGATTCCCGTGCTGGTATTGAGCTCACCGAATTCATTGCCAACGTCAACGAACACTGATCCTGGAACCAGACCTTTGGCTGAGAGCGCATACACCGTATTGGCGCCCGTATCGGTTAAGTAGAACGTGCCGTTCGCTGTGGTAGGAAAGACCGTATCGTCGGGAAACCCGGAAATCGTCTGCCCGCTAGTGCCGAGCAGCGCAACGAAGCTTTCGCTTTGATTCACGGCTCCGGGGTTGTGCACAAAAACGATCTCCTGGTCAGCTTCGCCCGTCAATACCAGATCACCGTTGGGATCGAGAATCAGCGAATCGGAGTCCGTGATGGTAGTGGAAGCCTGCTTGCCGGTCGCGAGGTTGGTCCCCACGAACGTCGAGTCCAGAATTCCCGCAACTTGCAGGGGAGACGTCAGTGGCGTGGTGAGCTCGAGAATAACGGGATCGGTGCCGGCCGCCGGATTGGTCTCGCTGAGAAAAACATGGCCGTTCAGAAACTCGACATCGTCGAAGCCGCGGCTGAGCGAATTTCCATTAGCCGTGTAGGTGCTGCCGTATGTGAAAGCCGTGGTGGCGTTGGTAGCCGGATTGATGACCGTCAAAGCCGAGTTGCCGTCGTTGTTCTGAAGGGCCCAGACTTGGCCATTGGGAGCGATGCGTAACCCGTCGACGTTACCCGCGATGGTCCATGTGTGCAGGACGGAGCCCGCCGGACTGTAGCGCACTACCGTGCTCGAGCCGCTGGCGCCAGCTGAATCCGCACCATTCTGGTAGGCGACCCACAATGAGCCGTCGCCGAAGACCACCGAATCCGGGGAGGTGGAGGAAATCGGCGCGCCGGTCGCGAAGACCGCCGGAGTGATCGATGACGCCCGTAGGTGCACGGTGAAAAGAACCAATACACCAGCCGCCGTCACAAGAAGTTTCGTCTGATTTGTAAGCTGCATTAGCGGAGAATAACCGAGAACTGTTAATTGTGTGTGACGTTCGCGATCCAGACCGATTTATGTGTACGGCATCGGACAGATTTGTGTGCGAAAGACCACACCTTGATGATTAGCCACCGGGCCGTCGTCTGATGCGCTATGTTTGCTTCCCGCGCCAGTCGCCCGGCCCCCGATCCTTCAAAGCTACCGTGACACTGGCTGTTTTGGGCCCATCCCTTCATACAGAGCCTGGATCGCCTGGGCGGCGAAGCGCAAGATCCTGGATTGGGACTGGAAGGGAAGCCTCCTGGCGATAGCGAGTTTGGCAACTCCGTGAACCAAGGACCAGGCGACGCACGCCAATGCTACCGCGTCTCCGGCCGGCAGGCTGCCTTCGCTCTGCGCGGCTTCCACAAGTTCAACCAGGACTGAGAAAGCGCGCTTGGAGGCTGCGGAAAGTTCCGGATAACGATCCGGAGCGAGGGGCCAGTCAAACATTACCAGCAGGTGCTCGGGCGAGCGTAACGCAAACCGGACATAAGCCAGGCCGGAAGCCTGAAAGCGGCGAAGCGCCGGATTGGCTTTGCGGGCGCGAGTCGCCTTCCGCGGTTTGCCGAGCGCATCCGCCAGGCGCTCGAAGCCTTCGGTCGCCACTGCCGCCAGCAATTCATCCTTTTCGCGGAAATGACGATAAGGCGCATTGTGGGAGATGCCCGCGCGGCGTGCCACTTCGCGCAGCGTAAAGGCCGCGGGCCCCACTTCCGCTATCAGCTCGACCGCCGCCCGGAGAAGGGCAGCTTTGAGATTCCCATGGTGATAGGGCCGCTTGGCAACCATACGCCGAGGATAACAGAAGCATGTTGACACGCGCAACATCAAGCTCTATACTTTGGATGTGGACACTGTCAACACTGAGGAGAATGCCGCGATGAGAATTACGAGCTACCACCAGGCAAATGTTGAGGACACGTTCGACGCGATCGTGATCGGGAGCGGCATAGGCGGCTTAACAGCGGCCTCCCTTCTGGCCCGCCACGCCGGCCAGCGCGTTCTGGTGCTCGAGCGTCATTACACGCCCGGCGGTTTCACCCATGTGTTCCACCGGCCGGGCTATCAGTGGGACGTGGGGGTCCATTACATCGGTCAGGTGAACGATCCGGCTTCCCCGATTCGCGCCACCTTTGATCATCTGACCGATGGGCGGCTTCAATGGCACGCCATGCCCGACATTTACGATCGTGTCATTCTTGGCGGCCGCGAATACGAGTTCCTGAGCGGCACGGAGCGCCTTCGCGACCGGCTCAAGGAGTACTTCCCATCGGAAGGGCCGGCAATTGACGGCTACTTTCGCGCGGTCCGGAGCTGCGCCCGGTCGACCGGTCTCTTCTTTGCGGCAAAGGCCGTTCCGGGGCCAATTGAGCGAGTTGCCGGGCCGCTCATGCGCGCCCCTTTCCTGCGCCACGCCCGGCGAACCACCGCGGAAACGCTCGCTGGGCTGGGCTGCAGCCGCGAGCTGGCAGGCGTTCTCGCTGCTCAGTGGGGAAATTACGGGCTTCCTCCCGGGCGCAGCAGTTTCGGCATGCACGCCATCGTTGCAGCGCACTACTTCAACGGTGCCGCTTATCCCGTTGGCGGCGCGGGTGCGATTCTCGAAACCATGCTCCCGGCCATTGAAGCAGCCGGCGGCAAGCTGCTGGTGAGCGCCGATGTCAAGGAAGTGCTCCTCGACAACCACGGCCGCACGATCGGCGTGCGCATGCAGGACGGCCGCGAGTTTCGTGCCGCCACGGTGATCAGCGATGCCGGCGCAGCGAATACCTACCGGCACCTGCTTCCGCAACTCGGCCGCGAAACGCAAGATGTGATGCAGAAGATCGACCGAATTCCGCCATCGATGGCCCACATCTCTCTGTACGTTGGTCTCAAATCCACCAGCGAAGAGCTCGGAATCTCTCCCGCGAATCTCTGGATCTGCCCCGGCGCCGATCATGACGCCAATGTTTCCAAGTCGGAAGCCTCGTGCAACGAACCCTTGCCGGTGGTGTTTATCTCGTTTCCATCCGCCAAGGATCCCGCTTTCAGCAGCCGCTATCCTGGACGCGCCACGATCGAGGTAGTCGCGCCCGCCCCGTTTGCCTGGTTTGAAAAGTGGGCGGAGACGCGCTGGAAACACCGCGGAGTGGAGTACGACCAATTGAAGGCCGACCTGGCCGACCGTCTCAAGAGCGAACTAGAAAACGCAGTGCCCCAGGTACGCGGCAAGATCGACTACTGCGAGCTTTCCACGCCGCTCTCAACGCTCGCCTTCACCAACTACCAAAGGGGTGAAATCTATGGTTTGGCGCATGTGCCGGAGCGGTTCCGCCTGAAATGCCTTGGACCGCGCACTCCCGTGCTGGGCCTGTATCTCACGGGCGCGGACGTCACCACGGCTGGAGTCACCGGCGCAATGATGGGAGGCGTAGTCTCGGCTTCGGCGATCCTGAGGCGCAACCTGATGTCAGTCGTCACGAAAGGAATCTCGCCGAACGGAATGCACAGAGTGGACAAGAGGCTCAGCGCTCTGATGGACACGTCGCGCCGGGCTTCTTGTGACTGCCCATGTACTGAAGATATTCGATGATGGCTTGGATGTCGTTCCCGGGCATGGCATGAAAATCGGGCATTTTAGTTCCCGCCCTGATACTGCTGGCGTTGGCAATAAACCGGCTCAGAAAGCCAGGATTCCAATACTGCGTTACACTGCACGGAGAATTCAGTTCCGGGCCAAGTGTGCCTCCGACTCCGTTAATGGCGTGGCACTTCAAGCAGTTCCTCACGAAAAGGTCGAAACCGGATCTCCGCGAATCGTCAGGAACGGCAGCGCCCAAGACATCGGCCGAGGACGCCAACTCAATAGCAACTATTTGATAGGGCCATGGGTATTCTTCTAGGTCGCCCGGAGGCGAAACCCATACCAAGTAGCTGGGCGCCGGAGTCGAAGTCTGCCCGATTGCCGGCAATAGCTCCCAATTCTTTCCCGGCGGAGCACCCAAGTCACGGACGGCAATTAATCCCTCGCCTTTCAGCGCGCGCGACAGTGGCATGATCGGAGCATAGCCGTCCTTACAGCGGAAGCGCACATACACATCCGATTCCGGATGACCGGCGTAGCTGAGCTCCTTGAACAAATCGCGCAGCCAGAAGCCCTGATATCGCTGCTTTCGCTTGTAGACGGGATCGTCCACTTCAACGGAGCCCAGCGGATGCCGCTTCTGCATCTGGGCTAGCGATTCGTCACTTATCGGACAGACCGCCAAGGGCGCCCCTGCCGCAGTGACACACGATGCGGGCATCAGAACGGATATCACCGCAATCCAGCCCATTCCACTCATGCTTCGTCCCCGCCGATCTCCTGTCGGGGCCATCGGCGAGAGACACTCCTGTGGCCCGAAGCTCGTACCAACCGGGATAGGCATATCGCGTTGCATGAGTATATCTCGTTCAACATTGAACAACGCGGTTTCTTTTGCTACCGACAATGTTCGTTGACGCCGTCGGGGTGGGATTAGGCGCGAATACGCGCAGCATTCGGCACAGATCGATCGACGATGGTTACCTAGAAGATTACCGGATGAGAACTCTTTTTTTGTCCCGACCGAATCAGGGAACGCTGAGCGCGGCGCTAGCGGTCGTGTATCGAAAAGAGCGGACGTGTGATCACCGGTCTTGAAGCGCGTTGCGCCGCCGAACTCGGTACGTGCGGCTCCGCGATGGGCTCTGAGGGGGATCCTCCCCGCGCTTTGAGAAAATCAATCGATAAAGGGATGGCGCCGAACAAAGCCGGCCGGCATGTCAACTATCTGGAAATTCACGAAGGGGATGTGCTGGCGGACGAAATGCAACCAGTCCTGCGTTACGGAGCGTCGCTGTTCGCGCGAAAATCAACATCTCCGGATCCTGCTGTTATTCATTCGCTGACATAGACACTCGCGGTCCCTGCTAAAGCAATAACTTCCTTCACAAAAGATTTCCTCGCACCGTTACAGTTTTCGCCAACCTTTTCCGCCCTAAAAGATGAGGGCACCTGACATGACGACAACAATTGAGATTAACCGCCAACACGGCGCAATTCGGAGGCGACCTGGCTTTCTGCCTAACATGCAGAAAATTAGCAGGTTGTCAGTATTGATCGGCTTCTGTATCCTTGGCCTGCTGGCAAGCGGCCAACCCGCCTGTGCTCAACCGCTGCAATACCACGGCGGCCCGGTTCTCGAAACGTTCGAGATTTACCCGCTCTACTACGGCACCTGGAGTGAGGGCGACATGAATTCCCAGCAGGAGTTTCTGGTCAATCTCGCCGCTTACATGTCAGGGAAGGATGCGCCTGCAGGTTCGCAGCCGATGATGAAGCAGTACGGCGTCAACCAGGCCACGGTAGCGGCGGCTGCAACCGCGAGTCCCCACGCGGCTCCCATCACGCTGACGCGCGCCGACGTCCTGAGCATCATTAAGAAGAATCAAACGGCTGGAATCCTTCCGGCTTTTGGCCCTCACAGGCTGATCATGGTGTTCCCGGCACACGGTTTCACATTGGACAGTTGCGAGGGATGCGGGTACCACACTTCAGAATCGACCTCTGCCTTCTGGTCAGTCGTTCCGGCGGATGTTGGCCCGACTCTGGCACTCGTAACGGCGCACGAAGTATTCGAAGCCTCCGCCGATCCGGCTGTCAGCAGTTTTCAAGGATGGGACGAGGCGGTGGACCAGTGTGACAACGCAACTTCGATCACCCTATCTTTCGGGCAGATCCCGCCCGCAACCGACAACACCAATGCCGGCGCCTGCTCGACCACAGGGTACACAAGCCTCAACGAAATACAGGTGTACGGCTCGACTCTAACGAATCTCCAGACACAGTACAACTCGTTGTGGCCCGCCGGCTGGCGGCTTTACATTCTGCAAGCGTACGTGACGTCCGGCGGCCAGGTGCTCTACAACGCGGTGTGGCGGCCTGCGGGGAACACACCCGAGATTCAGGTCTACGGCTGGACGTTTGCAGCTTACAAAGCCCAATATGACACGTTATGGAAGCAAGGCTGGCGTATTTATATCCTCGACGCTTACGTGCTGGAGGATGGCTCGGTGCGCTACAACGCTGTCTGGCGCCAAGGGAATCTGAGCGAAACACAGGACTACGGAGTCAGCTATTCGCAATACCGCAACGACTACAACGCGCTGTGGCCGAGCAACTGGCGTCTCTACATTCTGCAATCCTATGTTGTGCCGGATAGCAGCAATCCCGCTGGCGACGTGCTTTACGACGCGGTTTGGCGGCCGGGAGATTCCGGCGAGATCCAGGATTACGGAGTCAGCTATTCGCAATACCGGAGCGACTATAACACCCTCTGGACCGAAGGCTGGCGGCTTTATGGTCTGCAATCGTATGTGATGTTCGATGGCACGGTGCAGTACAACGCCGTCTGGCGCCCGGGAAATCACGGTGAAATCCAGGATTACGGCGTCACCTATGCGCAATTCCGGAGCGACTACAACACCTATTGGGCGGAAGGCTGGCGCCTGTACATTCTTCAAACCTACGTAGCGCCGGGCGGCGCCGTCTATTACAACGCAGTCTGGCGGCAAGGCACGGTCGATCGGCCCCTGTAATAATTCTTGTCGACGGCGGTCGCGGGATAGTCAAGCCAGTCTTGACTCAGCCCATCGGCCGCCTGAAGGCTTCAACGGCGTCTCAGAACAAGAACTTCATCCCCAACTGTAAAATGCGCGGGTTATGCGCCCCGCTCGGCCTCAGGAAGTTGATATTGGCGAGGCAACTTGCATCTCCCGCGGAGAAACCTGATCCGCCGAAGCAGCTCGTGCCTCCATTGACGCCATTCCATTGCGTGTGATTGAAGATGTTGAAACCCTCCGCGCGGAATTCGAAGCTCTTGCTCTCCCGGATATGGAAGTATTTGAACAGGCCCAAGTCGAATTGGGTCCGCTGCGGAATATTTAGAGCGTTGCGCTGGGCCGTACCGAACGTTAAGCCTTGTGGCGCGGCGAATGCGGCCGGATTGAACAGAAGGGGGCCAATCACACCGGGAACATTCTGCTGCGTAACCGCGTTGGGATTACCGGTGATGTCTAGATAAGATCCCGTGCCCGTTCCATTGCCCACCCCGGCGTTAAAAAGCCCGTCGCTGACACTGAACGGAGTCCCTTTCTGGAAGGTGGTGAGACCGGAGATCTGCCAACCGCCTAGCAGCTTGTGGCTCATGCCGGTTTTGGTGAAGAACGGCAGGTCGTAGACGTAGCCGATATTCAGGATCTGGCGCTGGTCGAAATTTGAGCTGGCGTATGTTTGCTTCAGGTTGTAGGAATTCACGAAGGTGCCATCGTAACGGTCCGAGGAATCGTCGAGGGAGTGACTCCAGGTGTAGGCCAAGTCGAAGCTCAGCGCCCCAACGTGCCGGTGTACGGCCACTTGCGCCGAATTGTAGTTCGAGTTGGCCTGCGGAAATAGTCCCGTGATGGTGCCGAAGCCGCGGTACTGAAGGTAGGGCGCGGGGCTGTTGCCACAAGCAGTGCCAAACTGTATGGCTGCCGCGCCGGTCGGAGCCACGCCATTGACGGTACCGCTGCTGCAGTCCGCTTGCGTCATCGCCTGTCCTGGCCGATAAGGATTCTGCGAAGCACTGATTGGGTAGAGCTGATTGATGTCGCTCTGCAACGAAAGATGCGTGCCTTTGCTGCCCACGTAAGCCACCGTAACGATGGTGCCCTTGGACACCTCGCGCTGAAGGCTCAGGTTCCACTGCTGCACGTAAGGCCAGCGTTCCTTCGTAGGAATCGCGTTGACGTTCAGCGGAAATGCAACACCGCCGCCACCTATGTTGTTATATCCGACGATGTCGTACTGGGTTCCCGTCAGCACCAACGGCGGGCTCCCTTCGAGCGACTCGGTGTTGCCTTCGTTGCCGTTCGTGTGCTCGAAAAAGACACCGTAACCGCCGCGAATGGAGGATTTGCCGTCACCGAACGGGTCGAACGCGAACCCGGCGCGCGGAGCGGGGTTGAACAAATGGCCGATCGCGCAGCCCGCCGGCACGCCATTCACGCCACAGTGAACGAGTCCGGTGTACGGATTGCCGGAATTGGGAATAATGGCGCCGGCCTGGCCCGTGACCGAACCGGTGATATCGATCTGCGGCGCTGCGGAAGACTGATACGCCGTGGGATCGAAGTTATAGGCCTGATGCTGTATCTCGCGATAGGTTCCAAACAGACTCAAGCGCATCCCCATGTTCAGCGTGAGCCTCCTGGTAATGTGCCAGTCGTCCTGGAAGTAAGGTTCCACAATCTTGTAGCGGTTGTAGTACTTCGTTTTCAGATTGGCCTGCGTGTAAGACTGGATGTCGCCGTTCAGGAAATCGGCGAAGGAATTGCCGGTGCTTACCGGCGACGTGTTGCTGAAGTTCAGGATGCCCTGGACGTACGGGCTATTCTGCTCATTTTTCTCCGCCAAAACGAGATAAGCTCCGAAGTACAGGTTGTGACCGCCCATGATCTTGGTCAGTTGGTCCTTGTACGTGTAGGTGGGGTTCGCGTTGTTCCAGGGGAAGTATCCGGTGTCCATCTTGAAGCCGCCGGTATCGTAGTTGATTCCTCCACTCCCGCTTACGGCCGGTAACAGACCGCCGAAGCCGTTGTTGTACAGGCCGGTCATGGTCATGCTCGACGGCCGCTGTGTGGGGCCGACGGCGTCCAGATAAATGTGATCGGTAGTGTAACTGAACGTAAATTCATTCAACAGCGTAGGCGAGATGTTAGCCGTCATGCCAAATACGTCACTGACGCCAGGGCCCACGAAATTTGTGGTTATGGTGGGATAATCGGCGCCGTTGCCCCATAGCGGTGTGGGCGTGATGGTATTCCAGGAATCATGAATGTAGTGGCCGAAAATCCTTACTCTGTCGCTGAAGTTGTGATCCACTCGAACCAACTCTTCGCGCCAGTGCGTGGGCTGGGCGGGAGCCGCATTGAAGTAATTGTTGGGTCCGTTGGCCTGCGGCATCAGCGTCAGGATGGCCGCGGCATTGGGATCGACGGGAACCATATTGTTCGGGAAATACGAGCCGGTCTTTTGATTCACGGGACAATCCGGGAATCCGCTCTTGTTCACCGCAGAACCCACGGCGGGGCACACGTCCGAAAAGTTTCCACCCCGTTCGGCGGCCGTAGGTACCTGAATGTTGAACGTCTGCCCAGGGATGATCTCCCGGCGCCAGTCCTCGGACCAGAAGAAGAATGTTTTTTCTTTCTTCGTATTGTAAAAGTGAGGAATGTAGAGGGGACCTCCAAGAGTGAAACCGAAGTCATTCTTCTTGTACTCGGGAACTGTCGACTGGAAGAAGCCTCGCGCATTGAAGTCGTTATTGCGGACGAACTCAAACAGATCACCGTGGAATTCCTTGCCTCCGGATTTGGTAACCGTCTCAACCGTGCCCGAGGCGTTGCGCCCGTACTGCGCGCCGTAATTGGAGGTCAAAACCTTGACTTCGGCGATGGCGTCCACATTGGGATAGACATTCAGCCCGTTGTTACTGCCGTTGTCCATGTTGTCGCCACCGTCCATCTCCCAATTGTTGTATTCGGTGCGGCCTCCGTTCATGCTCATCCCGACATTTCCCATGATCCCGACCGTGCCCTCATCCAGGCCCGTCTGATTGCTGACTCCCGGCGTCAGGGTGACAAGTTGAGAGAAATTGCGGCCATTCAGGATGATCTGGCTGATCTCCTTTCCGGTGATGATGCCCGACATCTCGGAGGATTGCGTTTCCACCTGCGCCACCGCTTCGCCCGCCACGGTCACCTCCGTGGAGATCTCGCCGACTTGCAGTGTGGCGTCGACACGTGCCTTCTGCCCGACGCGTAAAGTTACGCCGGCAGCCGCGAATTTTTTGAACCCACTGGCGGTGATCGTGATATCGTACGCGCCCGCGGGAAGTCCCGCCACCAGGAAATCGCCGTCCGAGTTAGTGGTGACCTTTTGGATTCCACCTTGAGCCTGGCTGGTGATGTTGACCTCAGCCCCAGGAACCACCGCGCCCGTGTTGTCTCTGACGGTCCCCGTAATCGATCCCGTTTCCTGTCCATGCATTCCGACCGCTGCAAACATCAAAAGCAGCAATCTGGCCCTGTATTGGAAGCTTTTCATTTGTTGGGCTCTCCTTAGATTTGGGGATTGTATCACTAGATTGGGGGGATTCTATCACGAGTTCCAGCAGGATGGTCTACCCTCTCGCGACAGTACGAGGACCGCCCTAACCAAGCCTGATACCACGCACTATCGGACGGGAACGTTCAGGGTAAACTGGCCAAGTGGCGTACCTCGGGATTCGCATGATCCAGATGTGGGCGCTAGCTTGGATCGGGCTGGCTGCGGCGTCAGGTGACGTCCAGGAAAGCTACCGGCGAGGTGAGCAGGCTTTGGCGAAAGGTGATCTGACCGAGGCCGCGGCATCGTTTCAGCAGGTGCTGGCGTTGCAGGCGAATGATCCGGGAGCACACGCGAACCTGGGCGTCATTTATATGCGGCGCAAGCAGTGGAAGAGTGCGCTCGTGGAGCTACGGATGGCGGAGAGGCTGGCGCCAACGGTGGCGGGCGTTCGCCTCAATATTGGGCTGGTCTATTACCGGCAGAGTGAATTTGCCGCGGCCACGCCGCTGTTCGAATCGGTCGTGCGGGACATGCCTGGCTCGACGCAGGCGAGTTATCTGCTTGGGCTTTGCTATCTGTTCCAGGAACGGCACGCCGATGCAGTTCGTGTTCTCGAGCCCTTGTGGGACCAGGAAGCAGGGAAATTCCCATACCTATATGTGTTGGCGGTTGCAGCCGGCAACGCGGGCCAGGCCGATCTGGAGGAGCGCGCGCTCAAGCGTATGTTGGAAATCGGCAACGATTCCACCGAATATCACATGGTGATCGGTAAGGCTTGTCTGCAGCGGGCGGACAATGATCGCGCGATTTTGGAACTGGAACGCGCCGGCGCGATGGATGGGAAACGTCCGTTGGTGCACTATTTCCTCGGCGTGGCCTACCGGCGGCACCACGACTTAGAGCGGGCCAAGCAGGAATTCCAGAAAGACGTGGCATTGGAACCACAGGTGGCCTTTAACTACGATCAATTGGGTGCGGTCTCATGGGAACTTGGCCAGTACGACGAAGCCTATCGGTACTACCGCGAGGCGTTGCGTCTCGACTCGCACCTGGCGAGTTCCGCCTTCGGATTGGCGCGTTTCTACCGGCAGCGGGAAAAATATCCTCAAGCGCTCGCCGCACTCGACACCGCCGGAACACTCGATCCCACGAGCGCCAGCGTTCACTACATGAGAGGGCAGATTCTTGTCCGCGTGGGCCGCAAGGAAGAGGGCCGCAAAGAATTGGCCATTGCTGCGCGCATGCTGCGAGCTGCAACTGACCGGCTTGAGCGCGAAGTAAGTGGCGCGAGCTTCCTCGATCCCCAGCTGGCAATGGAGCCGAACTAGCCCGCATCGGCTCCATCGATCCCGGGCCGTGTATTACAAGGCAGTCTGGCGGCAAGGCACGGTCGAACGGCCCTTGTGACGGCTCCGCCGCGTGAACGTCAGCGGAGATGAAACGTCGATTCGCTTAAGGTAGGATGGATGACCTGAAAGCGCAAACTTTGGCGAGCGTCATGCGCTGAGTGTGAACTGAAATGGGCCGGAAAAAGCCCTGCGGGGCGCCACGAATTGTTCCCACCCTGCTCTTTGCCTCCGCTTGTGTGTGCATTGTCGCGTTGGCGGCGCAGACGAAATTTAGCTGGGTTTCCACGCTGTCCGATGTGCTGCTCCCGCGCACGGTCTATGCTCAAGGGCCCTCGCAGAAGTTCCACGTCAAGATCATGCCGCTCGGTGATTCCATCACCTTCGGCACTCCCGATCCCAGCTACGGGGGCTACCGGCACTTGCTCGGGACGCTACTGAAAAACGATGCCTACAACGTTGAATTCGTCGGGTCCGGGCAGAGTGGCGACGGCGTCATCCCGTCTTCAAACAACGAGGGACACGCGGGTTGGACCATCCCGGAGATCAAAAAAGGCATTGATTCAAAAGGCTGGCTTGAGACCTACCAACCTGACATCGTTCTGCTCCACATTGGCACGAATGATCTTCGCCCTCGCGTGGGGGCTGAGGCATCGGCACCCGACAATCTCTCGACTCTTCTCGATGATATTCTCGCGCGTCTGCCGCGGGCGCACGTCATCGTGGCACAGATCATTCCTTTTCGGCGTAGCTCCGACCAAGGCCATGAGTCCTATAATGCCGCGATACCTGGCATCGTCGCATCCAAGGGCCCGCGGGTCTCCAGGGTCGACATGCACAATATCCTCTCCCCAAGCGATTACGCAGACGGCTTTCATCCCAATGCCGGCGGTTACGATAAGATGGCGCGTGCCTGGGAACGTGCCCTACGTGCCGTGATTCCCGGTTTCGCGCAGCGTGACGCAACGCCGGCCCCGCCAGAGGCTTCGGCAGTTGCGGCCGTTCCGGAGGTGAAACCGGTTCAGGATTCGACGAGACGGATCTCGCCCCGTCAGCCGCGGGGAATTTATGGCGTTGTTCTGGCCCATCGTCCCTACGTCGCCACCATTGACAATCCCGCGATTTCGGGACTGTATCTATACTTCCAGTGGGCTGCCTTGGAGCCCAAGAAAGGGCAATTCGATTTCAGTGCCCTGGAAGAAGCCTTTCAGATCGCAGACTCGAAGCGCAAGACTATTCAGATCGCTCTGCTTCCCGGCTTTTGGACACCAGAATGGCTCCTGGATGAACTCCCGTCCTGCGATGGCTGGTTGGCTTCAGGCGGGAAGACGGGTCCGACGCCACCCAAGTGCGGAAAGGCCACCTTCGGGCTTCCCGAGGGTCTCGCGCTGAAGGGCCAGACGCATGAGCTGCCGTTGCCATGGAACCCCGTGTACAAGAGGTACTGGCACGCGCTTCTACTCGAGTTTGCCAGAAGGTTCGGGCAACGCGAGGCCTTTGTGTCCATCGCAGTCGCGGGTCCCACGTCGCAATCCGAAGAAATCATGATGCCTCGCAACGGACCGGGCGAAACGGAGAAGTGGGCGCGACTCCTGGAAGCGTCTTACCGCGATCCGTCGTACCATCGGTCGAACAAGGCTTTTGTCGAGGAGTGGAAGGCGGCGATCGACGATTACGGAAGAATCTTCAGCAACGTCACTCTCACGCTGACGCGTGCGTGGGGTCTTCCCTTCAATCCAACTCGGCGTGGGGGGGCGGAGGCTTCAACGTTGGAGATCGCAGCCTATTTTGCGAGCAAGCGGGCGGGGCCAAACGCACTGGCAACGCAGAATAACGGGGTAATGGCGGCTCACCCCCAGACTATGAGGGAGGTTAAAGACATGTCGGCGGACACGACACTCCATCCACGCATCCTCGCCGGAGGAGAGTTTTCCACCGCATTTGCGCGAGACCCTGCACGCGAAGGATGCCTAAGTGACAAAAAGTCTTCGCCCGGCTGCCAGAGCATTACTCCCGAGCAGGCGCTCGTCAACGTGCTGGGAGTCTTTTTCGCTGGCACGCCCTACGGACATTTCTATGGCTTACGGGATGGCCCGGCTCCCGTCCAATACCTGCAAATCTATCAGGAGGACATTCAGTACGCCAACGACCACCCGCCGGTTCAGGCTAAGCTCCTTGAGGCCAGCCAGCGGTTCTTGTCTTCGCACTGAACGCCGTGGTAGTCTCGCGCACAGGCCCGCACGAGGACGGTCCGCAGTGTGAATTTTGGTGTAAGCGACTGCAAGGCACGGAACGCTCCCGAACGGCTAGGGTGCGGAGCGATTCATGAAAATGGGAGACGGTCGTTTGAGACAAGGCTCTTCCGGGGCGATGCTGATTGAGTCAAACGGAGTAGAAAAGACTTACCTAACTTACCGGTTTCGCTTCTCGCCCTACCTGAACCGGCAGCGCGGCCGCTGCGATCTGCGCGATGTCGAGCAGCTTGGGTGGATTGGCGCTCGCGGTTGCGAGTGCATCGCGGAACATGGTGTTGCAGAACGGGCAGGCTACCCCCACCACGCCCGCGCCGGTAGCGACCAGTTGCTCGGCGCGCTCTACGCTCACGCGCTTGCCGTGCTCTTCTCCGAGAAACGCCAGGCCTCCGCCTGCGCCGCAACAGAACGAACGTTCACGCGAGCGCTCGGGATTCACCACTTTTCCGAAAGCGGAGATCACGTCGCGGGGTTCGTCGTACACGTTTCGATAGCGTCCCAGATAGCAGGGATCGTGATACGCGATTGTCTCGCCGTGCGCGCCGTTTTTCGGCAGCCCGGGAAGATGCCGCGCCAGGAACTCGCTGTGGTGCTCGATGGGCGGGGCTTCGCCGTATTCCTTCCAATCGGTACTGATGGTTCGCACACAATGCGGGCAGATGGAAATGAGTTTCTTGACCTTGCTTTGGGCCAGCATCTCGAGATTTTTTTGCGCCAGCTCGCCGAATGCCAGGTCGTTTCCCATGCGGCGCGCGGGATCGCCTGTGCAGCGCTCCTTCTTCAGCACGCCGAACGTGATTCTCAGGTGGCGCATAATCTGAGCGAGTGCGGTTACAGTTTCGCGCCCGCCCGGATCATATGCTCCCATGCAGCCCAACCACAGGCAGTATTCCTGCGTGCCATCGAAGATCGGAAATTCCTGCTTCTGGATAAACTTGTCGCGCTCGCTCGCGGAGAAGCCGAGGGCGTTTCCATTGCGTTCCAAATTTAGGAACAACTTGGTGCCATAATCGTCTTCCCACTTGCCGGTATTGACTGCGCTGCGGCGCAGGCCCACGATCATGGGTAGGTGCTGCACACCCACCGGACACTGGAATTCGCAGGACCCGCAGGTGGTGCACTGGAACACCGCCTCTTGCGCCAGATGTTTGCCGATAAGCGGTTCTTCGGCGCCCGCGCCGAACTCGTTCAGATAGTGGCGCAGCCCGAGAGCGATTTCTTTGGGATTGAGCGCCTTGTCGGTGAGATTGGCGGGACAGTGCTCCGTACAGCGGCCACATTCCACGCACGAGTACGCCTGGAGCGCGATGAGCTTGGTGATGTCCTTGCCAGTATCGAGCCCGAAATCGTCATCGCCCACAAGCGGTGGGATCTTGCTGAACTGGTCGCGCTTGAGAAATACGGTTACTGGACTGAGCACCAGGTGCAAATGCTTGGTATGCGGAATCAGCGGCAGGAAGATGAGGATCGCGAGTGTGTGGGTCCACCAGACGACTTTACTTTCCTCCAAGCCTGAGGCGAAAGTCGAGAGGTGGGTCAGCATCAAGAGGAAAATGAGGAACGCGATGAAGCCCGACTCGTACGAGACTTTGCCCAGCCAGCGCGGCCTGACGGCGAATCTCCGGAAGGCGAGGCCTGCGATGCCGATGGCGACGCCGATCGCGAAGAGCGCGGCGAAGCCGAAATAGAACCGGCCGGGCCAGGTGCTGCGGCTGAGAAATCCGAGGTTGACGCCTTCAGCGAAGTGGTTGAGGCTTACCAAAGCAAACGCGCAGAACCCCCAAAACACCAGCGCGTGCGCAATTCCAGGGAGCGGTCGCTGCCGGATCACCTGGCCTTGCAGCACAACTTCCCAAAGGAAATCGCGCAAACGGCGGACGACGGGTCGAATCGTGAAGTCCGCGTCGCTCTTTGAGGCGTTGATGGTCTTCCATACCTTACCGAACCGATCCCAAAAAAGAGAGAGGGAAACGATCACCAGGAGCGCAAGAAGGCCTTGTTCGGGAAGAGAGAAATGAATCATACGGCAGTCAGAGACAGCTACGATGACTGCGCAGAGCCTCTTCCTCACTCATCCAGTTCTCGTTGACCGGATTATCCGGGCAACTGGCGCGCTGCCAGAGCTGGAACGCTAAGAGATCGAGGTCCTGCTCGTCAAGCTTCGGGGGAGGATCGTCCTCCCACTGGGTGACCTCCTCCAATTCAGTAGCTATTACCCGCGCGACTGCTGCCATGATGTGCCTCCTTCGCACTGCAACCCGTCAAACAACTGGCTGTAAACGAGGCCCCACGCGTTGGCGCAGGTGCCGACCGCGTAACTTCGCAACGTCTCCTCATCGGTTACCCAATCTTCATTGGTTGCGCCTTCGGGGTAATCGGAGAGAACGACCACTGCTAGTTCGCTGGCCACTGGCAATGCGAGTACTGGCATGGCATGCCTCCAAACCTGGTTTGAGTTGGTTGTAGCAGTTCTTTGCCGCAAGTCGGGAGCCAACTGGCGAAGCGATGGTAGTTGCGTTTATTTGAGACTTTCTGGTGCGAAATACCACTGCTATCGAATGCGCGATTTGGCGCTACTGCGCGCCTTTCACCACACACACTCCTCCGCCGGGGGTATGAAAGTCATGGCCCGTTCGGTGAGCGCGCAGATCGTAAGACTCGGATTTACACCCAGGTTGGCAGCGAGCACGGAGCCATCGCACACATACGCGTTCTTGTAGCCGAACAGGCGGTTACGAGAGTCCACAACTCCTTGATCTGGCGAGGCCGCCATGGGGCAACCACCCAAAATGTGTGCGGTACCTGGAACATCGAAAAGGATTTCCGTGACCATGCTCATGGCGGTGCCACCCATCATCGCCGCGGCTTTTCGCGCAAATTCATTGGCCTGAGGGATGAACGTAGGGACTTTCTTGCCGCGGCTCACCAGCGTCTTGCGGAACGGCCAGAACCATAGTCGGCCCAGGCGCATATCGATGTGGCCGTCGAGCGTCTGCATGCACAGTAGAATCAACGACTCGCGCGCCCACCCGAAGGGGTGCAGACATCGTGTGGTTTTAATGGGATGGCGCAGCATGCCCAACACTAGAGTCCTGAGCCAAAGGAAGATGCGGGTATGGCCGGGGCGTCCGCCGGTCAACAGAGTTGCCAGGAAACCCATGGCGTCCGAGCCATCGGGATAGCGAACCGCCTCAATGTGCGTGTGTTCATCCAGATAGATACCCGAGCCGATGGCAATGCCCTTGGACAGATCCTCGCGGCTGCGGGGCACGCGCACACCGATCAAGGATTCGGCGTTGGTGCGGACGCGATTGCCGAGCTGATCGCTGATGGCGGGCAGCGAGCCTCTTTGTTTGAGGCGAAATAACAGATCCATACTACCGAGGGCGGATGCCGCGAACACTATTGCTCGACATGTGAAGTGACGGGGCCGCTTGCGGAGCCAGGACATCGATTTCACGGTGCGCACTTCGTAGCCCTCGCTGCCATCGGATTTGCCGTTCAGCGGTTTGACGTCGACGACCTTGGTTTCGGCGAAGACTTGGGTGCCGTGCTTTTCAGCGAGATACAGGTAGTTTTTGTCGAGGCTGTTCTTAGCGTTATGGCGGCAGCCAATCATGCAGCCGCCGCAGGCGATGCAGGTGGCGCGCTCCGGGCCTTCGCCACCAAAGTAGGGATCGGGATAGGTTTTGCCTCCAGTTTCTCCCTCAGGCGGTTCGAATACAGCCACGTGAGTCTTGTAATAGGTTTCTCCTACCCCGGCTGAGTTAGCCACCAGCTTCAACAAGTGATCGGCCGGGCCGAGAATGCGGTTCTCAACCACGCCCAGCATGCGGATGGCGGTCTGATAGTGCGCCGGCATCTCGGTTTTCCAGGCAGCAAGTGCCGCCCAGGACCCGTTATCCCAAATGGAGTCCCTCGGGACGAGCATGGTATTGGCGTACGTGATGGAGCCGCCGCCGACTGCGCAGCCGTGCATGATGACAACGTGGCGGAAGAGCTCTATGTTGAAGAAGCCGCGGAGCGCGAGGCCGGGGCGCCAGATCCAGCGCCAGATGTTCCAGTTGGTGGTGGGAAGGTTCTCGGGGGTCCAGCGGCGGCCCATTTCCATCACGGCTACGCGATAGCCTTTTTCAGTCAGGCGATGGGCGGTGATGCTGCCGCCGAATCCGGACCCGATGACGATGAAATCGAAGTCATAGCCTGCCGGATTCATACGCGAGAGTCCGAATTCATTATGCGTCAGAAGTGGAGACCGTGTGAGCGAAATTTTTTGGACTCAATCTTGCACGGGAGGGGCGGGGGAGTCCCTTATGCAAAAACTGGTGCAGGTCGAAGAGGCACGGGCGTTGATGACAGAGGCCAAGGATTGGAGTCTGTGGCGGTGGCTCTGGGATAAAAGCAGGGTACGGGCCACCGCGGATCGGGCCGTGGACGCGCTCGCGGAAGCGGAAAAAAAAGTGAAGGCCACGTGGACCGCCGACCAGAAAAAGGCATATCACGAGTTGGAAGCCCTGGCGTCGCTCAACGGGAATGCCAAGGGGAAGCGCCTGTACGACACGGCCAGGGAAGAGGCGAAGAACGTGGACCCGGAAATCAAGCGTGCGGTCGAGCGAGTGAAAGAAGCGGACGATATCGCCTATGACGCCAGAATGGACGCGGAGGACACGTTCGATGAGGCCGAGCGGCGGTTAGATACTGACATGGCCCGCACGGGGGCGCAGAAAGCCATCGACTCCTGGGATCTGCGAGAGAAAGCCATTCGGAAAGCGGAAGCCCTGGCAAGAAAGAAATAAGTGCCGCAACAAGCTGCCGAGACCGTGCAGTTGAAAGAAGCAACGCTGGAGGCGTTTGCGGAATACATCCGTGATGCCGAAGCGGCGATGGAACGTACGCTATGCGAAGAAGGCGGATTCTTATGGTCTGACGGCGAAACGGAACGCGCGCGACAGGTTGGGAAAGGAGAAACCGTCGCGCAATTCTGGTCGGGAAAGCACCCCGTCACCGTGCCGGATGGCCTGATTCATGACTGGATCGGTGCGACGATGATTCGCGGAGCAACGGTCGAGCAGACCCTGGCGCTGATTCAGGATTACGACAACCACAAAAACATCTACAAGCCCGAGGTGATCGATTCGAAACTGATCAGCCGGCGCGGAAACGATTTCCAGATTTACTTGCGGCTGCTGAAGAAGAAAATCATTACAGTGGTTCTGGATACGGATCACGATGTGCATTACTCCCAGGCGGGTGCTGCGCGCTGGTGTTGCCGCTCCTACACCACGCGGATTGCCGAGGTGGAAGACGCTGGAAAAACCGCCGAGACGGTGTTGGCGCCTGACAGCGGCTACGGGTTCTTGTGGCGGCTCTATTCCTACTGGCGAATTCAGGAGAGAGATGGCGCCGTATACACCGAATGCCGGGCCATCTCGCTGACACGCGACGTGCCCAAGGGACTGGGCTGGATCATCGAACCGATCATCCGGAAACTGCCGAGGGAATCGCTGGTCAACACACTCGATTCAACGCGGCGGGCGCTGGGTGCGAAGAGCGACAGGTAGTGATTGTCGGCCACACACAGGCGTTTCTAGGTTCCAATGCGTGGCGCGTGGCGGCGGCCTCTGTCTTGTTGGTTGTCATCGGCGTTTAGCTGCGGCCTTTTCGTTGTCCGTGTGCATCCGCGCCAGCAGCTCCACGCTTGCGTGAGTGCTTGCAGCCTCTCGTCAATGGTCATTTTCGCTTCGTCGCCAGCAGGGAACGCGCCAGCTCGGCAGCATTCTTAAGTGTATCGAACGCCACATAAAAGACGGCATACACCTGGCCGTCTACGAGAACCGCTACAGGATCCTCTCTTTAGTCTGCCCACTGGAAGGCAGTCCTCCGTAGGCGGATGCGGGAGACCTGCGGCTCTATCGTGCGAACATCAAAGGCCGCAGGTACCAGCAAAAGGCGCGTGTCCCTGCGCTACAGCGGACGCGGGGACGGGGCGGTGTTTTGGTCCAGCCGTGATTCTCGAAGGAATGAATGTTAGGGAGGGCCCGGACCGAGATCCGGGCCAATCGACGTTATCGAACGAGGGCGACGCTACCGTTTTGTTCGGTATGGACGGCTGGCGCTCCGGAGAACTGTGCGGTTTCCGTGGAGCCCTCAAGGGCCGTGGTGGAAGCGGTTCCGCCGGAGACGGCTTGCTGGAGCGCATCGAAGTAGCCGGTGCCGACGAATCTCTGGTGGCGGACGGCGGAGTAGCCGTGCTCGCGGGCCTGCGCGAATTCCTCTTCCTGCAAATTGGCGTAGGCGGTCATGCCGCGCTTCGAATATTCGTGGGCGAGCGCGAACATGCTGGAGTTGAGCGCGTGGAATCCTGCCAGGGTCACGAACTGGAATTTGTAACCCATGGCGCCCAGTTCCGTCTGGAAGCGCGCGATGGTGGAATCATCCAGCTTCTTTCTCCAGTGGAACGATGGGGAGCAGTTGTATGCCAGAAGCTTGCCGGGGTAGCGAGCGTGGATCGCCTCGGCAAATCGCCGGGCTTCCTTGATGTTTGGTTCGGAAGTTTCGCACCAAAGCATGTCGGCGTAGGGGGCGTAGGCCAGGCCTCGGGCGATGGCGGCGTCAATTCCTCCGCGGAACTGGAAGAAGCCTTCCTGAGTGCGTCTGCCGGTGATAAAGGGATCGTCTGACGAATCGGCATCGCTGAGCAGTAAACTCGCGCTATTGGCGTCCGTGCGGGCGATGAGAAGCGTTGGGACACCGAGAATATCCGCTGCCAGGCGCGCGGCGCTCAGCTTCTGAATGAACTCAGAGATCGGGACGACCACCTTGCCGCCCATATGGCCGCATTTCTTGGCCGATGCGAGCTGATCTTCAAAGTGAACGGCACTCGCGCCGGCCTCGATCATGGCCTTCATGAGCTCGAAGGCATTGAGCGGTCCCCCGAAGCCTGCCTCCGCATCGGCCACGATAGGTGCAAACCAATAGTTATCGCCGGTTCCGTCGGCATGATGAATCTGATCGGCGCGTTGAAACGCGTTGTTGATGGCGCGGACAAGCGCAGGAACGCTGTTCGAAGGATAAAGACTCTGATCGGGATACATTTGGCCGGCAAGGTTGGCGTCTCCGGCAACCTGCCAGCCACTGACGTAGATCGCCTTGAGACCGGCCTGGACCTGTTGCACGGCCTGATTGCCGGTGAGCGCACCCAGCGCGGGGATGTAGGGCTCCTGGTGCAGGAGGTTCCAGAACCTCTGCGCGCCCAAGCGGGCTAACGTGTACTCGATTTGTACGGTGCCGCGTAGGCGGACAACCTCTTGCGGCGAATAAGGCCGCGAAATGCCACTCCAACGAGGGTCGGTCCGCCAAGTATGTAAGATTGCTTCTGATTGATTCACGTACGACTACCCCTTCCAACCGTCCAGTAAACCGCGGGACGCCGCCAGATCCAAGCCATCTAGGTCAAATCGGACGAGTGGTCCGGTGCGGACGGCTCGGAATGCGCGCAGGCGCGGCGCCAAGGTAGTATGCGCCATAGGGTAGGAGCCAATCTATGTTCGCTACAAAATTGGGGGTTGAGGACAGCTTTGAGGAGGCGGAGGCCAGCGTTCTGACGGCGGACGCCTGCGCCTTCCTCTCAAAGCTGGCTCGGACTTTCGAGGGCCGCCGCCAGGAGCTACTCGAAGCCCGCCGGGAGCGGCAGCGAGAGATCGACCACGGCAAGATGCCGGACTTTCTGCCGGAGACCGCGCACATTCGCGATTCGGTGTGGAAAGTGGCGCCAGTCCCGCCGGCTTTGCTTGACCGCCGGGTCGAGATCACGGGACCAGTCGACCGCAAAATGATCATCAACGCCATGAACTCGGGCGCCAACGTCTTTATGGCGGACTTCGAGGATTCGAACTCGCCCACGTGGACGAATGTGATCGAAGGCCAGACCAATCTGCGCGACGCGGTACGCCGCACGATTTCCTACACGAGCCCGGAGGGGAAGCGTTACAAGCTCTGCGATGCGCCGGCGGTGTTGATGGTACGGCCCCGCGGTTGGCATCTGGATGAGAAGCATTTCACGGTGGACGGGAAGCCGGTCTCGGCGTCGCTTTTCGATTTCGGGCTCTTCTGGTTTCACAATGCAGAGACGCTGGTGAAGAATTTCGACCGTCCCTGCTTCTACTTGCCGAAACTGGAAAGCCACCTGGAAGCGCGTCTCTGGAACGACGTGTTTGTGATGGCGCAAAAAGAGCTGGGTATACGGTGCGGAACCATTCGCGCAACCGTACTCATCGAAACCATTTTCGCCGCATTCGAGATGGATGAGATTCTTTGGGAGCTGCGCGACCACTGCGCGGGGCTGAATTGCGGCCGCTGGGATTACATTTTCAGCGTGATCAAGAAATTCCGGAACCACGCGCATTTCGTGCTGCCGGATCGAGCGCAGATCACCATGGACCGTCACTTTCTGTCGTCGTACGTGAACCTGCTGGTCGAGACCTGCCACCGGCGCGGCGTGCACGCTATCGGCGGTATGGCGGCGCAGATTCCGATCAAGAACGATCCCGCGGCGAATGAAGCGGCGCTCAAGCGAGTTCGGCAGGATAAGCTGCGCGAAGTGTGGGCCGGACACGATGGCACCTGGGTGGCACATCCGGCGCTGGTTCCCTTGGCCCGGGAGGTTTTCGACACTTACATGCGCACGCCGAACCAGATCGATCGGAAGAGAGATGCCGTGCACGTGACCGCCAGCGATCTGCTCGCTCTGCCGCAGGGGGAAATTACGGAAGACGGCTTGGCGCGAAACATTGATGTCGGCCTCCAGTACCTGGCGGCGTGGCTGCGCGGCAACGGATGCGTTCCGATCTACAACCTGATGGAGGACGCGGCCACGGCGGAGATTTGCCGGGCGCAGGTTTGGCAATGGGTCAGGCATGGAGTGCGCCTGAGCGACGGCCGTCCCGTGACCGCGGAATTCGTGAAAGAGATCATGATGCGCCAGCGGAGCCGCCTCGATGCACAGCTTCCGGCTCGCGAACTGGCGCTGGCATCCGAGCTTTACGAGGAGATGATTCTGAGCCCGGACTTTCAGGACTTTCTCACGCAGCGTGCTTATGGGTGTTTGGAGCGAACTGGCACGCCAAAGAGTTTGTGAAAAAACAGGTGACAGGCAACGCTGTCCACGCGCCGAGGAGCCGCATAGCGTTGAATCGACGTGACACTTGCTTGGGCCAGCGAAGCCAGTCACCAGTTTTTCCGCAAGCTCGAAAAAGGGGGCTGGACAACGGCCATCGATAGCTGCATACTCCGGACATGGGCGCCAATATCGGACCGGCGCCTCTGATTGCCCAGCTCCGGGAAGATCTGGCTTTCCGGAGAATCGGTAGCGGGCTACAGGCGCTAGAAACACATCGTTCTGCTCTGGCAGCACTCGATCCAACTCAAGAGAACGCGGCCGCCATGGTCGGCCTCCTGGCTAAATGGGTGGACATCGGGTTTGCGGGCCTGGAACTCCTGCGGGATTTGCTGTCTCGTTTTCCCAAACAATCTCGCGCGTGCCTTCGCTTGCTCGACTATGTCCACTTGCGCATGGCGGAAGGCTTCCTGCTGATGCGCGAGGAGGAATTCGACCAGGCCACGCACCACCTGCAATTCGTGCAATCCATGGAAGCCGAGATTCCGGACACGGCAACGCTGGCTATATCGAGCTTCTGGATGGGCCGCTGCCTCCGCAAAGAGGGGCGCTATGACGACGCGCTCAGCTACACGGTGAAGGGCAGGGACCTGGCGCTCCAACTAGGCTACGAAAAAATGGCTGCGGTGATGCAGGTGATGGAGAGCTGGCTGGCCTTTCAGAAAGGCAAGCTGAAGGAGGCCAGCGCGATTCTGCGCGAGGCGGAACGCGCGCTAAGCGACACAGACGATTTCGTCAGCCGGGGCAACATTCAATCGGCATACGGGCGGATCGCCCGCCGGCAAGGCCGCTACGATCGTGCGCTGGAGCACTTCGAGGGCTCGCTTCTGGAGTATAAGCGCTGCGATCCGCAGCATATCCACCTGGCGCGCGCGTTGGTCAATACGGCGTTCGTCAAGCGTTTGATCGTGCTGCGGACGCAGAACGCAATTGACGAGAAGCTGGCGCATCGCCGGTCGGGGGCTTCGGGCAACGGCGCCGTGGAACAGGCGCGCAACGAACGATCACAGATCCAACAGCTACGTGCCGAGGCGCAGGCGCAGCTTTCCGAAGCGCTTGGTATCTACGAGCGCCACCACAATCACCGGGGCATCGGCAGCGTTCACATCAACTACAGCTACCTGCACCTGGATGAGGGCGATCTGGACCGCGCGTCTACAGACGCGGCGGAAGCGTTTCGGCATGGCGAGGAAAAACGCGACGTGATTCTGATGGCGCGGGCCCGCATTCTCCAGTGCATGATCGAAAACGCCCGGCTGGAGGAACAGATTGATGAAGATCCCGAGCGGCGTGCCCACATGGCCCACGATTTTGCGCACGATGCGGTGGAATGCGCGAAGCAGACGCAGAACCGCAGGCTCTTGGCACGCGCGCTCGTATGGGAAGGGCTGACCTACTGTAACGGCGGTTCGCAGGATCGCGAGGCCGCACGCCGGTGCTGCGATGCGGCGATTGCGTTACTCCGTCCGGCAGGGCCGCTGTATGGCTGGGAGGATCTGGAGACGCTGAAGACGAAGCTCTCGCATTCCGGCCAGGTGGACACAGCTTTGCAAGAGTGGTCCAAGGGCCTGACGCACGACAAGACGTTCCAGCAAATCACCGAGGAGTTCGCCAACATCCTGATCCCGCGCGTGTGGGAGCGGGAAGGCCGCAAGATTTCGCGCGTGGCGGTGCGGCTGAGTATCTCACCGAAAAAAGTGCGGAGGATACTGCATGCGGCGGGGCTGATCCGGGAGGATCGGGAGCGGGTTGTGGTGGAGCGGTAGGGCCGGACGTGTCCGGCCCCTGCACGACACACCATGTAGGGACGAGGCATGCCTCGTCCACGGCCCGATCTTAGGGCTGGAACGGCGACAGGCCTTCTCCATAGGTCTTTGCCTGCAATCCGCTAAACTTCTCTTAAAGGTCATGAATTGGCTTCGATCGATTTTCGGGAGCCCGACGGACCCAAAGAGCATCGAGCGATCAATAGAGCGGCAACGCCGCAAAGCTGAGAACAGCGGGCTGGTCGCCGCATTTACCGTAATCGCACAGGTTGTCTTCTATTTCCCTTCCTGGATCGCAGATTCCCGTGAGGCGGTGCCGGCGAACATCACGGAGGCCCGCGAACTCGAGCGGCGTCGGGTGGAACTGATTGTCAACCCTGGGGGCCGCTCATTTGTGTTGGTGCGAACGGATGGACCGTCCTATGTCACCCGCGAGGATCACGAGGCGACTGTTCAGTTGTTCGTGCAGGGCGAGCTCTGCTTTGAGGTTCAGGTGCCGTACAGCCTCGGAGAATACGGTGAAGCTTGGTATCAAGCGCGAGTGTCCGCTTTCATTGAGGGCGGCTGGCAAAAGGACATCTACGCAATGGCGCACCTGTATCGTGAATGGTCCAAGTCCGCTACGAGGAAATCTCGTGCCGACAGCCTTGAGCGCCAGAAAAAGCGATTCGGCCTCTGAGCGCCTAAATAACATCCTGGTTCGGGCTATTTAGCGAACACTGTAGAGTACGCAGCTGTCGCCGTGGATGCGGATCGAGCTTCCCAACATTGGGCGTGCGCCGGACGCCCGATCCCGCGACTGAAATGGCGACAAGAACACAGTCGCGGAAATCGGGCGCCGAACTGCTCTGACTACACGCTGTAGCGCCCGGCGTCCAGCACGTGCCGGGCGATCTGGCGGCTCAGAGCGATGGTGTCGCTTGGATCCTGCTTGGCCAAGCGGCGATGGATGGCCATCTGGGTGCGCAGCATGTCGCCTTCTGCGACGCCAGCGATGACCTTGCGCGACGCGACTTCCACGCGCTCGAATGAATTGGAAGCGTAGTAACGCGTCATGGCGATGGCCTGCTTAGCGGCGGCCTCGCCTTTAGAGGCGATCAGCTTCTCCGTGCGCAGAATCGCTGACTCCGTTGCATAGACCTCCATAACGCAATCGGCGATCGCGCCCATGATCTCCTGCTGGTCGGCAAGAGCTGTCATGTATTTCTGCGAAGCCACGCCCGCCGCGAAGAGAGCGAGTTTCTTGGCATGCGCCAAGAGCTTGTGCTCGTGTGCCAGCGGACCCGCCACCTCTTCGGCCGCGGCGCCGGGCGACATCACCTCATCCATCAGTTTCTTGATGGCAGCAAGCAACGGCAACTGGCCCGCCATGGCGCGTTTCACCAGGAAACCGGTGATGATCAGGCGGTTGATCTCATTCGTGCCTTCGAAGATACGATTGATACGCGCATCGCGATAGGCGCGCTCAGCGGGATATTCCTCCACGTAACCATAGCCGGCGTAGATCTGCACCACGTGATCGACAACCTTGGTCAGCATCTCGGATCCCCAGACTTTAAGGATCGAGCACTCGATGGCGTACTCTTCGATGCGCTTTTGGATCTCGCGCGAGTCGGCATGCGGAGGGAGTTCCGCCAGAGCGGCGTCGATCATGCCGATGGTGCGATAGACCAGCGACTCACCGGCGTAAATCCCAGCGGCGCTCTCCGCGAGTTTTTCCTGGATCAGGCCGAATTCGCTGATGGTTTTGCCGAATGCCTTGCGTTCCTTGGCGTATTGGATTCCATTCTGCAGGCTGTTGCGCGCTCCGCCCACGCAGGCCGCGCCCAGTTTGAAGCGCCCAATGTTCAGAATGTTGAACGCAATGTGATGGCCCTTGCCGATCTCTCCGAGCAGGTTCTCCACCGGGATGGTGCAATCCGCCAGAATCAGGGGGCACGTGGATGAACCGCGGATGCCGAGTTTGTGCTCTTCGGCGCCGACCGAGAATCCCGGCGTATTGCGCTCAATGATGAAGGCCGAGAATTTCTCGCCATCCACCTTGGCGAAAACCGTGAAGACGTCGGCCATGCCGGCATTGGTGATCCACATCTTCTCGCCGTTGAGGACCCAACTCTTGCCGTCAGCCGAGAGTACGGCGCGTGCGCGGCAGTTCAGCGCGTCGGAACCGGAAGAAGATTCGGAAAGCGCATATGCCGCGATCCATTCGCCAGTGGCCAGCTTCGGAAGGTACTTCTTCTTTTGCGCCTCGGTGCCGTACCACACGATGGGCAGCGTGCCGATGCCCACATGCGCGCTGAAGGCCACCGAGAAGCTGGCCAGCTTGCTGATGGACTCGGCAATCACCGCCGAGGTCACCTTGCCCATCTCGAGGCCGCCGTACTCTTCGGGGACGTCGACCCCCATCAATCCAAGCTCACCCGCCTTTTGCAGCAGAGGCTTGGTTACGGCGAAATTCTTTGCCTCAATCTGGTCGGCCACCGGCATAACTTCCTTATCGGTGAACTCGACCGCTGTCTTGGCAATTTGCCGTTGTTCTTCGGAGAGGTCTTCGGGAGTGAACACCTCTTCCGGTTTGCGTTCTTCGACGAGAAAACTGCCGCCTTTTACCGGTTTCGTCATCACCGGAGCTTGCGTTGTCGCCATTTGAAACACCTCGCTCGTTTAGTTCAGATTCTGAAAAATGCCCGCGGCCCCCATGCCGCCGCCTACACACATCGTCACCATGCCGTATTTCGCATGGCGGCGATGCATTTCCTGGAGCAGGCTGGCCGTCAGCTTGGCGCCTGTACAGCCCAGCGGATGCCCCAGAGCAATTGCGCCCCCATTCACGTTCACCTTCGCCATGTCGAGGCCGAGCGTCTTAATCACGGCCAGCGACTGCGCGGCGAACGCCTCATTCAGTTCAATCAGATCGATCTGGTCCAGCGTCAGCCCCGCCAGCTTGAGAGCCTTGGGGATGGCGTAGACCGGTCCCACTCCCATCTCTTCAGGCAGGCATCCGGCGTACGAGTAAGCCACGAAACGCGCCAGCGGTTTGATGCCCAGCGCACTCGCCCGTTCTTCGGACATCACCACGGCCGCGGCCGCGCCATCCGATGTCTGCGACGAGTTTCCGGCGGTTACGGTTCCCTTGGCGTGAAATGCTGGCTTGAGCTTGGCGAGTGCTTCGAGCGATGTGTCGGCGCGCGGGCCTTCGTCCACCTTGAATTCCAGTTCGGTCTTTTTCAGTTTTGATTTCGCATCCGGCGCCGTGAAAGTGACCGGGACGGGAATGATCTCGGCATCGAACTTTCCCGTTGCCTGCGCCGCCAGCGCTTTCTTGTGACTGCAGAGCGCGAACTCGTCTGCGGCCTCACGCGCGATTCCATAGTGCCGGGCCACGCGCTCCGCAGTCAGCCCCATGCCAAGATAGGAATCGGGATAGTGCTCGCCCAGCCACGGATTGATGGAGACTTTGTTGCCACCCATGGGCACGAGCGACATGGATTCCGTGCCGCCGGCCACAATCACATCGGCGCCGCCCGAGCGAATGCGCTCCGCGGCCAGCGCAATGGCTTGCAGTCCGGATGCGCAAAAGCGGTTGATGGTCATGGCGGCGGACTCGATCGGCACGCCTGCACGCAGCGACGCGATGCGCGCGACGTTCATGCCCTGCTCGCCCTCCGGCATGGCGCAGCCGATGATCACGTCTTCAACTTCCCGGGTGTCCAGATGTGCCACTCGGGCGAGCGCGCACCGGATGGCAATCGCGGCCAGGTCGTCCGGCCGCGTGGCGCGCAGAGTTCCTTTCGGAGCTTTGCCCACGGCGGTTCGCACCGCGCTCACAATGACTGCTTCTCTCATTTCGTCTCTCCGTGCCTGCCGATTCAGGCGACGCATGCGTCGCCCCTACGTTTGCCGGCCCAAAATTGCAATCACGACATCGCGATCACGTAGGGGCCGGGCATGCCCGGCCCTCAATTCCTCAACGGCTTGCCGGTTTTGAGCGTGTGCGCAATCCGCTCTTGCGTCTTCTTCTCTCCGCACAGCGAAAGAAACGCCTCGCGCTCGAGATCCAGCAGATATTGTTCGCTTACCAGCGTGCCCGGCGTAATGGGACCGCCGCACAAAACGTTGGCCACCCAATTGGCCACTTTCACGTCGTGATCGCTGATGTATTCACCCTCGCGCATCATATGCACGCCCATTTTGAGCGAGGCCAAAACATTCTGGCCCGGCGCCGGGATATCATCGCGCGGCACCGGCGCGGCGTAACCAGCCAGGGCCTTGGTAAGCGCCGACTCTCTGGCGTCGCTCACCAGCCGTTCGCGGTTCATTGTGATGCGATCGCCCGGCGACAAAAACCCCAGCCGGCGCGCCTCAGCCGCGGACGTCGAAACCTTGGCCATCGCGACCGTTTCGAACGCCCGGCGCAAAGCCTCCATGAGTTCGACTGACTCTGCTCGTGCGTTGCCATGTATGGCCGCGGCCGCGTCCACTGCACGCAGAGTCATTTCTTTGCAGCCGCCGCCTCCCGGCACGAGACCAACACCAGTTTCGACCAGGCCAATGTAAAGCTCCGCGTACGCCTCGCGTTTGGAGGCGTGCAGCGCCATCTCCGCCCCGCCGCCGAGGCACATGCCGAACGGCGCCACCACTACGGGCCGCGGGCAGAACTTGATGGCGGCATTCATGCGCTGGAAGCCCTGAATCGCGTGGTCGATTTCCTCCCATTCGCCTTCTTGGATGCCCAGCAAAAGTTGCATCAGGTTCGCGCCAACCGAGAAATTGTCCGCGTCGCCGCTGATGACGAATGCCTCGAAGTTTCTTACCGCCTCGCCGTCGGGCCGCAACGCATCCGTCACTAGGCGTACGATGTCTTCCCCGATGGCGTTCTTCTTCGAATGAAGCTCCAGGCACGCGACGCTGTCGCCGAGATCGACCAGCGAAACGCCCGGATTCTGCCGGACCACGCCGTGCGACGCCCGGAAGTTGGCCACACGCGCGATGCCCTCCGGTTCTGTAACCCGCTTGTACTTGCCGGTTGAAAGATCGAAGCACTCGCGGCCGTGGTTCTCGTACCAATTCGACGCGTCCATGCCCAGCAGGCGATCGGCATTCGCGCTCACCGGCTCACCCGCCGCACGCATGCGCGCGACTGTCTGCGGCACACCCGCGGCATCCCAAAGCTGGAACGGCCCCATCTCCCAATTGAAGCCCGCCCGCATGGCGCGATCGATGCTCGCCACATCGTCGGCAATTTCCGGCAGGCAATCGGCCGCGTAATTCCATAGCCCGCTCAACAGGCGCCAGTGGAAGCGCGCAGCTTTGTCCTTCGTGGCATCTCCGGCAAGCAATTGCGCCAGCCGCTCCGGCAGTCGCTCGGCATTCGCCGCCATTTCGAGCGACGCGAACCTCGGCCGTGCCGCGGGCTTGTACTCCACCGTCTTCCAGTCGAGCACCAGGCGGACGTCGTTCCCTTCGGCGTCTTTCTCCTTTTTGTAGAAGCCCTGCTTGGTTTTGTCGCCCAGCCATCGCCGCTCCAGCATGGTTTCGACAAAGGGGGGCATCCTCAGCCGCTCGCCGGAATTCGAAAGTGGAAAATTCTGCGCCACGTTCACCAGCACATCCAATCCCACCAGATCCGCCAGGCGGAAAGTGCCGGTGCGCGGCCAGCCGATGGCACTGCCGGTCAGCGCATCTACTTCTTCGATGGTGAGGTCTTCCGCCTGCATCAACCGCACGGCCTCCAGCATGATGAACACACCGATACGGTTGGCGATGAAATTGGGGGTGTCGCGCGCGAAGACCACTTCTTTGCCCAACTGCTGATCGGCGAAGTGCGCAATGGCGGCCAGCGCACCGGGATCGGTTTTCGATGTGGCGATAATTTCCACGAGGCGCATGTATCGTGGCGGGTTGAAAAAGTGGGTTCCAAACCACCGGTGGCGAAAGCGCTCCGGCAGTTTCGCGGCAATCGAGCCCACCGGCAAACCGCTGGTGTTGGTGGTGAGGATGACGTCGTGCTTCAAGTGCGGCGTGACCTTCTCGAGAAGCGCCTGCTTGATTTCCAGATTCTCGCTCACCGCTTCGATGACCCAGTCGCAGTCACTGAGCAGCTTGAGATCGTCTTCGAAATTGCCGGTGGTGATCCGCGCGGCCAGCGCGATATCGTAGAACGCCGCGGGCTTCGCCTTGCGAAGTGCCTCGAGCGCCTGCACCGCGATCGCACTTCGCGGCCCTTCCTTCGCTGGAATATCCAGCAGCACCACGGGCAGCCCGGCATTCGCCAGATGCGCTGCTATGCGCGACCCCATGGTTCCCGCCCCCAGTACGGCCGCCTTTCGGATGAGAATCGAGCGCATGCGTTGGAGAGAACGCGCTGTTGGCTGTTCCAAGACACCACCTGCGATCATGACATGACTCCTGACTCGAGTTGTGACGCTTTGCGCGCTCCATTCGGCTGTAACACGGGCCGCTTTCTCCGCGCGGCTAATCCATGGGTCAGCATTCTGGCAAACTGCGCCGCGATTTGTTCCGGCGTGAGCGGCCCTTCCGGCTTGTACCACATGCAGATCCAGTTGACGGCCCCCGCCGTCGAGAAAGCGGCCATCCTGGGATCGCATGGTGTGATGGAACCATCGGCGATGCCTTCTCGAATAAACGTGCGCAGCCGCCAGTCGATGTTCCTTTTACAGCCGCGCACCTCGGCGCGCGCCTTCGGCGACAAGTCGGTTTCATCCAATCGCATCACGCAGCGCCCGAAGTTGACGGTCATCAGATTGGCATATTCGCCGACGAATGCCTCAACTTTCTCAAGGCCCGATCCCTTCTGGGCAGCGATTTGGCTGAGCTTGTCCAAAATGAGTCCTGTCCCCCATCGATAGCACTCGAGCAAAATCTCTTCCTTGTTGCTGAAGTAGTGATAAAGCGCCGGCTTGGTGATGTTCAACCGGTCCGCCACGTCGTTCATCAACGTTCGCCCATAGCCTTTTTCCAAAAATAGCTGCGCGGCTGTCTGCAAAATCGCTTCCCGCTTGGTGGCGGGGTCGCGGCGACGGCTCGCAAATGCTTTCCGGTGGGGCTGCGCCCCGGTAACGTTTTTTGGCATCTCTGGAATGGCACGCGCCCGATTGACACCTGGCCGCGTTGATGATATCTTACCCACGGGTAAGTTAAAAAGCAACAAGAAGAGGCGTTGCATGCTGGATGACGAGTTGCCCCTCCAGTGCATGTACCGCTGGGAACGTGAGCGCGCGGAGCGCATTTTCCTCACACAACCGTTCGGCGGCGGTAACGTGCGCGATTGGACCTGGAGCCAGGCGGCCGATGAAGTACGCCGCATGGCCGCCTACCTGAAGTCGCAGGGATGGGAGCCGGGCGCGCGTGTGGCGATCCTGTCCCGAAATTGCGCTTGGTGGATTCTGGCCGATCTGGCCATCTGGATGGCCGGATACGTCACCGTGCCGGTCTACCCCTCGCTCAAACCTCAGTCGGTACGCCAGATTCTAGAGCACAGCGGCGCCCGAGGCTGCTTCATCGGGCCGACCGACGAGAAGGAATCCGCCAGCTCCGGTGTTCCCACGGGCGTGCTTTCGATCCGTTTCCCTAACGTGCCGGCTAACGGCGGCGTTAGCTGGCGGGCAGTGATCGAGGCCACCCCGCCCATCGACGACAGCCCCACGCGCCCGGCGGAGGACCTCTCGACGATCATCTACACCTCCGGTACCACTGGCACGCCCAAGGGCGTCATGCACAGCTTCGCCGCGTTTTGCTTCGACGCCAGGCGCTTGGCTGATCTGCTCGGTGCCACCGGTGATCAGCGTGCGCTGTCTTACCTGCCATTGGCGCACATCGTCGAGCGCGCCGGTCTTGAGATGCCCGCCATCCAGCTTGGCTCGCGGCTCTTCTTCACGGAAGGGATCGAAACCTTCCTCGCCGACCTTCACCGCGCGCGCCCAACCCTTTTCCTCTCCGTACCGCGGCTGCTGTTGAAATTTCAACAGGGCGTTTTTGAAAAAGTTCCCAAGGAGAAACTGGACAAGCTGCTGCGCCTCCCCATCATCGACCGCTATACCAAGCGCCGCATCCTCCGCCAGCTCGGTCTCAACACCGTGATCCACGCTGCCTGCGGCGCTGCGCCACTGCCCACCGAAATTCTGCTCTGGTACCGCAATCTCGGTCTGGATCTCGCGGAAGGCTACGGCATGACCGAGACCCTGATCACTCACCTTCCCCGGCCTGGCCATATGCGCCCTGGCTACGTGGGCGCCGCACTCGAAGGCGTCGAAGTGAAACTCGGCGTCAACAACGAGCTGCTTGTGAAGAGCCCCATGAACATGCTCGGCTACTACAACGATCCCCAAGGCACGCGCGACGCCTTCACGTCCGACGGTTTCTTCCGCACCGGCGACGTGGTGCAACTCGATTCGGACGGCCAGGTTAAAATCATCGGCCGCCTGAAGGAGCAGTTCAAAACCAGCAAGGGCAAATTTGTCGTGCCTGCTCCCATCGAGAGCAAGCTGATGTCTCATCCGGATGTCGAGGCCTGCTGCCTCATGGGTTCCGGTCATGCGAGCCCGTTCGCCATCGTTTTGCTCTCCCCGGAAGCGCGCCGGCGATGCACAACGCCGGACGCGTGGAAAACCGTCGAACAGTCTTTGCGGTCTCAGCTCGAGCAGGTCAACTCGCAGCTCGATCCCCACGAGCGGGTCCAGTTCATCGCCATCGCCGACGGTCCCTGGTCCGTCAGCAACGGGTTGATGACTCCCACGCTCAAAATCAAGCGCACCCTGCTCGAAAACCACTACCAGACTCTCGTGGATAATTGGGAAAGAACAAATTGTCCGGTCGTGTGGGAATCGGTGCCCAGCGCGGGCGCTGCGCATTCGACGAACTAACGCCACGCCGATCCACCCGCGAAGGAGTCTGGTGCCATGTCCGACAGAGTCGCTGTATTCGATACCACGCTGAGAGACGGCGAACAGGCCGCCGGCACCCGCCTCGGTAGCCGTGAGAAACTCATGATCGCCCGGCAACTGGCGCAGTTGAAGGTCGACGTGATCGAGGCCGGCTATCCCGCGTCTTCGCCCGAAGATTTCGAGGCCGTGCAACTCATCTCGCAAGAAATTCACGGCCCCGCCATCTGCGCACTTTCGCGCGCTGTTCCCGACGACATCAAGGCCTGCGGCAAAGCATTGGCCAAGGCCAAGCGCCCGCGCATTCACACAGGCATCGGAGCCTCCGACATTCACATCAGCGGAAAATTTCAGGACGAACGCTACGGCAAAACGCTCGCCGAGAGGAAGCGCAAGATCCTCGAAATGGCGATCGATGCCGTGAAACTCGCGCGCCAGTTCGCCGACGATGTCGAGTTCTACGCCGAAGACGCCGGCCGCGCCGATCCGCCTTATCTGTTTGAAATGGTCGAGGCCGCCATCGATGCCGGCGCGACCGTCGTAAACATTCCCGATACCACCGGTTACACGGTGCCCGAGCAGTATGGTTGCCTGATCCGGTCACTCCGCGAGAAAGTCCCCAACATCGCGCGCGCGACCATTAGCGTCCACTGCCATGATGATCTCGGAATGGCCGTCGCCAACTCACTCGCCGGCATTCTGAGCGGCGCACGCCAGGTGGAGGGAACGATTAACGGCATCGGCGAGCGTGCCGGCAATGCGGCCCTCGAAGAAGTCATCATGGCCCTACGCACGCGCGGCGATTATTTCGGCCTGCATACCGACATCGACACCCGCGAGTTATACCGCACCAGCCGCCTGGTTTCCGATCTTCTCGGCATCGCGGTTCCACCGAACAAGGCTGTCGTTGGCGCCAATGCTTTCTCGCACAGTTCAGGAATCCACGTCGATGGATTCCTCAAAGAGCGCGAAACGTACGAGATCATGCGCCCTGAGCATGTCGGCATCGGCGAAAGCCGCGTCGTACTGACCGCGCGTACCGGCCGTCACGGCCTTCGCGATCGCTTGAAGAAACTTGGCTATACGCTCTCGCCGCCAGAGTTGAACCAGGCCTACCAGCGGTTCCTCGCCGTTGCGGACAAGAAGCAGGAAGTGTTTGACGAGGATCTCATCGCCATCCTGCATGATGAGATTCATCCGCTACCCGAAATCTACCAGCTCGAATATTTGCAGATCTACAGCGGCACATCCGCCATCCCTACGGCCACCGTGCGGCTCCGCGTCCAAGACGAAACCCGCGAGGGCGCCGCCATTGGCGACGGCCCCGTTGACGCCACATGCAAGGCGATCGCCGCGGTGACGCGGACCTCGGCCAAGCTCCAGCGATACGAAATCCGCGCCGTCACCAGTGGCACCGAAGCGCTTGGCGAAGTGACCGTGCAGCTCGAGGAGGCCGGACGCAAAGTGGTGGGCCGCGGCGCCTCCACAGACGTGATCGAAGCCAGCGCCCGCGCCTTCATCGACGGTCTCAACAAACTGGCAAATCTGGGATCGAAACAGTAAGGGTGACGAGAACGTTAGTATCGACCGAGGTCATGGCGCCGGATCACTTCGCGGCTGATCGCTGCACGCATCTGCGCCAGCCAACCATCCGCTGTTTCGCCACGATCAGTCTCCTCGCTGTACGTCCTCATGCCCACATGTAGGGGCGAGGCATGTCCTCGCCCAAGCCTGCCCGTACAAACTGACGCGCCCGCTAATCCTTCGTCACGCTCAACCCCGTCACCGTGACCTCCGTGTTATGCGCGAACCGGAGCCCATAGACACCGTCCGTTGACACAAGCTTTCCAGGCGCCACTACCGCCGGCTTGTCGTAACCCGCAACCACGGTACCGTTGATCGCGCATTCCACGCGGTCCCCTTTCACTGAAAGGGCGATCTCCTGCGTCACGGGCTCTCCCGGCCCCGCGGCCTTATGCACCGAGGCATTTTCTTCACCTCGCCTGCCATTCATCTGAAACGGCTCGGGACCGAATCCGCGCACAATGAAATTGCCACTGCCGTACGCCGCGCAGTAGAGGTAGCTTTGTTTGTCCGTTCCCAGTCCGTTGCCCGCGATGACCACGCCATACGGGTGCGGATGATTGTTCAAGTTCATGTATTTCGATTCCTGGAAAGTCGCCTTCACCGTATAGTTCCCGGTCGCTTTGTTCGCCGGATTCCAGTAGGTCACCGCGGGACCCGTCGTCACGTGCATGGCGTTCCCCTCCTGTGCGAACTTTGCATCGTTCACCGTCTGTCCCGCCTTCTCCGCATTCGCGTCGACCTTGCCCGTCCAGCCCGCGACGGAAATGCCGCCGCCAGCAATGGCGCGGGAGGCGTCCGATTGACTCCACCCCGGAGCCGTACCAATCAGCATCAGGGCCGCAACCACCGCGGCATGGGACCTATCGAAAAATCGCATGGCGTGTCCTTTCATCGAACCGAAGTTCATCAAACCGATGTGAGCAAGACTCGATTATATCCAGCCTGAGCCGCAAGACTTTGTGGGAAAACGTACGTCACCTCTTTGTAACACTGCTGCTTTTGGTTCTATGTTAGCGTCGTAAAGACGTTCGAAAATCTAAACAGGAGATCGCTCAGTGACTACACAGGAAGTCGCCGACAAGCTCGTCAAATTCTGCTCCGCAGGCAAGTTCGAGGAGGCGATGGAAGCCCTCTACTCGCCCGATATCGTCAGCATGGAAGCCGGTGCACCCCCGGGACAGTCCCGCGAATCGAAGGGCATTGCGGCCGTAAAGGCCAAGGGGAAATGGTGGGTCGACAACCACGAAGTGCACTCGTCCACGGTCGAAGGTCCTCTGGTCACAGGCTCACACTTCGCCGTGACCTTCAAACTTGACATCACCTTCAAACCGCAAAGCAAACGCTTCAAGATGGAAGAAGTTGCCGTTTACAAAGTCGTCGACGGCAAGATTGTCTACGAAGAATTCTTTTACAACATGTAAGGCATTGAATGCGGCTGCCAGCCGATTTGGCTATATCGATTCCGCCCCGTTTCTTGCGTGATGTGGCGCAGGACGCCCGGCACACGTTTCGGCTTTGGGCCCGTCGCCCCTGGCACACCGGGTTCGCCATACTCGCGCTCGCCATTGGCATCGGCGCAAACACGGGCGTCTTCAGCGTCGTGAACGCCCTGCTGCTGCGATCGTTGCCGTTCCGCGATCCCAGCCGTCTTGCCTCACTCGTTGACTTTTATGCCTTCGTTCCGCCCCACGACAGCGCGAAGCAATTTCACGATTGGCGGCAGAAGAGCCGGTTTCTGTCTGATGTCGCGCTCCTGGAAGAGAGCGACTTCAATCTCGGGGTGGGACAACTGACAAGGGCCCATATTGCCCAAACATCCTGGAATTTTTTCTCGCTTCTCGGCGCGCAGCCAGTAATAGGACGCTCCTTTGCGCCGGGGGAAGATACCAGCGGACGAAATGCCGTCGTGGTGATCGGCTACGGACTCTGGCACCAACTGTTCGCCGGAGACCAGCGCGTTCTTGGCTCCACGATTCGCGTCAACGGAGATCCCCTCACTATCATTGGCGTGGCTCCGCCCGGATTTGATTATCCGAACAACACCGTTCTCTGGAAAGCCGCGGATTTCTCTCCCGGAAACAATGGCTGGGACGCTATCGCACGCCTGAAACCTGGTATCAGTTGGCCACAAGCCCGCGCCGCATTTGCCGCTGAGGTGGATCGACTTACGACGAAACACCCCAGATTCGATGATCTCCAGCATCCGCCAACTGTGACTCCGCTGCAAGACCAACTCGCCGGTCCCGTAAAGGATGCTTCTCTGATGCTAATGGCCGGCGTGGTCCTGATCCTGCTGATCGCCTGCACCAACGTCGCAAATCTCTTGATGGCGCGCACCGCCGATCGCGCCACTGAGTTATCCATACGCTCCGCGCTTGGAGCCAGCCGCGCCAGGCTCGCACAACAGTTGCTCACTGAGTGCCTGCTTCTCTCATTGGTCGCCGCCATCACCGGATTGATCGTCGCCTTCTGGACGACCTCGATCGCCGCGAAAGTGGAACCGGCGCCACTCGCTACGCAGTCCTATTCCATTCTGGATGGCCGTGTGCTAGTTTTTGCCGTCGCCGCATCCGTCGTTAGCGGATTGCTCTTCGGCGTCTTGCCCTCACTCTTCGCGGGCCGTGTCCACGCCTTCGGATTCCGTGGTTCGATCGGAGCGTCAAGCTCACGACTGACGCGCGAGTCCCTGGTCGCCGCACAAGTCATGCTCACGCTCGTTCTTCTCACTGCATCCATTTCCGTGGGCCGGGCATTTCTCAATCTGATGCGCATCGATCGTGGCTTTGACACAAGAGGTCTGGTCACCGTAAGCGTGTCCCTCGACGGCACGACTCAGGATCTTAACGGGCGCCAGCTTCCTTATTTTCAAGAAGCGCTGTCCCGCATCCGCCGGCTTCCGGGCGTGCGTAGCGCCAGCGCCACCGACTTCCTTCCGCTCTACGCGACAGGTTTTATCGGTGGTCCCTTCGGAATGGATGGCCGTCCGCCCAACGCCGATTCCATGAACGTTCCCGTGCTGGCTGATTATTTTCAAGCGATGGGTGCGCATCTTCTGTGCGGGCGTGAATTTACCGAAGCGGAAGTGCGCGGCGACGCCAAAGTCGCTGTCGTAAATGAAGCCTTCGCACGGCAATTTGGCGCGCCTGCCGACGCCCTGGGCCATCAACTCACCATCGGAAACGAACCTCCGTGGAAAATCATCGGAGTAGTCAAGGGCATGGACTACATGACACCAGGAGCAAACCGCACTCAGATTTTTCTGCCAGCCCACGCTCCTGGCGGCTTTTTTTCGACCTTCGTCGTCCGCGTGAACGGCCGCGCGGAGGATTATCTGGCCGAGGTCCGTGACACCATCCGCTCCATTGACCCGCAAGTTCCAGTATTCGGCGTAAAAACCATGCAGCAGCGCCTCGAGGACGCTCTACGCCGCCCGAGCTTCTACCGCACAGCGGTCCTGTTCTTCGCTGGATTCGCCTTATTGCTCGTCGTGATCGGCATCTACGGCGTCGTCTCCTATGCCGTTACTCGAAGGTTGCGTGAGATGGGCGTACGCCTGGCGCTCGGCACCACCCCGATCCGGCTCCGTGCAATGCTGCTGCGCCAAGGGCTGATTCCCGTCGCAGCCGGAGCAATTCTTGGAATCGCCGGCGCTCTGCTCACCAGCCGCTATCTCGAAAGCCTGGTAGAGGGAGCGAGATCGACAGGTCTCGAAACGTTCATCTTTTCCATCCTGTTCATCGCCCTGATAGCGGCAACAAGCATCTGGGCCGCCACTCGCCGCATTGCAGGCCTCGACATCATGGAAATCCTGCGCAGCGAATAGCCGTCCCACCGCGAAGATAATAGTCAAATGAGACGAGCGCGAACCAATGACATCCCCATGCTGGTTGGCTTAATGGCTGACTTCTATGCTGAGGGCGGCTATGAACTCGACCATGAGCGGGCGGCCAGCGCATTTGCCGCTGTGCTCGCCGACGAGCGGTTGGGGTATGTCTGGATCATCGAGGGAGAACATCGCGACGTTGGCCATCTCGTTCTCACTTTGAAGTACGCGATGGAATACGCCGGTCTGATCGCCTGTCTGGATGATCTCTATGTCAAGCCAGAGTGGCGCAACAAGGGCTTGAGTACAGTCGCACTGATTGAAATAAGGACCTTTTGCCAGTCGGCTGGTATTCGAGCCTTAACCGTTGAGGTAGGTCACAACAACGGTCCAGCTCAGACGGTTTATCGTCGCATTGGTTTTGCTGAGGCTCCAGACCGTCAACTGCTTGCTCTGGCTCTCGCACCGCCTGCGCATGTCGTATAGCCCTCCGTTGCGGACGCGCCCATCCATACGGATTTCGCCCCCCCCCCTTCCGGATGAATGCTACAGTTACCTGCGCTTGAGGTACACTGGTTTGCCTCTCGATATGCCCAGGCTGAACAAATCGTCGGCAGGGTTCGCAATTGGATACCTGCTCTGTGCCTACCCGCTCTGCGCGGACCGTCTCGATTTCCAGGTCTTCAACGATCAAAAGAGTTATGCCGCGGTCCTGTTGCAGCAAGGCAGAGTCCAGCTCGACTCCGACTGGAACGAGCCAATGGTCATCCAGCAACACCAGGCCCTCGATAACCTTTTTTCCTTTCAGTTCGACCCCACCGCCGTTCAGCCTGTGGTGGCACCGGGAATTGTTACTGGATTAGGCCTTGGAGCCGAGCCCAATGGCACACTCGGTGGTGACCAGGGAGTCTCCCTCGTCGTTTCACCCGGTCTGGCAATCAACGGTTTCGGCGCGGAGATTGTTTACGCTCCCTTCAGTGGCACCGTCAGGGAGGACTCCTTTCGTCTGGTGGTGGATTGTGCGAATCCACCTTGCGTCTTCGCCGGCAACACGACGAAGTTGGACCCGCGTGGCGGCAGCTTCTTCCTGGGAGTCGTCGCGGATCCGGGTGTTGAGTTCACCGGAGTGACGTTAGAGGCCCTGATCCCGAGAGATGATTCCGGCGAGCCGGCAGGTATTGTCCCCGCATGGCAAGTCGGCCCAATTACGTTCTCGCCTGTTCCCGAGCCCTCCGCCGGGTCCTTGTTGGCGGCCGGACTTTGCTGTCTAATCCCCGTCGGTCGCCGGCTGTTTCGTCAAATTTAGGTGGGCGTCGCCTAATGATTCCGCTGAGTGAGTGTGTAGCCGGAGGGTGGCTGGAACAGAGCCGGGTCGGGAGCCGACTGGTCGATATTAGTCAGTTCGTAAGTGTTCACGCCGAAGCGAGGATCGTTGTTTGACGTCTTCACAAGCGCCTGAAGTTCGTCGGAATACCAGCGTTCATTGACTATCCTGATTTGCCTGTTGTTCCCGATCGCGCCGACAGGTACGGTTACCGTGACACGGGAATGCTTCGCATTGATGCCGTTCACGATCTCGGTCCCTAGATCTTCGGTGATCCCCGTGCTTGACGCCTGGCCAGGCGCATCACGAAGCGGACTGCTGGAAAACGAGGTCGAACTGTGGCCGCCCACAACGGCAACCGACATCGAAACGACTCTCTCCGAGATGGGCGCAGTACTGTAAGTCTTGTCCTTCAGATTCAGGTCGTATTCGACGTGCGAAACAAGATCGAATATCTCTGCTCTAGTCGGACTCTCGGCGCGCATTCGCCCTTCTGCGTCGCGATAAAAATGGCTGGCATCGGAGTTCTCCACCAGAGTGCCGTCATTCAGAGTCTGCACGGACCGCCGCACTTCAATCGCCGAAAACGGCTTTCCGGTCACCGGTCCGTATTGCTTGCCCTCGATCGGACCACCGTGAGCAGGGACCCACCCAGCATATTGGAACGAAGAGCCCGTTGAAGCCGTCTGCGCATTGAGCCCGGCGCTCCACAACGCCGCAGCCACGCCAAGAAACATTACCTTTCGAGTCATTGGTTTATGTCCCCTCAAAAATTGAAATTAGAATCGCGAACCAGCCGAATCGCCAGTGCGCGGCCATCCTGCCCAACCAACACATCGGCCGGCACTGTTCCACTAACGTCTGCCATTTGAATCGTGATCCCAGCCGATGGCAGCGCCGCCACCGGAATAACCATACGCACCACCGCCGTGCGCTCGTACGGAGCCGGCGGCACAACATAAGGGATTGCCACGAACGGCTCCTCCTGGGGACCGGACGGCGCGGGTGCACGCGAAAGCAGAACGGCCGCCACTACAAGTGCCGCGACTGCCCCCGCCAGCGCCAGCTTACTTCCTGCTTGTGCGCCGCGAACTGGAGCGACCGCGTACCAATGCTCGCTCCACCGCTTTCCGGATTCGCGAAACAACGAGAAAGCCTGCCCGATTTGTTCCAACTCAGCGGCACACACAGCGCATCCCCGCACATGCTGATCTATCTCCGGATCTCGTTCGCCGGCGGCCCAGTCTGCGATCTGTCCCTCGGATAAATGTGGATTCATTTTCGTTTCTCCAGCTTCTTGCGCACCGCATGAATGGCCCGAAACAGGTGCACCTTCACCGCGGCTCTAGTTATTCCGGTCGCCGCTTCAATCTCGGCAGCGCTCATTTCTTCCATGAAATGCAGAAGGAACACGGTTCGTTGCCTTTCCGACAAGTCATCGAGAACGCTCCAGATCGCATCAACGTGCTCTTGGGCGGCGACACGTTCCTCCGGCGACATGCCAGCGTCAGGAATCCAATCGCTGGCTTGATTCATCGCTTCCGCCGATGCGTGGACCCGCTTCCAGAACTGAAAACGTCGAGTTCTAGTAGCATCGCGGATCAGATTTACCGCAATCTGCATCAACCATGTCTGAAGATTGGCGTCGCCGCGAAATTGTCCCCAGGCTTTATACGCTTTGAAGAAGCAATCCTGCGTCACGCTCTCCGCGGCATCCCGGTCGCGCAACGAAGCTAAGGCAAAACGAAAGACGCGAGGACGATGGGCCCGGACTACTGCCTCAAAGTCCTCTACCGCCGCCACATCCTTTTGCAAGCTGGACGCTGCCAATCCAAGGTCACCGGCGCGCTCCATTCGGTCATGTAGACGGGTTCTTCCAGGCGGCGGTTAACGACTAATGAAGCAGAATTTCACGAGAGGACCGCCGAGCGCACCCGTCCGCGATTGGTCATCCCTGTTTCTTGCGTCTTTTTGCCCGCCGCGCCGGCTTCCCCTCTTTTGCCAGCCGCGCCTCCAGTTCCGCCACCCGCCGCCGCAACTCTTCCGCCTCGCCCGGCTCCGCCGCGGGCGGCCATTGCTGCCCCCCAATCAGACCGCGCACAAACTCCAGCGGGCTCGAAACCACGCTCTTGGCTTCTGAAAGGCGCGTGCGCACCGACGTCTGCGCTTTCTGGTACAGATCGAGTGTGCTGTTCAAATACCAGGAAAGAAAATCGTGTGTGGCGTGGTCCGAGGCCCTGACAAGCTGCCGCAGCAATTGCAGCGGCAACGCGGTCTCGCGTTCCCGCGCATCCTCCATCACGATTTGCATCAGGACCATGTTGGTCAGGTCCTTTCCCGTGCGCGCGTCCAGCACCTGCACGTCGATCCCGTCCCGCACCATCGCCGCGATGTCCTCCAGCTTCACGTAGCGGCTGGCGCTCGCATCGTACAAACGGCGGTCGCTGTACTTTTTGATGATTACATTGGGTTTGCTCATGGCACCCCTGATAAGGATAATCAGTTCCGAATTACCTTGACTCTTTTGAGCGGTCCTCGTATACTCAATTCGGATACTGCATCGCAGTATAACACCAAAAAGGAGTGAGACATGGCTGCTACTGCTCAAGCCTCCTCGCCGGCAGGCTGGCTGGCGGGTTGGGCTCGTCAAGGAATTGAAAGCTTCGTCGCCGCGCAGAAGATCCTGCTGGATCTGACGGCGCACGAGAATGCACTGGTCATCGGGGCCATCCGCGAGCGGTTGAACCTCGCGAAATCCCAGCCCGCCGTCAAAGCGGTCCAGTTTGCCGATAAGGGCGTTGAGAACATCACCGCTGCCGGCAAGATTCTGCTGGATCTGGCTGCCGGAGAAACCGCGCTGATGACAGAGGGAGTCAAGGATGCTTTCCCGCTTCCCCCGGCCGCCGGTTCGGTGGTTAACGTGATCCGGCACCGCGTAGATACGCTGGTCGACATGGAGAAGCATCTCCTCGATGCCGTCGCCGAACAGACCCATGCCGCTGCGGAGTCGTATGAGGCAGGCAACGGCCTCAAAGCCGCGGCTGAATTTGCCGAAGTGGCGCGTCGCGGAATTGTGGATTTTGTCGACACCGAAAAGAAGTTCCTCGACCTCGCCGCCGAGGAAGTGACTGCGGCCGGCAAAGCAGAGAAGAACGGTCGCAAGACCACTCGCGAAAGATCCAAGGTACTGACCGATCTTGCGAAGGAAGGCGTTGAGAAGTATATCGACGCACAAAAGAAGCTGCTGAATCTGGCTATCCATGAGATGGAAGCCGCCACCAAGCCGGCTCATGAGCCTGCCGCCGAGGATCGTACGTCTCTTGCGGAGCTGACCGAGAAGAGCGTCAAGAATTTCGTCACGGCGCAGAAATCGCTCATGGACCTCGCGATTAAGCCCATCCGGGCAGCCTCCCCCACGGAGACAAAGCCCAGAGTTGCGCGCCGGCCGAAGCGCAAACAAGCGAGTCACGCAGCGAAGGAGTGAGCCGCGACCTGAACTGAGGCACGACCTAAACTGAGACCAAAGGGAGCGGTCTCCAATCCTGTTGAGTTTACGCCGGCCGGTGCTTGTGCTCCCGACCGGCGCTAGGCGGCCATCGGTTTCCGGCCGCACTCCCCCAACGCCGGCCCCTCGGTATTGGCGCCTTCCAGGGGTCGGCGGCGGCCGGGAGATGGCTAGTACTAGAAGAACTATTGCATTTGTGTGACGAGCGCGTGGTTCGGTAGACTGAACACGAATGAGGCCACGTCGCCGCGCGGTTCGCAAGGAGCACGAACCGGTGCCACTACCTATCTGGCAGGAACTGCTGGCCGGTGTGGAAATGGCTTTCCTGCGCATTTCCCCGGTTTTTTGGGGCTACGCCGTACCCCCGGGTGATGGTTCGGCGGTGGTCGTTGTTCCCGGTTTTCTCGGCACGGATCTCTATTTGGGACAGTTCCGCAACTGGCTGGAGCGAATTGGCTACAAGCCGTTCTATTCCAATATCGGCTGGAATGCGGACTGCCCCAATCTGTTGATCCGCCAACGTCTGAATGAAGTGATCGATACGGCCTACCGTGCTACCGGACGGAAAATCCACATCATCGGCCACAGCCTCGGGGGTACCATCGCGCGCGCCATCGCCTCGCAGATGCCCGACCGGATCGCGTCGGTGATCACTCTTGCGGCGCCCATCAACCGGGTGGCCGCCCACGCATCCATCCTGCACACGGCTCAACTGGTCCGTCAGCACATTCTCGAACAGCATGGTAAGAACGTGCTCCCGGAATGCTACACAGCCAATTGCACTTGCAATTTCGTCGAGTCCCTCAACGGGAAGTTTCCTAAATCGGTCCGGCAGACCGCGATTTATACCAAGACAGACGGCATTCTCGACTGGCACGTCTGCATGACCGGCGACCCAAACGTTGATTTTGAGGTATCCGCAACCCACATCGGTCTGGCGTTCAGCCCGCTGGTCTATGAGCTGGTGGCTCGCCGCTTAGCCGGGCAATAACCTCCGATTGGAGGTATCGTGCAGCATCGCATCAAGATCGATACGCCGCATCTCCACGTGGCTCTCGAGCCATTCCTGCTTGCTTACAAGACCACCAGCGAGAGGGTCGCGGCGATCGAAAGCGTGCTGAATAGCGATGCCGGCAGGTTCTGGCGTGACGAGCTCGGGAAATGGACCACTCGCGCCGTGACGGTCGACCTGCTCGTGCCGGACGAGTACCGCCATTGGCGGCCTCTGGTCCGCGACGCGATGCGCTTCGTCGTGTCGCGATTGTCGCCTGCACGCCTGGCTCCGAAGGTTGTGGAGCAAGTGGAACTCCCGCCGGATACGCCCCCGGAAAAGCGTCTGCTACTGTTCATTGCCAAGGTGCCTGGACTTCAGAAGATCGGCCAGGCAGTAGCGCGCAACCGCAACCTCAATCCCCGGCTGCGCCATGCCCTTGCGGAATTGGAGAACGGCATCTCCGACGTGACTCCCGAGGATATTCGCCGTGTCATCGTGCGGGAATTGGGCCCGCGCATCGGCGCTTACGCCATCCGGATCGACTCATCGATGTTGTCTGAGGCCAGTGTGGCTGCGGTCATTGGATTCACCTGGCGGAATCCCGAAACCCGCCGCCGCGAGCCGGGCGTCTTCAAGGTGCTGAAGCCGCACATCCCTACCTGCTACGCCGAGGATATGAAGATCCTCCAACTACTCGCTGCCCACCTGACGCGCAAGCATCAGTCGGGCGGGGTCCGTCTGACGGGAGTCGCCGAGACGCTCACCGAAATCCGCCTGTTGCTGGAGCGCGAAGTGGATTTTCGCCGCGAACAGAACACGCTGCTGAGCGGATTGCCGGCGTACCGGTCGGTCCCAGGACTCCGTATTCCCCGCCTCATCCCACTGCTTTGCGCTCCGACCGTCACGGCGCTCAGCCGGGAAAACGGTGTCAAAATTACCGATGCCTTCGCTTCCTCGGCGGCTGCCCGAGGCCCGGTGGCACAACGGCTGGCCGAGGCGCTCATGGCCATTCCGGCGCTCGCCCCCGAGCAGGACGCCATCTTTCATGCCGACCCGCACGCCGGAAATTTGTTGTACGACAAGCGCCACCACGAGCTGGTGATTCTGGACTGGGCCCTGACCGATCGCCTCACGCGCCAGCAGCGGGAAAACGTCCTCATGCTGGTGCTGATGCTGATGTTGCGCGATGTGGATGGTGTACGCCTGGCGATCACGCGCCTGCGCCTTCATCGGGGACCGAACGACGAAGCGGAGGAACGGATCATTCGCGAACATTCGAACCGCTTCCTGGACGCACTGCCGTTATTCGAATTGCCCGGCCCCATGGATGCCATGTGCCTTTTGGATGAGATTGCCATGGAGGGCGTCCGTTTTCCCGCAGCTCTCCTCATGTTCCGCAAGGCATCGTTTACGCTCGATGGTGTCCTACAGGATGTCGCAGGGTCCAGCGTGCGCATGGACGCCGTGGTCCTGCGCTACGCGCTGGAACATTGGGCGAAAACCAGCGCCGCGTTATGGATGCTGCTGTCAACGAGAGATTGGATCTCTCTCGATTGGAGCTTTCTGACGTTCTTTTCCCGCGTGTTTCCGCGATTTCTAAATGCGCGTGTAGCGGAGCAGCCTCAGTAGACGGATCAGCCACTGGGCGAAACTGTCCCACGTCATGCGGCCTGGAGGAACGACCGGAAGCCGCTGCACCGCTACAGTTTGTGGCTCGGTGAATTTCAGAATGCCTTCCTCTCCATGGCGGCGGCTGATACCCGATTCCTTCATCCCGCCGATCGGCGAATCCACCGACCCCCAAGCTGCTATGTAGGCCTCGTTGACGTTCACGCTGCCAGCCCGGATTCTTCGCGCTAAGTCTATGCCACGGCTGATGTTGCGCGTCCAGACGCTGGCGTTTAGGCCGTAACTGGTTGCATTTGCGCGCTCGATCGCCTCGTCTTCGTTTTTGAATTTGTAAAGCGAAACCACGGGCCCGAACGTTTCCTCCGCGTAAGCCTTCATATTTTCATGAACTTCGGTCAGGATCGTGGGCTCGTAAAAGAGCGGACCCAGCTCCGGCCGCCGGTGCCCGCCAGCGAGCACCGTGGCTCCTTTATCGACGGCATCGTGCACATGCTCTTCGACCTTGCTGAGCTGTCGCTGTGATGTGAGGGACCCCAAGTCGACCGAATAATCGAATGCGGCACCCATTTTGAGTTTGCGCGCGCGATCCGTGAAACGGGCGGCGAAACGGTCGAAAATCGATTCGTGGATGTAAATTCTCTCGATGGAGACACATAGCTGCCCGACCGAGGAGAAGCAGCCCCTAATCGCTCCGCCCACCGCAGCCTCTAGGTTTGCATCGGCGCAAACGATCATCGGATTTTTTCCGCCGAGTTCGAGGGAGCAGCCGATCAACCTGGAAGCGGCGCGCGCGGCAACCGATTTGCCGGTACTGGTACTGCCCGTGAACATCAGGAAATCGACGCATTGCGCCAGTGCCGGTCCGATGACCGAGCCATCTCCTGTAACTACTGGAAAAACATCAGCCGGAAGGCCGGCTTCGCGTAGCAGGCTGACTGCCCAAAGGGCCGTGAAGCTGGTTTGGCGATCGGGTTTGAGAACCGCTGTGTTTCCCGCCATGAGCGCGGGAACTGCATCGGTAACCGCAAGAGTGAGTGGGTAGTTCCAAGGCACAATGAAGCCCGCTACTCCGACCGGCGATCGAAATTCCCACGTCCGGGTGAGCAGTGGGAACGCACCCTTTCGGCGGCGCGGCCGTAACAGCTTTTCGGCTCGCATGGCATAGTAGCGAGACACTATCGCCGTATCGAGAATTTCTTCGTGTGCGTGGCAACGCGCTTTGCCGGTTTCGAGCTGGATGAGATCGAGCGCTTCCTCATGCCTGCCAATCAGCAGATCGTAGAAACGAAAAAAGATTTTGGAGCGGTCAGCGAAGGATCGTGCCGCCCACGCGGGCTGCGCGGCGCGGGCATGCTGAACCGCCAGCTCCACATCGGCGTCGCGCGCTGCCGGAATGGTTCCAATGATTTCACCGGTATAGGGGGCCGGCACAGCAATCTGATCATGTGCTCCTTCGCACAAGGTGATCCGGGAAGCGAGGGCAGCGAGGCGAGTGAGCGAAACGTGCGGCGGCTCAAGTCCTCTCACGTGGGAAGATGCCAGGTTCGCAGTTTCCATTGACTTGGCTCCTGATCCAGCTTACTCTGATATTAGACCATCAGATCTCAATATATTTAGGTAACTGACCGGCGCTGCGGTTTCGTTGGGGGACGTGCCAAGGAGCATGTTATGCAAAATCCAGCAACGCCCGGGGAGTGCACCGAACGTGCAGAAGAAGCCAGTCGGCGCCTTTCGCCAGTAGACGCGGCCTTCCTGTATCTCGAGCGCAAAGAGATCCCGCTGGCGATCGCCTGCGTCTTCGTTTTTGATGGTCCAATCTCTTTCGACGAATTCCTCAAGACCATCGACTCGAGACTGCATCTGATTCCCCGCTACCGGCAAATTGTGGTGATGCCTCCGTACAACCTCGGTTATCCGACTTGGGAGGACGACCTCGACTTCGATATTCGCCGCCACATTTTCCGGGTCAGCGTGGATCCCCCTGGAGGAGAAGCGGAATTGGAAGACCTGGCAGGCCGCATTTTCAGCCAGTTACTGGATCGGTCCAAGCCGCTCTGGGAATGTTACGTGGTTGAGGGCCTGAAGGAAGGCCGCGGCGCCGTCATCGTGCGCATACATCACTCGTTGGCCGACGGCGTTGCGGGAGTGGCTCTGATCAAGGTGCTGCTGGATGCGTCGCCCGACGCCAATGACCGTCCTCACAAGCAGCGCCACCACCCGCGGAAGGCTCCGCCGGCTCCCTCCTTGATCGATGCTATCGCCAGTGCCATCGACACCTCGCTGCGGGGCTTGATGGTGGCCGAAACCGGCCTGCTCAGCTTGGCGCAGGATCTTCTCGGCAATCCGGCGCGCGTGAAGGAGCTTGCGGGTGCGCTTCCGGAACTGGCGGCATCGGTCGAGCGGCTTCCATTTAACAAGCCCTGTGGCGGCGACCGGAAATTCTGCTGGGCGGAATTCGATATTGCCGAGGTGGAGGCCATCCGCACGGCCGCCGGCGGAACGATCAATGACGTCATTCTCACGGTCCTGACGCGCGCTCTCTCCCGGTACGTGAAATTGCATCGTCAGACTGTCACTAACCGGTACGTCCGCATCGTATGTCCCGTGAACTTGCGGCACGGCGAACAAAACGGCGATTTGGGGAACCAGATCTCCTTCATGCCGGTTGCACTGCCGCTGGACGTGCGCGATCCACTGGCGTTGCTGAAGGGTGTCGTTGCCCGGACCGAAGCTATGAAGCGAGGACAGGCTGCTGACGTGGTGGCGCTGCTGGCGGACTGCATTGCGGCCGCTCCGCCGCCACTGCAGGCGCTCTTCTGGTGGGGCATCCCACAGATCACGCTGCCGGTACCGCTGTTCAACATGATCTGCACCAACATACCGGGGTCGCGGACACCGCTGTACTCGCTTGGCCGGCGATTGATCGCGGCCTATCCGCAGGTGCCGACGGGTTACGAACTGGGGATCAATGTCGCGGTACAAAGTTACAACGGCAAACTGTTCTTCGGATTGATTGCCGATGCCCACGTTGCGCCGGATGTGCGCAAGTTGCGTGAGTTCCTCTATGTTTCGTTCCGCAAGCTGTGCCGGCGTGCCGGCGTAAAGACAGCCCGCAAGGCGTGGCCTCGAATGCAAAATTCTACGCCCGCCGAGCCGGTCCCGCTGACCGTCGCCGAGCCTGCCACGCAGCCGCCGGCTGACACGGCGCCTCTGATGGAAGTGGGCGTCAAGGCCGTGGCATGAGTGTGCGACGCCGGGGACGGGCGAATGAAATTCCAAGCCGCATTTTTTGGGGGGAAGTGAAAGGTTGATAGAAGCATGGCAGAAAATATTGCAAGTCTCAGTGAAGGCCGGATTGCTTACCTGGATGGACTAGTCAGTCAAGCCAGAACCGCCGCCGCTGTTTTTTCCCAATACACGCAAGAGGACGTCGATCGGATTGTCAAACGGATGGCCATGGCGGGGATGGAGAACGCGCAGCATCTGGGCCGGATGGCGTATGAAGAAACACATCTCGGCGTGCCGGAGGACAAGGCCATCAAGAACATGGTGGCCACGGAGTTTGTCTACAACTACGTTAGGGACAAACGCACCGCCGGTGTGATTCGCGAGTTTCCCGAGCACGGCGTGGTGGAGGTGGCGGAACCAATCGGAGTGATCTTCTCGCTCACTCCCATTACAAACCCCACATCGACCGTGTTGTTCAAGTGCATCATGGCCATCAAGACGCGCAACGCCCTTATTTTCGGCCCGCATCCCATGGCCGCGCGTTGCTGCCAGGAGGCCATGCGGATCATGTATGAGACGGCAGTGAAGCACGGCGCGCCCGAAGGCGTTTTCACTTGCGTGGAATCGCCGACGCTGGCGGACAACGCCTACCTCATGCATCACAAAGACGTGGCGATGATTGACGCCACGGGCGGGCGGGGCGTCGTTAAAGCCGCCTACAGCTCCGGCAAACCGGCGTTGGGTGTTGGGGCGGGGAATACGCCCGTCTATCTGGAAAAATCAGCCGACCTCGATATGGCCGTGGTGGATATCATCACCTCCAAGACGTTTGACAACGGGACGATTTGCGCCTCGGAGCAGACGGTGGTCATCGACGACGAGGTGTACGATCGCGTGCTACGGAAATTCGCGGAACTGGGAGCGCACGTCTGCAATGAACAAGAGGCTGCGCTGCTGGGACGCATGCTGGTGGACCCGGAAAAAGGAATGGCGCGTCCCATGGCGACGGGCCAGAAAGCCGTCGATATCGCCCGCGTGGTGGGTCTCACGGTCCAGCCGAACACCAAACTCCTGGTCGCACCAATTCAGGGCGTAGGTCGCGACCATCCGCTATCGGTCGAGAAGCTTTTCCCGGTGCTCGCGGTCTATCGTGCGAAATCCATGGACGAAGCGCTCCAGGTGTGCGTGGACGTGAATCACTTCGGCGGGCTCGGGCATACTGCCGTGGTGTTCTCGCGTAACGATGAGGTCATCCGGAAGTTCGGTGAGCTGATCAATTCGGGCCGCATCCTGGTGAATTCGCCTGGATCCATTGGAGCGATTGGCGGCGTGTACAACGACATGGTGCCCACCTTCTCGTTCGGATGCGGGACCGGCGGCGGCAACAGCACCATGGATAACGTGAACGTGTTTCACTACCTCAACGTGAAACGAGTGGCTAGGAGGGCCCAAGCGCCTATGTGGTATCGAGTCCCCAATCAGATTTACTTCAATCGGAACGCCGTGGAGCATCTGCGGCAGTTTCCATCGCACTCGACCGTCATCGTGACCAATCCCGCGCTTGAGCAATTCGGCCATGCGGAAATCGTGCGGCGGCATCTCCCCGAAGGGACGCTTGTTCATGTTCTAGCGATTCCCGATGCCGAGCCGGAAGCCAATGTCATTCTGGAAGGCCTCGAGACGCTGAAGCTCTACAAAGCGGACCAGATTGTTGCTCTCGGAGGCGGGAGCGTGATCGATGCGGCGAAGATCATGAAACTCAAGTACGAGTTCCCGCAGGCCGATTTGGAGGAACTGGGCGCGCCGTTTCTGGATATCCGCAAACGCATCGTCCAGTACCCGACCGAAAAGACGATCCACGCGCGGCTGATCGCCATTCCGACGACGAGCGGGACGGGAAGCGAAGTCACTCCGTTTGCTGTGCTGTTCGATAAGGAGCACGGCCGCAAGGTGACGCTCGCCGATTACTCGCTCGCTCCGGATGTGGCGATTGTCGATCCGCAATTCGTCATGTCCATGCCGAAAGGGCTGACGGCAGATACAGGCATCGACTGTTTGACTCACGCGCTCGAAGCCGGCGTTTCAGTTTACGCGTCACCCTACACCGACGCGAACGCTCTGCAAGCACTTCAGATGGTGTTCAAGTATCTGCCGATCGCCTATGAGCGTCCTCGCGACGAAGAGGCGCGTACCATGATGCACAATGCCGCGTGCATTGCGGCGCTGGCGTTCTCGAACGCATCGGTGGGAGTGAATCATGCGCTGGCACACGCCTTCGGCGCGCGATTCAGAGTGGCGCACGGGAGGGCGAATGCGCTCTTGCTGCCGCATGTGATTCGGTATAACGCCGCGGTGCCCTCCAAGTTCATGCCGTCGCCCCATGTGCGCGCGTTCACTGTTCACAAAAAATACGCGATGATGGCGGACCTGCTGGGTTTGGGCGGCGAAACGACCGAGGAAAAGATCAACAACCTCATCGCGGCGATCGAAGAGTTGCTCGATCGATTGTCCATTCCACGTTCCATCGCCGAACTAGGGATTTCGAAAGAAGAATTCGAACGGGCCGTGCCCGACCTGGTCAAGATCGCTTTCGAAGATCCTTCGTGGCGGCCAACGAACCCGCGCATGCCGCTCATGAACGAATTGGCCGACCTGCTTTGGGCCGCATATAAAGGGCGCGATGTGCCGAAAGTGGCCCATGTACCTGAACCGGAAGTAGCGAAGGACGGAGCATATGCCAGCAAATTCAGTGTTGCTTGAGACGGATGCGCACGCGGCGCCTGCTCTGCAGCAGGCCATCGAAAAGCTGGACCGCGGCGATGGCGGAGCGGTCCTGGATTTCTCGTCGATCGACCGTATCGATCCGAGCGAGCTGAAGTTGTTGGAGAAGCTAGCGGGCCTCGCGGGCGACAAGTCCGTCAAGGTCGTGCTGCGCGGCGTCAATGTACGCATTTACAAAGCGCTGAAGCTGACGAATCTGACGGGGCGATTCTCGTTCGAGAAGTGATAACGGCGTCACAGGGCCATCGCAGCGCCCGTGATCATTGCACTGCCCAATAGCCGTCGCGCGTCTTCGCTACCAGGTCCGGCCGATTCTTCACGTCGACCCGGATCGCATGAAACTCACCCGGCTTTCCCCCTTTGGGTTCGAAGGTGAGAAGGTACTGGCGATGCACCTCTTCGCTCACCAGTTGAATCGCCTGCTCCAGCGCGTTCTTTTTCAGGAAATTCATGGTTCGGCCGCCCGTGGTCCTGGTGAACAAGCTGGAAAGATCCGGCTTGTGCAAGCGGATCAATTCTGCGATCGCGTAGATAGCACCGCCAGGTCCTAGATCGGGGGAGGCCGGAGTGTCGTCGGGGGCCGGACAAAGAGCGCATTTCCGCATCTTGATCCGTTCTGCTTCGGGTTTCAGATCCTCCGCCGTTTTAGACTTCACCGTGAACGGCTCTAACAGTGGCGAATAGGTCAGCCAGTAAACGGCTACATTGAGACGTTGTACGCGCTCCATCACTTCGTCGAGCTTCGCCTGGCTCGATCGATCACGCTTCTCCGCGATCATCAGGATGATGCGCCGACGGCCCAGCGGCCGCCGTTCGAGCATCAGCAGCGCCTGGCGCAGGCCGTCGAGCATGTGCGCGTCGCCGCCTTCCATGCGCAGCATGCGGAGCGCGTGAATCACAAGATCGGGGTCGCCGCTGAAATCCTGGTGGAGCTTCACGTCGTCGCTGAACGAGACCACGGCCGTTTCTCCCGCATCGCCCGCAAGCAACTGCGTAAATAGAATGCCACTGCCGCCCAGTTTGTCGATCACCGCACCCGAATTCGAGCTGGTTTGGACCACAACCACTAAGTCGATCGGGTATATCATCCAGTCCATGTGTATCGCCTGTGGCACATCGTTGTCGTAAAGAGTCAGGTCCTCGGGCGTCAGACCGTCTACGTAATGTCCTTTGGAATCGCTAACAGTGGTGGGCGCGACTACCAGCGGAACAGTGCTTTTGAACTGCGCCCAGCAAGTGCTGCTGAGGATGATAATGGCTGCGGCATAGCGCACTGGCGGGAGCATGGCAGCTTTTGGGCCACCCTATCGGCCCAGCGTCCTCACGCCCTCCGGCCCACCCACCACCACCTGCGACGCCATCCCGACGAACAGCCCGTGCTCCACCACGCCGACGGTTTTATCCAGCGCGATGTCCAAGTCCGCCGACGACGCGATCAGTCCAAACGTACAGTCGAGAATGTAATGGCCGCCGTCGGTGATGTATGGTTCTCCGTCTGGCTTCATCCGCAGTTTAGGCTTCGCGCCCAAGCTCCGCAGCCTGGCCTCCGTCACCTGCCAGCCGAACGGGATCACCTCAACGGGTACGGGATCGTGCGTGCCCAGCTGATTGACTAGCTTGGTTTCATCCACGATGATGACGAACTTGGCCGTGGCGCTGGCCACGATCTTCTCGCGCAGCAGCGCTCCGCCCAGACCTTTGATCAGATTCAGCGTGCTCACTTCGACTTCGTCCGCGCCGTCAATGGTCATGTCGATCTTGGGCTGCTCTCCCAAGGTGGTCAGAGGAATGCCCAGACTGCGCGCCAACTGGGCTGTTTGCTCGGATGTCGGAATGCCGGTGATGCGCAGCCCTTGGCTCACCCGCCTGCCCATGGCATTCACCGCCAGGGTCGCGGTGGTTCCGCTGCCCAAGCCGACAATCATGCCGTCCTTGACCTGGGCGGCGGCAGCCTCCGCGGCAGCCTCCTTAAACTGGTGCAACGCAGTGGCGCTGTGCATGGCAGGCTCCTGTCTATTGTGATACTTTTCCGCCACCTCGCGTCGCATCTGCGCATCTACAAAACGAGGCCGCCGCGTTAACCTAAGATCTGGCCCCTAACATCTAACTGAGGATGAATGACTATGAGCACGAACGCCGCCATCGCAACCAATCCGATTCTGCAATTGCAGGACTTCGGCCAATCCGTCTGGCTGGACTACATCCGTCGCAGCCTCATCACCAGTGGAGAACTCAAACGATTCATGAGTGAGGACGGGCTGCGCGGCGTCACCTCAAATCCTTCCATCTTCGAAAAGGCGATTGTTGGCAGCACCGACTATCAGGATATTCTGAACGACCCGCAGTCACGCAGTCTCGATCCGAAGGCGCTTTACGAAAAGATCGCGATCCGTGACATTCAAGATGCCGCCGACATTCTGCGCCCAGTGTACGAAACCTCACGGCGGCGCGACGGATACGTGAGCCTGGAAGTGTCGCCGCTCCTCGCGCACGATACCCAAGGGACAGTTGAAGAAGCCCAACGCCTGTGGAAGACGGTAGCGCGCGAGAACCTGATGGTGAAGGTTCCGGGGACAGCGGAGGGCATTCCCGCAATCTCGCTCCTGATCAGCGACGGGATTAACGTAAACGTAACTTTGCTTTTCTCGCAGCAGACTTACGAGCAGGCCGCCGAAGCCTACCTGGTGGGACTGGAGGAGTGGGTGTCGCGCGGCGGCGATGCCGGACGGATTGCCAGCGTAGCCAGCTTTTTCGTGAGCCGCATCGATACGGCGATCGACGGCCTGGCGACGGCAAAGCTCAAAACCTCTTCGAGCCCCGCGGAACAGGCGATGCTGCGCAGCCTGCTCGGAAAGGTTGCCATTGCCAATGCCAAGCTGGCATACAAGAAGTACGGAACGATATTCTCCTGCGAGCGCTGGCAGAGGCTCGCCGCCAAGGGCGCACAGTCGCAGCGTTTGTTGTGGGCCAGTACCAGCTCGAAGAACCCCAACTATCGCGACGTCATCTATGTTGAGGAACTCATCGGTCAGGATACGGTCAACACCATCCCGCCCGCGACCTTCAATGCCTTCCGCGATCACGGCAAGCCGCGCGCCAGCCTGACCGAGAACGTCGAAGCGGCCGCAGGCATCATGAAGACGCTGGCGAACGCCGGCATATCCATGAAGGAGGTCACCGACAAGCTGGTCGCCGATGGCGTCCAGCAGTTTGCGGATGCTTTCGCGTTGCTGTTGAAAGCGACTGGGGAGCACTCTGAGAAGCGTGCGAAGATTGACCGGCAGACCTTCCGGTTGCCGAAAGATCTCGACGCCGCAGTGAAGGACGCGATCGAGGACTGGCAAAAAGGCGACAAGGTGCGCCGCCTATGGCGCCACGACGCAACGCTCTGGACCGGCAAAGACGAAGCGAAATGGCTCGGCTGGCTCGACATCGTGGACGACCAGTTGTCCCACATCGAGCACTTGAAAAACATGGCGCAAGAAGTGAAGTCTGCCGGATTTCAGCATGCCCTGCTGCTGGGCATGGGCGGATCAAGCCTCTGCCCTGAAGTGATGCGGATGACGTTCGGGAAGATCGCCGGCTATCCCGAACTGCATGTTCTCGATTCCACCGATCCCGCGCAGATCCGCGCGATCGAAAAGAAAATCGATCTGGCGAATACGATTTTCATTGTGTCCAGCAAGTCCGGCAGCACCCTCGAACCGAACATCTACAAGCAATACTTTTTTGAGCGCGTGAAGCAGAAGCTCGGAGAGAAGAAGGCCGGTGAGCGCTTCATTGCGATCACCGATCCCGGCTCGAAAATGCAGCAGGTGGCCGAGAGCGACGGTTTCCGCCACATCTTCTACGGCCTGCCCAGCATTGGCGGGCGCTACTCGGCTCTCTCGAACTTCGGCATGGTGCCGGCGGCTGTGATGGGCGTCGATGTGGCGCAATTTCTAAACGCGACGCAGGAAATGGCGCACGCTTGCGGGCCAACGGTTGCGGCCGTGGACAATCCTGGCGTTGTGTTAGGCGCGATTCTCGGAACGTTGGGAAATCGCGGCCACGACAAAGTCACGATCATCGCATCGCCTGGCATTTTCGATCTGGGAGCGTGGCTCGAGCAGTTGATTGCGGAATCCACTGGCAAGATTGGCAAGGGACTCGTTCCCGTGGATCGCGAGTCGTTGGGCGCGCCCGAGGTATACGGAAAAGATCGCGTGTTCGCATATCTGCGGCTCGAGTCGGGAGCCGATGCCGCGCAGGATAAAGCTGTCGATGCGCTGGAGCGCGCTGGCCAGCCGGTGGTGCGCATTGCCGTGGAGCAAGCGTACAACCTGGGCGAAGAATTCCTCCGCTGGGAGATCGCGACCGCGGTGGCGGGCTCGATCCTCGGCATCAACCCGTTCGATCAGCCGGATGTGGAGGCCAGCAAGATAGTTACGCGAGCGTTGACGTCGGAATATGAGAAGAGCGGCAAATTGCCCGATGAGGCGCCGTTGTTTGAAGGTTCCGGGTTCAAGCTTTTCGCCGATGCAAAAAATACTGAAGCCTTAAACGAGAGTGCCGGCAAGTCACTGGAGGGCTACCTGAAAGCCCACCTGAGCCGACTGGGTGCGGGCGACTATTTTGCCGTGCTGGCGTACATCGAAATGAATGATGCGCACGAGAATTCGCTCCAAGGTTTCCGGCACGCAGTGCGTGATACGAAACGCGTGGCGACCTGCCTCGGATTCGGGCCACGCTTTCTGCACTCAACAGGCCAGGCGTACAAGGGCGGTCCGAACAGCGGCGTGTTCCTGCAAATCACTTGTGATGATGCCGCCGATCTCCCGGTGCCGGGACAAAAATATACCTTCGGCGTGGTGAAAGCGGCGCAAGCGCGCGGTGATTTCCAGGTTCTGGCGGAGCGTGGCAGGCGTGCGCTACGCGTGCATTTGACGGGCGATGTCGAGGCAGGCTTACAACGGCTCGGTGCCGCCATTCAGCAGGCTTTGCGCTAACCCTGTTTCGGTTCTTGTTCCGAAGGCGGTTTCCGCTCGATCACGATTTTGAACTTCGCTGCCAGCGCCGAAAGCGCACCCACCGCGGCCAGCACCGGCGCGAAGATCGCACCCACAGTGGCGATGGTGACCGGAATCTCGACAAACGTATTCCCCTTCTCATCCTTGATGATGATGCGGTTCACATTGCCTTCGTGGACCAGAGTTTTCACCCTGTCCACAAGGTCGCGGCCAAGGACTTGAACCTCTTCGACGAAATGATCGATGCTCACGGAAGCCTCCAGGGATACAATTGAAGTCTAACAAGACTTGCCGACTACAAGATTCCTGTTCTGGAACGTCAATCGAAAATCACTGGGCGAAGTGATTGCGGATTTGGCGGAAGAGCACCGCATAGACGTAATCATCCTCGCGGAATCGGAGATCGATCCTAATCGTCTCCTGCGAACACTGAACCAGGATCCTGTGGCCGGATTTCATCTGACCGCCGGCAATTGCAGGAAAGTCATAATTTTCACCCGGCTTTCCCGTGATTTTCTACGGCCAACATTTGAGACCGATTGGATTTCGATTCGTCGGCTCTCGCTGCCCGCCCGTGCTCAGGTCGTACTCGTGGCTGTGCACCTACCCAGCAAGCTGTATATGACGGAAGACGATCAGCTCCTCGAGTGTACGGTACTGTGCAGGCAGATTGCGGAGCAGGAGGCGTTGGCGGGGCACCGGCGTACAATCGTTGTAGGTGATTTGAACATGAACCCGTTCGAACCGGGATTGGTTGGGGCTGTGGGGCTGCACTCGGTGATGTCGCGACAAGTGGCCGCTCGTGGTTCTCGCACGGTTAAGGGAAATGAGTACCAGTTCTTCTACAACCCGATGTGGAGCCACCTTGGAGATGGAAGCGGAGACACTGCCGGTTCATACTTCTACGACAGCACACAGCACGTAAATTACTATTGGAATGTTTTTGACCAGCTCCTGCTCCGGCCGGAACTGGCCGAGCGATTCGATCCGAGCCGGCTCCGCGCGACGAGCTGGTCGGCATTCGGCCCCCATGCCTGAATCTCTCTACCCCGGCATTTATCTCGACGAGTTGCCGGGCGTGTTTCATCCCATCCCGGGCTTATCCCCCAGCACGGCGGGTTTTGGCGGTTTGACGGACAGCCTGAATCTCTCGCTGGGCCGTTATGCCAACCGGTTGCGCGTCGCTCCCACTCAAGGGAACGTGATCTGGGGTGCGCGCACATCCAGCCGGGATACGGACTGGCAATACGTCAACGTCCGGCGCTACATGACCTTCATCGAGCAGTCGCTGGCTCAAGGAGTGCAATGGGCGGTGTTTGAGAACAACGGACCCGCGCTATGGTCCCGCGTGAGCCAATCCGTCGACAGCTTCCTCACCGGGCAGTGGCTGCAAGGCTCCCTGCAGGGCAAGAAGAAGGACGAGGCTTTCTTCGTCGCCTGCGGCACCACCACGATGACGCAAAACGATATCGACAACGGACGCCTGGTGGTCGTTGTGGGCATTGCTCCCGTTTACCCGGCGGAATTCGTGGTCTTTCAGATTGGCATCTGGACGAAGAAGAAGTAGCCGTCCGCTTCGTGCTACCGTGATTCTTAGATGGCGCGTCTGATCGCTCTGTTGCTTGTGTTCTGCACCGCTGGCGTGATTGTTGCGGATGCGCAATGCGGCGTCGCTTGCACGGCGACCCAATGCAATGCCCCCAGTAACGGGACGAGCTGCCATCATCACCAGCGACCCTCACAGCAGCAGTGCCTGCATCAGCACAGCTTGACTCAAACGTGGATGCGCACCGCCTCGTGGACCGCCATCCAGCTACAGGCCACAAGCCTCGCCGCGTCGGCGTTTCTGGTCCCAGTTCCCGATCGCACAAGCCACGTACCAATCTTTAACATCGCAGGCGAACAGCCACCCGGGCTGCTGCCGGCGACAGCTCTTCGCATCTAATAACCAAACGAATTTTCTGTTCCGGTTGCTAATGACAACAGAGGTCTGTGTGAGAGCTATCGTCATTTCTTTATTGCTGAATTCCGTTTGCTTTGCGCAGGAGCTGCCGCAGGATCACCAGCACATGGCCGGTATGGACATGGATATGGGGAACAGCGCATCGCTACCCGAAGATCACGCCGCTTCCGGCACGAGCGTCAACCCGCGTTCGTCTCCCATGGGCATGATCCACAAGCGCCTCGGCGATTGGAATTTCATGTTCCATGGAGTCGCATTCATCACGGATGTGCAGCAGTCTGGCGCGCGCGGCGCCGACAAATTCTTCTCGCCGAATTGGTTCATGGGAACCGCGGAGTATCCTGTGGCCGGCGGCAGCATACAGTTCGACACCATGCTCAGTCTTGACCCGGCCACCATCACGAACCGCAGTTACCCGCTGCTGTTTCAGACCGGAGAAACGGCGTACGGCAGGGCGCTCGTGGACGCACAGCACCCGCACAATTTCGTCATGGAGCTGAGCGCGCGCTACGCACACCCGCTGGACGAATCCACCAATCTGGTTCTTTATTTTGCTCCCGTCGGCGATCCGGCACTTGGTCCGGTGGCATTTCCGCATCGTGTGTCGGCAGCCGAGTTGCCTCAGGCCACACTCTCACACCATTTGCAAGACTCGTCGCACATTTCCTGTGACGTCGTGACCGCGGCCATCGTCCGCCGGAGTTTTCGAATTGAAGCCAGCGGCTTTCACGGGGCCGAGCCCGGCGAGAACCGCTGGACCATCGGCTATGGAGCCATTGACTCCTGGGCCACGCGTCTGAGTTGGACGCCGAGTGATAACTGGGTCGCGCAAGTTTCCGCCGGCCGTTTGAGTCATCCGGAAGCCGCTGAGCCGGGTGATGTCGTGCGATCCACTGCGTCGGTGACTTACAACCGCCCTCTCACCGGAGGCAACTGGGCTAGCAGTCTGATCTGGGGACGCAATCACAAAACATTTGATCCGCACAATCTGAACTCATACCTTGCCGAGTCCGTATATCAGTTCCGCCGCAAGAACTACGTCACCGGCCGATTCGAGCTGGTGGACAAGGACGAGCTGTTCGACGATCAACCCACGTTGCGCAAGCATCTGGACGAGACCGTAGGATCGGCGTTTCGCATCGCGGCTTACACCCTCGGCTACACGCGCGACGTGGACATCGTTTCCTGGCTGGACACTGGCCTCGGCGCGAACTTGAGCTTCTATGGAGTGCCCACGGCGATCCAGCCATACTACGGAGCGCATCCAGTAGGAGTCTTCTTTTTCCTTCGCGCACGACTCAAAGGCAGCGTCCCCATGATGCACATGCACCACGGGAGCTGACTATTTGATAAGTCCGTATTCCCTCAACACGGCATCCACATCCGGCCTTCCAGTTGGTATATCGACTGCCGGAATCGTCGTGCCCGCCCCAATCAGCACTCGTGCCACTTCCGCATAGTCGCCGCCGTCCTCGCAACAGTTCTGCGCGCCGTGCCCGAACCAGCCTGGTGGCGTGCCGTGAAACTCACCATCCTCCGCAGTCAATGAAGCGCCATGGTCGAGCAGCAGCTTTGCCAAGTCGGCATATCCTTTCCAGCAGGCCCAGTGCAATGCCGTGGCCCCGTTTTCTGCGCGTGCATCAACCGGCATCCCGGCCGCGAGAAGCGCCCGGACGGCCCCTGTTCGGTGACTCATCGCCAGGTCCGTCAAAAGACGCTCGCTTTCTGGAAATGCAGCGATCACCGGAGCTTCGCGCAACAAGCGCTCGAGTTCCCCGGCTTCAGCACTCTCGCACGCACCGATGAATCGATCTAGCGGAGACAGTTCCGTGTTCGCTCCTCGCGATTCCAGCAACTTCGCCACGGCGGTCTGCCCGCTCTGCACTGCCAGGGCGTACGGAGTCCGGCCGTCTTTGCGCTGCGCATCCAATGCCGCTCCCGCGTCTAACAGCGCCTCGATCACGGCGGCACTCCGCCCGCGCCAGATCGCCCAATGCAGCGCCGTCTCGCCGCGCTCGTTCACTTCGTTCGGATCCGCGCCGGCGGCGAGCAGAAGCTGCAGGCCCTCGCGATCCTCACGATCCAACATGTGCTTGACTACGTTCGCGCCCTTCAGTGACGCGCCATGTTTGAGCAGAAGCTTTACACATGCCAGATCCGCATGCTCGGTGGAATGATAGAGCGACTCTCCGTCGTTCGGATTCGCGCCAGCCTCCAATAGCGCCAGCCCCAGTGCCGGATTGTTGTTGAATCCCGTGGCACCGTAAAGACAGGAAAGCGGATTGTCCGGCCACTCTTCGGGGTTGTAGGAAGCATTGGGACCAGCCCCGGCGCGTAACAGCGCCAGTGCGGTGGTGACGAGACCAGCGGCACGGCTCGACCCGCCGCCGGCAAACCGCGAAAAGCAGATGTAGAGCAGCGGCTCCCACTCGTGCGGGCCGCCCTTCGTACGCACCAGCTCCGGAGTTTCCCGAAGCGCCTGTTCCACCCGCTCCGCGTCGCCGAGCACAAGGGCCGGATAGAAGCCAGACTCGGCGAGTTCGGGATGATCCGTCAGCATCGTCTCGGCCCGCCGCGAGTCAGACAGCGCGGCATCCATGAACGCTGTCACCAGACTCTGAAAATCCAGGGTGGATTGAATTAGGAACGCTTTAAATCGCGGCCAACTGGCGAATCCCTGCTCGCGCGCGATCGCCAGGTGCGCATCGTGCAGGGCCACCCCGGCAAAACTTTTCTGGTGAAACCGCGTTATATGACGGGTCAGCCGCTCGGCTGCGTCACGGTCTCCAGATTTCACGGCTTTGAGCAGACTCTTCGCTTGCTTCCGGTAATATTCAAGATTGAGGCGAGTCGCCTCGGAATGGGTCGGCATACGACCTCCTTTCAAGTTGCGCCCATCGTCCGCAAAACGGGCCGAAAGAAGGTTCGTGAAATCAGAAGAAATCGGAAGGTGGGAAAATCCCTGCCCGCGGACCGGCAGCGCCCTTGCGCGCTTCCGGCATTATATCGAATGTCACCGCCCCTCGCCGTCACGTCTGCGTGACGCGACAAGGAGGATGGCCTACCTGTTCACTCTTGTGTTCGCGAGTTTTGCTTCGCCTTGCGGTCCTGACGGTCGCACCCTGACTGCGCTTGTCCCCTCGGCTGACACAAACAGTTAAGACACACCTCGCCGTTCGATGAAAATTCCTCGACCAGCAAACCGACTGTAGCGCATACTCGGTACCGGTTGGCGAAGCGGAGGCGGGCCATGCTGGAGAGCAACCCGCCAAGGAATAGCCAGCCGGAAACTCATCCAGACGATGAGCGGGGGTGTTGGCCGCAAAGCTAGCGCCCCCATCGGATGGAAAGATTTCCTGATGCCTGAGAAAACTCATAGAGGCTGCCGCGTAGCGGCATCCTTTCTGTTCTGCGCGAGGTTTCGCTCGAACTCTGCCGGCGGCCGATAACCCAGAGCCGAGTGCAGCCGCTTCTGGTTGTAGACCTTTTCCAGGAAGTCGCGGATGGCCGCGCGTGCCTCGGGCAGATCCCGGTATTCGTTGCGATGCACTTCCTCGTACTTCAGCGTTTTCATGAACGATTCGCAGGCTGCGTTATCCCAAGGGTTGCCTTTGCGCGACATGCTGATGGTGATGCCGTGATCCTTCAGCAGGCTGGTGTAGTCATTGCTGGCGTACTGCGTGCCCCGGTCGGAGTGATGGACCAGCCCAGGCTCGACGATGCGCCGTGCCAGAGCCATCCTCAGGGCGCCGAGCGTCAGTTCATCTTCCAACGTTCGGTCCAGCGCCCAGCCGATGACGCGTCGCGAGTGAGCGTCCAGGATGACAGCCAGGAATACGAACTCGTCACGGAGCCGGATGTAGGTGATATCCGCCACCCACAGCTGATCGGTGCCTGTCAGGATCACGTTCCGGGCCAGGTTGGGGTAGATCTTGCGCGCGTGGTTGGAGTCGGTGGTTACCACGAACTTCCGCTTCCGCACGCACAGCAAGTTGTCCTCACGCATGAGACGGCGTACCCGTTTGGGATTCACCACCCAGCCGCGCCGGCGCAGCTCTTGGGTGATCCGAGGACGACCATAGCAGGGCCATTCCACGGCGATCTTCTGAATCGCGTCGCGTAGCTCCATGTCCAGGTCCGGACCGGATTCCGCGTCGTCGAAACGGTAGAAGCCGGACCGGGAAACCCAGCCCAGCTCCACCATGCGCTCCATCGTCAGTCCGCGACCGGCCTTCACTTCTTCCTGGACCTTCCGGTAGACCGCGGATTTCCAGTCACTGCCTGCAGCATCCGCTGCTCCTCGATGCGCTGCAAGCAGCCCTTCAAAAAATCGATCTCCAGCGCTTGCTGGCCGATCTTCCGTTCCAGCTCGGCGATCCGGCCTTCCGGCCAACGTGGCTTCCCGTGGCCCGGAAACGCGTTGCCTGGCCCTGCCCGCAACTCACGGCGCCAGCGGTGCAGCACGTTCGGGTTCACTTCCAGCGCCCGCGCTACCTCGCCGATGGAAACCCCCTGCTCCAGCCGCTGGACCGCGGCCCGCTTGAACTCCTTGGTGAACATCCTTCTCGACAACCCCATGACTCAATTCTCCTTTGAATGGATTTTGAGTC